>SDWH01000009.1 GCA_019550975.1 Bacteroidales bacterium SW299 | reverse complement strand
AATTTTTATAGCCCTTTCTTTGGTTGTCCGAAAGGGAAAACGCAAAAAATACACTCGTTAAATGGAAAAACATGCTTACGGTTTCCGCTATCTGGCAGGATTGTTATGCGCGGCAGGTTTTCTGCAAGTTTCCCCGTTGGGGGCTTCCAATCCTGCCACTGAAACAGGATATGTGCAACAGCAAACCCGTAACTTGGTTACCGGAAAAGTAGTTGATGCAGCAGGAATGCCCATCATTGGTGTCAATGTAATAGAAAAAGGAAACGGCAGCAACGGTACGATCACCAATATCGATGGCGAATTTTCTGTCCGTGTAACCCGGGGAGCCACATTGGTCATTTCTTATATCGGTTATAAAACCCAAGAGGTAAAGGTGGAGTCAAGCCAGCCCTTGCACATTACACTGCAAGAAGACAGCGAACTGTTGGGCGAAGTGGTGGTTACGGCACTGGGTATCAAACGGGAAGAAAAAGCTTTGGGCTATTCTGTGCAGAAAGTATCGGGAGATGCGCTCAACACTGTGAAATCAGTGAATGTGGCTACCAGCCTTACCGGTAGGATTGCCGGACTGAATGTGCAGAACAGTACCGAATTTAACGAGGCTCCCACGCTGACCCTTCGAGGAGAAACCCCTCTGCTTGTGGTGGATGGAGTGCCTTACCAGAACTTGACATTAAGCGATATCGCTTCAGACGACATCGAGTCGGTAGACGTATTGAAAGGAGCGACAGCCTCAGCCCTTTACGGTTCGCGCGGAGGCAGCGGAGCCATCATGGTCACTACCAAAAAGGGCGGAGGCGAAGGATTGCAGATACAGATCAACAGCAGCACCATGTTTAATGCCGGATACCTGCGCCTGCCTGAAGTGCAGACTTCGTACAGTACCGGACAGGCTGGCAAATACCTTGCGGGAAGCTACGTATGGGGCGACAAGATGGACATCGGGCGGGAAGCCTTGCAGTATAATCCTTATACTTATGAGTGGGAAATGCGTCCGCTGGTGTCGGTGGGCAAAGACAACCTGAAGAACTTCCAGGAATTGAGCTTCGTTACCAACAACAACGTCAGCGTGACTCAAAAAGGCAAATTGGGAAGTTTCCGCACTTCGCTTACGCACGTGTACAACAAAGGACAATGGCCCAATGAAAAGCTCAACAAAATCACTTACAACGTTTCCGGTACTATGAATGTCGGGAAATTCAGCGCCGATGCCGGACTTTCCTACAACAAGCGTTTCTATCCGAACATGGGAGGAACAGGTTACGGAGGAAGCGGCTATCTGTATAACCTGCTCATCTGGAGTGGCGCCGACTTCGACATACGCGATTATAAGGATTATTGGATAAAAGGCCAAGAGGGACAGCAGTCCAACTGGATGGACCGCAGCTGGTATGAGAACCCTTACCTCATAGCCAATGAAGTAACCACGTCCAATGACTACAACCTTGTAAACGGATACATCAACGCTTCTTATCAGCTTGCTCCCTGGCTGAAAGCAACCCTGCGCTCGGGCGTTGACTTTTACAGCAGCAAGACGGAATGGAAGACGCCCATAGGTTCCACGGCGGGATGGGGCTCGAAGAAAGGTTATTACGGCATCCGGAACAACACCGGTTTCAGTACCAACAACGACTTGTTGCTGATGGCAGAGAAACAATGGGGAGATTTTTCGGTAGACGGATTCATCGGAGGCTCTATCTATTACTACAATACCAGCAGCCTGACGGGAGAAACACAGAACGGAATCATTTTGCCCGGCTACTATTCGCTGGCGGCTTCCGTCGAACCTTCTACTTCCAGCAAGAGTGTCACAGGCAAGCAGGTAAACTCTGTCTACGGAAAAGCAGCCGCTTCGTGGCGCAGCACCGTCTTTCTGGAGGTGACCGGACGTAACGACTGGTCGTCTACCTTGCCCGAAGAAACACGTTCTTATTTCTATCCTTCTGTGGCAGGAAGCGTGGTGCTTTCCGAATTCGTTCCCCTGCCTTCCTGGACCAACTTCTGGAAAGTGCGCGGTTCGTGGACAAAGACCAAAGACGACACAGGCGTATACGACATCAACCGCGTATATTCCGTAAGCACCAATGTCTGGGATAATATGACAGCCGCCTATAACCCGCGTACCATCCGCAGCGCCACGCTTAAGCCTTCGGAATCGCGCACTTATGAAATTGGTATGGCACTCAGCTTCCTGGGAAACCGGCTCCGGGTGGATTATGCTTATTACAACAAAGAAAACTATAACAACATCCGCAGCGTTTCACTCAGTCCCACCACAGGTTATACAAGTGCTCTTGTAAACTATGGCGAAACGCAAGTGCGAAAAGGACATGAAATCACCGTTTCGGGGGATATCATCAAGCGTGAAGATCTGATGTGGACAGCTACTTTCAACTGGGCGCGCGACCGCTACTATTACGGAGATGTCGACCCCGTATATTCTACCCAGAAGCCGTGGGTAGCCAAGGGAGAACGATGGGACTGGATCTCGGCATACGACTACCAGCGCGACTCGGAAGGGAATATCATCCACAACAGCGAAGGACTGCCGCTTATCAATCCTTATGAAAGCATACAGGGATATACCTCGCCCGACTGGATCTGGGGCCTTTCCACTACCTTGAGATGGAAGAACTTCACTTTCGACATAGCTGTAGATGGCCGTGTGGGAGGTTTGGCGCACGCGCAGACCGAACAGGCATTATGGAACTCTGGCGCACATATCGACAGTGACAACCAGTACCGTTATGAAGAAGTGGTGAACGGCAACATTACATTTGTGGGCGATGGCGTGAAGCTGGTTTCGGGAAGTGCCGAATGGGATTCTTACGGAAATGTGTTATATGATGACCGCGTATTCGCACCGAATGATATCCCCGTGTCTTACGAATCATACATGACCACTATGAATCCCTACATCGGTACCGTACGCACGCAAAACTTGCTTGACCAGACATTCATCAAACTGCGCAACGTGGCGATCAGCTATACCCTGCCCGCAAGCCTTTGCCAGAAGATGAAGCTGAAAGGCCTTACTGTGGGTGTCATCGGCCAGAACCTGCTGATGTGGACCAAGGAATTCCGTTTCTCTGACCCTGACAAAGGCTCGGACGATATCAACACGCCTTCTACCCGTCTGGTAGGCTTCAACATTAAACTTGACATTTAAATACAGAATAATCTATCCGTATGAAACATATCAAAACCATAGCTGCAGGCATTGTTTGCACCCTGCTGGCAGGATGTTCCAATTTTGAAGACATCAATACCAATCCGGACACTCCCACCAACGTAAACTCCTCCTTGTTGGCGACAGGCGCTATTCATGGGATACTGGCACCGTCGAGTTCGGGAAAGACATTCGTTACCCATATGTTCATCACCAAATACCTGGGATGGGGCGAGGGAGCCGTAGACGGCCAGTACAATGATTTCGGGCGCGCCAGTTTCAGCGACTATGCCTACCTGCAAGACTACAAGAACATGGCAGAGCTGGCTCCGGAGAGCAACAAGTCGGCCTACGAAGGACTGGCGGCCTTGTTGAAAGCCTATGTGCTTTTCAACCACACGCTGGAAGTGGGAGATATCCCTTACAGCCAGATTCTGCAAGGAGAAGAAGGCTTGCTTACACCCGTTTATGACACGCAGAAGGATGTATGCTTGGGTGTCCTTGAGGATTTGCAGGAAGCATACAGCAAACTCTCGGCCGCACAGGATTTCAGCGGTGACATTGTTTTCGGCGGCAGTGCCAGACAATGGGCGAAGGTGGCGACTGCCTTGCAGCTGCGCGTGCTTATCAACCTCTCTAAAAGAGAAGACGATGCCGACCTGAATGTAGCCCAACGTTTCCGGGAGGCTTACCAGAACGGACTGCTCATGGAAAGCAACGAAGACAACCTGCAACTTGCTTTCTCTGACAAAGCCGGGCAATACTATCCATACAACTCGTCTACCAACCGTCACTGGGCTTATGCCATGCTGTCTGACTTCCTGGTAAAATTGCTGAAAGACAATCAGGACTACCGCCTCTTCTATTACGGACGGCCGGCACAGACCCAGCTTGACGCGGGCGTAGCCGCCGCTTCGTGGGACGCTTTTGTGGGTGTAGACCCTACTGCTCCTATCTCGGAAGTAAAAGACCACTATGCGGCAGGCGACTGCAGCGGGCTTAATCCCCGGTACGTGGATTATATTTCCGGCGAACCTTACATTCAGTTGGGCTATGCCGAACAGTGCTTCATCCTGGCGGAAGCTGCGCTGCGCGGCTGGATTTCGGCCGATGCCAGCCAGCTGTATAAGCAAGGCATACGCGCCAGCATGGAATTTATCTATGACCATACGCCCGACAGCGAAACTTATCACTACGGCCATCCGCTGACTGACACTTACATCGACAGTTTTCTTGAACAGTCTTCCGTGCAGCTCTCCGGCAGTTTCGATGAGCAGTTGTGCAAAATCATGGAGCAGAAGTACATTGCCGCTTTCATGCAGCTGCCTTATCAGCCTTATTACGACTATCGCCGCACCGGTTATCCCGTGCTGCCTGTCAATCCGGAAACCAGCCAGAACTTCAACGCGCCGGACAAATTGCCCATGCGCTGGCAGTATCCCGACGTAGAGATTTCTTATAATACCGAAAATGTGGAAACAGCCATCCAGCGCCAATACGGTTCGGACGAAGTCAATGGAGTAATGTGGATATTACAGTGAAAAGGGTAACTTTGCATACATGATGAAACAACTGCTTCTATTTTTGTTTTGCCTGCTGCCGGCAGGGCTTCGGGCAAATGCGGATACCGGCAAGCAACTGAAAGTGTTGCAGCTTAATGTCTGGCAAGACGCTACGCAAGTAGACGGTGCTTTCGAGGCAATCGCAGACGAAGTCGCGGCCCATCGTCCCGATATAGTCACGCTGTGTGAAGTGAGGGATTATCATGGCGTACACTTTACTGACAGCCTGTGCCGCAGCCTGCGCGGAAAAGGTTTGCTGTATTATACATGTCCCAGTAAAGACGGAGGCATCCTCAGCCGTTATCCCATTATGGAAAGCGGAGCGTTGGATTCGGTCAGCATCAACCGTGCCGTCATCGATGTGGAAGGACGGCAGATGGCCGTTTATGCCGTTCATCTGGACTACACGCATTATGCCTGCTACTTGCCTCGCGGCTATGACGGAGTGACATGGAAAGAATGTCCTCTTCCTGCGGCGGTGGAAGAGGTGCTGGCGCAGAATGATGCTTCACAGCGTCCGCGCCAGATCAGGATAATGATGCGCCATGCCGAGAAAGACATTGAAAAGGGAATGCCTGTCGTTGTTGGGGGGGACTTCAATGAGCCTTCATGGATGGACTGGCAGGCGGATACAAAGGACCTGTACGACCATCACGGGTTCATTGTGCCGTGGACTACCACACGGCTGCTGCACGAAGCCGGCTACCACGACGCTTACCGTACGGTCTATCCCAGCGCGGTGACACACCCCGGCTTTACTTGGGTGGCTTCTAATGAAGATGCGGAGATCGGCAAGCTGGCCTGGGCACCCAAAGCGGATGAACGGGACCGCATCGACTTTATTTTCTACAAGGGCACCGGTGTCCGGCCTGTGAAAGCCGCCGTTCTTGGTCCGAAAGCTTCCGTCATTCGCGGAAAGCGGGCTGATGAAACTTCTCAGGATCCCATCATCGAACCGCAAGGCACGTGGCCCAGCGACCACAAGGGCGTGCTGGTAACTTTGGAGTGGCAATAAAAACCTCTTTGCCGTCGGCCGGACAGCAAAGCGGAGGTTGCTGCGGAAAATCTGTATCTTTAGCCTGGAGATATAAATCTCCAGCTTGAAGATGCATATCTCCAGACTGAAGATATATAGCTTCCGACTGAAGACAAACTTTGATGCGTGAAGCTTCGGATTTCCGGACCCGCGCGGGAAGGAAAGAAAAAGGGAAGAAAGAGAATAAAAAAAGGAAAGCGACTGCTGGGGAACTGCAGTCGCTTTCGTCTTTAGGAACAAACGCTTTTGTCCCTACAGTTGATACTTTCACAAGCACCAGACTGTATAAATACTATGAAAAACACTAGTATAACCGCGAACTCGCGATAAAAGTTTTTGCATATCCGTAAAAACTTCTGTTTATTAACATTCTTTTGCTATTTGGCTACTTTTTGCATAACTTTTTGAAGTCGCAATACTGACAATTGTCCTCCACTTCCGTTTGGGTGAATGCGATGTCAGCGCAGAAAATAGCTTCGAGCAGGCTTTGCAGACGTTCTCTGAACTCGCCCTCGTAAATGCTGAAATCCGAAACCTCCACTTGCGGCTTGCCTAGCTTTATCACAGGCGAGTAGGCGGCCGAGGCTGCGCGGTGGATATAAAGCAGGGCTGGAGCCACGGTTCTGCCGCTGTTTTCGTCGCGCATCTTTCTGTTCATGATCGCCGCATACAGAAATGTCTGGAATGCGTAATGGGGGCGTTTCCTGGCCGGCAGGAAGAGCGACTCCACGCTTTCCGGAGCTTCCGGTTCGCCTCCCGTCTTGTAGTCAACGATCCGGAGCATGTTGTCCTTGCAGTCTGTCCGGTCGATTGTGCCTCCTATGCACGACCTGATTTCTCCTTGCGGCGTTCTGACTGTGATGTCTTCTCTGACCTTTACTTCCGAGTCGAGGAAGGTGAAAGGCGTATATTCCTTGTCCAGCCGGAGCAGTTGCCTTATGTAGCGGTAGATAACCTCCGAGTTGATCAGTTGCGTTCCGTTGTATTCGGGAAGCTGCGGAGCCTGTGGCGATTTGTTGGCTTCGGGGTTGAAGAACAGTTCCCTGAATCCGTTGTCCACATACCTTCTCAGCCGGACAGGGTCTTTCAGCAGCCTCTCGATCGTTTCCTTGTCCACCGTCTTCTGCCTTTCGCTCATGTCCTTGTAGATATGTTCGGCTGCATAGTGGAAGATGCTTCCGAACTTGGCCGGATCGATGTCTGCGCTTACATCATCGGGAGCCGTCAGGCGGGCTACATATTTATAATAAAACTTGAGCGGGCAGTCCAGGTAGGTGTTGAGTGCCGTCGGTGACATGAGCGCATGCTTGTTGCGCCTTGTATCGAAGACATCCGCCATTCTCTCCATGATTTCCGGGGTTTTTTCTATGACGGTCGGGCACGCCGCCGCCGGTATCTGTTCTGCCGCCAGCTGCTTCCTGCCGATCGGGTGCCTCCATTCTATCAGCAGCTGCCTCATGAAGCGCGACATCTCTCCGCGGTTGATTCCGTCGGTAGCGGTGTTGTACATCAGCGTGACCTTATCCGCCCGTTGGATCATGCGGTAGAAATAATAGGCATATACGGCAATCTTGTGGTCGACGGTTGTCAGGCCGAACGCTTTGCGCAGGTTGTAGGGGATAAACGAGGACTCCCCTCCGCTTTTGGGAAGCTGCCCTTCGTTGACCGACAGCAGTATCAGGTGGCGGAAATCCAGGTTTCGGGTTTCGAGAACTCCCATAACCTGCATTCCGATGGCCGGTTCTCCGTGAAAGGGTATGGATGCCGCCGACATGACACGGACCAGCAGGCGTCTGAACGTTTCGGTCTTGACGTCAAGCTCCTTGTCTTCAACGAGCGAGCGGAAGCGGTTGGTCATGGTGTATGCCTTGAACAGCGCTTCCTGATAGAGCTGGTCGTATGCGTCGCCTGTCTTTTCCCCCTTGTGGAGCGTTGCAATCTGTTTCAGCAGCGAAGACAGTCTTTCGCACAGTGACAGGTTGCCGGCGCATGGCGAGAACGCCTCTTCAAGCACACCGTCCTTCGACAGTTCCGAGGGCAGGGGATAGAGGCGGTTGCCTTTTACCAGTTCGCTTTCCACATTGGCGGTATGGGGTGAGATCTTCTGCATGTAAGGGTGTTTCAGCAGAGATACGACCGGCGCGAAGAGGAAATGCCCCGCTTTGGCATCATACCCTTCGGTGTGCAGTTCGACAAACGCTTTCACGAAACTGTATGCCGGAGTCTGCGAGAGCGGAAATCCCATGGTAATGTTGATGTGCCTTATGTTTTCGGGGAGCGAATGGAGGACAGGCTGCAGCAGCGATTCGTTGCACAACACCACGGCTGTTTCTTTTTCCGGTTCCGTAAGGTTCTCCCTGATCCATTGCGGCAGGTAGCGCGCCTGTCCGTTTTCCGTAGGCGACTCGATGAATTCGATCTGCTTGTCACGGTTCAGCCAGTCGAAGCAGGAAGGCGGAAGTTCCGAGGGAAAATCTCTCAGGTTCCGGCTGATGAACTCGCCGGCTTCGTGCGGCTTCTTGAGGTAGAACACATCGTAGTCCCAATAGAACATGGCCTTGCCTGCATCGTGCAGTTTGCTGAACAGGCGGTGTTCCACCTTGTTCAGTACGTTGAATCCGACGAATACATATCTTTCATACGGCAGCTCTTCCACACTGAGCGAGTCTGCCACTTCGCGGTAGAGCATCCCCTCGTAGGCGATTCCCTGCGTTTTCAGACGCTCCTTGTATTGCCGGTAGATTTTGCCCAGCGAGTTCCACATCAGGGTAAACCGGCTCTTCAGAGCGGTATCGTTCTTGATGGAGAAGTTGTGGAAGAACTGGCTGATTGCCTCTTTCTGTTCATCCTCCATGAAGTCGAAGCCCTCGGACATGTCGTTGAGGTCTTTCAGGTTGCTGAAAAGCGCATCGGTATCTGCCATATTCTTGTCGGCGTCGTCGAAGTCGCTTATCATCATTTCGCCCCAGAAATAGAAGTTGTCAAGCGGCTCGTCGCTGCCCGTGACCTCAATGTACGTTCTGTAGAGGTCGCACACCAGCTTCACCGGATCGCCGATGAGAAGGCCCGACGACTGTCTGAACAGTTCGCTGATGCTCAAGTAGGCAGGCGACCAGAGTGGCCGCTCCGATTCTTTGGCGAGGTATTCGTTGAAAAACAGTCCGGCGCGTTTGTTCGGGAAGATTACTGCCGTGCGGCTCAATTCGCCTCCGGTCTTTTCAAACAGGTCGTGCGCCACTGATTTTAGAAATGTTTCCATAATGATTTAGCTTACGTGTTGTTCGTCACAATTGATTCTTTCCAGTTCGTCGGCAAACACATACCACAGATAACCCTCCACATGCTTGTGTCCCATTCTCGTCAGGAGTTCCATGTATTCGCGCACCTGCTGCCTGTATGCGTCATGTTTTTTCCCGAATTTGAAGTCGACCACAACGACGCGGCCGTCTTTCTTCATCACGCGGTCGGGCCTCCGGGTCTGCAATCCGCCTTCCTCGTCCCTGAAAATGATGCTGCATTCATTGTACAGCTCCCATCCGCCGTCGAACCAGTCGGCAACGACCGGGTTTTCCAGCGCTTTTTCCGCTATTTCCCTGGTTCTGCGTTCCTGCTCTTCCGTTTCAAAGATACCGTTGAAGCGGAGGTTGCCGATGGCCTGTTCCAGGTCGCTTTTCCGCCTGATGGAGGCAAAAACGCTGTGGAGCAGCTGTCCCTGCTGGATATAGTGCGCCTTGTCGTCTTCGTCCCCCCGGATGAACTCTGCCGATTTGTTTGATTGCTTGAATTCGATTTCCGGTGTAAGGCTCTCTACCCGCATGGAAATGGTTTCCGGTTTGGCTTTCAGCCGGTTTGCCGACTGCTTTCTGCCTTCCTGCTCAGTGCAGAGAGAACCGAACTCATATGTTTCGCATGTGTCGCCTTCTTCCGGACATTCACCGGAAGGGTCGGGCTCCGGTGTCTGCATGAAATCCAGCCTTTCTACCGCTTCACGCAGCAGTTCGGACACCGAGTTGGCCTGCTTCTGCTTGCCGAGCACGATCAAGTTCTTGCAGGCACGTGTGAATGCCACGTAGAGCAAGTTCAGGTTGTCGACCCATAACTGCAGATGCTCTGTCTGGTAACAGTCGTGGTAAACCGACTGGGCCATGTCTTTTGAATAGTTGATGGGAGCCAGATCCAGTTCGTTGAAAGGCGCGAAGTCAGGGTTGTCCGCATCGAGCGAGCACCATACCAGGTGGCTGTTCGTTTCATTTTCCATTTTCCAGTCGCAGAAAGGAATCAGCACGGTATGGTATTCCAGCCCTTTCGACTTGTGGATCGACAGGATGCGGATGCCGTCAATTTCTCCGGAAGGGATGGTCTTTTCGTGCAGCACCTCTTCCCAGTAGGCAATGAAAGCAGCTATGTCCGATGAATTGTCCTGGACATACAGCGTCACCGCATCGTAAAATGCGCAGAGATAAGCGTCCTGTCCTTTGATTTCGCGGATATTGAAGATCGATGCCAGCGTTTCGAGCAGTTCATAAAGCGGCATGAACATAAGTGTGTCTTTCCGCAGGAGGAGTTCTGCTGGAAGGTATTTTTCCGCCCCTTCAAGCAGTATCGTGTTCAGGGCGGTGTCCTTGTGCAGGATTTCCTGCTGGTACGTTGCGGCCAGGCGTGCAAGCGATATGGAGTCGTCGGGAAAAGCAAAGAGCCGAAGCCCGTCGACCAGCATGTTTGCGGCCGGCGAAGCGTCCAGCCTGAAAGCTTCGTCAGACACGATCCGGTGGGACGTGTGCTGCTCGAAGTAGCCGGCTATTTCGGGGATCGCCTTGTTCTTCCGGACCAGGATGGCGATGTCGCTGGCGGCTATGCCTTGTCCGACCAGACGTTCCACCTCGGCGGCCAGCTGTTCAAGCATTGATTCCGCATACGGATGCTCCTTGCTGTTGGGCAGGAAAGCAAGCTTCACGTATCCTCTGTTGTCCTTCTTCGGCGTTTTCTGTTCTACATCCGCGTAGGCTTCGGTCAGATCCGTGCAGTGGTTTCCGGTTTCTTCGCGGTACCTTTCGTCAAGGACGAGCGATGCGGCCTTGAAAATTCCGTTGTTGAACCGGATGATGTTGGTTTCACTTCTCCAGTTTGTGTCCAGCGTGCATTCCCTTGTACTGAAGGCAGGGTCTTTCTTTATGTTGGCGAGAATCCTCCAGTCGCCGTTCCGCCAGCGGTAAATGCTCTGTTTGATGTCGCCTACAATCAGGCTGCCTTCTTTCTGTGCGAGGCTTTCTTCGAGCAGGAGGTGGAAATTCTCCCACTGCATGCGCGAAGTGTCCTGAAACTCGTCAATCATAACGGTATCAACGGTTGTGCCGATTTTCTCGTAAATGAACGAAGCGTCGCCTTTAGCCATCAGATTATGGAGCAGAGCGTTGGTCTCCGAGAGCAGGAAACGGTTGTGTTCCCGGTTCAGCAGGTTGATTTCGTCGTAGATGTTTGCCAGCAGCCTCAGGTTGTTGAGATATCTCAGCGAGAGCTTGCACGAATTGAGAATCATGTTGTTTTTCGGACGCACTTTCTCGGCTTCCTGCAAGAGCGGGAGAAGGGAGGATGCAGCCAGTTGGCGGATGATGTCACGCTTGGGAGATGTCTTCGAAGCCCAGTTGCCTGCATCCTCCAGACAGTTTCTTACTGTCGCGTTGCAAATGTCGTCGCCCAGCTTTCCGTCGCCCAGCTTCCGGAAATAGCCGCTTATTCCGCTGCTTTTCTTTATCAGGTCGGCCGGGTCAAGCCCGTTCGCGCTGAGGGCTGAAAGATACTTTTCGCTGAAGTCTTTCATCTGCTTCAGTATCTTTGCCTGGATATTTTCAAGCTCTTTCTTGTAGTTCGGGAGGAAGTGGGGATCGGCAAGCTTCTCCCTCAGTTTCTCTCCCTTTTCGATATAGCTTTCGTCAAAGATGTTCCAGCCGAAACTTTTTATTTCTTCCGAAACGTTCCAGCGTTTGTCGTTTTCTATTTTTTCTTCGATGTACTCGATCAGCCAGTACAGTACGGGAGAGTTCCGGTCCAGCTTTTCAATCAGGATGTCTACGGCATCGCTCAGCACCTCCTTGTTGTTCAGTTCGATCGAAAGCCCTGCGCCCAGATTGAGTTCGCGGGCGAGGTTTCTCAGAACGGACTGGAAGAACGAGTCGATGGTTTCGATCCGGAAACGGCTGTAGTCGTGGATGATGTTGGTCAGTGCCTTGCCTGCCGACCGGCGTATCTCGTTTTCCGCCTTGCCTGTACGTTTCTGTATTTCCTTCAGGTATCCGTCCGAGTCCGGACAACGTTCGGCGATTCCGTCAAGCTGTTCCAGGATTCGCTCCTTCATTTCGGCTGTAGCCTTGTTCGTGAACGTTACGGCAAGAATCCTCCGGTAGGCAGTGGGGTCTTCAATCAGTTGGCAGATGTAATTGACTGCCAGCGTGAAGGTCTTTCCCGAACCGGCGGAAGCCTTATAGACCAGAAGTTCCGGGTTAGAATGTGACATAGGTTAAGGTTTAAGCCCCGTCAGTCCTCCCCCGGAGGGAAGGCTTTTGAGGGGGAGTATGACATTTATGTGAGGTTGCGGGTATGTCAAAAAAAGAGTCAGCTTCCGTTCTTGTCATCTGAAGGACAACCGCAGGAAGGAAGACACAACGTTCGGCGAAGTCTGTCCCGCATCCGCGCGGATGCCTTCGAAATCTTTCGCTAACGCTCGGGGCGGCATCGTTTCTGGCAGCCAGATTCTGTTTTGACACATCCGCGCTTATTGATACAGGAAGCGTTTGATGCTCTTCTTCGCTGTCTTTTCAAATTCTTCGGGATAGAGTTTGACATGTGCGATCTGCGAGTAGGCAGGAAGTAGCTTGTTGAGCTCGACACGGTTCTGCTCGATGGCATCTTCCAGTTGCTTTTTGGTCAGGTTCTGGGCGAAAGCCTCCTCATTGTCCGGATATACGAGTGCCACGAGCTTGTTGTCTTTCAGTATTACCAGCGATTCGTTTACGAAAGGCATGTTGTTGAGCCTTGCCTCTATCTCTTCCGGATAGATATTCTGTCCGGAGGCTGTGAGCAGCATATTCTTGCAGCGTCCTTTGATGAATATGTTTCCGTCCGCATCCTTTACGGCCATGTCCCCGGTGTGGAGCCATCCGTCCTTGTCGATGGTCTGTCCGGTCGCCTCCTGGTTCTTGTAGTATCCCAGCATGACATTCATGCCCCGGCACAGCAGTTCGCCCGGAATGTTTTCCGGATCGGGCGAGTCGACTTTCGTTTCCATGTTTGAAACGGTTTTTCCGCATGACATATAAAGGATCTCGTCCCAGCGGCTGTGGCAGATAAGCGGAGCGCATTCCGTCATTCCGTAGGCGATGGTGTACGGGAAGTTTATTTTCCTCAGAAAGGCTTCCACCTCAGCGTTGAACGGAGCTCCTCCGATGACGATCTCGATGAAGTTCCCTCCAAATACCTCCATGGCCTGTTTGCGTATCTGGTCCTTGATTTTGTCGCTCACGATCGGGATGTGCAGCAGAAGCTTGCCCAGCTTGCTGTCGACCTGCGGAAGAATGTTTTTCTTGAAGATTTTTTCAACGATGAGGGGCACGCAGGCGATGACGCGGGGACGGATGACGGCAAACGATTCGGCGATGATTTTCGGGCTTGGCATGCGTGTAAGAAACCACAGGTGAGCTCCGACGGTAATGCCGTAAAGGAAGTCGAATACCAGTCCGAAAATATGTCCCAGCGGAAGCATCGATACGATCCGGTCGCCCGGCTTCAGCCCGACTTTCGAGTCGATGTGCACGATGTTTGAAATGATGCTGCGGTAGGGGAGCATCACTCCCTTTGAATACCCCGTGGTTCCCGATGTGTAATTGATTACGGCCAGTTCCTCAGGGTCTTCGCGGCGGTAGGCAACCTGTTCCGCACGGAACCGGCAGGGATATTTCTTTCCGAACTCTTCGTTCAGGTGCTCTCTTGCATAGGTGAGTTTTTTTGAGCGCGAAACCACCAGGTCGTAGTTTTTCAGCTCGATGATGCCTTCCAGGTTCGGCATGGCACGCTCGTTGAAGTTTTCCCACACCTGGTCGCCCACAAACAGCATCCGTGCTTCCGAATGGTTGACGATGTGGTGCACGTTGTCTGCCTTGAATTCATGCAGGATAGGCACAGCCACAGCTCCGTATGTGACGATTCCCAGGAATGCGGCTGTCCAGTTTGCGCTGTTCCGTCCGCACAAGGCAATCTTGTCGCCCTTCTTTATTCCGGCATGTTCGAAAAGGATATGCATCTTTTCTATCTTTCTGGCAACATCGCGGTATTGCAGCGTTGCTCCTTTGTAATCTGTCAAAGCGTCCAAATTCCAGTTCTTGCGGATGCTTTCTTCTACCAATTGTATAAAGCTGTTTTGAATCTCCATTTTGCAAATTGCACATTTGTTCTTACAATGTGCGCAAAAATAATAAAACTTTGCTTAAGGAAGCCCTGCTTTTAGCGTTTTTAATGATTACAGGCTACATTTTGGACACTTCTGCAAAAAAGAACGTTGCGGAACTGCGTTGCTTGTCTGCTTTGGAGAACTCTTGAACCGGTGTGCCGGTGACTATGCTTCTGCCGTGAGTTGTCCGTCCGTCAGCCACCGCATTCTTCTCCGTTTTCACATGCGGCGTAATGGCTGCAAAACGAAGAATAGGCCTCTGTATATGCTGCAAAAATAAAGAAAAATGCCTGCCGGTTTTCAAGAAATTATTTACCTTTGTACATATATGCACATCAAAAAACTTCTGTTTATGAAAAAACTGTTTCATTTTGCCTTTGCCATCGGCTTTGCCGGCATGTGTTTCACCGCGTGTGCAGGCTACAGTGCCCAAGACTATGTGAACGACATGAAAAGCCTGACCGAAAAAACGCTCAAGAATGCATCTTCCTATACGGAAGAAGACTGGAAGCGGGTGGGTGAGGAATACCGCAGCATCAATGAAAAAGGCAAAAAGGTATTGGAGGATATGACCGAGGACCAGCGGAAGGAACTGGAAAAGTTCTCGGAAGAAGTGTCGGAAAAAGCCGCCGAGTTCAATCATGAGGAACTGAAGCAGCAGTTTGATGACCTGATGCAGCAGGCGGACGGTTTCATCAATGATATGTTAGAAGAAATCAAAGACAAAGAATAGGCAAAAGACGTATCGTAATCGGTATGCAGCGCATCGGATTTTTTTCGGTTGCTGATTGTCGTTGCGCAAATCTGCATTTCTTCTGCGTTTTCTCACATATTTTGCTTATGTTTGCAGAAAGATTGAATCAAAAGAAACGGAATTATGCTGGTTTACAACACGACTTATCATGTAGAAATGGATGACGCGCGCAATTTTGTCATCTGGCTGAACGAATGTTATATTCCTGAAGCGGAGAAGAGCGGTATTCTGAAGAATCCGCGCATACTCCGCATACTGAGCCACAAGGAACAGGACAGCGAATGCTTTTCGTTGCAGTGGGAGGCGGAGGATTCGGCCGCACTGCACAAGTGGCTGGTGAACGGAGGAGAACATCTGAACGGGGAAATCAAAAAGATATTCAAGGATAAAGTGGTCGGGTTTCCGACATTGATGGAGGTCATCAGGTGATACAGCCCGTCAAAGAGAAGATCATACTGGGCATAGATCCGGGAACGAATGTCATGGGATACGGCGTGCTGAAGATTGCGGGAGTCAAGCCGCATGTGATGGCGCTTGGAGTGATCGACCTCCGCAAATGCGCGGATCCTTATCTGAAGCTGAAGCATATTTACGAGCGGGTGCAGGGAATCATCACTTCGTATCTGCCCGACGAGCTTGCCATTGAGGCTCCTTTCTTCGGGAAAAACGTGCAGTCGATGCTGAAGCTCGGACGTGCGCAGGGGGTGGCTATCGTGGCTGCGCTGTGCCGCGACATACCTGTCACTGAATATGCCCCGCTGAAGATCAAAATGGCAATCACGGGGAACGGACAGGCAAGCAAGGAGCAGGTGGCGGACATGCTGAAACGCATGCTCCATATTCCGGAATCGGAGATGGGGCCTTTTCTTGATGCGACCGACGCGCTCGGGGCTGCCTATTGCCATTATCTTCAGATGGGAAATCCGGTCCTGCCCAAAGCTTATTCAAACTGGAGAGATTTCATAGCGAAAAATCCGAACCGAATAAAAAAATAATTTGTAAAATGAAACTGAAACACGTAATTCTGATGTCTGTCATTACGGCTGCCGGATGCAGCCAGTCGCAGAAAGACGGTTTTTCTTCGTATGAGGATTATCCCGTCTACAAGGGAGAATGGGAAGAAATGGTTTACTCTCCGTCGTCGACACACTTTGCGCTGTGGGCTCCTACTGCGCAGGAGGTGCGGGTGATGCTCTATGAACAAGGCCTCGGAGGATCGGCCTACCAGATGCTTCCCATGGAAGAGGAAACTGACGGTATGTGGAAGGTAAAGGCCGACGGGGATCTGAACGGAAAGTTCTATACTTTTAATGTGAAGGTAAACGATACCTGGCTGGGCGATACGCCGGGAGTGATGGCGAAAGCGGTTGGAGTGAACGGCGACCGTGCCGCTATTATCGACCTCAACACCACGGACCCGCAGGGATGGGATGCCGACAAGCGTCCGCCGATGAAGAGCTTCTCTGACATGATTATTTATGAAATGCACCATCGGGACTTCTCTGTGGATACGGTTTCCGGCATCAAGAACCGCGGAAAGTTTCTGGCTCTGACGGAGAAGGGAACTTCTACTTATCTGGGCGAAAAGACTGGCATCGACCACCTGAAGGAGCTGGGGGTTACGCATGTGCAGATCCTTCCTTCGTTCGACTTCGCGACGGTCGACGAAACGCGGCTCGACAAACCTCAGTATAACTGGGGATATGATCCGAAGAACTACAACGTGCCGGAAGGTTCTTATTCTACTGATCCTTACAAGCCCGACGTGCGCATCCGTGAGTTCAAGCAGATGGTCATGGCTTTGCATCAGGCGGGCATCCGTGTGATCATGGATGTGGTTTATAACCATACGGCCGTGGCGGAAGGCAGCAACTTTGAACGTACGGTTCCGGGGTATTTCTACCGCCATACGGAAGACGGGAAGTTTGCCGACGCTTCCGGCTGCGGAAACGAAACGGCCAGCGAGCGTGCCATGATGCGCCGCTTTATGGTTGAGTCGGTATGCTATTGGGTGAACGAATATCACATCGACGGATTCCGCTTCGATCTGATGGCTATCCATGACATTGAAACGATGAAAGAGATTCGGGCTGCGCTTGACAAGATCGATCCTACCATTTATATAGGTGGCGAAGGCTGGGCTGCCAAGGCTCCGCAACTGCCGGAAGACCAGATTGCCTTGAAAAAGAACATTGCCCGTATGCCTGGAATAGCGGCGTTCAGCGATGAGTTCCGCGACAGTCTGCGCGGTGCCTGGGGGGATGATTCCAAAGGTGCTTTCCTGATCGGCAAGCGGGGATTTTCTGAAGGTGTGAAGTTCGGACTGGCAGGAGGTGTCGTGCATCCGCAGGTGCAGACGGATTCGGTGAACGGACCGCTGAGAAACTGGGCCGGAGAGCCTGCTCAGATGATCAGTTACATGAGCTGCCATGACGATATGTGCATCACCGACCGTATCCGTGCCACAATGCCCGGTGCGTCGGTTCAGGAACAGGACGCTTTGCTGAAACTGGGAATGACGGCTGTCATGACTTCGCAGGGCATTCCTTTCATCTTTGCCGGCGACGAAGTGATGCGGAGCAAGTTCGGTGTCGCAAATTCATACGCAAGCCCTGACAGCATCAATGCCATCGACTGGAGGAACAAGACGGCTCACCGTGACTTGTTTGACTATACATGTGGACTGATTGCCGTCAGAAAGGCGCATCCGGCTTTCCATCTGGGTTCTGCTTCCCTTGTGGGCAAGTGCCTGGAGTATTTGGAAACTCCGTCAGACAATGTGGTGGCTTTCCGCATCAACGGAAAACCGGAAGGTGATACGTGGCTGAATACGACCGTTGTGCTGAATGCGGATACAGCTCCGGCCGAAATCGCCGTTCCGGAAGGGAAGTACTGGATAGTATGCCGTGACGGTAAAATCGACCCAGTGATGGGACTGGGAGTGCTGAACGGAAACAAACTTGTTGTGGCTCCGCGGACCGCCATGATTGTCCACCAGTAACGGAAATTTGTATGAAAAAAAGGAAAAAGGAAGGTACGGCAAGCTGTGTCAGAGGAAGAGCTTCGTGCCTTCCTTTTTTTTGAGAGACAAGTAATTTATTGATACGTGACTAAAAAAAACAGAAGAACGGAATGCAAGATATAATATCAATAACGGACGGAGTGGCGCGCAATCCGGTTTATCGGATGAAAAAGCCGATAAATCTGCACATCGGAAAAGGAGAGCATATAGCCATAGTCGGACCAAACGGAGGCGGGAAAAGTCTTTTGGTAGATACCATCACGGGGCGTTATCCGCTGTTGATGAATGAAGTGGCTTATGACTTTTCTCCTTCGGAGTCGGAAATGGTGTGTGACAATGTCAAATACATCACTTTCCGTGATTCATACGGCGACTCGGATGCCACCTACTATTACCAGCAGCGCTGGAATACGCATGATATTGACGAAACTCCCATTGTCCGCGATCTTCTTCCGGCGTGCGCGGACGGCGAACTGAAGGATGCGCTGTATGACCTGTTCGGGGTGGAGGCCATGCTGGACAAACATATTATTCTGCTGTCGAGCGGAGAACTGCGGAAGTTCCAGCTGACCAAGACGCTGTTGAGCGGTCCGAGGGTGCTTATCATGGACAATCCCTTTATCGGACTTGATGCGAAGACCCGTGACTTGCTTCATGTGCTGCTGCGCAGGCTGACGGAGATGACGCGCCTTCAGGTTATACTGGTTCTTTCAAAGACAGATGATATTCCGGAATTCATCACGCATGTGATCCCTGTGGAGGACCGTACTTGCGGTGATAAGATTTCCTTGCAGGAGTATCTGCATCAGCGTCGGGAGGTTCCGGCGCATGTTCTTCCGGAAGAAAAGCGGGAACGGATTCTGAATCTGCCTTATGGCGAGAATCTGTATCATGCGGAACACATTGTGGACTTGAACAAGGTGAGCATCCGCTATGGTGACAGGACGATACTGAAAGATCTGGACTGGACCGTCCGTTGCGGAGAGAAGTGGGCGCTGAGCGGAGATAACGGCTCGGGAAAGTCAACCCTGCTGAGTCTGGTGTGCGCTGACAATCCCCAAAGCTATGCCTGTGACATCGCTCTGTTCGGCCGTAAAAGAGGGAGCGGGGAGAGTATCTGGGAGATAAAGAAGCACATCGGTTATGTGAGTCCGGAGATGCACCGCGCTTACCTGAAAAATCTGCCTGCAATTGATATCGTGGCAAGCGGACTGCATGACTCGATCGGACTGTACAGGAAAATGCAGGAGAAAGACCGTGCCGTGTGCGAATGGTGGATGGATATTTTCGGGATAGCTGACCTGAAAGACCGGAATTTCCTCCAATTGTCGAGCGGAGAGCAGCGCATGGTTCTGCTTGCGCGTGCCTTTGTGAAGGATCCGGAACTGCTGATTCTTGATGAGCCTCTCCATGGGCTGGATATGTGGAATCGCAGGCTGGTAAAAGATGTCATCGAGGCTTTCTGTGAAAGAAAGGACAAGACTATGATTATGGTGACGCATTACCGGGAGGAGCTTCCGGCTGTCATTACAAACGCGCTTTATCTGAAAAGAAACTGAAAGCGGTCTGTGCGACGCGGTCCAATATGGAACATTGCTGTCCACAAAAAATGGGCAGGCTGTTGAATGTCGGATGTCAGCTGACGATATGGCAAGCATTCGCTCAGCTTGTGAACTTGCAAAGAATGCTATGTTCATTTTAAAGTACATTCTAGTGAGGGGGCTGGTGTGAATATTGATAAATGAAAAAAATAATCTAAACATATTTTGTTATGGAACAGAATGAAATCAAATTCATTGTAGATTATGAGGCTGAAGAGGTAAAAGTATCAGGATTTTCAGAGTTAGAAGGTCGTGGTGGATTATATGTAGGTGATGGCATGGCTATGTTTTGGGGTGAAGGATGGCGTAATCATGAGCTGTTTATAGCCAATACGCAGACTGGCAAAATCCGGAAACTTTCGACTGAAGGCGGTACCATGCTTGTGGACGATAGTGAGATTGATTTTAAATCAATAGAAAAGAAGTGCCGTTATGGATATAAAAATGCCAGAAACAAGGATATAAGATATGCTGCTGTCAACAGATATGATTGTTTTAAAAAAGGTATTTGTGCCATTTCGTGGATGATATATCCGGATGGAAGATATTTTGAGGATTCAGACGGTTTTGGTGGAGAAGATAACGATGTGGAATTTGTATATGCAATAATAAATACAAACCTTGATATAATAGAGCCTTTTCGTCCTGTAGATGATATAAAAAAATATTTGGAAGAGCTCAGATCAGGGATAGGGTGATTATTTTATCTCTGCAAAGAAGGAATATCAGATATATTGATTCCAGTAAGTTTATATCCGATTTCATTCGTGTCCCGTTAAAATGGGACGGGTTAAACAATTAATCAAATAGCCCCGGAATCAGGGGATCATTAGATCTTTGGCTTCATTGAAATAAGTTTTGTCGAACAGGTCACGCAAGTGGTTTTTGTCAGTAAAGAGTTTGATGTAAAATATTATAATATTGAATCATCCTCTAATTCAGGTCCGAAATGGCAAATTGTACACCTGCTATATTAATGATTCCCATACTGATAATTGGTTTGTTGTATATCTACATATTAATATATGAAACAGGATTCTGATTTTTACCAATCAAATGGGATATGTTCATGTTTAGAAAGGGAGAGTTCTCAACTTCTTCACCTTCAAATTCCCAGCGTCCTGGGTATTCTTTTGAACTAGTCAAAAACCAACGTGTTGGTCTAAATACTCCTATGATATATCCCGAACATATAGCAAAAGCAAAATCTGCATTTTGTGCTCGTTTGCCACATAATCGCCAATACTTTCTTGTGCATTCATATAAATTGGGTCTTTCGCATTGAAGATAAGTCCTGCTTACATTAAAGCAGATTATTCTATCATTGTTCTTATTGGAAAAGCCAAGAAATGGTTTCCGCTGTTCCAAGAACTGGTGTACATGGAGAAGTTCTGCCTTAAAGTCGGCTTCAACGAGCGGCAGACCGCCACGCTCATCAGCGGCAAGCCGCTGTTCTACGAGGGCGAACTCTATTCGGAGGAACACAAGCGGAAGTTCACGACCGAAAGGGCTGGCTTCCAAGTGGTGAAAGACCCCAAAGACAGGTCTAAACTTGCACTTGCCATCAACGGGCAACTGATTGGCGAATGGTTCAGAGAGCAGCTTGGCAGGCTGTTCTCATCCGTTAAAAAGACGGTTGAGCCGCTTAGGAGAGGCAAGGGCACGGCATTATAAACAATACCAACGGGAGGATAGCAAGTTTGTGTTTTGGGCAGACCAAAACCACTTGCATCTCTCCCGTTGGTCATCTGAATGTTTTTAATTCTTTTTGTACAAGTGATATATCTTGCTGACTATCTTCCAGCCGTCTGCCCCTTTGACAAGGGTAAACATGTCGGTGTACGTTCCGGCTTTGTTGAAGTGGGATTCTATACGGGCTATGGCTGTGTCTTCCGTCGCGCTGCAAACGGTCAGTTTATAATCTACCTCCTGCTTGCCCATTGATTGCCCGAACTTGAGCAGTTCCTCAATGGGAACAGTGCGGATGCTGCCGTCTTCCGCCCACGACATCGTTGCGTTCCGGTCGAATGCCTTATAGAAAAGAATGTCGTCGCATTGCCTTGCGCCTTCGATGTAGTATTCGATAGTGCGTATTACTTCTTCCTTTATGCTTTTCTCATCCATATTACTTTCTGATTATTCATATTTGTCTTGAATGAAATGCGTTCGCATCCTCGGCTCATATTCCGGCTTGCGGATGCCGTTCTTCCGTCCGCTTTCGATGCACTTCAGCAGCCACGCCATGTTTTGCCCCAAGACTTGCATGGTCTGCAAGCCTTCCTTGTCCTTGCGCACATCGTCGGGCGTGAAGCCGTGCACCGAGTTCCAGTATTGCGATGCCACGACTGGCATATTGGCGATGGTGAAATACTGGTTCAGCTGTTCGAAGGTGGCGGAGGCTCCACCACGGCGGCACGATACGACTGATGCGCCAAGCTTGCCTGCCATGCGGCTTTCCGTGGCGAAGAACAGGCGGTTCAGAAACGAAACGAGCTGCCCCGTCGGCGCACTGTAATAGACCGGTGAGCCGATGACGATGGCATCAAATTCGTCCAGCCGCTTCTGTATCTCTTGCACAAGGTCGTTGCGGAAGCAATGTCCAGTCTTCATGCAGGCTCCGCAGGCGATGCAGCCCGCTATGGGTTTCTTGCCCAAGTACAGCAGTTCCGTTTCGATGCCGTTTGCCTGCAAGGTGGTTTCCACTTCGTGCAAGGCGGTATAGGTGCAGCCCGTTTGATTCGGGCTGCCGTTAATCAACAATACTTTCATACGTTCAGAATTTATGCGCCAGTTCAGCCGCTTGCTTGCATCCGTCCGTCTTATTGATGTCCCCTTCGTTCAATACTCCGGTAATAAACACTTCGCCTGCCATCTCCCATTTCAGCAGGGCGGCAGAACGCTCCAGCGGCATACGGATGCCGTCCATTACCGTCACGTCGTCTTCTTCGCAGCAGGCTATTAGTCCGCATTTTTTTCCGGCGATATCCTTTCCGTCTACCACGAATGAGAACAGGCGGTCAATCACGCCCTTTATCTGTGCCGGGATGGAATACCAGTAGGTCGGCATGGGGAATACGACAGCATCGGCTTCCATGATGGCAGGGGCGATAAGGTTGAAATCATCGTCGAACGAACAAGCCTTGCCCGTCTTGAAGCAGGTCTGGCAGGCACGGCAGCCGCCTATTTTCATCAGTGCGGCATCAAAGCGTTGCACCGTGTGACCGAGTTTCTCCGCTTCCCTGATAAATGCGTCTGTCATGGCAAAGCTGTTACCATGCTTGCGCGGACTTCCTGTAATGACTGTTATCTTCATGACGCTTCCTCCTTACTTTTGAATGGTATCGGAATTCTGATTGTAGGCCTTCGCCACGCACCGCCACTCGCCGTCCATCTTCATCAGCAGCAGGTAGTCGGTGAAGTCAATACGGCCTCCCCATTTCTCCTCCAGCACGCGTACCACGGCGAGGGTTTCTTCCACGTCCACCACGTCGATGCGTGCCTTGAAGTCATCGCCTGCGCCTACGGTGTCCACATTGCGGTAGAACTGCTCGATGCTGCCGTGCTCCAGCTTCCCGTCCAAATAGCCGAATAGGACGGCTTCGTCAATAAACAACTCGCGGGCATACTTGCTGTTGCCTTCTGCTACACTCTTCACAAACTTCATGGCAGCGGCTTCCACTGCCTTGTACTCTTCGATATTTGCTCTCATGATGCTAATGTTTAATTGATTATCTTGTTTTGATGCTGCAAAGGTAGGCGATTCCTCCTGCCTGCACAAGTACCGAAAAATTATTTATATACTGAAAAATTATTCGGTATATCCCTGTTATGATATATTATCCTTACCTTTGCAGGCGTAACATTCAGTAAAGATAAAACCATGTACGAAAGAAAGATACCCGTAGATTTGGACTGTCCCTTGCGGTTGACCATGAGCCTGATTGATTCGAAATGGAAATCTTGCATCTTGGACGAACTGCGCCACCGTGCCCTGCGTCCCAGCGAACTGCACAAGATATTTCCCGAAGCCACGCCCCGTGTGCTCGACTTGCAACTGAAGGAACTGGTAGAGGACGGTCTCGTATCGAAGACCATCTACCCTGAACTGCCCCCACGCTCGGAGTATGCCATCACACCACTGGGCATGACACTGATTCCCATTATTGATGCTATGATTGCTTGGGGAGAGAAGAATACGAAATTATTTGAAAAGAAATATGGGAAACGGTAATAGAATTTAGTTGCTTTGTGTGAATTTGTGGCAAGACAAGAGTTGTTTGACAGAAACACACCTCATATAGCAGAAATCGCAACTGTTTCCAAGTCATTACCTCGTTCTTTGAGAAATGCTCATAAGTAGCTTATTTCTAATATATTCCTATTTGCATATCGTTTTTTTCGACAAAATCCGCATTGTTCAGAAAGTTTTCAGATTCTGTCCGCATCTTTGCATTAGAAAAATGCAACAAATGTATAACCCTAAAAAGAATAAGCCTTATGAAAAAGTTAGCATTATTTTTAGTGAGTGTGTTCGTGATGTCCGGAATCGCCTTTGCCGACAATGACAGGCCCATCCAGATCGGTCAGTTGCCTACTAAGGCTCAGACCTTCCTTTCGACTTATTTCAAGAGTTCGAAGGTTGCTTTGGCCAAGCAGGAAACGGATCTGTTCAGCAAGAGCTACGACGTGATCTTCACGACCGGCGAAAAGGTTGAGTTCGACAAGTCTGGCGACTGGACGGAAGTTAGCTGCAAGGTCAACGGAGTTCCTTCAGCGATTGTTCCTCAGGGGATCAAGAGCTACGTGCAGAGCAACTATCCCGACGCCCGGATCCTGTCTATCGAGCGTGACCGCAGCAACTATGAAGTGAAGCTCTCCAACCGCTGGGAAATCACTTTCGACAGCCAGATGCGCGTTATCGACATCGACGACTGACACGTCATTTGCCTGCTGTGGTGAATTATAATTAAAAAGACATGCTTTTTTGAATGAAACGATTATCTTTGCCTGCATAATTAAAAGCAAATAAAAATTCATGAAAAAAATGGTTTGGTTTGCCGCTGCAGGTGTCATGGCACTGGCGGCATGTCAGGAGAAGGCCGGATATACCATCAAGGGTACGGCAGAAGGTGCAAGCGACGGAGATATGGTCTATTTGCAGAACAGAACGGAAAACGGATTTGAAGTGCTCGATTCAACCGTGGTGAAGGGCGGTGCATTTGAATTTAAGGGAGTGCCCGATTCGGTTGCAGCCTTGCGTTACGTTACCTATTCGAACGGAGACAGCCACATGGCCGCCATGATTTTTGTTGAACCGGGAACCGTTACGGTGAACATGAGCGCACAGGAGAGCCGCGTGTCCGGTACGGCCAACAATGATGTGATGCAGGGATTCATGGACGAGTATAAGCGGATTAATGATGAGATGGAAAGCATTTACAAGAAGGCAACCACTGATTCTACGCTGACCGCGGCACAGCAGGATTCGCTGATGAAAGTTCTCGACGGGAAAGAGGCAGAAGGTACCGGACGGATCCTTCAGATGCTTTCGGAAAATGTAGACAAGGCTGCCGGTGCAGAACTTTTGGGTATGTTCGGCATGGGATTCGAGGTAGCCGACGTGCAGCCGCTGCTGGAGAAAGTGCCGGCACCATTGGCTTCAAATCCTTCGCTTGTGCGCCTGAAGGAATACGTTGATGTGCGTGTCAAGACTTCGGAGGGGCAGAAGTATACTGATTTCGCTCTTGATACGCCCGAAGGAAAACAGGTGAAGCTCTCCGACTATGTGGCGAAAAACAAGTATACGCTTGTTGACTTCTGGGCAAGCTGGTGCGGTCCGTGCCGCAGAGAGATGCCGAACGTTGTGGCTGCATATGCCAAATACAAGGCGAAAGGCTTTGAGGTGGTCGGCGTTTCGCTCGACAGCAATCTGGAAAGCTGGAAGAAGGGGATTGCCGATCTGAAGATTACCTGGCCTCAGATGTCGGACCTGAAAGGATGGAAAAACGAAGCTGCCGGTCTGTATGGCGTGCGCTCCATTCCTGCTACGGTGCTGATTGCTCAGGACGGGACCATCGTGGCCCGTGACTTGCGCGGAGAAGACATCGAAGCTAAGCTGGCTGAGCTGCTGAAATAAGCTTGTTCCGGCTGCCGGAACGGATGATGGGAAACATAGCGTCAATAAAAATAGGGGGTGCAGTCCCCCCCTTATTTTATTTTCCGAAAAAGTTTTTTATCCGTCCCTTTTTGATTTTGTTTCCGGTCTGTTTCCCCGCTATCATCTTCGTAGAAACAGAAAAACATCCTCGAAAACAATTCTCAAACCGAGGCAGAGCAAAATTTAAACAGGCTCTTATTCCGCTTGAAAAGATGATGGGAAACATTAAAATTTTATCTCGTCACGTCAATGAAAATAAGAGCCTATTTAAATTTTCTAACAAGGTAAAATTCTATCAGGTTCTTTTGCGTTTGTATCCGGTCTGTTTTCCCGGTTTTACTAGTCATGAAATCGGAAAAATATCCTTGAAAACAATTAAGAGGGGGTGCATTAAAATGGTAAAATGCACCCCCTTATTCTATTTCTTGCCGGTCCTGTGGTGGATAAGTCAGCTTATGTTTGCGAAATCCTTCAACAGTGTCCGGGGTGACGGATAAGGCTGGTCCTGACACAGCCTTTGGCCGCTTGTCATTGTCACCTTGCTGTCCTTATTCGGTTGAGCGCTTCCTCATATTCTTCGGCCAGCTCTTTCATCACTTCGTCAACAGTCTGAAGTTGCTTCAGCATCGAGGCAGCCTGCCCGATTTCAATCAGCCCTTCAAAGATGTCGCCTTCGAAGATGCCTTTTTTTGCCCGTCCTTTTCCAAGCAGGTCGCGCATTTCATCTGTTGAGGCTCCTCTTTTCTCGGCTTCCTCCACCTGTTTGTAGAAGTCGTTCTTTACGAGCCGGGTGGGCGAGAGCTGTTTCAGTGTCAGGATGGTATCTCCCTCATTCAGTTGCAGGCATCTGTCCTTGAATGAGAAGTGTGCGGAACTTTCCCGCGTGAGTGCGAACCGTGTGCCCATTTGTACGCCGTCTGCTCCCAGTATCTGCGCGGCCAGTATGCCTTCGCCGGTTACGATGCCTCCTGCAGCGATCAGAGGCACCGTGCATATTCGCTTTACGGCAGGTATCAGGCAGAAGGTGGTTGTTTCTTCCCGTCCGTTATGTCCTCCGGCTTCAAATCCTTCTGCCACGATGGCATCTACTCCTGCTTCTTCACATTTGGCAGCGAAGCGTGTTGACGAAACGACGTGCGCCACCTTTATTCCTGCGCTGTGCAGCGTGTCGGTCCATTTTGCCGGATTGCCTGCCGAAGTGAAGACAATCTTCACGCCTTCACTGGCAATGATGTCCATGATTTTGTCGATTTCAGGATACATGAGCGGAACGTTTACTCCGAAAGGCTTGTCGGTTGCCGCCTTGCACTTGCGTATATGTTCCTGCAAGGTTTCAGGGTGCATGGAGCCGGCTCCTATCAGTCCCAGTCCGCCCGCGTTGCTCACGGCAGATGCCAGACGCCATCCGCTGCACCACACCATTCCGCCTTGAATGATGGGGCGCTTGATTCCGAAGAGGTGACAGATGCGGTTGTTCATGATAACGTTTATTTATATTTTTCGATAAGTCCTGAAGCCACGGTATCTCCCAGTTCTTTCGCTTTTTTCAGGTTGGCCATACCTTCCTTTTTCTTTTTCTGCTGGATTTGTGCATATCCCATCATCCGGTAGGCTACCGCATTCTTCGGGTTGATTTCCGTAGCTCTTGTAAGAGCTTTGACTGCTTCTTCCGGCTGGTTTACACGCAGGTGCACACTTCCTTTCTCCACCCAGTAGCTTTCGTTTCCCGGTTCCATTTCGATAGCCTTGTTGATATCGTTGATGGCCTGCTGGTACATGCGGCACTGCATTTCAGCCTGTTCGCGGATGACGTAGAACTCTGCCGATACTTGTCCCATCATCGCATCCGAAAAAGCATTGTAGTCTTTTACGGCTTCGCGGAACTGTCCGTCCTCGGCTTTCATCCTTCCGCGTTCATAGAGATAAGGGGCAGCATCCTTGCCGTAAGGCATGATGAACCGTGCCACAGCACTGTCCATCAGCGCGATGGCTTCTTTCTTGCTGGCTCCTTCAATCAGTTCCTTCGTCTTTGCGGCCGAGTAGAAAGAAGCGGCAGAAGCCAGTGTGGAATGGTTGACGGCATCATAGCTGGCAAAAGCCTCCGGATATTTCTGCTGGGCAAAGAATATGTCGCCCTGAAGCTGGTAATACAGTCCCTGGTTGTCTTTGTCAAGTGCGGCGTTGATTTCCTCCAATGCGCGGTCAAGCGTCCAGTCGCCGTAAGGCTGTTTCCCGTTGAGCGAAATGACATAATTATAAATCTGCTTGGCGATGTTGTAATGTCCCTCTGCCTTGTCTTCAGATACTTCAAGCATCTTTTTCAGGTCTTCGTCTGCCAGTTTGAGATACTCCTCGTCGCCTTTGCTGATATACAGTATGGCCCGTCTTGAATACCCTTCGCTGTTTTCCGGGTATTTTGTGATAAACTCGTTGAGCAGTTCCTGATATTCGTTGCCCTTCAGGCTTGATGAAGCCATATACAGGAAGACCAATGCTTGCGATTCGTCTTCCGGCAGTCCCTTTCGGATGCCGATCGACTTGAGCGAATAGTCGTTTATTGACAGCGCATTTATTGCCAGAGCTTTAGCATAGTTGATTCCGATGGCAAAGCTTGCGTCGCTCTTTTCGTCAACATTTTTCTGGATAAGTCCCAGCACCTGTCCTTCTCCGTTCATTACCGGGCAGCTTACGGTCTTGTCGCCCGTCTTCATGTTTAATGTGTAGTAAAAAGACTGCTTTCCGATGGTATCCACTTTGGTGACAGTGCCTGTTTGCGCCTTGATGTCCTTTTGTGTGGAGTAGGGAAGCAGGAAAACGGTCTGACCCATGCTGCCCGGTGCCGTTGCCGGTTCCAGGGGATAAATCTTCTTGTCCACTTCGGTCTGGAACTTCACCACATCATACATCTCGTCAGCTCCCAGGATATACGTGACAGGCAGTTCTTTTCCGTCGGCTGTTACGACCACGGCCCGTTCGGCTCCTTTGAACAGGCTGTAATCGGAAACAGCCGTTCCGTTTGCGTTGATGTAGAAACCGTTTCCGGTATTCAGTATTTTGTTGTCCTTGTCGTATGTGATGACTGAAAAGACAGCTTTCCGGGCTTTGTCGGCCCATTTGGGAAGTTCCTGAGCCATTCCGCTCTGAACGGCTATCCCGCAAGCCAGTAAAAGTATTGCTTTCTTCATATTGTTGTTCTCCATATTTGTATTATGCTTCAATATGCCGTTGCTTGACGGCTTCATAAATCAGGACTCCGGCAGCCACCGACACGTTCAGCGATTCGATTTTTCCATATAAAGGTATCTTGACCCATTCGTCGCAAAGAGCCAGGTTGTCGTAGGAAACCCCCGTATCTTCTGCACCCATTATGATGCATACCGGGTTCTGGTAGTTTGCTTTCGTATAGTCGTAATCCCCTTTTTCCGTGGCGGCTATGATCTGGAATCCGCTTTCCTTCAGAAACTTGATCGTGCTTGTCAGGCTGTTCTCCCGGCATACCGGAAGCGTATGGAGTGCTCCGGCAGACGTTTTTATTGCATCCGCGTTGACACTTACGCTGTTTTTCGAAGGGATGATTACAGCGTCTACCCCTGCACATTCGCAGGTGCGGGCTATGGCACCGAAATTGCGGACATCCGTCACGCCGTCGAGCATCAGAAAAAACGGATTCTTTCCCTGCTCAAAAAGGAAAGGCACCAGATCTTCTGTCCGCTGGTAAACGATGGGCGAGATAAATGCAATCACTCCCTGGTGGTTCTTCCGTGTAATCCGGTTCAACCGTTCTACCGGAACTCGCTGTACGGGCACGGCCGTATTTTTCAATGCGGCGAACAGTTCCCGCGAAAGTTCGCTTTGAATATCCTTTTTGACCAGAATCTTGTCTATTTCCTTTCCGGCCTGTATCGCTTCGATGACAGCTCTGGCACCGAATATCATTTCGTTCTTTTCAATCATATCTTTCATTTCATTTGTTTTCAAATTCCAGCAAAGCGCGTGCATTCTGCACGGCTGCGTCTGTCAGAGTGGTTCCGCTCAGCATATGGGCGATTTCCTGCACCCGTTCTTCGTCGGTTAGTTGCCGGATGTAGCTGTTTGTTCCGGTTTCCGTATCTTTTTTGTATACCTTATAATGCGCGTTTCCTCGTGCGGCGATCTGCGGAAGGTGAGTGATGCTGATGACCTGCCTGTTCTGCTTTCCCATATCCTGCATGATGAGCGCCATTTTCTCCGCTATTGATCCGGAAACTCCCGTATCAATTTCGTCGAAGATGATGGTCGGCAGCTTTACGGCTCCGGCTATCATGGCCTTGAGTGAAAGCATGACCCGGGCGATTTCTCCTCCCGAGGCGATGGATGCCACATTCTGCAGCGTGCCGTTCTTGTTGGCGGAAAACAGGAAAGTAACCGTGTCCATACCCTTGCTGTCGGGCTCTTTCCGCTGTTCGAGCTTTACGGCGAAACGCACGTTCGGCATTCCCAGCGGGATGAGCAGCGATTTCATCTGCTCTTCGATGTGCTTTGCCGAAGCAGTGCGAAGCGAAGTGAGCACCTTTGCCTGTTCGAGCACTTTGCTGTAAAGCTCTTCTTTTTTCCGGTTCAGTTCCGCGATCCTGTCGTCAAACGATGTGATGGCGTTGAGCTGGTTCTGATAGTCTTCCTGCACGGCAATCAGTTCTTCTACCGTTTTTGCATGATGCTTCTGCTGCAGTGAATAAATCAGGTTAAGCCGCTCGTTCACATAGTCCAGCCGCGAAGGATTGAACTCAATTTCTTCCTCAGCTCCTGAGATTTCATGCGAAAGATCCTTTAGTTCGATGTAGCAGGAATTCAGCCGTTCTGTCCATTCTTTTGCAGGAGCATACACTTCTGAAATGTTCTGTAAAGTCTGCATACATTCTTTGGCAAGCGGCAGCGTGCCTCCTTCCTCCCCGTCAATGAGCTGCTGGGCTTTGTAGAGTCCCGATTTGATGTCTTCGGCATGGCTCAGCGTATCCGCTTCCTGTTCCAGCGCCGTCTGTTCTCCTTCTTTCAGGTCTGCTTCGTTGAGCTGTTCCAGTTGGAAGCGGATATAGTCTTCGTCCTGCCGGCTTTTTTCTGCCTGTGCTATGAAATCGTCCAGTTCGCGGCACACCGTTCTGTATTCATTGTATACCTGCCGGTAGGCTGCCGTTTCTTTATCGTCCTGAGCCAGGATGTCCAGTATATTCAACTGAAAGCCCTCCTTGTTGAGCAGCAGGTTCTGGTGCTGGCTGTGTACGTCAATCAGTTTTTCTCCCAGCACCTTCATTTGTGCCAGTGAGGCGGGGGTGTCGTTGATGAATGCCCGGCTTTTTCCGTTGGCCGTCATTTCCCTGCGTATGATGCACTCTTCCGGATCAAACTCCAGGTCGTTTTCCTCGAAAAACGGTTTCAGCCCGTAGTTCGCGATATGGAATTTTGCTTCTACAACACATTTCGACGTGCCTTTCTTTATTGATTTCACATCGGCACGTTGTCCAAGCAGCAGTCCGATAGCACCGAGTATGATCGATTTTCCGGCTCCGGTTTCTCCGGTTATGACGGAAAAGCCGGGGCCAAAACCGATGTCGAGTCTGTCTATCAGCGCATAATTCTGTATGTATAAAGACTGTAGCATAATAATCTCAGATGAGCAGGCCGGCCAGCTTGTCGATTATATCTTCGGCAACTTCCTTCTTGTTCTTCAGCGGATAGGCAACAAGCCCCTGCCGGTCGATTATGGAAATTTTGTTGGTGTCCACGCGAAAGCCCGCCCCTTTGTCGTTCAGCGAGTTCAGTACGATGAAGTCAAAGTTCTTGCGGTCCAGCTTGTCCTTCGCGTGTTGTATCTCGTCATTGGTTTCGAGTGCGAATCCGACCAGTATCTGGCTGCTTTTCTTCTGTTTTCCCAAAGCGGCGGCAATGTCCCGGGTCGGTTTCAGAGGGAGCATCAGGTCATCCTTTTCCCGTTTGATCTTGACTTCGGATGTCGTTTCGGGCGTAAAGTCTGCAACTGCGGCGCACAAGATTCCCGCATCGGCATTCGCATAAGCCTTTGCAGCTTCTTCGTACATCTGTGCGGCATTCTCCACATCTATCCGCCGTATATTCGGATGATGCGTTTGCAGACTCACGGGGCCGCTGACCAATGTCACTTCGGCTCCCCGTCCGGCACATGCTTCAGCCAGGGCGTATCCCATTTTTCCCGACGAGTAATTGCCGATGAAACGCACCGGATCGATCTTTTCATAAGTCGGTCCTGCGGTAATCAGGATTTTTTTGCCGGCAAGCTGTCCTTTCTCCGCAAAGAAACGCTCCAGCGTTTCAGTTATTTTTTCCGGTTCTTCCATCCGTCCCTTTCCTACAAGGTGGCTGGCCAGCTCTCCGGAAGCCGGTTCGATGATATGGTTTCCGTAAGAGCGGAGAATGTCAAGGTTGTGTCGGGTTGAAGGATGTGCGAACATATCCAGATCCATGGCCGGAGCGACGAAAACCGGCGCTTTCATCGACAGGTAGGTGGTGACCAGCATGTTATCGGCTATGCCGTGAGCCATCTTTCCTATCGTCGAAGCCGTGGCCGGAGCAATCAGCATGGCGTCAGCCCACAGTCCCAGATCCACATGGCTGTGCCACGTGCCGTCCCTCTGCGCGAAAAATTCGCTGATTACGGGTTTGCTGGTCAGTGCCGACAGCGTGATGGGAGTGATAAACTCCTTGCCGGCAGGCGTGATGACGATTTGCACCTCTGCCCCTTTTTTGATCAGCATCCGCGCAAGCACCGCCGCCTTGTATGCGGCGATGCTTCCCGTGATGCCCAATACTATTTTCTTTCCTCTCAGTGTATCCATTCGGTGACAATATTTATTTTATCATTCCTGATTCGCGGAGGCGGATTTTTGTCAGCACGTTCTTCGTGTTCAATGTAAAGTCGCCATTCATGATCCATCCGTAATATCCCATGTCGCGTTTCAATACTTCGGCAACGGACATGCCTTTGTATTTTCCGAAATTGAACACTTCCACTCCTTTGTCATCATAGATGATGCGTCCGGCAAAGTCGGCGTTGCGGGTGAAGCTGGAATATTCCGAAAGGAAGTTTACGTCATTCTGGAGTACGTCGGGATAGCGGTCGAGCTGCGCTTTCAGCACTTCGTATGTAGCTTTTGTGTCAGCTTCGGCGGTATGTGCGTCTTCCAGATTCTTTCCGCAGTAGAATTTGTAGGCAGCCGAAAGCGTGCGCTGTTCCAGCTTGTGATAAACGACCTGCACGTCGATGAATTTCCTTTTGGTCAGGTCGATGTCTATGCCTGCGCGGAGAAACTCTTCCACCAGCACCGGCACATCAAACCGGTTTGAGTTGAACCCGGCGATGTCGGCTCCTTCAATATCCTTGGCTATTTCCTTTGCTACCTGTTTGAATGTCGGGCAGTCGGCCACGTCCTCGTCATGAATGCCGTGGATGGCGGTTGAAGCTTCCGGAATGTGCATTTCGGGATTGATCCGCATGGATTTGGACACCTCATTGCCGTTAGGGAACACTTTCAGGTAGCAGATTTCTACAATACGGTCGGTATTTATGTTTGTGCCCGTCGTTTCCAGATCGAAAAAGACGAGCGGATTCTTCAGATTCAGTTTCATTGCTTGGATAGGTTATGGTCTAGTCGTTCAACATCATGGGCATCAGCAGCATGAGCAGGTCTTCGTTTTCGTTCTGTTCTTCCGGAACGATGACTCCGGCTCTTGACGGGTCGGCAAGTTCCATGATTACGTTCTGCGAGGAAATGTTGTTCAGAATGTCAATCAGGAATGACGATTTGAACCCGATGCTCATTTGCGCTCCGTCGTAAAGGCAGGTTACGGTTTCTTCAGCCGCCGTGGAGAAGTCGATGTCCTGTGCGGATATCTTGAGCGCGTTCATCGAAAGGCTCAGTTTGACCAGGCTGACCGACTGTGAGGAAAACACGGCAACGCGCTTCAGTGCTCCGAGCAGTGTCAGGCGGTCTATTGTGGCGCAATTCGGGTTGTGCTGCGGAATAACCGAATTATAGTTCGGATAGCGTCCTTCAATCAGGCGGCAAGTCATCTGGTAGTCTTCCAGCGTGAACGAAGCGTTCCGGTCGTTGAACTCGATGCGCACATCTCCGTCTTCTTTCGGAAGCAGGTTCTTGAGCAGAGTAGCCGGCTTTTTGGGCAGGATGAACGATGCGTTCGCATCCCCGTGTGCCAGGGAAGTCTTGTTGCGCACCAGCTTCTGTCCGTCGGTTGCAACCAGCGTGATGTCGGCGGCTGTGATGTCAAAGTATACGCCGTTCATCACCGGCCTCAGCTCGTCGTCGCCTGTTGCGAACGTGCAGCGGTTCACGCCGTTCAGAAGGACTGCTGAGTTTATCGTAACCTGTGTGGCATTATCTCCCAGCACAGGCGTTTGCGGGTATTCGTCGGCATCTTGCCCCACCAGTGAATATTTTCCGTTCTGATAATATACGGTTATTTCAAGGTTGTCGAGATTTATGTCAAATGTGAGCGGCTGTTCGGGTATTTCCTTCAGGGCATCGAGCAATGTCTTCGAAGATACGGCAAAGCAGCCTTCTCCCTCGTACTGGTCCGTTTCGATCGACGTTGACAAGACTGTATCGTTGTCAGATGCCGTCATCGACAGTGTTCCGTCAGTAAGCTTGATGAGGAAACAGTCTAGGATAGGGAGTGAGTTCTTTGAATTGATAACTCGGCTTATAGCCTGCAGATGACCGAACATGGCGGTGCTTGATACGATAAAATTCATGGTAACTTCTATGTTTTGTCTTTAGTTGAAATTCTTTTTATTCATGTTGATACTGTCTGCCAAAGTTACGAAAAGATTGCGTATGGCACATAAAAAACTTCTGAAAAATTAGTATACTTCTTCAGAAAAGACTAATTTCGTTGCCGAATTTAAATGAAGAAATATGGAATTAGCAGGAAGAGTAATCGCCGTTCTTGAGCCTAGAGGCGGTGTTTCTAAAACGGGAAATCCGTGGAAAGTACAGGAGTATGTAATTGAAACTCATGACCAGTATCCGCGTCGCATGTGTTTTGACGTTTTCGGAGAGGACAAGATAAACCAGTTCAATATCCAGGTGGGTGAAGAACTGAACGTGTTTTTCGACGTTGATGCCCGTGAATGGCAGGGCCGCTGGTTCAACAGCATCCGCGCGTGGAGAGTTGACCGTGTGAATCCGATGCAGCAGGCTTCTGTGCCCGATCCGTCGTTCCCTCCCGTAAATGCGGCTCCGGTTCCGCCGGCAGACTTTGCTGCGACAGACGAGAAAGACGACCTTCCGTTCTGACGGCGGTTGGCGGATTCGGCTGAAACAAGAATGAGGGCGTGCTGTGGCAGGATTTCCTGACCGTGGCACGCCCTCATTCCTTTTTTCCGGACTCCGGCATCAAGAGTTCATGCTCATCAGGAACTCATCGTTGTCCTTTGTCTTTTCCATTTTATCTTTTACCAGCGTCATCGCTTCAATCGAATTCATGTCGGCGATGTACCGGCGCAGAATCCACATGCGGTCGAGCGTGGTCTTGTCAAGCAGCAGGTCGTCGCGGCGGGTGCTTGATGCCACTAGGTTGACTGCCGGGAAGATGCGCTTGTTGCTCAGTGTGCGGTCGAGCTGAAGCTCCATGTTTCCCGTTCCCTTGAATTCTTCGAAGATCACTTCGTCCATTTTCGATCCCGTGTCGATCAGCGCTGTGGCGATGATGGTCAGCGAGCCTCCGCCTTCGATGTTGCGCGCCGCTCCGAAGAAGCGTTTCGGCTTGTGCAGGGCGTTGGCGTCTACACCTCCGGACAGGACTTTTCCGGAAGCCGGAGATACGGTGTTGTATGCACGTGCCAGTCGAGTGATGGAGTCGAGGAAGATGACCACGTCATGTCCGCACTCTACCATTCTTTTCGCCTTCTCCAGTACGATGCCCGCAATCTTTACGTGGCGTTCGGCCGGTTCGTCGAAAGTAGACGCGATGACTTCCGCCTTGACGCTGCGGGCCATGTCTGTCACTTCCTCCGGACGTTCGTCAATCAGCAGCATAATCATGTATACTTCCGGATGGTTTGCTGCGATGGCGTTGGCTATGTCCTTCATCAGGATTGTTTTACCGGTTTTCGGCTGTGCCACGATCAGTGCGCGCTGGCCTTTTCCGATGGGAGTGAACAAGTCTACGATGCGGACCGACAGGTTGTCGTTATAGCCCTTGCAGAGTTGGAACTTTTCTTCCGGGAAGAGCGGAGTCAGATGGTCGAACGGAATCCGGTCGCGTACGAGCGAAGGGTCGAGTCCGTTTATTTTTGACACTTTCACCAGCGGGAAATACTTTTCGCCTTCTTTCGGCGGGCGTATGGTTCCTTCTACCACATCGCCTGTCTTCAGGCCGAGCAGCTTGATCTGCGACTGGGAAACATAGATGTCATCGGGAGATGAAAGATAGTTGTAGTCCGACGAGCGGAGGAATCCGTAGCCGTCAGGCATGATTTCAAGAACGCCCGTTCCTTTCAGTATGTCGTCAAAGTCGTATGGCTTTTCAACGGGGCGTGCAGGCTGCTGCACTGTCTGTGCGGATGCCTGGGCTTCCGGCATGTTTTGTCCGCCTTGTGTATTGTTATGGTTGTTGTTGTTCTGGCGCGTGCGGTTGTTCCGGTTGTTCTGGCGCTGCTGCTGGCGTTGAAACTTTTGTTTCTGTTCTTTCTGTATGGTCGGCGCTTCCACCTTTGTCGCTTCGAACTTTCCGAGCAGTTCTGTGGGTATTTCGAAATTTTCAGACGGGAGGTCTTCGATTGGAATAAAGTCTTCGGAGCTTTCCGTATTGAGCGGAAGCAGCTTCATGTTATCGTTTTCCGGCTGCGGTGCGGCGTCCTTTGCCTGTTCCTGCATTTCGGCTGGCGTTTCGGCCGGTTCCGCTTCTTTTTCTTTGGCTATTGTCGATTTGTTTTTCGATCCCGGCTTTCTTCCTCTTTTTGCTTTCGGTTTTTCTTCCGCTTCCTTTTCCGTGCTTTCAGGCTTGGCTGCGGGTGCTTTCTCTGCTGTTGCGGCAGCCGGCTCTTCGTTTGCGGGCATGTCTTTGAAAAGAGGTGCCGGTGCCGGAAGTGCTGGCGGCGGAGTCGTTTCTACCCGCTGTGCCTTGTCTTTTGTTGCGGTATATACTTTGTTCCCTTCTTTTTTGACACTGATGCGCGAGCGTTTCCGCGGTTGTCCTTCTTTCTTTTCTTCTGCTGCTACCTTCTTTGTAGCTCCGACAATCGCCTGCTCGTCCAAGATCCGGTAAACCAGCTCTTCCTTGCGGAGTGATTCGGTTTTTGTCAGACCCAACTCTTTGGCAATCTGTTGCAACTCGGACAAGTCTTTGTCGTTTAATTGAATAATGTTATACATAAATAGTTAGAAATGATTTTTTGATGTGTTTGGTTATCGGCAGACATCATGAAATGCCTGCAACGGGATGCTCTTTCCGTTTTTCACACGTCACATAATTATAAAAATGATTGTTATTTTTTGGTTGATTGAAATTATAAGAGAGAATACGCACAAGTGTGTGTCCACAGTCTCGCTTATGCTTTTCTAAGGCAAAAGTAGCTATTTTTATTTTACCGACAAACAAAAGCTGATATTTTTTATCCGGATGGGCCTCAGATTGGCGGAAAAACGCTAATTTAGCACATGAAAAAAGATTTAAAGTCAGAAATGTATGAAAAAAGTGATTTTTACGAAGAATGCTCCGGCGGCTATAGGCCCCTACAGCCAGGCTGTTGAAACGGATGGCATGGTGTTCCTTTCGGGACAGATACCGGTAAATCCGGCTACGGGAAGTGTGGTTGACGGCGGGGTGAAGGAGCAGACCGCCCAGGTGTTCGAGAACATCAAGTCGGTGCTTGCGGAAGCGGGGCTGGCGGTGGAAAACATTGTCAAGACAACGGTGTTTCTGAAAGACATGTCGCTGTTTGCGGAGATGAACGAGGTTTATGCCGGATATTTCGACAAGGATTTTCCTGCGCGTTCGGCTGTGGCCGTAAAGTCCCTCCCGAAGGATGTGATGGTGGAAATCGAATGCATTGCCGTAAAGTGAAGCATTCCGGCGGCTTTTGCCGGGGGCGTCTGACGTCCTGATGCGGACGATGGAGATGGGGGTGTGCCGGAAGAGGGTCTGACATGCTGCCGCACGGATGCGGAGCCTGTCCTGTTGCGGCACGTCCCCGTTTTTTAACGTATTTCTGATTTACATGAATGACAAAATAAAAATGATGAAACTGAACCGGTTGTTCCCGCCTGACGAGAACAGATGGAAATTGGCTACCTATGCGCTGATCGTTCTGATTGTGCTTGGCTCTACCTTATATATATACAGATATGAGCCGTTTTCTTCAAGGATAGAAATTACGAATGAACTGGGAGGCAATATATTCCCCGTGACGATTCTTTCGACGGCTACTACTGACGCCAATCTGGTTGTCCCTGCCGACAGCAATTACCTCGGCACCCCCAAGTCGTGCATAGCGGTACGTGTAAAAAGCACGCATGCCAACAGCAAGCTCCGGGTGGAGGTGGCGGAAACGCCTTTCTTCTCCCGTTCGGTGTCGGAGTTCATTCTCCCGAAGGCAGACTGTGAGTATCTTGTCTTTCCGGATATCATCTGGGACTACAAGGCGCTGCTCGACAATGAGCAGGCCATGCCGGTAAGCGTGGCTGTCCAGGCGGAGCTGAACGGAAGGAAGCTCAGCGGCAATGTCCACACCTTTTCCATGCGCAGCATCAACGAATGTCTGCTGGGGTATATGGACAGCAGGATGAAGTTTCACGATACGGGCGACTTCTTTGCGGCCTACGTGAACGAGGACAATCCGAACATCAGCCAGATATTGCGCGAGGCTCTCGATTCGCGGATCGTGAACCGTTTCTGGGGATACCAGAGCAAAGATCCGAAGGTTGTGGACAAGCAGGTATACGCGCTTTGGTACGTGCTTCAGAAAAGAGGCTTCAAGTATAGCTCCATAAGCAATACCAGCCTGTCGTCGAATGTGGTGTTCACGCAGCGTGTGCGGACGTTCGACGATGCGTTCGAGTCGGCCCAGATCAATTGCGTGGACGGAAGCGCGCTTTTTGCCTCGCTGCTGAAAGCCGTCAACATCAACCCGATTTTGATCCGTGTGCCCGGGCACATGTTTGTGGGCTATTATACCGACCGCTCGCACACCAACATCCATTTTCTCGAAACGTCGATGATAGGCGATGTGAATCTGGACGACTTCTTCCCGGAGGAGAAGCTTGATTCCACAATGGCCGGAAAGTCGCAGGAAAGCATTTCGAGGCTGATGTTCGAAAAGTCGAAGGAGTATGCTACCCGCATCTACAACGAAAACCGCGAGCAGATTCATTCGGGAAAGGTGAACTATATGTTTCTTGAGATTGACAAGGCTACGCGCGCGCTCATCCAGCCTGTCGGAAAATGACAGGCGGTGGCTGGCAGATGTTCGGTCGGGGGGCAGAAGGGAGGAGCTGTGCAGGCTGGCGGAAGGTTTACTTCCGGAAGAAGGTTCCGGCGCGTTGAAAAGTCTGTCTTCAGGCTGAAGATGCAGATATTCAGCCTGGGGATATATATCTTTAAGGTGGAGATTTATATCTCCAGCCTGGAAATAAAGAATTTCGCGGGCAATCCGTTGTTTGCGGATTTTTTAATAAAACTGTATTGTTATGGAATTGACTTATCTTTATCACAGCGGCTTTGCCCTGGCGGGCGAAGGCTTTACCGTGGTGTTCGATTATTTTGAAGATACGGTGTCCGGAACGGAAGGGGCGGTGCACGAAAGCCTCCTCAAGCGTCCGGGACGGTTTTACGTGCTGTCGAGCCATTCTCATTCCGACCACTTCAATCCGCAGGTGCTTGAGTGGAAGAAGGTTCGTCCCGACCTTGTTTTCGTGTTCTCCAAAGATATTCTCGGCCATTGCTCCGTGCCTGAGGGTGATGCGGTGTGGATGGAAGAGGGGGACGTGTATGCAGACGGACTGATTGAAGTGAGGGCTTTCGGATCGACGGACATCGGGGTTTCCTTTTTGCTGGAAGCGGAAGGGAAGACCATCTTTCATGCCGGAGATCTCAACAACTGGCACTGGATGGATGAGTGCGAAGAAAGCGAGTGGAGGGGCTATGAGAATGATTTCCTGCGCGAACTGGAAACGTTGGCGGAATATGCCGAAAGGGTAGACCTGGCAATGTTTCCCGTAGACCCCCGGCTGGGAAAAGAATACATGCGCGGCCCGCGCCAGTTTGTGGAACGGATAAAAACAGCTATCTTTGTGCCGATGCACTTTGATGAGGCTTATGCGAAGGCGGCGGCATTTGCTCCGGTTGCCCGGGCAAACGGAGCGAGGTTCGTCGAACTTGCGCGGAGAGGGCAGAGCGAAGTGTTCTGGCAACAAGAATGTGAAACTAAAATTAAATGACTTATGAAGATTAAAGGAAGATTTGACCATTTCAATATCAATGTGACCGATCTTGAAAGGAGCATCGCCTTTTACGAAAAGGCTTTGGGACTGCATGAAATAAACCGCAAGGAAGCCGCAGACGGTTCGTTTGTTCTGGTCTATATGGGGGACGGGCAGACCGGCTTTATGCTGGAGCTGACTTGGCTGCGCGACCATGACCAGCCCTATGAGCTGGGGGAAAACGAGAGTCATCTGTGTCTGCGCGTGGAGGGTGACTACGACGAAGCCCGCAGGTTTCATAAGGAAATGGGCTGCGTGTGCTTTGAAAACGAAGCGATGGGACTTTATTTCATCAACGATCCCGATGACTATTGGATTGAAGTGCTTCCTGTGAAATGACGGAGCGAAAAGACATTTGTCATTTCCGCAAATCAGTACTGTTTTACTATAATAATTGATACGATGAGAAAATATATATCTCCCGGCTCATGGTTTTCATTGCAATATCCTGACAGCTGGCGTGAGTTTGAAGATACGGAAGACAGCTTCTTGTTTTATAATCCGGACAAGTGGGACGGAAACTTCCGCATTTCGGCCTATGAGGGGCAGAACCTTGGTTATGCGAAGGAATCGGTTGACTACGAACTGAAGAATGTGCGCGGCTCCCGGCGGGTGGAGATAGGCGGACGGACGTGTGCCTATTCTACTGAGAGCTTTCAGGAAAACGGAGCCTGGTATACTTCGCACATTTGGGTTACCGGCCGGGGGGCGGTGTGCGTGGAATGTTCGTTTGTCGTTCCTAAAGGAGAAAGTCCCAAGCCGGCCGAGAAAATCATCGCTTCGCTGGAAATACGCAACCGTGGCGACAGGCCGTGGAAGGAGGTGATTCCTGTGCGCGTGATGGAAATCAGCCTGATCAATGAGGCATACGACTGGGCTGTGTCGACAATCAAGAAACAGCTCACCAAGGATTTCACTGACACGAAAGGTGATGTGGCGAACATTCAGAAAGTGATGGACAGCGGACGTTTCGGCAAAGGGCAGCGCCAGGCTTGGGAAAGCTTCGGCATTGCTTTCGGCACTATCCTGGTGAATGAGATGGACGGAATGGACTGGGTGACAGTCATCGACGGGAAAAAAGAGATTCCCGCTCTGCGTTTTGGAGGCACGGACGTGATGGTGTATCCGACGCTTTTGGTGTGGAACAAGGTGAAGGACGGCGGCCGCTGCGATCTGGCAGCCGAATATGAGCATATCCAGTCTGAGGTGGAAGCGGCTCTGGAAGAGTGCGACGGTTCGACATCTCCAGCTAAATAAGTGGCTTATGGTTGCGTATCTACAAGTAGAAGACCTTACCAAGTCGTTTGGCGAACTGCTTTTGTTCGAGAAGATTTCGTTCGGCATCGCTCAGGGGCAGCGCGTGGGACTGATTGCCAAGAACGGTTCGGGAAAAACGACGCTGCTGAACATCCTGGCCGGAAGAGAGGGATATGATGAAGGGAGGATCACGTACCGGAACGACATTCGCGTGGGCTATCTGGAGCAGAGTCCGCACTACCCGGAGGATCTGTCGGTCATCGAAGCCTGCTTCTATCACGGGAATGCCGTGGTCGATCTGATCAGGGAATATGAGAAATGTATGGAAACGCCCGGAAATCCCGGACTTGACAGGCTGCTGGCGCAAATGGAGCAGGAAAAGGCTTGGGACTATGAAAGAAAGGCCAAGCAGATTCTTTCGCAACTGAAGATTCACGACTTCAGCCAGAAGGTGAAGTTTCTCTCAGGCGGACAGCTCAAGCGGGTGGCGCTGGCCAACGTGCTGATCACCGAACCCGACTTTCTGATTCTGGACGAACCTACCAACCATCTTGATCTGGACATGGTGGAGTGGCTGGAGGAGTATCTCGGGCGGAACAGCGTGACTTTGCTTATGGTGACGCACGACCGCTATTTCCTCGACCGGGTGTGCAGTGAAATCATCGAAATAGACAACCGCCAGATTTATGGCTATAAGGGAAATTACAGCTATTACCTGGAGAAGCGTCAGGAACGGATTGACGCGACGAATGCTGAAATTGCCCGGGCAAACAATCTTTACCGGACGGAGCTGGAATGGATGCGCAGGATGCCTCAGGCGCGCGGACACAAGGCGCGCTATCGGGAAGAGGCGTTTTATGACCTGGAGAAGGTGGCTAGGCAGCGGACGTATGATGCAAGCGTAAAGCTCGACGTAAAGGCTTCGTATATCGGATCGAAGATTTTTGAGGCGGAGCATCTGTGCAAGAGTTTCGGCGATCTGAAGATTCTTGACGACTTCTCGTATATATTCTCGCGCTATGAGAAAATGGGCATTGTGGGAAACAACGGCACAGGAAAGTCTACTTTCATCAAGATTCTGATGGGCATCGAGAAGCCGGACAGCGGAAAGCTGGAAATCGGAGAAACGGTGCGGTTCGGCTATTATTCGCAGGACGGGCTGAAATTTGACGAGCAGATGAAGGTGATTGATGTGGTTACGGATATTGCCGAGGTGATCGAGCTGGGAAACGGAAAGCGTCTGACCGCCTCGCAGTTTCTGCAGCACTTCCTTTTTACGCCCGAAACCCAGCACAGCTATGTCTATAAGCTGAGCGGAGGGGAGAAGCGCAGGCTTTATCTTTGCACGGTGCTGATGAGGAACCCGAACTTTCTGGTGCTCGACGAGCCGACTAACGACCTTGACATCGTTACGCTTCAGGTGCTGGAAGAATACCTTCAGAACTTTAAGGGGTGTGTGATTGTAGTGAGCCACGACCGTTATTTCATGGACAAGGTGGTGGACCACCTGCTGGTGTTTAACGGGCAAGGCGACATCCGCGACTTTCCGGGGAATTATTCGGACTACCGCGAATGGAAAGAGGCCAAGGCCGAGCATGACAAGGCGGCCGAAAAGCCCAAGGAAGAAAAGGTGAAATATGTGCGCCAGGATACCCGCCGCCGCATGACGTTCAAGGAAAAGAGGGAGTTCGAGCAGCTGGAAAAGGAAATAGCGGAGCTGGAGGCCGAAAAGAAGGCCATTGAAGATGCGCTTTGCAGCGGCACGCTGGGCGTGGATGAACTGACGGAAAAGTCGAAGCGTCTGCCTTTGCTCAATGACGAGCTGGATGAAAAAAGCATGCGGTGGCTGGAACTCAGCGAAATAGAGAATCCATAGGCCCCATAGACGAAACAGGATGAAGGCTTTGTTCAGGCACGCCTTCATCCTGTTTTGCCGTATGCTTCCGGCTGTTTGTGCTGGATCCGGCTGTCCGTATGTTTATTGAGCCTTCAGCGATTTGTTTATCTCTTCGATGTAGTTGAGGATTTCATCGCGTCCGGTTTTCTTTTCCGATGAAGAGATGAAGTAGGGAGGAAGTTCTTCCCATTGCTCTTTCAGCTTTTCCAGAAAGGCATTGACATTTGCCTTGAGTTTTGATCCGTTCAGCTTGTCGGCCTTGGTGAAGACAATGGCAAACGGCACTCCGTTTTCTCCCAGCCATTCGATGAAGGCCAAGTCGATCTTCTGCGGTTCCAGTCGGCTGTCTATCAGCACGAACAGGCATGTCATCTCCTCGCGTTCCAGCACGTAGGATTCGATGAGCTTCTTGATTTTCTCCATCATCACCTTTCCTCTCTGCGCATAGCCGTATCCCGGAAGGTCTACGAGATACCATTCTTTGTTGATGAGGAAATGGTTGACAAGCAGTGTCTTTCCGGGCGTTGACGAAGTCATAGCCAGTTTGGAGTGGTTGGTCAGCATATTAATCAGGCTGGATTTCCCGACGTTTGAACGTCCGATGAAGGCGTATTCGGGCAGGCCGGTTTGGGGACACATGTCTACCCGCGAGTTGCTAATTACAAATTCAGCGCTGGTTATTTTCATGATTGAAGTCGTTTTTGGGGTTAAAAAATCATTTTGCAAAGATAATCATTTTATTGATTAGTCGGGGCATGAGCAGCCGGCGATTAATGATTATTATTTGTCTGGTATCCGTTTCCGGCTCAGTGCCGCCAGTCCGCAGAAAGTGAGCAGACCGTTCAGCATCAGCATTTCGTAGCCGAACTGATATCCGGTGGCCGCCGCAACCATGTGGTCGGTCAGGTAGCAGATGACCGGAGATGCGATGGCGATGTATGGAATGAAACGGTCGCGCACGCCGCGCCGGGTGAACAGTCCGAATGCAAACAGGCCGAGCAGCGGACCGTATGTGTAGGATGCAAGCACGTAGATCGTGTCGATCACATTCCGGCTTCCGATAGCTTCGATCACGAGAATGCAGCCGACAAACACGGCCGAAACCAGCAGATGCGCATATCTCCTTACTTTCTGAGCCTTCTGTTCGGAATAGCGTTCAATGCCCAGGATATCGATGCAGAAGCTGGTTGTCAATGCGGCAAGCGCGGAGTCGGCGCTCGAAAAGGCGGCTGCGATGATGCCGATGGCGAAAAGCACGAGAACCGGATAGCCTAAATAGCCCCCGGCGGCGAAAAAGGGGAGGATGTCATCGCCTTTGGCGGGAAGCGTCAGGTGAAGCTGGGATGAAGCGATGAGCAGCAGCACGCCTAACGTGAGGAACAGCAGGTTTACTGGCACGAACGAGAAGCCGTAGCAGTACATGTTTTTTTGCGCTTCTTTCAGGTTGCGGCACGAAAGGTTTTTCTGCATCATGTCCTGGTCGAGCCCGGTCATGACAATCGTGATGAAGATTCCGCTGAAGAACTGCTTGAAGAAGTTTTGTTTTGAATGCCAGTCGTCGAACACGAAAATGCGGCTGTGTTCGTTCTCTGATACGGCTTTGATGACTCCTGCTGCATCAAGGTCCAGCAATGAAGCCACTTGATACAGAATCAGTCCCAGCGCCAGCAGCAGGCAGAGCGTCTGGAAACTGTCGGTCCATACAATGGTGCGTATCCCGCTTTTCCGGGTATACAGCCAGATGAGCACCACAGTTCCGATTACGGTTGCCGAAAAGGGAATATCGTATGCGTCGAACACAAAATGTTGGAGAATGACGCACACTAGGTAAAGCCGGGCAGCGGCTCCCAGCATTTTTGAGAGCAGGAAGAACGAGGCTCCGGTCTTGTAGGCATGGTTCCCGAAACGTTTTCCCAGATAGGTGTAGATCGAGGTCAGGTTGAGCCTGTAGTAAAGCGGAAGCAGCACGTGGGCGATGATCAGATAGCCGAAGAAGAATCCGAAGCAGGTCTGCATATAGGTCATGTCGATGCTTCCGACCATTCCCGGCACTGATACGAAGGTCACTCCCGAAAGGGAGGCTCCGATCATTCCGAAAGAAACGATATACCAGGGCGACTGGTGGTTTCCGCTGAAAAATGCGTCGTTGTCTGTATGGTGTCTGGCCGTGATGCGTGCCACAAGAAGAAGCAGTCCGAAATAGACCGCTATGGTGATTAAAATGAATGTTCCGTTCATGTGTCGTAATCTGTAATTAGACAAAGATACGCAAAGATACGAAAACTCCTTAAATACTCACAAAGTAATTTATCATTCCATAAAGTTTTTAGTGCTTTGGGGATAGAATACATAAATTTTTCAGTATGTTTGCGCCTGATTATAACCTTATTTTAAAAGGCAGATGAAAACAACTTTATTTTACCGGAGATGGCAGGCTTTTCCGTCTGCATTAATCTTGTCGGTAACTCTGACATGTACCGGTGCGCAGGCTTTCGCCGTGCTGCCGGATACAGGTGCGGCGGTGGCTGCGCAGGGGGACATTCGTGTGACAGGTGCCGTACAGATCAATCCCACTGCGGTGGAGGTTTATTTCTCCAACGGGCAGCATGCGACGCTGGATTTTTATGGCAAAAATATTTTCCGCTTGTTCGTGGATCCGTCGGGAGGCATCTTGCGCGACCCGAAGGCTGATCCTGAAGCGCAGATACTGGTGGATGATCCGCGCGGAGTATGTAAGGGGGAACCGGCTGCTTCGGTTGCAGGGGAGCTGAAAGTGACAGACAGCGGGCAGGCAGTGGTAATCTCTACCGAACGGCTGGAAGTGAAGTTCGACAAGTCGCCCGCACTGATGAGTGTCACCGACCGGACGCGCGGAACCGTGGTGCTGCAGGAGTCGGCTCCGGTGGCTTTCCCGAAAGGAAAGACTGTGATGACATTGAAGGAACAGCCTGATGAATACTTTTACGGCGGAGGCGTGCAGAACGGACGCTTCTCGCATAAGGGAAAATCTATTTCCATCGAGAACCAGAACAGTTGGACGGATGGAGGAGTGGCTTCGCCCAATCCTTTCTACTGGTCAACGGGAGGCTACGGCATCCTGTGGCACACTTTTGCGAAAGGTGAGTATGATTTCGGACAGTCTAATCCCGGTCAGGTGCTGCTGAGCCATGACACCGATTACCTGGATGTCTTCGTGATGGTGGACGAAACGACGGTCGGCCTGTTGAACGATTACTACCAGTTGACCGGACATCCGGTGCTGCTTCCCAAATTCGGCTTCTATGAAGGCCATCTCAATGCCTATAACCGTGACTATTGGAAGGAAGACGAGAAAGGCATCCTTTTTGAAGACGGCAAGCGTTATAAGGAAAGCCAGAAGGACAACGGAGGAATAAAAGAGTCGCTCAACGGCGAAAAGCAGAATTATCAGTTCTCGGCGCGTGCTGTCATCGACCGGTATAAGGCGCATGATATGCCTTTGGGCTGGCTGCTTCCCAATGACGGCTACGGGGCTGGCTATGGCCAGACGGGCACGCTCGACGGAAACGTGCAGAATTTGAAGAGTCTGACCGATTACGCGCATAAGAATGGGGTGGAAATCGGCTTGTGGACTCAGTCGGACTTGCACCCGAAGGCCGGAGTGGAGGCTCTGCTGCAGCGTGACATCGTGAAGGAGATCCGCGATGCCGGAGTGCGTGTGCTCAAGACCGATGTGGCTTGGGTTGGAGCCGGCTATTCTTTTGGATTGAACGGAGTGGCTGATGTGGCAGGTATCATGACCTATTACGGCAATGACAGCCGTCCTTTCATCATCAGCCTGGACGGATGGGCCGGAACACAGCGTTATGCCGGAATCTGGTCGGGCGACCAGACCGGCGGAAACTGGGAGTATATCCGCTTCCATATCCCTACCTATATCGGATCGGGGCTGTCGGGAAATCCAAACATCACGTCGGATATGGACGGCATCTTCGGCGGAAAGAATGCTGTGGTGAACATCCGTGACTTCCAGTGGAAGACTTTTACGCCGATGCAGCTCAACATGGACGGATGGGGTGCCAACGAGAAATATCCTCATGCGCTGGGCGAGCCTGCTACATCCATCAACCGCTGGTATCTGAAGATGAAGTCTGAACTGCTGCCTTATACATACAGCATTGCCCGCGAGGCTGTGGACGGACTGCCTATGATGCGCGCCATGTTCCTGGAGTATCCGAATGCTTACACGTGGGGCAAGTCCACACAATATCAGTATTTGTTCGGCCCTTACTTCCTGGTGGCTCCGGTTTATCAAAGCACCCGTACCGACGAAGAGGGAAATGATATCCGCAACGGAATCTATCTGCCCGAAGGCAAGTGGATCGACTATTTCAACGGCGACATGTATCAGGGCGGACGCATTATCAATAATTATGACTCGCCGCTGTGGAAGCTGCCGGTGTTTGTCAAGGCAGGTGCCATTATTCCGCTGGCTAATCCCAGCAACAATGTGAATGAGGTTGACAAGACGCTGCGGATCTATGAACTGTATCCCGACGGACACAGTGCGTTCAGAGAATATGATGACGACGGTACAACCGAAGCCTATAAGCGCGGCGAGTATGTCACTACATATATAGAATCTGACGTAAACGGAAAGGGCAGGGCAACGGTTACCATTCATCCCGCCGAAGGGACTTTCAACGGTTTCGTGAAGGACAAGGCAACGGAACTGCGCATCAATGTGACGCAACGTCCCAAGAAGGTGTCTGCCACAATGGGAAGGAAGAAGGTGAAACTGGCGGAAGCTGCTTCAATGGAAGATTTCCTGAAAGGAGAGAACGTGTTCTATTATGACGCCAGCCCCAATCTCAATAATTTTGCTACGCCGGGAAGTGACTTTGCACGGGAGGTTGTCACAAAGAATCCGCAGTTGCGGGTGAAACTGGCTTCCGCCGACATCACTTCAACCGAAACGGTTGTGAATGTAGACGGATTTGCTTTTGCTCCTGCCGACCGCCTTTGCGTGACAGAAGGAGCGTTGGCCGCTCCCAATCCTCAGGTTACGGACGAGAACATTACCGCCTATACCTTGAAACCGACCTGGAACAGGGTGGATAATGCCGACTATTATGAAATCGCCTTTGAAGGAATGAACTACAGTACGATCCGCGACACGGAACTGCTGTTTGAGGACTTGAAGGCTGAAACAGATTATTCGTTCAGCATACGTGCCGTAAATAAGGGCGGCTGTTCGGACTGGGCGACTTTCAGCGCTTCCACCAAGTCGGATCCGTTGGAGTTTGCCGTGCGTGGCATCACCGGCTGGACTTCAGCGAAGAATCAGGGACGCTCGCTGCGCCGTCTGTTTGACCTCAAGGAAGGAGAACTGTGGCACACTGCATATAATGAGAAGGCTGTACCGTTTGATCTGATTGCAGACCTGAACTCGGTCAACAGGCTCGACAAGCTGCAGTATGTGCCGCGTGACAATGCCGGAAACGGTACGCTGCTGAAAGGTAGTGTCGCTTACAGCATGGATAAGGAGAACTGGACGGAAGCCGGAACTTTTGAATGGAAACGCGACAGTGAGGTGAAAGTGTTCTCGTTTGAAGGAGAACCCAAGGCACGCTATATCAGACTGCATGTTACCGAAGCTGTGGGCAATTTCGGTTCGGGCAAAGAACTTTATGTATTTAAGGTTCCCGGAACGGAAAGCTACTTGCCGGGGGACATCAACAATGACCGTCTGATTGATGAGAACGACTTGACTTCGTATACCAATTATACGGGATTGAGAAAAGGCGATGCTGATTTTGAAGGCTATATCAGCAACGGTGATTTGAATTGCAACGATTTGATAGACGCTTACGACATCTCTGCCGTAGCCACCCGGCTGGATGGAGGTGCGGAAGTAGCTTCGGCTGATACCTTGGGAGGAAAGATCGCATTCAAGGCGTCGAAGGCAATGTATGCCAAAGGTGAAACTGTGGAGATCGAAGTGAAGGGACATGGCTTGCGGGCTGTCAACGCTCTCAGCTTTGCGTTGCCTTATGATGCGGAGGCTTATGAGTTTGCGGGCATTGATCCGGTCGGCGTGCAGGCTATGCACAATCTGACAAACGACCGCCTGCACACCAATGGCGTGAAGGCTCTTTATCCGACTTTTGTCAACGTAGGCAACCAGAAGACCCTGGAGGGTGACAGTACGCTTTTTGTCATCCGGTTGAAAGCCAAACGTGACTTGAAGTTCGACCTGAAGCCGGTTGATGGAATCCTGGTAAGCAAGTCGATGGAATACATCAGGTTCTGATGGAGTGAGTGTGTGTCAAAACACAAATAAACTTCCATTTTGTCATTGGCGGCAAAGCGGAGGATTTCTGTTTGGCAGCCGGATTCTGTTTTGATACACCCTTTTGCGGAGGCGCATAATTGGCGGATGCCGCGGATTTTCACCAGTCCGCGTAATTCCGCGATTTATGCGCCTTCTTTATGATATTTTTCGTATTTTTGCGCCTCAGAGAAAAACAGAAACTGGAGAAACGATATATGAACCAACAATATCCGTCGGCCTTGCTCGAGAAAGCGGTGGGAGAGTTTGCAAAACTTCCCGGAATAGGCCGGAAAACAGCCATGCGCCTGGTGCTGCATCTGCTCAAGCAAGACACGTCTGCCGTAGAAGCGTTCAGCAATGCCATGACCACGCTGAAACATGAAGTGAAATACTGTAAGATCTGCCATAACATATCCGATACGGAAGTATGCGGCATCTGCTCCAATCCTTTGCGTGATGCGTCTACCGTGTGTGTGGTCGAGAATATACGCGACGTGATGGCAATCGAGAACACCCAGCAGTATAAGGGACTGTACCATGTGCTGGGAGGAGTCATCTCGCCGATGGACGGAGTGGGCCCTTCGGATCTGGAGATCGACAGTCTGGTGGAACGTGTCAGGGAAGGCGGCGTCAGGGAAGTGATTTTCGCGCTCAGCTCTACCATGGAAGGCGATACGACCAACTTCTATATCTTTCGCAAGCTGAGCGGTCTGGACGTGAAGCTGAGCGTCATTGCGCGCGGCATCTCTGTGGGCGATGAATTGGAATATACGGATGAGGTTACTTTGGGACGTTCGATTTTGAACCGTACCGCATTTACCGGAACAATGTAAATTTTATTGGGAATGGAAGAAAAAATAAAGAAACTGCTCTGCCTGCTGAAAGCGGAGTATGCCCTGTTCTGGGTGCTGAATGTTGCGCTGGTCGTGTTGTATGAAACCGACACCCTGCCTCAGGGGGCTTTTGTGGGGGATGCGCAGATGGATTATATCATGCAGGCTTCGGGAATACTTCTTGCCTTGTGCATGATTCCTCTTTCGCTCCGCATGTTCCATCTGTCGCTGGTAAAGTATGTCAGGAAGCTTTCAATCTCCGAAGCGCTGACAAGTTACCGCCGCTGGAGCGAGGTAAGGATGGCGATGCTTGTCGTGCCGTCGCTTTTTAACATGACTGCTTATTACACGACCATGAATACAACCGGACTTCTTTGCGCCGGCATGGTGATGCTGGCTTCTCTTTTCTGTGTTCCGGGGTACAGGCGCATGGTGGAAGAGCTTGACTTGCAGAAAAACGACACGTCAAATATAGAAGGCCATGAAAACTGAGAAAAGAATCCGCCTGCGTGCTCCTGAGCCGGAAGATCTGGATGTGCTGCTCTCCATTGAAAATGACGAGAAACTGTGGGAGGTAGGAACTGCCACCGGCCCTTACTCGCGCTATCAGATGAAACGGTATCTTGCAGAGATGCAGAACGACATTTACATCGACCGCCAGCTGCGCCTGATGATCCAGCACGAAACGGCAGGTGTGGCAGGAATCATCGACCTTTGCACTTTCGATCCGAGGCACAGCCGTGCGGAAGTAGGCCTTGTGGTGCGGGAAGACATGCGCAGACAGGGAGTCGCCCGTGAGGCGCTGGAGATGCTTGAGCGGCACTGCTTCGGCCTGCTGGGCATTCATCAGTTGTATGCCTATGTGCCGCGGCAGAACACGCCTTCACTCGCTCTTTTCCGGTCGGCGGGCTATGCGGAGGTTGCAGTGCTGAAAGATTGGGTAAAGACCGGGAGCAAGTTTCAGGATGCCGTTCTTTTTCAGAAAATCAATTCGGGGAACGGATTAGTTGAATGACGGGTATATAGGGTATTTAGCCCAAAGACTGTATTTTTGTCCCAGACCGTTCATGCTGTCATTCCATAGTTTCGCATTATGATAGTCAAGCAGCTGGTCGCTGTGGCTTTTCCCCACCATCCAGCTGTTTTCCTGTATTTCTCTCTGCAGCTGTCCGTTGCTCCATCCTGCATACCCTGCAAAAAAGCGGATATGGCCTTCTACCGGATTGCCTTGAAGGATATACTGTTTCAGTTCTCCGAAGTTGCCGTTCAGGTAAAGTTCATTGTTGAGTTTCAGCGCGCCTTCGAGCGCATTGATCGTATGAATGAAAAAGATGGTGTCCCTGCCGATAGGCCCCCCCTTGAATACTGGAATCCCCGGAACCGAGTCCAATCCCGGAATAAGTTCGTTCAGTGTAATATCGTGGTGAAACATTTGGTTCATCACAATCCCCATACTTCCTTCTTCATTATGAGTAACCATCAGAATAACCGTACGGGCAAAGTGATAATCAGACAATAATGGGGAAGCGATAAGTATACTTCCCATAGCTGGAAGCGCTTTGTTTGTTTTAACTTGAAAGATGCGCATGTCCATATTCTTGGATTTTTAATATACTAAGATACTGTTTTTTTTGTTAAGAAACAAAACTGTTTCCGATTCTTTTTCTTGCATCCGCTGCCAGAGGCTGTCTGCGGGGTATTGGCGGCATTTTTTTTGTTATCTTTAACCTTTCAGCCATGTCTGCTCCTCTGCTCTTGTTTCAGAAAGACAGGCAGAGGAGCAGTGCGTGTTGTCACACCATGTCTTCTCCCATGCGCACCACCGGTACCCGGACGGTCTTGTGGAACGGCACGAAACGTGAAATGACGGCGATGACGAGTGTCACGACAAACATCCAGCCCAGCATGTGTTTCAGTGCGAGCAGCATGCTTTGCTCTTGCAGCACGCTGTAAAGGCTGTTGGTTGCCAGCTGCATCGCTTCGTCGATGCCGTGTCCCTGCGCAAGGTTGTTTTCGAGAGCGGACGTATAGCGCGAGGCTGCGAGGGTGTCGACCATCGTCATGTTTTCTGAGAGCTGCACCATGTATTTCTGCTGGAGCCGGTACAGCATGTTGCTGTAGAAGGCGGAAGCCATTACCGGGGCAAGCACGGCGCGGAATGTAATCAGAAAAAAGGCGTTGTAGATAAGCAGTTTCGGGTTGAGGTCTTCAACAACAAACAGTCCGAAGGCGATGAGCAGCACCATCATGCCCAGCCCCCGGAAGAAAAGGGGAACAAACAGCTGCTCGTAGGTGCTGTCGGGCGAGATGGTGAAGTAGAGCATTCCGAAGAAGACCACGAAGCATGCCATCCCTCCGGCAATGAGGAAACGGAAACGCCAGCGCTGCCATCTGAACCACCAGAAGCAGATGAAGGCTCCCAGCAGATAGCCGGGAAGCAGATAGATGTACAGTGTGTAGTTGTGCACATTGTCTACGCGCAGTATGCTGGTCATGTAGTTGCTCAACAGCGTGGTGGATGTGCTGAAGAACATGACCAGTATCATGTAGAAATAACCCAGAATGGCTTTCCACTGGAACATGGGCTTCAGACTGACGTAAGGTTTCGGAGAGTTGAACTGCTCCCAGAGGAAAAGCGCGACGAGCAGCGGGGCGATCACGATGTAGACGCAGATCTTGGGCGATGCCATCCAGTCGGATATTTTTCCGTAGGTGATGACATAGATCAGCATCAGCAGTCCTGTGGAGATGATGACCATTTCGCGCAGGTGGAGTTCCTTGAGCGGCACTCCTTTTGACGGGCGGTCGTGGCGGAGCAGGATGATGACGAACAGAATGGCCAGAATGAGCATCATCATCATGAAGTAGTACATGTACTTCCAGTCATAATGATAAGCCAGAAGAGCCGTGACAATCATCGAAAGCTGTCCCCCGCTGAAGACCAGCGGATAAAAGTAGGCATAGAACTCGCTTCGCACGTCGCCGGGGCTGAAGATGAACTTGATGCGGCGGATGAGCCACAGCATGAGAAAACCTTTCAGGAAGCCGATGACGAAACTGAAGGTGATGAGCAGTTCGGTGTTGGCGGAACGTGCGCAGATCCAGCTCAGAAGGAACTGGAGGGTGAGGTCGACCAGCAGCAGGGACTTGCTTGAAAAGGAGTTCAGCACCTTGGGCACGATGGGATAGGCGATGGCCATTCCTGCCGATGCCGCATAATAGCCGATGGTGATGTCTTCGGTGTAGGCTCCGAGCGTGTTCGACACTTCTACCATGCTTCCCGTGTATGTTCCGTTCAGCATGGTGACGGGAAGGATGATAAAGAAGACCAGGCCTACAGCCACCCAGTCGGGCACCCACCGGCGAACCGGTATGTCTAGTTGCTGGGCCGTCATCATTTCTTCAGCGCTTCAGTTTCTACCATCATTCCGGCGCGGAGCTGCTTCATGTCTTCTGCCGTCACATTGTCCAGGTCGATGCGCACGGGGATCCGCTGCTGCACCTTCACGAAGTTTCCTGCCGAGTTGTCGGTGGGAACCAGCGAATATTTCGAGCCGGTTGCCTCGGAGATTGCCGTAACGTGGCCGTGAAACACTTTGCCCGGCACTCCGTCTACTTTGATTCTTACGGGCTGTCCGATGTAGATGTTGGCTATCTGTGTTTCGCGGTAGTTGGCGGTGATCCATTTGTCTGACTGGCGGACGAGGTAGGAGAGTGTCTGTCCGGCCGAAACATACTGCCCGGGTTCCAGCGTCCGCCGTCCCATGTAGCCGTCGTAGGGAGCCGTGACCACCGTGTATGAAAGATTCAGGTTGGCAAGGTCCAGTGCGGCTTCGGCGCGCAGGATGGCCGCCTTGACGTTCACTTTCCGCTTGTTCGTTTCAGCATACTGCGAGCGTGCGGCATCTTTCTGTTTGACGAGGGCGTTGTAGCGCGCCCGTGCGGCATCGTAGTCGGCCTTGGCCTGGTCGTATTGCTGTTCGGGCACAGATTCTTCCTCTAGCAGGCGTTCGTAGCGGTGAAAGTCCTGCTCGGCTTTCCAGAGCCGGGCCTTCGCTTCTTCCAGCGTGGCGTTCTGTTCTCCGATGCGTGTTTCGGATGTTTCGATGTTTGAGCGGAGCACTCCCTTCGAACCTTGCGCGTCCATCAGGGCTGCCTCTGCCTCTTTCTGTCTGATGAGGTATTCGCGGTTGTCGATCACCACCAGCGTGTCGCCTTTGCGCACGAACTGGTGTTCGCGGAAGCGCACGTCCTGGATGTATCCTGACACACGGATATTTACCGGCGAGATGTACTGGTCGACGAAAGCGTCGTTTGTGATTTCGTAGCTGATATACCGCCAGAAATAGTTGACTGTCCAGAGCAGTCCGGAGCTGGCTATCAGCATACATACCGTGTTCAGGATGATATTGCGTCGTTTGCGTCTTTTCAGCCGCTTGTATTTCATTTCGATTGAGCTCATAGTGGTGTTCCTTTTGTTTGTTGTGGCTATTTTAATTTTCCGGCAGCGCGCAGAAGTTCGTAATACGTGTAGACTACTTGCGTGCGTGCCGTGGTGAGTTGCAGTTCGGCGTTCAGGCGGAGGTTGTCCGCATCGAGCAGGTCGGTAAGTATGGCAAGCTGGTTCAGGTATCGGTTGCGCATGATGCGGTAGTTCTCTTCCGCCTGCTTCACCGACAGCTTGAGGGCGTCAACCCGTGCCAGCGCTTCGCTGTGTTTCAGGTAGGCGTTGCGCACGGTTACGCGTATCTGCTGCTTCTGCTGTTCTTCGGCATTGCGGTACAGTTCGGCCTGCCGCCGGGCTTCGTTCACCCTGTGCCTGTTCCGGTAGAGGGCCGACAGGGGATATGAAAACGAAAGTCCTACGTTCCATGCGTTGTTGTACATGTCGGCCAGCGTGCGCGATACCGGACGCGCCAGCGTGTTTGCCGCATAGAGTGACAGTTGGGGCATCTGTGCCGCGCGTGCCGCATCGATGTTGTTGCGTGCAAGGTCGGTCTGTTTCTTTCTCAGCAGCATGGCCGGGTCGTTGGCGTAAGCCTGTCCGATATAGTCAGCATAGCTTTCCAGCGTGTAAGCCTTGCCCAGCAGTGCGGTGTCGGGGCAGAGCAGCAAGTCTTCTTCAAGGCCCAAAAGGATGTCGAGCTGCTGGGATGCGAGCCGGATGTTATTTTCCGTTTCCAGCAGAGAAAGCCGGTCGTTTGTGAGCTGCATTTCGCTCCGCAGCACATCGTTGTTGGTGATCAGTCCCTCTTCCTTCATCTGCCGGATGTCCTTGAGCCTCCGTTCCGACTCGTTGATGTTGCGTGAAAGCACCCTGTGCTGCTTGTACAGGCTGAACAGGTTGAGATACTGCCTCAGCAGCGACAGTTTGATGTCAGCCCGGTCTGTGGCAGTCTGCAGGGCGGCTATCTCCCTTTCGATGTCGGCCTGGCGTATGGCATACTTTATTCTTCCCCCATGGTACAGAGGCTGTGTGAGGTTCACCGCATAGTTCTGCGACCAGTCGGGCGAGTCGGGATAGGTGGGATCGGAGAGTCCTCGCTCGAAGATGACGGGCTGTCCCACGAATCCCCCGTTCAGTCCGATTTCTATGTCGGGCAGCCTTCCGGTCCGTGCCGTTTTTCTGCGTTCTTCCGCCATTTTTTCTCTCAGTCTGTCGGCGGCGAGCTGCAAGTTCTGCTCCATTCCTTTTTCAAAGAGCTGGTCTACACTTAGGTAGAGAGAATCCCCCTGCGTATACGCTTTCGCTGGAGAAAGAGCCAGCAAAGCGGCCGCTATCCCCATTACTAGAATTGGTTTGATGTGCATAGAGAAAGTCTTTTGTTGCTGTGTGAAAATGACATGCGTCATTCTATGCGAGGCGTCCCTGCTTATAACAAGTGATGTCATTTCATGATTGCGGTTGCAAAGATAGTGATTTTTTCGCACAGTTCCAGCGGGCTTTCTCTAAAAAACGCTGTTTGGGCGTGCCTGTCACTCATTCCCGTTTCTTTTCACATAGATCCGGATTGCCAATGACAAATGAAAGCTGATTTTTATTCCGGCACGGCCTGCTTCAGCGTGAAGCAATCGATGTCCGGCGCCCATCCGTAGCGGTTTCCCATCCGGACGACATTGTATCCCGGGATGAGCGTGACCGGAAGCGTTGCCGACGCTACGCTGTCTGAACTGCCCGAGCTGAGATTGGAAAGTTCATGGAGCGTGCCGTTCACCCATACTTCCAGCTTGCGGGGAGAGGGCGAGCAGTAGCTGACTGTCATTTCATACTGTCCTCCCTTTTCGCTGTATACCTCCGGCCATTCGGCAAAGTTTTCTTCCCGTCCTCCCAGCCGGAATACTTTCATCCCGCCGGAGCATTGCGGGGAAGCGAGATACAGTACGGGTTTCGGCTGTTTGCCCAAATCGTCGAAGCAGGGCAGAAAGGCCCGTTCGGCCTCGTAACGTTCCGGTTCCAGGCGGCGTTCGGCCTCCATGCGGCAAACCAGCGTTCCGTGGGCAGGCACTGTGCAGGCAAACACATGCTCGAATGTGCCCAAATCTGTCCGCTTCACGACATCGCGCACGCTGGTCCGCCCTCCCAGCTCTAATGCATGGAGCGGAACATTGAACGTCTTTGCGCTGTCGGAGGCATTGTAGAAGGCAACGGCACGCACTTTGCCGCGCTTCTGCCTGATGTCTTTGGTCAGCACATAGGCCTCGCCTTCACGCCATGCCACGTATGCCTGAAGTCCCAGGGAATCTTGGTTGAGGGCTATCAGTTCCGGATTCTTCAGCAATGCCAGCGAAGCTTCGGGGATGGCGGTGAGGTCGCAGCCGACAAGCAGCGGAGAACTCATGATGCACCACATCCCGAAGTGTGTTTCTTCTTCCGCAGGCGACAGTCCGCGGCCTATTTCAAGCATATCCATGTCGTTGTAGTGTCCGTTTCCGGCATAGGCCGAAAGATAGAGGTTTTTTGCGATGATGTTTCTGACGGAACGCCAGTCAGGAGAAATGTCCGGACTGATGCGCCATGAGCGTGCCAGCCTTCTTGCCCATGTTCCCGGGAAAGCCCACCGGCAGATGTTGATGGACACGTCTTTTCTTCCGGTATTCCGGATGGCATCGCAGATGGTTTCGTAGCGTTTTTCCTCATCCAGTCCCAGTTCCTGGGCGCCGCAATAGTCTATCTTTATGAAGTCGTAGTTCCACTCTTTCAGATAAAGTTCCATGTCCTGCTGCTCGTGTCCGTACAGTCCGGCTCCTATGCCGTTGGCATCATTGTCGTAGATGGATCCGCATGTGTTGTTGCCTGCGTCCGAGTAAATTCCCGCGCGTAGTCCCAGCGAGTGGATGTAGTCCGACACGGTCCGCATTCCGTTGGGAAAGCGTTGCGGGTGGGCATGCATCTTCCCCGTTTCATCGCGATGTCCGAAAAATCCGTCGTCAATGTTGATGTAAGTATAGCCCGCTTCTTTCAGTCCGGTAGACACAAGGGCATCTGCCTGTTTCTTGATAAGTTCTTCGTTGATGTTCACGCGGTACGTGTTCCACGAGCTCCATCCCATCAGCGGCGGAAGAAAGGGAGTCGTTCCGTCTGCCGTCTGTTTCTTCGGATCCGGTGTGCATGAAGCCGCGGCCAGTGCAAGAGCCAGCAGTCCTGTGGAAAATAGTTTCGTGTTCATGGTGCTTTCAGTATTATTGACAGTATGTTAATGAGCAGGAGCAAATGTACAACAATTTTGCCAAAGCAGAACCTGCCCGGTTGTTTTTTGAAGAGCTAAGACGCAAGTTTTCCGGCATGTGCCCTTGAAAACAATTCGCAAAATAAACCTGAGTAAAATTTGAACTCTTTAGAGATTCAAATTTATATCTTTGACAATCCATTTGCCATTTCTTTTTCCGTTTTCCCGTTCAAGCAATCCACGCCCTATCAAAGAAGGAGTCATGCGTTTGACTGTTCGGGGAGATTTTCCAATATGAGCTGCCATCTCAGCCTGTGTAGCGTTGGGATGGTCCTTAAGGCAATTTGGAGAACTGCGATATGCAATGCCCGGTTATGCAATTCGTTTTTATCTCCAAACAGTAAGTTTCTGAAAAACAATTCTAAGAATTCGGTTGTAGCCGATATCCCTTTCGAGTAGTTGTTGTAATTGGTTCTGACCAGCGCATTTCTGAAACACAGGTTGAAACGGATTTGATATTAATTCATATTTAATCAGTTTCATGTAGCTTTAGACGAAATCCAATCCCAATTCTTTTAAAAAAGCATTGTGTTTGTTCCGGGCATCTTCTATTTTCTTGTCTATATCAACAAGCTGTTTATGCACTTCTTCCAAATCAATCGGAACTTCTTCTTTGGCTGTACTTACATAACGGGAGATATTCAGATTGTAGCCATTATCCTTGATTTCGCACATGGATACACAACGTGAGTATCGTTCGACATCTTTTCTGTATTGGTACGTTTCTACAATTCTTTTTACATCCGCATCACGCAATGCGTTCTGCCTTTTTCCTTTCTCGAAGTATTCACTAGCGTTAATGAACAGTACATCATCGTTCTTCTTGCATTTCTTCAGCACTAATATACAGACGGGGATACCTGTTGAATAAAACAAATTGGACGGCAAGCCGATGACGGCGTCAATGTTGCCATCATTCAAAAGCTTTTTGCGGATCAGTTCTTCCTTGCCGCCTCTGAACAAGACGCCATGAGGCAGGATGATAGCCATTGTCCCGTTCTCATGCAAGAAGTGGAAGCCATGAAGGAGGAAGGCAAAATCTGCCGCTGATTTGGGCGCAAGGCCGTAGTTCTTGAAACGGAAGTCTTTCCCCATTTCTTCTGTCGGTTCCCAGCGGTAACTGAAAGGAGGATTGGCAACGATTGCGTCAAACTGCATCTTTTTGGCAGGATTCATTTCGTTCAAAATATCCCAATCATTCAGCAAAGAATCTCCATGGTGTATCTCAAATTCAGTGTCTTTTACTCCGTGCAGCAACATATTCATCCGTGCCAGGTTGTAGGTTGTAATGTTCTTTTCCTGTCCGTAAATCTTGCCGATTCCATGCCTTCCCATTTCATGGCGCACATTCAACAGCAAGGAGCCTGAGCCGCACGCGAAATCAAGTACGCGGTCAATCTTGGTCTTCTTTCCCGTTGTCGGGTCTTGGCTGTCCAATGATACGATTTTGGACAATATGGAAGAAATCATTTGAGGCGTATAGAACTCTCCGGCTTTCTGTCCTGAGTTGGCCGCAAACTCACCAATCAGATACTCATAAGCGTCACCCAATGAATCTGTTGAGGTAGAGAACTCTGAAATGCCCTTGGCTATTTCCGTAACGACCTTACAGAGCATGGTGTTTCTTTCCTCGTATGTCTTGCCCAGTTTGTCGGAATGCAGATTGATTTCCGAAAACAATCCACGGAACGAACTGTCGAACGATTGTTCCTCGATATACTTAAATCCTTTTTCCAGCGTGTCGAGCAATTCCTTGTCTTGTGTTCGGGCCAATTCTACAATATTTCCCCACAAGTATTTGGGCAGTATCACATAATGGGCCTTACGGCGCATTTGCCGTTCGAACTCAGCTATATCATCAGGGTTCTCTTCATACCAAATTTGTAAAGGAGTATTGAATTTTAATTTATCCATAACGTCTTGAGGAGTTTCTGGATAATCAGAACCTAACTCTTTCTTTACAGCTTCTTCATATTGCTCCGAAAGATAGCGTAAGAAGATAAACGAGAGCATATAGTCGCGGAAATCATCGGCCATCATGGATCCGCGCAATGCATCCGCTATCGCCCAAAGTACTTTTCCTAATTTATGTTGTTCTATTGCTGTCATATATACTAATATTTAATTATGCAAAACGAAATGATATTTTCCCATCAGTGCATTATATACATCTATGAGAATCTGTTTGTTGTCTGGAACCATCACACCGACTTGCGGATAGTAAACTTTCTGATGTGTCAATGCGTTGATTATATCGGCCATTCTTCCTGATTCTTCCGTAAATCCAATTTGTTGAAGGACATACTGAAATTGTCCGACTCCCAAGAATGAAGCTATATTCTCCAGCACTTGTCTTAATAAAGCAAGGTGATATACTTCCAAAGAATCTTCCTGAATGGCTGTATCCAATATCTGTAGAACTCTTAAGTGATAGAGTAAAACGCTGTTTCTTGGATTGGATAATTCATATTGGTCTCCAATCTTTTCAAGAATTGAAATTTTATATTTATTTTTCTCACCCCGTCGGATCGCTTTAAACTTGTTAGCTTTTTCACCTTTGGACAGCCAATCGCTAAGAATGGTAGCTAGTCCTATATGATGTGTTGTGATGATTATTTTCTTCCTTTCATAATGCTTTTCTATCAAATTCATCAAAGTGAATGCCGTGATGAAGATATTATGGTCGTCCATACTGGAAACAGGATCGTCAATAAAGAAGTAATCGCTTTGCTCTCCCGTCCAGCTCTCCACTTCAATCAAGGCCAAGAAAAAGCACCATATAAATATACGTTCTTCACCTCTGGATATTTTAACCGGATGTTGCTCTTCATCTTCTTTCATAAAGAAAGAAATTGAGGCAAATCCCTGCTCCAGATTTTCATGGGATTGAAATCTAAAATCATATTTAGGATTGTAAGGCTTCAATTTCTCCATGACATCCAATTCATTCAGCTGGCTATGGTATTGGTTCAAACTGCTGGAAACGATGTTTAACTTTGTATGTTCATTGTCCCAAACAAATAAGTCTTCGCTAAAGGCGTTATAATAAACACCTGTCTGGCGGCCGGCTGTATTCTTTGCAGTTTCTTTATATTCAACGGAAAGACGTGTCTTTCCTGTTGAATTGAATGCATAAATCAGAAAGATATTTTCTGAAGCATCTTTTATTTGCTGGGCTATCTGCGATAAATCCATATTCTTACAAATTAGATTTTGGGGAATAATTGTTGCATCAATCCTTTCTTATGTTCTTTCAATATTTCTACTTTTCGAGATGTTGCGTCTATCAATTCATCGAGAGAGGAGAGGCAATCGGCTATTTTTTGCTGCTCATCAATATTAGGAGGCACTACAATTTTCAATACTTTTAAAGATGTAAAATTTATAGCTGATAATGAAGTTGAAGATGACAAGCCTTTTATTCTCGTTTTTTCTTTTGAAAACAAGAAATAAAAAAAATATGGATTTATTTTCTTCTTCGCTATCAACTGAAAAAGATTATTTGCAATAATTCCTTCATAACCAATGCCTACTAATCCAGGATCTCCATATCTTACCATAAACAAATTTTTTTTATTTATATAATATTGATTCCCTGGGTCGTTTATATATCTATATGGAGTGGATGGTTGAGTTAAATCTATAATTCTGATAAACCTGACCATTCCATTCTCTTGTTTATCATATTGCTCTTCTATAGGACATTGAAATCCCTGTTTAAAATCAAAATAGTCATCTATTGAACATTCTTTCCATTCTTCCGCCCCTTGAAATTCTGAGAATCTCAAATCAGGTACATTCTTCCCTTCCGCAGGAAATAATCGCTGCATCAACCCTTTTTTATGTTCTTTCAAAGCTTTAACTTTTTGGGCAGTTGCTTCAATTAGTTCATCAAGAGAAGAGAGGCAATCGGCTATTTTTTGCTGTTCCTGTTTTTTAGGGGAGTATGCTGCTATATTTATTATTTCATCTTTCCCGATTTCTTTAAATGTAGAACCTGAGGCCCTTTTGATTAATTCTTTTTTATGTTGAATTATCCAATAAAACCAAAATAAATTAACTTCTGAATCATTGACTATTAAAGACTGAAAACCTTGATTGGTGGCACATTCCTTTTCGGATATTGCCACATCTCCAATAGTAGCTCTTGTTGTGATTAAAATAGCTCCTTTAGGTAAAAGTTTTGCCGATGAATTTTTGAGTCCTTCTTCTGTAATTGTTCGATTGCTACTTTTTAAATAACCATTTTTAATTTCAGTCGGAGTGTACCAAGAAATTTTACCATTCCAATATTTTGAAATTGTTGTATTGGGAGTACCACCGCCAATGAAATCACCTATCTCTCCCATTTTTTTTTCTTTCCATCCATCCATCCCTTGAAATTCAGGAAATCTCAAAGCAGGGACAGCCGTTTTTATTTCGTTTTCTTTTGCCATATCCTTATTCTTCATACGCCGACAGTCCAGATATTTCTTCTCCTTCCGCTTTTCGTTTTAACAACGGAATCAAATCTGTCATCAAAGCTGATTCAACCTTAGCCCGTGCTTTCCATCCCAAGTTGAGCGGAGCCAGCAAATCGGTCAATTTTTCGGCATCGAAAATTTTCCGTTCCATGATGCCATTGATGAAATCATTTAATGCCTCAACGGTAATTCCGTATTTGCGGGCAATCGAATCTATCTCCTTTGCGTATCTTTCCGCTTTAAATCGAGTGTAGCCTTCTTTGATTTCCTGCTCCGTTTTTCCGTTGACCTCTTCCAAACTGTTGATGTAGGCGATGATGTCGTCGCGCTCATCCATCAGATTGGAGTTTGATAAAACAATATTTACCAGCTGTTCGCGTGTCAGTTTTATCTTGACGCCGGTTCCGCCATACTGTTTGGCTATAAGGTCCATGATATAGTCGTAGTCAATCATGGCAGAAGCAAACAGAACAAACTCAAAGTCCAGATCCTCAATCTCCGGAGAAACAGGTTCCGTAGGCTTTTCCCGCTTTTTCTTCAAGCTATAAGCCAGGTTCAGATAGGCTCCCCGGAAAGCGAGAAGATCATCGTCTGTAAAACCGTACTCGGGTCGGAAGTCGGACACTGCGGTCGCATCCGTAGCATCTGTAAAGTCAACGTATTGGTCGAGCTGCGTCTTGTAGCGTTGTATGTCTTTGAAACGATTGATAAAGCCTATTTTTGCCTCATCTCCCTTTAAGTTGGCCACTTCCGAAGCGTTGAATTCCAGATTGTACGACTGCATGAAGCTGCGTAATCCTGCCACAGCCTCCTTGTATTTTTGCTGGATGCTTGACGCAGGTTCTACCAGCCAGATCCGTCTGGCCACATCCTTTTCATTTCCCGAAAACATGGATATCGCTTCATCCACAGCATCCTGTTGCCCGCGAAAATCCAAGATGTTTCCGTAGGGCTTCGTATCGTTCAGAATGCGGTTGGTACGCGAAAAAGCTTGTATCAGATTATGATAAACGAGCCGTTTGTCCACATACAGCGTGTTGAGGAACTTCGAGTCGAATCCTGTCAGCAGCATATCAACCACAATGGTAATGTCTATCTTGTTTGCATGCGGATAGTCTTTGTTGCTGTATTTCTGGTCTTTGATGCGTTGCTGCACATCCTGATAATAGGAATCAAACTCTTCGATGACATGATTGGTTCCATATTGCCTGTTATAATCGGCAATGATTTCCTTTAAAGCCTGTTTCTTTCTTTCAGGCTCCTGTTCATTGTCAATCTTTTCCTGTTGCAGTTCTTCCTGAATCTGCTTGATGTCGGGGTTTCCTTCGGCAGGCGGAGAAAACACACAAGCCACATTTAACGGTTCGAATGAATCGTCTTTCAGCTTGCGTTGTTCCTGCACCTGCCTAAACAGCCGGTAATATTCGATCGCGTCATTGATGGACGAAGTGGCGAGAATGGCATTGAAGCGCCTTTCATTGGTAGCTGCATCATGCTTGGACAGAATCGTTTCAACTATAGCCTGTTTCTTGACGCTGCCATCCGCCCTGCGCGGATTATTGTCGTCCGGCTTGAAATAATCCACATGGAAGCGAAGCACGTTTTTATCTTCAATGGCATGTGTTATGGTGTAAGCGTGCAACTGCTTTTCAAAAATATCTTTTGTCGTCTTGTAGGACGCCGTTTCTCCATTGACTTTCGTGTAGGTCGCATTCTTTTCAAAAATAGGCGTTCCGGTGAAGCCGAAGAGCTGGGCATTAGGAAAAAATTCCTTTATGGCCTTGTGATTGTCGCCAAACTGCGAACGGTGACACTCGTCGAATATAAAGACAATGCGGCTGTCTTTTAATGGCAGCAATTGTTCTTTATAGTTTTTCCGGTTGTTGGGGTCCAGCGCAATGCCCAGCTTCTGAATCGTGGTGACAATCACCTTATCTGCATAATCGGTCGACAACATCCGGCGCACCAATGTGCCGGTATCGGTGTTCTCTTCCACGCAATTCTCCTGAAAACGGTTGAACTCCTGCCGTGTTTGGCGGTCAAGATCCTTGCGGTCTACCACAAACAGGCATTTCTCGATATCCGAGTTGTCTTTCAGCAGGGTAGATGCCTTGAAAGAAGTCAATGTTTTGCCGCTTCCTGTCGTATGCCAGATGTAACCATTCCCTCGGTTTTCTTCAATGCACCTGACAATGGCTTTCACTGTATAAATCTGATAGGGACGCATAATCAGCAACTTCTGTTCGCTGGCTATCAGTACCATGTAGCGGCTGATCATTTCGCCTAAATGACATTTGGGAAAGAATTGTTCTGCAAAAGAATCCAGGCACGCCACTTTTTTATTGTCTTCTCTTGCCCATTGGTAAACAGGCAAGAATTGCTCTTCGGCATTGAACTTGAAATGCTGAATATTGTTGTTGGCAAAATAATACGTGTTCGAATAGTTGCTGACAATAAACAGCTGCATGAAACACAGCAGGGTATTGGTATACCCGTTGCCGGAATCGTTTTTGTAATCCACAATCTGCTGCATGGCGCGGTGTGGACTTACGTCCAAAGTCTTCAGCTCTACTTGAACAACAGGCAATCCATTGATTAGCAAGATTACGTCGTAACGCTGAAAGCTGTTTCTGGTATTTATTCGTAATTGATTGATTACCTCATACTCATTTTTGCACCAGTCTTTGATATTGACCAACGTATATTGCAACGGAGTACCATCTTCACGCATAAACGTATTTACCTCACGCAGGCGCTTGGATGAAGCAAAAACGTCCGGATCAGTTATTTCTTCTAACAGGCGGTTAAATTCAGAGTCGGAAAGGTTGACACGATTGAGCCGCTCGAATTTCTTGCGGAAATTCTGTTCCAATGTGATTCTGTCACAAATATCCGGACGATATATATATTTCAACTCTATCAGTTTATTGATAAAGTTTTCCTCTATTTGCTTTTCTCTAATCATACTCTATTTGGATACTTGATTCGTAATTAGTTCTTTTGGATCTACTTGAAGAATCTCCGCTATCTGAAACAGCACTTCCAGACTTGGCTGCCGCCTGTTGCAGACGTATGAGTTGACAATGCAGAAACTTTTGCCGAGCTTTTCCGCCAGCCATGTCTGTTTGATGCCACGTTCTTCAAGCACTTCTTTTATTCGGTTCATGGGTCTGTCCATACCTTCTATCTTCGTTTTGTTTACAAAGGTATAAAATATCATGCTGTAAAAAAGATAAAAGAGGAAGAAAACGCTCCCTCTTCGCTCGTTTTCATTCAAACACCGCTCAATCCAGACACTGGTCGTTTCCAGCGGTGCCGCATAGCAATCGTTATCGAAGCGATAATTAGTCGTAGGTTTCAATCTTAACAGGCGGCAATCACCTCGCATGTCATTCTCGATGCCAGAATAATGGATACAGTAGAGTAGGGCATATTCCTTAAAGAAACTTGCCAGGTCCGACAGATTCTTCAGACAGTTTTTCCCGAAGGCATCTTCACCGAGATGATGAAACGGTCAGGAAGACCGGATTAATAGCTTTCAGTTGCCGGAAAACATACTTTGACGAATAGAGATACTTTCATAGTAAAACAAGATATGCTTCTTTGCCAGCGAAAACATTTTTCAGGCAACGAAGCATTGCTGCCCCACGAAAGAGGCCGATTTTTTAAGGCGCGGAAGCACCTGGCGGTTGCCGGTCTTTTTCCGCGCCTTTTGTTGTGATGGCTGATGGTAATGTCAGATAAGCGAAGCGATGTAGGCCTTCATTTCCGGCTCAGCTTTCTTGACCTCCTGATACAGCTTATACTGCGCCAGTGTGCGCACGTAGTTGTGTTCCGGATATTTTATCTGGTAATAGGTATCCCCGTTGATGTAGTCTGTCAGGAAGCGCACGGCCTGCATGTATGGGAACAGCTTCACGGCGTATGGCAGCATTTCAATTTCAATCGGAGTAAGGAAGCTCTTGGCCGATTCGATGTAGCCCTTTGCGAACGCCTTGAATATTTCCATGTTGAAATGGATCTTGTTCAAGTCCGGTTCGTCTTCGGGAGCCGTGTTGGCAGCCGAACGGAGGAAGTCGCCGAAGTCGGAGAATATGAAGCTCGGCATTGTCGTGTCGAGATCGATGACGCAGAGCACTTTCCCTTCTTTGTTGAACATCATGTTGCTGACCTTTGTGTCGCAGTGGCAGATCCGTTTCGGCAGCTTGCCTTCGCGGTAGAGGCGTTCAGCCTGGCACATCTCATAGCTGTCTTTCTCGATATCCTCGACGAGCTGCTTCATTTTCTCCATGCGTCCCGCCGCATTCTTCTCCACAGCTTCGTGAAGCTGCTTCATGCGGAACTCCATGTTGTGGAAATCGGGAATGGTTTCGCCCAGCTTTTCGGGAATGTCTGCGAGCATGGCCTCAAACTCTCCGAATTTCAGTCCCACCAGGTACGACGATTCCGGCGTTACGGCGTCAAGCGTCAGCGAATCAGGGATGAATTCCGATACGCGCCAGTAATGTTCCCCGTCAAAATGGTAAGTCTTTCCGTCGGCAGCCGGAACGAAGCGAAGCACCTTCCGGTTGATTTCTGTTTCGTGAGCCTCTTCAAGTTTCTTGCGGATATGTCGGGTTACACATTCGATGTTGTGCTGAAGCAGGTCCACGTCTTGAAATACCTGGTTGTTGATGCACTGAAGGATGTAGTCGCATGACTTCGCGTCGGCAGTTTCCACCTTATAAGTCTGGTTGATCAGTCCGGCAGTCAGCGGAGTGATTTCTTTTACGTCCTTAACTTCCGGGAAAAAAGAAATAATTTCATTAAGGTTGCTCATGATAATTAAATGTATAAGGTTTTGTTGTACGTTTCTTTAAAAACTTATTATGCAAACATACACAAAAATATTTATTTTATCGTCATTTTATGTGGAAATATTTCTTTTTTCGGATGATTCGCCACAGAAGGAACGGTGTATCACAGCAGGCGTACGGAAAATCCGGTGTCTTCTGTGGCAAAACGGTTGCTCAAGCCTTGGTGGTGCGGGTTTCGGACGGACTGCCGCTCTTTTTCTTCCACCTGTTGTTTCCCTTGTTGCGGGAGAATGACTTCTTCTTGCGCCGTTCGCCACCCGGACGCGACGACCGCGGTGCATAGACCGGACTTTCTCCCAATTCTTCGGGCACAGGGATCTTGTAGATGGATTTTCCCAGAAAATCCTCTATCTGCTTGAAGCGCGTCTGTTCCGTTTCGCTGACAAAGGTGATGGCGCATCCGTCGTTGTTCGCCCGGGCCGTACGTCCGATGCGGTGCACATAGTCTTCGCTGTCGTGCGGAACGTCGTAGTTGATAACCAGGCGGATGTCGTCGATGTCTATTCCCCGCGCCACGATGTCGGTTGCCACCAGCAGGTTGACACGTCCGTTTCTGAATTCATGCATGATCTCGTCGCGCTGGCTCTGTTCCAGGTCGGAGTGCATTTCGCCCACGTTCAGGTTCAGCCGTTTCAGTGCCTTGGCCACTTCCTTGACCTTCAGTTTCGATGACGCGAACACGATGACGCGTTCGGGTTTCTGTTCCTTGAAGAGCGACTGGATGATGCCCAGCTTTTGTGCTTCATAGCATACGTAGGCTGCCTGGATGATTTTTTCGGCAGGCTTCGATACAGCCAGCTTGACTTCAACCGGATCGTTGAGGATTGTTTTGGCGAGCTGCCGGATTTTTTCCGGCATTGTGGCAGAGAACATGACGGTCTGCCTTTTCTGCGGCAACTGCTTTACAATCTGCATGATGTCGTCCGAAAATCCCATGTCGAGCATACGGTCGGCTTCGTCAAGGATAAAGAACGACACCTTTGAAAGGTCTACATAGCCCAGGCTGATGTGGCTGATCAGACGTCCCGGGGTGGCGATGACGATGTCGGCTCCCAGCGTAAGCCCTTTCTTCTCCTGCTCGAAACGGATTCCGTCGTTTCCTCCGTATACGGCGACACTCGAAACAGGCATGAAATAGGAAAAGCCTTCTATCTGCTGGTCGATCTGCATGGCCAGCTCCCGTGTAGGAGCCATCACGATGCAGTTGATTGCATCTTCCGGATAGCCTCCCTTGCTCAGCTGGTTCAGTATCGGAAGCAGATAGGCCGCTGTTTTTCCCGTTCCGGTCTGTGCCACGCCGATCAGGTCATGTCCTTCGAGTATGACCGGAATCGCCTGTTCCTGGATGGGCGTGCATTCCCGGAAATTCATTGCGTCCAGAGCATCCAGGACGCTGTCTTCTAAGTTTAGTTCTGAAAACTTCATATATCTTACATTATTATTCGTTACAGTTTCCCGCGTTCTTCAAGGTAGGAGTCTTTGAATCCCAGGAAATAGAGCACTCCGTCAAGTCCGATGGTATTGATCGACTGTCTGGCATTCGCCGCCACTTTCGGCTTCGCGTGGAAGGCGATGCCCAGTCCGGCCACCGACAGCATCGGCAGGTCGTTCGCTCCGTCGCCCACCGCGATGGTTTGCGCGATGTCCACCCGTTCCACCTGCGCGATGAGCTGAAGCAGTTCCGCCTTGCGCTTTCCGTCCACAATGTCGCCCAGGTATCTTCCCGTGAGTTTTCCGTCTGCGATTTCCAGGTTGTTCGCATATACGTAGTCAATTCCGAACTTTTCTTTCAGGTAGTTGCCGAAATAAGTGAATCCGCCCGAAAGAATGGCTATCTTGTATCCGTAGTGCTTCAATACGTACATCAGTCTTTCCACGCCTTCCGTTATGGGCAGGTTTTCGGCGATCTCCTTCATCACGCTTTCGTCAAGCCCCTTCAGCAGCGCCACTCTTTCCGTGAAGCTCTCCCTGAAGTCAATTTCTCCGCGCATGGCACGTTCGGTAATCGCCTTCACCTGTTCGCCCACTCCGGCGCGCATGGCGAGTTCGTCGATCACTTCCGTCTGTATCAGTGTCGAGTCCATGTCGAAGCAGATCAGCCGGCGCATGCGGCGGTACATGGTGTCCTGCTGGAACGAAAAGTCCATTGCGAGCGACGAGCTGAGCTTCATGAGCTGGTGCTGCAGCAGTTCGCGGTCTTTCGGGGTTCCTCTGACAGAGAATTCGATGCACGCTCTTACGCTGGCCTTTTTCTCGTCGAGCGGAATGCGTCCCGTGAGGCGGCGTATGCCGTCGATGTTGAGGTTATGTTCCGCCAGGATCTTGGTGGCTCCCGAAATCTGTTCGGCAGTCAGCTTTCTGCCCAGCAGCGTGAGGATGTACCTGTTTTTTCCCTGCATGTTTACCCACGTTTCGTATTCGTCGGGTGAAACCGGATAGAAGCGCAGGTCGATGCCCAGGTCGGACGCCTTGAACAGCAGGTCCTTCATTACATTGCCCGAATCTTTCTCGGCGCATTTGAAAAGAATCCCCAATGACAGTGTGCTATGGATGTCTGCTTGTCCGATATCCATAATGTCTACCTGATATTTCGACAGGATTTCCGTGATGGATGCGGTCAGTCCCGGCCGGTCGATTCCGCTGATCCGGATCAATATGAGTTCTTTCTGATGTTCCATGGGTTTTTCGTTGTATCTGCAAATGTACGAAATATCTCGGTATTTCCGTGTGTCGGGCATAAAAAAAGCCGCTCCCGGACCGGGAACGGCTTGCTTTCAGTCTTTTGCACGGCGCGGTTTCAAATCATTTCCACGCTGCGTTTCACAAAGTTGGTCAGCGCTTCGCCTTTCAGCATGTTGTTTTGCAGCAAGGCCAGGTCGATAAGCTGGTGAACCACCTTATTGCCTGCGGCATAGCCGTTGAGCACCTTAGTCTTTTCTTCTTTCTGTTCGTTCAGTTTCTTTTCCACGTCGGCCAGCTCGTCTTTTTCCGCAGCCGGAATGTCTTCGCTCTTCTTTCCTTCCTGCGCTTTGCGGAGTTCGTTCTGGCGGATGGTCAGCGCGGCGATTTCGGCTTCCACCGGAACCAGCTTTTCGGCGCATGCGCTTTCGGCGTTTTCAAGCACCTGCTTTACCAGCCTGTGGTCGCTGTTGAGCACCAGGTTGTACATGCTCGGCATTTCTCCGTAGAATCCCATTCCCGGCTGGAAGTTTGCCATGTCCTTCATACGGCGCATGTATTCCGACTGCGTGATGATGATCGGAGCGGCGTTTTCGCCCATGGCCTTGGCCTCTACGTCGAATTCTGTTTTTTGCAGTTTCGGCATCTGTCCGCGGAACAGGGCAGAGAGCACATCGTGTTTGTCTTGTGGCAGTTCTTCGCCTTTTTGCTCTTCCTTTACGATCAGACGGTCTATCACGTCGCTGTCTACGCGCGTGAAGCGGCTTTTCTCGAACTTCTGCTCCAGCATGTTGATCATCGGCACGTCGAGCTGTCCGTCCATCAGCAGCACGTTGTATCCCTTGTTCTTGGCAGCGTCGATGTAAGTATACTGCTCGTCGGTGTTGTTGGCGTAGAGGTATACCAGTGTTCCGTCCTTATCGGTCTGGCTGTCTTTGATGAGCGTGCGGTATTCTTCAAACGTGTAGCACTTCTTTTCCGTATCTTTCAGCAGGGCGAACTTCTCGGCTTTTTCGTAGAAATCTTCCTGTGTCAGCATGCCGTAGTTGATGAAGAGCTTCAGGTCGTCCCATTTTTCTTCAAACTCCTTCCGGTCGTTCTTGAAGATTGCCTGCAGGCGGTCGGCCACTTTCTTCGTGATGTAGGTTGAAATCTTCTTCACGTTTGCGTCGCTCTGCAGGTAAGAGCGCGACACGTTGAGCGGGATGTCCGGCGAGTCGATCACTCCGTGCAGCAGGGTCAGGAAGTCGGGAACGATTCCTTCCACCGAGTCAGTCACGAACACCTGGTTGCAGTAGAGCTGAATCTTGTTGCGCTGCAGGTCGATGTTGCTCTTGATTTTCGGGAAGTAGAGCACGCCTGTCAGGTTGAACGGATAGTCTACGTTCAGATGAATCCAGAACAGCGGCTCGTCCGACATCGGATAAAGGTCGCGGTAGAACTTCTTGTAGTCTTCATCCTTCAGCTCGCTCGGCTTCTTTGTCCATATCGGGCACGTGTCGTTGATCACATTGTCTTCGCCGGTTTCAACCTGTTTTCCGTCCTTCCATTCCTTTTTCTTGCCGAAAGCTACGGGAACCGGCAGGAAGCGGCAGTATTTGGTCAGCAGGGCGTGGATGCGCGATTCTTCCAGAAACTCCTTGCAGTCGTCATCGATGTAAAGGATGATGTCCGTTCCGCGGTCGGCGCGTTCGGTTTCTTCCATCGTGAACTCAGGGCTTCCGTCGCAGCTCCATTTCATTGCAGGCGCGCCTTCCTTGTAAGAGCGGGTGACGATTTCCACTTTCCTGGCAACCATGAAGGCCGAGTAGAATCCCAGTCCGAAGTGCCCGATGATGGCGTTGGCGTCTTCCTTGTATTTTTCGAGGAAGTCGTTTGCGCCCGAAAAAGCGATCTGGTTGATGTATTTTTCGATTTCGTCAGCCGTCAGTCCCAGTCCCCGGTCGGTGATGGTGATGGTGCCCTTGTCCTTGTCCGCGTTCACATGAACGGTCAGGTCGCCCATTTCGCCTTTGAACTCGCCGGTAGAAGCCAGTGTCTTCAGCTTCTGGGTGGCATCTACGGCATTTGAAACCAACTCACGGAGAAAGATCTCGTGATCGCTATACAAAAACTTTTTGATAATGGGGAAGATGTTTTCTGTCGTTACCCCGATATTGCCTTTCTGCATATCTGTATTTGTTTAAATTGATTGCTTAATAAAACACTGTCCTTTTCGCAAAAAAAATGCCAGACACCGGAGCGTCTGACATTTTGTCTGTATACATGGCCTTTTGTCACATTCTTTCGATTTCCATCTTCAGTCCGTCGCCGGCCCCGTTCATGCTTACGCGGATGCGGTCGCCCGCCTTCGGTTCCTCGTTGATGATCAGCTCTGCCAGTCCGTCTTCGAGGTTGTTCTGGATCGACCGTTTCAGCGGACGTGCGCCGAACTGCACGTCGTATCCCTTTTCGGCCACGAAGCGTTTCGCCGCTTCGTCGATTTCCAGCCTGTATCCGAGGTTCTCCACCCGCTGGTACAGTCCTTTCAGCTCGATGTCGATGATGCGTATCAGCGCGTTGATGTCGAGCTGGTCGAACGTGATGATTTCATCCAGACGGTTGATGAACTCGGGCGCGAACGATTTGTTGAGTGCCTTCGTGATGACTCCCTGCGAGTACTCCTTGTCGTCCGCACGGTTCTGCGCGGCGAATCCGATGCCTCTGCCGAACTCCTTGAGCTGGCGTGTGCCCACGTTTGAAGTCATGATGATCACGGTGTTCTTGAAGTCCACCGTTCTGCCGAAGCTGTCGGTCAGCCTTCCTTCGTCCATCACTTGCAGCAGGAGGTTGAACACGTCCGGGTGCGCTTTCTCGATTTCGTCGAGCAGGACGATGGAGTAGGGCTTGCGCCGCACTTTCTCGGTCAGCTGTCCGCCTTCTTCATATCCTACATAGCCCGGAGGCGCTCCCACGAGGCGCGATACGGTGAATTTCTCCATATATTCGCTCATGTCGATGCGTATCAGCGCGTCGGCAGAGCCGAACATCAGCTTGGCGAGCTGTTTCGCCAGGTGGGTTTTTCCCACTCCCGTAGGTCCGAGGAAGAGGAACGTGCCTATCGGCTTGTTCGGATCCTTCAGTCCCACGCGGCTCCGCTGGATCGCCTTGACGAGCGTATCCACAGCCTTGTCCTGTGCGATGACCTTCGACAGCAGCTCGTTTTTCATCCCTTTCAGCTTGATGCCTTCGGCCTCTGCCATCCGCTGCACGGGTACGCCCGACATCATCGACACCACGTCGGCCACCTTTTCCGCGTCTACGGTTTCGCGGTTTTCCTTCAGTTTCTCTTCCCATTCCCGCTTCATCGCTTCCAGCTGCTCCATGTAATGCTTTTCCCGGTCGCGGAAGCTTGCGGCGAGTTCGAAGTTCTGGCATCTCACAGCTTCGTTCTTGTTGTTCCGTGCCTCGTCGATCAGCTTCTCCTGCTCTTCGATCTCTTTCGGAGCCGTGATGTTGGTCAGGTGTACCCGCGATCCGGCCTCGTCGAGCGCGTCGATAGCCTTGTCGGGGAAGTTGCGGTCGGTGATGTAGCGGTCTGTCAGTTTGACACACGCTTCCAGCGCATCGTCCGTGTAGTTCACGTTGTGGTGCTCTTCGTATCTTTCCTTGATATTCTTCAGGATCTGCAGCGTTTCGTCGGTTGTGGTAGGCTCCACCATCACCTTCTGGAAGCGCCGCTCAAGCGCCCCGTCCTTTTCGATGTTCTGCCGGTATTCGTCGAGCGTGGTGGCTCCGATGCATTGGATTTCGCCGCGTGCCAGCGCCGGTTTCAGCATGTTGGCCGCATCCATCGACCCTGCCGCCGACCCTGCTCCGACGATGTTGTGTATCTCGTCGATGAACAGGATGATGTCCGGGTTTTTCTTCAGCTCGCCCAGTATCGACCGGATACGCTCCTCGAACTGTCCGCGGTATTTGGTTCCTGCCACGACTGACATCATGTCAAGCGCGACGACACGTTTTCCGAACAGGATGCGCGACACCTTCTTTTCTACGATGCGCCGTGCCAGCCCTTCTACGATGGCCGACTTTCCCACGCCCGGCTCGCCGATGAGGATCGGGTTGTTTTTCTTCCGGCGGCTCAGAATCTGCGCGATGCGTTCGATTTCCTTTTCACGTCCCACCACCGGGTCGAGCCTTCCTTCTTCGGCAGCCTTCGTCATGTCGGTTCCGAAGGTGTCGAGCATCGGCGTGTCGTTGTTCGCCTTCTGCGAGCGCGTCTGTGTGGCAGCTCCGTATCCCTGTTCGCCCGACGGGCGGTTTTCCCATCCGTTGTTTTCGCGCGGGCCCATTTCCTCTTCGTCTTCGTCCTCCTCGCCGAAATCAAGTCCGGCCTGCGGTTCCGACTTGGGTGCCAGCCTGTCAGCGATCATTCCGTAAGTCACGTCGTATTCTTCCAGGATTTCGGAAGCTCTGTTCCTGTCTTCTCTCATAATTGCTAGCAATATGTGTTGCACGTCGGCGGCCGGGCTTTGCATGAGCTTGGCCTCCAGTATGCTGTCCTTCAATATTCTTGTCGCTTTGTCGTTGAAAGTGATATTCTCGTCGTATCCCTCTTCGGGAGCCGACTCCTGCCTTAAGACTGATTCCAAATCATATTTGATTTTCTTCACGTCCACATAAAGACTCTCCAGAACCTCTATAGCCTTGTTCTCCCCTTCACGTATCATCCCCAGCAGCAGGTGTTCCGGCCCTACGTAGCCGTTGCGCAGGCGGTTGGCCTCTTCCTTGCCGTAAAGGATGATGTCTGATACTCTTTGTGTAAATTGGCTGTCCATCTGATGTTTTTCTCCTTAAAAATAATTAGAACCAGATTGCAAATGTACATCATTTTATTTTACTGCGTGTACATTTCTCATGCAATCAGGCTGACTTTTCTCAAAAAAAGCGGCTTCCGGCTCTGCCTTCGTGAAGATGTTCCGTCATCCGCCTGAAAAGACCGCGGTCTTTGAGGTAAGATAACCCGTCATCTTCATGAAGATAACGGGTAATTTTAAACGGGATTACACGTTATCTTGGCAGGTCGTCGGACGCATGTGCCGTTAATTGTTCCCTGCAAAATGTATGCCACATTGCTCAGGCAAAAGGGCGGGGCGTTTGCCGTGTCCGGCGCGGGGAAGGCGGAAAAAAGGAGGGTAACCGCAAAGGTAACACTTAACAATCTGTATTGCAGTAGGTTGCAAGGGTGAGGGAACCGCAAGCGAGTACGCGAAAAGCAGACCACACCTTATTATATATAATATATAAAATAAAAAAAGAGATCCCCTTACCCCTTAAATTTTCTGCCAAAAGGGTCGGTGCGGCCCGCATGTTTGCCGCATAGCCGCATGATAATGTGGCAGATTCGGCATCTGAAGCCCTGCGGCAAGCATTTTTTGCGCGAAAAGTTTTTGTATATCGTGTAAAAGTCGTATTTTAGCGTGATTTTTAGTGAACTTCAAAAAAAGAGTAATTAATAATTGTTTTAAATGCAAGAACAACAGGAACAAGACAGGATTATACAGATCAACATCGAAGAGGAAATGAAGTCGTCGTACATCGACTACTCGATGTCAGTGATCGTTGCACGCGCCCTCCCGGATGTAAGGGACGGTTTCAAGCCTGTTCACCGCCGTATCCTTTACGGTATGATGGAGCTTGGAAACACGTCCGACAAACCACATAAGAAATCGGCGAGAATCGTCGGTGAGGTGCTTGGTAAATACCACCCTCACGGTGACTCTTCCGTCTACGGAGCGCTGGTCCGCATGGCTCAGGACTGGGCGATGCGCTATCCGCTCGTCGACGGACAGGGAAACTTCGGATCGGTTGACGGCGACAGCCCGGCCGCCATGCGTTATACGGAAGCGCGCCTGAAGAAGATCGGAGAGGAGATGATGCAGGATCTCTACAAGGAAACTGTGGACTTTACCAACAACTTCGACGATACGCTGCAGGAGCCTACCGTGATGCCTACCCGCATCCCGAACCTGCTGGTTAACGGAGCCTCGGGTATTGCCGTGGGTATGGCCACCAACATGCCTACCCACAATCTGGGCGAGGTGATCGACGCGTGTGTGGCTTATCTGGACAACAGCGACATCGATGTGGACGGCCTGATGAAGTATGTGAAAGCGCCCGACTTCCCGACCGGAGGATATATCTACGGCATCAGCGGCGTGCGCGACGCCTACGAAACGGGACGCGGACGGGTTGTGATGCGCGCGAAGACTGAAATCGAACCGCATCCCACGCACGACAAGATCGTTGTGAAGGAGATCCCTTATAACGTGAACAAGAAAGAGCTGATCGAGAGCATAGCCGCGCTGGTAACCGACAAGAAGATCGACGGCATATCTTATGTCAACGACGAATCTGACCGCGACGGCATGCGCATCGTAATCGACGTGAAGCGCGACGCCAACGCAAACGTAGTGCTCAACAAGCTGTTCAAGATGACGGCCCTGCAAAGTTCGTTCAGCGTGAACAACATCGCGCTGGTGCACGGACGGCCGAAGCTGCTGAATCTGAAGGATCTGATCCGGCTGTTCCTGGAACACCGCCACGAGGTGGTTATCCGCCGCTCGCGCTTCGACCTGCGCAAGGCGAAAGAGCGTGCGCACATCCTGGAAGGCCTGATCATCGCGTCAGACAATATCGACGAGGTGGTGCATATCATCCGCGCCGCCAAGACGCCCAACGAGGCCATCACGAACCTGATGAACCGCTTCCAGCTTTCTGAAATACAGGCGCGCGCCATCGTGGAAATGCGTCTGCGCCAACTGACGGGACTGATGCAGGAGCAGCTTCACGCTGAGTACGACGAAGTCATGAAGCAGATCGCATACCTGGAAGAGGTGCTGAGCAACGACGAGCTTTGCCGCAAGGTGGTGAAAGACGAACTCCTTGAGGTGAAGGAGAAGTACGGCGATCCGCGCCGCTCTGAAATCATCTATTCTTCCGAAGAGTTCAATCCGGAAGACTTCTATGCCGACGACGACATGATCATCACCATATCGCACATGGGATACATCAAGCGTACGCCGCTGTCGGAGTTCCATGCGCAAAACCGCGGAGGGGTAGGCGCGAAAGGAAGCGACACCCGCGACTCTGACTTTATCGAGCACATCTATCCGGCTACCATGCACAACACGCTGCTCTTCTTCACGCAAAAGGGCAAGTGCTACTGGCTGAAGGTTTACGAAATACCCGAAGGAAACCGGACTTCGAAGGGGCGTGCCATCCAGAATCTGCTCAACATCGAGGCAGACGATGCGGTGACTGCCTACCTGCGTGTGAAGAACCTGAACGACAAGGAGTTCATCAACAGCCATTACGTGCTGTTCTGCACACAGAAGGGAGTGATAAAGAAAACGCTGCTTGAGCAGTATTCCCGCCCGCGCCAGAACGGCGTGAACGCGATTACGATCCGCGAAGACGACCGGGTGATCGAAGTGCGCATGACTAACGGAAACAATGAAATCATCATAGCCAACCGCAACGGACGGGCTATCCGCTTCCATGAGAGTGCAGTGCGCGAAATGGGACGTACGGCAACGGGCGTAAGGGGAATCACACTTGACGAAGACGGTCAGGATGAGGTGATCGGAATGATCTGCATCAAGGATCCCCAGACTGAAACCGTGATGGTTGTTTCTGAAAACGGCTACGGCAAGCGTTCGGACCTTGAAGACTACCGCAAGACAAACCGGGGCGGAAAAGGCGTGAAGACGCTGAGCATTACGGAAAAGACCGGCTGTCTGGTTGCCATCAAGTCGGTGACGGACGAAAACGACCTGATGATCATCAACAAGTCGGGAATCACGATCCGTCTGAAAGTGGCCGACGTGCGTATCATGGGACGCGCAACTCAAGGCGTGCGCCTGATAGACCTCGGCAAGCGCAACGACCGCATCGGATCGGTATGTAAGGTGGCTTCGGAACAGGAAGAAGCGGATGTGGAGGACGTGGAAGCTGTTTCAGACGATTCGGGCGAACCGAAAGAATGAGAGAGAAATGATGACAGAAAATAAATTGTATTACTAATTCAAACCATTATGAGAAAAGTTCTATTTACAGCAGCGGCATTCCTTTTCACGGTTTGCGCTGCGTCAGCACAGGAAAGTGTGGTGAAAGAAGCGAAGAAAGCAAAGGGAGATCCTGCCAAGGCCGCTCAGATCATCGAACCGGCTCTGACTGACCCTTCTACTGCCAACGATCCTGAAACATGGAAACTTGCAGGCGACTTCCAGAAGTCGATCTATGACGACGAGAACATGAAGCTGTATCTGCCGGGCGGAAAGGCAGACACTTCGAAGCTCTACAACAGCCTTGCCAAAATGTTTGAATATTACACCAAGTGTGATGAGGTAGAACAGGCAAAGGTGAAGAGCGGCGAGCTGAAAAAGCCGAAACTGAGAAAGAAACTGGCTGAAACGTTGGCCAAGGTGCGTCCGCAGCTGACCAATGCAGGCTCTGACGCTTACAATGCTGGAAACTATGCCGGCGCGCTGAAGTACTTCGGCCTGTATGTAGACGCTCCGCAGAACGCAATGTTCGACGAAATCTCTTCCGTGAAGAATGACACGCTGGTTCCTCTGATCGCAAACTATGCCGCATTGGCTGCCAACTCGCTGAAAGACAATTCGGCCGTAGTGAAATATGCTACTGTCGGCAAGAACCACAAGGAAGAGGGCTTCCGCTCGCTGATGTGTCTGGCTGAAGTGTACGGAAAGGGCGAAACACCCGACTCAACCCAGTGGCTGGCCACGATCAAGGAAGGCGTTGAGAAGTTCCCGAACCAGGAATATTTTGTGGGCAACCTGATGGACTACTACATCCAGAAAGGGAAAGTTGCCGACGCTCTGGCTTCAATGGACGAAATTATCGCGAAGAATCCGAACTCGGCATACTATAAATACGTGAAGGGCGTGCTGCAGTATGAAAACAAGGACTACGATGGAGCGATCGCTACCTTTAATGACGTGATTGCCGCCGGAGGCGATTTCCAGGCTGAATCGAGCTCTAAGATCGGCGACTGCTATTTCTTCCCGGCCCAGAGTATCGTAGAAGAGAACTCTAAGATCTCTATGGATGATCCGAAATATGCTGCCAATGAGAAGCAGATAGAGGAACTCTACAAGAAGGCTGCTCCTTTCTACGAAAAAGCCAAATCGCTGAAACCGGACGACCGCCAGTTGTGGGGACAGTTCCTGCTGAACATTTACTGGAAGATCGACAAGGAAAAATATAACGCCCTGGAAAAAGAAATGGGTTATTGATAGATTCGAAATAGCAAAGACTTTTTTAACAAAGGGAAAAAGAGGGTGTATCAAATAAACTGAAATGCACCCCAAAAGTTAGACAAGTTAAACATTATCCCGTAATAGAAAGAGTTCGGTATTGTACCGGACTCTTTCCATTTAACCGGGCTTTGATTCTTTTATAGTTTCCTGACTGACATTTCCGACTGATGACACAAAATATCCATCTGTCCAAAATGTATTTTCCCTGTAAAATATATGTCTAAGACAGTTTTCATGCCTTTTCCACATGGCAGTTGTTGACATTTGTTTTAGCTTCCTTACGATTTGTAACGGAGAGAGTTTTGGTTCGCTGCATATCATCATGTGTATGGGTCTTTGTCTGTTTCCATGACTTCAATATTAGAGTGATTCTTTGAAATGTATTCTTTCTGTATCATTGTTTCGCATTAAATCGTTACATTTGCCATATGTTACGTGCCTACAAGTATAGAATCTATCCGACGGAAGAACAGAAGGTCTTGTTCGCAAAGACTTTCGGCTGCTGCCGCTTTGTCTATAATTGGGCTTTGAATTTGAAAATCACGGCATACAAGGAACGTAAGGAAACGCTCGGCAACGTATATCTGACCAATCTGATGAAGAGTGAATTGAAGGCTGAGCATGAATGGCTGTCGGAGGTTAATTCCCAGTCGTTGCAGAGTGCTTTGCGCAATTTCGATACAGCCTGCACCAATTTTTTCCGTAACACCAAGACTGTAGGTTTTCCACGCTTCAAATCGCGTAAGGACAGGCAGAGTTTCCTTTGCCCCCAACATTGCCGTGTGGATTCTGAAAAAGGAACAATCACAATCCCAAAGGCGAAAGATATTCCTGCCGTGCTGCACCGCAAATTTAAGGGAACGGTAAAGACTGTTACCGTTAGTATGACACCCTCGGGAAAATACTTTGCATCTGTATTGGTTGATACGGCTATTCAAGAACTTCCAACAACACCCGTAGAGAACAATACGGCTTTGGGTATTGATTTGGGTATCAAATCGCTTGCCATATGTTCTGACGGACGCACATTTGGCAATCCGAAGAACTTGCAGAGAAGCCTTGACCGTTTGAAGTTGTTTCAAAAGCGTTTGAGCCGCAAACAGAAAGGTTCGGCAAACCGTAACAAGGCTCGCATCAAGGTAGCCCGGTTACAGGAACACATAGCCAACAGCCGTAAGGACAACCTTCATAAAATCACCCGTTCACTTACGCACGACAGCCAAGTGCGCACCATCTGCATGGAGGATTTGAACGTGAAGGGGATGCAGCGTAACCACCACTTAGCGCAAGCGGTAGGTGATGCGTCTTTCGGTATGTTCCTGACGCTGCTTGAATACAAATGCAAGTGGTATGGCGTGAACCTCATAAAGATAGACCGATTTGCCCCAAGTTCAAAGACCTGTGGCAAATGCGGCTACCTGTACAAAGGATTAAAACTTAGCGAGCGGAGCTAGACTTGCCCGGAGTGTGGCACACACCACGACCGGGACTTAAATGCCGCTTGCAATATAAAGGAATTTGGCTTGAAAGCCCTACCCTCGGAACGAGGGAAAGTCAAGCCTGTGGACTGTCCTCTTGTGGATGACCGACCTCGTGTCCTAAAAAGCAATGGCAGGAAGAAGCAGGAAAAGAGAGGAGGTACTGGTATCTCCGAAGCCGCTAAATCTTTAGTTTAGCGGTAGTTCACCCAAAGCCTTTAGGCTTCAGGAGATTCAAAATTCTCGATATACAGCAGTTCAGACTTCATAATCCCAAAGAAATTCTCTGCCATAGCGTTGCCATGGTCTTATTAGTAATATTTTGAATAGAAAAAAAGCATCTCCATGTCGCCCCCGGAGAAGTTTCTCCTATACCTCAATTAACCGAAATATGAGCTTTACAGCAAACAGATTGTCAAAGCAAATGATTACCTTTGCACTAGAAAACGATATATAAAGATGGAAACAAAAGGAATCAATACATTGCGGTACTCAGACATCTTCCTTGCCATGTATTCAGACAACGGAAGCAGTTGCCTGCACCGTAACCATTCGCATGTGCTGGTCTATATGTATTCCGGCGAGCTGGAGATAAAGGAACGCGAAAAGGTCACCAAACTGCACAAGGGAGATTGCGCCTTCATTCGCAAGGATTTCAGCGTGCAGCTCACCAAGCAGGCATACAAAGGAGAGCAGTTCAAGGCCATATTCCTGATGTTCACCGACAAATTTCTGCGTGTTTTTTACAATCGCTTGGACAAGGGAAGCCTGCCGCAAGATGCACGACGGAGCAAAGTCAGTCTGTACAGGTTACCGTCCAACCGCCCCGACATCGTAAGCCTGTTCGAGTCCATGACCCCTTATTTCAATTCCGGCATACAGCCTACGGACGAACTGCTGGAGTTGAAGATGACGGAAGGATTGTACATACTCCTGAACACGGACAAAAACCTGTACGCTTCGCTTTTCGACTTTGCCGATCCGTGGAAGATAGACATCATGAGCTTCATGGAACAGAACTACACCAACGACCTCTCGCTGGAAGAAATGGCCAATTACACCGGACGAAGCCTGGCCACATTCAAACGGGACTTCAGCAAAGTGAGTGACCTGTCCCCGCAAAAGTGGGTGATTCGCCGCAGACTGGAAGCCGCACACGCCCTCATACTGTCCGGCACACAGAAAGTGACTGATATTTGCTACAACGTAGGTTTTAAGAACCTGTCGCACTTCTCGAAAGCATACAAGGGGCTGTACGGCTGTTCCCCTGCCCATAGCATCTGACAGTCTCTTTTGAACTGTACGGCAAAATACGTTGAGCCGACGGGTAAAGCCTTTCTCTATAAAACCCGCTACCTTTGTACCAGAATCTTAGAATACTACTGGTGCGATAAAATCGCGTTAGTTTAGAAATCCTCAAATAAAGAGATTACATTGTCTATGGTTATCTCGGATAGCTTGACTTTTGAATACATGGGTCTTACTAATCCTATGAGATAAATCCCCAACCCCTCAAAAATACGATAATCCCGACTTTCGTTGGCACGTGACAACGATGTGTGGTTAACTGTTTTTCGAAAACCGAGATGATATAGAATTTTTGAGTGAGCCTCTAGGCATAAGCATATGTCGCGTAGCGAATCACACCCTGTCAACTGCCCGAAGAGCAGATGAAGGATGTGATTGTAACTATTGAGATTCTTTGCATACCAATCTCCTTTATATAACCTTACAAGTTTATCGAACTGGTAGCGTGGTATAAACTCGATTGCCTGAGAGAAAACATACTTGCCCTGATTCATTGTCTTGATGCATTGGAACAGCAAGACTAATAAATCAATTTCAAATCAAAAAATCAATGAACTCTTAGAAACTGTTTTGCTAGCGAACTTAGATATCCTCACATCCGGAGCAAGACAAGACGACGAAAATGATAATCGGGACGGATAAGGGTTGTCGATGCAGTTTCCGGTGCCAGTCCTGACCGATAAGCACTATCATCGCCCGACGACGGCGCTCGCGAAGCCGGAGAAGCATCATTGATGATAATGAGAGGACGGAATTTAACAGTTTCCAAAGAAATCATTCCAGATATTTATGAATTAATTCCTTGATAGTTTCTTCCGCCTTTGTTTCTCCGACAAGTTCTATCAGTTTATTGTAATCTTCGATTTCATTGCCTGTAAAAGTGAGGACAATACGGCGTTGATGATGGCCTGCGATGTGCGTATAATGTTCGGGATATGCCCAAAAACAGTTCATGCAGAAAGATGCATCGCGTTTTTCCCAATTCTGGCAATGTTCGCATGTCCATGACTTGGCACGATTGGCTAAAGGGCTTAGCAACATATACATATCTATGTCTTCCGGGTTTCCGAAACGGTAAGCAGCTATCGAACGACCGTCTTCTCCCTTTATCGATACGTTTCAATGGGGATGCCTTGCTCTCTGACGTCGCGGATGGCGCGAGGCGGATGATTGTAACCGTAGATATCTTTCAGTTCTTCCGTGGTGATGTACCCGTGCTCCAAGATATGTCGGATGACCGTAGCCGGACGCTTATTGGTGACGGAGTTGAGTTTGTCGATAAATGATTGTGGCAATTTGTTCATACGGTAGCTTGATTTTCAAAGAGCAACATTTGTGTAGGAGGAAGTATTTCTTTCTGCCGCAGATTCTTACTGAGGTAAAGAGTCTCGAAAGTAGTTTCTTTTTTGCCCAATAAAGTGGATTGGCTTGACAGTCCGGCGTTCAGATATATTTTCTGACATTCCAAATAGGAAGGAAGTTCCTTGCCATACGTTTTGTCTCCGCACTTGCCATCGTAGCTAATGACAAAATCCACTCCCTTACGGTTTAGCCCGTCTACAGCCTCGATAAAATCTGCAAAATTAATGCCGGAAACATAACGGCAATCCCGCACATTGGAAACTCCCTGATAGGGCGGATCCATGTAAACGAGGTCTCCTTTCTGTGCCGTGTCCAGTATCTCCCTGTAATCGGTCGCGGCAAATTCCACCTTGTCTTTCAACAGGCCGGAAATGAGCCTGACGTTCTCGGCCAAAGTCTGTGGATTCGTCCCATGGCGCCGCTTGTCCGGCGATTGGTTGAATTTGCCATTCCGTCCATATCGGACAGAACCTTTCACGCAACGCGCCAACAGATACAGCATGTTTTCAGCCGATTCTTCTCCGGCATTGAACAAGTCGCGCACATGATAATAATGTTCCACGCTCCCCCCGGGATAATCAAACTGCCCGCTCCACAAAGATTGATATTTGGCTATCAATTGCTCCGGATTTTGAATGGCTTCCGTCAACAAAGCTATCAATGGCTTGTTGATGTCATTAACCACATAGTTTGAGGTTCTTTTTTGTTGTGCCACGGCAATGGTAATAGCTGCCATACCAGCAAAGGGTTCAATGAGTCGTCTAAACCGCAAAGGAAAATAACGCAGTATCTGAGGTGCCAAAATCCGCTTGGAACCTTGATATTGTACGATATGGGGAGTATTTGTTCTCATTCTCTTATTTTGGTTGGTTTGCGAAGGTAACGATAATTCTCCAAATATGAAAGAGGGAATAAAAAGAAACAGCCTTCTACGTATAATGCTTCTGTTTTCTGGAACTGGCGGAGGTTTACGTCCCCTTTCCCGCATCCTATCGGGTTTCCTCGACGAATTTGCTGATAGTCTGCCCTGTCATCTGCTTGAAGAGACGCATCAGATGGTTAGGTTCGGAGAAGTGCAGGCGAAAGGCAATCTCCTTGACCGACAGACCGGAAAACAGCAGGTCGTTCTTCACGACCTTCCTTTGCATCCGAAGGAAGCACTGACATTCATTGAGGAAATCTGCAAGCAAGAAAAGCCCAGCGTATTGGTAGGCAATAGTAACGGCGCATTCTTGGCACAGATTGTTGCATCACGACTTGAAATACCAGCCCTATTGGGCAATCCTTATTTAGAAATGACTCGCTTTCTCATTGAACGCATTGGAATACATGAATATAAATCTCCACGAGCAAACGGGCAACAGCAACTAGTAATAGACCAATCACTGATAGACAAGTTTGCTGAAGTTCAAGCTCATCAATGGGACAACTCACGACCGGAACTCTCCGACCGCATTTGGGGATTGTTCGGCGAGAATGACCACTTGGCTCACTTTGAACCGCTATTCCTGCAACACTATACGCGCGCCTATCATTTTCCCGGTGGACATACACCTACGGCAGAAGAAGTGCGGGAGTATTATGTGCCGTTAGCAGAAAAACTCATACAATAAGGTCACTTCCTACCCCCTAAGAAGGGAAGAAGTGACCTTTCACTTTAATCTTCTATGGATTCCAGAATGATACGCATGGTTTCCTTCTTGTATTTCCTGCGGTTATACTCCTCTCCTCTGCACATCCAGCAGCTACAAGGAGTACCTGTAGACTGATAAACCTTTGCCCATTTTTCCTTTGCCAACTCGAACCAATGCGGATGATTATTCACACTTCCATCCTCATGAATAATAGGTTGCCCGTAGGCGGCATAGAGAATCATACGAGCCTTAAACACACGTGCCATTTGTTGGCGTCTCCAAAGTTTGTTTCTTTTGTCCATCGTCTCTTTGTATTAAAGTTAGGATGAACAATGATTTCACTTTCGTGAAACTTAATGTATCCATAGTTATTCCTTTTTTTTATTATTCTTAATTCATTGACTTGAAAACCAAACCTTCTCAAAACAACCTCCGTAAATCCATCGAAAGGAAATCCTCCGCACTAATACCACCATCACCTACAATAAACGCTGCCTGTGGATTGAAGAGCTTGCGAAATTTATCCACCCCATCCGTCCGCTTCTCCGCATTGCTTTTCACCTCAATGGCTACCACTGAACCTTTCTTGCGCAAAACGAAATCGACTTCATCATCCCGTTCACGCCAATAAAATACTTCAAAACGATGCACGAAGGATTGGCTTACCAAATAAGCTCCGATACCCGATTCAAAAATTCGTCCCCATGCTTTGCGGTTGAGTATCGCCTGTTCAAAGGTCAACGGACTATATACCATCTTCAACGCATTGTTATAGACCTGCAACTTAGGGATACTGGCACGCCGCCTTGCCATATCCACGCTAAATTTCTGAAGCCCGCAAAGCAATCCGCTTTCGTCCAGCAGATTGATATAGCCTGCCAATGTTACTGTGTTCCCGGCATCTTGAAGAGAGCCTAACATCTTGTTCAACGAAAGCAATTCACCCGAATAGGCTGCTCCCAACTCAAAGGTCTGTCGGAGTAAGGCTGGTTTACTTATCGGCGTATCCATCAGAATGTCTTTATTAATGGTAGCCTCGATGATTGCCGACTGAATATATTGGCTGAAGCGGTCTTCATCGCCAATCAAAGTGGCAGCACCGGGATAGCCTCCGTAAAACATATATTGGTCGAGCGAGAAACCGAAGCACTCCTTCATTTCCTGATAGCTCCAATGGCTCATGCGTATTTCTTCGAATCGCCCAGCCAATGACTCAGACAATCCCTTTTCCAATAATACGCGACTGCTTCCTAAAATCAAAACCTTAATGTCGCGGTCATGGAACGTATCATTGTCCCACTCCTTTTTCACCACCTCGCTCCAATTGGCAATCTTCTGTATCTCGTCAATTACAAGAATAACGCTTCCCCAGCCTTTGCTCTCCTTCAAGCTTCGCACAGCTGCCCAACAATCGGAAATCCATGCACTGTTCGTAGCCGGAACATTGTCGGCAGAAAAGAACTGGTAAGGCATATCCAAATCTTTCAGCACCTGCTTGACCACCGTTGATTTCCCTATCTGGCGGGCACCCATAACGACTTGAATGAACCTGCGAGGTTCTTTCAAGCGTTCTGTAATCAACTGATATTCTGCTCGTTTATACATACTATTACATTTTACTCAATGCAGCGAAGACTTTTACTCACAGCAAAAGTAACAAATTTATTTGAGTAATAATCATGGATTTACAAGAAAAACATTATCTTTGTGAAACTAATCAAGCGTTCTGTAACATATACGGTGAAATCCTTTGTCTATCAATGTCTTGTACATGGCAGAGGAAAATTCACAAAAAGACTGAAAAAAGCGGTACAAGACCATGAGCGAAAGCCATTGAATGTAAACACCTTACATTTTCTTTTCGACTTCGTTTAATTGTCAGAATACGACTTGTACCTTTTAGAATGAATAGCCGCTGATATTCAATGATGTATGCCTGATTGGAAAGGAAGTTGTTTACAAACTCTTCCTGAAAGACGAGGAAAGTGTAATTCAGCTTGTCCAAATCCACGTGCCATTTCTGAAGCTGGAAAGGCGAAACGATGAGCACCGTGCCGGGATGCAGTTCTATCCTCTCGCCTGCCAGAAACAGGTGCCCTTCCGCTTTGTGGAAGAAATAGAACTCGAAAAAGTCGGTCTTGTACCGTTTGTCCGTATCGAACCAGCCGCGCTTTTCCGTGCTTTCCGCCGTGTTCAGCAGGAAGTCCACGCCGCACGAGCTTTTGGAGTATTTCAACAGGGAAATCCGCTCCGTGGTTTTGTCAGGGAATATGCCGTAAGTTTCTTTATGATTCATAAAAATGGTATTTAGAAGACAAAGATTCTATGGCTTGTGGGGCGCCCTTGCTGTCATGCAGGCTGGCTTTATGGACTGCGACGGCCAACGGAAGGCCGAGCGTATCGACAATGATGTGCTCTTTCCGTCCCTTGATTTTCTTGTTCCCGTCTATGCCGCGGTCAGAATCAACATGACGGGAAGTCTTTACGCTTCGGGAATCCATGAAACCAAGACTGGGACTTTCCTGCCGTCCTGCCTGTTTACGGATGAAAATGCGCAAGGTATCCATCACCTCTTCAAACACGCCTTCAAGCTTCCACTTATGGTATGTAGCCCTATAACATTATTCTTAAATCAATTCAAAACAGTTTCTTAGACGTTTTTTATCTATCTAATAAAACCTCGTGAGAATTTTGCAGGATTCTGTTGCAGGTTATCAAATTTGTTCATAGATTTGCCGACGTTTGAAATTTAACTGTGAGAACACCATGAAAACACGAATGATTCTTTTGGCTTGCTTGTCCGCTCTTTGCGGCTTTGTATACGCCGGGCAGCCTGCCCGTCCGGCGAGCGACAACTATGTAAAAGGGGTGGAAGCGCTCAATGACGGTGATCCGGTCACTGCATACAAATACCTGAATGCTGAAATCACGGAGCATCCGGACAACGGTTACGCACACTGCTATATGGCGCTGATATGCAACTGCTGCGGCGACACAAAACTGGCGCTTCAGGCACTCCAGTCGAGCCTGGAGCTGATACCGGCGGATGATTCCGAATACCTCTCGTTTGCCCGCTATTCGCGCGGCGTGCTGCTTACGGAACTGAAGCAGTGGGAGGCGGCTCAGCAGGATCTCGACGAAGCGATCCGTCTGAGTCCGTCTGATGCAGAGAACTACAAGGCGCGTGCGCAGCTTTATCTGGAAACGGGAAAATATGAAGAGTCGCTTGGGGACCTGAAGAAGACGCTTGAACTTGACCGGAAGGCGGACGTGAACGATCTTGTCCTCCAGCTGATGGCTGTGGCTCCTTCTGCGGATTTTATGGACCGCGTAACCGCCGCTTTCCAGCTGATTGACCGGGCTGAAGCTCGCTGATTCTTTGCACACTCCTTGTCTTTATGTTGCCGGAACAGGAAATATTCGTTACTTTTGCAGTCGGTTAATGAAAAACAGGTAATTTTTATCGACAGAAAAAAGAATGAGTACGACAAAAGGACATCCGAAAGGACTTTATCTTCTCTTTGTCACAGAAATGTGGGAGAGATTCAGCTATTACGGCATGAGGGCACTGTTTATGCTCTACATGGTGCAGGCATTGCTGTTCGACAAGGAAACGGCATCGCAAGTTTACGGAAGCTATACGGGGCTGGTTTATCTGACTCCGCTTATCGGCGGCTACATAGCCGACCGCTATTGGGGAAACCGGCGCTCGATCGTGGCAGGAGCGCTGACTATGGCTCTGGGCCAGTTTCTGCTTTTTCTCAGCGCGTGTTATTTTCATGAGGCCGGACTGGCCAAATACCTGATGTTCTGCGGGCTGGGGCTTCTGATTCTTGGAAACGGATTCTTCAAGCCCAATATCTCGACCATGGTCGGACGCCTTTATGCAGACGATGACGAGCGGAAGGATTCGGCTTTCACCATCTTCTATATGGGGGTGAATGTAGGTTCCACGATAGCTCCGCTGATCTGCGGGCTTGTAGGAAATACGGGACATCCCGAAGACTTCAAATGGGGCTTTCTGGCTGCATGTATCGGGATGCTGCTCGGCGCTGCCGTGTTTCAGATTTTCAAGAACAAATACATCTGTGATCCCTGCGGAAATCCGGTGGGAACGGCTCCCGTAAAGGCGGACGCGCGTAAAAAAGAGAAAGCAGGGGGCGGTCAGAAAGCATCGTCGGCGCGCGTGTGGCTTATGGCTGTCAGCACGGTTGCGCTTACGCTCCTGTTCTCGGTGAACTGGGATGCCGGAGCTTCACACTGTTTTGCCGGTGCCGACTGGATCGGCTCGCTCATCTATGCCACAACCATTGTGGTGCCGATAGTCATCATCACCGACCGTTCGCTGGCGCGTGCAGAGAAAATGCGGATCGGGGTCATCTATATCATCGCCTTCTTTGTGATATTCTTCTGGTCGGCCTATGAGCAGGCCGGAGCGTCGCTTACCTTCTTTGCCGACGAGCAGACCGACCGGCACATCGGAGGGTGGGAGATGCCGGCTTCTTATTTCCAGTCGTTCAATCCCATCATGATTGTAGTGCTGGCTCCTCTGTTCTCTTCGGTCTGGTCTTTTCTGCGCAAGCGCGGGATGGAGCCTTGTTCTCCCCGGAAGCAGGCAATCGGACTGCTGCTGCTTTCTTTGGGCTATCTGTATATCGCTTTCGGCGTGAAAGGCGTGGAGCCGGACATGAAGGTAAGCATGATTTGGCTTACGGGGCTTTACCTTATCCATACAATGGGCGAGCTTTGTCTGGCACCCATCGGACTGTCGATTGTCTACCAGCTGTCGCCAGCCCGCTTTTCTTCTCTTCTGATGGGAGTGTGGTACCTCAGCACATCGGCTGCCAACAAGTTTGCGGGACTTCTGAGCGGTTATTATCCGGAGAACGGAACGGTGCGCAGTTTCATGGGGTATAGAATAGAAAATCTGTTTGATTTCTTCATGCTGTTTGTTTTCATGAGCGGTGCGGCAGCGGTTGTTCTTTTCCTGCTTTCCGGAAAGCTGCAGCGGATGATGGACGCCCATGCCGACAAGAAATGAAAAAGATGTGCCACAAACGGAATCTCATGCGCAGAAATGTCCGGCAGTGCCGAGGTGTTTCTGCGCATGATGTCCGGTCATGACACATCCTTCTGATGGTTATGCGCTTCAAGACGGTTGTACCATCCCTATATCGAACTTCTCGGGATGCTTCCCCTTGAAATCCTTGAAATAGAGCTTGATGTCTTTCATGTCTTTGTCGATGTCCCCGCTGGGTATGAGATACTTGTCGGCAAAGATGCATTTCTTTTCATAGTCAATGCCTATGAGTACAATCGGAATCCCGGCTCCTAAAGCAATGTAGTAGAAACCCTTCTTCCAGTCGGGATTGGCCGACCGTGTGCCTTCCGGCGTAATAGCCAGATGAAACGTATCGCTTTGCTTCACCCGTTCGATCAGCTGGTCGACCAGTGAAGTGTGTTTCCCGCGATGAACCGGTATCCCTCCCATGCTTCGGAATATCGCTCCCAGCGGGAAGAAGAACCATTCCTTTTTCATCAGGAATCCGGATTCACGTCCGATGGCGCCGATAAACAGTTTTCCGATGATCAGGTCCCAGTTTGTTGTGTGCGGTGCGGCACAGATGATACACTTCTTGAAGTCCGGAACGCTTACCTTTGCCTTCCATCCCAGCAGCTTGTGATAGATGAAACGGCAGACAGCCTGTTTCATATCACTCGTCCTTTCCCAGTTCTTCGAGTTTGGCGAAAAATCCGATCATGCCTTTATCGAAATCATCCTGCAGCTTCTTGTAGAAAAGCTTCACGCTTCCCGGTTCGGTATGGCTGATTCTCTTTATGATTTCATCCCGCATGTCGTCGATTTCCATGAAGAGCTTGCCGTATTCTTTGCGCTTTTCGCCCGATGCCCTGGCGGCTTCTATCAGACACAATCCTGCTGCAATGTCTATGATATCATTAATTTTCTTTTTCAACATTCTTCTTTTTGCCATAATCTAAAAATTTTATTGGTTATTGAATCTGATGTAAAGATACGTCTTTTTTTGAAATAACGATATTAAAACAGGAATATATTAGCAATAACCCGCTTATAAACATTTTCCGAAGAGCGGGATAATGATCTGGTGGCAGTTGCAATTTCTGCGATATGCATTGTATTTCTTTCTGTCAAATGACTCTTTCCAGGTAGCATAATTTATCGGATGAAAAGCATAACGAGCGTTTTTTTTATTATTGCCGCTTTCTACAGCCCTTTCATTTAAAGCAAATTTTTTATGTGCCGTTGCAGATAGTATACATGTATATGTCTGTATTTGGCATATATGTGTGTGTAATTTTGTGGCATAATTAATAGTTGTTATGGAAAAGACATTGATACAGTTCATTAAGGTTGCAGCTTCAAAGTTGCATGACAGTAAGTTGAAGCGGCTCGGCGGTAAAGATGTGACACTTGCTCTTGAAGGAGTTGTACAGGCTTTGAACTTGGACAGTAAAGATGAAGCGATTCTTTTTACCGCACTGTTTGACAAGAGTTGTTCCGGATACAGTTGTGATCTTGGAGATATGGCTGCGTATTTCGGATGTACCCAATTGGATATCATGGAGTATGTTTCTGCCCTTAAGTCGCTCGTAAAGAAAGGGCTTGTTGTCCAAACAGATTTGGGCGAGTGTCGAATGGCACGGCAGAATTTCATGGCAAGCAATTATGCCATTAGCTGCATTCTTGAAAACAAGAAACCGGAATTTCGCGAGGCACGCATTCTGGAAAAAGAGTTTGACAGGTATGATTTCTGCAAGCTGGTTGATGCGCAAATACAGGATAACAATGTGACGGCAGAAGCTCTTTTTCAATTTATAGAACAAACGGAAGAAGAAAATATGGCAATGCCTTTGGTAAAAGATTTACAAGCTGTAATAACAAGCATTCCGGCACGTGCCTTGTTTTATGAAGTATGCTATGATTTTTTTGACCGTGACGGCAACGGACGTTCTGACTTGACCAGCACGCTAAGGGATATGTATGAGGCATACGGTGTCCGCTTCAGGGAAAGAAAATCCCTGTTGGATGGGAGTCATCCGTTGATTCAGGCAGATCTGGTGGAAATATCCGGGGATAAGGAAGATATTCTTCTGACTGTAGCCGGACGGAAACTTTTTCTTGGTGAAGATTTCGGAGCGTTCGGCAAGCAATATTCAGGCCTTAACCGATATTCATTCGTGCACGAAGTCAAGGAATATGTTCATAGCAAGGAACATGATGTGGAAAATCCGCGGGCAATGGTGCGTCTTGCAGCTAAAATTCGTCAGATGGAGGATTCCAACCGCCACATTGCCAGTCTGCAAAAAATAAAGGATATTTTATCCGAAGAGGATTTCCGTGCGTTGTTCTATATCGTTTGTGATGCCTGCGCCAATGGAGATGTGATAAGCATATCGAGAGAGTTAAATGAATTGTATGCGGTTAAGGAACGTAATGTCAACTTGAAACTTTTTAAGGATGAGATGCACAAGATGCAGCGGCTTGACCTTGTGGAGATGGTAACCGAAACCAGTTTCTTCGGGGAATACACTGTGCTTAAACTGACCGATAAAGCTAAGGAACTCTATTTCGAGGAAGACGCTCAGCTTTTTATCGAGAAAGTGGACAAGAAGGAGCTTATCGCATGCACAGATATCAAAGAAAAACGATTGTTCTTCTCCGCTAAGGAGCAGGAACAACTGACACTGGTCGGAAACACGTTGCAAGAGCAGAACTATCAGTCGCTTGTAAAGCGGCTTGAATTAAAAGGACTTGCAAAAGGTATTGCTGTCCTGCTGTATGGCGCGCCGGGTACAGGAAAGACAGAATCGGTCATGCAATGGGCAAGACAAAGCGGACGAGACATCATCCATGTGGATATAAGTGCGGCTAAGAGTATGTGGTATGGTGAAAGCGAGAAGATAGTCAAGGGCATTTTTACCCGTTACAAGCGGATGTGCAAGCGTTCATCCGTCAAGCCTATACTGCTTTTCAACGAAGCGGATGCCATCTTTTCAAAACGACATAACATGGATGGAGGCCGGAGTACCGATCAGACCGAAAACATCATTCAGAATATCATTTTGGAAGAAATGGAAAAGCTGGACGGCATATTGATTGCCACAACAAACCTTGCAGATAACCTTGACAAGGCTTTTGAACGTCGCTTTTTATTCAAGATCCGGTTTGAACGGCCAACTGTGGAAGCCAAACGCAATATATGGTTGGATAAATTATCCGGATTAAGTCTGGATGATGCCGCGCGTCTTGCCTCTGACTATGATTTCAGTGGCGGGGAAATAGATAATATCGTCCGTAAAGCAACAATGATGGAAGTGATAGACGGGGTATGTCCTTCGATTGATATTATTGACAGGCTTTGCGGAGAGGAAAAAATATCCAAACCTTATACTAAAATAGGCTTCAGCCGTTAATTGTTCAGGATAAAGCAAACAGCAATAACCAATTGATTCCTTTTATTTTATATAATTAATTCTTAGATTTGTAATAATTAAAGCTAAATGACTATGGCTGCAAACAAATTTGGCCGTTATGTATGGCTGATAGATCTGATCAGAAGCCATCCTTACATCACTTTTAAAGAAATAAGCGAAAAGTGGGAAGACTCAGGGCTGGGGGATGGAAAGCCTCTGCCGTGGCGGACTTTCATGCACCACAAGGAGGCGGTAGAGTCTATTTTCGATGTTATCATTGAATGCGATAAAAGAGGGTATGGCTATTATATAGAAGATGATGAGTTGCTCAAAGGTGACGGTCTTCGTTCTTGGCTGATTGACTCATACGCTACATTAAATCAGGTTCAGGCTGACATAAAACTGAGCGGAAGGATTTCTTTTGAGAAAATGCCTTCCGGTAATAAATACCTTCAGTTGATACTTCAGGCCATGCGTCAGAACAGAGTCATAGAGATAACACATCAAGGATTCGGGCGCGCGCATCCGACTACCTTTGAGGTCGAACCTTATCACCTGAAAGTGGCAAGCCGCCGGTGGTATCTTATCGGAAGGTCTCCGTATTATGGTGAAGTAAGGACATATGCTTTGGATAGGATGCAGCATGTGGATATAACAGACAAAACATTCAATCTGCCTGAATCTTTTGATATCAACCGCTATTTTGAAGGATGTGTAGGTATCATGGCCGGCAGGGAGTATGACATTGAACGGGTTGTAATCAAGGCATATCATTGGGCGGTAAAGTATCTTTCTACACTTCCCATTCACGAAAGCCAAAAAGAGATAGCCCGCGATGACAATTCGATTACTCTGGAGTTCCATGTACGCCCTACATACGATTTTTTTCAGGCACTTCTCCAGCAGGGAGACCAGATAGAGATAATCGAACCGCAGTGGGTAAGGGAAGGCATGTGCCGTATTGCAGAAAACATTTTGTCTTACTATAAAAAGAAAGAGGACAGTGCTGGAACATGAAAATTTATGGCATTCGTCCTGAAGATACGAAAATATGTGCAAGGCTGTATTTAAGGGAGATGAATGATATGGCAGATATTTAGAATAATAGAAAACTTTAATGGATATAACTATGACTCAAACATTTGAACGAAATAATTGCAGCGACAATAAAATCGGACTAAAAACCGTCACAGAACTTTGTGGAATGAATTTCTACATTCCCAATTATCAACGAGGCTATCGCTGGACGGAACAGCAGATCAAGGATTTGTTGAATGACATTAATGAATTTAATGACAATAATGGCTTTTATTGTTTACAACCTTTGGTTGTAAAGCGGCGTGAAAAGGATATATTTAAAAAGATAAAAGAAGAAGCCAGGGATATCAATGATGTCTATGATTATCTCAAAGGGACATGGGAAGTGATAGACGGGCAGCAACGTTTAACCACTATTTTTATTCTTATGAAATGTTTGGGGATAACAGACATGCATTATACGTTGAAGTACGAAACAAGGAGCGGCAGTGAACAATTTTTGAGTGGAAATTTGGAAATGAATGAGGAAAATATCGATTATTTTCATATTTCCAGTGCAAAACAGGCCATCAGTGAATGGCTAAAGGATAAAGATTGTTTCTCCATAAAAGACTTTAAAGAGAAGTTGTTGGAAAAAGTGAATTTTATATGGTATGAATCAGTTGATGAAGATCCAATCAAGGTCTTTACCCGACTGAATATAGGTAAAATATCACTTACAAATTCTGAACTTATCAAGGCTTTGTTCTTGAACAGGTCAAATTTCGACATTAAAGCCAATGGAGATATAAAATTGCGCCAACAAGAAATTGCTTCAGAGTGGGATAAAATAGAATACTCATTACAGAATGATGAGTTTTGGCTTTTCCTGCATGAGAAAGGTTATGACCATCCTACCCGGATAGACTTTATTTTTGATTTAATTTGCGAAGCTAATGATTTAAAGTTAGATAACTATAAAGAAAAAATCGGGACTGATGACTATAGAACATTTCGTTATTTTTATGAATACTTTAAGTCTGATATATCAGCAGAAGAATGCAATAATTTCCCAAAAGAAGATTCTAAAATAGTCAAATGCTGGAAGACCGTAAAAAGGTATTATCAGACTTTTGAGGAATGGTATAATGATTTGGAATTGTTTCATTATATTGGTTTTCTCATTGATTGCAAAGGAGATAATACTATTAAAGACCTTTTGTACAAATGGAATCAACAGACCGATAAAAAGTCATTTCTCAAAAATCTTAGAAATGAAGTAAAAAATGTAATTGACAAATGTCCTGAATTGAAGGAAGATGGAAGTAATAAAAGAGAATGTAAACCGATTTTATTGTTTCACAACATTCAGACAGTAATCAATCAGAACCAATCTCAGCGGCATAATGAAAAATATGAGATGGGAACATTCTATAAATTCCCATTCCACCTTTATAAATTGGAAAGCTGGGATGTTGAACACATCAACTCAAATACGACAAATCCGGAAGAAGATGTTGAATCTCAAAGAGAGTGGCTATTGAACATTTATTTAAGCGTAAAAGAGGAATTACAAGAGAAAATAAAAGAGTATTTCAATTCTTCATCAGAGGATAATAAAACTTTGTTTGAAGAAATAAAGAAAGAAGTTCCTTTTAGTAATATAGAGTGGACTCAAGAAGAGAAAAATCGAATTTGGAATTATGCTTTGCTTGATTCTTCTACCAACCGAAGCTATGGGAACTCTATCTTTTCCGGGAAACGTAGGATAATTATTGGAAAAGATAAGGGAAAACTGATAGCAATTCCCAAATTATCGAAAGATGGTAAATTGGTAATGACAGACGAACAAAACAGTACTTCATCGTTTGTCCCGCCATGTACAAGGCAAGTCTTTCTAAAATATTATTCAGCGACGGCTGGAAACAATAATTATTGGACAATAGAGGATGCGCAGAGCTATTTGAGCGACATAGAGTCTTGTATTAAAAAATTGGAGGAATAATTATGACAGGAAATAAGATAACATTTTGGAGTTTCATACAGAAAAACAAAATCGAGATTCCTATTATACAACGTGATTACGCACAGGGAAGATTAGGTAAAGAATACTTGCGCCAAGGTTTTCTGGCGAATCTGAAAGAAGCCTTAGACGAAGAAGATGATGAGAAGGAATTAAAACTTGATTTTGTATATGGTTCTGTCGAAAACGGGAAATTGCAACCTCTGGATGGTCAGCAACGATTGACTACGTTGTGGCTATTACATTGGTACATAGCACTAAGAGCAGGAAAGTTGGGAAAAGTCGGTTGTATTTTAAAGAACTTTACTTACGAAACAAGAATTTCATCCCGTGAATTTTGCGAACATTTGTGTGATGAAAATAATTTCAAGACATTCATTTGCGCTCATTGTAAGTATTCAAGTGGATGCTCACAAATGAATATTGTTGAATTTATCACAAGGCAAACTTGGTTCTATTCAGCATGGAAACAAGATCCTACCATCCAATCCATGCTGAGAATGCTTGGAGGTACGAAAATCAACAATAAAAAAGGCGAGGATATCATAGACGGTATAGAGGAACTGTTTGGTGAAACAAGTCTTGAAAGGTTTGAATACTACTGGACAGAATTGTCCAGTGATTCTCCGATCGTATTTTATTATTTGCCTTTAGAGAAGTTTGGTCTTTCCGATGATCTTTATATTAAAATGAATGCCCGCGGCAAACAGTTGACCATGTTCGAGAACTTCAAGGCCGATTTGATCGGGTTTATTCTGGAGCAGGCAGAAAGTGAACAGGATAACAGTAAATGGAAAAGCCTGTCAAATGAAGCCAATGGTATTCCAATAAAGATGGATACCACATGGACTGATATATTCTGGAGAAACAGATCCGAGTCAAAACGAATAGATGAAATCTATTTTGCCTTCCTAAACCGATATATATTGAACAGTCTGATCTTAGGATTAAATTCTGCGGATGAAGCTGAAGGAAACAAAAGTTTTTGTCATTTGTATGGGAATAAAGGAAATGATACGGCACTTCAATATACAAATTTTGAATTTTATAAAATCTCGTCATTAGAAGCGGTATTGGAGAAGTTGCAAACGACATTGGAGAATTTTCATTCTTTCATCTCTGATAGAAAAGAAGAATCTTTAAAAGATATACAAAAGGAGTTTCTTCCTTTATGGGATGAACAAGATGATTTTCGTTTCATTCCAGAGTATAAGGATAATTCTATAACCGTTTTAACTCAACCTCAAAGAGTTGTTTTTCATGCTATTTGCAGATATTTTGAACTGGGTAAATATGAAGAAAGAAGTTTCAAGTGTTGGATGCGCATAGTTTGGAATTTAGTAGCAAATGGAAATATCAACAGCATCGAGTCAATGATTGGTAGCCTAAGGCTTGTCGATGAATTGGGCTTACATAGCCATGACATTTATGGATTTTTGGCTTCTGATGAAATTATAAAATCGAATGTTGCATCAGAGCAACAAAACGAGGAACGTGAAAAAGCTAAGAAGATTATCGAGGATATCAAATGGGAGGAAGTAATTGTATCAGCAGAGAAATATGCCTTCTTCAAAGGAGCGGTACGTTTCCTGTTCCGTAATGAAAATGGCGAATTGGATTGGGGGAATTTTAATCAGAAATGGAACAATGCACAAGTGTTCTTTGGCAAGGAGGGTGCGTATCAAAAAGATACCATGCTATTGCGTTACTTCATTAGCAAGTTTACGGATTGGTCTTTATTTTGGGGTATGACTTTTGATAATGCTGATGACTCCTGGAGAACTGTCTTGTTGGACAAGAAATGGATTAAACCTATCCATGAGATTTTAATTTCGGATAATATTGAAATTGAAACTGATTATTATTCTTGCCTGGTGAGTTTTGAATCTCAATATGAAACTATGCAGAAAAAAGTGCAAGAAGAACTTGTTACTACTAAGCTATTGGAACATATAGAGAAAGGATGCAGTCTGAACTGGCGATATGATAATTATGTTTTATACCCATATAATGTAAAGGCTGACTGGAAAAAGTATATAATAGCGAACAAGCGAAACGAAATTCTGTCTTCATTATATGAAGGTAAAATATCTTGTAACGATAAACAGAAAGGCTATATATACACTGACCAAAAAATCGAAAATTGTGATTTCTTTTGGGGGCGAAACATACAGTTTGAATATGTATATAAATCTATTTCATATTGGTTTCGTTGGCAATCGTGGGGATGGATTGACATGTATGAAGGAGATATTCGTCTTATTGATAAGAAAACTCCTTTTACAGATAAATTGGTAATAGACGCCTGTCTAATAAATACTACAGAGGATTTAACAAGAGAATTAGAACGGTGTATTAACGATTACATGGAATACAAAAAAGTTTTTGGTTGATAATGCAATACCTTAACTTATCATACAGGGAAGATTTTGTTGCAGTATGCGGCGACATTCATGGCGAGTTTGAAACGCTCGCTTTCAATGTCGTGCAGAAAGGAATGGAGAATGCGATTGTCATTGTAGCCGGGGATTGCGGATTCGGGTTCAACAAACTGGCGTATTATGATGACCTGTATAAACGGAAACTGCATAAGAAGTTGGAAAAGCAAAACGTGCTTCTGCTCATGGTACGTGGTAATCATGATGACCCATTGTTCTTTGACAAGGAACTGATTGATTATCCGTATATGAAAACCTTGCCGGATTATACTCTTGTACATACGAAAGGCCACAATGTTCTATGCGTGGGCGGTGCCGTTTCCATTGACAGGCAATTCAGGCTTTCGCAAATGGACTATAATCGGATTTTTGGCAAAAAGCGGTTGCCTTTGTACTGGAAAGACGAGTATTTCAGGTATGATGAAGAACAGTTGCGAATCCTTGAAATTGAAAATATAAAGGTTGATACGGTAATCACTCATTCCGCACCGGATTTCTGTCCTCCGCTAACCAAGGGCGATGTGGAACATTTCTGTGCCAACGATGAAGAATTGGCTTCCGATTTGGATAAGGAACGGAAAGATCTTACCCGGTTGTATGAATGGCTTATTGAAAATGGACATCCTCTTTCCAACTGGTTCTACGGTCATTTTCATGCTTCTGCTGAGAGTTTGGATGAGATTACCGGAACAAAATTTCGTCTGCTTGATATTCAAGAGTTAGCAATGTTGAAATAATCGCATTGCCGGTGTGCGATATTGCCGTTTATGGACTATATTTGCATCGATGTGGATTTTTAGAAGCATTGGAAAATGATTTCAAAGAAACGGAAAATAGGGATAATCGCTGCTGCATCGGCGTTGGCCGTATGTGCAGTTCTTTTCGCTTTCCGCAGCCAGTTTCTGCGGAATGTGGCGGACAAGAAGATTGCAGGTCTGGAGGAAAGGATGCGGATTGACATCGGCTACGGCAAATTGCAGTTTGACGGACTGGACGAGGTTTCGCTGGAAGGATTGTATGTGCTTCCCAGGCAGAGAGATACGCTGCTGGCCCTCCGCTCGCTCAAACTGGAGCTCAGCGCATGGAAGCTGCTGGCCGGAAGGGTTGACGTGGAACGCGTAAGCATGGACGGCCTGAGGGTAAACTTCCTCAAGGAAAAGGAAGCGGCCAACTATGATTTCCTGTTCGTGAATCAGTCCGGGACAGCCGGGAGTCACGCGGAAACGGACTATGCGCGCAAGACGGAACTGCTGCTGGATGCCTTGTTTGATCTGCTTCCGGCAGATGCCCGGCTGACGGATATTGACATCGCTGAGCGGAAAGACAGCAATTCCGTGCGGCTCAGCATCCCGGAGTTTGTCATCCGCAACCATCGTTTTGAGAGCAAAGTTGCCTTTGAAGAAGACGGGCACACCCAGCTCTGGCAGACAAAAGGAGAAGTCAATTCGGCGGAACGCAGGCTTGCGCTTTCTGTCAGCGCGCCCGACCTGACCGTACCTTACCTCAAGCGGCGGCTGGGAGCGGAAATCAAGTTCGACAGTCTGTACTGCCGGTTTGTGCAGGAGCGGAAAGGAGAGAGCGTCCGCTTGTCGGGCCAGGCGCAGGTGGCAGGTCTGGAAGTCTGTCATTGGAGGCTTTCTCCCTCGGCGGTCAATCTGAATGACGGAGCGATTGATTTCCGGATTTCTGTGGAGAAGGACGCCGTTGAGCTTGACAGTGCCAGCACGGTCCGCTTCAACAAGCTGGCTTTTCATCCTTTTTTGCGGGCGGAGAAGAACGGTCAGCCTGCGGAAGGCATTTTCGGCTGGCACTTTACGGCCTCGGTCAACAAGCCGTGGTTTCCTGCCGACGAACTGTTTTCGTCCCTTCCCGAGGGACTGTTCGAGCATCTGGACGGTATGCGTGTGAGCGGCGAACTGGCGTACAGGGGATTCGTTGACGTAGATTTTTCTTTGCTTGACAGCCTGAAGTTTGACTCGCGGCTGGAGTCAAAAGATTTCAGGATTCTTCAGTTCGGTCGTTCGGATCTGCGGAAGATGTCCGGAGAGTTTGAATATACGGCCTATGAAGGCGGGAGTCCTGTGCGCACTTTTGCCGTGGGACCTTCGTGGAATCACTTTGTGCCTCTCGACAGCATTCCCCTGACCATGCAGACGGCTGTACTCCAGAGCGAAGACGGAGCCTTCTTCTATCATCAGGGCTTTCTGACCGACGCGTTGCGCGAGGCGATGATTTACGATCTCAAGAAACGCAAGTTCGCACGGGGAGGGAGCACCATTTCGATGCAGCTGGTGAAGAATGTGTTTTTGAACCGCAACAAGAATCTGGCGCGCAAGCTTGAAGAGGCGCTGATTGTCTGGGTGATTGAAACGGGCCGCCTGACATCGAAAGAGCGGATGTATGAAGTGTATCTGAATATAGCCGAGTGGGGGCCGATGATTTATGGAATATGCGAGGCGGCAGACTATTATTTTGCGAAACGCCCTTCCGCCCTTACGCTGGAAGAATCCATCTTCCTGGCTTCCATCATTCCAAGGCCGAAGCATTTCATGTGGTCGTTTACGGAAGACGGACGGCTGAAGGACACGCAGGAAGGATATTTCCGTCTGATAGGCAGGCGGCTTGTTGCGAAAGGTGTGATTTCGGAGGCGGAAGCTGCGGGGATAGACATTTCCAAAGTTATCCTGAGAGGGGAGGCGAAACGGTATTTTGCCGGCAAGCTTTCTGCCGGGAATTCGGATTCTGTCCGGGAATAAGGCGAGCGTCGTCCGGCTGAAATGAAAAAAAAGTGCGCCGGGCTGGTCTGAACCAGTTTCCGGCGCACCTTTCCTTATTGCGTCAAGAGCGGGAAAATGTTATTCCCACTCGATTGTGGCAGGCGGTTTTGACGAAATGTCATAGCATACGCGGTTTACCCCTTTCACCTTGTTGATGATGTCGTTGGAAACCTTTGCCATGAAATCGTAAGGCAAGTGCGCCCAGTCGGCTGTCATAGCGTCTGTGCTGGTTACGGCACGCAGGGCAACCGCACGCTCATAAGTACGTTCGTCGCCCATCACGCCCACACTCTGCACGGGAAGCAGGATAACTCCGGCTTGCCATACCTGGTCGTAAAGTGACGTTTCTTTTCCATCGGCGTCCTTTGTCTTCCAGTCGCGCAGGCCCTGGATGAAGATGTCGTCGGCATCCTGAAGGATGCGTACCTTTTCGCGTGTGATGTCGCCCAGAATGCGGACAGCCAGACCCGGTCCCGGGAAAGGATGGCGGGTAATCAGGTGTTCCGGCATTCCCAGTTCGCGTCCTACGCGGCGCACTTCATCCTTGAACAGCAGGCGCAGCGGCTCGCAGAGTTTCAGGTTCATCTTTTCAGGCAGGCCGCCCACATTGTGATGGCTCTTGATCACGGTTCCGGTGATGGAGAGCGATTCGATGCAGTCGGGATAGATTGTTCCCTGCGCCAGCCACTTCACGTCCTTTATCTTGTGCGCCTCTTCGTCGAACACATCGATGAAGCCTTTTCCGATAATTTTGCGCTTGCGTTCCGGTTCGGTCACTCCGGCCAGTTCGGTAAAGAACTTTTCGCTGGCATCCACGCCGATCACGTTCAGTCCGAGGCACTCATAATCGTGCAGCACGTTCTTGAACTCGTTTTTGCGGAGCATGCCATGATCCACGAAGATACAGGTCAGATTTTTCCCGATAGCCTTGTTCAGCAATACGGCTGCCACTGACGAGTCAACGCCTCCGCTCAGTCCGAGCACCACTTTGTCGTCGCCCACCTGTTCCTTCAGGGCTGCAACCGTAGTTTCGATGAACGAGGCCGCGCTCCAGTCCTGCTTTCCTCCGCAGATGTCAACCACAAAGTTCTTCAGAATCTGCGTTCCGTCTTCCGTGTGGTAAACTTCCGGATGGAACTGCACTCCCCAGAGCTTTTCATTCTTTGCCTGATAAGCGGCCACTGCAACCTTGTCGGTCGAAGCGATTATTCCGAAATTGTCCGGAAGAGCCGTGATGGTATCGCCGTGGCTCATCCATACCTGCGAGTTCTTGCGGATTCCCTTCAGCAGCGGGTTCTGGCTGTCGAATTCCGCCAGATGCGCGCGCCCGTACTCGCGGGTGTTGGCCGGTTCCACTTTTCCTCCGTTGACATACGCCATGAACTGTGCTCCGTAGCAGATGCCCAGAATGGGATATTTGCCCCGGATGCCTGTCAGATCAACCTTGAAAGCCTTTTCGTCGTATACGGAGAAAGGGCTTCCCGAGAGGATGACGCCGATAACCGACGGGTCGTCATGAGGAAACTTGTTGTAGGGAACAATTTCGCAATACATGTTCAGTTCACGCACACGGCGTCCGATAAGCTGTGTGGTCTGTGAGCCGAAGTCAAGGATGATAATTTTTTCCTGCATATTGTGTAATGTAAAAAATGTTCGTAATGCCTGCAAAGATACTGAGAAATATTCAGATATTCTATTCGGCGGTTGTTTTTCGTGAAAAATAATTGCGGCAAGGCACTCCGGACCCTGCTGGCCTTCCGCAACCCGTTTCCGTAGAAACTGAAAAGGACATCCTTCCGTGTCAGCGTATGAAGCTCGTCATGATGCCTTTTTCTTTTTCAGGCACCTGCTGTCCTCCGTTCTTCAGGCTTTTCAGCATCCATGCCATATTGTTTCCCAGCGTGCGCATGGTCTGCAATCCCTCGGCATCTTGCGAGGCTTCACCCGGCAGCCGTCCGTGTACGCTGTTCCAGTATTGTGAACTTACGACAGGCATGTTGCTGATTGTAAAATACTTGTTCAGTCGGTCGAACGTGGCGCTCGCTCCTCCACGCCGGCATACGGCCACCGATGCCGCGGGTTTGTATTGCAGCAAAGACGATGCGGAATAAAACAGTCTGTCGAGCAGCGCACAGAGCGAGCCGTTCGGTCCGGCATAATAGACCGGCGAGCCGATTATGATGCCGTCTGCCGTTTCCAGCTTTTCCCTTACCTTATTATATAGTTCATCCTTGAACACGCATCTGCCCAGCTCCGCACAGCGGTTGCAGGCGATGCATCCCTGCACGGCCTTTGTGCCGATAGAGATTATTTCCGTTTCTATTCCGTTTGCTTGCAAGGCTTTCGCCGCTTCTGTCAGGGCGATGCTGGTGTTTCCCTTGCTCCGCGGACTTCCGTTAATCAATAATACTTTCATTCTTTTTTGCTGTTATAAAGTTTATAGAATCATGCCGATCTGTTTGTCGGCGGTGCAAAGATAAGGTAAAAAAGCTGCCGTGCGGTTGGCATAAGGCTCAAATAACATTGTTGAAAGGATCAGGTGTGCCCTGAAACGCTGTATCTCCAGCTTGAAGATATATGTCTTCAGCCTAAAGATGCAAATCTCCAGGCTGGAGATGAAGTTATTGAGGGAAATTGTGTTGCTCTGATGTTCGCCGGATGAACTAGTGGAATTTTTTTACGGAAAGGTCATTCTCCTAAGATGAGATGGACTTTTCCGGACAAAGGTATAAAAAGATTTCGATTCTCAGCGGTTTTTAACAAAGTTATTTGTGTTTTTCTTGTTTCCCTATTTCTTCCGTTGACTGAAACCATGACGTACTGCACAAGATAATCATCTGTCATATAGGTGCTTCAGAGGACTATCTATCTCATCTTAGGAGATGGTCGCAATTTTGGCTGAAAGACTGATGTACTGAAAGCATTAATTGCGGGAGATAAAAAATGAAGAACGTCAGTGGGGAGATTACTCGAAGATTGTGGGGAGATACGTTTAACTGCTTGTTTTTGTGCGGTTTACGGAAACAGGCAGGATTAGGAGATATGTGTCTGTCTGAAACGTGAATAATCCGCTGCGGGCTACTCAAAGAAGGAACGGCAGGTGTGGGAAAATTATTACAGCGGACTGTGACTGAATGACGGAGCCTTATATCCATGAAACCTTTTGTATAATAACAAGATGTGGCCTTTTAACAAACCAAGAGCATCCGTCGGCAAAAAATGGCTGAATGGGGCAACGGACTATCATACGCATATACTTCCGGGTGTAGACGATGGCATCGAAGACATGAAGCAAGCCGTAGAAGTGCTGAAAGCATACGAACGGTGGGGAGTTCGTGCGGTGTGGCTTACGCCTCATGTCATGGAGGATTGCCCGAATGCGACTTCCGCTTTGCGCGAAAGGTTTTATGACCTGACAGCCGCTTATCAGGCGGTATGCGGTCCGAATCCGGTGTCGCTGCATCTGGGAGCTGAATACATGCTGGATGCATGTTTCTCCGAACGGCTGGAGGCCGGAGATTTGCTTACTGTCGCCGACAGCCGTCACCTGCTGGTAGAAACGTCTTATTTCAGTCCTCCGCTAATGTTCGACAAGCTGCTGAAGCGGATAAGTCAGAAAGGATACACCGTCTTGCTTGCCCATCCGGAGCGATACCGGTATATGGAGATGTCGGACTACGAGAACTTGCGGAACAGAGGAGTCAGGATGCAGCTGGACGTCACGTCACTGGCCGGCGAGTTCGGGGTGGAATCTCAGCGCAGAGCCTGCATCCTGCTGAAGAAAGGATTTTATGATCTGGCAGGAAGCGACCTGCACTCCTTGTCCGTTTTTAAGGAATGGATAAATGCAGCCGCCGACAAGGCAACATGCCAGCTGCTGCAATCACTAAGTCTGCACAAGAAAGAATCGATATGAATAGAATCAGAAACAAAATTTTGCATTGGGGGCTGTTTCTTGCCGTCTGCTGCATGTTATCCGCTTGCGCCACAGGCACGAAGGTGACTTACTTGCAGGACATCCGCCCCGATGTCACGATGAAGCTGCAAGAACCGAGGGACTTGAGGCTGCAGCCCGGCGACAAACTGAGCATCATTGTTCACAGCAGGGATCTGGAAGTGGCCCAAATGTTTAACCTGGTGAACAGCGACAGAAACCTACAGTCTTCTTCTAGCGTGAACAACGAGGATTATTCCCTTTATACGATAGATAACGAAGGAAACATCGACATGCCTGTTCTGGGGCCGGTCAAAGCGCAAGGACTTACACGCATTGAATTGTCCAACCTTATCAAATACAGGCTGTTGGCGGGAAATCTGCTGCGTGACCCGGTGGTTACCGTGGAGTATGCCAACCTCAGTTTTTATGTGGCGGGAGAAGTGAACGACCCCGGGCTGAAAAAAATAGAGCGGGACCGCATCACGCTGCTGGAAGCCTTGTCGCAGGCCGGCGACCTTACCATACAGGGCAAGCGCGACAACATCCTGGTTATACGTACGGAAAACGGTGTGCAAACGCCTTATCGGGTAGATCTGACGCAGACAAACAGCCTGTACAGCTCTCCTGCATTTTATCTGCAGCAGAACGACTATATTTACGTGGAGCCGACACAGGTCAGGGCGAACGAGTCGAAGCTGAACGCCAATACCACAAGGACACCGTCGTTCTGGATTTCGGTCGCTTCTTTCCTGATGACCGTAGCCGTATTGTTTACTAATTGACAGCATATCAGATATGGACAGAAACAACATGAATACTCCGGGCAAACCCGCCCAGCAAACCGCAATGGTCAGCCTGCGCGACGTGCTGATGGTCTGCCTTGCAAATTGGAAATGGTTCGTTTTATCACTGGCTATAACCACAGGGCTTGCCGTCCTGTACCTGTTGCGAACGCCTAAGATATACACCTGCACCACTTCCATTCTGATCAAGTCGAGCGAAAGCGAAAACAATACGGAAAAAGAACTTCAGGAACTTGGCATTTATCAGAGTTCGTCGAACATGACCAACGAGATCTTGTCGCTGAACACCACTCTCATCGCTTCAGAAATAGTGGAGCGGCTTGACCTGGACGTGAATTACCTGCATGAAGGCACATTTCATGAAGAAGTGGTGTATGGGCTGGACCTGCCTGTGGCCGTGAAGTTTGACGGACTGAACGATGACGAAACAGCCTCGATAAGGCTTTCCCTGAAACCGGACAGCACCGTTGTTGTCAGCGACTTTGAGCGGAACGGAAATGAGGCGGCAGGCAGTGTGACCATGAAGCTTGGAAGCTCGGCCGACACGCCCATTGGCAAAATCGCTGTGATGCCGTCATCTTCCTATGAGAAAGGGAAGGCCGAAGACTTGCAGGTGGTTCGTTCCAGCCGGAATTCTGCCATCGGCAAGGTGAGCGGAAGCATTCTTGCTGAACTGAGAGATAAAAACTCCACCATTATAGATATCAAATACAAGGATGTTTCCGTTGCCCGTGCCGAGGACATCCTTAATACGCTGATTTCCGTTTACAATGAGAACTGGATAAAAGACCGCAACCGCATGTCTGTAAGCACCAGTGAATTCATCCGTGACCGGTTGGCCGTAATAGAGCAGGAACTGGGCGACGTAGACCAGGATATATCCCAATATAAGTCGGAACACCTTATCCCGGACATACAGGAAATAGGGTCGGTGGCCATGACCCAGGCGATTGATGCGGAAAAGCAGTCGATAAATATCGGGAACCAGATATATATGGCCCGGTATATCCGCAATTACCTGCTGAATACCCACGACTTCAAGCAACTGCTGCCGACCAATTCCGGACTTGGAAACTCGACGCTCGAAGAGCAGATCAACCAGTATAATGATATGGTGCTGAAAAGAAACAAGCATATCGCCATATCTTCTGCGCAGAACCCGCTGGTGATGGATCTTGACAAGAGTCTGTCTTCAATGAAAGAAACCATCATCCATTCGCTGGACAACGAACTGACCATGCTCCAGAACAAGCAGTCGTCCATCCAGTCGAGCCATTCGCAGGCTACAGCCAAAATCGTGGCCAAGCCCAAACAGGAAGAACACCTTCTGGGAATTGAACGGCAGCAGAAAGTGAAGGAATCTCTTTATCTGTTCCTCTTGCAGAAAAGGGAAGAGAACGAGCTTTCGCAAGCCTTCACAGCCTATAACACCAAGCTGATTGAACCGCCTCACAAGAGCGGGGCGCCTGTGGAGCCGAACCGGATGAATATCCTGATGATGGCTCTTTGCGCGGGGCTGTTCATTCCGTGCGGCATCTTTTTCCTCCGGGAAAACATGAATACATCCGTGCGCGGGCGGAAGGATCTGGAATCCATCAAAGAAGTTCCGTATCTTGGTGAAATTCCGTTTGCAGGCTCCCGTAAAAAGAAAAGCTGGCTGAAAAAAGAAGGCGGCGAGGAAATGCCGCAGATTCTGGTGGCCGAAAAGAAGCGTGATTACATGAATGAGGCATTCAGGGTGGTGCGGGCCAATCTGGAATTTACCTTGAATTCGGATGAAAACAGGCATCATGTTGTCATGCTGACATCCATGAATCCCGGCAGCGGAAAAACATTCATCACGCTCAACCTTTCAACGGTTTTGGGCATCAACGGGAAGAAAGTCATCGCGCTGGACCTTGACTTGCGCCGGGCAACCCTGTCGAAATGTGCCGGGAAACACCTGCACGGCATATCCAACTACCTGAACGGGCAGGAAAGCGACTACAAGCCGCTTATCAGGAAGTGCGGATGCATAGACATATTGCCATGCGGTACGATTCCTCCCAATCCGACAGAACTTTTATATTCATCCAGACTGAAACAACTGTTGGACGATTTGCGGCAAGAATATGACTACATATTCATCGACTGTTCTCCGGTAGAAATCGTAGCCGATGCAGCCATCATTAATCCGTATGCGGATGTCACCCTGTTTATCATCCGGGCACAGCTGTTCGACCGGAAGGCTTTGGCAGATGTCGGGCAATGGTTCGCAGATGACAAGTACAAAAGACTGTCCGTGATTCTGAACGGGACGACAGACGATTATACGAATTATGGCTATCACCGCTACGGATACCGGTATGGCTATCATTATGGAAGTGAAAAACAAGGTTAAAAAACGATAGAACTCCGTGTCGTCAGAGAAAGCGCGTACCATCAAGAATGCCGGGTATCTTTACATCCGCACCGTCATCACCACCCTCATAGGCATCTATACTGCCCGAATCATCATTCAAACGCTGGGTATAGAAGACTATGGCATTTATGGAGTGACAGGCAGCGTGGTGGCAATGCTCGGATTCATCAACGCTTCGATGAGCGGGGCGACCTCCCGTTTCATTACTTTCGAGCTGGGACGCGGCGACCGGCAACGTCTGCATGACACTTTCTGTACGGCGATGGTTATCCATATCGGCATCGCATTGCTGGTATTGATATTGGCAGAAACAATAGGCCTGTGGTTTTTATGCAACAAGATGGTGATTCCGGAAGAAAGGGAGCAGGCCGCCCAGTGGGTGTTTCACCTCTCTATACTGACAACCATGCTGACCATCACCCAGGTTCCTTACGGAGCTTGCATGATAGCGCACGAAAAATTCAACGTATATGCATTTCTGGACATGGCCGGCGCATTTGCCAAACTCGGCATTCTCTACCTTGTACGCATTGCTCCTTACGACCATCTGATTTTCTACGCATTGCTGATAACGCTTATATCTGCCTCCAGTTGTCTGTATGCACGTATCTATTGCATCCGGCATTTTCCGGAGTCCCGTTTCCGCTGGGTGTACAACAAAGAGTTCTTCCGGCCGATGCTTTCGTTTTCGGGATGGGAGATGTTCGGCAGTCTTGGCCGGATGGTGAAACAGTCGGGTACAAACATGCTGGTAAATATGTTCTATGGAGTGGCAGTGAATGCGGCGGTGAGTATCGGAAGCACCGTAGCGGGGGCGGTAAACGGATTGGCTTATAACGTTGTGGCCGCGTTTCAGCCGGGAATCACTAAAAATTATGCGAAGGGGAATATACGAAGTTTTGAAGATTCGACAGTTAGGGCTTCCACCTATTCTTTTGTCACGTTCTGCATATTTGCAACCCCTTTAATATTGGAGCGTGATTATGTATTGAAACTGTGGCTGGGAATCGTACCTCCTTATGCTGCTGATATCTGTGCACTGCATCTGCTGTTCAATAATCTGGTAATGACTACTGTTGTGCTGAACGCCACGCTTAAGGCTATGGGAAAGAATGGTCAGCAGAATATAAATGTGGGTGTAATCGGATTGTCCACTATTGTATTAGTTTATTTTACCATAAAAGCCGGACATTCTCCAGTTGCTGTCTTCTTTGTCTTTAATGCAGTAATCATATTTAATTTGCTGTGTAATTTATATCTTATAAGGAAATATACAACCTGGTTGTTCACTAAAAGAATTATTGTGAAATCCATTTTACAGCCATTATTTTTCGAAATTCTTATCTTTATTGTTTTGGCGTACGTAGTTCAGGCGATGGAAGATTCCTTATGGAGATTAGGTGTTGTTTGTATTGCATCCGTCTTGCTCCACGCCATGGTGACTTATGGATTTCTGATGACAGGGGCAGAACGCAGCATTATCAGGGATAAGATAAAGACTGTCGTATACCATAAATAGGGACTGGCATGAAAAGGAAGGTTCTGTTTGTTATAGACTCATTGACTTGTGGTGGTGCCGAAAAAAGTTTGGTTTCCCTATTGCCTTTGTTGGATTATGATAAGGTCGAGGTCGACTTGTTGATGGTGAAGAGGGGTGGTATATTTGACCGGTATGTCCCTTCTCATATAACTATACAGACGATTCCGAATCCTAAGGGAGCGAAAAAAGTTTGGGCTTATATCTGTCGTCTTTGCTTCTCCTTCCTGTTGAGATTCTTGTCTTTTGTAGGGATAAAGAGAAACAGTGCTGAGGTTAACTGGACAGTTCGAAAGTCTGCTTTTGCTCAAATGCATAAAAGATATGATGTAGCTGTTGCGTACCAACAGGGATTCTCCACCTACTATGTGGCTCAAAGGGTCAATGCCAGAAAGAAAATAGCCTGGATAAATAATGATTTAAATAAGATCGGTTTCAGAGAATCCTACAACCGTCCCTTTTATGACAAGATGGATTGCGTTGTTGCAGTTTCTGAGGTCTTATGCCAGATGTTGAAGAATACTGCCTATGTTGATTCAAAAAAACTGTGTACCATATACGATATATTGGATCCGGAAGTAATTCGGAAGATGGCGGAGGAAAAAGGATTTGAAGATAAGTTGCCTCCAAACAGTTGGCGCATTGTTACAGTTGGCCGTATCGTTCCGCAAAAGAATTACACGTTGGCTGTTGAAGCTGCAAGGCTGCTGAAAAAGCAAGGGCTTGGTTTCAGGTGGTATTTTATCGGTGAAGGATGTGAATACGATGCCATTAGCGAATTGATTAGCCGATACGGATTGCAGCAAGAAGTTGTACTCATGGGATTGAAAGAAAATCCTTATCCCTATATGTCCGGATGCGACATTTATGTACAGACATCCAGCTATGAAGGATACGGACTGACTCTTTGTGAGGCACGGATATTGCATAAGCCGGAGGTATGTACGAATTTTCCAGTGGCATACAACCAGATCCGTGACGGTGAAAACGGATTGATTGCGGAAATGACCCCGGAAAGCGTTGCAGAAAAGATATTGCAATTGACCAATGATGATAAGTTGCGGGCATATTTAGTGGAGAATACGTGGAAAGAGAAAAATAAAACGGCCGTTACAGGGAGAGCAAAAGTCAACGCATTGTTGCTTGAATAATGATTGCAAATGGAAATTTTGCAATTAAGTGATGTTTGAAGATGAAAGAACCTATATTGGATAACAGGCGTATAGCTAAAAATACCGTTATGCTTTATTTTCGGATGTTCTTAGTAATGGGAGTTTCATTGTTTACTTCAAGAGAAGTACTTAGGATTCTTGGCGTTGAAGATCTTGGAGTATATAACATTGTAGGGGGTATTATAGTTCTTTTCTCTTTCTTGAATAATGCCATGGTAAGTGCTACACAGCGTTTTCTTAATTTTGAGTTAGGAAGAAATAATCAGGAGCAAGCCTCTCGTGTCTTTTCTATGAGTGTGAATGTGCATGCACTTATTGCATTGGCGGTATTGGTTGGAGGTGAAACGATAGGTCTATGGTTTTTCAATACTTATCTTAATATTCCCATAGACCGCAGATATGCAGCAGGGTGGGTATATCAGTTTTCTATATTGGCTGCGGTTGTGAATATTATGCGTGCTCCATATAATGCTTGTATAATAACATATGAAAGGATGTCATCATTTGCTTACATCAGTATTATAGAGGTGATATTAAAATTACTGATAGTCTATCTTCTTCTTTTGTCTGTTATTGATAAATTGATTTTATATGCTTGCCTGACTTGTCTGGTATCTGTGGTGATCAGTTTGTGTTTCTATTTGGTTTGTTTAAAAAGGTTCTCTATCAGTCACTACAAATGGTTTTGGGATAAACTGTTGTTTAAGCGCTTTCTTAATTTTTCCGGTTGGAGTCTTTTTGGCAACATCGCTAATTTAGGGGCTTTTCAAGGAGTGTCTATTATACAAAATATCTTTTGCGGTGTACTGATAAATGCAGCCATGGGAATAGCCAATCAAGTAAATGGTGCCATCTACAGTTTTGTTTCTAACTTCCAGTTAGCATTTAATCCGCAGATTGTCAAATCATATGCCGCCTGCAGATGGGATTACTGTACGGGCCTGATATTTAAAACTTCGAGATATTCTTTTCTTTTGTTGTTGCTTATAGCTGTTCCTATAGTGACTTATTGTGATGAAGTTTTAGCCTTTTGGCTGGATAGTGTTCCTGAGCATTCTGTTTCTTTTTGTAAGTTAATCATTTATAGCTCCTTGATTGATTGCATAGCAGCTCCACTATGGATGGGAGTTTATGCATCGGGACAAATAGAGAAATATCAAATCGGAGTAGGTTTCATCTTGTTGCTAAATATACCGTTTAGCTACCTTGTTCTGTTATGGGGATTTAGCGCGGAAGCAACTATAGTGGTCAGAATAGTGTTGAATGTTGTTCTGTTTTTCTTCAGGTTGTTTTATTTAAAGTCTGTTATGAAATTTTCTATCCGTTCTTATATGAAACAGGTCCTGCTGCCATGCTTTTCAGTTTGCATTCTTATTCTGGTTCTTGTTGGACTTTGGATTTATTGTGGAAAACATTATACTATAAATTTGTACTTACAGCTTCTGATTTCTTTTATAGTAAGTGCATGGGCTATATATGCTATAGGCATTCACTCGTATGAAAAGAAAATAGTAAGACAGTTTGTTGTGGATAAACTATTGAAAAGTTAGTTCTGATGAAAAAAGTAAAAGTTTCTGTCATTGTTCCTGTTTATGGCGCAGAAAATTATATTGAGCAGTGTGCGCGTTCATTGTTTGGGCAAACCTTAGATGATATTGAATATGTTATTGTTAATGATTGTACGATTGACAAGAGCATATCTGTTCTTGAAAGAGTACTAAAAGAATACCCCCATAGGGCAGATTATGTAAGAATCGTTAATCTTGAGAAAAATGGAGGTGTAGCTAATGCAAGAACAGTTGGTATGATGTTGGCTACCGGTGAATATACGATTCATTGTGATCCAGATGATTATGTGGATTCTGATTGTTATGAAACTTTATACAATGAAGCTCACAGAACAAATGCAGACATAGTGACTTGTGATTATTATCGTGAGAAAGATGATAAAATAGAGTATGTTACTCAACGTTATGGTTCAACGCCACGGAAAAGCATAGAGAACTTTTATGAATACCCATTTTTCCCATCATTATGGAGTGCTTTGATAAGGACTTCTATAATTCATGTCAATCAGATATATCCCTATCCAGGTATAAATACCGGAGAAGATTTGAATGTTATATTCAGAATTTTTTTGAAGGCGGAAACTTTATCGTACATACATAAGGCTTTTTATCATTATGTACAAAGGAATGGAAGTCTTACACAGAAAAGCATAGAAGAACTTTGGGATAAAAATATTGCGCCTAATCTAGTTCTCTTATCCTCTTTTCTTGATAATCAGTGTTCTATAGAAATTCAGCGTACGAAACATTATTTGCAATATAGTAAAAAACTTATGTTATTGCAGTGTAAGAAACCTCATTGGAAAATGTGGTATAATACATATAAGGAGTGTATTGACAGTATAGACTATTTTCAAAGCTACTCAGCTAAGCATAAATTAGTTATGAAACCATTTGCTAAGCATTATTTTCTTTTGGCATTATATTATAGGATATTGCGTCCAATGGGCTTAAAAATAATATGATTTTGTGAGGAGATTATTGAGAATATAATCCCGCAAAATAAATATTCAGAATCAATAGCGTATAGGATGACAGTTGCTGTATAGCATTGGTTTTGTTTGGGGACTAGACAGCGCAAGGGCGGAAAATGTTTTTGTAGTGCAACATTTCAGAACGCTATATAAGAAACAAAAAATGGTTAAAGTATCCATAGTCGTTCCAATATATAATACGGAAAAATATCTTCAGCGATGCTTGGAGTCCATAGAGCGACAAACTATAGATTCGTATGAAGTATTGTTGGTAAATGATGGAAGCACAGATTCTTCTAAAGAAATATGTGAGTCATTTATACGAGGTAAGAAAGAATACCGGCTAATAAACAAGCTCAATGGTGGATTGACAAGTGCTCGTTGTTGTGGCTGGAAGGAAGCCGCTGGCGAATATATTGTATTTGTAGATAGCGATGATTATATTGAGGCAGCCTATTGCGAAGAACTGTATGAGGCATGTACCAAAGGGAATTGTAATTTGGCTATTTGCGGCTATAATACGATTAATGATAATGGTTATATCCGTTCATATACCTTTTATGACGATATAATGGTTCTTGAGAACATAAAAGACGATTATGTCAGGCCCATGATTTCTTATGCACCTAAAGAGAAATACAATATCCCCGGTTTTCTGTGGGTAAGGATGATGAAAAGAGATTGTATTCTTACAGATTGTTTTGTTGATGAAAATACGGTGTTTTCTGAGGATATCGTTTTCAATCTGGAGTATGCCAGACAAGTCAATAAAATAGCGATTGTCCACAAACCCCTGTATAACTACTTCATGAGTACAGATTCGTTGACTCGTAAGTACCGTCCTAATCTTTGGGGAATGTATCGGAATTTGCATGAATATTGCACAAATTATTGTCAGGAAGAAAAGATTTCAGGAAGCAAAATACGCTTGGACTCAATGTTGCTTGGAGGGATGCTGCGGTGTATACATCAAACGGTATATTTCAAATACAAGTTCTTTCAAAAAGAGTTTGCTGCCATCCGTAAGGATACCAAAACCAAGGAAATGTTACATTCGCTAAAGTTTTTGTCCAAAGAATACAATTCTATTCTACTGAATTATAGGTTGGCATACTGTATGGTAAGGTTTATACCTTCGGTAATAGTCTATTTTTTCTATAAATGGAGGCTCAATTGATGAAAATAAAATCCATAATTCCCTTGCGGAAAAAACTTTATTTTTCATTACTGAAAAACAGTCTTGTTTCGCGATGTCCAATAAAAGCTTCGTTGTCTGTGCGGCGAATTTGGATTTTTCTGTCAGCAGATTATGGAAACTTGGGAGATGTCGCAATAACTAAAGCGCAGCATTGTTTTCTGCAATCTCGATGTCCTGCATTCGAGGTGTGCGAGGTTCCAATAAGCCAGACGCTTAAAATCCTCCCTCATGTCCATCGGATGGTCGGGCAAAATGATATAATTACAATCGTAGGCGGAGGGAATATGGGGGATTTATACGATGACATAGAATATTTGCGCCAATTAGTGATACGGATGTTTCCAGCACATTCCATAATATCTTTTCCGCAGTCCATATTCTTTTCCGAAACCCGATATGGGCAGAAACGGTTGAAAGAGGCTCAACGTGTATATAATCATCATCCGGCATTGACCCTGTTCGCACGTGATTCTGTATCTTATACTCGGATGCAAAAGTATTTTCCATGCGCATCTGTCAAACTCTGTCCGGATATTGTTTTGCATCAAGATTGCAGGAAGCAGTTGCCCCGTAACAAAACGGTACTTTATTGTTTGAGAAAAGATAAGGAACGTGTTATGCAGGATATTCACAAGATACAAGCTCTGAATGATTATGTTGCTGATTTTTATGACAACGTGGAATTTACCGACACACAAATAGAAGACACGCTTGTTCGCAAGAACGGCGGTGAGAAATATTTAGATAAAATTCTGGATACATTTTCACGTGTCGGGTTAGTTGTTACAGACCGACTTCATGGGATGATATTTGCCTATATTACGCAAACTCCCGCATTGGTATTTGATAATAGTACTCACAAAATATCCTCCACATATTCATGGATTAAAGATTGTGGATTCATTCATTTAGTCAATGAAAAAACCGATTTCAAATCGTTACGTTTTGAGGATAATTTTGCTGCAACTAAAGCATATATAGATTCCTTTTTTCAGAAAATGCTATGAGAAAGAAAGTGTTGTTCTGCATATTCGACTTGAAGGGGGGGGGAGCAGAAAAAGTCCTTGTGAATTTGTTGAAGCAGATTAATCCAACCAAATACGATATAACGGTATTTGCTCTGTTCGGGGTTGGGGTAAATGTGAAAGAACTGCCGGAATATGTAAAATTCAAATGCATCTTCAGGCGCCAATTCAGGGGGTTGACAACACTGATGAAGATTTTTTCTCCTGGAATACTGCACAGGCTGTTTATTAAGGAGAAATATGACATAGAGGTCGCATATTTAGAAACTTCTCCCACTCGCATCATATCTGGTGCCCCAAAAGGAACAAAAAAGGTTTGCTGGGTACATACTGAAGAGGAAAATCGATATGCTTTTATTTCCGCTTATCGTACATATAGAGAGATGATTTCTTGTTACCGACAATATAATCATATAGTTTTTGTGTCAAAAAGAGCAAAAGATGTTTTTCAAAGCAACCATCCGGAGATTAGTATTCACAAAAGCATCATTCATAATGTCAACGATTATAATGATATTATCAAGAAAAGCCAAAATCCAGTTACTGAAGAACTTTCAAGCGGCATAAGAATTTGTACCGTAGGAAGATTGATTAAATTAAAGGGATACCTGCGTTTATTGGAGATCATTCATAAGCTCAATGTGGAAGGGTTGAAAAACAAGTTTGATCTATATATATTAGGTACGGGTGGAGAATATGAATTACTAAAAAGTTATATAAACAAATACGCCTTGGATAATGTACATTTATTAGGATTTCAGGTTAATCCTTATAAATATTTGTCTAAAATGGATTTGTTTGTTTGCTCATCTTATAAGGAAGGATATAGTACGGCTGCAACAGAAGCTATAATTCTTGATTTGCCTGTGGTTACAACTGATGTGTCGGGAATGGATGAAATTCTTCATGATGGGGAATTTGGATTAATTGTACCAAATGATTCAAATGCGCTTTATAAAGGTTTAAAAGATTTGATAAGTCATCCATACCGAATCGGAGAATATAAAAAACAGATACAAACTCAATCAAAGAAAATGCAGGGAGAGAACGTTAAGTTGTATGAACAATTGTTTGATGCTCTCTAAGAGAAGGATATACCATGACGTATTGGTTTTATGAAAAAAAGTATATTCATTAATATCCATTATATGGAAATAGGTGGTGCTGAAACGAGCCTGATCGGGTTATTGCAAGCTCTTGACCCCAAACGGGTTGATGTGTACTTATTCATCAATGATCATCGTGGGGAGATGATGCGTTGTATTCCTGAATGGGTGAAAATACTTCCTCCTATACCTTTATATACGATGATAGAACGTCCGATGAAAGAGGTGCTTAAGAAAGGATATTACAGGCTGTTTTTAGCGCGTTTGTTAGCTAAATGGAAATTTTATCTATACAATAAGAAATATCATCCGGCGGAGAGGTTTGCCATATTAGGTTATTTGGGAAGATATGTGACCAGCATACTTCCTCCCATAGGAGCATCTAAAATATACGATCTCGCAATTTCGTTTGTTACCCCCCATGATATTGTATTAAATAAGGTAAAAGCCAAAAAGAAAATATGCTGGATACATACTGACTATACGACGGTAAATATTGATGCCGATTGGGAGTTTCCTGTGTGGAATGGATACGACTCTATTGTCAGTATTTCGGCAGATGTCACGCGGACATTTTGTGAGGTCTTTCCATCATTGCGGAATAAAATTGTAGAAATGGAAAACATCATTTCTCCGGAGTTTGTTCGTCAGCGTGCAAATTTAGGTTCGCATCCATTGGATATGCCTGCCGAAAAAGATACAACGATTTTACTGACAATCGGAAGATATACTTATCAAAAAAAAATGGAAGAAATCCCGATTATTTGTCGATTGCTTCTTGAAAAGGGATGTAAAGTGAAATGGTATATCATTGGCTATGGAGGCGAAGGTGAATATATCCGATCTGCCATACGGCATGAAAAAATGGAGAATCGTGTGGTAATGCTCGGCAAGAAAGCAAACCCATATCCATATATTAAAGCCTGCGACTGGTATGTGCAGCCTTCTCGTTATGAAGGTAAGTCTGTAGTTGTCAGGGAAGCGCAAATATTGCAAAAACCTGTAATTGTTACAGATTATCCAACCGCTTCATCTCAGGTGAAAAACGGCATTGACGGTGTGATTGTTCCTATGGCTGTAGAGCCTTGCGCTACAAGAATCTTCGAAACAATACATAATCATAGGTTAAAGTCAGACATTATAAAGTTTTTGAGTGCACATGATTATGGCAATGTGAATGAAGTACATAAATTGTATCGATTAATCCAATGATACCCAAGGTAATACATTATTGTTGGTTTGGGCGCAGCCCTTTGCCTAAATCTGCTAGGAAGTGCATTGCTTCATGGAAAAAGTTTTTCCCTGATTATGAAATAAAGGAATGGAATGAGGATAATTTTGACGTGAATATAGTTCCTTATACGCGTGAGGCCTATTCTGTGGGTAAGTATGCATTTGTAAGCGATTATGCACGATTTTGGATACTGTATCAATATGGCGGTCTTTATTTTGACACTGATGTTGAAATGATAAAAAGCATGGATGACATTGTAAATATGGGACCGTTCATGGGCTGTGAAAACAGATTTAACCCGAACAATAAGGCCGTCATGGACGTTGCTTCCGGTCTTGGTATTGGTGCTATTCCAAATATGGATATCTATAAAGAAATCTTGGATTACTATTCTACATTGCATTTTCTAAATGCAGACAAAACACGGAATGAAACGACGGTTGTTAAAAATACGAGCAAAGTTTTAAGTCAACACGGTTTGTCTTATACACCATATATCCAGACCGTTGCTGGGATCAGAATTTATCCTCAAGAATATTTCAGTCCGTTTGATCATGTGACCGGACGTTTAAGAATCACGCAAAATACCCGAAGTATTCATTGGTGTGCAAGAACTTGGATTGACAATAAGAATCCAGTCCGTACATTTGTTGTGCGTTTGATACATAGGGTATTTGGCGTCAACAGTCTTGTTTGGCTAAAGAAACTTATCCAGCGAGTTAAATAAGTTACAAGCAAAAAATAAAGAGAATTATATGCCAGGAGAATATTATCAATCGGTATATCTTGTTGTTGTTTCCATCCTTACTGTTTATTTATGTTTCTATTATAAGCAAAGCAATGATGGCACAATAAATGTCCAGCAGTTAATGTCGCCCATGCCTACTTTTGTTTTGGCTGTGGCTATGGCTTTGTTCATAGGATTACGTCCGCAAGCAAGCTGTTTTATCGATTCAAACAATTATATTGCTTATTATAATTTGATGGAAGGGAATAAATTCTACTTCGAGTCACAGACTTTAAATCTTATTTTTGACAATCTGTTTCGATGGATGGCAAGCAATCAATTAGGTTGGCCCGTTTTCTTTTTGGTTATAGCCTCCATATACTTTGGAGGAATGTATGTCGCCTGCATGAAAATGTTCCCATACGATACGCTAATCAGTTTTTTGGTTTGTTTAGCTGCATTCAGTACATTTTCTTTCGGAACAAACGGCATCAAAGCCGGGGCAGCAGCATCTCTGTTTCTTGTTGCTATAGCCTACCATAGAAGCTTACCTATAGTTATTTTGTTCTTGTGTTTGTCATTGGGATTTCATCATTCCATGACAATGCCTATAGTGGCTTTTATTCTTGCGTATTTTTACAGAAATATTAAAGTCTATTTTCTTGGTTGGTGCTTCTGCCTGATAATTGCCTTGTTGAATATAACCTTCTTTCAAACATTATTTGCAGGCTTTACTGATGAAAGCGGTGCACAATATTTGTTGTCTACAGAAGATTGGGGAGGACGCTCAGGTTTCAGATTCGATTTTGTAATCTATTCCGCCATGCCTGTTTTAGTAGGGTATTGGGCCATATTTAAAAAACAAATCATGTCTTTGACATATGAATTTTTATTGTCAATATATCTTACAACAAATAGCATATGGATGCTGTGTATGTATGCCAGCTTCACCAATCGCATCGCATATTTGTCATGGTTCCTTTATCCCATCGTGTTGATATACCCGTTCTTGAATGAAGATTGGGGAGAAAATAAATATAGGGTGTTTACTAATGTTGTTTGTTTGCATCTGTTTTTTACTCTATTCATGTTTTTCATCTATAATTAATATGCCAAAGGTTTCTGTAATCATGGGTATATATAATTGCGGTGCCACCTTGCAGGAGGCACTTGATTCCCTATATGCTCAAACATTTCAAGATTTTGAGATTATACTTTGTGATGACGGTTCAACAGATAATACTTATGAAGTGGCGTATAAAAACAAACAAAGCCATCCATCTATTATCTTGTTACAGAATGAACGGAATTTAGGCTTGAACCAGACTTTGAACAACTGCCTGGCCGTAGCAAAAGGAACTTATATCGCTCGTATGGACGGTGATGACCGTTCTCTTCCGACACGTTTTGCCCAAGAAGTACAGTTCCTTGACGAACATCCAGAATATGCCATTGTCAGTGGACCGATGAACTATTTTGATGAAAAGGGAATATTCCGTTCAGGAAAGGGACGTGGCGAAGTTAAGCCTTTGGATTTTGTAAAAGGCTCTCCTTTTTGTCACGCTCCGTGTATGGTCAGACGCGAAGCATATATGAAAGTTGGCGGCTATAGTGTAGGGCGGAGGTTGCTGCGAGCTGAAGACTATCACTTATGGTTTAAAATGTATGCAGCAGGTTTTAAAGGTTATAATATGACAGAACCCATTTATGAAATGCGAGATGATAGAGATGCCTATAAAAGAAGGACATGGCAAGGACGATTCAATAACTTCTATGTCCGTTCAATCGGCTACCGGATGTTGAAATTGCCTTTTTATTATCAGATTTATGCCTTACGTCCCATCGTAGTAGGTCTATTACCCCAAAGTATATACAGGTTTTTTCATAATAGATAAGACTTTGCCATTATGAGAAATGTATTAGTGATAATCAACCTCGCAAGTTCTGCAAGGAATTTCATCGGTGATCAATTTTCTTATTTACGTGAGAAAGGCTACAATATGCATCTTATTTGCAGTGGCGATAGTACATTGAAAGATTTTGCAGAGAAGCAGCAAATAGAATATGAAGCTGTACCACTCAACAGACAGCTTTCTTTAGTCAGTGATGTAAAAGCACTTATTAGGATTTGCCAATTCATTCGCAGTCATCATATTGATACGATAATAGCCCATCAAGTAAAAAGCAGATTGTTAGGGGTTACAGCAGCTCGTATTATGGGAGTGAAACATATTATAATATTTGCCCATGGAGCTGTTTTTGAAACGATGAAAGGGCTAAAAAAAAGGCTATTATTACTTGAAAGCAAATACGAAGTTTTAATGTCACATAAGACTATATGTGTGAGTAATTATATAAAACAATTGCGCTTGCGTTTTAAAATAGAGAAGGAGAAGCGGCAAATTATTCTAGGGGCAGGAACTTGTAATGGCATTGATACTCAATCATTGTTCAATCCGCAAAAGGTTTCCAAGAAGAAAAAAATAGAGGCAATGAGAAAAATGGGGATTGAAGACAATGATTTTGTTATAGGGTTCGTTGGACGCCTTGTTAGAGATAAAGGGGTGATTGAATTGTTAGAAGCATTTTCAATATTGCAGAGGCATTCAGGAAGCAGGAACATAAAATTAATGATAGTTGGAGCTCCGGAAAAAAGAGATGGACTACCTCAACACATTCTTACTATGTTACAGAACAATCCAAGCATATTATATGTGGGAAAGGTGCGATACGAAGAAATGCCTCTTATTTATTCTTTAATGTCTATACTTGTTTTGCCTTCACACAGAGAGGGTTTTGGTATGTGTAATATAGAGGCTCAAGCTATGGGCGTGCCTGTATTGACAACTTCTTATACAGGATGTGTAGATTCTATAATTGACAAACAAACTGGTTTTTATATATCTAACGATCCTGAGGATATTGCGAGAAAAATGGGAATCTTTTTTGATGATGACTTAAGGACAAAGATGGGGAATAATGGGAGGGAATGGGTTTGTGATAATTTTGACCATTCATTAATATGGCCATATATAGCATCGGTTTTGGAAAGCATATCATAATCAACATAAAATATGGGAACAAAAACATCGTATGGATATCGAACCCTTAAAAGATTGGGGTTCAACTATTCCGAAGAAGAATATGGAAATGTTACATTCTTACAAATAGTCAAGAAGGTATATATGACATACAGAAATAATTTTTTGCTGAAATTTGGAATGGAATCGTGGCTGCTTTCTCCTTTCTTGCCACGAAAGTTAAGGCCTATGATTTTGAAAAGCGTTGGCTGCCATATTGGGAAAGATATTTTCGTCGGTGATCATGTGAAAATCGATTCCGGTCACGCTGATATGATAACAGTTGAAGACCATGCGCATATTGCTGGTGGAGTAAGAATCTTATGTCATCAACGTAATCTTCATAATTATTATGTAGGAGATGATTACGCTAAATTAGGTTATGTTATAAAGCCTGTAATTTTGAAAAAAGGATGTTTGGTTGGAATGGAATCATTTGTTATGCCAGGAGTTACTATAGGAGAAGGTGCCATTGTTGGTGCTGGTTCATTGGTGACAAGAGATATTCCTGCATGGACGATAGCCACTGGTCGTCCAGCAAAAGTCGTAAAACAAATACCTAAACGTGAAGGATGATGCATATTTTATCATTTGATATAGAAGAATGGTATATTGAGAAGCGATTATCGGGAGGTAGAGCCGAGAAATATAAAGAGTTTGACTTTTATCTTAATAAGATACTTGATATATTGGATACCTATCAGCTAAAAGCAACTTTCTTTTGCTTGGGAAAGATTGCATCCGATTTTCCTTATGTCGTGAGAACAATCGCTTCCCGTGGGCATGAAATCGGTTGCCATTCCAATGAACATATATGGCTTACGCGTTTATCGCCTAAAAAATTGTTGGCAGATACAAAAACTGCAATATCTGCTTTGGAAGACGTATGCGGACAAAAGGTTATCAGTTATAGAGCACCGGCTTTCTCGATTGGAGAAACCAATAAGTGGGCAATTGAAATATTGGCTGAATGTGGCATAGAATTGGATGCGTCTGTTTATCCTGCGGCACGGGACTTTGGTGGCTTTTCTGCTTTCCCTGCGGCTATTCCTTGTATTATAAGATACGGTAGTATCCAACTAAAGGAATTCCCCATCGGACTAACGACTTTTTTCGGGAAAAAAATAGCATACTCCGGTGGTGGTTATTTCCGTTTTTTCCCACTCTTTTATACTAAACACAAGATACAGCAAAGCGAGTATTCAGTTTCGTATTTCCATATTGGGGATTTGATGCCTCATAAAGGCGGTATGCTAAGTCAGAACCAATATGAGTATTATTTCAAAGAAAAAGGAACCCTATTAAATCGATGCAAGCGTTACATAAAATCGAATTTAGGAACGAAGTATACCTTTTCTAAAATGACAAGACTTCTTAATGGGAACCATTTCACAAATCTAAGAGATGCGAACAGGCAAATTGATTGGAATGTTACACCTATAATTGATTTATAGAAGAAAGATATCGGACAGTGTTCGCGTTAACCGAGAACCACAATAAAGCTTTCATTGTAAAACGACAATAGAGAAAGCATGGTATGGTTACATGAAAGTCTATGACAAAGTCGTCAAAACAAGCACAAACCTTTATAACAAAGATTATCTGATGAATGAGTATAACCAATGTGATGTACTGGTAACTTATTGTTGGAATCGTGTCGGTTACAACATTCTTCGCAGCTTGTCTGAAAAGGGGGTGAAAGTGTGGGTAGCTGATACCAGCCACCACAATATTTGCAGTATGTCAAAATATGCTTCAGGCAGTTTCGCTTATCCTGACCCGTTTAAGGATGAGCCCGGTTTTATCAGTTGTTTGTTAGAATGGATTAATGAGCTTAAGCCGCAAGTGTTATTGCCGACACATGATGAGTCCTTGATCATTGCACGTCATCGGGATGAATTTCCATCATGGTTGAGGATTCCTATAGCTGATTATGATTTGCTGAATCGTCTTTCAAATAAAAAACAGGCAACAGCATTAGCCGCTAAGATTGGAGTTCCGACCCCGAGAGTGTATGAGTCAGCCGAAGAGGTTGTTTTCCCTTGTGTATTCAAAACTGTTATTGGTAATTCGGCAAAAACAGTGTTTTATCCTTCTGACAGGGAAGAGTTGAATGCTCTTGTCAAACGTTTTGCCACAGACGAAATTCTGATTGAAGAAAAGTGCGATGGCATTGATTATAGTGTTGATTGCATTCGTTACGGAAAGTATTGCATCACCTCTACGTATAAATCTATATTAACTAAAACTAAAGGTGGAGGTACATCTACGCAACGTGAAACTGTCGGATTTCCGGAACTGGAAAAATATGCCAGAATGTTGCTGGAAGCGGCAGATTATAATGGTGTGTGCGGGTTGGATTTCAAATATGATGACAGAACCGGTCGTGTGGCATTTATAGAAGTTAATACACGTTATACAGGCGGACTGGCTACCACTATAGCTGCAGGCTTCGACATACCTTATATTCACTATTGTTTGTCGACTAAAGGACAATATTCTCGTCCTGTCCGAATAAGAATCGGGACAAAAACAAAATGGGTGTTAGGTGATTTGATAACTCTTGTCAGCCGTCTTCTATCCTTCAGCATTTCTTCGGAAGAACTGAAACAAGTGCTTTGCTTCAAAGGTTTTTCTGCTTTTGATGATTTTCGCAAAGATGACAAAAAAGCATTTATCGGAGAGTTATACTATTATTTGAATAAACTACTGAAAAACAGAAAACTAAATCCATGAACTTGTTGTATAACCTGTTGAAACGGATCAACCTCATCAGGTTTCGCTGTAAAGGCGTATCCTGCGACATGACTAATTCATTATCATTCAGGCATGTTACAGTCATTACGGGAAAACGAAACATGGGGGGCGTGTTTCTCAAGAAGCGGGCAGAAATATCGGCCGACTGTTTTCTCGTGGCAAAGGACCGCATTGAAATAGGTGAAAATTCTACATTGGCCTTTCGGGTTACCATTTTAACGACGGCTAATCCAAATGCTCCGTACAATTTGCTGAAAAATATATACCAGCCTGTATCTAAACCTGTAATTATAGGCGATAATGTATGGATAGGAGCCTGTTCTGTTATTCTTCCAGGCGTAACAATCGGCAATATGAGTGTGGTAGCTGCCGGTTCTGTCGTTACGAAAGATGTCCCTCCTCATGTGTTGGTTGCAGGAGTTCCGGCACGGATTATTAAAAACATATAAGTATGGGAAAATGGTTATTCGACCGTTTGGCAGCTTTCATCGGGCTGTTGATATTGTGGCCCGTATTGTTGGTCATTGCTGTTATAATTCGCATAAAGATGCCGGATGGTCCGGTATTGTTCAGGCAGCGGAGAGTTGGACAATATGGAAAACTTTTTACTCTTGTGAAATTTCGTTCCATGTCAATGGGGCATCACGGAAGTTCAGTCAGCGTGGCAGGAGAGGAGCGCATTACTCCACTTGGAGCCAAATTGCGAAAATACAAACTAGACGAACTGCCTGAATTGTGGAATGTGTTGACTGGCGATATGAGTTTTGTTGGCCCCCGTCCCGATGTTCCCGGCTATGCGGACAAATTACAAGGAAATGAAAGGAGAATACTGTTGCTTAAACCTGGCATTACGGGGCCTGCTACATTGAAATATCGCAATGAAGAAGAACTGTTGGCAAAGCAGGCAGATCCGAAGCAATACAATGATGAGGTCATCTTTCCTGATAAGGTGCGCATCAACTTGCAATATGTGGATGACCATACCTTGCTGAAAGACTTGGAAATAATCTTTAAAACAATATTTTAATTTATGGATAAGCGTGTTTACCTCTGCCTTGCCCACATGAGCGGCCAGGAGCAGAAATACATTAAAGAGGCATTCGATACGAATTGGGTGGCCCCGCTTGGACCGAATGTGGCAGGTTTTGAACAAGATCTCGAACAATTTATAGGAAACGGAAAGTATGTTTCGGCACTTTCTTCCGGAACGGCTGCCATCCACCTGGCACTCGTGCTGCTGGGCGTAGGAAAAGGCGATGAAGTGATTTGCCAGAGCTTTACTTTTGCTGCATCTGCAAATCCTATTGTATATCAGGGTGCTACACCTGTTTTTGTTGACAGCGAGCCGGAATCATGGAACATCTCGCCCGAACTTCTGGAAGAAGCCATACAGGACCGCATGCGTGTTACGGGGAAGCTGCCTAAGGCAATCGTTGTAGCGCATCTTTACGGAATGCCTGCCCGTATGGATGCCGTCATGGAAATTGCAGGACGGTATGATATTCCGGTCGTAGAGGATGCTGCCGAAGCGATGGGATCTTCGTTCGCAGGCAAATCTTGCGGGACTTTCGGTACATATGGAGTGCTGAGTTTCAATGGGAACAAGATGATTACTACCAGCGGAGGGGGCGCGCTGATATGTCCTTCGGAAGAGAAAAAAAAGCGGGCGGTCTTTTATGCGACGCAGGCACGTGAGCCATTTCCTTATTATCAGCATGAGCATATAGGCTATAATTACAGGATGAGCAACATTTGTGCAGGCATAGGTCGCGGGCAGATGACTGTTGTCGGCAGTCATGTCGCTCATCACAGGCATACTGCACATCTGTATTCCGAATTGCTGGCCGATGTAGAAGGAATCAGTCTGCACATGAATCCCACGGATAAGTATGACAGCAATTATTGGTTGAATGCGATTCTTGTAAATCCCGAAAAAGCCGGAACAGATTATGATGCCATACGCCTGCATCTGGATGAAAAGGGAGTCGAGAGTCGTCCCTTATGGAAGCCGCTCCACTTGCAGCCTGTATTTAGCGATGCCCCGAAATACCTGAACGGTGTCAGCGAAAAGTTTTTTGAACAAGGCCTGTGTCTGCCGAGCGGTCCGTATGTAAAAGATGAAGACATTCACTTCATTATAAATGAAATAAAAACATGTATGAAAAAATAGTAAACTGGTATCTGTCCTGCCGGGCAGTTCCGTATTGGTATATCCTGCTGACAGACTGCTGCATTGTTCTGTTCTCGGGGATAGTAGGCTATACCGTCAACCATGGGCTTCCGTCCACATCCGGCCAGTTGGGAAGACTTGTTCTTGCCGTCTGTGCTTATCTGCCCTGCTATCTTGTCGGTTTCCGCCTGTTCCATACATACAGCGGCATAATCCGGCAGACTACGATTGAGGACCTGATGCGTACGTCCAGTTCGCTCATTGTCGGAATTGTACTGATCATGATCCTGCGTTCTTATTTTCATACCGATGCCATCATTATTCCATTTCGTTTTCGTGACCTTGTATTGCAGACATTGCTTGCCATCGTCCTGATGTGCGGGCTGCGCATTACGGCAAAAGTATTTTACGACATTTATTTGAGGCGGAACGGGAAGAACGGCGTCTATGGACTGAGCAGCAATGCCTTGCTCGACCGGGAAATGAAATACCTGTTGCCGCGTGAGCCTATCAAGGTGGATATGGAAGCCATTCAAAAAGAAATGTGCGGAAAGCGCATTCTGGTGACTGGAGGAGCAGGAAGTATCGGCAGTGAACTGGCATGGCTGCTGGCCTCGTGCAAGCCCGATCTGTTGGTGCTGGTAGATCAGGCGGAAACTCCGTTGCACGACGTGCGTCTGAAAATGAAACGTGAATGGCCGGATGTGTTCTGCGTGACTATTGTGACAAGCATCTGCCACAGTCACCGGATGGAGCGGATTTTTCAAGAGTACCAGCCTGAAATCATTTTCCACGCTGCCGCTTACAAGCATGTGCCGATGATGGAAGACAATCCGGTGGAAAGCATCTTGAACAACGTCGACGGCACGCGGAAACTGGCAGACCTGGCCATACGCTACCATGTGGGCAAGTTCGTCATGATCAGCACGGATAAAGCTGTCAATCCCACCAATGTGATGGGCTGCTCAAAGCGAATCTGCGAAATTTATTGCCAAAGCCTTGCCAAAGCCGATGCGGGAAGCTGCCAGTTTATCACTACACGCTTTGGAAATGTGCTCGGTTCCAACGGTTCGGTCATTCCGATTTTCCGTGAACAGATACGGCGTGGGGGGCCGGTTACTGTTACTCATCCGAATATTACACGCTATTTTATGCTGATTCCCGAAGCTTGCCGGCTGGTGCTTGAAGCGGCTACCATCGGGCATGGAGGCGAGATTTTTGCTTTTGATATGGGTGAGCAGGTGCGCATTGTTGATCTGGCAAAGAGAATGATTCAACTGAGCGGGCGGCACGACATTAAAATCAAGTTCTCAGGCTTGCGTCCCGGAGAAAAGCTTTATGAGGAGGTGTTGAACCAGGAAGAAACCGTATTGCCTACATCCAACCCCAAGATCAAGATAGCCAAAGTGCGCGAGTATGATTTCAACGAGGCTAAATGTCAGATAGATAAACTGATAGCTGTTGCGCAAACTTATGACGCTGCAGGAACGGTGGGGATGATGAAGCGCATCGTTCCGGAATATACAACTGCGTTGTTGTCTGAATCAAATTGAAACATAATATGACGACTTTAAAGATATCGGCCTGTTTGCTGTTGGTTGTCGCTGCGAACTGCATGGTTCCGGCCAAAGCGCAGGAGAATCCGGAATGGGCGCGGCAAGATACCATCCGGTTTGTGGAAGAAGGAAGGGTGGGGAAAGACACGCTGCGATTTACGGTTTCGGCTCCGGCCGGACAGAAACCATATGAACTGTTCGAGTCCATGCCGGTTTCGGCTTCCATCTTCAGGAAAGACTGGGTGGTGTTTTTCACGGGCGGCATGCACACCTTCCGTGGTGATTACTCGGGCGACGGCGATTTCTCGGGAACACTTTCGCCGGAAATCAGCGGAGGCATCGGATATTGGTTCAATCCGTATGTGGGGCTTGCATGTGAATTCATCCGTTCGGAATCAGAAGGCTATTCTGAATACATCACGGGACACCACGGCTTCGGATATGGCGACATCCTTGAGAAAGAAGACGGCACGATGTACCGCAAGATGAAGACCAGCTGGTGGGATACGAGCCTGAGTGTGATGCTGAACCTTACGCGGCTGATCAATGGATACGAGGGTTATGGAAGCCTGAAGAACAGAAACCAGTTCATGCTGAATTTGGGCATGGGGTGCGTGCACCAGCTCAATTATCACCAGCAGTATGGCACGGGGTATAACTGGAGCGGACATGCAGAACTGCAATACAGCCGTTTTTTCGGCCGGAAGAAGCGGTTTTCGCTCGATGTGAAGCTGCGCTGCCTGTTTTACCATACCAATTTTGATTATGAAAGCAAGCGGCGCGACCGTTTGATCGACCGTATAGACGGAAATGTCGGACTTCATGCCGGCTTTACGTGCTATTTCGGCAAATTGCGGGAGAAGAAAAAGATAAAGGGACTGCTGAGCGGCGGATCGTATGACTACAGGGGCGTTCCGGGCGTAATAAAGAGCAATGACGTTGTAGAATACCGGACGCTGACAGCCGACGTCGCGATACCGCGGGACGGGCTGTGGGCAGCGGACTCTTTGTCTGTTGGACGTATGTTCCGTTTCGCAGACAAGGAATCGCTTCAGATCTTGGAGGGACTGCCTGCAAATGGAACAGTTACACAGGTGGATCTGGAAATTCCCGACGGAAATTCTGAAGCGGAAACGTTTGCGCATGCAGTGGAGGCGTGGCTGAAAAAGCAGAAATGTTTTCAGGACGTCATGTTTCAGACATTCAGGCTCAAACAGCTTGACGCCAGTGAGGGTGCCATAAGGGTAAAGGTGCATTTTCTCATGAATAAAAAAGAGATGGAATCTACAAAACAATCAATATAATTATTAACCTTTTAATTAACCAAAGTAATGAGAAATCTAAAATTCATTTCATTGACTTTTGGAGTACTGCTTCTGGCATCATGCTCGGAAGACATTTATGACGAGCCGGTACAGGAAGACTACTCCAAGAATTTTATCGACCAGTTTGGTACGATAAATCCGAATCAAGATTGGAACGTGGCTGAAGTGAAGTCTGTGACGGTTAATCCCGGCTCGGCTTCCGAGGTCAAGATTTATGCGAAGAACGGCGTTGCCTATAATCTGGTTGGACACTACAAGGATGTGTCCGGCCAGCAGACACTGACATTCGACGCGGCTGAAACTTGCGACGAGTTTGTTGTTGTTGCCGGCGGCAAGGGTAAGCTGGTGAGCAACGGAGGTAATGTTGACTTTACTTCTGTTGGTTCCAGAACTTATCATGACTCAGATTGGGGAAGCTCCGTATTTGAGGCAGATGTAGACGACGAAGGTAAACCTAAGTATACTGAGTTCACTTGGGACGAAGTGATGTCGTTTGCCCAAAGACTTCCTGAAGAAGAAAATAACACTGACCCTGACAAAACCGGTGTCAGCAACGTGACGAACTTCAAGGTAATCTCTCAGAGGGATCGAATTGTTAAAGTTTATCCTGTGTTCTGGAATGCTGATTACGAGCACACGTTGGGCGTATATTGGGATGCGGATGGAGATGGCAGGATCGATGACCGTGAACATCATGACATTTATACTGATAAAGCAGGCGATGATGTGCAGGTTTATGTAAAGAGAACCGAGGATACGCATAATAATCCTGACACTTATGAAGGATATGAAAGTGTAACCTGGGACCATTTTGAGCAACCGTCTGACGTTACCACGACTACAGGTTGGGGACCTTTCCAAGATCGTATTACTTATACCGGTGAAATCGACAAGTCGCAACCCATCAGATCCCGTGGTTTTACCGTTACGATTCCTGATGGTGTTGAGTACGGTTTCTATGTGAAAGTTTATGACGGTGGCGACTATCGCGACTGCTATTATTCGGCAGCTGATGATAATGATGGTGATAAACAAGCCGTATTCCTCAGAACTAGAGTCGATGGTGGTAACTCCGCAACAGGAAATTACCGTACATTCCTTGGATTTGAGGATCAAACATCATCTGAAGTAGGGGATCCTCAGAAAGAACCTGACTTGAACGACTTCATGCTGATTCTCGATCCGTCGCCGCTTGTTGTTGACGAAGATGCGGAAAGCTGGACGATTGCCTGCGAAGACTTGGGTTCTACAGACGACTACGACTTTAACGATGTCGTATTCTCTGTTACTCATGTCGCCGGATCTACTGAAGCAACCGTACAGCCGCTTGCTGCCGGTGGTACACTCGAAACGTACATCACTTGGGCTGATCCGCGTGATCCGAGCCAGGAAAAGAAGCGTGTTAATAAAGAAATTCATGAATGGATTGGTCTGAATGGTCAGACTGCTCCCGACGGATTTGCTTATCCGATGCTCAATACTCAAGGCGAAGGAACTGCCGGAGAACCTTACACTATCACTGTAGATCCAGATTTCCATATTGGAATCACTCCTGATGCAGACAATATGGGCGGTTTCGCTGTTGAAGTTGTTACAAAAGAAGGCAGATTGCGCAATGTGGACAATCCTGGACTTGGCGAAGCTCCGCAGATGATCTGTGTCACCGGAAACTGGAAATGGCCTTACGAGAAAATGAACATCAAAGAGGCTTATCCTGAGTTCGGACCGTGGGGTGAGAACTATCAGCACAACGAATGGTATAATTACCCTGCAGCGGGCAAGACCCTTGGCAACAAATGATGGTGTTCACTCTGTAAATTGGTATTGATTGTTTTGTTCCTCTCCGGCGACCGCCCGCCGGAGAGTTTTCAACTTCTGCATGGCAGATGAGAATATGACAACAGACAAAAACTATATTAGTAGAAACAGGTACACAGTGAAAATTTAAGCGTTCTGCTGACTGCTGCAATGCAATATCTGTTCAAACGCATGGCGTTGCGTTAAAGATCGAAAGATAAAGGGCATCCGTTTCGTATGAATAAAAGACGAGTGGAATAATCAACATTTATAAAACAACACATTAAAAAAAACAAAGATGAGAAAAATTTATTTTGCAACGATGATTTTGGGAAGCCTCTTCACCGTTTCATGCTCGGAGAATATCTATGACGAGCCGGCTCAGGAAGAATATTCCCAAAATTTTATCCAAATGTTTGGTCTGATTGACAAGGATCAGGACTGGAACACGGCAGGACAGAAGTCTGTGACCGTTACGGGAGCAGATTCTGAAGTGAAGGTCTATGCCAAAAGCGACGATGTCTATAAGCTCGTAGGGCATTATCAGAATGTTGCCAACGGGCAGGAACTGACTTTTGACGCACAAAAAGACGTGGACGACTTCGTTGTTGCTTCCGGTGGAAAAGCCAGACTGGTGAAGAACGGCGGAACAGCTGACTTCACTTCTGCAACCAGCAGAAGCTATACAGGTACAGGTGCCGACGGAGTGTTTGCGGTCAATGAAGAATACAAGGAGTTTTCCCTCAGCGAAGTGATGTCTTTTGCCGGACGTGTGCCCGAAGGCACCGACAACACGAATGCTCCGGGCATCACATCCAACTTCAGCGTGGTGCAGGACGACCGTACCATCACGGTTTACCCCGTATATTGGAATGCAAGCTACGCGCACATGTTGGGCATCTATTGGACTGACGAGAACGGTGTGGAACACACGCAAGACATCTACCAGGACAAGCACCAGCTAGAAGAAGAGCAGGGAGATGAGGTACAGATTGACTTCGGCGACGGACAATGGATAAACGCCACCGAAAAGGAAAGCACAAAAGATGCCGACGGAAACACGGCTCAGCGAATCCGCAGCAAAGGATTTACCATCAATCTGCCGGCGGGAACGCGGTACGGCTTTTATATCAAGGTGCTTCCCACAGCCTATATCGGCTATATCAGCAATACGTATTACAGCGAGGCAGCAATGAATCCCAACAACGAAAGCCATGCTTCGTATTTTACGACTTTGCTGGAAGACGGGCAATACCGTACCTTCCTTGGCTTTGAGGACATGCCTAACGATGCAGAAGACGGTGACAAGGACTTGAACGACTTCATGCTGATTATCGACCCGTCACCGGTTGTCATAGATGAGGATGCTGCAGACTGGGTTATAGCTTCAGAAGACTTGGGAGGTACTGACGACTATGACTTTAACGACATTGTGTTTTCCGTAAACCATGTATCGGGAGAAACGACTGCTACCGTGACTCCGCTGGCTGCCGGAGGTACAAAGAGCGCATGGATTTACCGCGACGGCACGCAGGTGGGCGAAGAAATCCACTCGTGGCTTTCCGGAGGAAATCCGCAGTCTTCCGCTGCCGGCTATGAAATGATCAATACATTCTCGGAAGGTCCTGCCGGTACATCCGTGACAATCGAAGTGCCCGCAGACTTTTCTATGGCCTATTGTGCAGGCATATCCAATATGGGAGGCTTCAGCATTCGCGTGGATGACAATAGCGTGGCCGATGAGATTACCGCTCCCGGCGAAGGAGAGGCTCCGCAGATGTTCTGCGTTCCGGCAGGCTGGAAATGGCCGAAAGAACGCGTCAGCATTTCGGAAGCATATCCCGAGTTTGGCGAGTGGGGAACTAACTATCAGGTTAGCCAGTGGTATAATTACCCTGACGAAGAGAAAGTTCTCGACAACAGCCATTAAGCTGTTGGTTCTGTAACATGTTGATTATTTTGCACGCCCGGTAGTTCCTGTAATTACCGGGCGTTTTTTTGCGCATCCGGCTCCTTTGTTGGATTTGCGGAAGAGTTGTAAGCATTCGGCCAACTACAGGTATTAAACCTTTATATACAACAATAGCGACTGTCACTATGAACCTAATAGTATCAGCCGCCATTGTTTTGTTGAACCAATATATTACAGTTTGTATCAGTTACTAGATACTTCCTTTTGCTTTGTCAGTACACATTCCTGATGTTTCAACTTCCATTTGTGTGGAAGTAGATTCAAAAGT
>SDWH01000008.1 GCA_019550975.1 Bacteroidales bacterium SW299 | reverse complement strand
GATCATTAATTTTGCACACTTACTTAAAACAAAGATGTTACATCTTTCATTTCTTATGCAGCACTACCAGCACCACTTCACTCGGAGTGAACAAACGGATATCCTTGCGTGATGTCCCCAGTCCGTTGCTGATGATTATCGGGATGCCCCGACTGTTGTGCTTCATCCCGGTGAGAAAGCGGTTGCCATATTTCGAAAAATGGGCAGGCGTCCATCGCTTGAACAGACTGATCTGACCTCCATGCGTATGCCCGGCCAAGGCTAAATCGGTGTTCGAAACATCTGTATCTTCTACGTAATCGGGTGTGTGGGTCAGCATCACGACAAAGTCCTCTGGCTTGAGCGACAACGTAGGAGAAACCCCGTTCCGCCCCAAATCAAACGGATTGCGGATGCCGCAAAGCAGAATAAATTCCTTCCCCTTCCACAAAGTATCCACTTTATGCTCCAGCAGACACACCCCGGCATGTGCCATCGCCCTGCGTACCAGCGTATCCGACTCTCCCCTTTCATGATTGCCCATTACGGCATACGTCCCGTAACGGGTATGCACACGTGCCAGCGCTGAAAACAGTTCTTCCATATTGCCGCCGTTTCTTCCGCGATAATCCCCTCCCAGCAGCAAGACATCGGCATCAGTTGCCTGCAATGCACGGATAGCTCCACCCAGCCGCCCGGAAGTAAAACGGCTTTCGTAATGAAAATCCGTTGCAAAAGCCATCCGGAATCCGTCGAACGAATCGGGCAGTTGCTCGCTATAAAAGTCATACCGCTGGATACGTCCCACACCTTTATATTTCGAAAGGGAGGCCGTGGCGCACGAAGAAAGGCAGGCAGCCACCAAAAGCAGGAAAAAGAAATTCTTAAACAATCGTTTCATCATCATTTGTCCGTTATCAGCCGAATGCCTGCCAAACTCCGGCCACGCTCCCGGAAGAGCAGTGCCACCTCGCTAAAAAAAATATGCCCTCCTGGAAAATCCGGCAGAGCCTTTCATAAAGTTTATCTTCAGCTTAGAGATGTGTATCTTTAAGCTAAAAATCTGTATCTTCAGACTGAAGATTTATATCTCTAGGCTGGGGATGCAGATTCCTGCAAAAAATCAGTCGTCTTTTCTCCTGGCCCGAGCCTTTTCTTCCCGCCTCTTGAGCGGCAAACAGCAACCATACGCAATTTGTTAAAATACAGGACTAAGGTAGTCCAATTATTTTGAATATGTCCGCAATTGACAAAATTTAGCTAACTTTGCTTCAACAATAAAAGCATACGAATGGAAACAGTTCAGACAAATTCTTTTAAGGCATGGGTGCTGGCCGCACGTCCCAAAACGCTGACGGCTGCAACCATCCCCGTCATGGCAGGATGTGCATTGGCATACATATACGGACATTTCCAAATTCTTCCGGCAACGCTTTGCCTTCTGTTCGCCTTCCTGATGCAGATAGATTCAAACCTTATCAATGACTTGTTCGATTTTTTGAAAGGGAGCGACCGTGAAGACCGTTTGGGACCGGAGCGTGCCTGTGCGCAAGGATGGATTACGATAAAGGCCATGAAAGTGGGAATCGCTGTTACAACCGGACTGGCTGCAATCACGGGCTTATGCCTCTTGTATTTCGGAGGATGGGAAATGATTCCTGTAGGCATCGCCTGCCTCCTGTTTGCATTCCTCTACACCACCGGACCCTATCCGCTCGCCTATCATGGATGGGGCGATGTTTTAGTCTTGGTGTTTTTCGGCTTCGTCCCCGTAGGATGCACATACTATGTAATGGCACACAACTGGAACATGAGCGTGACAATGGCTTCACTGGCCTGCGGACTGGTTATCGACACGCTGCTGATGGTGAACAACTTCCGCGACCGGAAACAGGACGCTGTCAGCGGGAAACGGACGCTTGTAGTACGCTTCGGCGCACGTGCGGGACTGATTCTGTACTTTCTTTTGGGCCTGCTTGCGTGCTGGTGCTGCTTCTATTTCATTCTGCTCGGAAAGCTGTTTGCCGTCGTTCTGCCGCAAATATACCTGCTGCTACATATCCTGACCACTGTAAAGATGGCGAAAATCAATCACGGAAAAGAGCTGAACCGCATTTTGGGAGAAACATCCAGAAACATGTTCATCTTCGGCCTCCTTCTGGCATTGGGATTAATCTTATGACTATGATACGGCAAGTCAGACTTCAGGATGCTGCCCAGATAGCAGCCATCTACAACGGATATGTGAACGAAACAACCGTAACCTTCGAGCTGGATCCGGTAAGCGACACAGACATGCGTGAACGGATCCGCAAGATTGCCGCGCACTACCCTTATCTGGTGTATGAACAAGAAAATCGGATAATCGGATACTGCTATGTCCATGGATGGAAAGAAAAAGCCGCATACAGCCACACGGCAGAAACTACCGTCTATCTGCACCCTTCATTCAAACGCCAGGGCATCGGAAGCGCCCTCATGAAAGCACTGATAGAAGCTTGCGCCAAGCAAGGATACCACACGTTGATTGCCTGCATCACAGAAGGTAACGGTGAAAGCATCGCCCTGCACGAAAAGCTGGGATTCAAACAGGCGTCGCACTTCCACGAAGTAGGATGCAAATTCGGACGCTGGCTTGGAGTTGTTGACTATGAACTGACGCTCTGAGTCCAAAGCAAAAGCCGGTCATTCGTCGATACGAATCAGCAGATTCGCAAGAATGGCTGTAAGTCCGCCCGTCGTAATGCCTGATGAAAAGATGTTACGCACCGTTTCGGGCAATTGTCCCAAGATTTCCGGAACAAGCTCCACGCTCAATCCGAATGCAAAGCTCAAAGCCATGACCAAAGTGGCTTTACGGTCGATCTTCTGTGAAGAAATAATGCGGATTCCGGCCGCAGCCACAGTTCCGAACATCAGCAGCGTAGCTCCTCCCAACACAGGTTCCGGCATTAAAGAGAAAACCAGCCCGACAGCCGGAAACAATCCCAGCAGAATGAGAAAGCCGGCAATAAAGTATCCGACATAGCGGCTTGCAACGCCGGTCAGCTGAATCATGCCGTTGTTTTGCGCAAAAATCGAATTCGGAAAAGAATTGAACATGCCTGCCAGCATCGAATTGAAGCCGTCGGCAAGAATGCCGCCGGACGCACGCTTGACAAACGTTTCTCCTTCGACAGGCTCTCCGGAAATAAGCGAATTGGCGGTTATATCACCGTATGCTTCAATCGCCGTAATCAAATAAACCAGCCCCAGCCCAATGACAGCAGAAAGGTCAAACGAAATGCCATAGCGGAAAGGCATCGGGACATTGAAACCTCCGTAACTCTGGACAGAAGAAAAATCCACCATTCCCAAAACCCATGCAAGCACATATCCCACAACCAGACCGATAACGATTGAACTCATGCGGAGGTAACGGTTGGAACTTCTGTTGAAAAAGATGATGAGCACCAGCACCAGCGCAGCCAGCCCTACATGACGGAAAGAGCCGAAACTGCCGTCTGCCTGAGCCGCAGCACCTCCCCCGCATGCCGTAATCCCCACCCGAATCAGGCTCATCCCAATCAAAGTGACAACTATGCCTGACACCAGAGGAGTAATGACTCTACGCGTATAGCGCAAGACACGGCTGATAAGCATCTCTACAGTTGAAGCAGCTATGCAGGCACCGAAAACGGCACTCAACCCTCCGGTCAATCCCGCCGATATAATCGGTCCGATGAAAGAGAAGCTAGTCCCTTGAATGCATAAAAGCCCGCAGCCAATCGGCCCCAGACGACGGCACTGGATGAACGTGGAAACTCCTGAGGCAAATAATGCCATCGAAACGAGAAATCCGGTCGTTTCCAAATCGAGTTTCAGAGCACCGGCAATGATCAGCGGCGGTGTGATGATTGCCACAAATATAGCCAGCAAATGCTGGAAAGCTGCAAAAAGCGTATCCTTCAAAGGCGGGCGGTCGTTTAACCCATAAATCAGTCCCGCACGCTGCACACCCGACTGCTCTTTTTCCATAAAATCAATCTCTCAAACTGATTTGACAATTGTCCAGACTTTCGATCACGGCCAGCGACTCCACATGAACACCTTGCTCACGCAAGCTGTCGCCTCCGTGCTGGAAAGCCTTCTCAATAAGAAAGCCCATGCCAACAAGTTCTGCTCCCGCCTGACGCACAAGATCGATAACTCCTTTAGCCGCATTTCCGTTAGCCAGAAAGTCATCGATAAACAAAACCTTGTCACCGGGACAAAGATAGTCTTTGCTGACACATACTGTATACGTTGTACCCTTCGTGAAAGAATAGACACTGGTCGTCAGCATATTTTCCATCGTGCTCGGCTTCTTCTTCTTTGCGAAGACTACAGGAAGCTCCAAAAGATATCCCACCATGATAGCAGGCGCAATGCCGCTTGCTTCAATCGTCATCACTTTATTGAAATCGGCACCAGCAAAACGACGTACAAACTCAACTGCCATCGATTTCATCAGTATCGGATCCATCTGATGATTTATAAAGTTATCAACCTTAAGGATACCGCCTTCAAAACACTTCCCGTCCCGCAAAATTCGTTCTTTCAATGCTTTCATATCTCAAACCGAGAAAAAATATAATTTAAGAAAGGGGCAAAGTTACAAGTTTTTTCGCGAAAAGGACAAGCGAAGCAAACAAAAAAAAACGACGGTTGCCGGAAAAGGAAACAAGAATCATCGCGCTCCATACAAAAGAGCGATTCCTGTCCCGGCATACCGCCGCATATGGCTTTAACCGCCGATATCACTTCTTGAGCTTAGCCCGCACCACTTCAAAAATAGCCGGAAGCAAAGAGATGAAGATGATTGCTACAAGCAACAGCTTAAGATTTTTCTGAACAAAAGGCAGATCACCGAAGAAATAGCCTGCATACGTAAAAAGACATACCCAAGCCAAAGCACCAACCACATTATAGATCATGAAATAATAGTAGTGCATTTTCCCCATGCCTGCAACAAAAGGAGCAAAAGTACGGACAATAGGCACGAAGCGGGCCAATATAATGGTTTTCCCTCCATACTTCTTAAAAAACTCATGAGTCTTGTCTAGATGGCTCTTCTTGAAAATCTTTGATTTAGGATTGCTGAACAGCTTCTGACCAAAATAGTGACCGATCATATAGTTGCATGAATCGCCTAAGAATGCAGCGGCAAAAACGATGAGAGTCAATATATGGACATCAAGAGGCATATCGGGCTGGGCACAGATTGCACCACAGACAAAGAGCAAAGAATCACCGGGAAGAAACGGGGTGACAACCAAACCAGTTTCACAAAAGATTATCAGAAAAAGTATCGCATACGTCCAAAGATGATAGTCTTGAACAACAGCAATCATATGCTGGTCTATATGCAGAATAAAATCTATAATTACATCCATGAGAAATAAACGGTTTAGAAAAAAGAGGACGAGAAAAACTCATTTTTCATCGCCCTCATTTTTCAAATAACAGCTTTTGCCGTGTTAAAATTATGAATATGAAATAGAAAAATAAAATTTCTTATTGCAAGGTTTTAATCCAGTCAAGAGCTTGTTTTGCCGTAGCATTTTCCGGATCAATAGCCAAGTTCTTGTTCCAGTAAATCTTCGACTGTTCAAAATCCTTTATCTGAATATAATAGTAAGCCAAGTAGCTCTGACATTCAATCAGCAAAGATTTTGAAGCATTCGGATTTGCTTCCAGAATAGACAGAGCCTTTTCGTAGTACGGCTTGGCCAGTCCTTGAGTCGTTTCCGGGTCAAGCATCGCATTGGTACGTGCACGCCAGAAGTAACCCAGGTAATTGTCGGGAACACGCTCGGACACCTGAGCAAATATCGTATCCGCCTCAAACAGATAAGCCTTCTTCTGGATCGTATCTACAGCAGCAATTACCTGATCAGTCTTTGAAGAATCAACCGATGCAACCATAGAACCGGCAGCCATATAGTTCAAACGTCCCAGCAAGAACAAATCCGTAACTTCTTCTTTTCCTTTCAATCCGTCCAGATAAACCATGAACCAACGGATAGCTTCAGGATAATTCTGTACCTTTTCATTTGCTTCAGAAGCTTCTTTTGCTATTTCCGGATGTTCTTTATCCTTGTCTGCCTTCATGGCCTTGTCAAATTCAGCCATAGCAAGGTCATTGTCGCCATGAGCCACATACAGGCGGGCACGATACAAGAAGTCGAGATATACGTAGTCAGGATTGTTCGGATCCTCAAAGAATTTGTCGGCTGCGGCCAATCCTTCATCATACGATTTAAGTTCACTCAAATTATACATTCTAAGACGCTTCAGCAAATGGCTGTTCGGGTCAACTTCTATACCCTTGTTGGCCATGTCAAGCGACTGATCGTAATTCTTGTTCAAATAAAGCAGCATGGCATAGCGTCCATAGTCAGACTTTTCGGGTTGTCCCTTCTGCATGAACTCATCGTAAGCCTGCTTAGCCTGGCTGTAATTCCCCATCTGGTAGTATGCGACAGCCAGTTCGCGATCTACGTTAATTTCTTCAGGATGCTTAGCTTTCAGCTCCAGCAATTTGTCCACCGACAACTGCGGATTAACGCCTATATATGCACGCGCATATTTGTAATAAGCTTCAAAACAGTCAGCATCAAACAGGATTGCCTGCTCATAATAACCGCAAGCTGTTCCTACATTCTTTTCAGCCAAGGCAACATCACCTGCAAACATGCAAGTAGTAGCAGACTTTGAGTCTACTTTCATTGCACGATCGGCATACTCTTTAGCCTCGGCATTTTTTCCTTCCTTCAAATAAGCATTTCCGATTGCAACGAGCAATGAAATATTTTTCTTGTTTTTTCCTTTTGCCAATTCATCAAAGCTTTCAGCAGCCGCATCAGGATTATTCTTGATGGTTGCAGCAATCTGCTCAACTTGTTTTGACAATTCAGGAGAAAGCGGTTCCTGCGCATACATGGAAACAGAGAACAGGAAACTGCAGCAAAGCACTCCAAAAACTTTATTTTTCATAATCATATTCTACGTAATTAATTAAAATTCATCTTTAACATTTACCAAACGGACCGGTTGGGTTGCCGGAACAAGCCCCGATTTCAGAATGATACGCTGGCCTCTGTCCTTAGTCAGAAAAGTCATCAATCCGGTAGGCAAACCATTTCTCGGGTCATTTACCAGAATAAAGACATCATGCGTCAGCGGATATTGCCTCAAAGCCAAATAAGCCTGATAAGGCTTGAAGCTGTTCGCCACCGTAGCATGTCCAGAATAACTTACAGCCATAACTCTTACAGATTCGTTGAAAGAAAGTCGAGTTGAATCGCTGACATTCCCGATCCAATTGGCACCGATAACTCCCATCGCACCCGGTGTTTTCGACACATAGTCTATCACCTCCTCATTGGATTTCAAAGCAGTCAGCGTAGAAGCCAGTTTCTGACCCTCGCAGATAGAATCGATAGCATAATGGATAAGTCCGGAGTTTGGATTGTCAAATACGACTTGCAGCTTCCCCAACTTAGACTGGGGATACAGTTCTTTCCACTCAGTAATTTTCCCCGTCAGGATATTACGGAATTGTCCCACTGTAAGCAAGGAGTCCGTATTTGCCGGATTTGTTATCAAAGCAATACCGCTGACGGCCATACGGATTGACTCCGGAAAAAATTTGCGTGCATGAAAAGAAGCGAGTTCGTTTTCTGTCAATCTACGGTTGGCGATAACAAGCCGCACACTGTCTTTAAGCAACAGATTGATGGCTTCAACTTCGCTGCAATAGATTGGAGTAACATTAGCTTCGGGGGTCAACGCCCGATAAACCTGAAGTTCCTCTTCCATGATAGGCTTGAACGATTCATCGACAGCTATCTTGATATCTCCCGAATACATTGTTTCTCCGTCTGTCTTTTTCTGTCCTCCGCAAGAAGCGAGCAGCAGAGAAAGAGCACAACACAAAAAGAACACTCTTTTCATACACGCAAACTGAATGATAAATTATTGCAATTTAAACTGAATCGGCAAAGTATAGTAAACCGGCACGTTACGTCCGTTCTGCTTTCCAGGAATCCACTTCGGCAATGTGCTTACCACGCGGATAGCTTCCTTGTCGCAATACGGGTCGAGTGAACGGAGCACGGTGATGTCTTTAACTTCACCTGTAGCTGATACGACGAAGCGCAAGATTACACGTCCCTGAATACCGTTTTCCTGAGCGATTGTCGGATAGCGCAAGTTCTTTGCGATATACTTCAACAGTTCGGCAGGACCACCAGGATACTGGGGCATCTGTTCTACCATCGTATACGGCTTTTCTTCTTCAACCGGTGCCTGAGTAATGACTTCCTGCAAGTCGGCAATATCCTTACCGTTCAATTCATCGTTACCTTTCACATCGGCGATAGAGATCTGAACCTTAGACTCAGTCAATTCATCCTGACTTTTCAGCTCATCATCTTCATTTACTTCCTCATCCTTCTTGATGACAGGAGCAGTAAACTTGATGGTACTCTTCAAAGCAGGAGGAGGAGCAATCTGCTCAACAGGCTTTACCAGCTCTTCCTGTTTTACCTCAGGTTCTTCCAACTGAGAGAGCTGAGTTACTTCAACATTCACTTCCTTCTGTTCCGGAATAGCCATCCGGATCAGGCGCGGAAGATAAAAGCCCACAAGTGCCACAACAAGCACGATAATAACGGCAGCCAACTGACGGCGGCCCAAATCGCGGCGCATCTTGTACGCTCCATAAGCTTTGTTCTTATCTTTGAAAATGAGTTCACACCATTCCAAAGAAGTTAAATCTATTTTTGACATATCTGTTCTTTATTAGGTGTTACACATTTCAACTTACAGCGTTTGCACTCAGCTGTCCCTTAGAAGTATAGTTGTCGATCAAGAACTGGTCACCTTCTGTAATGTCTACAATCACATACTTACCGATACTGCATATTTGCATTTCGTCAAGTGCATCAATCAGGTTTCTGTAAGTAGACTTGTCGGTAGCCTTAATGATGACAGTCGGCGTATTCTTGCCGGCTTTCACATCGGCAACCTGTTCCTTATACTGCTCTTCCGTAATTTCCAGATTAGCCTTCTTCTGCTTCAACTCTTCCACTTTCTTTACAGCGTCATAGTTCTTGCGCAGCAAGATTGCACGCAGTCCGTCAGCAGTATAAGTCGTTTCTTTCAGAGAAGTGTAATCCTTATAGTTCGGCTCGCCTTCGTAATAATAAAGTTTGTTGTCCGCATCAAGCAGCAGCGTAAGAGCCTGTGAAGCCTTCACCTTATTCTGCTGTTCTTCGGTGATGTCCTTATCATTGGAAGGCATACTGATTTCCATTGTTTGAGGCTTGCTCAAAGAGGTACACAACATGAAGAAAGTAATCAGAAGCATGTTCATGTCCACCATCGGCGTAAAGTCCACGCGGACAGCCATTTTCTTCTGCTTAGAACCTTTTCCTTTCTTGCTCCCTCCATTATCTTGTATTTCTGCCATATCTAATCCCTTTCTTTAATTGTCAGACACTTGTTTCAACGAAGTAATCAGATTGTATCTGTTTTCCTTCAAATCCTGGAGGGAATTCATAACAGTCTTGATAACTGAATAAGGAGTATTCTGGTCTGCCTTGATGGCAATACGCAAGTCACGGTTCGTTGCGCGAGCATTGCGGATCCAAACCTTAAACTGATTATCAACACTATCACAAGGAATTCCATAATTCTTCAGCACTTTATCCTGTTCTTCACCGGGAAGCGCGAGGAACTGCTTCATATTCTTCATCGGAACGCCGAATGTCTGGAAGACGGAGAATTTCTTCACCTCTTCCGGAGTAAAGGTCAGGCCATATTCCTTTCCTACGGCTTCCAATGTATTTGCCATATCCTGCTGTTTGTCAAGACTCATGAAAATCTTGCCTTCAGGATCGACAAGAATCGACAAGATGTTCGTTTCCGGAATTTTAATTTCGGAAACTGAGGCCGGAGTTACCACCTGTACTGGCTCTTTCTTGATGAAGTTACCTGTCAACATGAAGAAAGTAAGCAGCAGCACCGTGACGTCACTCATGGCCGTCATGTCGATAAACATCGATTTTTTCTTAATTTGCGCTCTACTCATAATTGACTGATTTAAAAATTAGTTGTTTGTCACCACTGGTCCGTGAGGGAAACCATCCTCCGGAACAATTATTTATGAGTAGCGTTAAATGTCTGTACGATAGAGAAGCCTACTTCGTCAAGGCTGTAAGTCAGTTTATCAATCTTGTTAGTAAAATAGTTGTAAGAGATAACGGCCAAAGCACCAGTCAAGATACCGAATGCAGTGTTGATCAAGGCCTCAGAAATACCTGTTGACAATGCAACTGAGTCAGTACCACCACCAGCAGACAGAGCGGCAAATGAACGGATCATACCGATAACGGTACCGAGCAATCCCATCAAAGTACCCAATGTTGTAATGGTACCGATGATCGGCAAGTTCTGCTGCAACATCGGCAATTCCAATGCAGTAGCTTCTTCCAATGATTTCTGGATAGCCAGCACCTTCTGATCCTTGTCAAGTTCTGAGTTCTGTTCCATTTCACGATAAGTCTGCAGAGTAGCACCTACAACGTTTGCTACAGAACCGCGCTGCTTGTCGCACAATGCCTGAGCGGCTTCCATATCACCTTTAGCCAAAGCGTCCTTGATCTGAGCAACGAATTTAACCAATTTGCCGCGGCCAAAAGCTGCACGGATTGTGAAATAACGTTCAACGCTCAAAGCCAATACAGTCAGCAACAGAGTCTGGATTACCGGAACGACTACACCACCTTTATAGATAGTACCCAGCATGTTGCCCGGCAGCGGATGGTTGTTCGGGTCGTTGTTCATGAAGTTTGAAGGATCGCCCAACACGAACTTGTAAATACACAATGCCACGATAAAGCATGCGATAATCACCAAACCTGCAGCTTCAATACCTTTGAAACCTTGTTTTTGCTTGTTGTTAGTTTTTTTAGTTTCCATAAGATTAATTGTTTATTGTTTAAAAAATTAGTGAATTTCCAACTCTCTCCGGAAAAAGAAAAGGCACAGCAGCCCACAACAAAGATTTTTTAACAAAGGCAAGCACGCCCGACAAGTGAACGACGATGTTTTTCATAGCATTTCTATTCATCTGCACGGTTCTCGCCACACGTTCCCCTTCCTTTCTGCTCGTGTTCCAGCTACCTGCGGGTTGTCCTTTCACCTCTGCCAAGGGAACGACCGCCTTTGAAACAGGCAAAAATAGTATTAGGGTCATCAAAAACTTCATTGTTAAAGCTGTTATTTTTCTATTTCCGCACAAAGAAAAGGCAATTTTACGACATATCAAAATGAAAAGATGTTATTTTGGCTTATCAAACTTGAATATTATTCCAATCGCACAAAAAACGACGTTTTTTCCATTCTTTACGGCATAAAATTACATTTTTACATGCAAAACGCCCAAGCTTTCCACAAAACTAAGAAAACTTGGGCGATAAACAAAACAGAACGACCAAAAATTATCAGAATATTTTCAGCCGCCTTAACAGAAGCCTGTTTAATTTTTCAAATAAGGTAATATCCTATCAGATTAAAAAAAGGAGAATGAACGATAAAATCATTCGGCCGGAGTTTCGGTCAACGGGATATCCGGAATCACTTCCTCATCCCAGCCGGCAATCTCTTGCCCCACCAGTTCAAGGCCTTCTTTTGTCAGCTTAAGTGTATATTTGTTAAAAGTGCCTGACAAAAACTCTTTCCCCAGCTTGTCGGTTGTAGCTGTATAGGATATTCCGTCACGGACATATGCAATCGAAAAGCGAGGGCTTTCGGACAACACCGTGGGGTTGCAGATGATGAACAGCGAATATCCTGTTTCATCAGGAATCTCTACCGGCTCTTCATAATCGAAAGACAACTCGTCAACCGAAGGAGAACTTGCCGGCTGAACGCCGTCATCAACCGAAGAAGAGGCGAACTTATACCGCATGCGGCTAAAGAGCCCGGTCCCTCTCAATGTTGCCCCGCTGATACGGACATCCTCTCCGGACAAATCCTTTTTGATCGTCACCGACAACAGGGTGCAAACATGCCTGAAAGCATGATTGCCCACAAAAGAAACCGCGCCGGAATTGGAGGAATAACTGCTCGTGCAGCGAGCCGCCAGAAAATCATAAGCGCCGATACCTGCCGCATCCCCTTTCTGCGCACTCAAATCCGGCATAGGCACAGACTCGCGGCTCTCAGTGTCTTCCGCATAAGGATAATAAGCGCAGAATTCAAATTCATCCACCTTATTTTCCCACATCAAAGGAACCTCAGAGTTCCAGCCATCACCAGACAAAGTCCATTTCACCTGGTTTTCGTCTTCCGGCATGAAGAATCCGATGGCATCCCCTTCCGAGAAAGACGTTGAAGCATCCTCCGCATCAAATACGGTACGCGACAGGCCGGGAACAGAAACCGATGCCCGAAGCTTGATGGCCGCTTCCACATTATTCACTTCCTGCGCAAGTTCATTCTGGCGGCATCCGGCCACCAGGGGCAACAAGCACACCCCCATTAACAAGATTTTATTCATAGTAATATTGCTTTAAGCGGGAAACATTTCCCTTACAATATCAAAAATGAAAAAATCCGTTTATGTCCACCGTTACACCCGAAATTAATCGAAAGAAAAATAAGGACTTAAGCGAGAAATGTCAGCCTCTTCAAACTCCCGGAACATGGATATCTGGGAAATCCCGTCCAGCCGACCTCGCTTGCGGCGATATTCCAGGATGGCCTTGGCTTTATAAAAATCCATATAAGGATGATTGCGCAGACGGTCAATGCCGTCACGGTTAACCCGCAATTTGCGATAAGGACCGCCGTCAAGACGAAACCATCGGTTCAGTTCCCGGCCCACATGGGGAATCTCCTGCAACTGCCCGATGTTGCTGAATCCGCCCAGCCGTTCACGATAGGACACGATCATCCTTGCCAGCCCGGAGCCTATCCCGGGAATCCGCACCAATTGGGAAGTATCAGCCTCATTCAGCGAAACCAAAGTGCCTTCCGGATATTTTGCAGGATACATGGGGCGGACATCGGCCGTATCTTTCCCTCCATACCGCGAAAGGACAGAATCCGAATCCGAATGCGGCACATAGGCCGGGCCGATAACGACATAAGGCTTGAGTTTCTGAAACAGCGTATCTTCCATCCCATAAATCCGCGACAAAGATTCCGCGGTGCGGAAAACACCCCCGCTTGCACGGTAACGCAGAATATTCCGCGCAACAAAAGCAGACAGGCCCAAGCTGCGCAAAGAGGCCGAATCTGCGGTATTCGGATCAAACGGCCTCAACACAACAGGGGTACGCACCTCTTCGGGCTTGCTATACGAACGTTTACCCACGCCCTTCTTCACCTGTTTACGCTCCTGCAAAGAGGACATAAAAGAATCCAGTTCCGCATCACCGGAAGAAAAAGATTCTGAAGAAGGAGTGCCTGCCCAGCGGAAAGCAAACAGAAAAGAAAAGACAACCGCAAGTATCAGAAGCAGAACAACAATAGCCCTGCGCTCCGACTTCGTGTAATAGAAAAAGTCCTTCCACATCAGCCCAGCCAGCCCAGTTCGTTAACAAAAATCAGCAGGATTCCAACCGGAGCCACAAACCGCAGGATGAACCGATAAACCGGATAATAAGGAGCGCGCAAAGTTCCGTAGTTGGTGACTTCTCCCTTGACAATGTCCTTACGGATAATCCAGCCCACAAAGAGAGCCGCAAACATACCCCCTACCGGAAGCATTATCTTGGCGGTCAGAAAGTCAAGAGCGTCAAACATGTTCAGCCCGCAAATTCTGAAAGCGCTCCACTCGCCCAAAGCAAGCGATGACACGACGCCTACAAGCATCGCCCCCGAAGTAACCAGCACCGCGGCACGGCTGCGGGTAAAACGAAACTTCTCATGCAGAAAAGCCGTAGAAACCTCATGCAACGAGATTGTAGACGTAATTGCCGCGAGAGCCAGCAGCACATAAAAGGCAGCCGAACATACCGCAGCAAGCAAAGGAACTCCTGCAAACGCCTGCTGGAAAACGTTTGGCAGGGTAATGAATATCAGCGAAGGGCCCGCATCCGGCTGGATACCTACCGAAAAGGCCGCCGGAAAAATAATCAGACCGGAAAGCACGGCTACAAACGTATCGATCAGACCGACACTCATGGCCGTCTGCCCGAGATTGGTCTTTTTCCCGAAATAAGAAGCATAAGTCGACAAGCATCCCATGCCAAGGCTCAAAGAGAAGAACGCCTGCCCCATGGCTCCAAGGAACACATCCGGAGTCACTTTACTGAAATCAGGCTTCAACAGAAATTCAAGCCCCTTTTCCGATCCGGGCAAGGAAATGGAACAGGCGGCCAACAAGACAATAAGAATAAAAAGCAGAGGCATCATGATTTTCGAAGACTTTTCGATGCCGTCCTTCACCCCCTTCACCACAACCCAATGGGTTATGAACAGGATAACGAACAGCCAAAGCAACGGACGGAAAGGATGCTGGGAGAAGTCTTGGAACATGACCACATAATCTTCGGAACTTTTACCGGCAAATCCTCCGGCCAAAGCTTGCCAGATATATTCGAGCGTCCAGCCTGCAACCACAGAATAATAGCCAAGAATCAGGAAACCAGTCAGCACGCCCAGATAGCCTACCCATTTCCAGAGTGTTCCGGGGGCAAGGGCATCGTAAGCCCCTCCTGTGCACGCCTTCGACCGGCGTCCGATGGTAAATTCCGCTATCATGATGGGGAGGCCGAAAATAAAGACACAGCCCAGATAGACGAGGATAAAGGCTGCACCTCCATGATTGCCAGTTTCATACGGGAAACGCCATACATTTCCCAACCCCACAGCTGAACCTGCCGCGGCCAAAATCGCACCGATACGGCTTCCAAAATTTACTCGTTCGCTCATAAGAATGCCCTTTTAATTACAATTAGAATAAAAAACGAGGGCAAATGTACAAAAAATATCGTATTTTTGCCACATAAACAAAAATTTTGATTCAAATGTATTACCTTCGGTCTTATCCTCTTTCTCTGCTTACGGCAGCAGCTATCTGCTACCTGTCGTTTTTCACACCTCCACAGACAGACATGGACGGAATCCCCAACATCGACAAGATTGTCCATATCTGCATGTACGGGGGACTGTCCACCTTGCTATGGATCGAATACCTGTTCCGGCACCCCTCCATCCGCCGGGGGCGCGCAACCGCCGGATGCATTGTTCTCCCTGTCCTTATGAGCGGAACAATTGAAATACTTCAGGCCACCTGTACGGAAAACAGAAGCGGCGACTGGCTGGACTTTGCCGCCAACTGCACGGGAGTCGCCCTGGCTTCCCTGCTGGCATACTATCTGTGGAGGCCGCTCTCCCGGAAACACTTCAGCAAGAAAGGGAAAGCATAAGGCAAAACGCTGCGGAGGCGCACAGAGAAAAGAATCAAACTCTGCACGCCTCCGCCACACGGACAAACTGAAAGTCACTTGAAGTCCTTCAGTTCTTCCCTAAGCTTTCTTCTCGTAAAATGAATGCGGCTTTTCACCGTCCCCAAAGGAAGAGCCAGCTTATCGGCGATTTCACGATACTTGAATCCTGCGACATACATGGCAAAAGGCACGCGGAATTCTTTCGGAAGCGCATTCACTACCTTACGTATCTCTTTCGAATCATAAGACGTTTCCATCGAATCATCCGCCAGGTCTACGCTCAGATTCAGAAAATGCAGATTGTCGGTATAGTCCACATAAGTCTGGTCGCGCAAAGCCTTGCGGTAGTTGTTGATGAATATATTGCGCATTATCGTATAAATCCAACCCTTGAAGTTCGTTTCAGCCACATATTTTTCCTGGTTGTCCAATGCCTTGAGCGATGTTTCCTGAAGAAGGTCGTCGGCATCATCCCTGTCTGCCGTAAGTTTATAGGCAAAGTGACGTAGTTCTGTCTGCATGCTCAGCAAATTCTGAGCGAAAGTAGCTGTTTTCATAAATCTGTCCTTTTAGAATTAATATCCCATCTCGTTTTGTCCATGCAATGTTAACCTAAAAGAACAAATACGGACACCTGAAATCTGGCAATCCATGGGGTAAAAACTATCAATTGTACGTTTTTACCCCTTTAATTGACAGGAAACAGGGTATTGTCACCAGTTTTTATAAGGATTGGCCATCAGCGAAGAATTGTAATATTTCCTCTCTCCAGTCACTTCTTTCCCCAAAAAGGAAGGCTTTCCGAAGGCTTCATCCTCCGAGCGCAGCTCGACCTCCGCAACTACAAGCCCCTCATTGTCCCCGTGAAATTCGTCCACCTCGAAAACATGTGTCCCGCACTCTACAAGATAGCGCACCTTGTCGATCACGCCGGGAAGGCACAGCATCATCAGCTCTTCCGCTTCCGGAAGCGGGAGTTCCCTCTCCCATTCGTAGCGGCTGGTTCCCGACGGGTTTGAAGGGCCCTTGACGGTAAGGAAGCCCTTGCCGTCACGGATGCGCACACGCACCGTACGCCCGCGCTCAGCGCAAATATATCCCTGACGGATAACATAGCTTCTAAAGGCTGAGTGCCGGTACGACTTGTCTTTCACCAAAAATTTGCGTTCTATTTCCTGAGCCATACCTGTACGGAATCACGAAGCGAGGGCAAACCCTACAATCATCAGCAGCGCAAGCAACAGCAGTGCAAAACATATCAGTTTGAACAAACGGTTTGCACGCTCTTCTTCACGCTTTTCAAAATTCTGCCTTTTGGCTATCCGGTCTGCATTATTCTTTCCCATAGTTTCTGTTTTTTAGATTTTATCGTTACCAAAAATACGACATATATTGGAAAAGCGCAAAAAACGGGGAACGTTTTTTCATGCGCACAAAAAGAAAGGAGGTTTTCACACCTCCTTGTCTGCAAATTCCATCAGATACGCCTTGATGAATCCGTCGATTTTTCCGTCCATCACTCCGTTCACATCCGAAGTCTGGTAGTTTGTGCGGTGGTCCTTAACCCGGCGGTCATCAAACACGTAGCTCCTTATCTGGGAACCCCATTCAATCTTTTTCTTTCCGGCCTCGACTTTCGCCTGCTCCTCCATTCTGTGCTTCAGTTCCTTGTCATACAGGATAGAGCGCAACTGGCGCATGGCGTTCTCCTTGTTCTTCGGCTGGTCGCGCGTTTCGGTATTCTCAATCAGAATCTCCTCTTCTTCGCCGGTATAGGGGTCTTTGTACTGGTAGCGCAGGCGCACGCCCGACTCTACCTTGTTTACATTCTGACCTCCGGCACCTCCGCTCCGGAAAGTATCCCACGACAAGCGCGCAGGTTCTATCGTGACTTCAATCGAATCGTCCACCAGCGGAGTGACAAACACGGAAGCGAACGAAGTCATGCGCTTTCCCTGCGCATTATAAGGCGACACACGCACCAGGCGGTGCACCCCGTTCTCTCCTTTCAGGTATCCGTAGGCATAGGCTCCTTCGATATTCATGGTCACCGACTTGATTCCGGCCTCATCGCCTTCCTGAAGGTTAGCCACCGAAAGCTTGTAACCGTTCGCCTCGGCCCAGCGCATATACATGCGCATCAGCATCGAAGCCCAGTCCTGGCTTTCCGTTCCTCCGGCTCCCGAGTTGATTTTCAGCACACAGTCCATCTGGTCGGCTTCAGAGCGCAGCATGTTCTTCAGCTCAAGCTCTTCGATGGCGCTGACCGCCTTCGCATAGGCGTCGTCCACCTCCGCTTCGCTCACCAGTTCGTCTTTATAAAAATCGTATGCAAGCTGGAGCTCGTCGGCAAGAGTTTTCACATCCTGATACCCTGCAATCCACTGCTGCAAGCCTTTCACCTTCTTCATCTGAGCCTCGGCCGCTTTCTGGTCGTCCCAGAATCCGGGAGCCTGCGTGCGAAGCTGTTCCTCTTCTACCTGAATCTTTTTCTCTTCAATGCCCAAGTAGCGGTATAAAGCATCCGTACGCTCTTTTACATCTTTCAGCTGATCTATGGTAATCATATCTTTCTAAACGTTATTGTTGTCCGGGCGCAAAGTTACGAAAAAAAACTCATACCATCTGTTCATTCGGGCACATCCTCATACATTTTGTCGATGAGTTCCTTATAATTCTGCGCTACAACCGACCGCTTCAGCTTCAGCGTATTGGTAAGCTCGCCTCTCTCCATGCTGAACGGTTCGGGGAGCAGGGTGAAACGCTTCACCTGCTCATAATGGGCGAACTCCTGCTGGAGCGTATCGATCCGCATCCGGAAGAGAGCGGTTATCTCGGGTCTGGCGAGCAGGTCCTTGCGGCCGGCATAAGGAATGCGGTGGTCGCGCGCATACTTCTCCACCTGAGCGTAATCGGGCACGATGAGTGCCGACACAAACTTGCGCTCGTCGGCGATAATCGTTATCTGGTCGATATACCTGTCCACCACCAGCTTGGTTTCAATCGCCTGAGGAGCTATGTATTTCCCGTTCGACGTTTTGAACAGGTCCTTGATCCGTTCGGTAAGATACAGGAATCCGTCTTTGACGTATCCCGCATCTCCGGTCTTGAACCATCCGTCTTCGGTAAAAGCCTCGCGCGTTTTCGCTTCTTTCTTGTAGTATCCCTGGGTGATGGTCCCTCCCCTCAGCTGGATTTCGCTGTTCTCGCCTATACGCAGCTCCACGCCCGGAATGACTCGCCCCACGCTGCCCAGGCGGAAATCACCCTTCCAGTCGCACGAAACGGTGGCCGTGCTTTCCGTCAGCCCGTATCCGGTTATCATGTTGATTCCTACAGAATGGACAAACTCCTCCACCTCATAGGGTATCGCGGCTCCCGCCACAGGAAAGAAGTTTCCGTTTTCGATGCCGACCGTCTTTTTCAGCAGGCTGAAAACCGTCTTCTCATACAGCTGGTATTTCCAGTGAAGCATGGAGGGAGGCGTTTTTCCGTTCATCAGATAATCTATGTTGTGCTCCTTTCCCACACGGATAGCGTCGAGCATCATCCATTTGGCAGGGCCGTGCGTTTCGTTTATCTTCTCCTGCACTCCCGCATAGACCTTCTCCCAAAAGCGGGGCACGCTGCACATGGCCGTGGGGCGGATTTCGCGCATCGTCTTCTGCACGTCCTGCGGACGGAGGTTGATGCAGAGCGTACACCCGCAATCGAGGCTGAAGTACGACCAGGCACGCTCGAAAATATGGGTGAACGGCAGGAAATTCAGCACCACGTCGTCCTCTCCGAGGTCAGTCAGCCGGGCATGGTTTGCCTTGAAAGCGGCTTCATAGTTTGAATGCCGCAGAATCACTCCCTTCGAATCGCCCGTCGTGCCCGAAGTATAGAGGATGCTTGCCAGATCCTCGGGAGAGGAACTGTCCGAACGGCGGTCCACCTCCATGCGGTAAGGCTTGTAGAGGCCGTTCTTCATAAACTCAGAGAAATAGACGGAATTCGTGTCGCCGGGAGATTTTTTCACGTCCGGATCGAATATGACGATCTGCTTCAGCGACTTGCACAGCGCCTGCACCCGGCAGGCCACGTCGTACTGATACTGTTCTCCCACAAACAGATACCGTATGCCGGCATCCTCCACGATGTAGTGCACCTGCGCTTCCGAACTCGTGGCATAAAGCGGGACTGTAACCACACGGTCACGGAAAGCTCCGAAATCAACGTAAAGGCATTCCGGCATGTTCTGCGAAAATACGCCTACGTTCTCCTGCTCCTCCACGCCGAGCCCCACCAGCGCGTTTGCCACAACCTCCACCAGGTCTGAAAAATAGTTCCACGTAACCGGCTTCCAGGTTTCCGTCTTGTAGTCGCGGTACCTCAAAGCCACCTTGTCGCCGTATTTTTGCGCCTGTTTTCTGATCAATCGTGACAGATAAGTGTTTGCCATAGCCGTATGCCTTTCTTTACTTCCGTTAATGATGCAAATATAATATTTATTCCTGAAACCTGCAATCGCCCGAAACGTTTTTGCTGAACCGCACTCCGCCGGGCAACGGGATCCGAAGCCCACGGCATGGCCTGAAAGGACGCCAGCTTTCGCGCAAAACAGACCAGCGGCCGGTCTCCAAAACGGAAGGCGGTATTTTGAAGAACCGATTTTTTTGATTACCTTTGCCTTTGGCAAACAAAAAGCAAACATACACACATGACAGACATAGCATACTACACCTCGGAGGCCCTCACGCTGCTTCACGCGCTCATCGGCATACCCTCCATCAGCCGCGAAGAAGATGCTGCGGCCGACTTCCTGCAAAACTATATCGAAGAAAGCGGAATCATGACCGGACGTTCGGGGAACAACATCTGGTGCATAAGCCCGAATTTCGACACAGGCAAGCCAACCGTCCTGCTGAACTCGCACATCGACACGGTAAAGCCCGTGAGCGGATGGCGCAAGCAGCCTTTCACCCCCAAGACGGAGAACGGGAAGCTCTACGGACTGGGAAGCAACGACGCGGGAGGAAGCCTGGCCGCGCTGTTCCAGGCATACCGCTATCTGACAACCACGGAACAGAGCTACAACCTGATATTCCTCGCCTCGTGCGAAGAAGAGGTGTCGGGCAAGAACGGAATCGAGAGCGTGCTTCCCCAGCTCCCGCCGATTGCGCTGGGAGTGGTGGGCGAACCCACCGAGATGAATCCCGCCATTGCGGAAAAGGGACTGATGGTGCTTGACATCACCGCACACGGACGCTCGGGACATGCCGCCCGCGAAGAGGGCGAAAACGCCATCTACAAGATTCTTCCGGACATCGAATGGCTGCGCTCCTACCAGTTTCCGGAGGTTTCGCCCCTGCTGGGACCGGTAAAGATGAGCGTCACCCAAATCAATGCCGGAACGCAGCACAACGTGATTCCCGACGTATGCAGCGCCGTGGTCGACATCCGCACCAACGAATGCTATTCAAACCAGGAGGTGTTTGAGGAGGTATGCCGGCACATTTCCTGCGAGGCGAAAGCGCGCTCGTTCCGCCTCAACTCGTCGAGCATCCCTGCCGGCCATCCCTTCGTGAAACGCGCCGCAGAACTGGGGAAGACCCCGTTCGGCTCTCCTACCCTGTCCGACCAGGCGCTCATGCCCTTCCCTTCGGTCAAGATAGGCCCGGGCAAGTCATCCCGCTCGCACACCGCCGACGAATACATCATGGTGGGCGAAGTGGAAGAGGCCGTAGACCTCTACATCCGCCTGCTCGACGGACTGAGAATCTGAAAAAGATGTCGGCACAAGTCCGGAGGCCTGACGGCACAAGTCCGGAAACCTGACGGGCAAGAATCCTGCCCGGAAAGCTTCGGGCCTGAATCCCGGATGCAGCCGGACAAACGGAAGAGCATCAGCGCGCAATCCAAAGTTCGGGATTCAGCTTGGCGGTTTCCTTGCGAAGCTGGAAATGAAGCACGGTATTGCCGTCGGCATCGGTGTTCACCTCGCCCAGGATGTCTTTCGTCTTTACGAGGCTTCCCTTCTTCACGCGGACGGACGAAAGGTTGCAATAGACCGAGATGTAGCTTCCGTGGCGCACGAGCACGTTGGTGAGCCCGTTGTACTGGAACACCGCCGACACTTCTCCGTCGAATATGGCACGCGCGCTTGCTCCCGGCTTGCCCTTGATGTCTATGCCCTTGTTGTCGAGGCGCACGTTGCGCAAGCCTTTCACCTCGTATTTCCCGTAGTGTCCTACCACCGCATAAGGTCCCGTTATCGGCACCGGAAGAATGCCTTTGTTGCGCTCAAACACGCCCGAGAGGCGCCGGTCTTCCGAGTCCGTCCTGTAGGCCTCCATTTTGCCCGCCTTTCCGGGCGCGGCCTCCTCTTTGGGTGCATCCGCCTTCTTTCCGGCTTCCGCCGCCTTTCTCCGCGCTTCTTCCCGGGCGCGCGCCCTTGCCTTCTCCACCTCAATCTCGATCAGGCGGTCGATTTCCGCATTCAGCCTGTCGGCCGAGCGGCGCTTCTTCGAGAGTTCCGCCTGGATGCTCCTTTGCTTCTTCTGCAAGGCCTGGAGCAGTTCTTTGCGTTCTTTTTCCTGCTCTTCCAGCCTGAGCTTTTCCGCCTCTCCCTGCTTTGCCAGCTCTTCCTTGGCCTTCCGGCTCGCCACAAGCGTGTTCCGCTTGTCGGCCACCTGCTTCTGCTTGCGCTGCACCTGCATTCCCTGCAGGCGCTGGTAGTCGGCATACTCGCGCACATAGCGCAGCCTGCGGTACATCTGACTCAGGTTGTCGGCCGAGAAAACAAACATCAGCTTTTCCTGAACCGACTTGTTCTTATACATGTAGCGCACAGACTGCTCGTACTTAAGGCGCTTTTCGGCCAGTTCCTTCTGCAAGCGGGCCAGCTCCGCCCTCAGACGGCCTATCTCCAGCTGGATCGCCCTGATGTCTGCCTCGATAGCCTGCACGTATCTTTTCCGCTCTTCAATCTGCCCGGAGAGCAAGGCCAGATTGTCGAGCTGGCTCTTCACGTCTTTTCTGGCCGACTTCAGCAAGGTTTCCGACTCGGAGATCTGCCGGCGCAGTTCATTGCGCTGCTCTTCAAGCTGACGGATTTTCCTCGTAGTCTGCGCTCCGGCACCCGACACACAGAAGCAAACCAGCAATATGAGCCAAAGACGTTTCATATCCGCACGTTATTTGACCAGCATATCCAACAATTCGCGCAGCTCCATCCTGCGGTATTTCGAAGACAAGGCGGACGAAGATTCCCAGTCGGCACTTACAGACATGCGCGAGAGCTTCATGTCGAGCGAAAAGTTCTTTGCCGGCACGCGGGCAACGATGTGCCTCGGGAAAAGCTTCCCGTCGAGCCCGGAGAAGTCGCTATAGTCCCACTCCAGCGCATAGCCGTCCATTCCGTCCAGCCCCACGCATGTTTTTTCAAGCAGGCCGCTTTCGGTTCCCGTGAAGAACTGATACGACAGGGCGCGCGAAGACTTCGGCACGATCATCGCCCTGCTCCCCGCCGGGAACACACGGAATCGCCTCACGTCGCCCGCCTCAAGCTGGGGCTTTCCGGGGAGGAACACCTCGTTCATGAAAAGCGACTGCAAGGCATTGAAGTCGATTTCCGTCCGCAGCATCCCGCTCAACGACTCGAACGAAATCTCCACATAGCGCTTGTGCAGGCGGTCGACGGCAAGGATGCGCTCGGGAGTGATTTCCATCCGCGCCACTTCGATGCCCAGCAAGGGAGCCACAGACAGCTGGATCACCTCGCCCTTCTTCATGCGGAGCGTGGCGTTCAGGCTGGCCGACTTGCCGTCCATATCCAGGCTGAAGGCCACCTTTCCCGTCAGCGCCTGCCAGCGCGGGGCATATTCGATGACCTTTTCCAGATACTCTTCGCCCTTCAGGTTTCCGATCATCTGCGACTTTCCGGCGTGGCGCGAAGAAGAGCAGGCCGCCGCCAGAACGACAAGCGCCATGATTCCGAGATAACGTAAAAAAGATGTTTTCATTCGGCTATGTATTTTTTCAAAGCTATTTTCCGTTTCAGACGCTTCAGTTCGGCTTCGGTGCGCGGAGTGGAGCCGTCGTCCGGACTGGGGTCCATGCCTTCGGCCTTCTTCCAGTATTCCAAAGCCTTGTCTTTCTCGTCCAGCATATAATAAATATCTCCGCAATGCTCCACGATCACCTGGCTCGTGTCGCCTCCGTTCCTCATCGCCTGCTCGATGTAGATGCGCGCCTCGGTGTAGCGTTCCTTCTCGAACAGAATCCAGGCGTAGGTGTCAAGATACGTGGCGTTTTCAGGCTCCGCCTTTACCGTGCGGTAGCTCATCTCCTCCGCCTTGTCGAGGTCTTTCCGCTCTACCGAGAGGTAATAGGCATAATTGTTCAGCGTGGCGATGTTGTTCGGATTGTACACCAGCGCCGAATCATAAGCCGCATACGCTTCGGCCTTCATCTGCTTCGTGCTGTAGATGTCGCCCAGGATAGCGTAGAAGTCCGAAACGATGCCCTTGTCGCTCTTTTCGTTGACCTGCCTGATTCCCTTGCGGAACACCTCCAGCGCCTTGCCGGTATCCTTTTTCTGATAGTATGCCAGCCCCAGGTAGTAGTAGAACTCCATGGCATCGGGATTATATTCGAGCGCCGGAGCGGCCACTCTGACCACCTCGTCCAGATTGTTCTCGCGGATGGCATACGCCAGGAGCTGAAGGCGTGCGGGCTTGTTCTCGGGGTCGATCGAAAGAATCTGGTTGAGCACCGGAACCGACTCCTTCTCCATCTTCTTGGTAATCATGTACTGCGCGCAGAGCATGGCCAGGTCAGCGTTCGGCTGGGGACGCTCCAGAATCCGCCTGAAGAGGCCGACGATTTCCGTGCTGTCCCCGGCGGTCTGCTCCGACACCAGGATCAGCTGGCGCATAAGTTCCATCTTCGTGTCCGACGGCACGTTGTCGTTCACCAGGATCGTGTCGATCTGCGCCCGGTAGAGGCTGTCGTTGCCCGTCTTCTTGTAGTACTGGGCAAGCGAGATGACGGTGGGTGCATACCCCGGCACCTCGTTCAGGATGCGCCGGTAGGTGTCGTAAGCCTCCTGCGCCTTGCCGTTGTCAAGATACACGTCGCCCAGCATATTCTGGTAGCGCATGTCATAAGGATACTCCTTCGACAGGCTTTCTATTTCGCTGAACGCCTTCTCCTTGTCGCCCGTCTGCAGATAGCAGCGGAACTTCTCCATACTGATCTGCTCCGACTTTCCGTCGAGCTCCTCCAGGCGGTCGAGCACCTTTATCTCTTCGGGATAGCTTTTGGTCTGCCCGTAAAGGTCGACGAGCGAGATCAGAGGCTCCAGGCGCGAGGGGAACTGATGGGCCATGTCTTCATACACGGCTATGGCCTTCGGGATGTCACGCTTCTGCTGGTAATAGGCGGCCAGCGTCTGCTTGTACCAGAAATTCGACTCGTCCGAGCGCACGGCCTGCTTCATGGCCTCCTCTCCCTTCTTCTCCTGTCCCAAGGCCATGTAGAACTGGGAAATCTCATACAATGCGGCGGCCGAGCGCGGATTGATGTCCAGGCAATGGCCGTAGAGTTCGAACGCCGCGTCGAGGTCGCCCTTTTCCTTCATTCGCAGAGCCTCCAGAAAGAAATAGTCGAACTTCCGGCGCTGCTCAAAGGTCAGCGGGTCTTTTTCGTGCGCGGGTCTTGCCGCGCGCTGGTGCCCCGTAGTGCCGCAAGCCGCAAGCAGGGCCACGATGCCCGCCAGATAGAAAATCTTCCTCACCATAATCCGTAAGCTTATTTATACCGTACCCGTATGTCCGAATCCTCCGGCTCCCCGCTCCGTATCGTCAAGCGCCTCCACTTCCTGCCATTCGGCCTGCTCGTGGCGTGCGATGACCATCTGCGCGATGCGCTCGCCATCCTCGACCACGAAGTCTTCTGCCGAGAGGTTGACGAGGACAACGCATATCTCTCCCCGGTAATCCGCATCAACCGTGCCCGGAGAGTTGAGCACCGTAACGCCCTTCTTCACGGCCAGCCCGCTGCGCGGGCGCACCTGGGCCTCATAGCCCGCCGGAATGGCCGCATACAGGCCCGTAGGCACCAGACACCGCTCCAAAGGCTTCAGCACGATGGGCGCATCAATGTTCGCACGGAGATCCATGCCCGCCGACAAGCTTGTGGCATACTGAGGCAACGGATGTTTCGACTTGTTTATAATCTGTATCTTCATCTTTTCCGCCATATACGTCTTGTTTAAGAATGCGAATTTACACATTCCGCGGAATTAATGGCGTCATTTACCATTTTTTTATATTTTTGCAATCAAGTTTTGGATTTACCCTTTCAAACAAAAGCACTGACAATGAACTGGAAACAACTTCTATCGAACAAACGCTTCGGGCTTGAGAACCTGCACGAGAAACGGAAAGAGGACCGCACCGAATTCCAGCGCGACTACGACCGGCTGATCTTCTCGGCCCCGTTCCGCCGCCTGCAGAACAAGACCCAGGTGTTTCCGCTTCCCGGGAGCATCTTCGTGCACAACCGCCTGACCCATAGCCTGGAAGTTTCGTGCGTGGGACGCTCGTTGGGAAACGAAGTCGCCGCCGAGCTTCTGAAGAAGCACCCCGCGCTTTCAGACACGCACATCACAGAGATAGGCTCCATCGTGTCGGCCGCATGCCTTGCCCACGACCTGGGGAACCCCCCCTTCGGGCACTCGGGCGAGAAGGCCATCGGCACCTACTTCTCCGAGGGGAAGGGCATGGCGCTCCGCCCGCTCCTGACGGACGCGGAATGGGAAGACCTGATTCATTTTGAGGGCAACGCCAACGCCTTCCGCCTGCTTACCCACCAGTTCCAGGGCCGGCGCCCCGGAGGGTTCGTCATGACCTACTCCACGCTGGCGTCCATCGTGAAGTATCCGTTCTCTTCGCGCCTTGCCGGAGCGAAACAGAAGTTCGGCTTCTTCCTGAGCGAGGAGGACGACTTCAGGCGGATAGCCGACGAGCTGGGCATCAAGCGGCTCAGCAAAGAGGGAGAGCCCCTGCGCTACGCCCGCCACCCGCTGGTGTATCTGGTGGAAGCCGCCGACGACATCTGCTACCAGATGATGGACATAGAGGATGCGCACAAGCTGAAAATCCTCACCACCGAGCAGACCAGGGACCTGTATTGCCGGTTCTTCACGCCGCACCGCATGGAAAGGGTGGAAAAGATATGCAGCATGGTTGACGACACGAACGAGCAGATAGCCTACCTGCGCTCGTCGGCCATCGGGGTGCTGATAAGCGAATGCGTGCGGACGTTTGCAGACAACGAGGAAAGCATCCTGGAAGGAGAGTTCGAGGGCACCCTCATCGCCCACCTCTCCGACCACGTTAGGGAGGCATACAGGCACTGCTCGCAGACGGCCTTCGACAAGATCTACTTCTCGAAGGATGTGGTAGACATCGAGCTGGCCGGCTTCCAGGTCATCACCACCCTCATCGACCTGATGATCGACGCGGTGCGCTATCCCGAAAAGGCCTACTCGCAGCTGCTGATCAACCGCGTGTCGAGGCAGTACGAAATCCAGGCTCCGACGCTCTACGCCAGAATCCAGGCCGTGCTCGACTACATTTCGGGGATGACCGACGTGTACGCGCTCGACCTGTACCGGAAAATCAACGGGAACAGCCTGCCGGCGGTGTGATTCCGCCTCCGGGAGGGGGACTTCAGCGCTCCCGCACCTCCCACTTCTCGATTCCCCGGAGCGCATTGCTGAAGTTCACCCCCACCTTGAAAAGCTTCCGCGGGTCGGAGGCGAAAGGAAGGGCATAATTTCGCTCCTCTATCTGGCGGAGGGCGCCTTCTGCCGTGCCTTCGAGCTTGAACTCCATCACGTAGATGTACTTCTCGGTCTGAAGGACAAGGTCGATCCGCCCCCGGGAAGTATGGTATTCCACCTGCGTGAAGAAGCCCATCAGCTTGAACACGATGAAAAGCACGTTCTGATAATGGAGTTCCAGATCGCGGGCGAGCTCGTAGGGGGTGTCTGCAAAGAAGCTCTGGAGGCGGCGCATGAACGAACCGACGTTTCCGCTTTCCACATCGCGCACAAACTGGCTTATCCGGAAAATGCTCTCGGACTTGCGTATCGGAGCATAATAAGGAAGCAGGAAACTCATGAAGCCCTTCTCCACCTCTTCGTTCGGGAAGCCCAGGCGGTACAGGCCGAAACGCGCGTCGTAGCCCTTTATCGTCAGATAACCGCTCTGATAGAGTATGGGAACCGGATTGTCTTTCATCGTATCGACACTGCCCAGCACATCCGAGGTGGTCTGCTCGTCCGACAAGGCATACAAGTCATAGCGGCATTCCTTCAGCATCTCTGCCAGAAACGTAGGCGTGCCCGTTTCAAACCAGTAGCTTCCGAACCTGCGCCTGAAGAATGTATTGAGCAGGCTGAACGGATTGTAGATGTCCTCGCATTCAGGAGTGAAATGATAGCCGTCATACCATTCCTTCAACTTTCTGAAAGCATCCTCATCCGCCATTCCGTTGGCGTCGGCCAGCAGATGAATGTCGTCCGCAAAATTATGCGCAAGTTCCTTTTCCGTGATGCCGCATACAGAAGCATACTGCCCGTCCATCGAGATGTCTATCAGATTGTTCAGATCGCTGAACACGCTCACCTTGCTGAACTTCGTAACTCCCGTAAGCAAGGCAAAGCGGATATAGGGGTCGCAGCTTTTCAGCACGCCGTAAAAGGCCTTGAGCGTGTTCCGGTAATCAGTCTGCAGGGAATCGTTGCCTATGGACTGGAGAAGAGGCTTGTCGTATTCGTCAACCAGTATCACCGCGTTGTGCCCCGTCTTCTCGGCCGCGCGCTGCACCACCCCCTGAAAGCGCAGGGAAAGCGAGGTTTCAGCCTCTTCCCGGCCGTATTCCTTCTCCCATTTGGTCAGGGCAGCGTTCAGGATGTCGGCCAGACTTTGGGGCGTTTCGTATTTCTGCGAGTTCAGGTCGAGGTGAAACACCGGATATTCCGTCCATTCCCGTTCCAGACGCTCCATGGCAAGTCCGGCAAACAGCCCTTTCTTTCCCAGGAAGTAAGCCTCGAGCGTAGACACAAGCAGACTCTTGCCGAACCGGCGCGGGCGGCTCAGAAAATAGTGCTTTCCGGTTGTCGCCAAACGGTACACCAGGGAAGTCTTGTCCACATAAACATATCCGTCCTCACGGATTCTTTCGAAACTCTGTATGCCTATCGGATAAAGTCTGCTCATAACGCTTGAACTTGAACGGTTGGGAGGGCAAAGATAAAAAATTATACGGCGCGTGCAAAGCCTCCGGGGGGGGTCACCCGTTGTCCTTCTGGCGGATTTCCACGCGGCGTATCTTTCCGCTGATGGTCTTGGGCAGCTCGTCGACGAACTCGATGACGCGCGGATACTTGTAGGGAGCCGTGACGCGCTTCACGTGGTCCTGAAGCTCCTTTACCAGCTCGGGGCCCGCCTTCGGCCTGTATTCCTTCGACAGGACGATGGTGGCCTTCACCACCTGCCCCCGGATTTCGTCGGGCACGCCCGTAATGGCACACTCCACCACGGCGGGATGCGTCATCAGCGCGCTTTCCACCTCGAACGGCCCGATGCGGTAGCCCGAGCTTTTGATCACATCGTCGGCGCGCCCCACAAACCAGTAGTAGCCGTCCTCGTCGCGCCAGGCCACATCGCCGGTATAGTACACTCCGTCGTGCCACGTGGCCTTGGTCAGCTCCGGATCGCGGTAGTATTCCTTGAACAGGCCCAGCGGCTTTCCCTTGCCGGTGCGCACCACAATCTGCCCCTGCTCGCCGTCTTCGGCCGGACGCCCGTCGGGCTTGAGCAGGTCGATGTCGTACTGCGGGTTGGGCACGCCCATGCTTCCCGGCTTCGGCTCCATCCACGGGAAGGTGGCGAGCGTGAGCGCAGTTTCGGTCTGCCCGAACCCCTCCATCAGGCGGATGCCCGTAATCTTCTTGAACGTTTCATAAACGGAATAGTTCAGCGCCTCGCCCGCCGTTGTGCAGTACTCCAGCGAAGAGAGGTCGTACTTGCTCAGGTCTTCCCGGATCAGGAAGCGGTAGATGGTGGGAGGGGCGCAGAGCGAAGTGATGCGGTAGTCGTGGATTTTCTGGAGGATGTCGGCCGGAGTGAACTTCTCATGGTCGTACACGAAGATGTTCGCCCCCGCGATCATCTGCCCGTAGAGCTTCCCCCACACGGCCTTTCCCCATCCCGTGTCGGCGATGGTGAGATGGAGGCTGTTCTCGTTCAGGTTGTGCCAGTAGCACCCCGTGGCGATGTGCCCCAGGGGATAGGTGAAGTCGTGCGCCACCATCTTCGGCTCGCCGGTTGTTCCGGAGGTGAAGTACATGAGCGAGATGTCGCCGTTGGCGTTCGCGTGTGCCGGCCGCACGAACGGGGCTGCGCTTTCAATGCCCTTGTGGAAGTCTTCGAACCCTTCCGGACATTCGGGGCCCACGCTCACCAGCTTCTCCACGGTGGGCGATTCGGGCATGGCGTCGGCGATGTGCTTCGTGATGACCGGCTCTCCGGCGGCCACAATGGCCTTGATGCCTGCGGCCTGACACCGGTAAACAATATCTTTCTTGGTGAGCAGATGGGTGGCGGGGATGGTGACCGCCCCGATTTTGTGAAGAGCGATGATGGAGAACCAGAACTCATAGCGGCGCTTCAGGATCAGCATCACGCGGTCGCCCTTTCCGATGCCGATGCGCTGGAAGTAGGACGCCGTCATGTCGGTATACCGCTTCAGGTCGGCGTATGTAAACTGGATATGCTCTCCCTTGTCGTTCGTCCAGAGCAGGGCCTTCTTTTCCGGACGCTCTTCGGCCCATGCGTCCACCACATCATACCCGAAATTGAAGTTTTCGGGCACCTTTATCTTGAAATTTTTGATGAAATCTTCCTGCGAAGTGAAGTGTGTCTGTTCAAGAAATCTCTCTAGCATAATATCCTTTTCCTTATTTTTAGTTACTGCATAATGACGGCCAAGAACTTCACCGTCTTTCCGTCGAGCGCCTTCATGCCGTGAGGCAGGGAAGAGTCGAAATAAAGGCTGTCGCCCTCGTTCAGCACCAGGTCTTTCCCGTTGATGCTCAGAAGCATGCGGCCTTCAATCACCAGGTTGAACTCTTGCCCGCCATGCGTATTGTAATATATCGGTGTGTCATCGGGCTTGGGCTCCACCGTCACGATAAACGGGTCGGCGATACGCCCCCGGAAACCCGAGGCGAGCGACTGGTACTTGTAGGCTTTGGTCCGCTCCACGGAGATGCCCGTGCCTTTGCGGGTGAGGAAATAGGAGTTCATCTTCGGTTCTTCGCCGAACATCAGCACGTCGAGCGGAATCTCGAACCGGCGGGCGATCTGCTGCAAGGTGCTGACCGCGATGTCATGCTCGCCCGATTCTATCCGGCGGTACTCGTCGGCCGTCATCCGGCATCTGTCCGCCATCTCTTCTATTGTCAGGTCAAGCGCGTCGCGCAGGCCTCCGATGCGTTCGGCAATCTGTCTTATCTGTTCGTCCATAGTGTTATTCTGTTAGTTCCTGCCAAAAATACGAAAGATTCTGATACGGAAAAGCAAAAAAGCAGGAAAAAAGTTTCAGAAAGAACCATTTCGCTTGAAAGAATGAAAGCAATCGCGTAACTTTGCGCGAAAAAAGCAGGAATGATCAAACAAGACTATCTGATACGGATGATCCAGCAGGTGATTTCGGCCATCGTGGAATCGCTTCTGCGCCGCAAGCCCATGCGGAAGCAGGAATGGGAGGAATACGACGGCATGGCACGCCAGATTCTCGGATTCTCTGCCGAGGAGCTCAAGACGATGGACATCAGCGATGTGCTCGGCCGGTATGACGGCGACAAGGACCGCATGGACAAAATCGAACTGGCAGCCATGGTGCTCCTGAAGATAGCGGACGAAACGGAAAGCGACCCGGAGCTGAAGGCCAAGTTCCGCCGGGACGGAACGGAGCTGCTGGAATACGTGCAGCGCAACGGGCATACGTATTCGCTCCAGCGGGAGATGCTGGTCGCGATGCTGAAGGGGCGCTGACGTTTTTTCATGCGCATGCATTCAAAGCATTGCCGCAACCTTCCGTATATTCTCCAGACGCTGCATGAACGACTTGTCCTTTTTCGCGGCACGCATGTTGTACCTCATCTGGAGCCGCATCAACGGTTCGGCATCCACTCCTAAAGCCGCCTCAAACATCATGGCCGTTTTCTCCGTAACAGGCCGGCGTGCGTTGAGTATCTCGTTCAATACCGAATGGCTTATGCCCATCTGCTCCGCAAGTTTCCGCTGGGAAATCCCTCTGCATCCGATTTCCTCTTTCAATATTTCTCCCGGATGCGTGGGGAATGCGGGTTCGAGATTGTTGGCAATCATATTGGGGTCAATCCCTTGAATCGTAATCATAATCAATCATTTATAATGGTTCGACAAATCTGTTATGTTGCATATCGTGGCAACGGTTTCACCGTCCCTGACGTACTCCTCAAATTCGATGCGGTACTGGTCATTCACCCTGACGGAAGACAGCCCGGCCTTATCCCCTTCCAATCTCTCGTAATTCAGGGAGTTATAACGCATAAGTTCCAGAACGCTGGAAGTATCTCGCATCAAATCTATCACCCGGATATATTTCCGTATAATTTGAGGCTGAAAGCGGTGTTTCTTATCCGTTTTGCCCGTACTATAACATTACCTGAAGATATTCCTCGTTAAAGATTATTTCCATACTTCCGTTTTATTGTCTGCAATGATACGGACTTTTCCTGATATTCGCAAAAAAAGTGAACGCTTTTACAGAATAAAAACATTTCGGGCACGGCACAGGTATCTGCCTTGGCGGCAGAAACGAGTTCCTTTTCATTCGCCCTCCCTGAACAAGTCCGCAAAGTCAGTATGCCCAGGAGGCCGGCGCACAGACAGAGGGCTGCAATCAGCCCGGTGCGGAAGCGGTTCTTCATGTTCTCACATCAGATTAAGCCTTACAAATATAGCGGAATTACCGGACAATCCAAAGCAAGTGTCAGGAAAACAAGGGTTCAGGAAAACAGCCCGCCAAGAAAATCCCCTGCTCCGGAAGCCAGGCTTATGCCCAGCCTCACCAGCCAGCAGATAACCGCGCAGCAGGCCGCGATGAGAAGTGCCATCCGGAACGCGTTCCGGTTCACCCTCCCGATGATTTCCCTGTCACCCTCCACGAAACCGACAATCAGTCTGAAGTTCTGCAGGTAGCCGCGGTTGAACACATCGATGACGTTGCCTATCCAGAACGGAACCAGCCCCAACGCCACATCGCGCAGGGTGTTGAATATCACCGCAAGCGTCAACGGGAGGGAGCGCACCTGGAATATGCTTACATAAAGGAACGGAACGGCAAGCACGGACGAGAGGAAATCGCCCGCTCCAGGCAGAAGACCGATTATCGGGTCGAGGAAATACCTGTCCATCCACCGGGCTATAATCCTGATTGAGCGGTAGGCAAGCGACCGCTCGATGCGGAGGCGACGCTCCGGCCGGATTCTGCAGTTCTGTGGCTTTTCCATGAGCCTCCCCGCCCCCTACTCCAGATACAGATAATCGTAGTGCACCAGCGGCTTCTGGCCGTGCTTTCCCAGCATCCGGCGCGCCTCGTCCGAGTCCACGCCCACGCGCCCCACGCCGATCAGCCCGCCGTCTTCGCCGGTTATCCGCACGATGTCGTCTTTCTCGAACTCTCCCTTCACCTCGGCCACGCCCACGGGGAGGATGCTCACGGCCCTGTCGCCCCTCACGGCGTCTGCCGCCTTCCGGTTCAGCCTCAGCTCGCCCTTGGCGAACCCCTCGCTGTGTGCAATCCACTTCTTCACGCTCGACACTCCCCCGTCTGAAGGCACGAAGCGCGTGCACACCGTGGTTTCGGGCCGCAGCATCAGGTCGGTCAGGATGTTGTCCCGCTTTCCGTTGGCGATGATCACGGTGATTCCCTCGTCCGCCACTTTCCGCGCGATGGTCGTCTTGGTGAGCATCCCTCCCCGTCCGAAGCCCGACTTCTCGGTGCGGATGTAGTCGGACAGGTCTTTTCCGTGCTCCACCGTGCGTATCACCTCCGTGCCGGGGTCGGAGGGGGAGCCGTTGTAGATGCCGTCGATGTTACTCAGGATGATGAGCGCCTGCACGCCGAGCATCGAGGCCACCAGTCCCGAAAGCTCGTCGTTGTCGGTAAACATCAGCTCGGTCACGGACACGGTGTCGTTTTCGTTGACGATCGGGATGACCCCGTTCTCCAGCATCACGCGCATACAGCTGCGCTGGTTCAGGTAGTGGCGGCGCGTGGCGAAGCTCTCCTTCGCGGTCAGCACCTGCCCCACGGCGATGCCGTGCTCGCGGAACAGCTCGTAGTAGCGGTTTATCAGCTTGGCCTGCCCCACGGCCGAGAAGAGCTGGCGCTGCTCCACGCTGTCCAGCTTGCGCGCCGGCTTCAGTTCGCTCCGTCCCGAGGCCACGGCTCCCGAAGACACCAGCACGACTTCCACTCCGTTTTTGTGAAGCTCGGCCACCTGGTCGACCAGGGCCGACATGCGCGTCACGTCCAGCGTGCCGTCCTTGCGCGTCAGCACGTTGCTTCCTATCTTCACGGCTATGCGGTTGAATTGATACTCCATCGTTTGTCAGTTTTTTCGGTTATATGCCTGCAAATATACGGTTTATGGGGGAGATATGGCATGAGCCCCGGAAGTTTTTTTGTCTGACTTCCGGGGCCGAAAGAAGAAGGCGCGCCTTTCACCGGGCGGGGCTGCGCGTCCCTACATGCAGCTCGTGATGCCCAGCGTGGTTCCGATTGCGGTCAGGATGGTGACCAGCGTCTGCAGGATTGTTTTCCAGAGTTCTTTTCTTGTCATGGCTTTGTAAAAAATTTAACTGTAATACTGTAATACTGTAAGTGTAAGTCTTTTCTCGCGCCTCCGGAACGGGCGGTCAGGCTTTCCGGCCCGGCCGCCCGTCTGCCTCATACCGGGCGGCCATTCCGGGGGAGGTTACGGGGGAATTTCCTGGGGGGCGGCGTCAGACAACCTCCTCTTCCGAGTCCTCCTCGGGTGCGGCCTCCTCCTCTTCCTTGTCCTTCAGCAGGGGCACGCGCACAAACTTGAGCACGTTTCTGCTGAGCACCTGCTTCAGCGAGGCGCCGGGCGTGAAGCGCAGGTTGACGGAGCGGATGAGGGCGGGCGAATACTCTTCGGCGCTGCTCGCCCCGGCGCCCGAGAAGGTGAGGCGGAAGCTTCCGAGCGCTTCGAGCCGCACGATCTGCCCGTTCTGGATGTGCTTCCTGATCTGCGCCACGAGCGCGCGGATGGCGTTCAGCACGTCGCCGTCGGTGAGTGTCGTCGAGTAGGCGATTTCCTCGGCGAGCTGGTCGATTGTCACCTCGCCCGCAGCCTGCGCCTGGCCATAGTATTTCACTTCTCCCTCGCCCACGGGGTTGGGGTTTCTTCTTGCTACCACTGAATAGTTGACTGCCATAATCTGCTGTTTTTAGTCGGTTAGTAATGGGGTTTGCTTCTCTCCTCGGGACCGGGCCTTCCGGACGGCCTTCTTCCCGTCGGTGAGGCAAAAATAGCGGAGGGATTCCGCACGGAGTTTACAAACTGTCCCGAACGTGCAGAAATGTGCAGAAATGTGCAGAAATGTGCAGAAATGTGCAGAAACGTGCAGAAATGTGCAGAAACGTGTGCCGGGCGCGCAGCCGCCCTTACAGCCTTACAGTCTTACAGATTACAGTATCGTTTTATCGGAAACTCCCTCCTGACATCAGAAAAAATGTTACTAAAGAATTTTATATTATATATATAAATATATTTATATATATAATATAACATATATGATAAGGTTTTTACCCATTTGAAAAGGCCTAACTGTAATCTGTAATCCGTAAGGCTGTAAGGCCTGCCCCGAACATCCATGCATCCAGTTTTTCAGCAAAATGTCACAACCTATTTGCAAGTGAAAAAATTTTTTCTACTTTTGCGGACGGAATTATAAAGCTTGTTACTTAAAAACCTGAAACTACTATGGAAGAAGAACACTTGTGGGACGAATTCTGCCGGCTGCGGACAGACATGCACCTGTGGCTGAAAAGCAACAAAGAAATGAAGAACGAAATGAAGGCGAGGCTCAAAAGCCTTTCGCACGAGAACACGCGCCTGAAAAAGAGGCTTTCGGAGCTGACAAGCGCCAAGGGCGGCGAGTCACTCTCGCTCGCCGAGATTCTCGACTATGCCGAACACATCCCGCCCGAGCAGTTTGAGCGCGCCAAGGTGATGAAGGAGGCCATCCGCGACCTGTACCACCACTTCACCCCCGAGGAGAGCGAGCGTGTGCGCAGGATCGGCACGAGCGGCACGAGCTTCTCGCTCACGGTGAACGGCCCGCTCAACGACATTCACGACAACAATCTGGTAAAGGCTACGGTGTGATGGAAGCGAAGGATCTGTTCAGGGCTGGCGTCACGCTGGGCGGCCCGGTGACGGTGAACGGCCCGATGTTCGACATCCACGACAACGCCTGCGTGGAGATGCACGTGCAGTGCGGAGAGGGGGCAAAATGTGAAAAAGATATAAAAGCTCCGGCGGAGGGGGTGGACGCGGAGATGCCTTCTGCGTTTATGTCAGTGAAGGCGCAGGAGCTGAGGGCGAGGCTGGAGGGTGCGGGTCTGGTTGACGCGGAGTGGCGGTCTGCAGGTCTGTCGCTTTCGGAGCGCGGGGTGCTGGCGCACTACGTGGCGGAGGCGCTGGGGATAGACACGCCGTGGAAAACTTTCGCCCGCCTGTGGGGAATGAATCCGGAAACGCTGCGCTCGGCCTTCAACAAGGCGCTCGACCGGCGCAAGACGCTGGCGTTCCAGGAGAGGCTGAAGGGGGTTATGTGATAGGAGGGGGAGCCTGAAACATTTTCAAACGGCCATGCCCACAAAGTTGCCAGATTCCGTTTTGCATATTCTTTTTGCGTCCTCTCAAAGAGCCAATGTACCGGCCGGACTATTTCAGCCATATGCCAGCATATCGGAAGTGGCATACCTTTCAGAAACTCTTCAACCGATTTGAATTTTATTTCTCCATATTTTTGTTTCTGTATTTTTGCTTAAAATCAGAAAACATCAATGGCTGCTTCTGATACGTTATGACATTCCTTGATTGAAACAAGCTCCTTATATGTTCGGAAGTTCCTTATTCCGTCTGTTCTCGGGGTAGTTTATCCAGATGTTGCTTTCCTTAACGTATGCGAATGCCTTATACCAAAACAACGCTATCCTCTATCGTTCCGCTAATGCTTTTGCCCGTACCCTTTATCCATATTGTGGAGCAGAACGACCCCAATTTTCTCGACTATGCCCGTTACAAGCGCATTTCCCATCAAAAAAGCCCGCCTTGAATCGGACACTCCCTCCGTATGACGGTCAGGGAACATGTTCAGACGTTCCAGCTCTATCGGGGTCAGGCGGCGGTATCTTCCGCTTTCCGTACGGACAATGTGCTTGAAACGTGACGGACCGCTTCCTCCTTCACCAGTTATGATAGTGCGGGAAGGTTTGTCGAGAGGGTCAGGAAACGCCATGCTTCCTTCTGAATACTTGTATTCGAAGCCTTCGGCACTTTTTCTTGTTTCCTGCTTGCTTCCTTTCTGATACTCCCATTTCGGCAGGTCTTCATCGGGTATGAAAAACTCCTCGGGGACTTCTTCTTCCGGAAGTATCAGCTGCCCGAGCAGAATACGCGGGCCTGCATACTCTGGAACAGTGGCGAGGGTGGTGACACGGCGCTTGCTCATAATCCCTGCATTTTCAAATTCAAATTTTGTTTTTCCCGCATTGAACTCAGCAGAAACCTTGTCCAGTGTGCCGTCAATGGAAAAAACATTCGTTTTTTTCCCTTCTTTGCGGCTGACGGGAAAGGCAGTTGCCATGGTACCGTCTTCCAGTATCCATTTTTCCATGTCGCCTATAGACCTTGAAACAGGGCAGTTCTCCAAATAGCCGAGAATGTATGTGCGCCGTCTGCGCTGGGGCATGCCATAGTCGGCTGCATTAATGACGCGCCACTCCACCGCGTACCCCAAATCAGCCAACGAAGCGAGAATGATGGCAAAGTCCCTTCCGCGTTGCGATGCCGGCGACTTGAGCAATCTGTCCACGTTTTCGAAAAAAAGGCATTCGGGCTTTACTTTGCTTTCCGAAATTATCCGGTAAATCTGCCACCACAACACGCCTTTTTTCCCTTCAATGCCCCCCGAACGCTTCAATGTGGTCGCCACGGAATAGTCCTGGCACGGGAATCCCCCTACCAGCAAATCATGCTGCGGTATATCTTCGGTGGGTACAGCAGCGATATCCACATTGCTGTGTCCTTCTGTCCCGAACCGTCTGCAATAGACAATTGACGCATCCTGCCTTTTGGTAGAAGGCTCCCACTGGTTGTTCCAAACCGTTTTGAAACGTCTTGAAGCTCTTTCCAGCCCGATTCTGAATCCCCCTACTCCGGCAAACAGTTCGACAACCCTTATGTCGCCGGGGTCCGTTTCTGTCCGGTTGTCCGGGAACAGGGGAAGTTCGCGGGAAACAGGCCTTGTCATCCTGCAATAATCTGCTATAGGAGCGCACACTTGCGCTGCGAAATCGTTATTTACATCAGTATAGTATTCTTTTTTCATCGCTTCACTTTATTTCAAATGTCTTCTGCCATTCGTCGGCATAGGCATGCTTAACAATTTCCTGTATATAATCGTTGTTGAACCAGTAGGCTTTTTTAGGGACATCGACTCCGCTTACCGGACTTTTACATTTGTCGGCGGCGGTCTGCGCTTTAGGGCGAACATGAAAATCTTTTCTGTCCGTCATTTTCCAGAACGTATTGTCTTCGTCCGTCAGCGTATCAGACGTGACATTCTCCTTGATGTTGTTCCAATATTCTTCCGCTCTGTCGAGCTCTTCTGCAGGCATAGTCCAGAAGAACACACGGTCCAGCACGTAACGCTTTTCGTTTTCCCATTCTTTAGACGTGTCGGGGACAGCGCGGAATACGATGAACATGAAACGTGAAGTCGCAATCTCATACCACCGGGAATCAATCCAGTCCTCAGTATCTGCAATCTCGTCATAATTGATATTTTCGAAGGACATGGACTCCCGGATTTTGCCGTTCGTTTCAATCCGGACAGTTTTAGCTATGATGCCTGATTTCTTTATTTCTTCCGCATCATCAAACTCCTTCAGCTTTTCCGACAGGATTCTTTTCGCGATTCTCGCATATTTGCTTTTATCGTTTACGTTTACCTCCATCTTGAAACTGCCGGCTATTTCCCTGTAGTCCTGTCCCTTGAACTGCATGAACCTTTCGGTCAAGACGTCTTCAAACGATGATTTCTTCAGTTCTTCTTCCGCCACCAGTTCAATCTCGTTTTCGGTTACGATATCGGTATTGGTGACCATATCCTTTTTTTCCGTGCGGACAAACTCAAGGATGGTGCGCATGTAGGACGTTTTCAGGGCAAACGCACGTTTTGGCGCCCCGATATCGCTGAAGGGCTGTTTCCGCAACGGATCGCCTTTCTTACCTTTCCGGCACGCGCCTAAATACATGGTATCCCCTTCCGACAATTCATGCGCTTTCCCTGCCTTAATCTTGTCAATTATCGTTTCATAGTCACGCTTGATTATCAATAGGTCCTTATCCTTCAGTTTCCACAATACGCTGTAAAGAAATTCCAAATCCCTCAAATCCTTGCCCGCCACATGAAGGTAGAAAAGAATCAGCATGAGAAGAGATTTCTTATAGAAAAGTGACTCCTCGAAAGGTCTTTTCACCACGTCGCAGAAATCAATCATGTCACAAACAAGACGCTCCTTGATCGCCAGTTCTTCATTAGCCAGTTTTTTGAGAGGAGTCGTTTTCAATTCGACTCCTGCCTCTCGGAAATCCGGCCCGGAATCGCTGTTAGGTTCGTATCCGTAATAATATTTTTCAACCATCTGCCCCAGACCGCCCTTTCCGTTGCAGACAATGTCTTCGGCTTTAATAGAATCGTCTATGGCGCATACCGCTTCTGCCAAAGATCTGTGAAGCAGATCCTTGCTGAAGTGGAATATGGATTTAGCATTGTTCGGATCGTAGATTCGCTCTTTCATGTCGATTGTTTTGTGCAAAGATACGCAAAGAACATGATATATGACGAAAACATAAGATTTGTTTTTTGACCAATCCTATCAAACAAAAAGACTCCTTCCCGTACCCGCCCCTCCGTACCACCCCCGCAGCAGTTTTTCTCCGCCCCCGTTGCCTACCTTTGCTCCTGCACCCCGGAAAAGGGGGCATTATTTACCAACCATCAAAAAAAAACAACGAACATGAAACAGCTATTCAGAGTGGTGAAGTGCGGAGAAGCCTTCACCGTAAAGAGCGAGAAGTCAGAGTCGGGAACGCTGAACAAGCGCAACGTCGTGTTGCAGGAAATCGGGAGCAAGTACGAGAACCAGTATGCCGTGGCCTTGCTGGGCAACGACGCCGGATGCCAGTTCTATCCGGGCGACCTGGTGTATGCCGCGCTCCGCTTCCAAGTGAGGGAGTACAACGGACAGGCCTTCCAGGACATCACCGCCGCAGAAATAATCAAGTTCAACTGACCTCAAAACATGCAAAAAGACATGAACATCAACCTTCAGCTTTCAGACTCGGCCTACAAGCGGCTCGTTTCGGGAAACGGACGCATACAGGGAACCATCGGACTGGTCAGCCCCACCGAGGGCAACTTCAACGAACACGTGAAGTCGGGCGCCCGCACGGGCACCAAGTATATCCGCCTGCGGCACGGAAGGGCTTCGGTGGGCGACACCAGCGTGAGGCTCACGCTGCGCATCGGGCTCGACGAGGCGGACGTCATCCCCTCAGACATCATCGCCGACGAGAGCCGCCAGGCAAGCGACTTCATCGACGCGATATTCGACAGGGCAAGCTTCTAATCCCGCACGGCCATGCAGACCGCCAAGACAATCTATCTGAGCGAGCTCGCCATGCAGTATTTCCCGCAAAGCACGGCGCGGAGCGCGATGGTGCAGCTGAGGAGATGGGTGGCTCTCAACGCCGACCTGCAGAAGCGGCTCGAGGAGCTGCACTGGAGGAAGGGGCAGAAGGCGCTCACTCCGCTCCAGCACGCCGCCTTCATCGAGTGCCTGGGCGAGCCGTAGCCCTGCAGAAAAAAAAGACGGACACGCTATCATTAACCTTTTTAACTACCAATCAGAATATGGCTTTTGGCATATCAAACTCTATACGAAGCCGGATCGTGCGCGAATGCACGCCCGAAATATTCCGCAGGGTGACAAACTCGAAAAACGTGACCGGAACCTGCGCGGAAATAGCCGACGCCCTCGAAAAGACGCGCCGGGGGGAGATGGCGAAGGAGGACTTCGAAACCTTCAAGGCGGAGCGAAAGAAGCGTCTGCCCATCTTCACGCCCCACGCCACCTTCCGCAACGGAAGGAGGCTCAACGCCGACGCCGTGCCAAGCGGGCTGTCGATATTCGACATCGACCATATACCCGACCCCCGCGGATACTTCGCCCGGAAGGTGGAGGCGCGCGCAGAAGAGCTGGGCGTCGTGCTGGCGCATGTCACGCCAAGCACCGAGGGGCTGCGCCTGTTCTTCATCATCCCCGGCGGAATGGACCTGGCCGGAGCGCAGCGGTGGATGTCGGAACAGCTGGGCGGCACGGGCTACGACCCCTCGGTGAAGGACTACGCGCGGAGCTCGTTCGCAGTGCCGGCCGACTATATCCTCTATATCGACGAAGAAAGGCTCTTTAAGGCGCCCGCCGGCCTCCCCCCGAAAGAGAAGGCTCCGGATGCCGCTCCTCCGGCAGGCTCCTTGCCGGAAGAAGCCGGGGAGGCTCCGGCAGAATCTCTCCGATTCAAGGGCATCCCCTACGCCGGCATCATCGCCCGGTGGTTCGCCCTGGCCGGAGGCGAGCCCGTGCCCGGCGAGCGCAACGACAAGCTGCACCGCCTGGCCTCGCATCTGCGCTACATCACCGACAACGACGAGAGCCTGCTCCTGCGCATCATGCCCCGGTACGGGCTGCCGGAGGAGGAGATGAAGGGGCTTATACACTCGGCCTGCTCCTCAAAATGGTATTCGGCGCCCAAGCTGATGAAGGAGGCGGTGGACTCCCTCCAGCCTCCACCCGAGGAGGGAGGCTGGATAATGCCGTCAAACTCAACAGACTCCCCCTCGGGGGAAGTTGAGGAGGCATCGGAGGATGCGGCTCCTCCCCCCATGCCCGCCCGCCTGCCCAGGCTGATCGGGCTGCTGCTCAGCCGCACGCCCGACCTCTACCGGGCGGCCGTGGCGCATGCGGTGTTCCCTCCCCTGGCGGTTCATCTCCACAACGTCCGCTTCCGCTACATCGACAACGTGGAGCACGAGGCCACGCTGATGAACGTGCTCATGGCCGGAACGGGGGCGGGAAAAGACTGCATCAGCGAGCCTATCAACCGCATCATGCGCGACATACGCCTGCGCGACGAGGAGAACCTGCGCCGCGAGCGCGAGTGGAAGAACGAGGTGAACTCGAAAGGGGCGAACAAAGACAGGCGGAAGCGTCCCGAGGGACTGGTGATACAGGAGATAGACGCCGACATGACCAACCCGGCCTTCGTGATGCGCACCGCCGAGGCGGACGGACACTTCCTCTACACGAAGCTCAACGAAATCGACCAGTTCAACGCGCTGAAGGGTTCGGGAAGAGGAGGGCAGCAGTTCCAGATCATGTGCCTGGCGTTCGACCCCGGAAACCGCTACGGACAGACGCGCGTGGGCACGCAGAGCGTCACCGAGAAGGTGACCGTCCGCTTCAACTGGAACGCATCCACCACCGTGCTCAAAGGGAAGCGATACTTTGAGAAGGTGCTTACCGACGGGCCCATTTCGCGCATCAACTTCTGCACGATACCCGAAAGGGAAATCGGAGCCGACATGCCCGTATACGGCATATACGACGCCTCGTTCGACGAGGAGCTGCGGCCCTACATCGAAAACCTCACCCGCGCGTCGGGACCCGTCGACTGCCCCCAGGCCTACAGGCTTGCCGAAAGGATGCGCGCGGAAAACGCCGAATACGCGCGCCTCTCGCAGAGCCGAGTCTACGAAAACCTCTCGTTCCGCGCCAACGTGATCGCCTGGCTCAAGGCCTGCGTGCTCTACGTGGCAGACGGATGCAGGTGGGACAAGAGCATCGAGGAGTTCGTGCGCTGGAGCTACCAGTACGACATGTGGTGCAAGATGAAGTTCTTCGGAGCGGCGATAGAAGAGGCGCAGAAAGCGGGAGCCGGCGAGAGCAGGAGGGGACCGCGGAATCTTCTGAACATGCTCCCCGACGAGTTTTCCGTGCAGGATGCGGTGCGGATACGCCTGCAGCTGGGCATGAGCGCCGAAGGCACGCGCAACATGCTCCACCAGTGGACGCACCGGAATTACATTACAGTTCTTACAGATGACAGTTACCGAAAACTAAAATACAGAAAAGATGGAAATAACACTGACAAGAATCGATAAGCAGGCCGGCTATACGATGGGCTGCATGGAGGCGGACGGCGAATACGTCTGCGACACCCTCGAGCCCGCGTGGCGCGATGTAGGCCCGGGACGGCCGGGCGTGAAGATACCGGGACGGACCGCCATCCCCGAAGGGCGCTATCCGGCAGTGATAACCTGGTCGCCGAGATTCAGGGCGTGGCTCCCGCTCCTGCTCCACGTGCCGATGTTCGAGGGCATCCGCATCCACGCCGGAAACACTCCCGACGACACGGCCGGATGCATCCTCCCCGGAGTGAGCCGCAGCCCGGGCAGGGTGTCAGAGTCGGCCGCGGCCGTGCAGCGGATAAAGAATCTCATCGTCCGGGCAAAGCAGAGGGGCGAGGGCGTGTGGATAAGGATCGAGTGAAAACGGGAAAGGGAGGCTGCATCACCCCGGGGCGAGAGCCGGCTTTTCCGCCCTGCCCCGGCCTCCCTCCTCACTTCTCCTGCCCTTTCGGAAGCTCCGAACGGATATTTTCAGTAAATTTGCACGCAAAACAAGAAAAACGACAATCCGATATGGTCAAGGCAATCTTCTTCGACATTGACGGCACGCTGGTTTCATTCCGCACGCACGCCGTCCCCCAGTCCGCCCGCGACGCCCTGAAAGAACTGCGCGCCCGGGGAGTGAAAACGTTCATCGCCACCGGACGCTCGAAGCAGCTGATGATGGAAGCGGCGGGCGACCTGGAGTTCGACGGCTACATCACGCTCAACGGGGTGCACTGCTTCACCGCCGGCAACCGCGACATCTACAGGAGCCGGATTCCGGAAGACGACGTGGAGCGTCTGATAGCCTACTCGCACAGCCATCCCGAAACTCCCTTCGTGTTTGTACACGACGACACATGGTTCATCACCCGTGTGGACGAAACGGTAAGGGAGGTGGCAGCGCTCATCGAAATCGACATCCCGCCCGTGCGCCCGGCCGAATACGCCAGGGGCAAGGAAATCATGCAGATCATGGGATACTTCCCCGAAAAAGACGACGGGGAAATGTTCTCGCGCACGCTGAAGCACTGCACGCCCATGCGCTGGTATCCGCTCTTTGCCGACATCATCGCCGCCGGAAACAGCAAGAGCCACGGCATAGACAAGGTGCTGGAATACTACGGAATCAGCCTGGAAGACACGATGGCCTTCGGCGACGGGGGAAACGACATACCCATGCTCTCGCACGTGAACATAGGCGTGGCCATGGGCAATGCCTCCGAGAAGGTGCAGGCCGCGGCCGACTATGTAACCTCGTCCGTTGACGAGGACGGCATCGCCAATGCCCTGCGCCGCTTCGGCCTCATCGGGGGCTGAGGCCTGCCGCCCTTCAGCGGAGCGTCAGGCGGGCAAGATAGTCGTAGTGCTCTCCGCTCTGAACCTTTTCGGCTCTGAAGCCGTATTGTGAGGCGTAGAGCGAAAGCGTGCCGAAATCGATGTAAAGCCAGTCGAAAGGATCTCCCTTCACGTTCTTGTACTGCATCCGGAAGTCCACCTGCCCGTAATAGTCCGCGGCGAGGTCGACCGCAAAGCTCCCGTCCCCGTCCTCAAAAAGATAGCGGAGGTCGCTCGAGTCCATCAGCACGCATCCTCCGGGAGCCAGGAGCTGCTTCATGCGCCTGAAGAACGCCCCGATGTTTTCAAGCCTCCCGATGATGCCCGAACCGTTCATCAGCATCAGCACCGTGTCGAACTGTCCGGCAAGGCGGGGGTCGAACAGGTTCACGAGCCGCGCGTCCAGTCCGCGCGCGCGCATCACCTCCACCGCCAGGGGGGAGATGTCTGCCGGCAGGGCGTCTTTTCCCATCTCCTTCAGGGCGAGCGTATGGCATCCGCTTCCGGCTCCCACATCAAGGATAAGGCCGCCGGCAAGCTGGAGGGCCTTCTGTTCGAGCGCAGGCATTTCCGGATAGGTGCGGAAAAGCCCGGCCACGGGAATCTCGTCTTCGTCGAACTGCGACGAGAACACCCTGAGCCTCCCGGCTTTCCCCGTGCTGTAATAGTCGCGGATGGCGGCTCCCATCGGGTCTTTTTCGGGAGCCAGGCAAGTTGTATCTGTCGTCATCGTCTGCGGGTTATTTCAGGTGAAGTCTTATCGGCTTGAGCGGGTTCCCCTCCTTGTCCACGGGATAGAGGGCCTGTTCCGCCTCCAGTTCGGCGGCCATGGCATCCACCATCTCCGCCAGACGCTCCACATCGGCGGTGGCAAGGTTATGCACCTCAAACGGGTCTTTCTTCAGGTTATACAGCTCGCACACGGGGCGGTCGGGCATCAGGGGATTGTAGTAGTAGATCAGCTTCCAGTCCCCGTCGCGGTAGGTGGTGAAATAGCTTCCCCGGTGCTCGTGGGGGAAGTGCATCAGGAACTTCTCCTGACGGCTCCCGTTCTTCTTTCCCTCCAGCTGCACAGACAGGTCTGTCCCGTCGAGCACATAGCCTTCGGGGGCTTTCACTCCCGCAAGGGCAAGCAGGGTGGGATAAATGTCCATCACGGTTCCCATCTGCGTCTGTATGCTTCCGGCAGGTATCGGAAGCTCTTTCTGGAAGGGGTTTCTCCCGTCGGGCTTCGCCCAGCAGGCGATGAAGGGGACGCGCACGCCTCCTTCGTATTCGCTTCCCTTCTTCCCTCGCAGGGGAGCCGACGAGGTGTATCCCTTCTCGTCGCCCAGGGGGGCGTCCGAACCGTTGTCGCCGAGGAAGATGACCAGCGTATTCTCCGCCTCTCCTATTTCTTCCAGGTGGTCCATCATGTCGCCCAGCGACTTGTCCATTCCCTCGATCAGGGCGGCAAAAGCTCTTGCCGCGGGCGATTTGCCGGGGTCCGTATAGTTTCCGATAAACCGCTTGTCGACTTCAAAGGGCGCATGGACGGCATAGTGGCCCATATAGAGGAAGAAGGGCTTTCCCGCTCCGACCGCCTTGTCAATCTGCTCGTTCGCCTCGAAGGTCAGGGCGTCGCTCAGGAAGGTGGCGGTTCCGTGATACTTCTCCAGTCCGGGCACGGCACGCGCCTTGTTTCCGCTGATGTTTCCGTATCCCGCCTCGCCGTAATAGCTTCCGGGCTGGCCGATGGAGGACCCTGCGATGCTCACGTCAAAGCCGAGATTCCCGGGGTTCTCTCCCTCGCTCCCGATGGGCCCGAAGTGTGCCTTCCCCACCTGTATCGTCCGGTATCCGGCCTTCCGGAGCATCTTGGGCAGGGTGGGCGTCTGGCTTGATATTCCCTGCCAGTTCCACTCGGGAGGCCCGAAGGGGGTGCGGTTGTTGTCTTCCGAGTTTATCCAGTTGGTGGTGCGGTGCCGGGCCGCGTTCTGCCCCGTCATGATAGACGCGCGCGAGGGCGAGCTTACGCTCTGCGCATAGAAGGTGGAGAAGCGGATGCCCTGCCTTGCCATCCGCTCCATATTGGGAGTCCGGTACCAGTCGTTCAGGGGATAGCGCCTGGCGTTCCCGTCCCCGTCGGTCAGAAAGGGGAGCGATGTGTCCATCAGCCCCATGTCGTCCACTAGAAACAAAACGATGTTCGGGCGTTCCTGCGCAAAAGCGAACTGTCCCGCACACAACGAAAGGAATAAACACGCATTTCTTTTCATATCATACAGACTTTTTTCATGAATGGTCGTTACTGCTTTTAACTTTCCACAAATATACTGTTTTTTTGCACAAGCTTCCCTCACTCATCAAAAACAAATGCTTATTTTTGTGGCCGGGGAATCTCCATTCAATTAAAATCACATTTTGAAAGACATGAAAATCTCAAAGCAACCAATCATTATCTGCTGGCTCGTGATGCTATGGGCGATGCCGGCATCAGGCATCTCAGGAAACGTTTATCCTTTCGAGGGACTGGACACGCTCGGCAACCGCCTCCAGAAGGTCTATTCGCCCGGAGTGCGGGCCAGCTGGCTGGGCGAGTCGTCTTATTTCTGGTACGAAAACCGCGAACGCAAGGGAACCGCATTCTATCTCGTAGACGCCGCAAGCGGAAAGAAGCGGCAGGCAGACACGCGCGAAGGGCTGGCCGCATACCTGGAAGACCGCCCCGAACTGGCCGCGCTCCTCAAGGGGCAGGCGCCCCAAGCCCGGCAGCAGGGCGCGCCCGCGGAAGAAGGCGTTTCGCCCGACGGGAAATGGAAAGCGTTCATCCGGAACAGCAACGTATACCTGGCTTCGCTCACCGACAAGGATGCGGCTCCGGTGATCCTGAGCAACGACGGAGCGCCGGGATTTGCCTACGGCCAGCTCCGCTGGTCGCCCGACTCGAAGAAGCTGGCCGCAATGAAGGTGCGCGAGGTGAAGGAAAGGCAGATACCGCTGCTCGAGTCGGCGCCCGAATCGCAGCTCCAGCCCAAGCTCCGGTGGATCAACTATGCAAAGCCGGGCGACGTGCTTCCCGTGAGCCTCCCCGCCCTCTTCGACGTGGAGAACATGAAGCAGATTCCGCTGGACACAAGGCCCTACGAACACCAGTTCGCCCTCTTCTTCACCGGCTGGAGAGCCGACAGCAGGAGCTACACCTTCGAGTTCAACCAGCGCGGGCACCAGCGCTACATCGTGGGCGAGGTGCGCGCCGACAACGGGGAGATACGCAGGCTGGTAGACGAAAAGTCGGAAACCTTCATCGACTATACCCGCAACTTCCGCCATGACATAGCCGACGGGAAGGAAATCATCTGGCTCTCGGAGCGCGACGGGTGGAAGCACCTGTATCTCATCGACGGAACGGACGGAAGCGTGAAGGCGTGCATGACCCCGGGCGAATGGGTGGTGCGCAGGGTGGTGCACGTAGACGAGGACGCACGCCAGGTGTTCTTCATGGCATCGGGCATGAACAGGAAAGAAGACCCCTACAACATGCACCTCTGCAGGGTGGGCTTTGACGGGACGGGGCTGGCCGACCTGACGCCCGAAAACGCCAACCACACGGTTTCGTTCTCAGCCGACAGAAGCCGGTTTGTCGACGTGTATTCCCGTCCCGACATGCCTCCCGTCAGCGTCCTGCGCGACGGGCAGACCGGAAAGGTAGTCGCCGAACTCGAAAGATGCGACGTTTCCGAACTCCTGGCCGGGGGATGGGTGATGCCCGAAGTGTTCCACGCAAAGGGAAGGGACGGAAAGACCGACATCTGGGGAACCATCTTCCGCCCCGCCAACTTCGACCCGAACAAGAAATACCCGGTTGTGGAGGACATCTATGCAGGCCCGCACGACTCGTTCGTCAACAAGAACTTCTCGGCCTTCGAATATTACATCACCCCGCTCGTGGAGCTGGGATTCATCGTTGTGAAGATTGACGGGATGGGAACCAACAACCGCTCGAAGGCGTTCCACGACGTGTGCTGGAAGAACCTGAGGGACAGCGGATATCCCGACCGCATCCGCTGGATCAAGGCCGCCGCAAGAAAATACCCCTACATGGACACCTCGCGCGTGGGAGTGTACGGATGGTCGGCCGGAGGGCAGAGCGCGCTGGGAGCCCTCCTGTTCTTCAACGATTTCTACAAGGCCGCCGTGTCCTTCTGCGGATGCCACGACAACCGGATGGACAAGATCTGGTGGAACGAGCAATGGATGGGATATCCGGTGGACGAATCATACAGCCGCTCTTCAAATGTCGACAACGCCCATCTCCTGAAGGGCGACCTGCTCATCATCAACGGAGAGCTGGACGACAACGTAGACCCGGCATCCTCCCTGCAGGTGGTCAAGGCGCTGATGAAGGCCGGAAAGATGTTCGAGCAGCTCTACCTCCCGGGAAGAACCCACAGCCTGGGGCAGAAGTTCGAGGTGTACCGGATGTATGACTTCTTCGTAAGAAAGCTGAGAGACTGACCGCCCAAGTGCGCAGGCTTCGCCCGTGAAACCGGACGGAGCCTGCGCCCGTTTCACGGGATGCAGAGGCGCGCGCATCTCCGCCCGGACAAGCCTCCGCAAAAAAATCCATAAAAAAAAGCGCGGAAATGCATATTATTTCAATATAATCCGTATATTTGCGGCGTTTAAAGAATAATTATGCAATGAAGAACAAGAACAGCAGACTTGATTCAATCAAAATGATCATCTCAAGCAAGGAAGTGGGCAGCCAGGAAGAGCTTCTGAACGAACTTGCAAAGGAAGGTTTCCAGCTCACGCAGGCTACCCTCTCGCGCGACCTGAAACAGCTGAAAGTGGCCAAGGCCGCCAGCATGAACGGGAATTACGTGTATGTCTTGCCCAACAACACGATGTACAAACGCATGACCGACCCCCAGCGCGCAAGCGAGATGCTCCGCCACAACGGCTTCATGTCTGTCGAGTTCTCCGGAAACATCGCCGTGATAAAGACACGCCCCGGATATGCAAGCAGCCTGGCCTACGACATAGACATGCACAATTTCTATGAAATAATCGGAACCATCGCAGGCGATGACACCATCATGCTGGTTATCCGCGAAAACATCTCGCGCACGGACGTGCTTGACGCCCTGTCAACCATCATACCGAATATAAACCATATATAATAATCATAGAAGAACAAGAATGGAACCGAATAAACAAATTGATGTAATGGTAGCCGACGCCTCGCACGAGGCATACGTTGACACGATTCTGGAAACAATCAGAGAAGCAGCCAAGGTGCGCGGCACGGGTATCGCCGAACGCACGCACGAATACGTGGCTACCAAGATGAAGGAAGGAAAAGCGATCATCGCCCTCTGCGGGGATGATTTTGCCGGATTCACTTACATCGAATCATGGGGAAACAAGCAGTATGTGGCCACATCGGGACTGATCGTGCACCCGAAGTACCGCGGGCTCGGACTGGCCAAGCGCATCAAGCACGCTTCGTTCACGCTGGCGCGGCTCCGGTGGCCGAAAGCCAAAATCTTCAGCCTCACCTCGGGCGCGGCCGTCATGAAAATGAACACCGAACTGGGCTATGTGCCGGTGACCTTCAACGAGCTGACCGACGACGACGCATTCTGGAAAGGATGCGAGGGCTGCATCAACCATGACATCCTCATGGCTAAAAAGCGCAAGTTCTGCATCTGCACGGCCATGCTCTACGACCCGGCCCTGCACACGGACGACAAGCACAACAATTTTTAAGACTAAACCCGAAAAACATATCAATCATGGAAGAAAAGAAGAAAGTGGTCGTTGCTTTCAGCGGCGGACTGGATACATCGTTCACCGTCATGTATCTGGCAAAAGAAAAAGGATATGAAGTGTATGCCGCCTGTGCCAACACCGGCGGATTCAGCGCCGAACAGCTCAAGAAGAACGAAGAAAACGCCTACAAACTGGGGGCCGTGAAATATGTAACGCTCGACGTGACTCAGGAATACTACGAGAAGAGCCTGAAATACATGATCTTCGGAAATGTGCTGCGCAACGGAACCTATCCCATATCGGTCAGCTCTGAACGCATCTTCCAGGCTCTGGCCATCGCACGCTATGCCAACGAAATCGGCGCACACGCCATCGCCCACGGCTCGACGGGAGCCGGAAACGACCAGGTGCGCTTCGACATGACTTTCCTTGTCATGGCGCCGGGAGTGGAAATCATCACGCTCACACGCGACATGGCGCTCAGCCGCGACTATGAAATCAACTACCTGAAGGAACACGGTTTTGAAGCGGACTTCACCAAGCTGAAATACTCATACAACGTGGGCATCTGGGGAACATCCATCTGCGGAGGCGAAATCCTCGACTCGGCACAAGGCCTCCCGGAAAGCGCCTACCTGAAGCAGGTCACCAAGGACGGAAGCGAACAGGTGAAGCTGGAATTCAAGAAAGGCGAGCTGTATGCCGTAAACGGAGAGGTGTTCGACGACAAGATCAAGGCCATCCAGAAGGTGGAAGAAATCGCAGCACCTTATGGAATCGGACGTGACATGCACGTGGGCGACACCATCATCGGCATCAAGGGACGTGTGGGCTTTGAAGCCGCCGCTCCGATGCTGATTATCGGCGCACACCGCTTCCTCGAGAAGTACACGCTGAGCAAATGGCAACAGTACTGGAAGGACCAGGTGGCGAACTGGTACGGAATGTTCCTCCACGAAAGCCAGTACCTGGAGCCGGTGATGCGTGACATCGAAGCCATGCTGACCGAATCGCAACGCAACGTGAACGGAACGGCCATCCTTGAACTCCGCCCGTATTGCTTCTCTACCGTGGGTGTGGAATCGGAAGATGATTTGGTAAAGAACAAGTTCGGCGAATACGGCGAAATGCAGAAAGGCTGGACGGCCGAGGATGCGAAAGGCTTCATCAAGGTGCTCTCCACCCCGCTCCGCGCTTATTATGCCAACCATAAGGACGAACTTATCTAAGACACGGTCGGACTATGATAAAAGCAGGCATTATAGGAGGCGCAGGATATACGGCAGGCGAACTTATCCGCCTGCTGCTGAACCATCCTGACGCAGAAATCAAATTCATAAACAGCTCGAGCAACGCGGGAAACAAGATTACGGACGTGCATGAAGGGCTGTACGGCGAAACGGATCTGGTGTTCACGGACGAGCTTCCGCTGGACGAGGCGGATGTGGTGTTCTTCTGCACGGCGCATGGCGACACGAAGAAGTTCATGGATTGCCACAACGTGCCGGAAAATCTTAAAATCATCGACCTTTCGATGGATTACCGTATCGCAAGTCCCGAACACGACTTCGTGTACGGACTTCCGGAGCTGAACCGCCGGACCATCTGCCAGAGCAGGCACGTGGCCAATCCGGGTTGCTTTGCCACCTGCATCCAGCTGGGCCTGCTCCCATTGGCAAAGCACCTGCTGCTGAACGGTGACATCATGGTGAACGCCATCACGGGAAGTACGGGAGCGGGAGTAAAGCCGGGACCGACCAGCCATTTCAGCTGGCGCAACAACAATATCAGCATCTACAAGCCGTTCGTGCACCAGCATGTGCCCGAAATCAGGCAATCGCTCAAACAGCTTCAGAACAGCTTCGACTCTGAAATCGACTTCATCCCCTACCGGGGCGACTTTGCCCGGGGCATCTTCGCCACCATCGTGGTCCGGACCAAGGTGGAGCTGGAAGAGATCGTGAAGATGTACGAAGCGTATTATGCCGAAGATTCTTTCACGCACATCGTAGAAAAGAACATCGACCTGAAACAGGTGGTGAACACCAACAAGTGCCTCATCCATCTGGAAAAGCACGGCGACAAGCTGCTGATAGTGTCCTGCATCGACAACCTGCTGAAAGGAGCAAGCGGACAGGCTGTCCACAACATGAATCTGATGTTTAACCTGGAAGAAACGACCGGGCTCATGCTCAAGCCTTCGGCCTTTTAAATATAAAAAGAGATGAAACTTTTTGACGTATATCCCCTTTTCGACATCAACATTGTCAGAGGAAAGGGCTGCCACGTATGGGACGACAAAGGACAGGAATATCTGGACCTTTACGGAGGACATGCGGTTATTTCAATCGGACACACGCATCCGCATTACGTGGAAGCCATCAGCAAGCAGGTGGCCGCACTGGGATTTTATTCAAACTCGGTAATCAACAAGCTCCAGCAGGAGGTTGCCGACCGTCTGGGAGCAATGTGCGGATATGACGATTACCAGCTGTTTCTCATCAACTCGGGCGCGGAAGCCAACGAAAACGCGCTGAAGCTGGCATCGTTCCATAACGGAAGGACACGCGTGGTTTCATTCGCCAAAGCGTTCCACGGACGGACCTCGCTGGCGGTGGAGGTGACGAACAACCCGAAAATCATCGCCCCGGTCAACGACAACGGGCATGTGGTCTATCTCCCGCTGAACGATACGGAGGCCATGAAGGCGGAACTCGCCAAAGGTGATGTCTGTGCGGTCATCATCGAAGGGATTCAGGGCGTGGGAGGAATCCAGATGCCGACAACCGAATTCATGCAGGCCATCCGCACCGAATGCGACAAATACGGTACGGTGTTCATCGTCGACGAAATCCAGTCGGGCTACGGGCGGAGCGGAAAATTCTTCGCCCACCAGTACCACGGCATACGCCCGGACATGATTACCATGGCAAAGGGCATCGGCAACGGATTCCCCATGGGAGGCGTGCTGATAAGCCCGAAATTCAAGCCCGTCTACGGACAGCTGGGCACGACATTCGGAGGAAACCATCTTGCATGTGCGGCCGCAATAGCCGTGCTCGACGTGATGAAAGAAGAACACCTCGTGGAGAATGCGGCAAAAGTGGGAGCGCACCTGCTCGAAGAGCTTAAAAACTTCAAGGGCATCAAGGAGGTCCGCGGCAAAGGACTTATGATCGGGCTGGAATTTGAAGAGCCCGTGAAGGAACTCCGCAGCAAACTGCTGTTCGAGCAGAAGGTGTTTACGGGCGTAAGCGGAACAAGCGTCATCCGCCTGCTTCCTCCTCTCTGCCTCAGCATGGACGAAGCCGATGACTTCTTGAACAGACTGCACTGCATCCTGAAATAAATCAGCCGCTTCCTCACGGAAGCAGAACAGCCATACTTTACGTGAGGCCCACTCACAGGAGAGGCCACAGAACGGCGCGGAGATTCATGCATTTCCCGTGCGTTTTGTGGCCTTTCCATTTACTTTGCGGTTCATATCCCTTTATAATATCACCTATGGAAAACGCTGGCAACATGTTGAATACAAGATAAATAGCCTTTAAAAGGATTTATATTTTCATTTTATCAGAAAGTGTGTGCCGAACAAACTCTTAAATTTGTGAAAAACCTCAAACACACACTATATCATGAAACAAACATTAGCTATCATCATGACTCTATTCGGTCTTTTAGGCTTCAAGGCTACGGCTCATGCCCTGACGGTCAAGCAAGTGGCACCCCAATTCTGGTGGGCCGGAATGAAAAACCCCGAACTCCAGATTCTGCTCTACGGAAACGGTATCGCATCATCCGATGTAACCTTGTCGGGCAAGGACATCAGCATCAAAGAAATCGTCCGGCAGGACAACCCCAACTATCTTCTGCTCTACCTCGACTTGTCGGAAGCCGGACCCCAGCATTTCGACATAACCCTCAGGCAGGGCAAGAAGTCAACCGTCATCCCCTACGAACTGAAAGAGCGCACCCGCAAGGGGAGCGACATCCAGGGATTCACATCGAGCGATGTGCTTTATCTGATTATGCCCGACCGCTTTGCCAACGGAAATCCGGAAAACGACGTGGTGGAGGGCATGCGGGAAAACAAGATAAACCGCGAAGACCTGTTTGCACGCCACGGAGGTGACCTGAAAGGCGTAGAAGACCATCTGGACTATATCAGCAACCTGGGAGCGACCGCTATCTGGCTGAACCCCATACAGGAGAACGACATGGAAAGCGGCTCATACCACGGATACGCAATAACCGACTACTATCAGATTGACCGGCGCTTCGGAACGAATGCCGATTTCAGGCAGCTGGTAGACAAGGCGCACCAGAAGGACCTGAAGGTAGTGATGGACATGATATTCAACCATTGCGGAAGCGAGAACTATCTCTTCAAGGACAAGCCCTCGAAAGACTGGTTCAACTTCAAGTCGGAATACGTGCAGACTTCCTTCAAAACGGCCAGCGTGATGGACATCCATGCAAGCAGCTACGAAAAGAAGATAGCCACCGACGGATGGTTCACTCAGGTGATGCCCGACTTCAACCAGCGCAACCGGCATGTGGCGCGCTATCTCATCCAGTCGAGCATCTGGTGGATAGAGTATGCCGGAATCAACGGCATACGCCAGGACACGCACCCGTATGCCGACTACGACTTCATGTCGGAATGGTGCAAGGAAGTGCTTGAAGAATATCCTAACTTCAACATTGTAGGAGAAACATGGCTCAACAGCAATGTGCTCGTGTCCTACTGGCAAAAGGACAGCAGGCTGGCCGCTCCCAAAAACTCCAACCTGCCTACGGTGATGGACTTCCCCCTGACAGACCTGATGGCCAAGGCTTTCGACGAAGAAACCACCGACTGGGCGAACGGCCTGTACCGCCTCTACGATTATCACACGCAGGACCTCGTATATGCCAATCCGATGAACCTGCTGATTTTCCTGGACAACCACGACACATCACGCTTCGGACGGACGGAAGAGCTCGCCCAAAACCTGACACGCTACAAGCAGGCCATGACATTCCTGCTCACTACCCGAGGCATCCCGCAAATCTATTACGGAACAGAAATCCTGATGGACGGCGACAAGGCAAACGGTGACGGATGCCTGAGAAAAGACTTCCCCGGAGGATGGCAGGGCGACAAGACCGACTGCTTCAAGGCCGAGGGCCGCACTTCCTTGCAGAACGAGGCTTATGACTTCACCAGAAAGCTCCTGCAATGGAGAAAGAACAACGAAGCGATAGGAAAGGGAAGCATGAAGCACTTCTCCATCGCCCACGGAACGTATGTCTACCAGAGGGAATACAAAGGCAAGTCGGTGGTAGTCATCATGAACGGAACAGACGAAAGACAGGTACTCGACTTAACGCTATATAAAGAGATACTCCCCCAGACCAGCGCTACGGATTTCCTGAGCGGACAAACCATCAAGCTGGAAGAAAAACTGGAACTCGACAAACGGGCAACGCTTCTCTTGTGCTTCTGAACACGGGAAGAAGGAAAAACAGCCCAACACGCAAACCTCTTCACTGGAGTGATACGGTCGTATCACTCCAGTGAAGACATCGTATCATTGCAGTGAAGCGATCTCCTCACTCAAGTGAAGAGATAAACATAACGGGACATCACCGTGCCCCAGCCTCATTTCCCCCAACCGGCTTCAAACAGCTCCCAAAGCCGGCGACAAATTATCACCCGAACGCCTGCTATTTCTCGATAAAAATCTTATCTTTGCAATATACAAACAAACGGAACATGAAAATAGCAATTATCGGAGCCGGTAACATGGGCGGAGCCATTGCACGCGGACTGGCCAAAGGGCATTATATCAAAGCAGACGAAATCGCCGTATCGAATCCGAGCAACGGCAAGCTGGAGATGCTGAAAGCGGATTTTCCCGGCATCAACACAACCAACAGCAACAAAGAGGCGGCATCTGATGCCGACATCGTTATAGCGGCGGTAAAGCCGTGGAAGATGGAAGAGGTGCTGAAACCGCTCCGTCTGCGCCAGCCTCAGATTCTGGTGTCCGTAGCGGCCGGACTTACGTTCGAGAATCTGGCGCACTACGTGGATCCCGAGATGCCCCTATTCCGGGTCATCCCCAACACTGCCATATCCCTGGGCGAAAGCATGACGCTCGTTGCAGCGCGAAACGCCTCGGAAGAGCAGAAAGACCTGCTGATGAAACTCTTCAACGAAATGGGCATGGCCATGCTCATCGAAGAAAAACAGCTTGCCGCAGCCACCTCGCTCACCTCATGCGGCATCGCCTACGTGCTGAAATACATACAGGCGGCCATGCAGGCGGGCGTGGAAATGGGAATAAAGCCGCAAGACGCCATGAAGATGGTGGCTCAGACCGTGGAAGGCGCGGCCCAGCTGCTTCTGCAGAACGAAAGCACACATCCGGCACTGGAAATAGAAAAGGTGACCACTCCGGGAGGCATCACCATCAAGGGAATCAACGAACTGGAACATTCCGGATTCACTTCATCCGTCATCAAAGCATTGAAAGCCAGCATATAACCTAAAAAAACGAAAGCCATGAAACGCAACATTCTCATCACGATGGGAATCCTGATTCTGACAGGTTTCGCCGTGCAGGGTTTCGTAGGAGCCATCGGAGGCCTCTTCCTCACCACGCTCGTGGGCATCGTATACGGAACGGCTAAGAAAGACAAGAAGCTGGTGAAATGGTCTGCATCGGCACTTCTGATCACCATCTTCTGCACCATGATCTGCTACTTCTGTATCATGGCGCTCAATGGAGGACACCCGGCCAAGGGCATGTGAAGCATCTACTTCACGAAGCCCTTTTTAGCCCATTTCAAACTGTTCCAGCGCTTGACGAAGATAAATGCCCGGATGTTTTCGTCAAGCAGGAATGCGCACCACATGCCTACCAGTCCCCAGCCGAGACAGATGCCGAAGAAATAGCTGAGCCCGACCGATACGGTCCATTGCACAACCAGCCCTACGTAGAACGGATAATTCACATCTCCTGCAGAACGGAGGGCATTGGTGGCGTAAATGTTCACGGCACGGCCGATTTCAACGATCACGTCAACCACAAGAACAGTCACGCCCAGACGGATAATCTCTTCATTGTCAGTCAGCCAGTCGAAGATGGCATGCCCGGAGATTGCCCAGACGCACGACAATGCCAACGACACGAGAATTGAAAGCCGCATCACGTACTTGCCGAGAAGATAGGCCGCATGAATCTTCTTCCGCCCCACCAGGTGCCCGATACAGATCGCTCCGCCTTGCGCCATGGCTATGGCGAACAAATAAACGAACATCGTCGTATTCACGGTATAGGTGCGTGTAGCCAGGGCATCGTTTCCCAGTATGTTGATAAGGTAAGTGATGACAACCTGCGAAAAGCTATAAGACATATTCTCTCCGGCAGAAGGCAGACCGACTTTCAGCAGGTTCTTCAGCTCAACCCAGGGGAAAGGACGGAAATAGGCCCGCGGAAAACGTGGGATGTGCTTGCGGAACAGGATAACGAACAGCACAACCATGCTCACGCCGCGGGAAAATGCCGTTGAAATGGCCGCGCCTTCAGCACCCAGCTCGGGCATGCCGAACTTTCCAAATATCAGCATGTAGTTGCCGATGATGTTCATCACGTTTACCAGCACCGTCACAAGCATCGGATAAACGGCCTTGTTCGCGCTCCGCAACGAAGCCGAAACGGTCAGCGAAAGGGCCTGAAAGAAAGCAAACGCTCCTACAATCTCCATGTATCCGACTCCGTATTTCAGCAATTCCGGACGCAAGCCCATCCATCCCAAAAGCGTTGGAGCGCCAAAATACAGAATCGCACTGATAACAAGCCCTACAGCCAGGTTCAGCAGCAGGGAAACTCCCACCACCTGAACCATCTTGTTGCGCAATCCGGCACCCAGATACTGGGAACACAGCACGGAAGTACCGATATTGATGACCTCGAACACCAGAAAGGCAAACATGACGATCTGATTGACCACACCCACGGCAGCCACACTCTCGTCAGAATACTGGCTCAGCATGATGGTATCCATCGCACCGAGCATCATGATCAGCAATGTTTCGATAAATATCGGGACGACCAGCTTGCGCAGCTCCGAACGGACCCGAACCGAATGTTGTTGAATAACCTGTTCCATTATCTTTGTACCAGCAATGAATTGAGCTTTTTCTCACGCCTCACATAAACCGACACACTGATGAAGCCTACCATCACAATAAACACGCCGGCCAGTGCCGGATAACGGTATCCGAGCCCCATCTCAATAGGCAGGCCGCCCACATACGCGCCCAATGCGTTGCCCAAATTGAAGGCAATCTGAACGCACGCGGCTCCCATCAGTTCACTGCCCCGCGAGTTCTGCAGAAGCAGCAATTGCTGGGGAGGGGACACGGCAAACAGGGCAGCCGTACATACTCCCATCAATGCTACGGCAAGCCAGGGCACGCCTGCAAAGAAAAAGGTTCCCAGCAGAGCAAACATCATGCACACTTGCGTAAACCTGATCACTGGAGCCAGGCCGTAGAGGTCGCCGCACTTTCCTCCTACCAAATTGCCTACGGTCATTCCCAGCCCTGCCAGCATCATGATGAGCGTCATGTTCCCGGGAGTGAACCCTCCCACATTGATCATCTGGGGAGTAACATAGCTGAACCAGCAGAACACTCCCCCGTTTCCAAACATCGTGGTAAAGATGATCAGCCAGGGAGCCAGGTTCTTCAGAAAGCGGAACTGCCCCTTGAAGCCGGTGTCAGGCAATGCAGGAATCGCCGGAATCCATTTCCATATAAGAAAGAACACCAGCAGCCCCCATGCCCCATTGAACATGAAGGGGAAGCGCCACGTCACCATGTTGCTCAGCATCGTGCCGAAAGGAACTCCCAACAGGTTGGCAACGGTCATTCCTGCGGTCATCAGAGCCACCGCCTGCGAAGCCTTTCCCTTGTCAGCCACCTTTTCAGCCACAATGGAACCTGCCCCGAAGAAAGCGCCGTGCGGAAGACCCGAAACGAAACGCATGAACAGCAGCATCCAATAGTTGGGAGCAAACGCCGCACAGACATTGCCCAGAATATAAATGGCCGTCAAGCCCAAAAGTATTTGCTTCAACGGACGAGTACGGGCCACCGCTACCATCAACGGCGCGCCGACACACACGCCGACAGCGTATGCGGAAATGAAATGACCTGCTTCAGGAATGCTTATATTCAAATCGTGGGCCACATTTGGCAATATCCCCATCATGACAAATTCTGCTATCCCCAGCCCCAACGTACCGGAGGCAAGCGCCAACAAACTTTTCTTCATTGATTATTCCTTCTGATTTTTCAGCGTGCAAAATTACGCCAAATTTTGTCCCGATAAACCGGGAAGGCAATTTCTTGACATAAATCAAAAAGAAGTGTGAAAGCCGCGAAGTTCATTCCTCAACTGGTGCGCATGGCCCGCCGTCATCGCATCAAGAAGCTCCCAGAAGCGAGGACCGTGATTCATTTCTTTCGTATGTGCCAGCTCGTGAAGAATCACATAGTCCATCAGATGCGACGGCACCAGCATCAGATAACACGACAGGCTGATAGTCTTTGCCGCCGTACAGCTCCCCCATCTGGAACGCGCTCCCGTAATCCTCACCTTACGGTAAGCAAGCCCGTAACGTCCCGCCCACTCGCTTACCAGCGGAGGAAGGATTTCGGCCGCCGATTTCTTCAGTGCACGAAGAATGGCACCGCGCACAAGTTTCTGCACTTCCTTCAAAGAAAAGTCGGTATCGTGCGGACAATAGATTTTCATTTCGCCGGAATCCGTCTGACGGACCGTGAAACATTTGAGCCTGCTCGGCTCAAGAGAAAGCCGGAAGCATTCAGCCTCAATTCTGAAATCGAAATCAACCGGCTTTGCCGCCACCCTGCTGTATTGCTCCAACAAGTCTTCACGGTGCTGGGAGATGACCTGCAGCACCCGCTCGATTTTTGTGTAGGGCGGCACAGTCACCTGCAATCCTTCAGGCTTCACACGCACCGTGATGTTGCGCATTCTGCGGCGCAGGGCCAACGTGATGCGCCCGAAATCCTTATCCTCAATATAACGTTTTGCTGACATAACGCGGCAAAGTTAGAAAAATACGCCATAACCGATAACAAGATAAGCGGAAAAACGATAACTTTGCGCGGAAAAAACAACAAGTCAAGATTATGGAACTGCCCAAAGATCCGATGATGCTTTACAGCTTCATCAATATGAAACTCAGAGATTTCTATCCTTCACTGGATGCGCTTTGCTCAGACCTGAATGTCAGCAAGGACGAAATAGTCAAGAGCCTGAAAGAGGCGGGCTTCGAATACGATGCCAAGCAAAACAAGTTCTGGTAATTTCCAGCCGGAATAAAATCGGGAGAAATCTGACACATTAAAAAAGGCTGCCCATCCGGACAGCCTTTTATCTTTGTTATAAGGTGTATAGACTTAATTCTATCAGCACTGAGCCAACTTGCCGTCAGAACCCAGAACGTTAAGAATTTTATGTTTGTACATCTTTTCCATTTCGTCACGAGCCGGACCCAGGTATTTGCGAGGATCGAATTCAGCCGGTTTTTCAGCGAATACTCTGCGGACAGCTGCAGTCATAGCCAAACGAGAGTCTGAGTCGATGTTGATCTTGCAAACAGCAGACTTGGCAGCCTTACGCAGCTCTTCTTCCGGAATACCGATAGCAGCTTCCAGCTTGCCGCCATACTGGTTGATCATATCTACATATTCCTGAGGAACTGAAGAAGATCCGTGAAGAACGATAGGGAAGCCCGGCAGTTTTTCCATTACAGCGTCCAATACATCGAATGCCAATGGAGGAGGAACCAGACGTCCGGTCTTCGGATCCAGGTGGCACTGTTCGGGTTTGAACTTGTAAGCACCGTGAGAAGTACCGATTGAGATTGCCAGAGAGTCGCAGCCTGTGCGTGTAGCAAAATCAATAACTTCTTCAGGGTTAGTATATGTATGGTGTTCTGCAGAAACTTCATCTTCTACACCGGCCAATACGCCCAGCTCGCCTTCAACCGTTACATCAAACTGATGAGCATATTCAACGACTTTCTTAGTCAAAGCAACGTTTTCTTCGTAAGGCAGATGAGAACCGTCAATCATTACAGAAGAGAAGCCGAGGTCTACACAAGATTTGCAGAGTTCGAAAGAATCTCCATGGTCAAGGTGAAGAACGATTTCAGGATGTTCGCAACCCATTTCCTTAGCGTATGCTACAGCACCTTCAGCCATGTAACGCAGCAAAGTCTGGTTTGCATAGTTACGTGCGCCTTTAGATACCTGAAGAATAACCGGAGATTTAGTTTCAACAGAAGCCTTGATGATAGCCTGCAACTGTTCCATATTGTTGAAGTTGAAAGCCGGAATAGCATAGCCACCCTTAATTGCTCTAGCAAACATATCTCTAGTGTTTACCAGACCTAAATCTTTGTAATTAACCATTGTTGTAAATATTATAGTTGTTAATAAATGATTTCCGTATGCAAATGTAGCAATAAAAGTGGAACAAGCGCGTTCCGCGAAAAAGAAAATATGTCTGACAACACATATTGTTGACATAAATCATTACATTTTTACAACTGAGAAACACAGATGCAAAGTGTATATTGCAATTGACAAACCACAAATGTATTAGGATATGGACTCTATATAAGGACGGATTCTTTTAAAAGAAAAAGAGGAAACATGCGCCCACATTTCCTCTGAAAGCTCTTCAGGTTGGACTTGAACCAACGACCCTCTGATTAACAGTCAGATGCTCTAACCGACTGAGCTACTGAAGAAGATAAAGCATTCGAAAAAAGCTCTTCAGGTTGGACTTGAACCAACGACCCTCTGATTAACAGTCAGATGCTCTAACCGACTGAGCTACTGAAGAAGATAAAGCATTCAGAAAAAAGCTCTTCAGGTTGGACTTGAACCAACGACCCTCTGATTAACAGTCAGATGCTCTAACCGACTGAGCTACTGAAGAAGGTTTTTCTCAATTGCGTGGCAAAGGTAGCAGGTTATTTTGAATTATGCAATATCTTCGCAAAAAAAATGTCGTTTAATACTGAAAAATATGGCATTTCGCCCCGCTTTCTCCATCACGACACTACAATTGAATGACATTTTATGCCCGAAAAGCCATGATGAAAACAAATTAAGTTAAATATTGGCACAGTTCTACAACGGTGATTAGAATTATGTGTTTATTTGCGGTCTGTAAATTCAGAAAAAGACGGATATTATGAATACAAGAAAAACTTTGGCCGGGATTTTTACAGTTTTACTGGGATTCGGCCTGGCCAGTTTCCAGGGAAAAGAAGACGACAGGAACTTTCAGATAGCAAAGAACCTTGACTTGTTCAATGCGATTTTCAAGGAGTTGGACATGTTTTACGTAGACACCATCAAGCCGGAAGAGATGATCCAGAACGGAGTGGAAGGCATGCTTGCCCTCACAGATCCTTATACGGAATACTATCCGGAAGAAGAAGTAAGCAGCCTGAAAGAAATGACCACCGGAAAGTACGGGGGCATCGGAGCAGCCATACGCTATTATGAGGCAAAAGACCGCATCGCCGTTGTGGAGCCGACAGAAGGAATGCCTGCAGCAGAGGCCGGAGTCAAGGCGGGTGACATCATCCTCTCCGTAGGCGGAAAAGAGATGGTTCGAGGCAACATGAAACCCCAGGAGTTTTCATCCAAGGTCAGCGAGGCACTGCGCGGCGAGCCTGGAACATCATTCATACTGAAAGTCCTGCGGCCTCTGAAGAACGACAGCACTGTCCTCGAATTCCAGATTACCCGGAAAAATATCCGCACAAACCCTATCCCCTACTACGGCATGGTACGCGACAGCATCGGATACCTGTCGCTATCCAGCTTCACTGAAAATTCAGCGAAGGACTTCAAGAAAGCATTCATCGAACTGAAGCAGAAAGGAGCAAAATCATTGATCATCGACCTGCGCGACAATGGCGGAGGTTCACTGGCCGAAGCGGTAGACATTGTGAATCTTTTCGTTCCGAAAGGAAAGGAAATTGTTATAACAAAAGGAAAGTTGAAACAAGGACAAGGATCTTTCAAGACGCAAAGCGAGCCGGTCGACACACAGATTCCTATAGCCGTACTGGTGAATGGCGCCACAGCATCGGCGTCCGAAATCGTCAGCGGCTCGATGCAAGATCTGGACCGTGCCGTCATCATCGGCACCCGCACCTTCGGTAAAGGGCTGGTGCAGACCATCCGTCCGCTGCCGTACAACGGAACGCTGAAAGTTACTACATCCAAATACTATATTCCCAGCGGACGCTGCATACAGGCCATCGACTATGCAAAAAAGAATGCGGACGGCTCCGTTGCCCGTATTCCGGACAGCCTTACCCATGTTTTCCATACAGCCGCAGGACGTGAGGTGCGCGACGGCGGAGGAATACGTCCGGACATTGAAGTAAAAGGCGACCGCATCCCGAACATAGTGTTTTATTTGATGAACGACGATCTGATTTTTGATTACGCCACCCAGTATTGCTGGGACCACCCGGCACTGGCATCTGTAGATGCGTTCAAACTGACAGACCAGGATTACGAAGACTTCAAAAAGCTGGTGAAATCACGCAAGTTCACTTACGACAGACAAAGCGAAAAAGTGCTGAAAAACCTGAAAGAGGTCGCCGAGTTCGAAGGATACATGGATGAAGCAGCCGAAGAGTTCAAAGCGCTTGAAAAGAAACTGAACCATAATCTCGACAGAGATCTGGATGTTTTCGCAAAACCGATCAAAGAATATATATCACAGGAAATCGTCACACGCTATTTCTACCAGCGAGGAGCTGTAATGGAACGCCTGAAAGACGACGACGACCTGAACAAAGCGATCGAAGTCCTTACAGACACCAAACAATACGACCAGATCCTGTCAGCACCATCCGGAAAAGACAAATGACCGGAACGCCTCAAAGCAGCACCGGCGGCATTCTCCCAAGCTGACAATTGCACGGAAGAATGCCGCCGATGTTTATATACCCAGTCCTATTTCAGACCTGCATATCCGGTTCGTTAGCCTTGATCAGAGCTATCAGCTTTTCCACAGCCTGCTCTTCCGGAATGTTCTTTTCCACGCATTCCTTCTTCTTGTACAGGCTGATCTTTCCGCGGCCCGCACCGACATAGCCATAATCGGCGTCAGCCATCTCTCCCGGCCCGTTCACAATGCATCCCATAATGCCGATCTTCAGCCCGCGCATATGAGAAGTCGCCGCTTTGATACGCGCAATGGTCGACTCCAAATCATACATGGTGCGTCCGCATCCGGGACACGAGATATATTCTGTTTTTGACGTGCGCACACGTCCAGCCTGCAGAATCCCGAAAGCAATTTCATCAACCTTCATGTCGGCAATGTCATTGCCATGATTATACAAAAGGATGCCGTCGCAGAAACCGTCGAAGATCAACGCGCCCATATCCGCTGCTGCCTTTATTTCCAGATCCTCAATTTCCTTTTCCTGGTAGAACTGGAAGAAGACAAGCGGATTATGCAGCCCTTCATTCATCAGCTGATGAGCTATGCCGCGAAATTCTCCCAAACGGTTCGGATGATTGCTTTGAGCCACCAGCACCACTTCCGGATGGCACTTCAGACAAGCTATAGCTTCTTCATTAAGTCCCAGATAGGATACAAACAGAAACTTCATGGCTGCACCGCAATGATGCAGGCCAACCAGCTGCTCTGTATTAAAGGCCGGCCAAACATTCTCGCTTCCGTCCCATACAGCCCCATCCACAATATAGCCGATATCTTCCCGGCGATTTCCCGGCATCGACAGCCCGCAATAGATATAGTCGGGCTTGAACTGCCCGCTCACCTCCATATTGCCATTCAACCGGGCAGATATAACTACAGGCAAATGCTCGCCGCCAATATTGCGGACAGCCTGCGTATGCCGGCGCGACGGATTCGTATAGCAGAATTCCGGAGCCTCTGCCCCCGGAATATACGGATGATTCTCGCGTCCGGCGATATAGTTGACCAACTTGCGTGCCACCGGAACCTCCGCTTCTGGAGCTTCGCTCAATGACACACGGATGGTATCTCCCAATCCGTCGGCAAGCAATGCGCCGATTCCCAAAGCCGACTTGATGCGCCCATCCTCTCCGTCACCGGCTTCAGTCACTCCCAGATGCAGAGGAAAAGCCATTCCTTCCTTCTCCATCTGCTCCACAAGCAGACGCACGGTCTTCACCATCACCACCGTATTCGATGCCTTGATAGAAATGACCACATTCATGAAATCCTCCTCCACACAAATACGCAGAAACTCCATGCATGACTCTACCATGCCTTCGGGAGTGTCACCGTAACGCGACATGATACGGTCGGACAACGAGCCATGATTCACACCGATGCGGATGGCTGTATGATTTTCCTTGCAGATGTTCAGAAACGGCACGAAACGCTCACGAATCTTTTCTATCTCTTTCGCATATTCCTCGTCCGTATATTCCATTTTCTTGAACGTGCGGGGCGAATCAACATAATTTCCCGGATTGATGCGCACCTTTTCTGCATACAATGCGGCAACGTCTGCCACATTCGGATTAAAATGCACATCGGCAATCAAAGGCGTGCTGTATCCCTGCGAACGGAGAGATATATTGATATTCTTCAGATTTTCAGCTTCGCGTACACCCTGAGTGGTAAGGCGCACATACTCGCCCCCCGCTTCGACAATGCGCTTGGCCTGTTCCACACAAGCATCCGTATCCATCGTAGACGTATTGGTCATGCTCTGCAGACGGATAGGGTTAGCGCCACCCAAAGGAGTGGCGCCAACATATACTTCAATCGCCTGACGGCGAAAATAATTGAAATAGTCCATCAATTGAATCAATTTGTCTTATAAGCGTATTTTACTTCCTTCAACTCTTCGTTGGCCTTTACGATCTTGTTTTTCAGCCCTTCCTTATAAGCCGCAAATTTCCCGGACAGTTCCTCGTCTGCCAAAGCCAGCATCTGGACAGCCAGAATAGCCGCGTTCATCGCTCCGTTGATGGCAACCGTAGCTACAGGTATTCCCGGAGGCATCTGCACTATCGAATAAAGCGCGTCCACTCCATCCAGCGCAGCTCCCTTCACAGGAACGCCGATAACCGGCAATGTCGTATTGGCTGCAATGACTCCCGGAAGTGCAGCTGCCATTCCGGCGGCCGCAATGATCACTTTGATGCCTCGTCCGGCAGCCTCTTTCGCAAACTTCTCCACCTCGACAGGAGTGCGGTGGGCCGAAAGAGCGTTCATCTCAAAAGGCACCCCCATTTCATCAAGCAGCTTGGCAGCCTTCTCCATAACCGGCAGATCCGACGTGCTGCCCATAATGATACTTACAATCGCTTTCATTCAGCAGTTTCTGTTTTTTTTATTGTTCGTTGATAATTCCTTTATATGCTTCCGCATCGAGCAATCCTTCCATTTCTGACACATCCGACGGACTGAGCTTGATCAGCCATCCTTCACCATACGGATCTTTGTTCACGAGCTCCGGATGCTCTTCCAGTTCCGGATTCACTTCAAGCACCTCTCCTCCTACCGGAAGGAACAGGTCGGAAACCGTCTTTACAACTTCAATCGTTCCAAAGACCTCTCCTTTTTCCAAAGTTTCACCTTCGGTTGTTATGTCCACAAAAACAATGTCGCCCAACTGCTCCTGAGCATAATCTGTTATTCCGACATAGGCGACGTCACCGTCGATACGAATCCATTCATGTTCGCTGGTGTACTTGACATTGGTTGGAAATTCCATGATGATATAGTTTTTAAAGTTAATATTGACATTCAAATAAACAAAATTCCGATGACTCCACAAAACAATCCGATAAAAAATCCTCCGGCAACTTCATTCAGCGTATGCTGGCGCACGATAATCCGCGCCGAGCCAAGAAGCCCGGAAAGCAGAATGAAAAAGCAAAGCCAGCCGATGGGGTTGAAGCGGAAGATGAAGCTGTAAGACAGCAGTCCGCCCACCATCATGCCGCTGCTGGCCATGTGCGTGCTGATTTTCCAGCGGAAATTGACGGCCGAGCAGATAACCATGCAAATCAAGGTAGCCATCACAATCCCGCTCATGTAGCGCGGAAGATGAATCCTGTACATTGCTATAAGGCAGGCCACATAGCTGATTATCGTCATGAAGTAAGGCACGTAGCGTCTTTTCCGGGCGCCAAGCTCATACAAAGTCCATCCGTTGATCTTCTGGAACAGGTAGATGCCGAGCATCGGGACAAAAATGGTAAAACAATAGACAAGTCCCAAAACCGCCAGCTTATATTTCAGCGGCATGATGTTCAGGTATGTAAAGAAGAAGAGCAGCACAAAGGCAAGAAAAGGAACCATAAACGGCGTGAAAATGGCAGAAACAATCCGCGAAGCCATAACCAGCTTCCCGTCCGCTTCATGCCGTTCCCGCTCCCTGCCATGCTCATGATAGGTGAGTTCGTCAGGTATATTCGTTGTTACTCTTTCTTCCATAGGCTTATCTTCTCAACCGTGCCACCGGTATGTTCAGTTGCTGGCGATATTTAGCCACGGTACGCCGCGCGATAGGATATCCCTTTTCCTTCAGCATGTCTGCCAGTTCGTCATCGGTATAAGGCTTCGCCTTGTTTTCTCCGTCCACGCATTCCTTCAAGATGCGCTTGATTTCGCGCACCGACAGTTCCTCGCCGCTTTCAGTCGTATACCCGTCGCTGAAGAAGAACTTCAGCGGATAGATTCCGAAGTTGGTCTGCACATACTTGCTGTTGCTCACCCGCGAAACGGTAGAAACGTCGAGTTTCGCCCTTTCTGCCACATCTTTCAGAATCATCGGCCTCAACAACGACTCGTCGCCTTCCTCGAAGAACGGCCTCTGCAAGTCGATGATCGCCTGCATGGTGCCCATCAATGTCTGCTGCCGTTGCTTCACCGCGTTGATGAACCCCTGGGCAGCGTCCACTTTCTGCTTGAGGAACATGAAGGCATCCTTCGACTCCTTGCTCTGGTTTGCCTTGTTGCGGGTATGCTCGTCAAGCATGTCTGCAAACTCCCGGCTCAGGCGCAGTTCAGGAACATTCCGGTTGTTCAGGCTTAAAGTGATCGAGCCGTCGTCCCCCGTTTCCACGATGAAGTCGGGCACAATCTGCTGCAGGTTTTTCCCTATAGCCTCTCCCATCGAGCTTCCCGGACGCGGATTCAGCTTGGTCAGTTCAGCGACCGCCTCGTTATATTGCTGCTCCGTAATGTTCAGCTTCTGAATGATTTTCTCCTTGTTCTTCTTGGTAAAGTCGTCACAGCACTTGCTGATGATGTCATACTCAATCTGCTTGAGCGGAGAATCCTCTTTCCGTTTGATTTGGAGCAGCAGGCACTCCTGCAGGCTGCGCGCTCCGATTCCCGCCGGGTCAAAATCCTGAATGACCGCAAGCACACGCTCCAACTGTTCCGGAGTTGTATAGACTCCCTGATAAATGGCCAGTTCGTCAGCAAGCGTATCGGTCGACTTGCGCAGCAGCCCGTCATCGTCCAGCGACCCGATGAGATACTCGCCCAACTGTTTCTCTTCCGGCGTGAGATGCTGCATGTCAAGCTGCTCTTTCAAGGTTTCATAAAAAGAAACCGTATCCGAGAAGGGTATGTCTTCTGCCTTGTCGTCCTTCGAGCGATTGTTCTCCTGAAGCTTGTAGTCCGGAATGTCATCTTCCGTGCGGTAATCGCCCAAAGAGATATCCTCGCCCATATCCGTATTGGGAGAGCCGTCTTCATCCTTCGTATTATAGTCTTCATCAAAATCGTCTTCCGTTCCGGATATTTCCTTGCCCTCTTCCAAAGCCGGATTGTCCAGCAATTCGGCATGTATGCGTTCTTCCAGCTCTACAGTGGGCAGCTCCAACAGCTTGACAGCCAGTATCTGCTGGGGTGAGAGTGTCTGCACCTGCTGCTGTGCCTGTGTCTGAATCTGACGTGAACTTTGTGCCATTTGGTTATTCCTGTTAGTTGGTAGTTGAATGCAAAAATAATAATTTAAAATGAATATCGGCATTCATGCGGACAAAAAGAAAAAAGACCCCGTCATCGCAACCTCTTCACTGGAGTGATACGATCTCCTCACTGCAATGATACGATCTCTTCACTGAAGTGATGCGAACGTATCACTCCAGTGAAGAGATAAAAATGACGGGATATCGCCAAAGAAGTCCGGCAGAAGTCAATAATTGAAGCTGCTTCCGCCCAAAAACTCGCGCAACAGAGAGGTGGGAGGCAACTCGCTGTCCTGCACAGAAACGAAGTAATCGAGGAAACGCAGCAAGCGATAAGCCTCCGAGTATTCCGGGCTGCGCTTGGGCACTTTCCGCAGCACCGGCTCCACATGGTCTTTCAGAACCGGAAGTTCGAAGAGCAGCGCCGAATTGAACATTGCGTCCGCATTTTCCTGGTAAGGGAATATCCATTTCTGCTCTCCGGCACGCACACTGGGCCAGCGGGCTATTGTGGCCTCGGCCGAGTAGTTGCGGTATTTATAGTCGCGGATGATGCGGCGCAGCAGGCGGTTGTCCGTCGTCGGTATGTAGTTGTGATTGTCCAGCAGAATGGTTGTCAGCGCCGACACATAGATCTTATACTTGTTTTCGGCCGGGATACGGGGAGTCAGGGCAGGATTCAGCGCATGAATCCCTTCCAGAATCAGAACCATGTTGTCGTCAACACGCAGCTTCTTTCCGCTCATCTCGCGCTTGCCCGTTGTGAAGTTGAAGCGCGGAAGTTCGATTTCCTTCCCTTCGATCAGCGCATTCATCTGCTCCTCAAAAAGAGGCAGGTCGAGGGCATAGAACGACTCAAAGTCGTGGTTCCCTTCTTCATCCAGCGGAGTGTCTTCGCGGTTCACGAAATAGTCGTCCAGCGAAATGGGATAAGGCCTCATGCCGTTCGTTATCAGCTGGATGCTGAGCCTCTTGCTGAACGTCGTCTTGCCGGAAGACGAAGGGCCTGATATGAGCACCAGCTTCACGCGCTTCCCGTTCTGGCTGCGGCCGGCTATCTCGTCCGCTATCTGAGCGATTTTCTTCTCCTGCAGCGCTTCCGAAACGTTGATAAGCTCGGTTGCCCGCCCCTCACGGCATACAACGTTCAAATCTCCCACGGTACTGATCCCCAGAATCTGGTTCCAGTGATGGTATTCCTGAAACACATCGAGCATCTTTTCCTGCTTCACCACGTCCTCCAGCTTTTCGGGGTCCGTCTTGTTGGGAATGCGCAGCAGCAGTCCGTCGTAATATTTCACGATATCGAAACGGCTGATAAAGCCCGTGCTCGGAACAAGGCTGCTGTAATAGCAGTCCACCGTATCGCCCAGACGGTAATAATAAGAGTAAAGCTGGCCCGAGGTGGCAAGCAGCTTCGTCTTGTCAAACATCCCCCGTTCTCCGAACAGACGGACAACATCGTCCGTATGGCATTCCGTGCGGACAAAAGGAATGTCGGCGTCAATAATCTCCTGCATCCGCTGCTTGATGCGGATGGCATCGTCCAGGCCGATGGAGCGGTCGATGTGAAGCTTGCAGAAATATCCCTTCGAAATGGGATGCTCCAGCGTAACGCTTCCGGCAGGATAGAGGTCGTCTACCGCCTTTGCCAGGATAAACACCAGCGAACGTACATACGTACGCATACCCGAATCGCTTGTGATGTCAAGAAACTCCACATCCTTATTGAAATAGACACGGAAAGTAAGGCTTTCCACTTTGTTGTTCACTTTCGCACTCACAGGCCCGTAAGGCATTTGCAGGCCGAATCCGTCATAGATGTCCAGCAGAGAGCTCCCTTCGGGGAATTCTTTGGTCTGACCGTTGTTTTTACAGTAAATCTGCAGCATAATTTTTTCCGTATTGCTATCAAGAGCACATTAATCGGGTGTCAAGTTAGTCATTTTTCTGCTGCCCGCATCAGCCTCCGCCCTCCTAATGGCACGCACGGCATCCATTTTATGTTTTTTTAGCGGAACGGGTTTTTCAGGCCGTCATTTGCACTTTGAAGAATCTTTCTTATTTTTGTCCCCGATACCATTCGAACACATTTTGTCAAGAGATATTATGAAAACAACATGCACCCTTTGCTGGCTATTGCTCTTTTTCTTGTCCGCCCGCGCCGACAATGCAAGCCTTGACCAGTTCCAAACACAGCTCAAACATGCGCTGGATGCCGGAAACAGCGACAGCATTGCCGCGGCATATTGCAGAATGAGCGAATATTATGTATACCGCAACTCCGACTCCGCGCATTTCTTCTGCAAGGAAGGACTGAAATATGCCGACAAGAACAAGCCCGAACCTTACCTGACACTGATAAACAATCTGGCAGACACCTACTTCTCCGCCGGAAAGATGGACATCGCCACCCAGCTCTTCCTTTCGGCAGACAAAGAAGCGGTGCGCCTCGCACACAGCCGCATGTTCCGCGTGTCTGTCCTCACATCAACCGGAGTGACCTACCGGAGGCGTGAAATGCCGGATTCCGCCCTGTTCTACTACAACAAGGCGCTCGGGCTGCTGGAAGGAGAGGAAAATTCCATTTCCGAAGAAATCCATCTGCTGACCAGCATCGCCGTGCTCTACGCCAACACATCCCGGCTTTCGGAAGCCGAAAACTATGTGCGGCGCGCCATGAAAAAGGCAGAGAAATGCGACGACATGGATATGACACTCTATGCGGCCGCAACCGCAGGAAGCATCTTCATCCTGCAAAAGAACTATGCGGAAGCGTCCCGGGTTATCCTTCCGGTTCTGGAGAAAGCCCGGCAGCAGCAGAAGCCGAAGTTCGAGCTGAAGTGCCTTACGTTCCTGCTGAGCATTTTCCGCCAGACAAACAATAAAGATTCGATCAATCACTACATGAAAGAAGCCGACAGGGCCGCGGCACTTCTCCCCGAAAATTCGACGGAGGTCATGGGATACCGTGAAACGCAGTTCCAGATTCTCTCTTCATTGGGAAAATATCGGGAAAGCCTGGCCATACAGCACCGCATCCTGAAAGAAGGAAGCCAGAACATACAGACTCCTGTCGACAACCTGTATAAGCTAATGGCACGCAACTATGCCAAACTGAACGAATACAGACAGGCCGCTGCATACTATGAGAAATGCATCGCCGCATCCGACAGCCTGCGGAAAGAAGCCATTGACGCAGAACTCTCGGAGCTGACCGTAAAATACGAAACACAAGAAAAAGAACTTGAAATAGCCCGGCTCAACGAAGAGCAGCTCAGCCAGAAAGCCCAAACGATGAGATGGACCCTCGCAGCCATCGGACTTTCCGGCATCTTGCTTTTACTCGCCTTATGGTATGCATTGAGCCGCCGGCACGCCAAAAGAAAAGAAGAGCTGAATGTGGCACGGAGCTATATCGAAGGACTGGAACAGGAACGGGCCAGACTTGCCAAGGAGCTGCACGACGGAGTGTGCAACGACCTGCTGGGCATAGGCCTCCAACTTCAGGCACTGCCCATACCCGAAGATTCCAGAAACTATCTGCTGAATCTTACCGAACAAATACGCGAAGACGTAAGGTCTGTGTCGCACGAACTTATGCCGCCCAAATTCCAGCACACAACACTCGATGAAATGGCGGAAGCCTATATTGCCCGGTTCCACATGCCTCATTCCATACAAGTAACGATGAACAAGGAATGCAAAGGAAAAGAATGGAACGAAATCCCGGAACGGACGGCTTACGAAACTTACCGCATCATGCAGGAACTGCTTTCGAACATCGTCCGCCACGCCAATGCCACCAAGATAGAAATCGGCCTGCTGCTTGAGGAGCATACGCTGACCCTTCGCATCAAAGACAACGGAAACAGAACCGGCAAATGCCCCGAAGCTGCAAATGCCGGCGGCATCGGACGGACAACGATTGCCGAGCGGATTAAAATTACCGGCGGAACGTTCGCGGAAGAAACGGATGCGGACATGCAGACTTCTACACTTACAATTCCCTTATAATCATCAAAATAAATCAAAGCCGACAAGCAAAATCACCGTTTTCCATGATTTCTGTTATAAGAAAATTAACGTTCTTTGCAATTGTATAAAAACCATTGTCTAACATAAAGAACAGAAACATGAAAAAGTTATTGCTACAGGGCATTTGCCTTATTTTAATGCTTGCCGGGGCAGGATGTTCGGAAGAAGAGGAAACAATCAAGAGTCTGATCCTTACAGAAGGAACGCAAACCACACAGACCGTCTATGCCGACCAGACATCCGGCACGGGAGGAGGAATAAGCTTTACGGCCACCACAGACTGGACGGCAACCGTAACTGACGTGACTTCAAGAGCAGAAACTGGTTCAGCAACGTGGCTTACATTGAGCCAATACAGCGGAGGACCGGGCGAGTATACACTGACGCTGACCCTCACAACGAACCTGACAGGAAGCACACGCAAGGCGCAGATTGAAATCCGTTGCGGCAACGATGTGATAACCATCACCGTAGAGCAGAGGGCGGAGAACGCTGACGGCAATATGCCGGAAGCACCCATCGAGAGCGTAACCTATCCGGCCAAAGTCAGCAAGATTTCCTACAGGCCGAGCTGCTGGAGCGAATACACAGGATCAGACGATGACCTTAATTTTGACCTTGAGTTCAAGTATGATTCAGAAGGACGCGTAGCTGAATACATCTATTCAATCAATGATTCGGACTATCTGGGAAAGATGACCACTTCTTTCGACTACAGCATCGTGGGAGAGATACGGGCAACAGAAAAGTTCAATGATAGCGATGAAGAGCATTACACGCTGGTATTGGGAAGCAACGGATATGTATCGAAAATGGAAACGAAAGCTACAGACTATAATCCGGCCATCACTTACAATTTCTCATACGACGATACTGACCATCTCTCGGAAATCACATGGGAAACATCGTATGGCTCTCAATACAGCTTGAAATATACTTACAAAAACGGAGCTGCCGAATACACCTACTTGTGGTATGATGACAGCACCAGCGGCCGTCGGGAAGAAAATGAGAACAAATACGGCACAACTCCAAACAACACGCTCAACATCGACCCGAACATCCTGTTTGAAAGTATGGAATATCCATCATACACTAGCGACGGGCCTGAATGCCTTGATTATCTGGCCTTGTTAAGATTCATCGGGAAACGGAGCGACTATTATGTATCTCACCACGAAGACGAAATAGCATATGAATCTGAAATGGCGCAAGGCTATCCGGCAGAAATGATCGGAAAAAAAATCCGTAAGACTTACAGTACATCCGATTTAGATACTGATGATCTGGCTTATGACTTAAGCGAAAACGGACGAATCAACTCCATTACAAAGACAGAGCATGTCACTAAGAAAGAATGGGAATACTATATAAAGGTATTAGACAGACTGCTCTATCCGGAAGATCCGGAAAGGGGATATGATTACGAAAGAGTAGAGGGAAGCGACAAGCTCATAAGCACCTCTAACGGAACGAACACCTATACCTATACATTCACTTACGCCAACTAAAAAATCCTTCTCCATCCTCTTCTTGAAAAGGGGATGGAGAAGAACAACTGCAGCCAATACTGCTATGACCATTTCTTCTGATAGGAACGGTGGCCATAAAAGACAACGATCACAAAGCAGATAAACGGCAATACAAACGACAAATTGACGGACGGCATCCCCCACAATTCATGCAAATCAATAATGGAAGCTTGAAGCGGAGGAAGTATTGACCCGCCCAAGATGGCCATAATCAGGCCGGCGGCCCCGAATTTGGCATCCTCCCCCAGTCCTTTCAAAGCAATCCCGTAGATTGTGGGAAACATCAAAGACATGCAGGCTGATACACCTACGATACAATACATGCCGAGAATGTTCTGAAAAAACATCACTCCAAGCGTAAACAGAGCCGCGCCAATGCCTAACGCCCGCAACAGCTGCCCGGGATTGAAGAAACGCAGCAAAAAAGTACAGACGAAACGGCTCACACAGAATACCGCCATAGCAAGAATATTAAACTTCTGAGAACGCACCTCAGCCATCTGTTCGGCCATCCCCATATCCATAAACAAACGGGTTCCGTACTGAATGATAAACGTCCAGCACATAATCTGCGCACCCACGTAAAAGAATTGTACGATTACTCCCTCACGGTAACGCTGAACCTTGAAAAGACGTTTCAGCGTAGGGATGAAGTCTATCTTCCCCGAACCATCCCCATTCTTAGGCATTTTTATCAGACGGATCAGTATCAGCACGCAAAGCGTAGCCAACCCTATCACCAGATAAGGAGCAATAAGTGTAGACAAGTCTGCATCGCGTACGGCCTCAAATTCGCTGTCTGAAAGCAAGGCCCTTCCTTCCGTATCCAGCGGATGCAGCCGGCGCTGAATAAATTCCATCGCCACATACATGCCCAGCAAAGCCCCCATCGGATTAAACGCCTGAGCCAGATTAAGACGACGCATAGCCGTTTCTTCCGCCCCCATGGAAAGGATGTAGGGATTGCAACTGGTTTCAAGGAAAGACAGTCCGCAAGTCAATACAAAATAGGCTATAAGGAAAGGATAATAATCGCCGGTCATTTTGGCAGGGAAGAACAGGAACGCTCCCAAAGCATACAGCCCCAGTCCCAGCATGACACCGGCCTTATAAGAATAACGGCGTATGAACATGGCTGCCGGAAAGGCCATGGCAAAATAGCCTCCATAGAAGGCAACCTGCACGAGTGTACCTTCCGTGACGCTCATGCGAAAAATTTTGGAAAAAGCTTTCACCAAAGGGGTAGTAATGTCATTGGCAAATCCCCACAAGGCAAAACAGCTCGTGATGAGCACGAAAGGAATTATGGCTGCCCACGAGCCGTCCCCGACTACGGGTATTTTACGAGTGCTTTTCATGGCTTGTTTTCTTTTAGTTTAGATTTTATTTATAGAAAGAGGGGCTTCCCTGAGCCAGTTTGCCGGGAAACGGCAGTCCTCAAAAGATATCCCTCCATCCGCCTGCTAATTTATCGCATGAACATCATTTTTGTTTTCAATCACTCCGCAGGCTTCAGCCTGTACCAGGATATTGCCTACAGCCGTCGCTTCTACCGGACCTGAAATGACCGGAATGCCCAACGCTTCTTCCGTAAGCCGGTTAAGCAAACGATTCCGGCACCCTCCGCCGATAATATGCAGGCATTCCACCGGACGGGGGAGCAACGCATTCAAACCGGCCAATCCCTCGCGATAGCGTACAGCCAGCGACTGCAACACGCAGCGCACATATTCTCCCTGCGTAACCGGCACCGTCAGGCCGTGCGACCGGCAATAAGAAACAATAGCAGCTTCCATATCATCCGGATGCCGGAAATCAGGAGCGTCTACATCAATACAAGGAACATCCGTCACTTTCTCTGCCTCAGCTATCAGAAAGTCATAATCAGCCTGCAATCCTTTGGCGGTCCATTGACGGACAAGACATTGCAAAATCCATAAGCCGGTAATATTCTGAAGGAAACAGATATTCCCGCCTACTCCGCCTTCATTGGTAAACCCTGCAACCCGAGCATTTTCGGTCAATAAAGGTTCATCCATTACGATGCCCAGCAACGACCATGTGCCGGAACTGAGAAACGCACTTACTTTCCCTTTCCGGAAAGGAACAGCATAAACCGCACTTGCCGTATCATGCGACCCCACCGATATGATCTTGACTGATGCAGGCAAGCCCACTTCTGCCGCGACATCCGGACATAAGGTGCCACGCACTGATCCAGGCATCAACAGTTTATCTTCGAAAAGATGAGCCGGAAGACCTAATCCTTCAACCAACGGACGGCTCCACTCACGCCGTTCCGCATCCAGCATTTCGGAAGTCGAGGCAATGGTATATTCATTCCCCGGAACTCCTGTCAGATAATAGGCGAACAAATCCGGCATAAACAAGAGGTGACGTGCTTCCTGCAGCCATGCCTTATTTTCCTTTTTGAGCGCATAAAGCTGGAACATTGTATTGATCGGCATCACTTGAATGCCCGTTTCCGCATAATGCGCTGCAACATCGATCCTGCCAAACACCTCCTCCGGCACATGCTCCGTAAACGCATCCCGATAGCAAACCGGATTTCCCATCAGGTTACCGGCAGCATCTACCAGGCCGAAATCCACTCCCCACGTATCAATGCCTATGCTCAAGATATCCGTATATTTCGCGGCGGCCCGGCGCAAGCCTTCCTTCATTTCTTCAAATAGAGCCGGGAAATCCCAATACAAATGACGGCCGATGCGTATCTGACGGTTGGAAAAGCGATGCAGTTCGTCCAGCACCAGCTGACCGTCATTCACCACACCCGCAATCACGCGGCCACTCCCGGCTCCAAAATCAACTGCTAAAAAAGTACTCATTGCTTCTTGTTCAGAATGTAATTTTCCAAATCTTCGATTTCAGCCTGGTTCAGCACCTCATAAGAGCCTCCAGACAAAACGATGATACGGCAAGCCATCTCAAAGAACATGGCCCGTTCGAACACCTCGTCAAACCCTTTTCCGCATACAACCTGTCCATGCTTGCGCAACAGGCAAGAATTATGATTTGCCAAAGCTTTCTTTACATGCTCTGCCAGTTCGGGCGAACCCGGACGGAAATAAGGAATGACCGGTATTTCGCTGCCCACATGGCAAGGTATCTCCGCCGTGACATTGAAGTCTGCCGGCATGTCTTTCATACAAGCCACAGCTGTTGCATAAGGTGACTGAAAATGCAGCACTACGTCTACATCCGGACGTTCGCGCATGATTCCCAGGTGAAAGCCGCTTTCCATAGAAGGCCTCACGCCGTTCAGCACCTCTCCCGTAGACACATGGCACACAGACACCTGGTCTTTCCTCAATGAAGGCACCCACGAACCGGTTCCCGAAACGAGAGCCTCATCTCCAATGCGCCATGAAATATTGCCGCTGCTGCAAATTGTCAACCCTGCATCACCCACACGGTGTGCCTGCTGTATGAACTGTTCAATCTGTTCGTTAGAAATCATCTTCATCTCCTCCTTTCATTACTTGTAAATGGGTCCGTATGCAGCACATGCGCGATAATCAGCCCCTTCCTTATCCATTCCAAAAGCATTCCATGCAGCCGGACGGAAAATCTTGTCGTCCTCTACATTGTGCATACATACCGGTATACGAAGCATGGAAGCCAAGGTTATCAGATCCGCTCCGATATGTCCATAGCTGATAGCACCATGGTTAGCCCCCCAATTGTTCATTACAGAATAAACATCACGGAAAGCCGGCTTGCTGCACAAACGCGGAACAAACCAGGTTGTAGGCCACGTAGGATCTGTACGTTTGTTGAGCACCTCAAATATTTCAGGATCTACATCAGCCGTCCATCCCTCGGCTATTTGCAGCACCGGTCCAAGTCCCTTTATCAGATTCAGGCGCGACATGGTGACAGGCATTCCACCTTTCGACAAGAAATTGCTGGAGAAACCTCCGCCACGGAAATAGTCACGGTCGGCCGGAAGCCAGTTCGTTGCTTTCAGACAAGCCTCTGCGTCCTGTTCCGTCATCTCCCAGCAAGGCTTCATGCAAGGTTTCCCGGCTGCATCCGTACTTGCTCCTGTGGCATCCAGCGTTGTGGCACCCGAATTGATCAGATGAATCATACCGTTCGAGGCAATACCCGTCAGTTCCTTTCCCGTTACGCGTTTCACAGCTTCCGGACTCCAATAGGTACGCACATCGCTGAACATCTGCCCGCATCCTGTCAGCAAATTGCCAAACAGCATTGCTACGGCATTGCAAGAATCATTCTCTGTAGCCAACACATAAGCCTTTCTTATGCCGTTCCAGTCAAACGTGCTGCACATCAAAGCCTCCGTAAAGTCACCGTTCGGCTTCCAGTCCGTCCATTGGCGCTGTCCCTGGAAACCGGCAGCAATGGCATGATGGCCGATAGCCTCCTCTTTAAATCCCAGTTCACGCAGTTTCGGATTGCCCTGCATCAGATCTCTGACAATCAGAGTCATTTTCACGACAAATTCCCAGTCGGCATCCTTCTGTTCCCGAGTCTTCTGCCGTTCAGGACGATTCTTGTCCCATCCTTCGTTCGACTTGCAGTACTTTTCAGTCCAGGCCATCGCCTTTTCAAACTCTTCATGATCATAAATGCCTTCGTCCATACGGCGCAGGATTTCCGTTTCATCCACGCTTTCGTTCCGCATGCCCAAATATTCCTGGAAGAAGTTCTGGTCTACAATACTTCCCGCAATGCCCATACACTGGCTTCCGACAGACAGATAGCTCTGGCCGCGCATTTGTGCAACGGCGATGGCTGCACGTGCCCAACGCAATATCTTCTCCGCCACATCATCCGGAATCGAATTATCATCCGCATCCTGTACGTCATGTCCATAAATGCCAAATGCAGGAAGTCCCTTCTGGGCATGGCCAGCCAACACTGCCGCAAGGTATACAGCTCCCGGACGTTCCGTTCCGTTAAAGCCCCACACGGCTTTCGGCCAGTAAGGATTCATATCCATCGTTTCTGATCCATAGCACCAGCAAGAAGTGACAGTAATCGTTGCACCGACACCCTCACGCTCAAACTTCTCGGCGCAAGCGGCACTTTCACCGACACGGCCTATCGTTCCATCGGCTATTACACACTCTACCGCCTTGCCATCGGCATACCTCACCTGGGATGAAATCAAATCAGCCACGGCCTGAGCCAACTTCATTGTCTTTTCTTCCAGACTCTCGCGGACACCTCCTTGCCGACCGTCTATGGTCGGGCGGATTCCAATTTTAGGATACTTGCTCATAATATAAGAGATTTGTTGTTAATTTTGAACTGTAATGCAAAATTAGACGTTCCAGCCATTTACGAATGACACGAATCCGACATTCAATAGGACAATATCGACTTCCTGCTTTTTCTTTGCCGAAAAAAAGCGCACCCGCTTATGCATGGACAAAAGTCTTTTGACTATCTTTGCATATCACCAGCGGAGAAACAAAATGAACAACGACATAGACCAGATGCATTTTCTTGTTCTTCACATAGGAGAAGCCTACTGCCTGAACAACTGGAACTACAAAAACATATGCAGTCCCTTTACGCGCATGTATTACGTAACGGAAGGGCATGCCCAGATCGTATTGCCCGACAAGACACAGGACTTGTATCCGGACTTCATGTATATTGTGCCGGCCTTCACTCCGCACAGCTATATCTGCCGGGAGGAATTCCGGCACTACTACATCCACATTTACAACGAATCGGGGCACGATATCCTTGAAGACTGGATACTGCCGACAGAAATAAAAGCCGAGAAAGGGATACTTTCCCGCATCAAGAAACTGCATGAGCTATGCCCGGAAATGGAACTTACGCAGACAGACCCGAAATTCTATGACAACAATTCCACACTGAACAAGAACATTCTGAAGAACAAGCAGAGGGAATTATACGCAAGAGTGGAGTCGCGCGGAATAATCTACCAGCTTCTGGCACAGTTCCTGCATCTTGCCCAGCCCAAACAATACGTAAGGGACGAGCGCATCACCAAAACGCTGGAGTATATCCGCATGAATCTGAACAGCCATCCCGACCTCGATGCGCTGGCTGCCGTTTCATGCCTTTCGAAAGACCACTTGATCAGACTGTTCAAAAAAGAAATCAACATGACTCCACTGGCATACATCAATAAAAAGAGAATCGAAAATGCCCAGCTCAAACTGGTAACTGAAACCACACCGATAAAAGAAATCGCCTACCAGCTGGGATTTGAAGACCAAACCTATTTCAACCGCATGTTCAAGAAAATGACAGGACTGACACCCATGAACTACCGCAAAAGCTTTCATGACACCGGGCTGTAAGAGCTGCTTCCGGGGGCAACATAAAAAAATCCTCCGCCCGTGAGGACGAAGGATTCTTGCATCTACAATATCTGTCGGTTTATTTCTCGATGCTTACCAGTTCCACTTCAAAAATCAGCGTAGAGAACGGCTTGATCTTGCCAGTCTGACGAGTTCCGTAAGCCAGTTCCTGCGGAACATACAGTTCCCACTTAGATCCTACAGGCATCATCTTCAGCGCTTCCTGCCAGCCTTTGATCACACCTCTTACAGACATCGTTGCCGGTTTGTCCTTAGAGCTGTCGAACTCTGTTCCGTCAATCAGCGTACCTTTGTAGTTCACTTTCACTCTTGACTTTTCGGTCGGCTTTTCACCGTTGCCCATCTTGATCACTTTATACTGGAGTCCGCTCTCTGTAGTCTGGATTCCTTCCTTCGACTTGTTGCTTGCCAGGAAGTCTTCGTTCTGCTTCTTGTATTCGCCGAACTTTTCTTCCAGAGCCTTCACGCGGATAGCTTCAGACTTAACTTCCACATACGCATTGGCAGAGTCAGCTGTAGCCATACCGTGTCCCTTCACCGTTGCGATGAATCCTGCAAGGAAGTTATCCTTGTCAATAGTCTTAGTTGTGTCTTCGCCAAAGATACGTTTGTTGGTATAGTCAAACATTTCGTCGTTGCTGATCTGCTGGCCAATCTGAATACCTGCCAGATATGCCTTTTCTTTCGCGTCAGTTTCCTTGCAGCCCTGTTCCAGACCTTTGATGAAGTCTGCCACGTGAGCCGAGTCAATGCCCAGACGTCCGTGAACGAAATCCATCAGGCCGCGTGTGTTTGCTGCACCCAACATATAAGAAAGCGTGTCGACATCAGTTTTCAGGTTCGCTTTCGGACCCTGCGCACATGATGCAAGTCCCGCAGCAGCGGCAAGCACCATAAAGAATGTTCCTTTTTTCATTTGCTTTTTCTAATTTTTTATTATAAAACTTCGATTAATTCCACTTCAAAAATCAGTGTGCTGTAGGGAGGAATCATATCGCCTGCTCCCTGCACGCCGTATGCCAGTTCCGAAGGAATATAGAGTTTCCACTTCGCTCCTTCCGACATCAGCTGCAGAGCTTCCACCCATCCCTTGATGACCTGGTTTACGCCGAACACGGCCGGTTCGCCGCGCTTGATGGAGCTGTCGAACAGTGTGCCGTCGAGCAGCGTGCCCTCATAATGGCAGCGCACGCGGTCGGTAGCTTTCGGCTTCTTCCCGTTTCCTTCCCTGATCACTTCATACTGCAATCCGCTGGGCAAAGTCACTACATTGGGATTGTTCCGGTTTGCATCGAGAAAAGCCTTTCCCTGCGCTATATTTTTTTCGTTGACGCTTTTTTCAAGCTCAGCAAAATAATTGTTCACAATCTCACGCGCCTCATTGTGCGTAATGGCTGTCTTGTTACCTTCCAGCACATCTTTTACAGCCTGGGCGAAATCATCGGCATTCAAGTCTTTCGCTCCCATACTTAACAAGTTCTGACCGATTCCAAGGCCAATGGCATAACTGAATTTGTCCATACGATAGATTTAAATCTTTACATTATTTTATTCTTGCGCGGCAAAGGTATCCTTTTTCCATGAATATGAGGAATTTTGACTGATAAAATTTCTTATTTCAGAAGATATGCATCCATCCCGCAGAAAAGAGCCTTCATCTTTTTTCCATAAACTGAAAGCACTTCCGGACACATGCATTCATTTTTATCGCTACATTTGTAAAGTCAAACAAAACATTAGGAGGAACTAAAATGAAGAATCTGGTTGTACTGACGGGAGCCGGCATGAGCGCTGAAAGCGGCATCAGCACGTTCCGCGATGCGGGAGGACTTTGGGAGAAATATCCCGTGGAACAAGTGGCCACACCCGAAGGCTATGCCGCCAACCCGGAACTGGTCATCAATTTCTACAATGAGCGGAGAAAGCAGCTGCTCGACGTGAAGCCCAACCGGGGGCACATCCTGCTGGCCGAACTGGAGAAGGATTTCAACGTGACAATCATTACGCAGAATGTAGACAACCTGCACGAACGCGCCGGGAGCAGCCATGTCATCCATCTTCACGGAGAACTGACAAAAGTGACATCAAGCCTGCAACCGAACAATCCGAAGTGCATCAAGGAGCTGAAGCCGGACGAATACTGCGTGAAGATGGGCGACAAAGCCGCCGACGGATCCCAGCTGCGCCCGTTCATCGTATGGTTCGGCGAACCTGTCCCGATGATCGAAACGGCCATCGACCATGTGATGAAAGCCGACATCTTCGTCATCATCGGCACATCGCTGAACGTCTATCCGGCCGCAGGCCTGCTGAACTACGCTCCGGCCGATATACCTGTCTATCTGATCGACCCTAAAGAGGTGCATATCGGCTCCGGAAGAAGGGTGAACGTAATCCGCATGGGAGCTTCGGCAGGTGTTGAAGAATTAAAAAAAATGTTATTGCAATAATCAGTTGAACAAATTCTTTTTATATTTGTTTTTGATTTAAACGAACAATGATTACTAACTTAAAACAAAGCAGATTATGAAAAAATACGTTTGCACTGTTTGCGATTGGGTTTACGATCCTGAAATAGGCGATCCGGATGCAGGAATCGCTCCGGGAGTTGCTTTTGAAGACCTCCCCGAAGATTGGGTTTGCCCGGTTTGCGGCGTAGGAAAAGAAGATTTCCAACCGGTAGAAGAGTAAAAGAACGGAGTCTGGAACTCCACCTAAGCATAGGAGGATGCCGCGCTGCGGCATCCTCTTTTTTATTCCGGTCAACGGTAAAACCGTTTCAGCCACTTCCTTACCGGCTCGTCATAAAACTTCAGACAGAGATATGCCAGAAGAATATTCCCGATGAACAGGCCCGCGGCAGCCGGCCATACCTGTCCGAAGGTCAGACCATTGTTCCACACCCACGCATAGAACAGATACATCGAAGGATAATGCACGATATAGATGGGATAAGAAATATCTCCCAGAAACTTGCATATCCTCGAACTGGTCCTGTCGGTAGTACATCCGGACGCTCCCAGCCAGACAAGTACGGGAAAGACAAGAACCACGCATACGGTGTCATAAACGCCGTTCATCCAAGGCGCACCGCTTCCTCCCACATGAGGCACGGAGAGCAAAAGGGCAACAATGAGGCTGCACAGCCAGAAAGCGCCACGGATATGAACCGGCCTGAACACACGCGACATCAGCAACCCCATAGGAAATGCAAAAAGCAGGCGCAGCATTCCGCCCGGCAGATTGGTTCCGGCAAGCGTCCAGCCCACCCCGAGATGGCCGTAACCCGAACCGTTTCCCACAGCATATCCGGCCAGACCCAGCGCAGAGGCACCGACCAGCACGGCCAGCCAGCGGACAGAAAGACGGCGGATAAAAAGCGCATACAAAATATTGCCTACATACTCAAAAAACAACGACCAGCTTGGCCCGTTCAAGGGATACATCTCTCCGTTGCCTCTAACCTCCGGACCCGTACCCGGCAAAACAGGCAAAAGCAGACAGCCCATCACCAGAGCCACACCGACCCATGGAAGAGATACAGCCGTATGGTCCCACTTCTCGTATCCCTGCATACAGAAAGCAACAGCGCCCAGCACCGCTCCCATCACCACCATGGGATGAAGGCGGATCAGACGGCGCTTGAAAAAGCTTTTCAATGTCATCTTGCCGCTCGGCCAGCGGTCATCGTAGGCATACCCGATAACAAAACCGGAGAGAATGAAAAAGAAGTCAACGGCCAGATAGCCGTGATTGAACCGCTGGTCGTAAGGGCTCGTGGCGAATCCCTCGAACACGTGATACCAGATAACCAGCAATGCCGCCACTCCGCGCAGCCCGTCAAGCAGTTCATAGTGCGGCTTGGTATCCGCAAAAGCAGCAGAAGACGCCTTTTCTACAACAGTGTCTTTCATAATAACATCACAATATAATAAATTAATAAAACTCGCCGGATCCCCGGATAAAGCATGTCTTCAGTTTGGAGATACACATCTTTAAGCTAGAAACAGCCATCTTTAGGCTGAAGATTTATATCTCCAGGCTAAAGATACAGTTTTTCACGAACAACCATACTTTTTTTGCCGGTCGTCCGCACTTTTTTCATCCGCTATGGTTATGCCCATCTTCTTCATCAGGAAGCAGGCGTTCATGTTCTGTGCCACCCCTTCACGCAACCTGTAGGAAAACGTGAGTTCATCATCCGTGATGTCAGCCTCAAAGCAATAGTTCCGTATATATCCGGGAAACTGGTCTTCCAGCTTTCCGAGAAGCAGGTCATGAGTAGCGATGATTCCGTTGGCGCGCAGACGCATGAACTGGCGGATCAGATCAAAAGACCCCTTCTGCTTGTCGGCCGAATTAGTTCCTTTCAGAATCTCGTCAAGAATGATGAAGAGTTCGTTCCCTTCGTCCAGCAGATCTATAATCCGCTTCAAACGCTTCAGTTCGGCAAAGAAATAAGATTCATTATCCGAAAGCGAATCGGAGGTGCGCAAGCTGGTGACCAACTGGCTGGGACAAAGAGTGAGCGACCTGCAACAGACAGGAGCGCCGATACATGCCAGCAAATAGTTCACGCCGATGGTGCGCAGATAGGTGCTCTTGCCGGCCATGTTCGCGCCGGTTATAATAAGGAAATAAGGGCGGGAAGGTATGGCCGCATCATTCTTCACGCATTGCTGCTCCGGCATCAGAGGATGTCCCATTTCCGAAGCAAGGAAACAGAAGGGAGTGTCGGTCAGGACGGGATAAACATAATGAGGGCGGTTGTAGGCAAACGTACCCAACGAACACAGCGCATCAAGCTCTCCCACCGCTTCCAGCCAGTCCATCACATACCTTCCGTAACGCTCTTTCCAGCGTTCGATGCGCACAATCTGCTGCAACTGGAAGAATATGCTTCCTTCAAGAAGGACATAAAGCAACTGGTTGTTGCGCAAGTCCAGGCGGTCGAGTTCATTCGAGAGCTGTAGCAGTGCGTCCACCGGCGACTTCCCGTCCATATCCAAACGCTCCATCAGGCGGTTCATGCCTTCCGATTTCCACTCTTCCTTCTTGGCAAGCGCAATCAGCCGGGCATATCCGTTGAGTGTTTTCAACTGCTTGCCGTAGTCTTCCTGAATCCGTGTGGCACGCTTGATGATGCCGAAGCTCACTATAACAAAACAGATGAATGACAGGCCGAACCATTGGACGGAAATCAGGCCGAACAAAGAAGTTATCAACAGGAGGCTGTTAATAAGTGGCACTCCCCAAATGCAGAGTTTCACCCAAAGGGCATTCACATATTGGCAGGGAGCCTGAATCCAGCTCTGTATATTTTCCTCGTCATCCGGATTGCCCTGATGCACAAGTCCCGTTATCCGGAACTGCTCACGAAAGTCCGCACGGACGCTCAAGTCCTTGACAATCTCCTGCCTGCACTCAATCTCAGCCTTTGTCTTGAGATGCGCCTGCATCCAGTGTGCCAGACGTTTCTTCCCGAAACAGGTGCAAGTGCGGCAAACAGCCTGAAACAAAGAACGACGGCCGAAGAGGTCAAGGTCGAAAGAATAGAGATGCTCCGGATCAACAAATTCATCTCCCCTGTCAAAGCAACAGTAATCACCTTTTAGTCCGGCAAGTTCTTCCATATTGACACGCTTTTGAACTTCAAGCCAGGCCTTGCGGTAAAAAAGCCGGTTATGGATCTTTACCAGCACAAAGAAAGGAACAAACGTGCAGCATGCCCATAGCCACAAAATCCAACTGTCGGTCGGATACAGCCAAATGATTCCAACAATACCTGCAACAAACAATATCACACGCAGCATGCTCACCCGCATGATCCGTGCTTTCACTTTCCCCAATTCCAGCTCTGTGGACGAAATTCTCTGAGCGTAATGCTTTTCTGGCTCCATATCTGTTTTTTTGTTTGCGGCAAAGGTAAAGAAAAAGGTTTAAAATACTGTTAAATGGCAGTGCATGTTTGCTTTTTTACCGATAAAATCGCTTCTTTGCAGCCAGTTAGATAGCGTGTACGACAACTCCGTGTTCGCACACAATATAATATAAGGACAGATATTCAATTCAATAAACAAATCTAATCATTATGGCAAACGAACTGTTTAACGTAAAAGACAAAGTAGTAGTAGTGACCGGTGGAACCGGCGTGTTGTGCAAGAACATTTCAAAGTACCTTGCTGAACAAGGTGCCATAATCATCGCGCTCGGACGCAAAGAAGAAGTGGGGAACGCACTGGTAAGCGACATCAAGAGCCAAGGCGGTAAAGCCATGTTTCTGAAAACGGACGTGATGAGCAGAGAAGCTCTGGAAGCCGACAGAAAAACAATCCTGGACAAATACGGACGCATCGACGTGCTTCTGAACGGTGCGGGAGGCAACATGGCCGGAGCAATCATCCCGCCCGACAAGACTTTCTTTGACCTCGACATCGACGCTTTCAGAAAAGTTGTCGACCTGAATCTCTTCGGAACGGTATTGCCTACAACTGTATTCGCTTCTGCAATGGTTGAACAGAAGAAAGGTGTAATCGTAAACTTCTGTTCCGAATCGGCTTTCCGGCCCTTGACCCGTGTCGTAGGCTACAGCGCGGCAAAAGCTGCAATCGCCAACTACACCAAATACATGGCAATCGAAATGGCTACGAAGTTCGGCGAAGGCATCCGTGTCAATGCCATTGCTCCGGGATTCTTCCTCACGGAACAAAACCGCTCCCTAATGACTAACCCTGACGGCACGCCGACCCCACGCATGCAGTCTGTTATCGCGCATACGCCTTACGGCCGTTTCGGAAAGCCGGAAGAACTGTACGGCACCATCCATTATCTTATCAGCGACGCTTCAAGCTTCGTAACGGGCGCTGTGGTGGTTGTTGACGGAGGATTTGACGCATTCAGCATCTAAATCAGACAGAATACTAAAAAGACACCAGGCTGGGGTTCTCTCATCGAGCTTCAATCACCCTCCAGCCTGGTGTCTTTCGTTTATGCCGTTTGGCCGGCACGATAGTCTGTGCGCCTGATAGGACTCGAACCTACACGTCTCATGACACCAGATCCTAAGTCTGGCGCGGCTACCAATTACGCCACAGGCGCGCACAACGATTGCTAAAAATCTTTTGCGGCTGCAAATATAACGTTTCTTTTTCTTTCAGCCAAATTTTATTTTAGTTCTTTAACACACCACAGGCCTCCTCAATCATTGTATCCTTGCCTTCCTGCATGTCTTCGCTCAACATGTCAACTCGAATATCGGGCTCAATGCCAAACTCCAGCTGGTTCATATCGGGATCAAACATCGGACTGGCGGAAAAACGGATTGACCATCCGTTGGGAAGTTCCGAACTGAACGGCAGCCCTGAACCTCCGCCCGTCACATCGCCCATTACCGTAACATTGGGCAACTGCTTCATGGCATTCACAAAATCATTCGTTGCGCTATATGAACGGCGGTTGGTCAGCACGACACATTTTTTCTGCCACCGGATGCCGTCCGAAGGCTCCAGATAGACTTCTTGCGGCTCTGAGAAGTCGTTATGGCCAGGGCCGGTCTTATGAGACATGTAGCCGACCAGCACCTTTTCGTTGGTAAAGCGCGCCGCCAGCTTTTGCGCTGTGGTCAGCGCACCTCCTCCATTATTCCGGACATCTACGATCAAGCCGTCGCATACACTCATCTTATACAGCATCTGATCGAGATTCCCGTCACCGATACCGTCAGAGAAACTCTCGCAATACACATAGCCTATATTGTTTTCCAATATCTGATAAGTAAGCCCTGAAGAGTTGATATAGTCTTTTTTCAAATAATTGCTCTGGATGCTGTCGCTGAAGTTTCGGGGATAGTTGTCGAACCATGCGCGATATTGTGATGTTCCTATCGAACTGCTCAGGTTGACATGTCCGTCGCGCAGCTCGTTGACCATTTCTGAAAGCACTTCAAACAAAGCCTCAGACACCATCGACGATGTGATGCGCTCGGCATAGCGCGTATGAACCTCGCTCCAGTCGAGTCCGTACTCCTGATTCTTGTATTCGAGGAAGCAATACTGCTCGTCGATTATCTTCCAGAGCGCTTCGAAATTGTCTTGAGGGGAGTTTCCGGGAAAATCCTCCCGGATGCAGGACGTGGATGCAAACAGCCATCCGCAACATATAAACAGCATCAGCAACAAACGTTTCATTTCTTTTTGTCAATTAAAAGGGAGTTACACGATTAGGCATACTGACCTTGCGTCTGCCCTTCAGCAGATAAAGATTCTTTACAAACCCGACCATAAAGTCATGCGAATAGACATGCGACTTCAAGTGGTTCACCTTCGCCTGCTGGATATTGCAGACATAACCCACCCTCATCACCACCTTCCGCACGGGAAAGTCAAGCGTAAGCATCTGCCTGAGTGAAGGGTTGTTGTGGAAAGACGTGAAAGCCACATGCCGCCCGTCGTGTCCCAAAGAAAACATTTCATAATAGGATTCGCCGAATTCCGGAGAAAACATTGCTCCCAAGACGGGCAGATCGGCCTGATAGCGCAGCACCATCGGATAGCTCGCGATGCGGAACTTATAAACAAGCATGCCCGAAGCGTCAATGCTTCCGTATGCTTTTGCCTGGGCCGGATTGTTAGAGTTCCGCACATTATAGATTCCTCCTACAGTAAGGTCAAGCATCGGCCCGAAAAGAATCTTCAGATCATCATTGATACGGAACTGGTAATGAAGCCCGCAAGTCCAGTTGAAAAAGCCTGAATACATCTCACCTGTCCCGGAACGATTTTTCGTATACGAGCCGCTGGCCTGCACCAGATTCTGCACCGACACATTTCCGTCCATAAGCCGTGTCATCCGCATGCTCTCGTGGAGAATGCGCACTTCCGGTCCCTTGTATTCTACCGGAGAAAGATATGTTTCAAACACATTCGACTTCCCCGCTCCGATCATCGTCGAACGCATCACATAGCGAGTGGCGCGCAGGCTGTCTTCCTGAGCCGAGGCCCGCAGCACACACAGCATGCAAGCCAATATCGCGGATAACAATACGATTCGTTTCATTTGCTAAAAGAGATGCATTTGTCCGTCATTATCTTCGGCCGTGACATCATTGTCAACAGCTTCGTCAATCTCTTCCGGATCCGTTTCCGGCTCCGGCACGCGTGTCGGCTCAAGCTCCTCAATGCGCTCCACCGTATAGGTTGTCAGACGCTTGCCTTTCGCCTTAAAGCCCTTCACTCCCACAAAGTCGCTCGCCTCAACCACAAGCGGTTCGCGGAACTGGTCGTGCCCGCCGAACACCACCTGTATGCGAGGATAAACCTCCCCGCTCAGCAACACCAGCTGGGAGTGCTTGTTGTCGCCCAAATAACTCTGACGCTTTGATCCAGCCTCAAAAGCAAACCGCTTCAAATAAGGATAGTTCTGCTGGTCTGCATCGTAAAGTACAGCCGTCCATACTTTTTCCGAATCAAATTTTTCAACAAAGCGGATGCCTGCATCATAATGATTGTTCAGGTCGAAATCGGTCGTATAGAATTCGCCGTTTTCCATGACTACCAGTATATTGTCACCGCTTTGGAACTCTCCCAGATACTGTCCCCGCCCGTCATAGTTCAGACGAAGCACATCATGGTCAAACCACACCTTGCGTCCGCCCAGCGTAGAGCCTCCGCGCTGTTTCAGGCTGATTTTATGCACATCGAACTTGGTCAGCAGATTTCCCATCGACTGACGTCCCTTGATATTGATTTCACTGAAATCTCTTTCAAACACCAGCTTCTTGATACGCGGATTGGGGCGCAGAGTGACCTTAATCACTTCGGCCTCCCCATTCGGGTTAGCCGTGAAATAGACAATCTTTGAGCCGGGATTCCCCTGCGTCACATCATATTCACGGTCACGTATCATCGAAGTCACGTTGAAACGCTTGATATAATAATAACCTTCTTTTCCGTCACGATAAATGACATTATATATGGTACGCTTGTCGTTCTTCTTGAACACGTTGACATACAGGATATTCTTGCCTACAAAAAGCTTGTCGGATATACGGACGATCTTATATTTCCCGTCTTTATAGAAGATTATCACATCGTCGATGTCTGAGCAGTTGCACACAAACTCGTCCTTCTTCAGCCCCGTACCGATAAAGCCCTCTTCGCGGTCTATGTAGAGCTTTTCGTTGGCTTCGGCAACCTTTGTCGCCACGATTGTATCGAAGTTGCGGATTTCGGTGCGGCGCGGATAATGCGCGCCGTACTTCTCCTTCAGGCGTGCAAACCAGTCGACCGTATACTCCACTATATGCGCCAGATGATTGTCGATTTCCTCCAGATCAGCCTTCAGACGGGCAATGAACTCGTCCGCCTTGTCTTTATTGAACTTCAGAATACGCGCCATCTTGATTTCCATCAGTTTCAGGATATCCTCCTTGGTCACTTCACGCACCATCTGCGGATAGAACGGAGTCAGCCGTTCGTCAATGTGCTCGCAAGCCGCATCCATCGTTTCAGCCTGTTCAAACTGCTTGTCCTTATAGATCCGTTCTTCGATGAAGATTTTCTCCAGCGAAGCGAAATGCAAGGTTTCCAGCGTTTCATCCCGCCGGATATTCAGTTCCTTGCGCAGCAAGTCGAGCGTATTGTCCACAGACCTCCGAAGCACGTCGCTTACCGAAAGGAAATGCGGCTTTTTGTGGTCGATGACACAGCAGTTGGGCGAGATGTTCACTTCACAGTCTGTAAAGGCATACAGCGCGTCAAGCGTCTTGTCTGAAGAAACGCCCGGAGCCAGATGGACCAAGATCTCCACCTTTCCGGCCGTATTGTCGTCCACTTTGCGGACCTTTATCTTTCCCTTTTCAATCGCTTTCAGAATTGAGTCGATAAGCGAAGAAGTAGTCTTTCCGTAGGGAATCTCCGTGATGCAGAGCGTCTTGTTGTCAATCTTCGATATCCTGGCGCGCACCCTCACCACTCCTCCTCTCTCGCCGTCATTGTAGCGCGACACATCGATCGCCCCTCCTGTCTGGAAGTCAGGATACAGCCGGAACTCTTCTCCCTTGAGGTACGCTATTGCCGCATCGCATATTTCGTTGAAGTTATGAGGCAGAATCTTCGAAGAAAGTCCGACGGCAATGCCTTCCACTCCCTGGGCAAGCAGAAGCGGGAACTTCACCGGAAGAGTGACCGGCTCGCGGTTCCGTCCGTCATACGAAGCCTGCCACTCGGTTGTCTTCGGATTGAACACCACATCAAGAGCGAACTTCGACAGACGAGCCTCGATGTAACGCGGAGCCGCGGCGCTGTCGCCGGTAAGAATATTCCCCCAGTTTCCCTGGCAGTCTATCAGCAAGTCCTTCTGCCCCAACTGCACCAAGGCATCGCCGATGGAAGCATCGCCGTGCGGATGAAACTGCATGGTATGGCCCACAATGTTTGCAACCTTATTGTAACGCCCGTCATCAAGCCGCTTCATGGAGTGCAGGATACGCCGCTGGACAGGCTTCAGCCCGTCGTTGACATGCGGCACCGCACGTTCCAGAATGACATAAGAGGCATAATCCAGAAACCAGTTCTGGTACATGCCTGTCAGCTGGTGCTTCACATCGCCGTCGGCAGCCGCAGCAGGAGTATAGTCTGAATGCTCTTCGTTAGGGGAATTGCTTGTATCTTTCTTGTCAAGGATATCTTCGCTCATAGGTGGTTTTTAGTCTGTCGCTTGCAAAGATACAAAATAAAATTCAAAATCAAAAGCCGCTTCCCTCCATGAAAATCAGGGCGCGGGCCATACGATCTTACAATTCTTACAAATTACAATTAACAAAAGTAATTTCCACGACAGGCGGACCGGAACGGATCCTCACCCGCAGAGGTCCGCACAATCCGTGCGCCCAGATTCCCGGACTTATGCGCCCGGCACGAACAACCTGAGCGTTCAGATTCATCTTCCTTGCGGCACAGATCCGGGACGCTTCTTAAACGAATTGAGCACCGGGATGGTCAGCGGCAAAGCCAGCAGAAACGAGCAGAGATCGGCCGCGGCCTGGCTCACCACCACTCCTCCCAGCCCGAAGAAATGAGGAAGAATCAGAATGAAAGGTATGAAGAACAGCCCCTGACGGGAAGAGGCCAGCGTGACGGCGCGCGCCGGACGGCGGATAGTCTGAAGCATCATGTTGCACAAAATCACCCACGCCCCGAGAGGAAGCGTCACAAGCTGCCAGCGCAAGGCGCGGGCTCCCACGGCTATCACCTCCGCATCGCCTTCGCGGAACCACGCCACCACCTCGGGTGCATAAATGTAGCCTATAACCGAACAAACCGAGAGAAACACCACTCCCACACGCACGCAGAACCAGAATCCCTGGCTGACCCGCGAATAAATCCCCGCACCATAATTATAGCCGCACACAGGCTGGAATCCCTGCCCGAAACCTACCACAAACGAGTTGATGAACATGCAGATACGTGTCACGATAGACATGCCGGCGATAGCGGCATCGCCATATCTTCCGGCGGCAACATTGAGCAGGATAGTAGCCACGCTCGACAGTCCCTGACGGCAGAGCGAAGGGCTTCCGCCATAAACAATTTCCTTGAAAAAGGCAGCCTTCGGAGTGAAGTTCCGGAAACGGATGCGGATGTTCTCGCCCCGGCTGTCCATATAGAGCAGAATGAAGAAACTGCACACCTGCCCGCAGATTGTCGCCCATGCAGCTCCGGCAATGCCCATGCCGCAAACAAAAATCAGCAGCGGAGCAAGCCCGATATTCAGCACGGTTCCCGTCGTAATGCCGACCATCGCATAGAGCGCATTCCCCTGAAAGCGCATCTGATTGTTGAGCACCAGCGAAGAAGCCATAAAAGGCGCACCCAGCAGGATGATTCCAAGATAAGTTTCGGTATAGGGCAGAATGGTGGGAGTGGAACCGAGCTCACGGCAGATGAACGTAAGAAAAGACTCGCCCACAGCCGTAATGACGCACCCCATGGCAAACGCGCTGAAAAACCCCGTGGCCGCCATCTTCTCGGCGTTCTTGTAGTCCTTCGCTCCCAGCTTGCGCGAAATGTAGTTTCCCGACCCGTGCCCGAAGAAAAAACCGAAAGCCTGGATGATGGCCATGACAGAAAACGAAATACCCACGGCCGCAGTAGCCTGCGTGTTGATTTTCCCCACAAAATACGTGTCAACCATCACATAGATAGACGTAACCATCATGCTGATGATTGTAGGAACGGCCAGCGAACCGATGAGCGGCGGAATCGGCGCAGTGGTCATCTGGGTAAACTTGTCCTTATGCTCGTGTTTCATCATATGGAATTTTCTCCCGCAAATTTAGGGATTTTTGCCGAAGCGAAACGCCCGGACGGAGGAGATTCATATAAATTAATATACTGACATGCTTCGTTTTTCCTCATAAATGCGTATCTTTGTGCGGTTTTACGAACCACAGAGGACACAGAGGCGCACTGAGTCTTTTTTATTTATCATCCTCTGTGGCAGCCTGTAACCTCTGTGGCGAAAAGTAACAAAATATAAACTAAAAGTAAAATGGCACAAGAAGACGTTTTCAAAAAACTGGTTTCACACTGCAAAGAATATGGATTTGTGTTTCCTTCAAGCGAAATCTACGACGGACTGGGAGCCGTATACGATTACGGACAGAATGGTGTGGAACTGAAAAACAATATCAAGCAATACTGGTGGCAGAGCATGGTGCTGCTGCATGACAATATCGTTGGAATCGATTCGGCCATCTTCATGCACCCTACCATCTGGAAGGCTTCGGGGCATGTGGACGCGTTCAACGACCCGCTCATCGACAACCGCGACTCTAAAAAGCGTTACCGTGCGGATGTGCTGATTGAAGATCAGATTGCCAAATACGACGAGAAAATCAACAAGGAAGTGGCGAAAGCCGCAAAAAAATACGGCGATGCGTTCAACGAACAGGAATTCCGTTCAACAAACGCACGCGTGCTGGAGCATCAGGCAAAACGCGATGCCCTGCACGAACGCTACACCAAGGCGATGAATGCCGGACCGGATCTGAACGAACTGCGCCAGATTATTCTGGACGAAGAAATCGTATGCCCGATTTCGGGAACAAAAAACTGGACTGAAGTACGCCAGTTCAACCTGATGTTCTCCACCGAAATGGGTTCCACCGCCGACGGAGCGATGAAAGTGTACCTGCGCCCGGAAACAGCACAAGGTATCTTCGTGAACTACCTGAACGTGCAGAAGACAGGCCGCATGAAGATTCCGTTCGGCATAGCGCAGATAGGCAAAGCGTTCCGCAACGAAATCGTGGCACGCCAGTTCATCTTCCGCATGCGCGAATTCGAACAGATGGAAATGCAGTTCTTCGTGAAGCCGGGAACAGAGCTTGAATGGTTCAAGAAATGGAAAGAAACCCGCTTGAAGTGGCACAAGGCTCTGGGATTCGGAGATGACCACTACCGCTACCATGATCACGAGAAACTGGCTCACTATGCCAACGCAGCCACAGACATCGAGTTCCTGATGCCTTTCGGATTCAAGGAAGTAGAGGGTATCCACAGCCGCACTAACTTCGACTTGAGCCAGCACGAGAAGTATTCGGGAAAGAGCATCAAGTATTTCGATCCCGAAATCAACGAATCATATACTCCGTATGTCATCGAAACGTCAATCGGCGTAGACCGCATGTTCCTGAGCGTGATGAGCGCGGCCTACTGCGAAGAGAAGCTGGAAAACGGAGAAACACGCGTCGTATTGAAGCTGCCCGCAGCACTGGCTCCGGTAAAACTGGCCGTGATGCCGCTGGTAAAGAAAGACGGACTGCCCGAAAAGGCGCGCGAAATCATGGACGACCTGAAGTTCCACTTCCACTGCCAGTATGACGAAAAAGACTCCATCGGCAAACGCTACCGCCGTCAGGATGCCATCGGAACTCCCTACTGCGTAACCGTCGACCACCAGACGCTGGAAGACAACTGTGTGACGCTGCGCAACCGTGACACCATGGAACAGACACGTGTGCCCATTGCCGAGCTGAACAACATCATCGCGGACAAGGTAAGCATCACAAGCTTGCTGAAGACGCTCCAATAAAATAGACTGAGCGCATGAAAAAAAACATTTTTTTGCTGATAGCCGCTTTTACCATTCTCTCATTGGGATTCACTTCGTGTGCGGAAGACACGGAAGCGGTTGATCCTTATGCCGACTGGCAGGGACGCAACGAACATTATTTGGATTCGATTGTGGACGTAGCGCGCACCAATGCGGACGGAAGCTGGGAAATTTATCGCAACTACAAAGTGCAGACCGACAATTCTACGGCAGGAGGCGGCATAGGCGGAACATCAATCACCAATCCGTACGAAACTCCGGCCGACGAAACAGACTCTGTGTATGTAAGAGTGATCAAAGCCGGAGATGGCATCACTCCCTTATATACAGACAGCGTGACCGTTTATTACCGCGGTTCGCTCATCAACGGAACAGTGTTCGACCAGAACTTTCAGGGAGAACTTGATACGGATGTGCATACGCCTACCACTTTTGCATTGCAGTCTTCAGGCTATGACGGACTGGTAAATGGCTGGATTACCGCCCTGCAGCACATGCAGGAAGGCGAACACGTAATGCTTTATATACCGTCTGACCTGGCTTACGGCGCATCCGGACGCGAAAATGTCCCCGGACATTCAGTCCTCATCTTCGAAATGCTGCTTGAAAAGGTGATTCACCCGAAAGGCATAGAAGACAGAAGCCGCGTTGCATCTCAGCAGGAAAATGAATGACAATATCTTTATTGAAGGCAAAAGCACGGAAGCACAGAGCAAAAAACGAAGAAGCTCTGCGTTTCCGTGCTTTTCCATTCAACGAACTTACCTTCTCCGCAGCTTCTTATAACGGATTTCTTTCAGCCCGAAGTTATCGGGATGCGTGAAGATTATCTTTATAGCCATCAGCCTGTAAATATACCGGTTGGTTTCTTCCACCAACTGCAGGTCGATAGCCTCATCCACACGCTGGCGCTTCAGTTCCGAACGGATACGGTTCTGGCCGATATTATACGACTGGGCTACGGCCACCCAATCGTTGAACTTTGAATAAGCATCCAGCAGATAACGGCACGCCGCATGAGTGGACTTCTCCGCATCCAGGCGTTCATCCCTTTTCCGGTCAACCTGCAAACCGTAGTCCAAAGCCGTTCCCTTCATAAACTGCCACAAGCCCAGCGCTCCCGCAGGCGAACGTGCCTCAGGATTCATCCCGCTCTCAATCACCATCAGGTACTTGAAATCGTCGGGCACCTTGTGCTCCTCAAGAATCGGCTCCACAAGAGAAAAGAAAATATCGGCACGCTCCATCAGAACAGAAGAAAACCGCGACAGAGAAGCCAGTTCCCTGCGCAGCTTCCGCTGGCGGTCCATCGGGTCCAGATTGACATGCTGTCCGCAGAACAACAGCACATTGGGAGCGAGCAGGCTGTCCGCCACCTCAAACGCATTCAGCCCCTCATAAGCCGGAGTTCCGGGAACTTCTACTTCCGGAAGGGCACGGCGCGGCCTGCGGTCAGGTCCCTGCGCATCAACCATCCGCCAAGAAAACCAGCAGAGAAGCACGATAAGAATAAACTGTTTCATATATAACACCAGCTACAATACAAAAGACAAATGTAAAAATAAAACCACCTCTTCACACAAACAGCGGCAAGCCCGCACAAGAAAAGGAACCTCTCGCCCGAAAAAGACCGTCTTCAGGCTAAAGACATGCATCTTCAACCTGGAGATGTGTATCTTTAGCCTGAAGATTTATATCTCTAAGCTGGAGATACAGACCGTGCCGGCATCTGTCCGGCTTTTCTGCGGACAAGAAAAGATTTTCCGCCCGCACACGGCTCCTTTTCTTCCGCATCAAACACGGCATTAAAATTATAACATCCTCTCCAATCCGCGATACAGGTTTGGATGTTTTTAAATATTATTCTATCTTTGCCTCCGAAGAATAATCCGAGGATGAAAAAAAGTCTGAAAACATATATCCTGCTTTCAGTCAGCATACTGATGCTGGTGGCCGGTGCCTTCCCGCACCACCACCACAACGAGAGTCTGTGCCTGAACGAAGACATCGAAACCTGCACTCCCCCATCCCATTCTTCCGACAACGCCAAGCATCATCCGGGAGATGCCGACAATCACATGTGCGACACGACATGCATCACGCATTTCTCGTTTTCCACATCGCACCACCACACGGACTGCACTCCCTGCTACTCATTCTTCACCCTGATCTATTCTCTGTCCGGAATCATATCCGAAGGAACCGACGCGCCCGGCTCGTCCGATGAAATCGCCTACTATATAGAATCACTCCATGCCCGGCATTTCAGTGCCGTGCGCAACTTCCGTGCCCCTCCTTTCCAAGGATAAAGGCGGAGTCGTCTGACACTCCACAAACAACCGTTTGAATCAGAAAAAGAGAAACATTGCAACCCGGTTGTGACGCTTTCTCCCCAATTTTGTGGCACAGAAAAAAACATCACATGAAAAAACAGATCTATATCGGAGCATTCGCAATGCTCCTGCTGGGCGCATGCGACGCCCACCGTCATGGAAGTGAGGGGCACGACTATGAAATCGAAATGAAAGGAGAGCAGCACGCTCATTCCGACGAAATCATCCTTACTCCGGAAAAGGCGAAGGCTGCCGGAGTGAAAGTAAGCACAATCCGTCCGGACTCGTTTGCCGAAGTGATAACCACCGGCGGGCAAATCATGTCAGCGCAAGGAGAAGAAACCACCATTGTGGCCGGTACATCGGGGGTGGTGTCTTTCTCGCGTACGGTAACCGAAGGAATGCAGGCAGGCAAAGGCATGGAAATGATGAGCATCTCTGCCGAGCACCTGCAGGAAGGCGACCCCGTGGAACGGGCGAAAGTTGCTTACGAAAAAGCGAAAAACGAATACGAACGCGCCCGCAAGCTGTCGGAAAGCCGGATAGTCGCTCAAAAAGAGCTGAACGCCTTATATGAAACTTACGAAAACGCCCGCCTGGCATACGAGGCGCTCACACCGAGCAAGTCGGGAAAAGGAGCGGCGGTAAAATCCCCCATGAACGGATACGTAAAGTCGTGTCTGGTAAAAGAGGGCGACTATGTAACTATCGGACAGCCGCTGATGACCGTTTCACAAACTCGCCGGCTGATGCTGAAGGCTGAGGTGTCCGAACGCTACTATCCGGAGCTGGGCCGGATAAATTCTGCCAACATCAAGACACCCTACGACAACAAGGTATATCGGCTGAGCGAACTGAACGGACGTCTGCTTTCATACGGGAAAACCTCGGGCGACGCATCCTACTACATTCCTGTCACCTTCGAGTTCGACAACCGCGGCAATCTGATTCCCGGCTCGTTCGTAGAGGTCTATCTGCTGGCGGCAAAACGCCAGGGAGTGATATCCGTCCCCGTTTCGGCGCTCACAGAAGAGCAGGGGCTGAACTTTGTCTACATCCAGGTGGATGCGGAAGGATACAAAAAGCAGGAGGTCAAGCTCGGAGGAAATGACGGCACCCGTGTAGAAATCCTCTCCGGACTGAAAGGCGGGGAAAAAGTGGTAACCGAAGGAGCCGTCCACGTAAAACTGGCCGCAGCATCAAACGCTATCCCGGCGCATACGCACAATCATTAACCACGGACTGATAAAACGGAGAACTTATGCTGAATAAAATCATACACTTCTCATTGCAGAACCGGCTTCTGATTCTCGTTGCGTCGGTTCTGCTCCTGATAGGAGGGCTTTACACCACGATACACACCGAAGTCGACGTATTCCCCGACCTCAATGCTCCTACGGTGGTAGTAATGACAGAAGCGAACGGGATGGCAGCCGAAGAGGTGGAGCAGCTCGTAACTTTCCCGATAGAAACCGCGGTAAACGGCGCGACAAACGTGCGCCGTGTCCGCTCGTCTTCAACCGCCGGATTTTCAGTCGTATGGGTTGAGTTCGATTGGGATACAGATATTTACCTGGCGCGACAGATCGTGTCCGAGAAACTGACCACGGTCGGCGAAAGCCTGCCGGACAATGTGGGGAATCCGACACTCGGCCCGCAGTCGTCCATCCTCGGCGAATTGCTGATAGTAGGGCTGACCGCCGATTCTACATCCATGCTCGACCTGCGCACACTGGCCGACTGGACCATCCGTCCCCGCCTGCTTTCCACCGGAGGCGTGGCGCAAGTAGCCGTACTGGGAGGAGATATAAAGGAATACCAGATACTCGTTCATCCGGAACGGATGAAGCACTACGGCGTGACATTGGGAGAAATCATGGACGTTACCCGCGGAATGAACCAGAATACCAGCGGAGGCGTAATCTATGAATACGGGAACGAATACATCGTGCGCGGAGTGATTTCCACCGATGACGTAAAAGAAATGGGACGCGCCGTCATCAAGACAGCAGGAGGCGCACCGGTCACTCTGGAAGATGTGGCCGATGTAAGGATCGGCGCCCAACAGCCCAAGCTGGGAGTGGCCTCAGAAAAAGGAAAGCCTGCCGTATTGATTACAGTAACCAAACAGCCGAACACAGGTACCATCGAACTGACCGAACGGCTGGAAGAATCGCTGAAAGATTTGCAGAAAAATCTCCCCGCCGACGTAAGAATCTCAACCGACACTTTCCGTCAGTCGCGGTTCATCGAAAGCTCCATCAGCAATGTGCAGAACTCCTTATACGAAGGAGCCATCTTTGTGGTTATCGTGCTTTTCCTTTTCCTTGCCAACGCACGCACCACCGTCATCTCACTGGTTACACTTCCCCTGTCGCTGCTGGTCACGATCCTTGTCCTGCACTATATGGGACTGAGCATCAACACCATGAGTCTGGGAGGTATGGCCATAGCCATCGGCTCGCTGGTGGACGATGCAATTGTAGACGTAGAAAATGTATGGAAACATCTGCGCGAAAACAGGATGCTTCCGCTTGCGGAAAGAAAACCCGTGCTCGAGGTTGTGTTCAACGCTTCGCGCGAGGTGCGTATGCCCATCCTGAACTCTACGCTGATCATCATCGTAAGCTTCGTCCCCCTGTTCTTCCTGAGCGGAATGGAAGGGCGTATGCTGATGCCGCTGGGAGTGGCTTTCATCGTTTCGCTCTTCGCCTCCACCATAGTGGCCCTCACGCTGACCCCTGTGCTTTGCAGCTACCTGCTGGGAGGACAGACCGGAAAAGAGGGCGGAGTGCCTAAAGAAGCATTCGTGGCCGTATGGATGAAAAAGCATTACGAACGCGCACTCCTTTGGGCATTGGGACACAAGAAAGGAGTTCTGGGAAGTGCGGCCGTATTGTTCGTGTCCGCCCTGTGCCTCTTTTTCACACTGGGACACAGCTTCCTTCCGGCATTCAACGAAGGCTCGTTCACCATCAATATCAGTTCCATGCCCGGAATATCTCTGGAAGAGTCGGACAAGATCGGACGGCAGGCAGAAGAACTCCTGCTTTCCATTCCGGAAATACAGACCGTCGCCAGAAAAACCGGACGCGCCGAACTCGACGAACATGCGCTGGGCGTGAACGTATCGGAAATCGAAGCTCCCTTTGAGCTGAAGGACCGTTCGCATCAGGAGCTATTGAACGAGGTACGCAAAAAACTCTCGGTCATCTCCGGAGCAAACATCGAAATCGGCCAGCCTATCAGCCACCGCATCGATGCCATGCTGAGCGGTACGCAGGCAAGCATCGCCATCAAGCTTTTCGGCGATGACCTGAACCGGATGTTCGCTTTGGGAAACCAGATAAAGGAAGTCATCGCCGATGTAGAAGGGATTGCCGACCTGAACGTGGAACAGCAGATTGAGCGTCCGGAGCTGAAAATCATTCCCAAACGTGAGATGCTGGCAAAATACGGAATCTCACTTCCGCAGTTCAACGAATTCATTACGGTCAACATGGCCGGAGAGGTGGTTTCCCAAGTGTACGAACAAGGAAAGTCATTCAATCTGGTGGTACGCTCAAGCGAATCCAACCGCGGGTCGATGGAACACATAAAGAATCTGATGATAGACGATGCCCAAGGACAGAAGATTCCGCTAAGCTATGTGGCCGACATAGAATCGTCTGCCGGACCGAACACCATCAACCGGGAAAACGTGAAACGCAAGATAGTCATTTCGGCCAACGCAAGCGGGCGCGACCTGCGGAGCGTGGTGAATGACATCCGAAAACGGGTGGACGAGAGTGTCCGTTTGCCCGAAGGATACCATGTGGAATACGGAGGGCAGTTTGAAAGCGAGCAATCGGCCAGCCGCACGCTGCTCCTCACATCGGCCATGAGCATCGCCGTAATCTTCCTGCTTCTCTATATGCAGTTCAAGAGCGGCGCGGAAAGCGGAGTAATCCTGCTCAACCTCCCGCTGGCTCTGATCGGAGGAGTGTTCACGCTGATCTTCACCACCGGAGAACTCAGCATCCCGGCCATCATCGGATTCATCTCTCTCTTCGGCATCGCCACACGAAACGGCATGCTCCTTATCAGCCACTACAAGCTGCTGAAGGAGGAACAGGGCATGGATCTGCGCGAATGCATCGTACACGGCTCGCTCGACCGGCTGAATCCGATCCTCATGACGGCGCTCTCATCGGCGCTCGCCCTGATTCCGCTGGCGTTGAGAGGCGACCTTCCGGGAAATGAAATCCAAAGCCCGATGGCGAAAGTCATCCTCGGCGGACTGCTGACATCCACATTCCTCAACGCATTTATCGTGCCCGTGGTATACGAACTGATGCACAACAACCATAAAAACAGAAAATCATGAAACTAAGATACATCCTATTGGCCGCATGTACCCTGGCCACGGCCGGCATGAGGTCGCAGAGCATAGAAGACGTGCTCCGGCAGATCGAACGCAACAACAAGGAACTGCAGGCGCAGACTCAGGCAACGAATGCCGCCAAACTCGAAGTGCAGACCCAAAACAACCTGGAAGACCCTTCGGTGGAATACAGCCCTTTTTATACAAGGGGAATTACCGGAATGTCGAGTTCGGAGCTCGTGGTCACACAGGGATTTGACTTTCCTACCCTGTATGCGGCCCGTCGCCAGTCGGGAAAATGGAAGCAAGAATCTCTCGACCGCCAGCAACTCGCCTCACGCCGCGAAATCCTGCTCACGGCCAAGAATATCTGCCTTGACCTGATCATGCTCAACCAGCAGCAGAAGCTATTGGACGAACGGATGAGAAATGCCGACGAACTTCTTGAGCTGTTCGAGAAACGCCTTCAGGAAGGGGATGCAGGCATTCTGGAAGTAAACAAGATAAAGATGGAGCGGATGAATGTCCGGACCGAAGCGGCTCAGAACAATGCCGCACACCGCACGGCACTCCAGCAACTGCTCGCCATGAACGGGAACATGCCTCTGACATTCAGTTCGGACACTTACCCCGATGTGCAAGAACTGAAAGACTATAGCGCACTGTATGATGAAGTGATGCTGACGGATGCCGGACTTCTCGCAGCGGATGCCGACGTGCAGGCCGCTCAGGAAGAGTTGAAAGTGAACCGCCAGAGCTGGCTACCGAAAATAGAAGTGGGCTACCGGCGGAACACCTCGCTCGACGAAAAAAGCAACGGCTTCCTGATAGGCGGAAGCCTGCCCATCTTCTCCAACCGGAAAAAGGGAAAGATTGCCCGCGCCCAGGCACTCAGCGCCCGGCTCCGGCTGGACAACGCACGCCTGCAGGCAGAAGCCCAGACACAGAGCCTGTTCAACGAGATGCAGCAATTGCGCGAAGCGATGAAGGCCTACGATGTCGTTCTGATGCACAAGACACTGCGCCTGCTTCAAGATGCGGTACGGGCAGGACAGTTGTCTATCATCGACTTTTATGTAGAAGCCGATAACGTATACAAGAATCTGCAAGCCTATATGGAAGTGGAAAACCGCTACCAGAAGCTGATGGCGGAAATCTATAAGAACAGGCTGTAGCCACCTGCATCATAACCTGCGGAACCGGCCGCCCGACCTTACCGGTCCGACCGCCCATCTCCATCAAGATGAACGCCCGTTCCAACCCGGACAACGGCTCATCTTCGCGGAGATGGGCGGCGATTTCAAATCAGACAAGTTTTTACACAATCATGGCGGAATTTTATTAACTTTGCTCCGGACAAAATAAACGAGGAGAACATATGCCATTAAACTTACCAGATAGACTTCCGGCCATAGACCTTCTGAAAGAAGAAAACATTTTCGTCATCGATACGTCACGCGCCAAAACGCAGGATATCCGTCCGCTGAAAATCGTGATACTCAATCTGATGCCGCTCAAGATAACCACGGAAACAGACCTCATCCGCCTGCTCTCAAATTCGCCTCTCCAGATTGAGGTAAGCTTCATGAAACTGAAAAGCCATACGTCGAAGAATACGCCCATCGAACACATGAAAGCGTTCTACCGTGACTTTGAGGACATGAGCGACGAGAAGTTCGACGGAATGATCATCACGGGAGCGCCGGTGGAACATCTGGACTTCGAGGAGGTGAACTATTGGGACGAAATCCAGAAGATATTCAACTGGACCCGCACGCACGTCACCTCGACTCTCTACATCTGCTGGGCCGCCCAAGCCGGACTTTACCATCACTACGGCATCCCCAAATATCCGCTGGAGAAAAAAATGTTCGGAATATTCGAGCACCACGTGTGCGAAGGCTTCCAGAAACTGCCCATCTTCCGGGGATTCGACGACGTGTTTTTCGTGCCTCACAGCCGGCACACGGAGATCAGAAGAGAAGACATCGGAAAGAACCCGGCACTGCAGATCATTTCCGAGTCAGAAGATTCGGGAGTGCATATCGTGATGGCGCGCGGAGGACGCGAATTCTTCGTCACAGGGCACTCGGAATATGCTCCTTACACGCTGGACACGGAATACCGGCGCGATCTGGGAAAAGGCCTTCCGATAAACATGCCCCAAAACTATTACCGGGACAACGACCCGGAAAAAGGTCCGCTGGTACGCTGGCGAAGCACCGCCAACCTGCTCTTCTCCAACTGGCTGAACTATTACGTATACCAAGAAACTCCATACGACATCAATGAAATCAGATAACGCTCTTCCCCGTCCGATCGAACTGCTCGCGCCGGCCAAAAATTTGGAATGCGGAATCGAAGCCATCAATCACGGAGCGGATGCCGTATACATCGGCGCACCCCGCTTCGGGGCCAGAGCCGCAGCCGGAAACTCGCTCGAAGACATAGCCAGGCTGGTGCGGTATGCCCACCTGTTCGGGGCACGCATCTATGTCACCGTCAATACCATCCTCCGCGACGAGGAACTGGAGGATACGGAACGGATGATCGGCGAACTCTATCGCATCGGAGTCGACGCGCTGATTGTGCAGGATATGGGAATTACCCGGCTGGACATCCCACCCATTCCGCTTCATGCCAGCACGCAGACAGATAACCGGGACGTGCAGAAGGTACGTTTTCTTGCAGAAGCCGGATTCCGCCAGATTGTGCTGGCGCGGGAGCTGAGCATCGATGAAATCAGCGAAATCCACGAAGCATGCCCCGATGTCCTGCTCGAAGTTTTCATCCACGGGGCCTTGTGCGTAAGCTACAGCGGGCAATGCTATGTAAGCCAGGCATGTTACGGACGAAGCGCCAACCGGGGAGAATGCGCGCAGTTCTGCCGCCTTGGATTCGACATGATCGATGCCGACGGAAAGACTATAGCCCGCAACAAGCACCTGCTTTCGCTGAAAGACATGAACCAGAGCAGGAATCTGGAAGCCCTGCTTGATGCCGGAGCCTCATCGCTGAAGATAGAAGGAAGGCTGAAAGACGTATCTTACGTAAAAAACGTAACCGCCTATTACAGGCAGAAGCTTGATGCCATCTTCAAATACAGGAAAGAATACTGCCGGGCATCGTCCGGGACTGTCGAACTTACCTTCCGTCCGCAACTCGACAAGAGCTTTAACCGGGGGTTCACCGAATACTTCGCCCACGGACGCAATCCGGAGATATTCTCGTTCAACACGCCCAAATCGCTCGGTGAGGAAGTGGGAACCGTCAAGGAAATCAAAGGAAACTATCTGACCGTAGCCGGAACGAAATCTTTCAGCAACGGTGACGGCATCTGCTATCTTGACGAAAACGGAAAGCTCCAGGGCTTTCGCGTAAACCGGGCGGAAAACAACAGACTTTACCCACAGGAGATGCCTGCCATACGTCCGAAAACGAAGCTTTACCGCAACCTCGACCAAAGCTTCGAGCGCATGCTGCAAAAGAAGTCAGCCGAGCGGAAAATCGCGGTAAACATATCGCTGGAAGAAAACAGCTTCGGATTCACGCTGGCTTTCTGCGATGAAAACAGCAACCGGGTTTGTGTAACCTTGCCGCAGGAAAAGACACCGGCACGCACACCTCAGGACGAAAACCAGCGGATGCAGCTGGCCAAGCTGGGCAATACGCCGTTTAAGGCAGAAAGCATCAGCCTGCAGTTTAGCGACAACTGGTTTATTCCTTCTTCCGCTTTGGCCGAACTGCGCCGGCAGGCCGTAAATGCTCTTGCCAGCCTGCGCCATATCAATTACAGACAAGAACGGAACCGGATGCCCGAAACCCGCCATTCATTTCCCAAACAAGAGCTGACTTATCTGGGAAATGTCATGAATGCCCGTGCTGCAGCCTTCTATCACGACCACGGGGTGAAGCATATCGAACCTGCTCTTGAGAAGAAACAGCCCGAACATGCCATACTGATGTTCTGCAAGCATTGCCTGCGCTACAGCATGGGATGGTGCCCCAAACACCATCAAGCCCGCTCCCCATTCCGCGAACCTTATTTTCTGGTCAGCTCAGACGGACGGAAATTCCGGCTGGAATTCGACTGTAAAATATGCCAGATGAAAGTGCTTGACGAAAAATAAACGATAAAAGAGATATGCGCCTGATCCATCATTTGTTCTGCCTCCTGCTTCTGTCATTTCTGGCAACAGCATGCCACTACTCTACTCAGCAGCAGTCCGCCAGCGGGAACGACTCGCTTCAAACTGCACATGAGCACCCCTATGCCTTGAACAGCAATTTCAAGGTAACGGCCGACACACTATGGCTGCACCGGCTTCCGTTCACTGATTCCCTTCCGGTAAAGGAGGGAGATGAGCTTGTAGTGGCAGAATTCGCTGTACATCCCCAAGACTCTGTCGACTCACTGTGGGTGAAGGTAGCGCGCGACCAGGAAACGATCGGATGGATACAGGAGAAAAATCTCCTCAAGCACATCGTACCCATTGATCCCATCTCTCAATGCATCAGTTTCTTCAGCAATTCACACACCTTGATATTTCTGCTGGTACTGGCAACATTCTTTCTGGCTTTCATCTACAGAGCCATACGGAAAAAGCAAATCAGACTGATCTGGCTGAACGATATAGACAGCATATTTCCTATCACCCTTTCGTGGCTGCTGGCAACGGCTGCGGTAATCTACAACAGCATCCAGCACTTTGTGCCTGAAACATGGGAGAAATACTATTATGCGCCAACTCTGAATCCGTTTGAACCGCCGGTCATACTCGGATTGTTCATTTTATGCATATGGTTCATCCTTCTGTTAGGCATCGCCTTGCTTGATGATCTTTTTCACCAGACAACGCTGGAAGTAGCCTTTTTCTACCTGATAGGGCTTGCCGCCTGCTGTATCATATTGTATCTCTTCTTTACCTACCTGTGGGTCTATGCATCTTACATTTGCTTTGCAGGGTATACAGTCTGGTGCATCAGACGCTTGAAAAAAGCCAACAGTTATCCGTATGCATGCGGATCGTGCGGAGCCAAAATGCGGTCGAAAGGAATCTGTCCGCATTGCGGCGCACTCAACGAATAAAAACGGCACACCAATCTCTCTGACAATTTCCGGACAGACAGACCAATATCGAGATGGATTCTGCAAAAACCGAAAAGTTTTCAGCTGAAAATTTGGTCATTTCAAATAAAACGTCTACCTTTGCACTCGCAATCAGGAAATGATAGCAAAACAGGTTTGATTCGCTAGCTCAGTTGGTAGAGCACAACACTTTTAATGTTGGGGTCTTGGGTTCGAGCCCCAAGCGGATCACCAGAAAATCAAGCGGTTATCTAAAACAGGTAATCGCTTTTTTCGTGTTTATACGTTGGTTTTTAACGTCTGATGTAAACCAAGATGTAAACCAAGATGTAAACCAAGATGTAAACCAAGAGTTCTCCGCAACTGTTCTCATGTCATTCTACATCTTTCATTCTTTAATAACCTATCAATATCTCCAGTTGTAAGATAAGGCAAACTTTGCTTGATTTTCTCAAAAGGCCATTCCCACCATTTTAGCGTTTTGAGTTTCTGTATCGTTTCTTCATCGAAACGCTTCCTTATCGGTCGGGCAGGAACACCGCCGACTATCGTATAAGGCGGCACATCTTTCGTAACAACGGCACGGGCGGCTATAATCGCCCCGTTCCCGATGTGAACACCAGCCATAATCACCGCTTCGTAGCCTATCCACACATCGTTGCTTATCACGATGTCGCCTTTGTTGTCCCAAGCTGTTGCCACGTCTGATTTTTCCAAGTCCCAATCCTCATAAAAGAGCGGGAAGGTGTAGGTGGATAGGGATTTCAAGGTATGGTTGGCACAGTTGAACAGGAATTTCGCGCCGCAGGCAATGGAACAGAACTTGCCGATTATCAGCCGCTCGTGGTTGATAGGATAATGGTAAAGCACATTGTTCCGCTCGAAAAGCACCGGGTCGGACACAAAATCATTATAGATGGTATAGTCGCCCACTTCGATAGATGGGTCTTTCACAACTGCATTCAAGTACACGGTCTGCGTGTCGCCTGTGCGTGGATATATTTTTTTCATCATAACATTCAGTTTCTAATAGTGTTTATATTTCAGATAAATGACAGAAAGCAAGCCGAGTAATATCACATACAGATATTCTGCTGTCCAATAAACGGACAATGACGTGCTGAAACTGCTTATGCTCCACAAATAAATTTGATAAGCCACGATAGTTATCAGTTGAAAGATAAACGTCATGCGTGTCGCTCCCGTACCTGTTACTGCATTCATATAGACATAACCGGGCAGGGCAAAAGCATAGTTCAGCAGCATGACTACAAAGGGCAGATGGGCTATCTGCATCAGAACCGGGCTTTCCGTATATATGCCGATAATCGGACGATAGATAGCTACGGCAAGAATGACCAGCGGGAAACCGATAGCATATCCCAAACGAACAACCCGGTTACACAGCGGGACTACCTGTTCCTTTTGTCCGGCTCCCAACAAATTACTTACCAGCGAACCGGTAGTAGCCGCCAGCGAATTGACAATGACAAAGAACAAAGTAGAAATGCTGCGTATGACATTGGTGGCTGCCAGTTCCATCTCTCCCAAATGTTCAATAGATACGAAGAAAGCAAGCCACGATGCTACACCGATGAACGAGTGGAACATGCTCCAAACGGACACCCGGCAGACATGAACCAGTACAGCTTTGTCGAAGCTACAAGACAAGCCATAAAACCGTTTATCCATTTTACATAAAGCGTGAATTGCCAATACCGCCAGCGAACACGCTTCGGCAAAAGATGATGCGATAGCTGCACCAGCTATTCCCAGGTTCCAATGGAATATGAGCAGCCAGTTACCCGAAATATTCACCAATACGGCTGTCAGAGCCGCTACGTTTAAGGCTTTTGTACGGGTAATGCCGACCAAGAAAGAGCGCAGGGCAAGAAACGGAAAAGAGAACAACAGTCCCCAAATTCGCCCGTCCAAATAATCAATCACGGCATGATAGACTTCCGCAGAAGTAATCAGCCGACTTAGAATAATCGGGGAAAACAGTTTGGAGAACAGACACAAAAAGACAGCAAGTCCCGACAGGAAAAACAATCCTTGAAAGAATGTTTTTCCTGTTTCGGAATAATGCTGCTCGCCGTTGCGCCGTGCGACAACGACCTGTAAGCCCAAACTGAAACCGAAGCCGAGCATGTAGATAGCCAGATACCAGATCCCGGCAAGGGCGGATGCGCCCAATTCTATTTCTCCCACATGCCCCAGGAAAATGGCATCGGTGATATTGATAAGTTGTTCGATAAGGATGCTCATCATTACAGGAAAGTTGATGAGCCAAATATGCTTATATGTATAGTTCATTGTTCAACTTGATAAGATGCGACAAGTCCTGCTGCATAAGGCGGCATGACACATCGCATGGTTATAAATTTGGAATAATGGCAAAACAAGAAAGGACAAACCTGTTATAAGCCTGTCCGTTGCTGAATAGCTATGACTAAAATGCTATCCGTTAAGCGCAGCTATATGCACACTTGCCATTTCATATTGGTTGAACAATTCTATTTTTTCTGTTAGTTCCGCAAAGATAGCATTTGTTCTTGATTATACCTTTAAATTCTCAATTTCTTTTTGTAGGTTTTCCAAAAAACGGGAAGCATGTGCGCCATCCATCTGGGTATGATGAAACTGAAAGGAAACAACCAGCGTCTGTTTCCATAAACGCCGTTTGTATTTGCCCCAAATCAGAAACGGATTATTGAACACACCGCTGTACATGCCTACTGCCCCGTCTATCTCACACCCAGCAAGGGCTGATGTGCCAATCACCATGCTATCCGTCAAGTCATGATTTTGGCAGTTTTCGGCAACTTGCCTGGTAAGCAGCAAATAATCCGCATTGAATTGTCTTAAATCTTTAGAGAAAGGAACATCACAGGAACTAACCTCACCATTCCGATTAGCTACAATGGCGCAGACTGCAAGATTGTCGTATTGCATTAACTTCTTACCAACAGGAAGCATATAGAACTCTTTGATATTACTTGCTGCCCGCCCGATACACCAACACATCAGCATATTGAATTTCAATCTTGTCCGTTTGCTGATGCGGGCAAGGCGGGTAACATCTATTGTCTTGAAAAAGGTGAGCATGGGCATGGGTGCATTCATCCACATTTCAAATGCATAGGCACGGGTCGTATCTTTTGGATTTACTTCTTTCATTCTATCGTTCATTTTAAATTGAATAAGTGCAAAGGTAAACCGACTATCGAACGATGGATAGAATAAAAGGGACATTATATAGGGTTGTTGAACAAATCGGAATAAGGTTTGCATACATTCAGCAAAGACAATGGTGTATAACCGCTGAATTGTTTAAACTCCCGGATAAAATGCGACTGGTCAGCGTAACCGCATTGATATGCCAGCTGAGCCTGATTTGCATCTTCCGGATAATGCTGCAACAGTTTCAATGATTTCTGGAAACGGACTATTCTTGCATATTCTTTAGGATTCGCACCTACCAGTTCATTAAACAGACGCTCAAACTGTTTCTTGCTTAAACAGGCAATGGAAGTCAATTCCTTGACAGAAGTTTCCGGCATTATGAGCAGTTGTCTTATAACGGCAGTTATTCTTTTGATGTTGTATTCTGTTTTTAAAGTCAATGCACCTGCTATTTGGGATAACAGCCATTGCTCTATTACGTTAATACATAAACTTGTATTTTCGCAGTCGAAGATTTGTGCAGCCAGTCGTTTCAAATGCTTGTTTTCAAGGTCATAACCGGAAACCTCTTGATTGTGCAATAAGGATATGGGCAAATTCAAGAAGGCTTTCAGGGCGTATGGCTGAAATACAGCAACTATCATTTCCACATTATCATCCGCATATAAATGTGAATGATAATTTACCTGACCGCTAACGGTAAATTCTGATTGAGAGACTCCCAGTTCCGGGATATAAAGCGGTGTTTGTTTATGGAAAATGATTTGAGGACAACCAATAGGAAAAGTAAGGGTATTCAGCGGTTGATCGCTTTTGAATGCCCAATAATACCTGACGTAAGGTTGTAACTCCTTGCAAGGCTTGTAAAATCTGAAATCCTCTTGAATCATTTTACAAAGGTAAGGCTTTTTGCCGTTTCTTATTGATCACAAGCAAAAATATAGCTGCAAACGAAACATTTCGTTTCCTCCCTTGCACATTAAAGATTTTCTTGATAACTTGCCACAGCGTTTCTTTTAATTCCGCTGAATACATAATTATTCAAGTCTGCAAGCTGGGAATAATCATTTCACGGAAGGAGGAAACACTCCTTTTATTTTTTAACTTTAATTTTTAAACGACAGTTTCTAATTGCTCATGAAAAAAGTTTTTCCATTCGCTTTATTCCTATTCTCCACATTAGCAACATGGGGAGCAGATACCTTACTGGTAAAATCGCCACAAATACCAATACTCATCGAAAGACACGACAACGTTTTGTTTTATATGCGCCTCACATCAACTGGAACAAAGGTGTTAGACAACATTAGCGTAAACTTCGCGAAGGACGCAGATATCAACAAAATAAAATCGATAAAACTATATTATGCCGGAACAGAAGCACTGCAAGACAGAAACAAAGGAAGATTTGCTCCTGTCAAATACATTTCGAGCAACAATCCCGGGAAAACACTTGCCGCCAATCCTTCTTACTCCATTAAAAAATCGGAATCTGAAGTTGTAGAAAGCACCATAAAACTTGATGGCAAACAAAAATTATACCCCGGAATAAATTACTTTTGGGTAAGCATAGAAATGAAAGACGATGCTCCTATAAGTACCACACTGGCCGCTTCTCTCATTTCAGCCGAGGCCGACGGCAGACCCCTGCCTGTAAAAACTGTTTCAGGCGATACCACCGTCCGCAGAATGGGTATAGGTGTACGTCATGCAGGCGATAACGGTTCGGCAGCATTCCGAATTCCCGGATTAGTAACAACCAATAAAGGCACGCTTTTAGGTGTATACGATGTACGTTATAACAACAGCGCGGATCTGCAAGAACATATTGACATCGGTTTGAGCCGAAGCACAGACGGTGGCAGAACATGGGAAAAAATGCGTTTGCCCCTGTCATTTGGCGAATACGACGGACTGCCCTCGGCGCAAAACGGGGTTGGCGACCCGTCGATTCTAGTCGATACAAAAACAAATACGGTCTGGATTGTAGCAGCATGGACACACGGAATGGGAAACCAACGTGCATGGTGGAGTTCACAACCCGGCATGGACTTAAACCATACGGCACAATTAGTCATGACAAAGAGTACAGATGACGGCAAAACATGGTCGGCTCCCATCAACATTACCGAGCAGGTCAAACTCCCGGAGTGGCATTTCTTATTGCAAGGTCCCGGACGTGGAATCACAATGCAAGACGGCACATTGGTATTCCCCATCCAATACATCGACAAAACACGCATTCCGAATGCCGGAATCATGTACAGCAAAGACAGAGGAGAAACATGGCATATTCATAACCTTGCCCGCACCAACACGACAGAAGCACAAGTGGCAGAAGTCACACCGGGCACGCTCATGCTCAACATGCGAGACAACCGGGGAGGAAGCCGTGCCGTATATACCACGACCGATTTGGGTGTGACGTGGAAAGAACATGAATCGTCGCGCACGGCACTGATTGAGCCCGTATGTATGGCAAGTCTCATCAGCGTAAAAGCCGAAGACAATGTGCTGGGCAAAGACTTGCTGATTTTCTCAAACCCCAATACCACCAATGCCCGAAGAAACATGACTATCAAAATAAGTACCGACGGTGGAAAGACGTGGAGTCCGGAACATCAGCTTCTGTTAGATGAAGAAGACAACTGGGGATATTCATGCCTCACAATGATTGACAAAGAAACAATAGGAATATTGTACGAAAGCAGTGTGGCACACATGACTTTCCAAAGTATAAAACTGAAAGACATCATACCATAATAGGCTCTTGTGATTAAGATTTCAGCAGATGCCGGACGAAATATAGGTTCTTAAACCTCGGGCTGTTGATGACTTAAACACCGAAAAGCCGAAGTCCCCGTTTCCTTCTGAATAGACGAAAGGAAACGGGGACTTCTATAAAAAACTCACAGATCATTTATAAAAACTTTTCTCAAAAGCAGAAAAAGACTCTTTCCGGAGCACGCACCGCTTCCACCAAGCATAAAGGAACCCCGTTCCATACCCGGTAAGCTGGACAAAAGCGGCTCCAACCGAAAGGATACCTATCCACAAGCTCTTGTTCCGTACGGAAGAGTCCAGAAAAATCACCAATGCGAAAAACAGAAGAAGAAGCAGACTCCACGGACAGATGAGAGCAGCAAGCAGCACCAGCACCACTCCGACCGTAAAAACAGCCGGAAGCAAATGCACCAACTTCAGAGATTCTGGATATTTCTTGTAAAGATTGATGCGCGCAATGCCTGAATTATGCACCTGCTTGAAGAACTTGCGAAAATCTGTACGACGTTTGTGCCAGACCCATGCTCCGGGAAACAAGCGGCATCTGCAATTGTTCTTGAAAATACGGATACTGAAATCAATGTCCTCTCCAAAACGCATATCAGAAAAACCTCCCAAGGATCGGTACACATCGGATCTCACCCCCATATTGAAGCTCCTCGGATAGAACTTGTCCATTTTTTTCTTTCCCCCGCGAATGCCGCCTGTAGTAAAAAAGGAGGTCATGGCATAGTTGATAGCTTTCTGCACGGGAGTGAACGAAGCATGTGCGCGGTCAGGTCCCCCGAAAGCGTCAGCCGGTTCCTTCTCCAATTCGATCTCAACCGCCTGAAGATATCCTTCCGGCAAAATACAATCAGAATCCAGTATGATAAGATATGCTCCTTTGCTACGCTCTGCACCGTAATTGCGGGTTTTTCCCGGCCCGGAATTCAGCTTGGTGTAATAACGTATATCCATCACGGGCAAATACTTGTCAACTACAGCCTTGCATGGCACTGAAGATCCATCCTCCACCACCACCACTTCAAAATCCTTGAATGTTTGGCGCGAAAGGCTTTCAAGAAGCTCGTCAACCTCTTCGGGACGGTTATATACGGGAATAATTATGGAATACTTCGGATTCATTGTATCAATCCTTTTCTATCAATACCGTTGCGTATGCGGAGATACCTTCTTCACGCCCGGTAAAACCTAATTTTTCTGTAGTGGTGGCTTTGACAGACACATCATCTGCCTCCACTCCCATCACCTCGGCAAGAATATTCTGCATAGCGGGAATATGCGCCTTCAGTTTAGGACGTTCGGCACACACCGTTGCATCGACATTTCCTACCCGATAGCCTTTCCCCGCTATCAAAGCGACGGTTTTCTTCAAAAGAATCTTGCTGTCTATATTTTCAAACTCCGAGGAATTGTCGGGAAAATGATAGCCTATGTCACGCATGTTGGCAGCTCCCAACAGGGCATCGCAAATGGCATGAATCAGCACATCGGCATCCGAATGCCCCAAGAGTCCCTTTTCATGTTCCAGCCTGATACCTCCCAGCCACAAATCACGTCCCGGCACCAGCCGATGGACATCGAAACCAAATCCAACTCTTATCTTCATCGTATATTGAAATCTAATACTTTTTCATCTTCCAGATAACCTTCCAAGTGATTCCCAATCTGCACCGGCCCCACTCCGACCGGGGTTCCCGTATAAAGCAGGTCACCGATTTTCAACGTGCAGAACTGACTTACATAAGCAATAATCCGGTCTACATTGAAAATCATATCGCATGTATTTCCCTGCTGAACCGTTTTTCCGTCAATATCCAAACGGAAACGGATGTTCTGAATATCAGCAAACCGCTCAACAGGAATCCACTCACCGATAGCAGCAGAATTGTCAAACCCTTTGCAGAGTTCCCAAGGTTTCCCTTCTGCACGTAACTTCCGCTGAAGATCCCGTGCGGTGAAATCAATGCCGACGGTCACTGCATCATAATAGCGGCGGGCGAAACGCTCCGAAATATTCTTGCCTAAACGGCTGATACGCACTACAAGTTCCGTTTCATAATCCACCTGCCCGCAGAAGTCGGGAATGAAAAAGGGCTTTCCGTCTTTCAGAATGGCCGAATCAGGTTTCATAAAAATTACCGGATCCTCCGGCACTGGTTCTCCGGCATGCAACTCCTCGCAATGGAGTCTGTAGTTCATGCCTACAGCTATTATCTTCATTGATCTATTTCTTTACAAGTTCGTTCAAACGATTAAACATCACGGCCAGATGCGCGTAAAGCGAAGTGTTCTGCACCACAATGGTTTCGGGCACACGGATACGGAACGGCGTAAAATTCCACACGGCCTTGATTCCGCCTGCCACCATCTTGTCTGTTATCTCCTGAGCAATATTTATGGGCACGGTAAGCACTCCGATTTTCACTTTGTCCTTTTCCATCCGCTCCTCAAACTCATCGGTATGATAAATAGGAATACCGTTTATTTCCGTCCCCACCAGTTCCGGATTGACATCGAATGCCCCCACTATTTTCAAGCCAAAATGCGACAAGCCCGAATCGCGGAGCAAAGCACCTCCCAAACTTCCCACACCGAAAAGATAAGCCCGATGCATGTTGGTGAAGCCAAGAAAATCTTCCAGTACGCTGACCAGCCTGTCTATTTCATATCCTACCCTCGTGCGACCGGCAATATTCACATACGAAAGGTCCTTCGCTATCTGCGAGGCATCGATATTGATCTGACGAGAAATCTGTGTGGACGAAACATACCTTTCCCCTCTCTCTTTCATCAGCTTTGCATTCGAAAGATACCACGGAAGCCTGCGCAATGTGGGCTCAGGTATTTTCCCGTTATTCTTATTTACTCGTTCTGCCATCGATGCATCTATTTTCATAACAAATCATTGCAAAAATACGTTTTTCTGAGCAAATCAATAAACGAATAATGAAAAATGTTCTTACCTTTGAAACTCTTTAAAGATTATTTGGCATGAAAAAGAATGACTGGAAAGACCGGCTGAACATCGTATATTCAACCAATCCTGATTTCCGCTACGATGACGGAGCGGAAGAGGAGGAAGAAACTCCCGAAAAAAACAGGCAAAGACTGAGAGTCAGCATCGAAAAGAAGGGAAGAGGAGGAAAAACCGTAACCGTGGTATCCGGATTCACCGGACGGGAAGACGATCTGAAAGAACTCGGCAGGCTGCTGAAGACTAAATGCGGAGTGGGAGGTTCCGTAAAAGACGGAGAAATCTTGATTCAAGGCGAACTGAAACAACGGGTCATTGAGATTCTGAAAACAGACGGATACACTCAAACGAAGTGACAGGGCCAACAAGAAAATGATTGGCCGTTGCGTGTGCTTCACCGCCAACAGCCAATCATCAATTCTCAATTGCATATCAATTGCCGACCACTTCCTTAAGCAATGCGGCGAGTTCCTTCACCTTCTCCGGATATTTGTCGGCCACATCATTCTTTTCCGACGGATCTTCCTTCAGATTATACAATTGCGGTTTCGGACTATGTCCAAGTTCCGTCTTAGTCCAGGTTTCATATTTACGCTTGTCACTCGGCTCAAAATATTTCCACCCGTCCTTGATAATAGCCAACGTGTTGTCCAGGTTCTGCTCTACAACGTATTCGCGGTCTGCCTGATCCTCGCCCAACAATTCCTTTGCACGCGCATGGCTGTCGAATGCCACACCGTCCTGCAATGGCACACCGAGAATTTCGGCCATTGACGCGAACACATCAATCTGCGAGAAGAGTCCTTCCTGCTTGCCGGGATTCGTGATGCGTGCCGGCCAGCGTACGATGAACGGGATACGTGTTCCGGCTTCGTAAAGACTGTATTTGCCTCCGCGATAGATGCCCATCGGCGTATGTCCGTTCAGCATTTCCCTAGCCTGGTCCTGATACCCATCATCGATAACCGGACCGTTGTCGCTTGTAAAAATAAAGAGAGTGTTGTCGGCTATGCCCAAACTATCGAGCGTGTGCATGATTTCGCCGATTGTCCAGTCAAGCTGAAGAATCACGTCACCGCGTGTTCCCAAGCCGCTCTTTCCTGCAAAACGCGGATGAGGTATGCGCGGAACATGGATGTCCTGAGTTCCCATATAGAGGAAGAAAGTTGTATCCGCCGATTCGCAAATAAAGTTTTTAGCCTTGGCGGTAATCACATCGGCAATCTCCTCATCATTCCACAAAGCCGACTTTCCACCTGTCATCCATCCGATACGCGGGATGCCGTTAATAATGGTGTTGTTGTGTCCCTGGCTTGGCTTCAGCTTCACCAGTTCCGGATTTTCCTTTCCGGTTGGCCAGTCACCCACCTTATGGTCATAGCTCACCGTTATCGGATCCGAAGGATCAAGCCCTGCCACACGTCCGTTTTCCACAAATACACAGGGAACGCGATCCACTGTAGCCGGAATGATGAATTCATAGTCAAATCCGATGCTCTGCGTATTCGGCTTGATGAGCCCGTTGAAGTTCGTACCGCCAACAGGTCCCAATCCCAAATGCCATTTACCTACAGCAGCAGTACGGTAACCAGCCTCATGGAACATATCGGCCAATGTGACACAGGTTGTATCAATAATCAGTTCCGAGTTTCCGGGAGCGATGCCTGTATTTTCTTTCCTCCAAGGATAAGTACCTGTCAACATTCCGTATCTCGAAGGAGTACTTGTAGCTGAAGTGGCATACGCATTCGTAAACAGAAGCCCCTGGTTCGCCAGGCTGTCGATGTTGGGGGTAGAAATCTTAGTAGCTCCATAGCAACTCAAATCGCCGATTCCCAGATCATCCGAATAAATGAAAATAACATTCGGACGTTTCAAGTCAACGGTCTGTTCTTTTTGGGCTTGTGGTCCACATCCCGTAAGAGCCGCAAGACCGGACATTGCAGAAATGCCCAACAATAAGTTTTGTTTCATAAATATAAAGGTTTAAAATGTAAAAGTTCTGCTTTCCCGCTTCAGACGTTTATTGGTCTTGCCCGGTGCGGTAGGCCATCGGCGTCACCAGATAAGCCTTCTTGAACACTTTGCTGAAATAGCGCGGCGAACTGAACCCGGTCTGGTCTGAAATCTGAGTAATATTCAATTCCGGACTGTTCTTCAGCAGGCAGGCAGCCTTTTTCAGGCGGAGTGTAATGAAGAAGTCGTTCGGAGTCTGTCCTGTAATGGCCTTAATTTTCGCATACATGCGCGTACGCGACACAAGCATCTGCTGGGCAAGCATATCGATGGTAAAAGCCGAATCATCAAGATGTTTCTCAAAAATGGTTATCACTTCATCCAGAAACTTCTTGTCCAACGGGTTGGTTGCCAGCACCGGAGTTTCTGCGGCGGGCTGCTTGGTAAAATACTCCTGAAGTTTCCTCCGGTTGTTTACAAGGTTGTTGCATCGAAGTATCAGCAATCTGGAGTCAAAAGGCTTAGTGATATAATCGTCGGCTCCAATCTTCAGGCTTTCAAGGTTTTGTTCTACCTCTGTGCGTGCCGTAAGCAGAACAACGGGAATATGGCAAGTGTCAAGATTTCCCTTAAGCTCCTTCACCAGTTCGATACCCGACATGCGCGGCATCAGTACATCGCTCAGCACAATCTGAGGCGGATTCTCTTTCACTTTTTCCAAAGCTTCCATACCGTCCGAAGCCAAAGCGACATCGTAGATGCTTTCAAACAGGCCGGCAAGCATCTTGCGTATCGACTCATTGTCCTCGACAATCAGCATATGCGGACGCGACCCGTCACTGTTGGGCATTACTCCAGCTTTCAGCACTTCCACCTGTTCCGGATTCAGACTGTATTTCGGGCCGTCTACCGTCATCTGCCGGATTACGGCATGTTCTGACGTTTCGATTATTTCGTCCGGCTCATACATGTCATTTCCCTCCGGAATCCATACGGTAAACTTCGCGCCTTTGCCTTCGGTACTCTCTACATTGATCTGCCCGTGATGCAGTTCCACGATACCTTTTGTCAACGCCAGACCGATTCCTGTTCCTGCATTGATTTCCGTATCTTCCGTACTTTGATAGAAACGGAGAAATATCTTTCCGATGTCTTTGGGCGAGATTCCCGAGCCCGTATCTTCTACTGAAAACCAGGCTTTCCCGTCGGTTCTCCATACACGCAATGTCACGCGGCCCTCAGGCAACACGTGCTTGATGGCATTCGACAACAGATTATTGATCACCTTGCGCATCTGCTGCCAGTCGAACCACACTTCAATATCATCGCATTCAGAAACAAACTCAAGAAAGATTTTCTTGCTCTCGGCATATGGCTGGAAAAGCAAGTAAGTTTCGTTCAGGAAATAAACCAGATTCATCCGGCTAACCTTCAGCTTCATCTTGCCCTGTTCCTGCTTGCGGAAATCCAGCAGTTCACTGATAAGCTCCTTCAGCTGCACGCTGCTCTGATAGGCCAAAAGCACCTTCGAATAAACCGAAGGAAGAATCTGAGGCATTTGCATCAGCCTTTCAAGCTGACCGATGATCAGCGTAAGCGGAGTGCGGAATTCATGTGATATGCTGGTAAAGAACCGGAGCTTCGCCTGATTCAACCGCTCTATGTCCTGCAAGTGACGCTGCTCGTATGCCAGCGATGCCTGGAGCTTGACACGGGTCTGGTACATGCGCATCAGATACCACAAGATACCGCCCGCCAAAAGCACATAAATTATATACGCCCACCAGGTGGCATAGAAAGGAGGCTTGACCACAATCTTCATCGTTATCGGTTTGCTGAGTGTGAGCGGGTTGGCCGAACGCACGCATAAAGTATAGGTTCCCGGATTCAAGTTCGTGTAGGTGATTACAGGCTGTTCGCGTACCGGAGTCCATTCTTCCGAAAAGCCTTCGAGCTTGTATTCAATCTGCTCCCTGTTTTCGGGAACATAGTTTGAAGCGGAAAAATACAGGCTGAACATATTCTGATCAGCTTTCAGCGTGATCTCGGAAGTATAATTCAGCGCATCTGCGAGCAACCCGGTCTTGTCGCCCGGCAAAATCTCCTTTCCGTTCACAATCAGTTTTGACCAAACCAGGGTATATGGCAGAGGACTACGGTCCAGCCCCTTCAACGGAAACATGACCATACCCGTCATTCCTCCCAGAAAGACTTCCTTCTCTTTCGAAACGAACAATGCGTTTTCGTTGACTGCCGACAGCGGGAAACCGTTTTCAGCCACATAGTTGCGCACTCTTTCGGTGGCAGGCTCAAAGCGCGAAAAGCCACAGTTGGTTATCAGAAGCAGCTCTCTGTCGTCGTTTTCGCAAATCTTATAAATGCAGTCACCCGAAAGCCCGTTGCGTGCGGCGTCGAAGTTTCGGAATGTCCCGTCAGACTGGTCCAGACAGTCCAGCCCGCTTCCTGAAGTGGCGAACCATATCCGGTTTGCATGGTCACAGAAGATGCTGTTCACGTTGCTGTTGCTCACTCCCGGCTGTCCTTCTCTATAAGGATAATGCACCAGCCTGTCAGTCTTGAAATTATAGGAAAAGGCGCCTTCGCCCGTAACGGCCATCCACAGCACGCCTGTCCGGTCAAGCTCCAGATCAGCAACCATCCGGATTTTATCGTCTTCAGGACTCTCGCCGAACAGTTGCCGGCATTTTCCCGTGGCTTTCGACAGCAGGCAGACCCCCTGCTGGGTGGCCACAACCAGGCTATCTCCGTATGGCAAAATATCACGGACAATGTCAGAAGGAATGGTTGCAGGATTGCCCGCCTCGTGACGATAGGCAAAGAACCTTCCGCTGCGGATATCCAGCCTGTTCAGCCCGCCCAGATGAAGCCCCAGCCATATTTGGTCAGTGCCTTCATCATACCAGATTGCTTTCACATTATTGTGGGATATGCTGTTGGCTGATGCCGAATGAACATACCAGCGAAACTTCCCCGTTTGCCGGTCAAGCATGTTCAGGCCGCCTCCTTCTGTACAGATCCATATGTTCCCCCGCTTATCTTCCAGCATGTTGCCGACAATCGGACTGCTCAGCCCGTCGGCTTCGTGAGCCGCCTTCCCGAAAACGGTATAGACGGCATATTCAGGATTGAAATAGTTCACTCCGCCAAAATACGTTCCGGCCCAGATGGTTCCCTGCGCGTCTTTCACCATACACCACACCGATTCATGCGACAGCCCGTAAGGCGCACGACCAGCCTGATAGTGATGAAAGGCCACTTCCTCGTCAGGATGCAGACAGTCAAGCCCTTCGGCAGTTCCTATCCACAGATTTCCCTTGTTATCTTCACAGAAGCAGCGCACAAAGTTGGAAGAAAGCCCGTTGTGTCCGGTTCTCAGATTATCCCAGTCCCCTTTGGGCGACTTCCGGTAAGCCCCGTTTTCCCAAGTCCCGACCCACAGCCTTCCCGCTGTATCCTCAAAAATGCTGGAAATCCGTCCACCCTTGATTTCGTGCGAAAGCACCTTTCCGGCAGACAGGCAGAAAAGTCCATGAGCCTCCGTCCCCATCCATAAATTCCCTTGCGAATCAATGCGCAGAGCCGTCAGGCGTTCGCTTCCCGAAGGCAGAGTATAAAACAATTCCATCTCACCTTTTCCTTCATCGTAGCGGAACAGGCGCTCGTCGCACCCCACATACAACCCGCCGTGATACAGCACCGCCGATACCTGTCCCCGATAAACCACCGAAAATCTCCCCGTCTGCATGTCAAAGCGGGCCAGCCCGTCCACACAAAGCAGATAAAGATGACCCTTGCGGTCGCCGGTCACTTTCAGCACCTGGTTTGAAAAAAGACTGTAGGGATTGTCCTTTTCCATCCGGAAAACCTTAATGCCGTTCCCGTCGTAGCGGTTCAGCCCCTCACGGGTACCAATCCACACAAGACCATTCTCGTCAACATACACGTCATTAACAGACACTTGCGACAGCCCGTCTTCCGTAGAAAGACGGTTGAATGTCACGTCATGCGCTTCCGCAGCCACAAAAGGCAAGACAGCACAAAAGAGAACGGCATATATGAAACGATAGATAAAGCCCATCAAAAAGTCAGTGAAAAAAGTTCAACTACAACAATGCGAAAATAAGAAAAAAATTCGGAACTGCCAAATTCACCATGAAACGACAGGCCGCGGCCTTCTCCAGGTTCAGGTGAACGAAAATCGTTATCAAACAATTTACTATCTAAAAAGGCGGAAGGCCAGCCGCAACAACCGTAACGGCCGAAGGAATCACGATGCAAAACTCGCGGCTCATCTTCCTCAATCTGACGGCTCATTCCGCACAACCTGAACGCCCAACTTCCGCAAGCTGACCCGGCAAACATTTCCGCCGGCAAGAGATTGCCATCGGCAAGCGCGGCATCCTCTTGCACATTTAAAAAGTTTTGCTTATCTTTGAGCCTGAACGAAAACATCACCTTTTCATATGGAAAGCACAGCCCGAAACACATTTATACCTTTTTTATGGACGATTTTATCCCCCGTCCTCCCGTAAATAAGCCTACCTTTGACCAAACGAGAAATATTAATCAAAATTAATACCTTATGAAGATTAAAAACCATTTAGGAATCGCCGCTCTGGCAGCTGTCGCACTTGCCGCCTGCCAGCCGAAACAGGAAGCAAAACCCGACTTCCTGACTGAAGAGATCAACAACATCGTAGCTCAGCACACAATCCAGACTGACATCATCGAAAAAAGCGGGAAATGCCTGAATCCCCGCACGCTCGACACGCTCGGAAACATCGTTTATGTCCCCATCGACGACTGGACAAGCGGATTCTTCCCCGGAAGCATGTGGCTGGACTATGACTTGACAAAGGACGAAAAATGGAAAAATCTCGCTGAAAAATATACGGAGGCGCTCGACTCGGTAAAATACCTGAAGTGGCACCACGACGTGGGCTTCATGATCGGATGCAGCTATCTGACCGGTTACCGTCTGTGCGGACAGCCCGAATATAAGGATGTCATCGTAGAAGCAGCAAAATCACTCTCCACCCGCTTCCGTCCGAACGCAGGCGTCATCCAGTCATGGGATGCCGACAGAGGATGGCAAGGAAAACGCGGATGGGAATGCCCGGCTATCATCGACAACATGATGAATCTGGAACTGCTGTTCGAAGCAACCCGTCTGTCAGGCGACTCTACGTTCCACAAGATTGCGGTTTCTCATGCCGACCAGACCATGAAGAACCATTTCCGCGCAGACAACAGCTGCTATCACGTGGTTGACTACGCACTGAAAGACGGAAGCGTAAGAAGCCGCCAGACAGCACAAGGCTATGCGCACGAGTCAGCATGGGCTCGCGGACAAGCATGGGCCATCTACGGATTCACCACCTGCTACCGGTATACCCACGACCAGCGTTATCTCGACCAGGCTGAAAAGACGCTGAACTTCTACCTCACCGACAAGAATCTCCCGAAGGATCTGATTCCTTACTGGGACTTCGACGCTCCGAAGATTCCGAACGAGCCGAGAGATGTTTCAGCAGCTGCCTGCATCGCTTCGGCATTGTATGAAATGGACGGCTATTGCCAGGGAAAGAACTACAAAGCGCTGGCTGACACAATTGTAACTCATCTGGCCGGACCGGACTATAAAGCCAAAGTGGGCGAAAACGGAAACTTCATCCTGATGCACTCGGTAGGAAGCATTCCTCACGGACAGGAAATCGACGTTCCGCTGAACTATGCAGACTACTATTACGAAGAGGCACTGATACGCAAGAGAGATCTTGAAAACAACCAGCCATTCTCTTTCGTAACAGAAAAAGACTCTGTTCAGTAACATTCTCCTGCAACACGCAGTAAATCAGAAACGAAGACACAAAGACACAGAATCATACATCTTTCTCTGTGCCTTTGTGTCTTTGCATTAAAAATAAATTCAATCTATCAAACCACCATGAAACATCTGTCATATACACTGCTGGGAGGAGCCGGACTGCTCGCTCTGGCAGCATGCGGAAGTTCACAAAAAACAGTGGAACAGACGCAACCCAACGTAATTTACGTGTTCCCAGACCAGTTCCGGAACATGGCTCTCGGCATCTGGAACGAACCGGAATTCAAAGAATACGTGCGCTTTGAGGGCGACCCGACCCATACTCCAAACCTCAACCGGTTCGCAAAAGAATCGCTCGTGCTTTCCTCAGCCATGAGCAACTGCCCTCTGAGCAGCCCCCACCGAGGCTCTCTGCTTACCGGAATGTATCCCAACAAGAGCGGAATCCCTTTGAACTGCAACTCCGACCGGCCGATCAGCTCACTCCGCACTGACGTGGAATGTGTGAGCGACGTGTTCAGCAAGAACGGATACGAATGCGCCTATTTCGGAAAACTGCATGCTGACTTCCCCACTCCCAACGATCCGGCTAATCCGGGACACTACGTGGAAGACAGAAACCCGGCATGGGATGCCTATACCCCGAAGGAACGCCGGCACGGCTTCAACTACTGGTATTCTTACGGCACTTTCGACGAGCACAAGAATCCGCACTACTGGGATACGGAAGGCAAACGGCATGACCCGAAAGAATGGTCGCCCATCCACGAGGCGAAACAGGTAATATCTTACCTGAAAAACGAAAACGGACAACGCGATGCCAGCAAACCGTTCTTTATCATGGTCGGAATGAACCCTCCCCACAGCCCTTACCGCTCGCTCGACGACTGTATGGAAGAAGATTTCAATCTTTACAAAAATCTGCCTACCGACAGTCTGCTCATACGGCCAAATGCCGACAAGAAACGTGCGAAGGCAGCCTCGGCTCCCTATTATTTTGCTTCGGTAACCGGCGTAGACCGCGCGTTCGGACAAATTCTGGACTGCCTGAAAGAGCTGAATCTTGATGAAAACACGATTGTGGTGTTCGCTTCCGATCATGGAGAAACCATGTGCAGCCAATTTACCGACGATCCGAAAAATTCACCGTATGCCGAATCCATGAACATTCCGTTCATCGTGCGCTATCCGGGGCATATCCGTCCGCACGTAGACAGCCTGCTGCTCTCATCACCGGACATCATGCCGACACTGCTCGGACTCTGCAAGCTGGACAAGGACATTCCCGCCACCGTACAGGGAAGCAACTACGCTCCGCTTTTCTTCGAAGACTCTACAAACGTAATCGCCCGACCGACCGGTGCCGTTTATATCCAGAACATCGACGGCGACAAGGACAAAGACGGAAAAGTGATTTCCTACTTCCCGAAATCAAGAGGAATCAAGACGGCTCACTACACGCTGGCACTCTACATCGACAAGGACAAGAAGCTTCAGCGCACGCTTCTCTTCGATGACATAAACGATCCCTACCAACTGAAAAACCTCTCTCCGGAAGAACACCCGGAAATCGTGAAAGAACTCTACAAAGAGCTTGCACAGCAGTTGAAGGACATCGAAGACCCATGGTACAACGAGAAGATCCTTTCAGACTTGCTCCCATACTGACCTGAAGATCAGAAGAAAGATGAAAGAACAAAGAAAGCCGGTTCCCGAAATGGAACCGGCTTTCTTTGTCTATGCAACAACTGAAATTACTTTTGCAGCGTCACATTGTCAATCATCATTTTTGAATCTTTCTTCTGCAACTCGATTACAACAATCAAGTCTTTCAGCATTTCATCAGAGATGGCGGATTCAGTAATTTTATTTCCCTTAGCCTCCACACTTTTCACACTAGCAAAATTGTCTACAGTCTTCGCAAGATCAAATTTTGCGGTCACCTTCATCCATTTTCCCGGCTTGTTGATGACACGGCTGAAAGCGGTAGCCGACTGATTCTTAGAAGACTCGTCTGTCAGATCAAACTGATCACGCATGATAAAAGTCTTAAGCTTTGAATCACAGATGAAGAAGCGCACCTGAGCACCTTCGGTCAAAGCTTTCGCTTCAAACGACAACGTATAAACACCCTTTTCTGCACCCTCCAGACGCTGAGCCAGAAAAGCCTTATACCAAGAATTGTCTGTCGTATTTTCTATCTGAACGGCATTTCCATGTTTCTCATCATCCTTCACAGGAGTGATAGTGGTTGCTCCGCTTGTTTTGTCCATCACGAACCAATCAGCCGAAGCCGGAACCGATTCATAAGTTTCAGCGTTCAACGGCGTGTCAAACGTACCATTCTTGATAAGATTCTGAGCATTCATCCCTATAGCAAGAAATGACAATGCTGCCAAAACAAATGTCTTTTTCATAAGCAATTCAAATTTATTTATGATTTGTCGCAAAGTTAGTAAAAAAGAGAAGAATCCTGCCAAACTATCCCTCTTTTTTAGCTTAATAATAATGAATAAGCAGTTAAATTCTTTTTAAGCCCAAAGGATAATTGCCGAATTTACGATACCTGGATCACACATCTGATATTCAAATCATTAACCCATAAGTTTCCCTTACTATCCTAATAAATCCCCAACGCTATTGCCCGTTCTCCAAAAGATGAGTATCTTTGTCTGCTTACATAAACACTCTGAATCATGGAAGATTTTGTTCATTTGCACGTACATACCCAATATTCGATTCTCGACGGACAAGCCTCGATTCCGCGTCTTGTAGACAAGGCCATCGCAAACGGGATGCGGGGGATTGCCATAACCGACCACGGTGACATGTTCGGGATAAAGGAGTTCTTCAACTACGTAAACAAAAAGAACGGAGGCACGAACTCCGAAATCAAGGACCTGAAAAAGCGTATCGCCGCGCTAGAAAGCGGAAAAGAAGCAGCAGAAGAGCCCCAAGCTGAAATAGCAAGCTGCAAACAGAAGCTGGAAGAAGCCCAAAAAAAACTTTTCAAGCCAATCTTCGGCTGTGAAATGTATGTGGCGCGCCGGCGGATGGAAGACAAGGAAGGGAAACAGGACCAGAGCGGCTATCACCTGGTGGTGCTCGCTAAAAACCTGAAAGGATACCACAACCTGATCAAACTGGTGTCGAAGGCATGGACCAAAGGGTTCTATATGCGACCGCGTACCGACCGGACCGAACTTGAGAAATATCACGAAGGTCTGATTGTCTGCTCTGCCTGCCTGGGAGGAGAGGTGCCGCGGAAAATAACTGCCGGACGCTTTGAAGAAGCAGAAGAAGCCGTCCGGTGGTACAAGAACCTGTTCGGAGATGACTATTACCTGGAACTGCAGCGCCACAAGGCTAGCGTACCCCGGGCCAATCACGAAACGTACCAACTCCAACAAACTGTAAACAAGAAGCTGGTTGAATACGCAAAAAAATACAACGTCAAACTGGTCTGCACGAATGACGTGCATTTTGTGGATGAAGAAAATGCCGAAGCACACGACCGGCTGATCTGCCTGAGTACGGGAAAAGACCTCGATGACCCGAACCGCATGCTCTATACCAAGCAGGAATGGATGAAGACACGCGAAGAAATGAACGAAATCTTTGCAGACATACCCGAAGCGCTGGCCAACACGACGGAAGTATGCGACAAGGTGGAATTCTACTCCATCGACCATGCACCGATCATGCCTACTTTCTCCATACCAGAGGATTTCGGGACAGAAGAAGAATACCGGAAAAAATTCACAGAGGAGGACCTGTTCAACGAATTCACCCGTGACGAAAACGGAAATGTGGTGATGGACGAAGCGGCTGCCAAAGCAAAGATCGAACGCCTCGGAGGATATGAAAAGCTATACCGCATCAAGCTCGAGGCGGACTATCTGGCAAAGCTGACTTACGAAGGTGCTGTCAGAAGATATGGAGCAGACATGGACGATGAAATCAAGGAGCGCTTGAAATTCGAACTGTACATCATGAAAACCATGGGTTTCCCGGGGTACTTCCTCATTGTGCAGGACTTTATCAACGCGGCACGCAACCAGCTTGATGTATCTGTAGGACCGGGACGTGGATCAGCTGCCGGATCAGCTGTGGCATACTGCCTGGGCATCACGCAGATCGACCCCATCAAATACGACCTGCTGTTCGAGCGTTTCCTGAACCCCGACCGTATCTCGCTTCCCGATATTGACGTAGACTTCGATGATGACGGACGCGGGCGGGTGCTGAACTGGGTAACCGAAAAATACGGACAGGAGAAGGTGGCGCATATCATCACATACGGCACAATGGCTACCAAACTGGCCATCAAGGATGTGGCCCGCGTTCAGAAACTTCCCTTGCCGGAATCCGACAGGCTCTGCAAGCTCATACCCGACAAGATTCCCGACAAAAAGCTGAATCTGCCCAACGCCATCGCATATGTTCCGGAACTTCAGGAAGCAGAAGCTTCACCCAATCCCATACTGCGCGACACCATCAAATATGCCAAAATGCTCGAAGGGAACGTGCGGAACACGGGCGTCCATGCCTGCGGAACCATCATTTGCCGGGATGACATTACCGACTGGGTGCCCGTAAGCACGGCCGATGACAAGGAAACAGGAGAGAAAATGCTTGTAACCCAATATGAAGGCTCTGTCATCGAAGACACCGGGCTTATCAAGATGGACTTTCTGGGACTCAAGACCTTGTCCATCATAAAGGAAGCAATCGAGAATATCCGCCAAAGCAAAGGCATCGAACTGAATATCGACGAAATACCCATTGACGATCCAGCCACCTACAAGCTGTATAGCGACGGGCGGACAATCGGAACGTTCCAGTTTGAATCGGCAGGGATGCAGAAGTATCTGCGCGAACTCCAGCCGTCTACATTCGAAGACCTTATCGCCATGAATGCGCTCTACCGTCCGGGACCGATGGACTATATCCCCGACTTTATCGACCGTAAACACGGACGGAAGCCGATCGAATACGATATTCCCATCATGGAGAAATATCTGAAGGACACTTATGGAATCACGGTCTACCAGGAGCAGGTGATGCTTCTGTCGCGCCTGCTGGCCGACTTCACGCGAGGCGAATCGGACGCTTTGCGAAAGGCGATGGGAAAGAAGCTGCGCGACAAGCTGGACCACATGAAGCCGAAATTCATCGAAGGCGGAAAGAAAAACGGGCACGACCCTCAGGTGCTGGAAAAAATCTGGGCCGACTGGGAAAAATTCGCTTCCTATGCGTTCAACAAGTCACACGCCACCTGCTACTCGTGGGTAGCCTATCAGACCGCTTATCTGAAAGCCAACTACCCTTCGGAATACATGGCCGCCACCATGAGCCGCAACATCTCGAACATCACCGAAATCACCAAGCTGATGGACGAATGCAAGGCTACAGGAATACGTGTGCTCGGTCCCGACGTGAACGAAAGTAACCTGAAATTCTCTGTCAACCACCACGGCGATATCCGTTTCGGGTTGGGAGCCGTCAAAGGTGTAGGAGAAGCTGCCGTGCAAAGCATCTTGAACGAGCGCGAAAAGAACGGGCCATTCAAAGGCATCTTCGATTTCGTCCAGCGCGTGAATCTCTCGGCCTGCAACCGGAAAAACATCGAAAACCTTGCACTCGCGGGAGGGTTCGACAGCTTCCAGGAAATCAGGCGCGAGGACTTCTTCCTGAAAAACTCAAAGGAAGAAACCTTCGTGGAAACGCTGGTGCGGTATGGAGCCAAATATCAGGCAGACAAATCGTCGGCCACCAATTCTTTGTTCGGAGATACCTTTGAGATAGAAATCGCCACTCCGGAAATCATCCATGCGCCTGAATGGACCGACCTGGAACGCCTGAACAAAGAACGTGAACTGGTAGGAATCTATCTCTCCGCACACCCGCTGGACGATTTTGCCGTCATTCTCGAGAACGTATGCAACGTACACATGGCGGAGCTCGCAGACCTCACTCCCCTGCAGAACCAGAATCTGATTCTTGGAGGAATCGTGACAGGAGTTCGGGAAGGGCTTACAAAAAAAGGCACGCCTTATGGCATAGCCAAAATAGAAGACTACTCCGGATCGGCTGAATTCGCCTTCTTCGGAAACGAATGGGTGGAAAAGAAGAACTACTTCGCCGAGGGCATGTTTCTTTTCATGCACGGCAAATGCCAGCCCAAACAATGGCGGCAGGACGAATGGGAAGTGAAAATCAGCACAATCGAGCTGCTTTCAGACGTAAAGGAGAATGCCATCAACAAGATTACGGTCAGCATCCCTCTGTCGGCGCTCAACGACCAGCTGGTGGTGGAATTTTCGTCAAAAGTGAAAGCCAACCCCGGAAAGGCAGAGCTCTGCTTCCTTGTTTACGACGACAACGGACAAATGCGTATAAACCTGAGCTCGCACGCGGTAAAGGTATCAGCCCAAAAAGATCTGATCAACTATTTAAAAGAGCAGCCGCAGTTGGAGTATAAAATAAATTAGCCTATATTTGTAGACAAAATCTTTTTTAAAACATACAGTTATGGCATTGAACATTAAAGATGACAATTTTGAAGCAATCGTAGCCGAAGGGAAACCGGTGGTACTTGATTTCTGGGCTACATGGTGCGGTCCGTGCCGCCAGATCGCTCCTTACATCGAGGAACTGGCAGAAGAATACAAGGACAAAGTGAACATCGGCAAATGCGATGTAGACGAGAACAGCGATCTGCCCGCGCGTTTCGGCGTGCGCAGCATTCCAACCGTAGTTTTCATCAAGAACGGTGAAGTGGTTGACAAACAGGTGGGAGCAACTGGCAAATCGGCTCTCCAGGCTAAGGTGGACGCTCTGCTCTAAGCAACGAATTCTATCAACTAAAAACAAACTATAATTATGGGCATGGACAACGATTTTTTGCTGGAAGACGAAGATGATGAAAAGACAATCGAATTCATCAAGAACTACCTTCCGCAAGAAATGAAGGACTCGTTTACGGATGACGACCTTTATTACATCCTCGACGTAATTGTTGATTATTACACAACCAGCGGATGTCTGGACGCACAACCAGATGAAGAGGGATATATCAACATCGACCAGGATGAGATAGTGGACTACATCATGAAAGAGGCCAAGAAAGACGGAATGGGCCCATTTGACCCGGAAGCTGTCTACTTTGTAGTGCAAGGCGAAATGGAATACGGAAACCAGCTGGAAGACATGGCCTGACCAGCCTTTCCGTGAAACCTTTATAGAAGCAGAGGCACAAAGATTCTGGAATCTGACATTCCGCATCTTTGCGCCTCTGCTCTTTTTCTGCTTATTTCTTCACCAGCTTCACATCATAGCTTTTTCCTTCGCGGCACACAAACTGCAACACCGTATGCTTTCTGTCTGCTGAAATGACCTTCACGTTCTGCAAGTCTGTATCCGGCTCCCAATGGCCCTTCAAAGTTACGGTTACAGGAATCTCCTGACTTTCGTTGAATTTCCATGGACGCGAATAAATGCTCCGCTCGATACGTTTGCCTTCGTTGTCGAAAGCCTCGTCGCTCGGTCCGCGATATAGGGCCAAGTCCGGCTGGGCAACGGTAAGCAGAAGCTGCTGCTTGCCCGTTTCCTTCACCATGGCCAGGCAACAAGTGTCGGTCTTTTCAATCCATTCTCCCGGCAATGCCGCACGCGGAGTTTCAAACAACACGTATGAGGTCAGCTTCTCTTCGGAAGAAGACACGATATGCGCGTTGCGGTCGCGTTTGAGCACCTTGTAGGCCGACTTCTTCGCAAAGGCTTCCAACGAAGCCTGATCGGTCTGAGGCAGCACGGCATATTCATACGATGCGCCTTTCGGAGCCTTTCCGTGATCAAACACAAGCGACACCCAATCGCCGGAAGTCGGTTTCACGCTGCGCTCTCCCACCGTAGTCTGCGGAAAATTCTTTTCAAACTTCGTATTTCCCTTCACATAATATCCTGCTCCGTTCGGTGCAAGGAAAATGTTTCCGGTTCCTGCATATCCTTCCCAATACGCCTTCTCCTCGGGAGTAATGGCCGCAAGCTGGAACACGGTGGTTTCCGTCGGATAATCCTTGTTTACATTCTCGATGTCAGAACCGAGAGCCACAATCTTGTCGCCGAAGAAATGATAAGAAATGCGGGCGCGGTGCGAACCGTTATACTTGTCATGCTCATGCAGAACCATTCCGAAGTTTCCGTTTTCATGCTCCTGAGAAAGTCCGCCGGCAAAAGCTTCGTCAGAATAAAGCATTTCTTCAAATCCGGAGAATGTATCCACATTCAGCACCTTTGCGCGCAACTGGTCAAAAGGCAGATGGATGGAAGTAGTGCCCGGAATGCGATTCCAGTCGAAACCGTTCTCCTGCCATCCGCTTGAAGAAAACGTCACATACTGGCCGGGGCGTGCCGTCAGAACCTGCATGCTTCCGTATCCCAGGTAGCGTCCGTAGAAATTGGCATCAAGATAATGCTCGGCACTCCACAGATAGCGCGAGGAGCCTCTTACCACCGCCGCCCAGTTGCTTCTTCTCTGCACGGAAACACAACCGTAGCCCAGAGCCAGATTTCCCTGCGGGTCTGCCTCCGGCTTGAAGCCTGCGGCCGCCAGTTCGCGCTTCATCTTCTTTTCCATTCCGGTCATCTTCTTCGGAAGATAGTCCGGCTCTTCGCCGCTCTTCACATCCGAAGCGTTCAACAGGCGAAGATAGGCCGCCGCCATTTCCGGATCATACTTCTGTTTTCCGTCGGGCGTGCCCGCTATGGCCATCATGCCATATTGTCCCGGTATCAGTTTGCCTTTTCCGTTAGGGTGCCGTCCCGACATGGACAACGGGAACTGCACACGGTTGCAATAAAAGCGCATAGCGAGCAGCACATCCTTCACCGTCTGATGCGCCAGTTCGGACACGGCAAACGTGGTTCCGCTCATCAGATAAATCATATTGGTAGCACCGTCAAGGCCTCCGACCGCATAAGCCGGATAATTGTTGCAATGGTGGAAGGCGGCTCCGTCGCTCTTGAACGAACCGGCCAGACCGGGAGCCGGACGGCATCCGTAGTCGATCCAACGGGAGAAAGCGCGCAGGTAACGGAGCTTTTCGGGCGTATCCTCCATCATCAGGATGCTCGCAATGCGTCCCGAAGTCTGGGTATTGAACGAATCCATGTCAATGCCGTTCCCTTCGGGCTTCGGATAAATCTCATTGGTGATGGCATACCACCGCATCGTGGCTTCAGCCTCCTGAAGACGCCCCTCTTCACGCAGGACATCTTTCATCAGGAAATAAGACAGATAAAGATTTCGCACGCTGTATCCGTAATGATGGATGTTTCCCCAGCAGCTCCCGTACGCCACACCCTGATCGGTAATATGATCGTACATCGCCATGAACTTCTCACGCATTTCCTGCCTGATTTCCGGATCTTCGGCGTTCAGATAAACCGTAGCGATATTCTTCATCAGGTCAAAGTAAGCCTTCATCTCCATGCCGAGCTTGGTAAACATATCCTTGTCCCAGTTGGGAAGCATACGTTCGTAGGCCTCCGCCTGGCGCACCATGAAGATCGGCATGCCGCTCACCTTTCCGTCCTTATAGACGATGCGATATTTTCCGTATTGCTTTCTGATTTTGTCCAGCTGCTTCTGGTTCACTTTTCCCGGGAGATAGACCAGGTCGCGGAAACGCTTCTCCATCAGATGCATGTCAGCCTTTTCCCTCTCCGACACGGGGTTCAGCGGCAGATCGGAAGTCCACAGCGAGTGCGGATAGATAACCAGCCAGTGATTTGTGGTTCCCTTATGCACGAAAGGCACCTGCACGTCCGCGGCCTGCTGGCGGGCGTCCACTTTGACCGCTGTAATCAAATGGTCGATGAAAAGTTCGCCTGCCACATCCGGAGCCTGCACACGAAGTTCATCCATGCCCGTTTCCGGCTTCCCCTCCATGTCGCGCTCATAGCAGACCCAGGCGGCGCGCCATCCGGTAAAGTTGATTCCGAAAGGGAAAGAGGTGCATACCTTTCCGTCTTTCAGAAACTGGAAGGTAATCTTCTTGTCGACAGCCTTTTCGTTATATACCCATACGATGAAAGCCGACAGGTACGTATCTTTTCCCGTCGGATCTTTTTCCTCAAACTTCAGATCTTTTTCCAGAGCCAGTGTCGCGCCGGGCTGGTAAGTCCAGCGGAGCGAATGCGTACCGTCTTTATAATGTACATCCGAGATGGCCAGCGACGAAGCCTCAACCTTCATTTGCGCCGGCACTCCATCTTCGAACGAGAACAGCCGCTCGTTCTTTACCACCTGTGCGGATACAGGATCCGCCAGCCCCATCAGACATAAAGAGAATGCCCAATTAATAAAATTTTTCCGTTTCATAGCGAAGATTCTGCCAATAAATTAATAATTGCAAAGATAACATTTCTTCGGTGAAACAGAAATATTGAAAGGGAGAAAATGAGAATTTTCATTTCACGCCCGAACGAAGCTCCAGATGCCGGAAGAGTTTCTTTGTTCCACAACGTGGAATATACATTTCACACTGCGGTTTCTGCATTCCACAACGTGAAACATAGAAACCACAATGCGGAATGAAGAAATAGAGCCGGCTTCGGGAACTTTCCGGCGGGGCATGAAGCATTTCAGGCGGCCCTCCCGGAAAAACGGGAAAGACCGCCTGAAACGGATATGGGTGTGCAGACTTGCTTACTTTTTGACTCTTCCCACTATCGCGTTGAAGGAAGAAGTGATGTCCAGCGCCTCGGGATGCTCCTTGATGAAGGATTCGATGTGGCGCACGCGCTTTTCTTCGAGAATCTCGTCCACCGCGATGAGGATGCCGGTTTCCTCCACATCTCCGAAACCGTCGTTTATCGCCGTGCCGAACATGCGCATCGTGGGCGACAGGCCCATATAGGCATTCACAAGGGGAGGGATGTTGTATCCCAGCTTCCGGATTTCGGTGTTGAGCACCTTGTAGTCTTCCTTGAAGGAATTGTGGCAGAACAGCTTTTCGAGCATCTCCGGATCGGTTTCTATCAGAATCGGGTTTTCCGGAATGATCAGTCCGTCCTTGTCACCGAAATGCTTCTTCAGGAAATACAGAATCATATCGCGGCCGAAACGGTTGTAGCTCGGATACATCGTCATCTTGCCGAACAGGTATTTCACGTGGGGCATCACCACGGTAAGAGCGCCCAGCCCGTCCCACAGATTGTCGAGAGCGAACAGACCTTTCGAGCCGGCCCGGGTTGACTGATACTCAAGCGTCACGAACGAACGTCCCAGCTCGATTGTAGCAGGAAGATATTCTTTCAGGAACTTCTCCGAAAATTTAAACATGTGTGCGGTTGCCAGGATGGGTTCTCCTTTTTCGTCGAACTCCACCTCGTCGCCAAGGAAGTAGCGGTAGCCTCCGAGGATTTCTTCCGATTCGGGATTCCACACGATCAGCTGGTGATACGGATGCTCCATCAGGTCGTATTCGTCCAGGTCAAGCGGCTTGCCCGTTCCGCCTCCGGCCGCACGAAAAGCGATTTCTCTCAAACGTCCGATTTCTTTCAGGACATTAGGCGCGTTCTTCCACGTAACAATGTATATCTCGTTGTTGCTTTTGTTCGTGAACCTCAACCGTTTATCTTCAGTCAGTTCCGATTTCAGAATCTCTTTGTCAATCGGCGCAATAATTTCTTCCATATATTTTTTATCTCTCTTAATTCAAAGTTTATATACCAGTTCACGCACATAGTCGGCCCATTCGGCAGGCGTTTTCGACTTGTCGAAGGTCTGCCACGGTATCGGTTTTCCGATGGCCACCCGGAATGTCTTGTGACGGTTCTTATACATTTCGTCTGCCAGATACAGCATGGCTATGTTGAACTTGATCCCCAGAAACTTGCATGCGTTGGCAAGGTTGTAGAAAAAATTGGAATTCCGGCCTTCGAAGTGAACAGGCACCACATCCCGATGCGCCTCCACGCTCTTGGTCACAAACGTCTTTTTCCACGGCAAGTCCTTGATTACCCCATGCTGCCTGCGCGAACAGATGCCTGCCGGGAACATGATGATATGCGCGTCCGAACGGAATCCCGCCTCTACCATCGCCGGAAAATCGCGCGACTGCGACCCGGTCTTGTTGATCGGAATGCAGAGAGGTGCCAGCCCATGCAGGTTCATCAGCAGATCGTTGACCAAGTATTTGATGCGGCCGCCATAATGTTTCCCCAAAATATATCCCAAAGCGATGCCGTCTTGCCCGCCCAGCGGATGGTTCGACACGAACGTGCACAACCCTTCGGCGGGCAGATTCTCGATGCCTTCCACTTCCAGCCTGATGTCGAGGTATTCCACACAGGCTTCCAGGAAGTCAACGCCGGTCTTGTCGGCCACGCGCGTCAGGAAAGCGTTGATTTCATCTTGATGTACAATCCGTTTCAAATATGATATGAGAAAGCGGGGAATGCGATCGGCCTTCTTTCCGGCTTTCTCCCTCACCACCTTGTCGATATCAACCAAAAACATTGATTTCTCAGCCATATTCTTTCATTTACCCTGCAAATGTAACTCATCTCTTTGAAAAATCACACATTTTTCTTACAAGAAATGCAGTTTCTACGCCTAAAAAAATCGTTTTTCTTTTTTCCGTAACATGCAGGACACAAAAAGCGAGCCGTCGCCCCGGCACGGGAAGCTCTCACGCAGGCCGGAGAATATGCCATTTCCAGGCACGCCGCAGCACTTCCCGCCGCCAGGCACGGATGTGTCCGGATACTGACAAGGTGTTGATAACTTCCGGAAAATTTCTTGCTGAAAAATGGTGCCCGATTGTATAGAAATGCCTAATTTTACGGCTCAATTCTATAATAAGGTGGAAAATTGACAAAAACGGCAACTATGGACGGAACAGAACCAACCTACCACATACCTGTCTTGCTGCATGAAAGCATACAGGGCATGAACCTTCATCCGGGCGGCATTTATGTAGACGTAACCTTCGGAGGAGGAGGGCACTCAAAGGAGATTCTCCGGAATATGGGAGAAGGAAGCCGCCTGTTCAGTTTTGACCAGGATGCCGACGCTGAAAAGAACATCATCAACGACGGGCGCTTCACGTTTGTGCGGAGCAATTTCCGCTACCTCCACAACTTCCTGCGCTATTACGGCGTGCCGGAAGTAGACGCCATTCTGGCCGACCTGGGAGTTTCATCGCATCATTTCGACGATTCGGAACGCGGATTTTCTTTCCGCTTCGACGGAAAGCTCGACATGCGGATGAACAAGCGGGCGGGAATGACGGCTTCCGACATTGTGAACACTTACGAGGAGGACCGCCTCGCCGACCTGTTTTTCCTGTACGGCGAACTGAAAAACAGCCGCAAGCTGGCTGCAGCGCTGGTCAAGGCAAGAGCGGGGAAAAACATTGCCACCATCAATGATTTCCTGGAAATCGTCAGACCGCTTTTCGGAAAGGAAAGAGAAAAGAAAGAGCTTGCCAAAGCGTTTCAAGCACTCCGCATAGAAGTGAATCAGGAAATGGAGGCGCTTAAGGAAATGCTGTATGCCGCCACAGACGCGCTGAAGCCGGGAGGAAGACTGGCCGTCATCACTTATCATTCGCTTGAGGACCGCATGGTGAAAAACATCATGAAAACCGGAAACGTGGAGGGAAAGGCTGAACAGGACTTCTTCGGAAACCGGAAAACTCCGTTCAGGCTTGTCAACAACAAAGTGATAACGCCTTCGGAAGAGGAAACCGGCCGGAACCCGCGTTCAAGAAGCGCAAAACTCAGAATTGCTGAAAAATTATAAGACATGGAAAGACAAGACGACAAGACACAGCAGAAGCAGGACCTGCACGTTACGTGGAAAACGGTAATGGGCGGAGAGCTGCTCGTACGCATCATGCGCCGGCAAACGACGCTGGTCATACTGGTCATGGTGTTCATCATCGTGTACATCGACAACCGGTACTCCAGCCAGCAGGAAATGATCGAAATAGACGAACTGAAGAGAGAGCTGGTCGATATAAAGTATGATGCGCTCACGGTTTCGTCCGAACTGACCGAACGGAGCAGGCAGTCGCGCATCGAAGAATACATCACAGCAGAAGGGACACCGCTTGAAACATCAACCACACCACCGTTCTTAATCAAAGACTCAGAGAAATGACATCCAACAAAGACAAGATACTGCTGCGTTACACGGGGTTCATCTTCATCATGGGGATTCTTGTGATAACCGTCATAGTCAAAGCCATAATCATCATGTTCGCGGAAAAGGGCTACTGGATGGAGGTTGCCGACCGCTACGTGAGCGAAACCAAGAAGATTCCGCCCACAAGGGGAAATATCATCTCGTCGGACGGGAAGCTGATGGCCAGCAGCCTGCCCGAATACAGAATCTATATGGATTTTGTGGCGGCGCAGAACGCAGGAAACGATTCAACGCTCATGAACCATCTGACAGAAATCTGCGAAGGGCTGCACCAGATATTTCCGGACAAAAGTGCGAAAGAATTCAGGCGGCACATCCTGAACGGAAGGAAAAAGAAAAGCCGGAACTACCTGCTTTATCCGAAACGGATCTCATACATCGAATACAAGGAAGTGAAGAAGCTGCCCGTATTCAACCTGAACAAGAACAAGGGAGGCTTCCACGAACTGGCATACAACCAGCGGAAAAAGCCTTTCGGCTCGCTGGCCGCACGCACGCTCGGCGACGTGTATGCAGATGCCACCATGGGAGCAAAAAACGGACTTGAACTTACTTACGACTCTATCTTGAGAGGCAAGGATGGTGCCATGCACAGGCAAAAGGTCAGAGGAACCTACGTAGACATTGTGGATGTTCCCCCCGTAGACGGATGCGACATAATCACCACCATTGACGTAGACATGCAGGATATCGCCGAGAAAGCGCTCGTCGACCAGCTGAAGAACCTCAACGCGCAATCCGGCGTGGCCATTGTCATGGAAGTGGCTACCGGGAAAGTCAGAGCCAACGTCAACATGCGCAGGGGCAATGACGGCAGTTATTATGAAATGAGAAACGATGCGGTAAGCAACCTGATGGAACCCGGATCAACCTTCAAGACGGCCTCCATCATGGTGGCGCTCGAAGACGGATACATCACTCCCGACTATGTGGTGGATACGGGAAACGGCATCGTCAACATGCACGGAAGCAATATGAAGGACTGGAACTGGCATCATGGAGGATACGGGAAAATCGATGTCACGCACATCCTTGGATATTCGTCGAACGTGGGCGTATCGACAATCATCGACAGGTTTTACGGAAACAACCCGCAGAAATTTATCGACGGACTGAGAAGAATGAGCATCGACAAGCCGCTGAATCTCGGATTCGTGGGAGAAGCAAGCCCGCGCATACGCGGACCGAAAGAAAGAAGCTATTTCGCAAAGACAACTCTCCCATGGATGAGCATCGGCTATGAAACCATGTTTCCGCCCATCTATCTGCTGAACTTCTACAATGCCATCGCCAACAACGGCGTAATGGTGAAGCCGAAGTTCGTGGAAGCTATATCAAAAGACGGAGAAATCATCAAAGAATATCCGACAGAGATCGTCAACCCGAAAATCTGTTCCGACAAGACATTGGAGCAAATCCGGACCATGCTGCAGAAAGTGGTTGCCGAAGGACTTGCCAAACAGGCCGGAAGCAAGCAGTTTCATGTGTCTGGAAAAACCGGAACAGCGCAAATATCACAAGGAACCAAAGGGTATAAAAGCGGAAAGACCAAATATCTCGTCAGCTTCTGCGGCTTCTTCCCTTCGGAAAACCCTCAGTACAGCTGCATTGTATCTATCGAAGATCCCGGCGGATATCCTTCGGGAGGCGTACAGGCAGGAAGTGTGTTCAGCCGCATCGCCGAACGGATCTACGCCAAACATCTGTACATTGACCTGAGCAATGCAAAGGATTCTGCCGCAATCCTGATCCCCGACATCAAAAACGGAGATATAGGTGAAGCCGCACAAGTGCTTCAGGCACTGAACATAAACAGCAACAGCAGCTCGATACCTGCAAGCAATGCGCCTATATGGGGCAAAGCCGTAAATACCACCAATTACGCCGACCTGAAACAGACGGCCTACAACAAACAGCTTGTCCCGGACGTAAAAGGAATGGGGGCAAAGGATGCTGTCTACCTGCTCGAAAGCAAGGGCCTGCATGTCCGGCTTTCGGGAATGGGAAAGGTTACGGCTCAAAGCATCGCGCCCGGCTCATACTTGCGCAAAGGACAAACAATTACACTGACACTTAAAAACTAAAGAAATGGAACTGAAAGAGATCCTCAAAGCGATTACGATAAAGACAATACTTGGAGATGCCGGAAAGGATATAACAGGCATCGAAATAGATTCGCGTAATGTCAAGGCCGGCAATCTGTTCGTTGCCGTCAAAGGTACGCAGACAGACGGCCACGCCTATATAGCCAAAGCTGTCGGAAACGGTGCATCGGCCGTAGTGTGCGAAAATCTGCCTGATTCCCCGGACAGCAACGTCACTTATGTCCAGGTGGCCGACACCGAAGAGGCGGTAGGGAAACTGGCGACTCACTTCTTCGGCGATCCCACCTCAAAACTCGACCTCATAGGCGTAACCGGAACAAACGGGAAAACGACAATCGCTACCTTATTATATAATATGTTCAGAAAATTCGGCTATAAGGTCGGACTTATCTCCACGGTATGCAATTATATCGACGGAGAAGCCATACCTACCGACCATACGACACCCGACCCTATCACGCTGAACAAACTGCTGGGACGCATGGCAGATGAAGGCTGCAAATATGCCTTCATGGAAGTCAGCTCGCACTCGATAGCCCAAAAACGTATCGGAGGGCTGCGGTTCGCCGGAGGCATCTTCACGAACATCACCCGCGACCATCTGGACTATCACAAAACATTCGAAAACTACCTGAAGGCAAAAAAGGCATTCTTCGACGGATTGCCTAAAACGGCTTTCGCCCTGACAAATGCCGATGACAGAAACGGTATGGTCATGGTTCAGAATACAAAGGCAAAAGTATACTCCTATTCGCTCAGAACGCTTTGCGACTTCAAGGGCAAAGTTCTTGAGGATGGATTTGACGGCATGCTGATGGACATCAATAACCGCGAAGTGAACGTGCAGTTTATCGGACGCTTCAATGCATCCAACCTGTTGGCCGTTTACGGCGCTGCCTGTATCCTGGGCAAGAAGCCTGAGGACGTATTGCTGCTGCTCAGCACACTCCATCCTGTTTCCGGACGGTTCGATGCGCTGAGATCACCCAAAGGATATACCGCCATCGTTGACTATGCACATACGCCTGACGCTCTGATAAATGTCCTCGACACAATCCATGAGGTGCTCAGAGGAAGAGGAAAAGTAATCACCGTCGTAGGAGCGGGCGGAAACCGCGACAAAGGCAAACGGCCGCTGATGGCAAAAGAATCGGCAAGACGCAGCGACAAGGTCATCATTACATCAGACAACCCGCGTTTCGAGGAGCCTCAGGATATCATCAACGACATGCTGGCCGGCCTTGACAAGGATGACAGCAGAAAAGTGCTCAGCATTGCCGACAGAAAAGAAGCGATCCGCACGGCGTGCATGCTGTCGGAACCCGGAGATGTGATTCTGATTGCCGGAAAAGGACACGAGAATTACCAAGAAATAAAGGGGGTAAAGCACCACTTTGATGACAAAGAGGTTTTAAAAGACATTTTCAGCAACGAAAAGTATTAACGGTAAAGCGATTTTTGGATAGACATGCTATATTATTTATTTCAATACCTGGAGCAGATCAATTTTCCGGGGGCGCGTATGTTCGGCTACGTGTCATTCCGTTCATTGATGGCAATCATCTTTGCCCTGCTGATTTCGGCAATCTTCGGAGAGTATTTCATCAATATGCTGAAAAGGAAGCAGATCACCGAAACGCAACGTGACGCATCCATTGATCCGTTCAACGTCAACAAGGTGGGAGTGCCTACAATGGGAGGAATCATCATTATCGTGGCCATACTCATTCCATGCCTGCTGCTGGGCAAGCTCCACAACATCTACATGATTCTGATGCTGATAACCACCATATGGCTCGGCACGCTGGGATTTCTGGATGATTACATCAAAGTGTTCCGGAAAGACAAGGAAGGTCTGCACGGCAAATTCAAGATTATCGGACAAGTAGGTCTGGGACTGATTGTCGGACTCACCCTCTACTTGAGCCCCGATGTGGTAATCAGAGAAAACATCGAGATACAGCAAGACGGACGGGTGGTAGACGTTGTGCATAAAAACCAGGATGAAAAATCAACGAAAACGACCATACCGTTCTTCAAGAACAACAACCTGGATTATGCGGATTTCGTGGGATTCATGGGAAAGCATACACAGGCTGCAGGGTGGATTGTATTCGTACTTGTCACAATCTTTGTCGTCACAGCCGTATCAAACGGAGCCAATCTCAACGATGGCATGGACGGAATGGCGGCTGGAAATTCGGCCATCATGGGAGTCACGCTCGGCATACTGGCTTATGTATCAAGCCATATTGAATATGCGCAATACCTGAATATCATGTACATCCCGGGCAGCGAAGAACTGGTTATCTTCATCTGCGCATTCATCGGGGCGCTGATCGGTTTCTTATGGTACAATGCATTTCCAGCACAGGTGTTCATGGGCGATACCGGAAGCCTTACCATTGGGGGCATTATAGCCGTTTTCGCCATTATCATCCATAAAGAACTGCTGATTCCGATTCTCTGCGGGGTCTTTCTGGTGGAGAATCTCTCAGTCATTCTGCAAGTAAAGTATTTCCAGTACGGCAAGAAGCATGGAAAAAGACAGCGCATCTTCAAGCGCACCCCCATCCACGATCACTTCCGCACAACAATGGCGCAGCTTGACCCGAACTGTACCTATATGTTCACACGCCCGCAAAGCGTATTTCACGAATCAAAAATTACAGTCCGCTTCTGGATTGTAACCATTGTACTGGCAGCGATAACTATTATAACTTTAAAGATAAGGTAAAAAGCCATGGCAAAAAGAATTGTCATATTAGGAGCCGGAGAAAGCGGTACAGGAGCCGCTGTCCTGGCACAGAAAAAAGGATTTGAAACGTTTGTTTCCGACGCTTCCCTCATCAAGGACAAATACAAGCAGATGCTTGACGAAAGGAACATCCCATGGGAAGAAGGCGGACACACAGAGGAACTGATTCTGAATGCGGATGAAGCGATCAAGAGTCCGGGCATTCCGAACGATGCGCCGCTAATTCTAAAACTGAAAGCAAAGGGCATACCTGTCATCTCTGAAATAGAATTTGCCGGAAGATACACGGATGCCAAAATGATTTGCATCACGGGAAGCAACGGAAAAACCACTACGACCTCACTGATTTATCATATCTTCAAGAAAGCGGGCCTGAACGTGGGACTGGCAGGAAACATTGGGCAAAGTCTGGCATACCAGGTGGCTGAATGCAACTACGATTACTATGTAATTGAACTAAGCAGCTTCCAGCTCGACAACATGTATAAGTTCCATGCCAACATCGCCGTGCTCATGAACATAACTCCCGACCATCTGGACCGTTACAACTATGAGATGCAGAATTACGTGGATGCCAAGTTCCGCATCATACAAAACCAGACGGATGACGACGCATTTGTATTCTGGAACGATGACCCTATCATACAGCGCGAGCTGCACAAATATGGCATACACGGACGCTATTTCCCGTTCGCAGAGAAGAAGGAAGACGGACTGGCTGCTTTTTCAGAAGAGAACAAAGTTTGTTTCACCCGGCCGATTGCATTCAACATGGAGCAAGAGGAACTGGCTTTGACCGGAACCCACAACCTGTTCAACTCAATGGCAGCAGGAATTTCCGCAAACATCGCAGGCATCCGGAAAGAATGCATCCGCGAAGCGCTGAAAGACTTCAAAGGGGTTGAACACAGACTGGAAAAGGTGGCCCGGGTTAGAGGGGTAGACTATATCAACGACTCCAAAGCCACCAATGTAAATTCATGCTGGTATGCGCTTCAAAGCATGAAGACTAAAACAATTCTGATTCTTGGAGGAAAAGATAAAGGGAACGATTACAACGAAATAGCAGATCTGGTAAAAGAAAAATGCACCGGACTGATATTTCTGGGACTTCACAACGAAAAACTGCACGCATTCTTCGACAGTTTCGGCCTGCCGACAGCCGATGTGCAAAGCATGAAAGACGCCGTTGATGCCGCTTACAGCATGGCAAAACCGGGAGAAACGGTTCTGCTGAGTCCGTGCTGCGCAAGCTTCGACCTGTTCAAAAGCTACGAAGACCGGGGCGAACAGTTCAAGGAATGTGTTAGAAACCTGTAAACATCACTGACAATACAATGGATCTGTTAAAGAATTTCTTCAAAGGCGACAAGGCTGTATGGATTATTTTCCTGTTCTTGTGCCTGATCTCGATTATCGAAGTGTTCAGTGCGTCAAGCACCCTGTCTTTCAAGACCGGAGATCACTGGGCACCGATAACGAATCATCTGACCATGCTGCTGGTCGGAGTTTTTGTGGTATGGATCGTCCACAATATCCCTTGCAGATGGTTCAAGACATTTATTGTACTTCTCCCCATTTCATGGATATTGCTTGCCATCGTGCTGATCATGGGAATCGCCACCAATGGAGCCAAACGCTGGATTGATCTGGGCATCATCCAATTTCAGCCGTCGGAACTGGGAAAGATGGCAACCATCATTACCGTCGCATTCATTCTGAGCAAAATGTACACAGAAAACGGAGAAGACAAAAAAGCGTTCAGATTCATTCTTGGCGTTACGGGAGGAACTTGTGCACTGATCATCACCGAAAACCTTTCGACAGCGGTCCTGCTGGCGGTATCTGTTTATGTTCTGATGCTTGTAGCCCGAATCCCGTTCAAACAGATGGCTAAGCTGACCGGCATCGGGATCATAGGAATTATTCTTGCCTTCAGTGTCATCTGGTGTGTTCCCGCCAGCGCATGGAAAGCGATTGGCATCGAACGCCCAATCACATGGAAAGAACGTATCAGCGACTTCTCAAACAACGAACAGATTCCCGCTGCCCAATATGACTTGAACAATGACGCACAGGTTGCACATGCCAATATAGCAATCGCGACAAGCAGCATCCTCGGGAAAGGTCCGGGGAACAGCGTCCAGCGTGATTTCTTGTCGCAGGCCTACTCCGATTTTATTTATGCCATTATCATCGAAGAGATGGGACTGATAGGAGGAGCATTCGTAGCCCTGCTTTATATTCTTCTGCTCATGCGAATCGGCAAGATCGCCAACAAGTGCGACAAGCCTTATCACATGTTTCTTATCATGGGAATCGGCATACTGCTTGTCATACAAGCTTTGTTCAATATGCTGGTTGCGGTGGGAATCATGCCGGTCACCGGACAGCCTCTGCCGTTAATAAGCAAAGGAGGAACTTCTACCCTTATCAACTGTATCTATATAGGAATGATTCTCAGCATAAGCAAATATGCAAACGAACAGCAGAGGCTGAAAGAAGAACAGCAAACCCTCGGCATACAGCCTGAGCAGAATGCGGAACCTGTAGCACCGGAAAATCAGGACGCAAATGCCGGACAGCCGGTTTGAAGCATAAATATACAATTGTCTAAAGAACATTCGAACTTCTTTTTGTAAATTTGTAGTGAATAATACAACAATTATGGAAAAGAACAGTTTGCGCATTATAGTAAGCGGAGGAGGAACAGGAGGACACATCTTCCCTGCAATATCAATAGCCAATGCCATCAGAAAGAAATACCCTGACTCTGAAATTCTTTTCGTAGGGGCATCAGGCAGAATGGAAATGCAACGTGTCCCCGCTGCAGGCTACAAGATTATCGGACTGCCTGTCGCCGGATTCAACCGGAAGAATCTGCTGAAGAACGTCAGTGTCCTCATCAAACTTTTCCGAAGCCAACGAATGGCGAAAAAGATCATCAAAGACTTCAAGCCGGATGCAGCCGTAGGCGTCGGCGGGTATGCAAGCGGACCAACGCTGAAGACAGCCGCAGCAGCAGGTATTCCGACCTTAATACAAGAACAGAACTCGTATGCAGGCGTTACCAACAAGCTTCTTGCAAAAAGTGCGAAGAAAATATGCGTCGCCTATGAAGGAATGGAACGCTTCTTCGAAAAAGACAAGATTATCCTGACAGGAAATCCGGTCCGGCAGAACTTGCTTGACGAAAAGATAAACAAAAGCGAAGCCACACGCATGTTCGGCCTGGACCCGCAGAAGAAAACAATCCTGATTGTCGGAGGAAGCCTGGGAGCGCGCACCATCAACAACTGCGTCATGCACAGTTTGAACAAAATCAGGCAGTCAGATGTACAGTTTATATGGCAGACTGGCAAAATATACATTGAAGAAGCCAAGGCTGCCGTAAAAGAAGCCGGCAGCATGCCTATGCTGCATACCACAGACTTCATATCAGACATGGCCGCCGCCTACTCTGCTGCTGACCTTGTCATCAGCCGTGCAGGAGCCGGATCAATTTCTGAATTTTGTCTGTTGGGGAAACCGGTTATACTGGTTCCCTCACCCAATGTGGCAGAGGATCACCAGACTAAAAATGCACTGGCATTGGTAAACAAGGAAGCAGCCCTCTACATAAAGGACAGCGAAGCGGAAGAGAAACTGATCGATACGGCCATACGCGCCGTGAACGAACCGGAAACCCTGAAAAGACTTAGTACAAACATCACCAGGCTGGCTTTCAAAAATTCGGCGGATGTCATAGCCGAAGAGGTATGCAAACTGGCATTAAAATATAAAGAAGAACATGGACATTAATTCAATAAAAGCGGTATATTTCATCGGTGCAGGCGGAATCGGAATGAGCGCACTCGTAAGATACTTTCTTTCAAAAGGAAAGAAAGTGGCCGGCTACGACAAAACGCCAAGCGAGCTTACGCACAAACTTCAGGAAGAAGGAGCAGATATCCACTATGAAGAAAACGTATCGCTGATTCCTGAAGATTTCAGAGATGCATCTTCAACCCTGGTGGTCTATACTCCGGCCATACCGGCAGAACATAAAGAACTCTGTTATTTTCAAGACAACAAGTTTGAAATCCACAAACGCGCACAGGTATTGGGAATGCTGACCCGCACCGAAAAAGGAATATGTGTGGCGGGCACTCATGGGAAGACAACCACTTCAACCATGGCGGCTTACCTCATAGACCGTTCACATGTGGGATGCAATGCCTTTCTGGGAGGCATATCAAAGAATTACGGGACAAACCTTCTGCTTTCAGACAGCAGATACGTTGTAATTGAAGCCGACGAATTCGACCGCTCCTTCCATTGGCTTACTCCGTATGCAACGGTCATCACTGCCACCGACTCTGACCATCTGGACATATATGGCACGCATGAAGCTTATCTGGAAAGCTTTCGCAAATACACGTCACTTATCCGGAAAGACGGCTGTCTTATCATAAAGAAAGGTATCGACCTGCAACCCGACGTACAGCCGGGAGTAACGGTTTATACCTATTCGGCAACAGAAGGAGATTTCCATGCCGAGAATATACGTATCGGGAACGGTGAAATCATGTTCGACTACATATCCCCTTTGGGAAATATTGCAGACATCCGTCTTGGAGTGCCGGTTTATGTAAACATTGAAAATGGAGTGGCAGCAATGGCGCTGGCACAAATAGCAGGCGCAACGGCTGAAGAAATAAAGGCTGCCATGCCCGGATTCAAAGGAGTAGACAGAAGATTCGACTTCAAGATAAAGAATGACAGGATTGTATTTCTGAGCGACTATGCTCATCATCCGGCCGAGATAAACCAGAGCGTAAAGTCCGTCAGGATGCTTTATCCCGACAAAAAGGTGACAGCCGTATTCCAGCCTCACCTGTATACGCGCACACGTGACTTCTACAAAGAGTTTGCCGACAGTCTTTCTCTGCTCGACGAGGTGATTCTGCTTGATATCTATCCGGCCCGAGAGCAGCCTCTCCCCGGAGTTACCAGCAAACTGATTTATGACAACCTGCGTCCGGGCATAGAAAAGACGATGTGTACAAAAGAAGAACTGCTTGACGTGCTGAAAGCCCGGAAGATTGAGGTGCTCATCACATTGGGAGCAGGCGATATCGACAATTATGTTCCACAAATCTATGAACTATTAAAAGACAGATGATAAAACGGATTCTTCTGATATTTGTGATGCTGGCGGTTTCATGCTACATTGTAGTAGCTGTTACCCTGTTCAACCGCAAACCGAATGACAAGATTTGCGAGGGTATAGAACTGACTGTGGAAGACAGCGTCAACTATAACTTTGTCACGAAAAAAGGTATTGAAGAGCTGCTGAAATCTAAAAGACTGCTGCCACAGGGAAAACCTGCTGGGAGCATCAACGTACGACTTCTTGAAGAAACCATAGCAAAATACCCGTTCGTCAGCGAAGCGCAATGCTATCTGACATCAGGCAATAAAGTCAATATTGACATCAGGCAGCGCATACCCCTGCTGCGCATAATGAGCGACAATGGGGACAACTACTACATCGACAACAAAGGCGAAATCATGTCTGTCCTGAGCCAGCCGGTGCACGTAGCTGTAGCCACAGGGTTCATCGACAAAAAGTTTGCGAAAGGCGAACTCTTTGCACTCGGCAAATACCTTCAGGACAACCCGTTCTGGAAGGCGCAGGTAGAACAAATCAACATTACTCCGCAAAAAGAGATAGAAATTGTGCCAAGAGTAGGCAACCACATTCTTTTTTTAGGAAAAGCTGAAGATTATGACAAAAAATTCAGTAAATTGCAAACGTTTTATGAAAAAGCGTTGAATCATGTCGGTTGGAATAAGTACCAGCGCATAAGCATAGAATTCAAAAACCAGATTATCGGAACAAAAAAAGAGAAATAAGATATGGCAGTAACAGACTTTATAGTAGCAATCGAACTGGGATCAACAAAAATCATCGGCCTGGCAGGAAGGAAAAGGGCCGACGGATGCATTCAGATTCTCGCGCATGCCAGCGAACACTCTTCCGACTGTATAAGAAAAGGTGTCATCTATAATTCAGACAAAACCCTGCAATGCCTCACATCAATCATCAGAAGCCTTGAAGAACAGCTTGGCGCATCGATCAAGAAGGCTTATGTAGGGATTGGAGGAAAATCAATGTACAGCGTTGAAAACCGCGTCTTCAGACAATTCAACGATGAAACGAAGATTTCATTGGCGCTCACCGACTCCATGATGAAGGCAAACAGAGAAATGGCTCTGCCGGACAAAGATATCCTGGAAGTAGTGCCTCAAGAATACCTGATAGGGAAAGAACTGCGTATCGATCCCGTGGGAATTTCTACAGACAGCATCGAAGGCCATTACCTGAACATCATCGCACGGCGGACGCTGAAAGACAAAATAAAGCAATGCTTCAAGCTGGCCAAATGCGAAATCGCGGGATATATCATTTCGCCGGTCGCAACGGCAGAAGCCGTACTCACCAGCGATGAAAGACGTTCGGGATGCGCACTGGTTGACCTGGGAGCGGAAACCACAACTGTTGCCATATACAAGAACAACATATTGCGGCATCTTGCCGTAATCCCGCTGGGAAGCAACAACGTGACGAAAGATATCAGCAGCGACAAGCAAATCGATGAAGAAGACGCAGAAGAACTGAAACTGAGGTTTGCGAGTGCCTACACAGAGGCTCCGAAAGAGGGCGAAAAAAACGACATCACCTACTCGCTGGACGACCAGACGAGCATCAAGGCCGCAGAGCTGGAAGAAATCGTCGAGGCGCGCATCAAGGAAATCATCCTGAATGTCGAAAACCAGATCAAGTTCTCGCACTACAGCGACAAGCTGCTGGCCGGCATCGTCATCACAGGCGGAGGAGCCAACATGCCCAACATCGACGAAGCGTTCAGACAAACGATGCACAGCGACAAGGTCCGCATAGCCAAAGGAAGCAAGATTTCGCTGGAAAACAGCGAAGAACTCCCCAACGACGGCACGTGCAACACAATCATCGGAGTGCTTTCTGCCGGAAAGGACAACTGCTGCAAAATCGATCCCACGAAATCTGCAGAACTCTTCTCCGGAACAGGCAATGACCTGAAATCCCAACAGGAAATGGAAGAAGAGAGGAGAAAGCAGGAGGAAGAGGAAAGGAGAAAAAAAGCAGAAGAAGCAAAAAGAAAGGAAGAAGCTCTCCGCCTTCAAAAAGTGAAAGAATGCGAAGCGCTGCTGGAAGAAACCAGAAAATACCTGAGCAAGAACAAATATGACAAGGCGCAAGAACAGCTTGAACTTGCCATCGAAATGAATGTCAGCGAAAAGCAGGAGGAAATTGACGAACTGAAAAAGAAGATGAGCAAAAAGCCGAAAACGTTTGTCGACAAGCTGAAGGACTTTCTGGAAGACAGAGCCAACAAGTTTTCGGACGGAGCCAACAAAATCTCAAAAGACTTGTTGGACGAATGATTTAACCAATTATTGATTTTAAATAAACGATATTCTTATGCCAGAAGAAAAAAGAGTGCCTTTCGATTTTGAAAAGGATTTTCTACATATAATCAAAGTGATCGGCGTTGGCGGCGGAGGAGGAAATGCTGTCAACCACATGTATAAAGAAGGCATACACGATGTCACATTCGTAGTCTGCAACACAGACAAGCAGATTCTGAACGAATCGCCCGTCCTCCACAAGCTCCAGTTGGGAAGCGAAGGCTTGGGAGCCGGGAACAAGCCTGACAGAGGGCGTGCTGCAGCCGAAGAAAGCATGGACGACATCAAGGAAATGCTGAGCGACGGATGCCGCATGGCATTCATTACGGCCGGAATGGGAGGAGGTACGGGAACCGGAGCCGCTCCCGTCATCGCCAAGACCGCAAAGGATATGGGCATTCTTACCGTAGGCATCGTCACGATTCCTTTCCTGTTTGAAGGATACCGGAAAATCGACCAGGCACTCGACGGCGTGGAAGAAATGAGCAAAAACGTGGACGCACTGCTCGTCATCAACAACGAACGCCTGCGGCACGTGTACTCTGACCTGAGCGTGAAAAACGCATTCGGGAAAGCCGATGACACGCTGTCTGTGGCTGCAAAGAGCATCGCGGAAATCATCACGCTCAAGGGTGAGATAAACCTTGACTTCAACGACGTGCAGACTGTCCTGAAAGACGGAGGCGTGGCCATCATGAGCACAGGATACGGAGAAGGAGAGAACCGGGTCAGCCAGGCCATAACCGATGCGCTCAACTCCCCGCTGCTGAACAACAACGACATCTTCAACTCAAAAAAAGTGCTCTTCGTGATCACTTATAACCCGAGCAGCGAACTGATGATGGGCGAAATGGATGAAATCCACGAGTTCATGAGCCGCTTCGAGAGATATGTCGAAACCAAATGGGGACTTTATACCGACGAAAAGCTGGGCGACAAGATCAAATTTACCATCCTTGCCACAGGATTCGGAATAAAGGACGTGCCGGGCATGGAAGCCGTTGCGCAAAAGCACAGCGCGGAAGAACAGAGAAGACTGGCAGAACAGCAGCAAAGGGAAGACAGCAACACTACCAGACGGGCCAATGTCTACAAGGGCATGCTGGAAAACGACAGAAGAAAAAAAGACCTCAAGATTTACATATTCTCACAAGAGGATCTGGACAATGATGACATCATCAGCGTAGTTGAAACAACGCCGACCTACAACCGGACAAAGAAGGCGCTGGACAGCATCAAGTCTAAAGCCAACATAGAAGAAATGCCTCCCGCAGAATCGGGTAGCAGCGAAGACTCTTCCGACCCACAGAAAATATTTTTTTAAAACAAACTCAAAACACTATGGATTTATTTGACCAGATCAGCAATGATATCAAGGAAGCCATGAAGGCAAAAGACAAGGTAAGACTGGAAACCTTGCGCAATGTAAAGAAAGTTTTTCTGGAAGCCAAAACCGCTCCGGGAGCCAACGACACGCTCAGCGACGAAACGGCACTGAAACTGATGCAGAAACTGGTGAAACAAGGGAAAGACTCTGCTGAAGGATACATGCAGGCCGGACGCCAGGAGCTGGCGGAAGAAGAAATGGCACAGGTACGGGTTATTGAAACCTACCTGCCGAAACAGCTTTCGGCCGAGGAACTGGAGGCCAGACTGAAAGACATCATCACCCGCGTAGGGGCTACCGGCGGAAAAGATATGGGCAAAGTGATGGGAGTGGCAACCAAAGAACTCGCCGGACTGGCAGAGGGACGGGCCATCTCAGCCAAAGTAAAGGAACTGCTCGGATAAGTTTCCGGACAAAAGCTGGCACAGGGGGCGCAGAATGCATGAGCAATCACATTCTGCGCCCTCTGTCTTTTATCAGCCGTAAAGCTCCTTCAGCACAGAAAGCGACTTCAGTTCCGGAAAGGCAGGCAAGTGAAGACGGTAATACGCTACGATAACGTCCAGGCAGCGGTTGCGCTCATTCCGGCTCATAACGAACAGACGCATCGTTTCATAATTCATGCGCATCAGATTAATGATTCTGGAAGACTCTTCAGCGGAAAGGAAAAGCCCGTGCGACGGCGTCCCGTCTACAAAACAGGCGTTCAGCAAGTCAAAGCAACATCCGGAAACATAATCGTCCAAATTGGGATAAAAGCCCAGAAAGCGGGTCAGGCGGAGGAGAAAGACCAGATGGAAATTAGAAAAGTCACGGCCGCAAGCGTCGAGCCAGCGAATGGAATTCACCAGATAGGCGAACAGAGGGGCATTGCCGTCTTCTTCCTGCAACGTGCGGTACAGAAACTCGGCAAGAAACATGGATATGCCCATCTTATAAGGATGATAGGGCAGGCTGTCGAGCGGATACCAGATTCTTGCCTCGCGGATGGGATGCAGGCCGGACTTGAGGCGTATGTCCGCTTCAATCTCCACCAGCGAGAACGGGCGGAACAGAACCGGATTGACCGCCGACTTGCGCGAACGGCGGACAGCGGGAATCAGAAAAGAAACCTGCCCGTCCTGCTCGGTATATATGTGTGCGATGTTCGACTTGTCGCTGTATTTCACCACATACAGCACGACTCCATGCAATTTCTGCAACATTACCTATAAGAAATTTTCAAGATTCCGCGCTAAAGACACCTCTTCACTGGAGTGATACGATCTCTTCACTGGAGCGATACGATCTCTTCACTGGAGCGATACGATCTCTTCACTGGAGCGATACGATCTCTTCACTGGAGCGATACGATCTCTTCACTGCAGTGATACGTTCTCCTCACTGCAGTGAAGAGGCAGACTTATGCCGCCGG
>SDWH01000007.1 GCA_019550975.1 Bacteroidales bacterium SW299 | reverse complement strand
GTATTCTTTTTAATGCGTCAGCCCTGATTTGCTGAAGACATTCTATGGTTCACGTGCTGGTCTATATGGTTCATACATGCGAACCGTACGGATCACCTATATGGACCATACGGTTCACGTGCTGGACTGTAATATTTTTCAAACAATTCAACCCAAATGCCTATGCCTGCACAGTATGATTTCAGGAAAAAACCTTCTTTCAAGGACCCCGAACAAAGCGAAACGGCGGAAAGCCAAGAAAACGGCAAGAGCTTCTATCCCCAAATAGTTTCGAAAGGGACGTTGTCGTTTCAGGAACTGGCCGAACAGATCTCCAGAGCTTCCAGCTTCAAGACGGGGGATGTGATCGGAATAATGACAGAGATGGAAAGATGGATCTTGCACTACATCTCACAAGGCTACCATGTACAAGTCGGAAACATCGGGTTTGCCTCAGCGCGTCTGGAGGCCAAACGCATGGTGACAGATCCGTCCAAACGGAACGCTCAGTCGGTCGAATTCGCTGGAGTAAACTTCAGAGTTTCACGCACATTCAGCAACGGATGCTCAGGCCAGCTTGAAAGAGCCAGAAAAGAATGCAGGTTTCAAGAGAGCAGAACCTCCACCGAGGAGTCAAGATGGGAGAAGCTGGAAGCATACCTGAAGTCAAACCCGTCCATCACCCGTACCGAATACGGCGAAATGACCGGCCTGCTGAAATCCAAAGCACTTAGGGATTTGCAGAAATGGGTCAAGGAAAAGAAACTGGGGACAAAGGGGCGTGCTCCGCACAAGATCTTCATCTTGCCGGAATAGCCGGCACCTCTACCCCATCCCATAGAAGACAAGCGCTTGCAAACCTGCTAATGGGCTCTTATAAGTATGCCAAGATTGAAAAAATCTGATGATAAGATATGCGCAACATTCTCACCTTTTTATTTGTTCTCAACAGGAATAATCACTAATTTTGTGGTATTCTAATAGACATGTGTTATGTCAAATGATGCAATCAAACAAGAACTATTGGCGAAGCTAAAGCAGGAGCATTGCTTTTGGTCGTACAATGAGGATTCAATCAAGGATATTCCCGATGATATGCTGATTGAAAAGACCTTGTTGCATCTTGACTTGGATGAAATCAACCAGCTTTTCCTGATTTATCCTTTTAAGAAGATAAAGCAGGTATGGCTGGATTACCTTATCCCGCAAGAGGAATATCTCTACACATTGAACCGCTTCTTTGCTTGGTACTATTTCAAGGCGAAGAAGCCGGATGCCTATATAAAGTCTATGGCTACCCGTCACCTAAATAAGATGCTTGCATGAAAGGTTTAGCACCACACACCCGACAAATCTTTGAAGCGGTTTCTAAATTAGACTGCATCAAGCCCTATCTTTTGGTGGGTGGTACTGCCTTGTCCTTGCAGATAGGTACACGCCAAAGTGAAGATTTGGACTTTATGAAATGGCGGACTTCCAAAACTGAAAAGATGGAAGTGGCATGGTACCAGATAGAGAAAGAGCTTGCCACTGTTGGCGAAATCCAACATAAAGACATTTTGGACATAGACCATGTGGAGTATGTGGTGGCTGGAGTGAAATTCTCCTTTTATGCCTGTCCGAAGTATTCTCCTGTTGATAAGCCTGTGGATTACTTGAATCATGTACGATTGGCTGATGTAAAAGCCATTGGAGCTATGAAGATGGAGGTCATGTTGCGCAGGAGCAACTTCCGTGACTATTATGATATTTACTCCATCCTAAAGTCTGGTGTTTCTATCAATGAACTAATATCTTTAGCTCTTTCCTATTCAGGGCATCGGCTTAAATCCAAGAATCTGCTTGCCATGCTGACTAATGGCAACCGTTTCGCAAGAGATGCACACTTTGAACAGCTTGCACCTGTGTATGCTGTCACTGCCCAAGAAATAGAAGATTATATCAAGTCGTGTTTGAGATAGTTTCATAAATTAGATTTTTTCTGAATCACCCTATAAAAATGGACTTGCTTCTAAAAAGTCCTCATTCCTCTTGTCTAATTTTCAATTTATCTTATTTTATCTTTTAAGAGTGTCAGAAAGAAATATTGGACACCCCTGAACAGGAGATATGGGTTATCCGACGTTATAACAGATATATACGTGAGCACATGGCAAAAGTCGCTAAACTCATAGGATTGGAACAAACACCATCACCAACATGGGCAAGACATAGCTTTGCTACCAATCTCAATAATTCAGGTGTCGTACCTTATAAATATATAAGCGACAGCATGGGGCATAGTGGTGGAGTGACATCACTTCCAACTATATAGGTGCCTATCCTCTTGCGAAGATGTTGGAGTACAATTATTATTTGCTTAATGAGAAGCCTAAAGAAACTGCCCCAGTTGTAGATAAGAAAGCTTTGTTGGAGATGCTGAAGGGTTTAAGCGAAGAGGAGAGGATGGAACTGATAGCTAATCTATCTGACTAATTATAGCTGTTTACCGCAAGAGCACCAAGTGAAACACCGCAAAAATACGGAATAAATAGCCACAAAAACACCAAGTAAAATGCCGCAAAAATACCAAGTGGCTAACCGTATTTCAAATAAAAAGTATATTTGTACTAAAAATAAAGCTGGAAAAGCCAACTCAAACCGTTTGTTTACGCATTGTTTACGCAGATAAAGAAAAAAGCACTTGCGATTTCTCGTAAGTGCTTGATTTCTAATGTGGACCAGCCAGGGCTTGAACCTGGGACCTCCAGATTATGAGAACGATAAAATGATATTCTACAATAGTCCATTTTATCAATATTAATTGAATATCAAGCAGTTACGAATCTTACTATTTCTTATAAAACTCATTAAATACCCATAACTGAAACAATTTGTTTTCGCATTGTTTTCGCAAAAATAGCGAAAAAAACATTCTAATATAGTATGAGTAGTATTATGTACGAATATAAAAGTTTAATAGTATCTATGATACTTAATTTTCAATCTGTTATTTCAAAATATGAAGATAATTCATTAACTTTGTCACACTATGTATAAGGCAAACCATGACTATAAAGTGCTCTTTCCTGCAATATGGAAAAGTGAGTTTGCCTAACCATCGTGGGAGGGTTATTCCATTCCGATGAATCGAAGCGTAGAGGAAGTACCAGTCGGAGGGTACTTTAATATCAACGAAACGCGAGAGTTGCTCTAGGGGTTGAGACCGATTAGCATAAGCCCGGTTACCAGTCAGCGACAAGAGACAACGAGATTGCACCGCTGCATATAACAACAATATTTTTATCCAATTAAGGATAAGAATTATGTGGTTATATGCAGTGTTTTGTGTATGTATACCTCACATCGCAAAGCGTCTGTATTCAGAGGTTATGTTGAACATAAACAATGAATGCAATGGAAAAATTAACAAAGTCTTTGTCTTTATTCAAAGAACGTGGTTGTACAGTTTCACTTGCCCTTGATATTCGAACTAATAGAAGAAAGTCAAGTGAATATCCCCTATCTGTTCGTTTTACATTAGAACGTAAAGCATTTTACTACCCTGTTGGTGGATCTTATACAGCGAAAGAATTTTCCGATATTTGTAATGCCGTAAAAAGCAGAAGCGATAATTATAAACTTCAAAAAGAGTGGAAAGATACCCTCATTCCCAAATACAAAGAAATTCTGATGAACCTGAATAAAGGTGGTATTCTAACATTTGAAATGGTACGTCAATGTATCATGGGAGAAGAAGTCGCAACATCCAATGAAGAAACAAATAAACCACAATCTTTTATTGGCATATGGGAAGAAATCATTAGTGGATTACGAACAGACGATGATGGTGCACGCTTTACTACAGCAGAGAGTTATGAGTGCGCACTCAAATCATTAAGAAAGATACTCGGACCAAATATGATTAAAGGATTTTGCATTAGTGCAGCAGAAATTCAGAAGTGGAAGGACGGAATGCATAATGGAGTAAAAGATGAGAATGGGAAGATAGTAGGAAAAATCAGTGATACTACCGCAGGGATATATTTACGCTGTTGTCGTGCCGTATGGAATAAGTGTGTACATGAAGGCTATCTCAAAGATGTTCCTTATCCTTTCTCTAACAAGAAGGAGAAAGGACTTGTAAGTATTCCTAAGAGTGCAAAACGGAAACAAAGTTTCCTGAGTGTTAATCAAATGACAGAACTATATAACCTCTTTGTATCCAAGAAATATCCCGAATATTGGTCAGAAGAATATACCAAACGCGCTCACTACTCATTGGGATTGTTTCTTGCCCAGTATTTGTGTAATGGGTTCAATATGGCAGATGCAGGGCGATTGACTTACGATAATTATTATTATCAGACACATGGCAAAGCTTTCCGCTTCAACCGTAAGAAAACTTCCCGAAGAAGTACTGACGGTTCCGAAGTAATCGTTCCTATCATACCTCCTTTACAATATATTTTAAATGAAGTGGCTGCACCTCCGACCCGAGGCGGTTTGGTCTTTCCACACATATTAAAAGGAGCTGAAACAGAAGAACTGCGTCGCAAATATACAATGCAGGAAAACTCTAATGTAAAAGACCGTATCATCAAAATATGTCACGAAGCACTGAAGTGGGATAAATCCATCTGTCCGTCTGGTACATGGTGCCGTCATTCGTTTGCCACGAACTTACATAATGCCGGAGTAGATATGGATTATATTTCTGAAAGCATGGGACACGCATCTTCTGATCATGCAATCACTCAAATATACATTGAGCACTATCCACTTGAAATTCAGATGGAAAATAACTCAAAGCTGTTGAATTTGACAAAAACTTCTGAAAGAGATTTGTTATTGGCAAAACTGACGAGTATGTCCACTGAGGATTTATCCAAATTGTTTAAACGACTATAATACGATTTTAAGGATGATTCATTTCATAGAGAGAATAAGGGACTATTTTACTAAAAAGGATTGTGCTGATATGGCTATTCGTACTTGGAAATCCGCCAACGAAGAATTGTATGCCAATTTCTGTAAACGCATGGATGCTGTTGGAAAGGGTAACTTATCTGTTTTGACAGATATATATCAGATGATGCGGGAATGTACACCGTCAGAAGCTTTGCTGTTATATAACTGGCTTTCTGAACTTATAAATGGAAACGGCAAAAATGTACAGAATATAGCCAATCAACAATGGGCCGGTAAGTATACAGATATTATAGCCCAATGTATTACCAACAAACGGTTATGGATAGGCATAAACATAAAAACAGCTACGGTAGAGCTACTCACATCCCCAAAATCAGAATTACTTATGGTTCATTCCAAAACACCTCTTGAAATTTGGAATCGTTTGCCACAGGAAACGAAAGCCTATTTGACTGGGCAGTTGGATGTACTAATGAGAAACAACAAAGGATGCTATCTGTTAAGCAATCTTGAAAGAAAAATGGTGTATCAGTTCTTGACGTACATTTCCCAAATCATCGTCCTATCCCACGCCGTGTTTGTTGGAGAGTTTGTGGCTAACCTGTACGATTATGTGATAGAGAAAAAGGAGGCCTTAAGTTATTGTATGTACTATTTCGTAATATTTGACCACGGCCTTTCACGTATGGCTAAGTTACTTGACCGTCTGTTGAGTAGTGAAGAAGTTGATAATGGAGATATGCTTCTGATAAAATCGTGTATTGCTTTGCTTGTTAATAAAAGCATAGAGATAGGAACTGAAAGTAAAGCCGAATGGGAAGCAACGGCTGAAGTATGTAATCCGGATATTTGGAAAGAAGTTATGTTTGCCTTGCGAAAAGTGAAAGGTAAACGTGGAAACAGAAAAATAATACAATCATTGGATGACATCCTTATTGGGGATAAGGAACGTATCAAACAAGGCATTTACTCTTTTCTTGAAGAGAACACCGAAGATATAAGCCTTGCCTATTTATTGAAAGCTCTGATAAAAGCTAGAAGGATGAAGGCTTCTATAAGATACATGACGTTTCATCGTGCCATCGAACAATTCTACCAGCGACATTACGGACATGACATTCCACAGAAAAGATATGGTGAAATCAAAGACATTACATTGACTTCACCTCAAAGAGGAAACAGTTATATCAAAGCAAAACGGATAATAGACCGATGGACAGATTATTTTATAAAAAACGGGTAGTTGGGAAATCCAGCTATCCGTTTTTACTTTCTGTAAATATCTGTTGTAAATCGGTCGGTTATATTAAGGTATAAATAAGCCGACCAATACGCTGAGTTTCATACAATACCTTTGCTTGTGAAATCGGTTTCACAGAGTTAAACCGAGGCTTAAAGTATTAAATAACTAAACAAATAAAGGTATGGAAGAAAAATTCAATCTAAACCAGTTGCTCCAAAAGCCCATCGCTATGATGACCGGCGAGGAACTTTGTTTTCTAATTACAAAAAGTGTAGAGTCCACAGAAAAAGCTACATCCCCAATAGCTCCAAAAGGCAACTACTATGGAATAGAGGGTATTGCCCGTGTGTTTGGATGTAGTGTACCTACGGCTAATCGCATTAAGAAGAGCGGTATAATTGACAAGGCTATCACACAAATAGGACGAAAAATTGTAGTGGATGCAGACCTTGCATTATCGCTGGCAAAGGAATCAGGTGGTATCCACATTAAAGAGTAAACAGTATGGAAGAGAATTGGAAACAGCAGCTGGCAACAGACAGCTACGGGAATCTTTTCCGCTCCATAAGCAATTATAGGCTCATCTTTACATCGGATGAAAACTTGAGCATGATAAAGTACGATACCTTTTCTCAGGATGATATATGTTTCTGTTCTTTATTCCATAATGTCAATGGCAATAAAATTGATGAAGAGTCAGTTGGAAAGATACAAGACTATCTGGAAAGGACATACAAATTATATCTGACGCAGAATAAGGTATTTGAAATATTAAAAACAACCTCTTTGGAACGTGGTTTTAATCCTGTACAGGATTTTATCACCCAAGAAATATGGGATGGACAACCTCGTATAGCCACAACTATTATTGATTATTTAGGAGCGGAAGATACCCCACTAGTAAGGGAACAAACAAAGTTATGGTTCGTAGCGGCTGTTGCCCGGGTTTTTACTCCCGGTTGTAAGTTTGACAACGTATTGACTCTGCCTGGTCCCCAGGGCATCGGGAAAAGCACCTTTTTCAGAACTATCGGTGGAAAGTGGTTCAACGATTCGTTCTCTTTTGCCAGTGGTGACAAGGAGAAAGTAGAAACCATAACCAATGGTTGGATTATAGAAATAAGTGAGTTGAACGGTTTAAAACGGGCAAATGACGCAGAGGCAGCCAAAGCTTTTCTGAGCCGCTGTAGTGACTTTATGCGTCCTGCATACGGACATAAGGTAGTGGAATTTATGCGGCACAATGTCTTCGCAGCTACTACTAATGAAACAAATTTCCTGCAAGGTGACAATGGAAACCGTCGCTGGTGGATAATCCCGGTCAAAGGTAACGGTCATGTATCAGAATGGTTGGATATTTTACAACGTACTGTTCCTCAACTTTGGGCAGAAGCGTACATCTATTATCGGCAAGGAATGAAACTTTACTTAACACCAGATTTAGAAATCAAAGCAAATGAGGTACAGGGGCAACATTCCAACATTCTTGTTGACCCCATCATGGAAGATTTGGAAATGTATTTGGAGCGTGAGATCCCCATCCAATATGCAAGTTGGACTATTCCTAACCGATTGGCTTATCAAAAAGGAGCATACCTAGATTCAAACTTCAAAATGACCACACTCAATATGGTTTGTGCCCGGCAGATTATAGAGGAATTACCCAATGATATAGTCAGACGCAATCCGTCTAAATACACATCACAATATATTAATCGCCTGATGTCTATGATTCCTAATTGGAAACGGAGTGATCAGGAAAAGGTCAAGGGGCTTCACCCTGCATATTGCGACAAGACAGGACGGACAAAGCATCCTTGGGTGAGAGTAGATACACCAGGCGAAGAAGCCAGTGCAACATTATTATTGTGAACAGAATTTACCATTCAAATTAAGGGAAAAGACAAATATCATGTCCCTTTGTCCCTCTTTCCCCTAAAAAAATAATAAAAACAAAAATTAGATAAAAAGAAAGTTATAAGATATGCATGGGACATGGGACAAAATGAATTGACTGTATGAAAAAGGAAGAGCTAATCAAGCAAATACAAAAGTATGAACCACTACTGGCAAATGCGGTCAGCCATATGGTGGAGTATATTCAAGACAATTATTCTGCTGCATATCCAAGCAAGGTACAAACCGAAGCTGTGAACGATTATCTGCGGAGTGTTTATGCTGACGGAGATGGCAGTATGTCAGAAAGATTTTGTGAACACCGCCGTATCGCTTCACAGAAAATCACGATTGCTGCTATTCCTGTTTTGGATAACTACCAACTTGATAAGCTGCAAAATGTACTTGACCATATAGCCTACGACAAGGAATTTTATATGCCAGAGAGAGGATATGGAATGCACCGTTAACTTTCTCTTTTGGCTGCACTATTTATAAAAGATCTTCAAATAAACAGACGATGAAATCAAATTTGAACTATTGTATAGTACTTTCGTCAGAGCAGCTTACGTATCTGTCAGAAAGTAAATACGGCATTGACCGTATGAAGATTCTGCACCGCCTTATTGAAAAGGCAGTATTGAAAGAAACCAAGTATGCCATAAAAGGCTTCTCTACGACCTTGCAAGTGGGACAAACCGTCCTTTCGGAGGTAGAATTGTCCAGCAAATTGGGCTATGATAAAAAAACTGTATCCCGTGTACTTGACAAGATGAACCAGTTAGGAATTGTCACATCTACACAAAGCAACCGAACAAGCATCCATACGCTGAAATGTATATCGGCATGGATGCAGGAGGGCAACCGAATTGACAATCCTTTCTATGTCCGTTTAAAAGACAGACCTGACGATATGGAAGGAATGCCTGTAAACTCAGTTAAATGATACGGTTAGTATTTTGTCTGTGTTCCATAGTAAATTTGGATAGCCATATTGAAGAAGATTTTCTCAACTATAAGAATCAAGAATGGCATAAAACAAATATAGTGACAAAACTTTGTAATGGTATACTTTTGTATTGACACAAGTAATACCTACAGTTTTGATAAGATAGTTTTTTACCCTATTGTTTGTTATATATTATGCTTCTGTTTTACCACAAACTATAGCAGAGGAAAAATTCAGTGAAAAATATTTAGAGTAAATGTCAAGTATAGCAATATCTAAAACGTAACGTGTCCAGAGCGATTATGTGTGGTATTGCAAGAAGTTCCTATGTCGCACAAATTCGCTAAGCTCATTCGTACTACATAGGCATTTTTCGGCGGTCGCAAGCTCCCACCGTGTTGTACCTTTTAAATTAAAGACCACTTATAAATGTATAATAAAACATGAAAAAGAAAATCGATAATAATACCAATGAAGAGAATAGCAAGAATGCCAAGAAAATTATAAGACGTAACCTGCGGCTTGAAGCCCGTGTAACAGAGAAGGAATATTTCCAAGCCACAGAACTAGCCAAAACCTGCGGCTTGTCCATAAGTGACTACATACGCCGTACAGCTTTGGGGCAACATCCACGACAACGACTATCTGAGCGTGAAATAGAAGCCCTATGTAGTTTGGCAGATGCAAGGGGTGACCTTATCCGTATTGCAGCAGCCGTTAAGTCCATACAAGCAGATAAACGAGCCATGTACTTTAGTGATACCAGGTTTGTGGAACAATGGATGATAGCAGCAACGCAACTAATTAATCGCTGGAACCAGATAGAAAATTACCTTACCGAATAAATTACTTACCCATTATGATAGCAAAAGCCTCTACCATATCACATGGAGCGAATGCCATAAGATATTCCGTCAACAAAGAGAAAGCGGATATAGTAAAAGCCAATCTTCTTCCAGATAATATTTCTCCGGAAGCAATGTATGGGCGAATGATGCTTGTTCAAAAAAAATATGCTGAGAAAATCAATAAGGGCAGACCGCTTGGTAGGAACGTGATAAGAATTGAAATTTCCCCATCCGAGGAAGAAAGCCAGGGATGGACAATGGACGATTGGTTACGTTTGTCAAATGAGTTCATCCGCGTATTTGATTCCATAGATCTCTCTGGTAAGACCAAGAGGACTTCTTCACAACATACCAACCTCAAGAACTCTCAATACATAGTAGCTCTGCACCGGGATTCCAAAAGTGGCATTCTTCACCTACACATTGATGCCAACCGTGTGGATATGGACGGAAAAATCAATGATAGTCATAAGATTGGCGAAAGGGCTGTTCTGGCTGCGAACATCATCAACGAGAAACGGGGCTGGATACAGTCTGAAGAAATAGGCATACACCATAGGAAAGAAATTTCAAACATCTGTATAGAGATACTTCGCTCTATGGAAAAATTCAGCTGGCAGCAGTATGAAACAGAACTGAAAAAACGAGGCTATAAAGTGCATTTGCAAGAAAAAGATGGAGGCGGAGTTTATGGCTATTCCATTAAGCGTGGTAACTCCACCTATAAGTCGTCCGTGTTGGGTATCGGGAGAAACCTGACCCCTTCAAAAATAGAGATTACTTGGGCAAAACTTCATTCTCAGAAAAGGAAATTTGAATCGAAAGAACCTACTTCCCGACAAGCACGGACAACTGACAGGACTCTTGTTATACAACCTTCAACTATTTCACAGCCGGTTATGAAACATTATGATATAATGACAGACGAATATCACAAATTCCACGTGGAGATACCCGAAGCCGCAGACAATATCATCCGTCAAGATTGTTCTTTGGAGGATGCCCATCCATTTGCAAAGATTGAAGAGATACAGCACACGGCTCTTTTGCTTTTTGCCGGATATTTGGATGCTGCTACAAGTATGGCGGCATCAAGTGGTGGAGGCGGCTCTGACACAGGTGGTTGGGGAAGAGATAAGAACGAGGATGAACTTGAATGGGCACGCCGCTGTGCAAGAATGGCAAATAGTATGTGCAAACGTAAAAAAGGACTTCACAGATAAGTTAACAATCAAAAAACATGAATCATGGGAATTAGAAAATCAAAAATCACACCATCAATAAACGTTGATGATATGTTGAAAAAAGCTGAAATCAGCCATGAAATAGAAACTGAGAAACTGGATGTCGATAAGAGGCTCAAAGAAATATGTGAAATAAAAGAGACTTTGTTGAAAATTCAACAAGACCTTCAGGATGCCATTAAAGCCGAAGGTAATGCTTCAGTGGTGTTGAAGAAGGCTATCAGTAACTCCAATAGTATTGTAAATGGCATTTGCAATGCTATTACAAAGGCCGAGCAAAATACAGAATTTAGAGCAACTATAAAATCTGAACATTTTACCCAACTCCAACAACTCCTAAACCAGTCTGTCAAAACATGGGAAACCATGTTGGAGAATCATCATTCCGAACAGACGAAAATGTTAACAGACCATGAATCTAATATACGCAAAATTCTCAAACGAAATGAAGGTATCTGGTTTTCAGATTTCTGGATGAAAGTTTTGGTGATATTTTTGTTCGTTTATACGGCTGCATTGGGATTGATTGTATATTGCGTTACATAATTATCATGGCTTTGCTATTTACTATATAATAAGAAGGATTACCCCTATTTTTAACTTGCCAGCAAATTACCAGCAAGTTAAAAAACAGGATAATATATTACCTAATTTTCAATTGATTATAGAATTGCAATGATTTCTTGGCAAGTTAAACCAAAACAATAAGAACGACATTATAGCAATAAATTTCTATTGATAATTACTCTTAACGCATTGGCATAGAAGATTTATACCCTTTGAAAGGGTTTATCCCCTTAACTTTCTTATTTAAAACAAACTTTCAATTCCTCTAAACACTGTTTTGTTCTCACTGCATCTGGAGTTTGAGTTGTGCCGGCAATGTATAATTGAGTCAAACAATCTATCGTATTTTTGAGTATTTCAAGAACGGATTCAACAAGTTCTGGTAACATGACATTCATTTTATTTCCCTGCGAGTAAAATTTATTTCGTGCACCAGAAGATATCAAGTTTCCATTTTCATCGAAATCCGGTGCATACACTATTACATCAGCTGGAAATCCATCTACCGCAGTATTATAAACAGAACAACGAAAATCCCATGGACCATTATGTACATATTCATTACGAATGACTTCTATTATTCTTACATTTTTATTTGCAACGAAAAGCATTCCATTTTTCGTAAGTGCAGAATTAATTATATTCCTGAGTTTATCAACATTATACAGAAAACCATTGCTGTTCATTTTTGAATAGTTTGAAAAATCTCCATATTTAGTATATTGAGCCTGTTCTATTGCTATTTTAGAAAGTAGGTCAAAAGTAGAAGCAAGTGAAACAAATACACCATTAAGAGATATATGAACTTCAGTTTCCCATTTGCCACAGGTACGGGCTGCAGAAGTGTAGTCCTTCTCTTTGTATTTTAGCTCAAATGGTATAGACTTGTAAAAATCCTGCATAAACATTTCAGCAGCTTCCAAACGGTCTTGAACTGCTGCAATTATGTACCAAAGATCATAGTAATAAATAAATTTGCGAACTATAGGTATGTCTATTTTCTGTCTATATTTCTCATATTGTATTTTAGAAAGAGACAACTCTGGACTTCGGCCTCCATCACAAACCCATTGTGGCATCAATGCTTGAATTATAGAGCGATCAATGTCTTGAAATAAGAAGTTGTCAATACTTGTATATAAGTATTGAATTGAACTTTCAAGTTCTGTAAAATACTTGTAGCAATCATTAGGAGTAATTTGTTTTTTACACATAAATAAGCGTTTAATCCAAAAAATAAGTTTATCAGTATTATATAATTTCATCATTGAATCCAGAATATGGATGAAAGTATTTATGATATTTTTGTTAGTTTATACGATAGTATTAGGACTAGTTACAAATTGTACCACATGAAATATCATGCCCAACAATACAATAGAACCGGCTTTCCTTCCTTATTATGACTTTTTATTATTCCACTTCAGAATAAGGTTCACTAAATAGTGGACTCTTCTCCATGGCATGAATAACCTCAATTTTTGTTTCTTCGTCCAATTCCTGCCCATTGATTACAAAGCGGATGATTTTACCAAGCAATTCCTTGCCTATATTACCAGCAGCCACATGCCAGATATAAGCTTCCATGTGAGGCAAGAAATGGAAACCTGCCCACCCATACCTATTTTTAATAAGGAAATGAGCACCAATAACAAGTGATATACGTTTATTACCATCTGCGAAATAATGTCCAGTACAGAAGGCATATACAAGATATGTAAGTTTTTCTTCAAAAGAAGGATAATATAAATCATTTTGTACCAAGTCAAGTACCATTTCAATGCCACTTCTTTCTCGAATGCCAGACATTCCTCCACCACTTTGCTTAATAGTATCACAATAATACATGAGGATGTCATCAAATGACAGATAAATTATCTCATCCATTTCTATTATTTCTTTAGACGTTCAAGTGTCTTACGGTTTTCATCGTTGTCCAACAACTTTTCTAAATCTATAGATTCCGTTCCGATAAAACGATCAAACTCTTCAGGAGACATAGCTCGTATATATTCTGCTATATTATCATGATAAACATCACGAAGTCCAAGATCCCTTGAGGCCATCTTTTGCCTTGCATCGTATAAGAAAGGTACCATTACTGGACTTTCTGCTTGCTCACTTATCAGCATTTGAACCTCTGCAATTGTAAGTTTTCTATTCAATTCATTATATTTGTTATGAATAGCAGCACCAACACCATTCTCAAACGAGCTGATGACTCTTAATACTTCGGCATACATTGTAGCACGAGCATTGTCTTTAGGTTCCAGTTTAAGTAAATCTTTATACTCTTTTGCATTTTCGCGAAATACAGCTTTATAAATCATATCTGTAACTACAGAATATTTGTAAGTAGGATGGCCATCTACATAAGCATTGATAGATGATGTCAAATTCTTACGATAATTATCCTCTTGTATTGCAGCAGGTAGGTATTCACGATCACGCCAATTGATATATTTAGTTCCTCCCCCAGCTTTTTCATTAATGGTTGAAATTACTATGTCAAGAATCAGACTTCTTACTTTCTTAGCCTTTTCGCTCTCAGCAAGTAGCATACCTATATTCAAAAAGGCACGAAAATCAAATAGACTTAATTGAGTTGTTTTGGTCGCGAAAGTTTTTTCGTGAGCAAATTGTAACTTTATCTCTTTCAGCTTTTTACCCTTACATAAAAAGTAGCCATTATGCTTTAGCTCCTTCTCGTTTGAAGCTAGATAATTATCTATAGTTCTTATATCCACCTCATAGAATTCCGCTACCATTTGTTTTGTCAGATAATATTTGCCTTCGTATTGAAAAGTTTCTATATCAAGGACTTCTTTTATGCGAAGAATGGCCATATTATTATTCAAAATATTCTGGCGCTCTATGGCAGAAGTCGTTAAATCTCTAGTCATATTCTTCTATAAATTATAATATTTTGTATTAAAGTTTACAAGCGTATGAAAAATGGTTCTGATATCCAACCCTATGTAAGGGGAATCAAGTTGTTCAACACCAATAAAAATCTTACGTCCATGATCAGTCTTTGGCCGTTCAGTTATCTTCACCACTTCTTTCACAATGCCCTTATAGCAACCGATGATGTGCGTAGCGTTATTAGCCTTCTCGTCATTCACTCGCCAGTACTTTACAGTACAGTCATACACAGATGGGCGATAAAAAGGATTACTGTGATCATTATTTAACCATGCTTCATACGAGTTCTTGATATTCACAAATATTATTCGATGTTTATTATTTATTGTTGCCATACTATTTGATTATTATTCATGAATAATTATGTCAAGCATCTTTTCTTGATGAATGTGCATATCTTCCGCATTCCATTCCATTCCTTTTTCTCTGTCAAAATCGCCGTTGAGTATTGCTTTGCAGTTATCTTGACACATTTGCATCATAATTTTGAATTTCAACGAAGCAACGCTAACTTGGTCTGATTTTCCATCGCTGTAATGATCAAGCTTAGTTCTAGGATCCCAATTAGAACCTGAACTGTTTGCTTCCGCTCCAATCATCGCGAAGTTGCCGAAACAATTGATTTCGTCTGTGCTGAGAGGCCTTCCTTCTCCAGCCTTGGCTTGTGGATAATAATGCTCTAAAGTCTTTCTTGTACGAGAAAAATAGAAGTTATTAAACGGTTCAAGTTCAAAATCACTACATCCTAAATCTTCAAAAAATGCGCGACGTTTAGGACTCTTACTCGCTAACTTGTTGCCTCGAAGTGCATCTGCGTACTTTTTCCAAAGCATGTAGTCAGTATAGTTGAATACGAACAATGGGATGTCGTACTTACCCTGTTTGTAGATAATACTGAAAGCCTCCTTATAATCAACACCTTCAATGCCTATCTCATAAACATTCAATTCACTATCTTTTAAAATGGTACTATCAAATGCATTGGGGCCAGGTTGATTTCTTTCGTTCAAGCAATCTGCATTCAAATAAACATCGTAGAAGTACTTATCAGCGAGACATTGCAAAAACTTGAGATATTCTTTATCTGAAAGTTCATAGTTATCGAAAAGGAACATTATACAATAGAACAAATAGTTCTTACGCTGTTTTGGTGTAAATGAGACCTCAAACATAGAAAGCAAATGAACAAGTTCCTTCTGTATATCCTGTGTACTTGTCAGATTCTTAGGGTATCTTTTCTTCTTTGTTTCAAGATAGTAATACTGCAATTTCCAAGGGTTATCACCTGAGGATTCCTTGTCATTGAGAGTATGATGAACTACATAGTTGTCAAGTAAGAACTTTGCCTTCAAAAGATTAAAAGCAAACTGTTTTGCAAACTCGGCTTTGTTATCAACTGACATAAGGGCGCTAAGAAATTCATTCAGCAACTCTTTGTCATCCAAAGTAAAAGTAAGCGGATCAAAGCCACTAAGTTTCATTCTTGTTACTTTAAGAACTATCAACAAGAAATTAGGAAAATCGATTATTGGCTGAAACTGATCATTTTGTTCTATATCTGTAGAATCCTCTATTTTCATAATAGGTTTCTGCAGCAGATTTAGAATAGTCTCTTTACCTTCAGACTCATCCTGCTCCGGTATCTCATTAAAACCATTGATCTTAAACTTATGAAGATTATATCCGAACACATTGCTATCAGGGAAAGCCTGCTGTATATAGATATTCATCTCGCTACAAGCCTCCCATATGCGACTGAACGTAGCCAGCTCTTTCTTGTTCTTCAGATACTGACTTAGTGTTGACTTAACAATCTCATGCTTTTCTAACTGTTCACCACGAGAGTTCATGACCTCAAAATAATGGTTCAAATCTACATCCTTGGGGACACTATAGTGTATGATATGCACTAAATCCAAAAAATACTGTTCAAAAGATGGTCGTTCTGACTTACTTACTATGGTATTTATTGCCTTTTCTGCAAACTTATATCCATTTCTGATACCTTCATCAACCTCATCGCCAAGTTTAGGATAATTCTTTAGGTTATTGATAGTAGAAGCAGATATTTTACGTGCTCCATAGGTCAATTTATTCCTGAAATCCTTGATACCCAAAGCATTCAGTATGATGTAAATTGTAGTTAATCTTTGCTGGCCGTCAATCACTTCATACTCGTTATCTCCACGCTTATATGTTACCAACGTACCAATATAATATGGAGCATTATCATTCTTTCGCCAGGAATCATATATATCCTTTATTAAGGCTGTGATTTCGTCTTCTTCCCAAGCATAGTTACGCTGATATATAGGTATCACATATTTCTTTGCTTCCTGGTTCTCTATATAAATCTGGCGTATTGAACTCTCTTTAAGCGGTAATGTTTTATCCATAATTCTACTCGGAATAAAAAGTGGGTTTGAAAAAATGCAGATAGTTCTTAAAGACGTCATCTTCCATTTCGTCAACAGTTCCTTCATCTATGCTTTTATATACTCGGTTGTCGTAGATGTTGTCGTATGAAAGAGGATTTAATCTGTCAGCCAAGAGGCTCAATAGTGATATTGGCGTATCAGAGTCTGCTATTAGTTTATATATATTAAGTGAGTTGATTACATCTCTCTCGCATCTTTCAAGTATATAATTCTGTGCTGAATGCCAACCGAGATGGGAGTATTGTGCACGGAGCGAATATGCCCAAATAAAGGCGTAAGTTACAAATTGCTCAAACAAGTCTGTATCTGTTTTCGTAGGATATGTTGCAGGGCAGAAACGATCAACATAAAGCAACAATGCAGTATCAAATAACAATCGCGTTATTTTGTTACCAACCCCTTTGCTAAAATGCTTGTCCAAAGTCTTGACAATTATGTCTCCTTTGATATAAAAACCTTCGTATTGACTATTGTCTTGAATATCCTTCAAAATGTTATAGTAGTGTTTCGTATAATCAAAGAATGGTTTTCCTGCAATGATTGGAGTATTCAATTGAAAAGCATTAACTTCTCTCGTACCTGAAACAAATGGCATAGCCGATGAATTTATGAAATCAGCATACGAAAATGCACTCTTATAGAATTGAGCATAAGGTGTGCGAGCCATCTTCGTAATACCTTTGAATTTGTAAATGTTGTGTTCATTTAGTTTATAAGCCCAATTCCCATTTATCCACTCTTTGACCCTATATAGATAGTCACCGAAAAATGAAGCCAGTTCATGCTGAGGTATCTTCTCCCATTCCTTAACAATTTGCTCAGTTTTTCGCTCGTCTATGTCTGACATCTCACGCAAATGGTATGCTTTTAGTAAATCGTGTGGATATAGTGCCTTACCTCGAGCATTCTGAGAATCGAAAAATTGGAATGCCTCTGACACATCATCAGTAATAACCACAATCAACTCGCATTGTTTCTCGATAAAATCACGCAATTTCCTCATGTCACGAATATGCTCCAAGTTCCCATCCCCTTCTGTACTTTTATATGTTCTACGTCTGAACGCATTCAGGTTGTTAGGAATATTGTGGCGACTAAACTGATTATTAAATACCCGTTGATTCAAGAAACTAATCTTACGTCTATCTTTTGGTTTTTCAAGTTCATATAAAGCATACAACAATAATGAAAATGTTATGGTTCGCTGCTGACCATCCACAATGTTGTATCTTTCCAGGCTTTTATCATCCAGATCTTTATGCAAGATAAGTGTGCCAACGCGGTAAACCTCCTTGTTATTATTTTTTGCCTCAATTATATCATCAAGCAACTGTATGGCATTTCGCGCAGTCCACTTATATGGACGCTGATATTCTGGCACAGTAAGCCTTACATTGTTGATAGGCTTACCATCTCCCCGTCTGGTTATTTTATTTTCCAAAAGCAAATCACCTATTGTTGTTATTGATAATGTCAGATTATTCATATAGTCATTGTTCTATTTTATTTAATATAATACTCAATAAGTTTGCATTATTATAAATACAATTGATGTTATAACACTGATTAAAGATGTTGTTTTATAGCTCATACATTTGTTTTATAAAGGTTCTTATCCACGCTGGCATGAGTATTTCATCTGCCATTACATTTTCTCTTTGTTCTTTCTGAAGCACATTCTTAATTTGCTTGGTAATATCGTCAGTTATATTATTTTTTCCTATTTCTTTTAATGCAAATGTAACTAACATTGCAAGTGGATTAGTGAATGAGAGATTTTTCGGAGTCGTATATTTGAACTGTATAGAGCGACCATTTCCGAGGCTTACCTTACGTGGCGCACCATCAGTTAAATAAACAATATTCATTGGTACTTGGGTTGATATACCTAATCTGTTCAAAGCATAAATGCCAGTAGGTACAATACGTGCTTTATCTCTACGAGCTATCGTTTCGGCAATTTGTTCTATGGATGGCATCAATATGCCAAGCCCCAAGACCGTATCAATCTCAGGATATAAATATATACCTCTAGCCAAACGAACGATATCACCTTTTGCAGTTAGTCGTTCAAGACTTTTGCCAACAGCCTTTACTTCACCGTATGACGTAAAATCAGAAGGAAAGAAGATACTTCCTCTTCCTTTATCTTTAATAGCTGCAAAAATATTGTCTTCTATACTTGCCATCACACTACGTTTGTCGCAAAAATATAAATTATTTGCGACTAATTCAAGGATTGGCCCAAATATAATATTACTTATTAAGACACTATAGTCGTTTTAAATGATATTGGAATATTGTTTGACAAAGAGGTAATTTTCGATAAGACAAAAGAGAAATATTAAGAAACCAAGAATGATAAAATTCGCAGTATTGTTAGGGACAAGCTTAATAAGAAAGGAAAACAGCAATTTATATTGGAAAATCAAACAGGAATATAGTAAAAGTGAGGAAAATTGAATTTTGATTATAATATACTATTGTCGTAGAGTGATATCACATGCTATAAAATTTATTCCCAACAATAAATAATCTATCACGGAGATTAGTAGAAACTCAATCTTCAAAAAGATGAAACTCAAACCTTTTGTTTTCGCATTGTTTTCGCATGAAAGGAAAAAAGGCAGTCAGCGAATTGCTAACTGCCTGATTTTCAATGTGGACCAGCCTGGGCTTGAACCAGGGACCTCCAGATTATGAGTCTGTTGCTCTAACCAACTGAGCTACAAGTCCGACATTTTGAATGTGTTTCAAAACTGCTGCAAAAGTAAGCCTTTCATCTGAAAACTGCAATAGTTTGCGCAAAAAAAATGATAAAAAAAGCATTTTAATCATTCTTCTTTCAAGATATATTGTAAATTTGCGCCACTAATGTTTAATTTTCAGATATATGTCATCAAAATCTAACGAACCGCATCTTACGGGACTTACTGATCAGGAAGTTCTCAAAAGCCGCGAACAGCATGGAGTTAATCTGCTGACTCCCCCCAAACGTCCTTCTATCTGGAAACTTTACCTCGAAAAATTTCAGGACCCTGTCATTCGGGTGCTGCTTGTGGCCGCTGTTTTCTCTCTGATCATTTCTATCATTGAAAACGAATACGCTGAAACAATCGGCATCTTTTTTGCCATCTTCCTGGCAACCGGAATCGGATTCTATTTTGAATATGATGCCAATAAAAAGTTTGACTTGCTGAATGCCGTAGGAGAAGAAACTCCAGTAACGGTCATCCGGAACGGGAAAGTCCATGAAATACCACGCAAAGATGTAGTGGTGGGAGATATCGTTATCCTAAACACGGGAGAAGAAGTGCCTGCCGACGGAACGCTTATAGAGGCGGTTTCTCTCCAGGTCAACGAATCTAGTCTGACAGGAGAGCTGATGGTAAACAAAACTACCGACAAAGCCCATTTCGATGAAGAAGCTACTTATCCTTCCAATACGGTCATGCGCGGTACAACAATAACGGACGGGCATGGAACCATGCGGGTAGACCGTGTAGGCGATGCTACAGAAATCGGAAAAGTCGCTCGTCAGGCAACCGAACAGAGCCAGGAACAGACTCCGCTGAACATCCAGTTGAGCAAGCTGGCCAACCTCATCGGCAAAGTAGGATTCACGATCGCTGCCCTTACATTTATTATATTTACAGGAAAAGATCTCTATGCCTACCTCAACGCAAATGTTGTAAGCGACTGGCACCAATGGCTGGATATTGCGCGCATCGTACTGAAATATTTCATGATGGCAGTTACACTGATTGTTGTAGCCGTGCCCGAAGGACTCCCGATGAGCGTTACATTGAGTCTGGCTTTGAACATGCGCCGCATGCTGAAAACAAACAATCTGGTGCGTAAAATGCACGCTTGCGAAACAATGGGTGCCATTACCGTCATCTGCACAGACAAGACCGGCACACTGACACAAAATCTGATGCAAGTATACGAAGCCAAACTTGACGAAAGCAACCCGGACCTGATAGCCGAAGGTATTGCCGCCAACTCTACGGCCTTCCTTGAGGAAAAAGGCGAAGGGGAAAAGCCGTCAGGTGTAGGAAATCCCACAGAAGTAGCTTTGCTGCTTTGGCTGAACGGAAAAGGAAAGGACTATGTGAAGTTACGTGAAAACGCAAAAGTTGTCAACCAGTTGACATTCTCCACCGAACGCAAATACATGGCAACCTTAGTTGACTCCCCAATCCAGGGAAAGCGCATATTATATATAAAAGGTGCGCCCGAAATCGTAATGGGGAAATGCAGCCTTAGCAAAGAAGATATAGCAAAAAACAACGAACAGCTGCTTGCCTACCAAAACAAGGCTATGCGTACATTGGGACTTGCATATAAATATGTAGGGAATAATGAGTCAAACGACTGTGCCGAACTGGTTAATCAGGGAGGAATGACTTTCTTGGGAATTTTTGCCATCAGCGATCCTATCCGTCCGGACGTTCCTGACGCAGTCAAACGCTGCCAGTCAGCCGGAATAGGTATCAAGATCGTTACCGGTGACACTCCGGGAACAGCGACAGAGATTGCACGCCAGATCGGCCTGTGGAAACCGGAAGATACCGAACGCAACCGAATCACAGGAGTAGAATTTGAAGCGCTGACTGATGAAGAAGCTCTCGAGCGCGTACTCGACTTGAAAGTAATGAGCCGTGCCCGTCCGATGGACAAACAGCGTCTGGTCCAGCTGCTCCAGAAGAAAGGGGCCGTAGTTGCCGTAACCGGCGACGGGACAAACGATGCGCCGGCATTGAATCATGCACAGGTAGGCCTGTCTATGGGAACAGGAACGTCAGTAGCCAAAGAAGCCAGCGACATCACCCTGCTCGACGATTCGTTCAACAGCATCGCGACAGCCGTCATGTGGGGACGTTCGCTCTACAAGAACATCCAACGTTTCATCGTGTTCCAGCTCACCATCAATGTGGTAGCCTTGCTGAGCGTACTGTTTGGAGCCTTCTTCGGAACATCACTCCCGCTGACTGTCACTCAAATGCTTTGGGTAAACTTGATTATGGACACATTTGCGGCCATGGCTTTAGCATCAATCTCGCCAAGCATGGATGTTATGAACGAAAAGCCGCGCAAACGGACAGACTTCATCATCACCCCTGTCATGCGGAACAACATTTTCGGCGTCGGCCTGGGATTCCTCGTCATTCTGATGGGCATTCTCTATTACTTCAAGACACTGCCGGGAGGAGTTCTGCCGAATGGAGAAATGGACGTTCATTACTTGACCATCTTCTTCACAATCTTCGTAATGCTCCAGTTCTGGAATCTGTTTAATGCAAGTGTATTCGGAACAAGCCACTCGATATTCCGCGATGCAAGCCATGCTTTAGGAATGCTCGGCGTTGCGCTGATTATCCTGATCGGACAGTTCATCATCGTCACTTTCGGCGGAAAAGTGTTCCGAACCGAACCGCTTTCGCTGAACGAATGGCTGTATATCATAGGCGGCACATCATTTGTTTTATGGATTGGAGAAATAGCAAGAGGTATCAAACGACTGAAAAAAAACTGAAGACACCGTGAATCCACAAATTCATAACATCATCTTTGACTGGGGAGGCGTACTGATTGACCTCAACACAGAAGGTTGCATCCAAGCTTTCGAACGGCTGGGAGCCGATGTCAAGACACTGCTCACGGGCACAAACGAGCTGGGAGTATTCAGCGCATACGAATCCGGTGCGCTGGATACCGCCGGCTTCCACCAGGAAATCCGCCGGATCATCGGAAAGGAAGTAGCAGACGAAGACATCGACAAAGCATGGAATACCCAATTAAAGTCTATTCCCCCTGAAAAGTTAGAACTGCTGCTGGAACTTGGTTCGCATTATAACCTATACCTGCTGAGCAACACGAACGAACTGCACTGGCTCTGCGGGGCAAAAGCCTTCAACTACAATGGATACAAAGTGGAAGACTACTTTAAACACATATTTCTGTCTTTCCGGATGCATTTGGCCAAACCGGATCCTCAGATATTCATCGCAGCGCTCAAGGAAGCCGGACTAAAAGCCGATGAAACTCTCTTCATCGATGATTCTGAGGCAAACTGCCAGGCAGCATCTTCAGCCGGCCTCCATACTTTTCATTATATCCCGGGCGGTGACCTCCGTGCAGTATTCTTTTGAGCCGAGCATCCTAAACCACCGATAATTATCAAACGGAAAAATGATTCTGACAGACAGTACCAACCACAAACTTCCTCCATGCGTCGCCACGATCGGATGCTTTGACGGAGTTCACCGAGGACATCGCTATCTGATCCGCCAGGTTTCCGAAACAGCCAAAAGAGAAGGTTTATGTTCGGCACTGATTACATTTCCTGTACACCCAAGACAGGTTATGCATGCAGACTATCAGCCCCAGCTTTTATCTTGCCTGAAACAAAAAGAAGAGCTGCTGTCTTTTACAAGTGCCGACTATTGCCTGATGCTTCCATTCACAGAAGCACTTTCCCAACTGACAGCCTATGAATTCATGCGGCTGCTCCATGAAGAATATCATGTGCAAACATTGATCATCGGATATGACCATCGCTTCGGACACAACCGGAGCGAAGGATTCGAGAATTATTGCAAATACGGCAAAGAACTTGGCATGGAAGTCGTACAGGCAAAAGCATTGACTGAGGACGGACAAAGCATCAGCTCTACCCTGATACGGGAACTGCTGAAAAAAGGGGATGTTAAAAAGGCTAACCAATATTTAGGATATTCCTATTATATAAGCGGGACTGTCATCGACGGATATAAAGTTGGGCGCAAGCTGGGATTCCCGACGGCCAATCTGAAGCCTTCATGCGCAGAAAAGCTGATCCCTGAAACCGGAGTATATGCTGTCTACGCATATATAGGCAATAACACATACCCCGGCATGCTGAACATCGGCTACCGTCCGACACTCAACAACGGAAAAGACATGAGCATCGAGGTACATCTCATAGACTTCAACGATGACATTTATTACAAAGAAATGAAAATAGAATTTGTGAGCCGCATACGACCGGAAATGAAGTTTGAAGACATCAACGCATTGACTGCACAATTGAACAAAGACAAAGCAGCCATTGCCCGGCTGCTCGCTTCCCGATGAAATACAAAAGCCGGAACTGCCCTACTTTCACAACAATTCCGGCCATTGTCAATCCATATTCATGTGCTAGCAACCTTCCTTCCCTACTCACATTGGCTTGATAGAAACAGCCACTCCACCGCTTGGAGCAAGGCGCTGTTTCAGCACCGTCTTGCTATTCACTTTCTTCGAGAAGATTACATAATCTTTAGGGGTTGTCCTCCAGTCCGCTTTCTCCCCATCTGCATAAATAACGGCCCGATAATTCTTTCCCCGGGGCAAAAAGCTCAAATCAATTGTAGCTTCTCTGCTGTTTTCATCAGTGATTCCCCCGACATACCATTCATCTTTCCCTTTAGCCTTCCGCGCAATGGTTATATAGTCACCGGGCTCCGCTTCCAGAATATACGTATCATCCCAATCAACCGCTACATCTTTTATAAACTGAAAAGCATCCGGATATTTCTCATAATTTGTATATAAGTCTGCTGCCATCTGGAGCGGACTGTACATCGTTACATAAAGAGCAAGCTGTTTCACAAGCGTTGTACTAAGCTTTGCCTTATTCGAACCATAAACCGACAAATCTCCTTCAAAAATTCCCGGCGTATAGTCCATCGGGCCACCCATCAGCCGTGTAAAAGGCAAGATTGTCGTATGGTCCGGACGATTGCCTTTAAATGATTCAAACTCTGTACCGCGTGCCGACTCCTGCGCTATCCAGTTCGGATAAGTACGGCATAATCCGGTTGGGCGTACAGCCTCATGCGAATTAACCATCGCTTTATATTTTGCGGCCATCTTGACAACCCTCAGATAATGGTTTACCATCCACTGCCCGTCGTGATGTTCACTGCGGGGGATAATAGGGCCCACATATCCTGTTTTAACCGCATCATATCCGTGTTCAGACATAAACCGGAACGCATCTTCCATCTGCCGCTCATAATCACAGACAGATGAAGTCGTTTCATGGTGCATAATGATTTTCACCTTCTTTTCCGCCGCATAACGCTGCAGCTCACTTACATCAAAATCCGGATACGGCCGGGTAAAACTGTATATATGCTCTTTCACATAAGCAAAATTCGCTTCCCATCCTTCATTCCATCCCTCTACCAGCACGGCATCAAACCCGTTTCGGGATGCGAAGTCAATATATTCTTTTACATGCGCTGTATTGGCGGCATGTGTTCCATTAGGCATTTCTTTGGTATAATCGGTCTTTCCGATAACTATGTCCTGATTCTTCGTATAGGCCCACGTCGAGCCTTGCCCTGTAAAATACTCCCACCACACGCCTACGTATTTAACGGGATGTATCCAGGAAGTGTCTTCCAGTTTGCAGGGTTCATTCAGATTCAAAATCAGGTTGGATGCCAAAATATCTCGTGCATCATCACTCACGACGATTGTCCGCCACGGAGTAACATTGCCGGTTTGCATGAATCCTTTGGCTCCGTTCTTGTCGGGAGTAAGATGGGCACTTAGGCAAAATGACTTGTCATCCAAATTCAATTGCATCGCCGGATAATCAACTAGCGCCGCCTCGTGTATATTAATATACAGTCCGTCCGCAGATTTCAGCATAAGCGGTGTCTGCACAGCCAGATCAGGCGTAAAACTTTTGACCGCCAAAGGCTCCTGCCTTACGCTGTCTGTCAAAAAGGCAACTTCCGATAAAAGAGAAGTTGTAGTAGGATATTCGTTCGTATCATAGTCACCCGGAAGCCAGAATGCCTTATGGTCACCGGTCAAGCGAAACTCCGTAACCTCCTCTTTCAACGTAAAGTTGCGCAAATCCTCTTGCACAGGAAATTCATAACGGAAACCCAGTCCGTCATCAAAAAGACGGAAACGGATATTCAGCAGCCAGCCGGTATCTTTCTGGCGCAAAGCAACAAACAGCTCCTTATGATGATCCCGGATATCACGGTATTGCCCCAATACCGGATGCCAGACCGTATCTGCCTCGCCCGTCCGCTCTTCAATTTGCTCAAAGTCTTTGCAAAACACAAATTCAGGACTGACGAGGAAGCCCATTCGGCTCTCTTTAATAACCTCCCGTCCTTTATATTGAAGAGAATAGACAGGAGTTCCGTCAGACAAAAGACGAAAATCCAACGACACATTACCATCCGGGGAAGTCAAAACCTGCGCCTTTATGCTTCCCCAGACAGCGAAGCATAACAAGATACATACTGATACAAAACGTTTCATCTGTGTAAATGATTTTATGATTAACATTAGCCTGTTCAATTCTTCAAGCCGAAACAAAGCAAGCTTCAAGACAGCCTCTATCTATAGAACAGTTCAAAAGCATATTACACTACATCCCGACCAGCAAACGTCTGCTTATTTATCGTTTTTTATGTTTTCGGCCAATGCGGACAAAATGAAAAAAGAACAATAAAACGGCCAGCCACAATCCGCTAAGCACTGCCAGACAGCGCACCAGCATCTTGCCGCCATCATTTCCGTAAAACCTACAGAATATGCACGAACAGTCATTTCCTGCATGTGAAAAATAAACCACAAGCATCCATGCAGTCACAACAAGCAAAACAACGATTCCCCATGAAAGCCACAGCCTGCAGCCTCGGCCTGCTACTGCTGTCTTATGCACCAATTTTACCATATTTCCAGAATTTGAACAAAGCTACTCCGGAGAAAGCAGTCCGTCAATACCTACTTATTGGTATACTGCCACATAAAATACTAATAAATAAGGATAAAACGGCAAACAAAATATCTGATATATCAAGAATTATCAGTAACTTTGCGCCGAATTTGATATTAAAAAAACGAATGAAGACATTTGAAGAACTTGGCGTTTCCCCTGAGATACGCAAAGCGATTGAAGAAATGGGGTATGTGAGCCCCATGCCTGTACAAGAAGAAGTGATTCCTTACCTGTTGGGAAACGGTAATGATGTAGTAGCTCTGGCTCAAACCGGAACGGGAAAAACAGCCGCATTTGGTCTGCCGCTGATTCAAAAGACTGATGTGACACGCCGCGAACCGCAAGCGTTGATACTCTGCCCTACTCGCGAACTTTGCCTGCAGATAGCCGGTGATTTGACCGATTATTCCAAGTACATTACAGACTTGAAGATTCTGCCCGTATATGGAGGTTCATCCATCGAAAGCCAAATACGCAGCCTGAAAAAAGGCGTACATATCATTGTAGCTACACCGGGCCGTCTGATTGACTTGATGGAACGCAAGGTTGCCAAGCTTGAAACCATCAAGGATGTGGTTATGGACGAAGCAGACGAGATGCTGAACATGGGATTTACTGAAAGCATCAATGCCATACTGGAACATGTGCCGCAGGACAGAAACACGTTGATGTTCTCTGCAACCATGAGCCCGGAAATCTCAAAGATTGCAAAAACTTATCTGCATGATGCAAAAGAAATTACAATCGGAGTCAAGAACGAGAGCACCAAAAACGTGCATCACGTTGCATATATCGTACATGCAAAGGACAAATATCTTGCACTGAAACGCGTTGTGGATTACTATCCGCAAATCTATGGCATCATTTTCTGCCGCACCCGCAAAGAGACCCAGGAAATTGCCGACAAACTGATTCAAGATGGATACGATGCCGATTCGCTCCACGGCGAACTGAGTCAGGCCCAGCGTGACCTTGTAATGCAGAAGTTCCGCCAACGCCATCTCCAGCTGCTGGTGGCAACCGATGTGGCTGCACGCGGACTTGACGTAAACGACTTGACTCATGTCATCAACTACGGACTCCCGGAAGACACGGAAAGCTATACCCACCGAAGCGGACGTACCGGACGCGCCGGGAAAACAGGTATCTCAATAGCCATCATCAACCTGAGAGAAAAAGGAAAGATGCGCCAGATCGAACGCATCATCAACAAGAAATTTGAGGTAAGTCCGCTGCCGACAGGACAAGAAATATGCGAACAGCAGCTTGTGAAAGTAATCGATGAAATCGAGAAAGTTAAAGTTAACGAAGAAGAAATCGAAACTTTCCTGCCGAGCATTTACCGCAAGTTTGAATGGCTTAGCAAAGAAGACCTGATCAAGCGCGTGGTGTCTATGGAATTCAACCGTTTCCTGGACTATTACAAGAACGCTCCTGAGATAGATCAGCCCAGCGCATCAGAAAAAGGAGAAAAAGAAAAAGGCCGCAAAGACCGGAAAGAACGTAAAGACCGCAAGGAACGAGGTGAAAGAAGCCGCAAAGCGGAAAAAGGCTATACACGTCTTTTCCTTAACGTGGGCAAGACAGACGGATTCTATGCCAACCAGATTATTGACCTGATCAACCACAATGTAAAGAACGAACGCATCCAGATCGGACGCATTGATCTGATGCAGAACTTCTCATTCGTTGAAGTAATCGAGTCACAGGCTTCCGTACTGCTGAAAGCGCTGAACAAAGTTACGTTGAAGAACGGACGCAAGGTAGTGTTGGAGGTAGCCAGTGAAAACACCGGGAACAGCGACAGCAGCGGAAAGAAACGCAGCCGCGGAGAAAAAGGTGGAAAAAGGGAATCTTCTTCAAGGAAAGCCAAACCCGAACAAGCTCCGGCACAGCACAAAATGAAAAAAGACGACTGGATGCAGTTCTTCAACGGCGGATCAGACAATGAAGAAGGCGACTGGTGGGAAAAGCCAAGCAAGAAGAAAAGAAAAAAATAAGCTACAAGTTCAACAGATTATACAATAAAAAGAACGTGCCGCGAATGTATTTATTTCGCGGCACGTTCTTTTTTACAGGCCTCATTCTACAATCAAATGCACTTTGTCTGCTCCGGTACGGGCTTTCAGCCAATCGTTCATCTTGCGTTTTTCCGGAGCCGAAGGCGCATGCGTGCAGCCTACAATCGCAAACGTAACGGTGTCCATCCGCGCACTGTCGATAAGCATCTGAAGACTTTTTGACACAGACAGCGTCTTAACCATCGGGAAAAGCACTTTCATCTCCTTCCCCATTCTTAAATCCACCTGGGATCCGCTAAAGGCATCCAAGGCCCGCTTTATCGAGTCCAGTTCCACACGCTGTTCCGAAAGCTGCCTCTCGCTGTTATGGTAGAAATCCTCCATCACCATCGACTTGATATTGCTGATGTCCACCGCATTATTGTTTCCCAAGCCTTGGAAGACCACAAGTTTTGTATTGTCCAGACTGTATTTATCCAAACGGTTGCGAGCCTCAACGATCTGATTTTCCGGAATCTCCTTTCCAACCAATACAACCCGAATCTCACGCTTCTCATAAGAAATGTCACGGCTTAGAATCTGCGAATCGGGAAACTGAAGTTCCTGGGTGATGAAACGGTTCGCCGAGGTCTGATAAAAGGTTTCACGCACGATATTATAAGTAAGGTATACAGCGGGGCACATCGTGGCGATCGTAATCCATACGATATACCGCTTGACAATCCTTTCGCGCTCCTTATCCACAAACTGCTTGCGTTCGAAACGCATCAGCCGGACTCCGATGTAAGTGGCCAGACTGATGAACACAGAATTGATGAAATACAGATAGAAAGCACCCAAGAAATACAGCAGATTGCCCGTAGCCAGACCGAAACCCGCCGTACAGAGCGGAGGCATCAATGCCGTAGCGATGGCAACACCCGGAATCACATTCCCCTTCTCTTTTGTCGCTAGAGCCACTATCCCTGCCAAACCGCCCATCAAGGCGATGAACACATCATAAATAGAAGGAGAAGTACGGGCAAGCAGTTCCGACTGCACCTCATCAAGCGGAGTGAACAAAAAATAGAGAGTGGCCGTAACCACACTGAACAAAGTAGTCACCGCATAGCTCTTCAACGACCGCTTCATCAGTTCAAAATCGTTCAGACCGATTGAAAGACCGATTCCCATCGTAGGGCCCATGAGCGGAGAAATCAGCATCGCTCCAATGATTACCGCCGTTGAGTTGACATTCAATCCCAACGAAGCGATAACTGTGGCAAATATCAGAATCCACAGGTTCGTTCCCTTAAACTCAACTCCATTGCGGATGTACTCAACGGTAACCTGCTCGTCCTCCTTGCTGCGGTGCAGATCAAGATACTCTTTCAGAAATTTACGGACCAGAAAGTTCCGCTTGCTGTCTAATTTCATAACTGTATAGGATTTAATGTTTTATTTGATGAAACGGTTGATGAAGGGAATCGCGCGCAAAGGCAAATCCTTTCTGACAATATAGGCAACAAATACCAGAATCAGCAACGTATGGAACGCCAGACGCAACGGCACATTGGCAATCGGCACTTTTTCTGAAAGGACAAAAAGCACTGCCGCCAGAACCAAATAGGCCGCCATATCCTTCAACGGATAATCCACCGGATATTTCTTCTGGCCGATAAGGAAGGAAAGCAAAGTGATGATTCCATACCCGGCTACAGAAGCCCAGGCCGAAGCGACATACCCGAACCTTGGGACAAGCCACACGTTCAGAGCCAATATCACCGCACAGCCTATCAGCGAGAAGTAGGCTCCCCACTGCGTTTCGTCAGTCAGCTTATACCAGAACGAAAGATTGAAATAGATGCCCTTGAAGATTTCGGCACCCATCACAATTGCCACCACGCTCAGGCCCTCCCAGTAGTCACGGGCCACCATATATTTCAGCAGATCCATATATCCCATAACGGCAAGAAAAGCAAGCAGCGAAAAGATGAAGAAATACTTCATTGCCGAAGCATACATCATCCGGTTGTCGCCCTCCTTGTTTTTTCCGAACACAAAAGGCTCGTAAGCATAGCGGAAAGCCTGGGTGAAGACCGCCATAATCAACGCGACCTTGCTCGCGGCACTGTAAATGCCGAGCTGCACCAGCCCTTCCTGGCGGTCATCGAAAAGAAAAGGATAAATCATCTTGTCGATTGTCTGGTTCAGAATACCCACCACACCGAATATCAGGATAGGAAACGAATAGCTGACCATCCGCTTCATCAATGCCCTGTCCGCCCGGTAAGAGAAGCCTCTCAGTTCAGGAATAAAGAAGAACATCTGCACACCCGACATAATCAGATTAGACACAAAAATGTAGCCTACCAGATAATCCGGGTCATAGAACCATGACACCGCATCCGGACAACGGACGTACAGCCACGGGCAAAGCAGCAGAAAAAAAAGATTCAGCAGAATATTCCCAACGATATTGAACAGCTTGATGGCGGCAAACTTCACGGGACGCTTCCTGTAGCGCAAATAAGCGAACGGAATGCACTGAAAAGCGTCAAGCGTCACCACCACAATCATCATCCCCACATAATCGGGATGATCCGGATACTCCAGCAAGCTCGATATGGGTCCAAGAAATATCATGCAGACCGTCACAAACAGCAAAGACAATCCGCCGACAAACAGCAATGAATTGGCATAGACCTTTTCCGGCTGCTCATCGCTCTTGTTGGCAAAACGGAAGAATCCGGTTTCCATCCCGAACGTCAGCAGCACCAGTATCAGTGCCGTATAGGCATATACATTCGACACAACGCCATACCCTCCCGATGCTGCCGGCAGAACCGACGTATACAGAGGGACAAGCAGGTAATTCAAGAATCGCCCCAGAATACTGCTTACTCCATAGATGGCAGTATCCTTAACCAATGATTTCATTCCGGCCATAGGCTTATTCAGTCAAAAAAAGTTCGTTCTATCGTATATTTGTTCTTTCCCAAGTGCTTGTAGGCAAGATCGGTCACTTCACGTCCGCGGGGAGTACGTTTCAAGAAACCTTCCTTGATGAGAAACGGTTCATACACTTCTTCCAGCGTGCCCGGATCCTCTCCCAAGGCCGTGGCAATGGTAGTCAGACCCACCGGACCTCCCTTGAACTTGTCAATGATCGTACACAGCAGCTTGTTGTCAATCTGATCCAAGCCATACCGGTCGATGTTAAGCGCCTCCAACGCATAGCGTGCAATCTTCAGGTCAATCCGTCCGGAGCCTTTCACCTGGGCAAAATCACGCACCCGCCTCAGCAAAGCATTTGCTATACGAGGCGTTCCGCGGCTGCGGGATGCTATTTCTCCGGCAGCGTCCGTATCGCAAGGAACTCCCAGGATGCCGGCCGAACGAAGCACAATCCGCGACAGCACCGAATCGTCATAATACTCCAGATGGAGGTTGATTCCAAAACGGGCACGAAGGGGGGCCGTAAGCAACCCGCTCCGCGTTGTGGCTCCTACCAGCGTGAAGGGATTCAGGTCAATCTGGATACTGCGAGCCGACGGACCTTTATCAATCATGATATCAATCCGATAATCCTCCATAGCCGAATACAGATATTCCTCCACGACGGGACTCAGGCGATGGATTTCATCAATAAAAAGCACATCGTTCGGTTCCAGGCTGGTCAGCACGCCGGCCAGATCGCCGGGCTTGTCGAGCACCGGGCCTGAAGTCACCTTAAAGCCGACGCCCAGCTCGTTTGCTATGATATTGCTCAACGTGGTTTTTCCCAGACCGGGAGGGCCGTGAAGCAGCACATGGTCAAGCGCCTCCGCACGAAGCCGGGCGGCCTTCACGAAAATGCGCAAGTTATCGACCACCTTGTCCTGACCGCTGAAATCTTCAAACCGGAGAGGACGGAGCGCATTCTCAAAGTCCCTTTCATTTCCGGTCGGCTTATAATCTCGTATATCAAACTCTTCTTCCATTCATTTTCAGATAAACAATGCAAAATTAAGAATATCTGCGAAGAAAACAGAAGGATTGTCGTATATTTGTTTTCCGAAGACAACTAATAGCTGACATCATGAATCCATTGACAACAACCCGAATCGTTTACTTCTCGCCGACTCACACGTCAGAGAAGATAGCGCGTGCCGTAGGAGAAGGAATCGGTATGCCGCGAAGAATTGAAACAGACCTTACATTCGATGAAAGCCCCTCTCCCATCGAAATCAAAAACGAACTGACCATACTGGCCGCTCCTGTTTACGGAGGAAGAGTCGCTCCCGCCGCATTGAAACGCATGAAACGTCTGAAGGGGAACGGTTCACCCGCCATTCTGCTTGCCGTATACGGAAACCGCGATTACGAAGATGCGCTGATCGAACTGCATGATGCGGCTGTCAGCCTGGGCTTCACCCCTCTTTCTGCCGGAGCTTTCGTTGGAGAACACAGCTACAGCACGCCTGAACTCCCGATAGCGGAAGGCAGGCCCGATGAAACGGATCTTCAGAAAGCACGCGACTTCGGGAAAGAAAGCCTGCAAAAATGGGAACGGATTGCCGCTGTTGCTCCGCTAAAGGTAAAAGGAAACATTCCCTACAAGGAACTGCCTCCCTCCAGGCCGGCCTGTCCCACTTGTACAGACAACTGCTTTGTATGCGGGGAATGCGTAGATGCATGTCCGACTCATGCCATCCGCATAGCAGACGACGGAAGCCGGATTGAAACAGACATGAACCTCTGCATCAAATGCTGCGCCTGCGTAAAAGCGTGCCCCAACCGCGCACGCACTTTCTTCAGCCCGTTTGCCGCCATACTGCATGAAAAATTCAATACCCGCCGTGAACCGGAAGTCTTCTTCTGATGTTTGAAAAACAGATATTGAGGTATGGCAGAAAAAGAAAAACGAATATTGGTAGGCATGAGCGGAGGCATAGACAGCTCTTCCGTGTGCATCATGCTTCAAGAACAGGGCTATGAAGTGGTGGGCGTAACCATGCGCACATGGGACATCCCTTCGCATTTCTCCGTTCCCGGCCAGGAGCAGCCCGATGACGTGCTGGAAGCGCAGGCTCTTGCCGCACGGCTGGGAATCGAACACCACGTGGCCGATGTGCGCAAGGAATTCAAGGATGTAATCGTGCGTTATTTCATCGACGAATACATGCGCGGACGCACTCCCAACCCGTGCGTCATGTGCAATCCGCTTTTCAAGGAACGCATTCTCTGCGAATGGGCAGACCGCACCGGTTGCGCATGGATTGCAACCGGCCATTATTGCAGGCTGGAGGACATCAACGGAAACCGTTATATCGTGACCGGAGATGATCCGGCCAAAGACCAGTCGTATTTTTTATGGAAGCTTCCGCAGGAAATTCTGAAAAGGATGCTCTTTCCGCTGGGGGGCATGACCAAAGCGGAAGTGCGGCAATATCTCGCTTCTAAAGGATTTGAAGCGAAAGCAAAAGGCGGAGAAAGCATGGAAATCTGCTTCATCGACAAGGATTATAGGGAATTTCTGAAAGAACATTGTCCGGACATTGACGAGCGGATCGGGCCGGGATGGTTCGTAGACAGCAAGGGACTCAAGCTCGGGCAGCATAAAGGATTTGCCTACTATACCGTCGGCCAGCGGAAAGGACTCGAAATCGCGCTCGGAAAACCGATGTATGTATTGAAAATCAATCCGAACAAGAATACAGTCATGCTCGGAGATGCCGAGCAACTGAAAACCGAGTACATGCTGGTAGAAGACGTGAATGCCGTTGATATGGACGAACTGCTCTCGTGCCGGAACCTTTCCGTGCGCATCCGCTACCGCAGCCGTCCCATCCCCTGCCGGATTGCGCGGGTTGACGATTCGCACCTGCTGGTAAAGTTTCTGGGAGAAGCCTCCGCAATCACACCGGGGCAGTCGGCTGTTTTCTACGAGAACAACCGTGTGCTCGGCGGAGGGTTCATCGCCTTTCAGCAAGGAGTGAAGAAACTGGCGGAAATTTGTCAGTTTTCAATGTAGGAATACACGAACCGTGTATTCCCATACATTTGATATTATCAATTCAGTTTCTTCAATTTTCTCCTGACCTCCCCTTTCATCCGCAATGTTTTTGTACCCTCCACCTTTACCGGCCGGTTTAACAATTCCTTTCCGATACGGACGGCGGAAGCCGTATCCTTCCGTGCCAGATACAGATTGAACAGATGATACTTGGCCGTTATCCGTGAGGGAATCATCTCGGCAGCTTCACGGTAGCAGGCCTCCGCTCTTCCATAGTCGCCTTTCCTTTCATGAATACGTCCCATAGCGCAATAGGTTTCCACCGTCGGGATTATCCGTGCCGTTTCCTCCAGCAACTCCAGTTCCCTTTGCGGTGCATGTTCCCTGAACCTTCCGGTCTGTGCACAGATATCCATGATCTCCGGACTGTGACGAAAGAAAGGAAACAGGTTCCAGTCGGACAGCGCATCCTTATATATCCGGTACGACCACAACGAAACTGACAGGACAGCAAAAAGACCGACTCCCCCCAAAGCATACTTCACGCGCGAAGGCAGCCGGAACACCTTCAGCGGACGGCTTCTCATCATTCCGGACATTGCAGCGAATGCCAGCGTCAGGGGAAAGACATCCAGCGGATAGGAGAAGAAGGCGAACGTAAGGAATGCCGCCAGCATCCCTTTCAGGCAAGTGTCCTCCCACGTGACGGACGGATAACGGAGCCATTCGCAAAGCATCCATCCGACCAGAACCAGCCCCAGCAGCCCCTGCTCCGCAGCGATGCGCAGAAACTCGTTGTACGGACAGACCGCATTGTCGGCCAGCATCCCCCAGGATGACAAGGGATGGAGCGCAAAGAAATCCGCCTGAAAGTGCATGTAGTTCGCCAGCCATCCGCCCGTGCCCGTCCCGAAGAGAGGGTTGTCCGCCCACATCACTAAAGTGTTATACCATATCAGCAGACGGCCGTCCGCAGAATCAGGCTTCAGAAAATACAGACCGACCGCACACAGACACAGAACTGGCACCCCTATAATATATGTCCTCCTACTGAAATGAAAGGCACTGCCGCACAGCACGCCAACTCCCGCCAGTATGCCCATCCATCCGGCACGCGAACCGGAAAGCGACAGGCCGCAAAGGATAACGGCTAACGATAACACAGCCCACATAGCCGGCTTTCCATTCCACTTCCATCGTCCACAAGCCATGCCCAAAGCCAACACACCCGCCATTCCCAACAAGCCGCCCAGCGGACCGGGATTGCCGAACGTGCCCGTCACATCGAACGCACGGTGGTTGCTCTCCAACAGACCGATCTGCTGAAACATCGCCACCACGCTTTCAACCAGTCCCCAAAGGACAAAGCCATAAAGCAGCAGACAGCGATGCCTCTTTAGGAACAGCCGGACAGCAAGATAGACAGATACAGCCGCTCCCGTCCGCCACAAAGAGGACATGTCTACCGAAACATCCCGATGGAAACATGCCAGCAGACAGAGAAGCAGGAGCGGCATTCCGCCGCTCCGCAAAACAAGACTGCTCATCAAAACACAAACTCTTTTTCCTGAAACAGGTGTTCAATTTTACCTTCCTTCTTACAGAGCATCGTCAAACAAACATTTGCTTTTTTAAGAACATGCACGAATGTTAATGAGAAATCAAAAGTACGCTCCAGCTTCCCATAAGGAGGAAGAACCTTTAAAACAACAGGTTTCCTATTCATCATATCATACTCGAACAAACTGAATGGGGTATGCATCGAATCACCGTCTTTCGTTTCATAAAACATTTCAACCAGACTGCCAGACCATTCATCCAGCGAAGACTGGTTGCGCACCCAAAGTTCTTTATCACTCTTGTTTGTCAGAACAAGGGTCAGCTTATTCCTATACCTGTCGTATGACATGTCAATCCCAACCTCTTGGGCTACACCGTAACCAGGAATGATAACAGCAATTAAGAATACCACTAAATAATACTTTTTCATACCACATTATTTTTTAAGTTCATCCAATATTGCACTTGATTTCCACTCTAAATAGTCACGATAATTCTTATAATATTCTGAAACCTCAGAATCGGGAAACTCTATTCTTTCTGCCCTATATATCTCAACCTCATTCTGATTATATTCAATAGAAAGATGCTTATAAATCAGCAACTCATTTTGCCATGAAGATTCAATCATATCAGAAGTAATGCCAGTTCCTCCAAGTTCATTGTTTGCTTTTTCCTCCAAAAAAGCCTTTATTGCCGGAGGAACTCTATCTATCAAATTCACAGGTTCCATTCCAACTTTGTCAAAAGGAGTTGCTTCATGCTCCTTTCCATAATGCTTATGATCAAAATGGTACATCTCATGCCATATTGTTGCCAACCTGTCTATATCTGACAATTCTGGTTTATTGAAAAATTCATTACAAAGTACAATTATCCCACTCTTTTCTATTTTCGCAATCACGTTACAATTATTTGATTTCATAATCGTATATTTGGAAGGATTTATCCCATGGTTCTTTTCCAAGATACTCAGCAGAGAATTTACCTTCTTCTGTTCAGCCTCATTGAAAGGCACGGGAGGAGGAGATTGGGACTGCTGATTGTTACCATCACCCCCTTGTTCAACCTCACCGCTTCCTCCACCCAATTCCCCCTCACCGGAATCAGTCGGAGCATCTCCCGGGTCAGGAAGAGGGTCAGGGTCTGGCGGAGTCGTGGTTTCATCGCCCGAACTCCAGTCGTCACCGGAATCAGATTCGTCATAACCGTCATTGACATAGGCCGAATCAACAAAGCCGTCACCGTCTATGTCGATATAATAGGTGTCATCATTCGAATTGTAATAGACGTCATCGCCCCAACCGTCATTACCAACCTGAACAAAATTGTCATTGCCCGTGTCAAGAGGATTATCGCTGTCATTGTTGCTGTCGTCAGACCAGCTGTCATCATACCAAGAATCATCCTCAAATGTGTCGTTCCACCAGTCGTCCCAAAAGTCATCAACCCAGTCGTCCTCGCCACGGCTCACGGGTGTTTTCGGACGGGAACGCTGAAACCACACCTTGCCGATTATCTTCTCCGAATGGAGCATGCGGAAGATATAGTCCTCCCTGTCTGAAGCACCGTCAATGTAGATGCCTTCAACCTTCTTGCCGTTCTCGTAACGGTTCACGCGCACACGGCGGCCCTCCAGAGTCGTATAGATCTTCACCCCGGAATAGTCGCCCATCTCCTCGCCGTTCGTCAGGACACGGCCGATGTCGCCACCGTGGGAAAGCGCATACGCCCTGTCGGGAATGAAGAAGGCGATGAAGCACCCCATATTGCCGCTCTTCGGATCCTCCACGACCAACAGCTTGTGCCAGCACTTCGTCTGATAAACCTTCCCACTGCCCTTGTCTACACGCAGCACACGGAAGCTGAAGTCAGAACGCACGGGAACATCCACGCTGTAAAGGGACGGTGCGTCCGTGGAAAGGCCCTCCTCCCAGCTTGGAACAAATTCGCCTACCGGAAGCATCAAGCGGCTGATATAGAACCCGTTGTCATGCTCCTCCGGTTCAACCGAACGGGAAGCCTTTCCGGATACATAGCTTTCAAAGAACGTCTTCGCCTCCTCCACGGAAAGACCCTTACCGTCGCCGCCATAAGGAACTTCCGTCGTCACCGGGAACTCGTCCACGCACCCCGACAGCAGCAGGGGAAGCAGAAGGAGCGGCAGCACATGCCGCCTGCAAAAATAACCAATTCTTTCCATTGTCATACTGCTTTCAATCATATTTTAAATCAGTCCTTTCCGTTTCATCCTCCGCTCAAAGTCATATTTCCACCAGCCCTGCCACGTCCACCGGAACATCCCGATGGAAACACATCAGCAGACAGAGAAGCAGGAGCGGCATTGCGCCGCTCCGCATGATAAAAAATTGCCCGCTATTCATTGCGACAATCCCCCCTACTTGAATTGATAAGTTTTGTCTATCACTTCCTTGTAAACATCTTTCTTATTCTTCAAAGATACAGCTTCTATCTGAACATGGATATCAACTGAATAAATATCATTTATATTACCCTTATATAATTTCTTTAGGTCGTAAACATACTTATTTTCACCGTACTTGAAAAGGAATTTGCCTTTTGTAGATTCAGATATAGGTAATTGTTCAAAAAGGAAAAACGATCTTCTAAAAAGCACTTTTCCACTCACATCTTTATATTTCAAGACCACAAAAGAAGAGACTCCAGATTTAACATAAGGGTCATGATTTGGATAAGGACATAAGCGGAACAATTTATCTGTACTATTTTTCACAACAAGAACCAACGTCCGGTCTGTCCGGTTAAAAGACAAATGCGTTTCTATTTGTGAAAATGCCACAAACGGAAACAAAACAAATATTATAATTAAAATAGTTCTCATATTTTTCTGTTCATTTTTAATCTGTCAATTTCTCTAATTCTCCATATTTCCACAACAGAAAGTCAACCATTCCTTCATAATAGTCAGATTTCTCTATCCCATTATTTTTTTCAGCCTGATAAGTTTCCACCTCATTGTGATACCATTGAGAAGATCTAATATCGGTGACATCTAAGTCTCCTTTTAAATGTGAATCGATAAAATCATCTCTAGCTTTCTCATCGGAAATATCTTTATAATACCAATTCAGATAAGTCTTAAAACTTAGGCAAATTTCATCCGGAGGCATTGATAAAGATATATGTCCACCTGAAGAAGTCATTTCTTTATTATGTTCATGATTTACATGATAAATTTCATGCCAAATAATGGAAGCCTGGTCATTGGATGAATACTTAAAGAACTCTTGACAAACTTCAATCGTATTGTCAGGAAGCGTTCTCGCATTTGACCAACACATTTCCTCATTCAAACGTATTTTGTACTGGCTCACATCAATCCCTTTGGCTTGCAATATTGGAGAAACGGCCCGTAACACATCAGACAAACCGGCCTCATTATAATTATGAGGACTCTGATTCACCTCCGTATTATCTGGAGAAACAACGTCATCCGTCTCATTCGATGTGCCATCTTCCGGAGAAGGGTCAACAGTACTGTCAGGAGTCGTGCTGCTCATCCATTCGTCATTCGTAAGACCGTCTGCACCCACACCGTCCCATATAGGGTCAGGAGTAACGACAATCTCATCAAACCAGCCGCCGTCATATATCTCATCGTAAGTGTCATCATAAGTGTAGTCCACATAATAGTCACCGTCATACTCTCCGCGGCTCAAAGGACGCCTGCCCCTCAATATCTGCAGGGAGGAAACGAGCGAACGCGCATAATCAATCCACTTTTGCATCCGACACACTCCTGTCCGTCCCGTCCAGAAGAAACACGCCCTCCCGCTTCACACCGTCCTTATAGGTGTCCACACGGGCCGTGCATGCAGAGTAAACACACGAACAAACGGCGACACCGCTGAAGCCGCCCTTGTCCGAACGGATGATGAAGCGGTCGCAGACGGAACTGCCGTAGCGTGCGTCATACGCCTTCGAGGGAATGAGCGTCAGGATATACTGCGACATACGCTCCGACTTCACGTCCTTCACGATTATCAGATTCTGGTACACGCTCACCTGCTCGGCAGACACTGTACCGCGCCTTTCCTCTGCTCACAAAATCAGACTTCTGAGCCCTGACACACCCGATGAAAACATGCCAGCAGACAAAGAAGCAGGAGCGGCATTGCGCCGCTCTGCAAAATAAAATAATTTTCCAACTAAACAGCTAAAAAACAAATTCCTTATGCAAATGTTCCGATTCAAAACGATTGTCCTTCCTATAAGCTACCGCCAAAGAGACCTGGGCTTTTCTTGCATTCCACGCAAGTGCCTGAGTCAAATTATATACCTGTATGAACTGTTGCCCGGCCGGCAATTCTTTCAACGGAACCCACCTTCTATTTTGCGAATCATAATCCATCAACGGTAAAAATCTTGAAGCAGGAAACCTAACATGATTTAGAAAGTTATATATTTATCATACTTCTTTATATAAGGTTTATCATTCTCCTCTTTAACTATTACGGCTAACTTACAATAAACTCTAATAATTCCCTGTTTCTTATATGAAGAAATATCAATATCATAATTGTAACACTCTTTGGGCTTTATCAAAACAGCTAATTTATTTATCACAGGTAACATCTCATAATTCACATTTCCATCTTTATCCTTATAAGTAATAAGACAATGAGAACCATTCTCCATAGTTGGCTCCCGATGTTGAATTATATACATATCTTTTGATGTATTGTTCTGAACTGTATAATTTACAATATTCCCATTCAGTACAACACTAAAATTCACGTCTTGTCCTTTGAGATTTACACACGAACACAAAAGAGCGAAAAAAATCAAATATTTTATATAAGTTCCCATTGTTAATTCACTTTAATAATTATTATTACGAGCAGCTATAAGCTTTTGTTCATACATCCACACATTATAGTCTCTATTGTTTTTATAGTCTTCCGAAATAGAACCATCTGGAAATAATTCTTTTTCTTTTTCATAAGTTTCTAGTTCATTCTCATAATATTCAGAAGATATCACACTTATGACTGCAATTCTATCTCGATAATATAATTCAAGTTCTTTACTGTTGTCATCTGTTATGTTGAAATCATCTTTTACTTCATTTTTTATCCTTAATTCTATCTCCTCAGGGACTACCTTAGGGTCATATCTGGGTATTGAATGTGATTCACCACCTGCGTTATGACCATTTTGCAAATGATATATTTCATGCCACAATACACAAGTTCTGTCAAGAGCAAGAGGTAAATTGAAGTATCCATTTTTAAGCAAAATAGTTCCATCTTTACTAATCCCTCCATTCCCATTCCATTTACCTTTTTGGATTCTCAATCCATTAAGATTCAAATTTGGGAAACGCTGCTGCAAAGATGTTATCGCACTTTTTACTTTCTGAAGTTCACTCGCATTAAACCCTGAAAACTGCACGTCAGGTTCTCCAGACTGCTCCTGATTTCCTCCGTTATCAGAAGTAGTAACGTCATCCGTCTCATTCGATGTGCCATCTTCAGGAGAAGGGTCAACAGTGCTGTCAGGAGTCGTGCTGCTCATCCATTCATCATTCGTCATACCGTCTGCACCCACACCGTCCCATATAGGGTCGGGAGTAACGACGATCTCATCAAACCAGCCGCCGTCATATATCTCATCGTAAGTGTCATCATAAGTGTAGTCCACATAATAGTCACCGTCATATTCCCCGCGGCTCAAAGGACGCCTGCCCCTCAATATCTGCAGGGAGGAAACGAGCGAACGCGCATAATCCGCTTTTGTATCCGACACGCTCCTGTCCGTATGATTCAGAAGAAACACGCCCTCCCGCTTCACGCCGTCCTTATAGGTGTCCACACGGGCCGTATAGGCAGAGTAAACGCACGAATAGACGGCGACGCCGCTGAAGCCGCCCTTGTCCGAACGGATGATGAAGCGGCCGCAGACGGAACTGCCGTAGCGTGCGTCATACGCCTTCGAGGGGATGAGCGTCAGGATATACTGCGACATACGCTCCGACTTCACGTCCTTCACGATTACCAGCTTCTGGTACACGTTCACCTGTTCGGCAGGTGAAGCAGAAGGAGCGGCATTTCACCGCTCCACAAAACAATCATCTGTTCTATATTTTCCCACAATCAATCTACAGGCTGCTCGTTACCGTCCCATAAATTGTAAGTTTTTGAAGACAATTGCGAATAAGTATAAACCTTCTCCTTATACTTGCGCGTGGAAACAAGTGCAAACTTGCCGTTCACCACTTTATAAGTTTCGTCTACACGCTGCCCCGTAAACTGCGTAAATTCCAGCATGGACAAGGAAGCCGAAGATACAGGCTTCAGTGTGATTACCACTATACTTCCATCCTCATTGATATAATACTGTTTTACAATCGTACCGGGAAAGGCATATACTTTCGCTACCAGAGCGTCCGTCACGTTGTAGTTCTTGTCAACCAGAATCAGTTCATCAGTCAGATTATCAATATTTCCACCCAATTCTAAGGCCACCAAAGTATGGCCGGCATCAGGAAGCCTGAACTTGGCATAAGTAGTCGGCATCGTGTCATAATCATCCGCAAGCATATACTCTGTACACTGCACATTTGTGTACAATTTATTAGGAACTACATTTCTGCTATTGTCTATCATACACCCGAAACCTGTACCTCCCAATTTTGTCCGCTTATAGGGCAAGTCAAACACTTCCGTCATGTCCACAGCTTCTTTCATTGAAGACTGGGCATTAACACCTACACAGCTGATTGCAAAAGCAAACAGCATAAAATAAAATCTAATCATCTTCGTTTGTATGTTCATTTTTGAGTATTGTATGTGTTTCATCATGCCACTGGAATCACCAAAAGTATGCTCCGAATCATAATGAGATTAAAAGCATTTACTTTCTTGGACATTGTCACTTGTAATAGATCATACCATCCTTCAACGTCAGCGTATGCAGTTCCGGCGGATTTATCGGCTCACTGCTATTTATATCCAAATACTCCAAGGTATTTGACTGCAATATAAAGTTTATTTCATCGCCGTCTTTCTCTATCTTATTTACATAGGAAGGCTTGTTAAAAACCAATGTCCCTTTATTTTCTTGCACACACACAATAGTCAACTGGGGCGATTGACTTGACATGATTGTCCCACAAAAAAACAAGGCTAAAGAATTATCTTTTAAAGGATAAACAAAAAATCGTCTATCCGCCACATTGGAGGAAGGTAAATCGTCCGGAAAATAAATCCATCCAAGAATACATATTTGCTCAAAAATCTCATTCCCATCTTTCTCTATTCTTATCAAATGGTAGTCTCCCGGTTCTCCTTCCCATCCATATCCGTCCAAACGAAATCCTTCCACCTTATACATTGCTCCTGATACAGTAGAAACATCCGCTGAAAAAGCTTTCCTATAAGTCAAGTTCGTATACTTGTCCAATCCAAGTCCCTGATCAAACGGTTCTATAAATTTAGAACAGGAAACGATATTACCTTTTTCATCATAAGTGAAAACCATTGTCTGAGCCTTAGCATAAAGCTCAAATGAACATAGTATAAAAAATAAGACAACTAATCTTTTCATAATTATTTGTATTTAAAAAATTCAATTCCATCTTTCATCCACGACCTAAAGCTATAACTTAATTTTTGAGAAGAAGTTCTCATATTCTCTCCTGTATCCATACTATTAGGTACCTTGCATTGCCATATACCACTATATTGCTCTTCACCTGGTACAATAACCACAACATGACCACTACCACCTGTAGTATTAATCCATCCGGCAACTACAAGGTAACCTTGATTAGCTAAACTCTGAGCCTGGCTCATAGAAATTTTCTCCCAACTATTTGGATGACTCTGCCAATATCTAACTATATCATTGGCGTTTTTATCATTTAATTCGGTATTTCCATACAATATGTTGAGAACATTCTGAACCCCCATATTGCAACTTTTCACATGGAGCCCTCTTTTAGCAATCACATCCTTCACAGCCTGCTTTACTGCGCTCTTTATCTCTTCAGGAGTTTTCTTGGAAGAGGCTTCTTCCGGAGGATTATTATTCGTTTCTCCGCTATTGCTTCCTCCACCTCCTCCCTCACCGGAATCAGTCGGAGCATCTCCCGGATCAGGAAGAGGGTCAGGGTCCGGCGGAGTCGTGGTTTCATCGCCCGAACTCCAGTCGTCACCGGAATCAGATTCGCCATAACCGTCATTGACATAGGCCGAATCAACAAAGCCGTCGCCGTCTATGTCGATATAATAGGTGTCATCGTCCGAATTGTAATAGACATCATAGTCCCAACCGTCATTACCAACCTGAACAAAATTGTCATTGTTCGTATCAAGAGGATTATCACTGTCATTGTTGCTGTCGTCAGACCAGCTGTCATCAGACCACGAGTCATCATCGAACGTGCCGTACCACCAGTCGTCCCAGAAGTCATCAACCCAGTCGTCCTCGCCGCGGCTCACGGGCGTCCTCGGACGCGAACGCTGGAGCCACACCCTGCCGAGTATCTTCTCCGAATGGAGCATACGGAAGATATAGTCCTCCCTGTCTGAAGCACCGTCAATGTAGATGCCCTCGACCTTCTTGCCGTTCTCGTAACGGTTCACGCGCACACGGCGGCCATCCAGAGCCGTATAGATCTTCACCCCGGAATAGTCGCCCATCTCCTCACCGTTCGTCAAAACACGGCCGATGTCGCCGCCGTGGGAAAGCGCATACGCCCTGTCGGGAATGAAGAAGGCGATGAAGCACCCCATATTGCCGCTCTCCGGATCCTTCACGACCACCAGCTTGTGCCAGCACTTCGTCTGATAAACCTTCCCGCTGCCCTTGTCCACACGCAGCACACGGAAGCTGAAATCCGACTGTACAGGAACGTCCACGCTGTAAAGGGACGGGGCATCCGTGGAAAGCCCCTCCTCCCAGCCCGGAACAAACTCGCCTACCGGAAGCATCAGACGGCGGATATAGAACCCGTTGTCATGCTCATCCGGTCCAGCCGAACGGGAAGCCTTTCCGGACACATAGCTTTCAAAGAACGTCTTCGCCTCCTCCACGGAAAGACCCTTGCCGTCGCCGCCATAAGGAACTTCCGTCGTCACCGGGAACTCGTCCACGCACCCCGACAGCAGCAGGGGAAGCAGAAGGAGCGGCAGCACATGCCGCCTGCAAAAATAAACAATTATTGCCGTTGCATCTGACACCCAAAGTCATATTCTCACCGGTTCCAGTACTTCAGCAATCCTGTTTCTCCAGATACAGCCGGAGAACAAGATAGACAGATACAGCCGCTCCCATCCGCCACAACGAAGACATGTCTACCGGAACATCCCGATGGAAATATGCCAGCAAACAGAAAAGCAGGAGCGGCATTGTGCCGCTCCGCATGATACCTACACACCGCAGGTTCATGGAATCTCTTTTTCCATTCTGACAATCTTCAGTTTGCCCCGTTCATCATCAAAGGACACATTAGCAACAGCACTGATAGCAACAATTCCATTTTGAACATAACGAGAAATATCAATGGAACGAACATAACTTTCACCTGGATCCACCCTTATAAAATGTTTATCCTGCACTGACAGGATTTCAGCGTTAATCTCTCCTTCTGCATTTTTATACCTTACTAAAAGATGAGAACCTGTGCCTATATCTACAAAAGTTTCGTATAACACCACAAACTGTTTCATACGATTTGAAACTTTGTAAATCACCTTATTCCCCTCCCGTGTAAGACTGAAATCCACATCCTGAGCTTTAAGGCACAAAAAAGGAAAGAAACAAAACATACAGATACATATTAATTTTAACTTTTTCATAATTGCATACATTAAATTTAGAAACCATGTTCTCTTGCTATTCGAAGCCCTTCTTCATACTGCCATTCTGCATATTGACGATTTTCTATATATTTATCCGATACCATATTGTCCGGAAACGCCTCTTTCTCCGCCTTATAAGTTTCAAGTTCATTCTCATAAAATTCTGAATGACGCACTTGATTACAGCCTAAAGAATTTAGATAATACTCTTCTAATTTTTCATCAGACAGTTCTGTTTCAATCCCAACATACTCATTCCTTATCTGATATTTCAGATAATCTTCAATATATAACGGAATATTCTTATATTTCTCATCCACAGATAAGAGATCTTTGTTTGCGTTGTGATTACTCTGCAAATGATAAATCTCGTGCCATAACACACTTGCTTTATCAGACATAAGAGGCAAATTGAAAAATCCCAAATTCAACTTAATAACGCCATCATCCACACTTCCAAGCGTATAACGTTCCCCTTTTTGAATATTCAATCCGTTAAGATTCAGATTCGGAAAACGCTGCTGCAAAGAGCTTATCGCATTCTTGACGGTAAAGATCTCACTCGCATTGAATCCTGAAAGCTGCACGTCAGGCTCTTCAGGAGCCTGCGGCTGATTTCCTCCGTCATCAGAAGTGGTAACGTCATCCGTCTCATTCGATGTGCCATCTTCAGGAGAAGGGTCAACAGTGCCACCAGGATTCGTGCTGCTCATCCATTCGTCATTCGTAAGGCCGTCTGCACCCACACCGTCCCATATAGGGTCAGGAGTAACGACAATCTCATCAAACCAGCCGCCGTCATATATCTCATCGTAAGTGTCATCATAAGTGTAGTCCACATAATAGTCACCGTCATATTCCCCACGGCTCAAAGGACGTTTGCCCCTCAATATCTGCAGGGAGGAAACAAGCGAACGGGCATAATCCGCTTTTGCATCCGACACGCTCCTGTCCGTCCCGTCCAGAAGAAACACGCCCTCCCGCTTCACGCCGTCCTTATAGGTGTCCACACGGGCCGTATAGGCAGAGTAAACGCAAGAATAGACGGCGATGCCGCTGAAGCCGCCCTTGTCCGAACGGGTGATGAAGCGGTCGCAGACGGAACTGCCGTAGCGTGCGTCATACGCCTTCGAGGGGATGAGCGTCAGGATGTACTGCGACATACGCTCCGACTTCACGTCCTTCACGATTATCAGCTTCTGGTACACGCTCACCCGTTCGGCAGACACCGTGCCGTGCCTTTCCTCCGCATAGACGGCCTTGTACCTGTAATCAGCCTCGATGGGAACGTCATAGCAGGCCAGCCCACCGCTGGAAGAACCTACCGCACCGTCCCAGTCAGGCACGAAGTCACCGGGAGAAAGAGCCTTCACCTCCGACTCCCCACGCGAACGCGCGCCCTCCTTTTCCGCCTCGCTGCGGAAAAACTCCTGAGCCTCCTCCAGCGCAAACTCCTTCAGTTCAATCTGCACAGCAGGAGAAGGAAGGAACTCGTCCGTACATCCTGCCAGCCAACAGACAAAGGCAGGCAGGAGAAAAGCGCCATAATAACAATACTTTTTCTTCATAACACAAACTATTTAAGTCCTTTCCGTTTCATCCTCCGCTCAAAGTCATATTTCCACCAGCCCTGCCACTTTACGTAGTTCTCCGCAGAGAACAGCGGCTTGACTTTCTGGCAGAATTTGTCGCCCAGCTTGTCCAGCCGCGCATAGCGGTCAGCCGGCGAGAGTTTCTTCGCGTTCAGAATCTTGTATTCCTCAATGGCATACTTGTTGTATTCCGCCTTGAACTTAGTCACCTGGGACTGGCTCAGGCCGTAGCGGTTCTGCAAGGTATAGTCCATTACGGCGGCATTCACCTTCTTCCACCGGTTCGCCACGTCCGCCGGAACGGAAGCGAAGACTTCCTGCTCCTTCTTCTCGTCGTTCTTCATGGACTCCACCTCCTTCTCAGCATACTTCTTCTTCGTCTTCAGGATGTCGGCACGCTTCTTCCTGTATTTCAGCTCTATCTCCGCAATGGTGTGCCCGTTCTTGTACGAAGTCTTATATTTGTCCATGTTCATCAGCGCCATGAAGTCCAGCGTCTTGTACCCGATGTACCAGTTGCCCACGTCCGTGCCGAGCAGCTTGCGGATTTCTCCGTTCAGTTCGTCTATCATGTCCGCCTCCTTCGCCTGCTTCCGGGCTTCCGTATCGCTGCCCTTCCACATCGCTTCACGCTTCTCCTCCCATTCGCCCTCCAGCTTGTGCAGAGCAAGCATCTTGTCACGCGGAGTCAGTTTCACCTCGCTCAGCATCTGGTAGCGTTCCAGCTCCTGCGTAATCCGGCTCCACGTGCGCGAGCGTCCCTTGTCGAAAAGCTGGCTGATGGTGTCGCCGTACAGATGATAAAGCTTCTTCTGCTCCGCCCTGAAACGCTCCGCGCTCATCACCTTGTCTTTCAGCCTGTCGTTGGCCTTGAGCATACGCTTGCGGAGCTGCTCGTAGTCGCGTGTCTTGATGCTGTGGATATGGTAGGTCGCGGTCATGTACGGCCTGCGGTCTTTGTTGGTCGCATCCTGCATCTGCTGCGCATAGCCCACGCTTCCAATCAGAAGCGCGGACAAAAATAGAATTGTTCTCATAAACTTTATTTTAAAGGTTCTTCTTTTCTTTACCACCACACTTGCCGCCCGTTCTCGTATGTGAACGGACGTTCCTCCCTGCCCCGTGTCAGGTCGCGCAGCCAGAGCAGCGCATGTTCCGGCACATGCTCATAGACCAGCGTGTCGGAAGAGGCGGTGCGCACGCCCAGGCTCTTCCATCCCCCGTCCCACCAGAACAGCTCATACGAGTCGCGGGAGTTGACCGCGTTGTCGTCGTTGCGGGGAGCAAAGCCGATCGAGCCGACAGCCGTCGGCCTGCCCATGTCGGCACCCGCCCACAGCTCAATGCCTCCGCCCGTCTGGTAATAGGTGAGCGGGTCGGAATCGAACACATTGTCTGCCAGACTGTCTTCCGAAAGGGCTTCGCAAACCACCGGACGGAACGGTATCGGACTGCCGTCCGGACGGTACAAGGCAAGTTCCGCAATGCTGAACGTGCCTTTCGGGCGGATGTAGCGGACATAACGGAACGCCTTGTCCGTGCCCGGAACAACACGCTGCATCCGGCATTCCGGCGTGTCCAGAATGCGGTAAACGGTTTCCGCATCCGAGAAGTCCGCCCGGTTCGCACCCTCAAACCGTCCCATCACCATCAGCTTCGCGAAGCTGACGATGCGGGCGTTCAGCGGATATTTCCGGAGCAGCCGCACCGTTTCACGGACTGCCGTGTCCGGAATGATTTCACGGACGGCACTGTCGGAAACGATTACGGGATTGCCCGCAGCTTCAGCCCTGCCGCTGTTCCAGCGGACGGGAAGATACACCACCCCGTCGCCCAGCCCCTCTGCCTCGCTCTCTTTCGGCATGTCAAGGCGTGTACCTGTACTTACATCTTTAAACAGGCCGGTATGGGATTCGGCGACCGGATTCCAGCCGCCCGGAAGGAACGCGGCAAGATAAAGGCCGCCTTTCCGCCCGTTCCCCTTCGCATTGATTTCCACGTCACGGGAACCGACCCGATGGAGGGAGGTCACGTCCAGCAGGTCCCCGTAACGGAACAGTTCCGGAACGGAAGAGTCATTGCCGGACGGTCCGCCGCCCTGCAGTTCATACATCTTACGGTAAATCTTGGTGGGCTTGCGCGAGAGGTAGCCGTCGCCCGTCGCCTTGTCCGTATTCTGGAGCGGATAGACGGAACCGTCTGGCAAGATGACCGACACGAACGAATGCCCGTTGTTGCTGCTGCCCCATTGGGGGACAAACTCGTAGGCAGACGGGATGCCGGCGGCCCGCAATGCCATGACAAGCAGGGCGGTACGGTCGTCACACTTGCCGAAGCCGTTCTTCATGAGCGAGGAATACGACTGGGGAAGGTCGCCGTAGCTTGCCGGAGAGAGGTCGAGCCTTACCTGCGCGTTGACGGCATCGGCGGCTTCCTTTATTCCCATTCCCTTTTCCGGAGCAAAACGGTTCGGGCAGTCCTCTTTCCACCCGTATTCCAGCGGCTCGTTCGCCACACGGTATGGAAGTATGTATTCCAGAAACTGCCCGAAGCTGTAGTCTTTCAGATAGGGCGATGACCCGCGCAGGGCAAACGAGGCTTCAAGCGAGCGGACCAGCGAATCGGCCTTCACCACGTCCACGTCATAGACGGGCCTGCCGCCCGTCACGGAATACTTGCCGGGCATGTTGCAGACCAGGAAGCAGGCGGCTTCGTACTTTTTCCTATCGCCACCGTCCTTGTAATGTTCCAGAAAACGGGAAAGTTCTTCCCCATTGGTTGCGGAGGTCTCGGCAACCTCCCACGCTCCGTCCTCGTATCTGTTCGATGTACAGCCGCACACGAACAGAATGAACAACAGAATAAGACCTGTGCTTCTCATAACTTTAAGGTTTAGCATGTTTTGTGTAAAGAAAAAGATTTTTTTACAAATATGCAAACAAATACCTTGAAATAAAACTGGACAAAAGCTGCATTAACACAAGACAAACAAAACAACAGAAATTAAGACACAGAAATATAACATTCATTCACCTTTCACAAAGGGACTTCCATCATTTGACAAACTGACACAATGACAATCCGAAGGATCGAGATTCCGCCATTTCCGAGCTCCGGCAGAACATGGCAGAAATTACGCAGGGAGAACCGTTCAAACAAAATCACTTTTCCACCATAAACCGCATTTCCATGACATAGGAAAAGAATCCGACAAACAGAACCGGCAGAAAGCCAAGAATACGGCATAATCCGAACATTTTATCATTTCAAAAGTATCATTTTTCACAAGGATTCCAGAAAAAGAAACGGGGCAGAACAGACTGATTCAAAAAGATGACGGGACATTTTTCTGACATATCCCAACATCCTGCAAGGAATGACGGGGAATCTGACATGAAATGTCCCGTCATTTTCCGCATAAAAACACTTCTTTTTTACCGGCAGATGCAATTTCGCCCCTACTTGCAAGCCCTATAAAAGGGACAAATGCCGAATTTAATTAACAATTCATTCCTGAACGGGCGGAAACCGCAGCAAGCCCTGTCAGGAAAAACAGCGATATTCCGACATTCCGACAGCAAATCCCCATTTCCGGAAGATTTATGATTCCGCGCTTCGGGAAGCAGAACGCCAAAGACGGGGCAAAGCGCAAATTCTGCTTCCCTACCCCGCATTTATTCATTAATAATCTGTATCTTTGCAGAGCTAATATCGTATCAGGAAAAAACAGAAATATATGGAAAAGAAATTCAAACGGACAACCGTCACCTCGGCTCTGCCGTATGCCAACGGACCGGTCCATATCGGCCACCTGGCAGGAGTCTATGTGCCGGCAGACATTTACGTGCGCTACCTCCGCCTGAAGAAGGAGGACGTGCTCTTTATCGGCGGCTCCGACGAACACGGAGTGCCCATCACCATCCGGGCAAAAAAGGAAGGCTGCACACCGCAGGACATCGTGGACCGCTACCACACGCTTATCCGCGACTCGTTCAAGGAGTTCGGCATCTCGTTCGACGTGTACGGACGCACCTCATCAAAAGTGCACCACGACACGGCTTCCGACTTCTTCCGCAAGCTCTATGACAAAGGAGAGTTCATCGAAAAGACCTCCATGCAGTACTACGATGAAGAGGCCAAGACTTTCCTTGCCGACCGCTATATCACGGGAGAATGTCCGCGCTGCCATGCGCAGGGCGCATACGGCGACCAGTGCGAGAAGTGCGGCTCCACGCTTTCGCCCACGGAACTTATCAATCCGAAGAGCGCCATCAGCGGAAGCCAGCCGGTGATGAAGGAAACCACCCACTGGTATCTGCCGCTCGACAAGCACGAGGCATGGCTGCGCCAATGGATTCTGGAAGACCACAAGGAATGGCGGCCCAACGTGTACGGCCAGTGCAAGAGCTGGCTCGACATGGGACTTCAGCCGCGCGCCGTGAGCCGCGACCTCGACTGGGGAATCCCCGTTCCGGTAGAGGGAGCCGAAGGAAAGGTGCTCTACGTATGGTTTGACGCACCCATCGGCTACATCTCGAATACAAAGGAACTGCTTCCCGACTCGTGGGAGAAATGGTGGAAGGATCCCGAAACACGCCTCGTCCATTTCATCGGAAAAGACAACATCGTGTTCCACTGCATCGTGTTCCCCGCCATGCTGAAGGCGGAAGGAAGCTACATCCTGCCCGACAACGTGCCGGCAAACGAGTTCCTCAATCTGGAAGGCGACAAGATATCCACCTCACGCAACTGGGCGGTATGGCTGCACGAATACCTTCAGGATTTCCCCGGAAAGCAGGACGTGCTGCGCTATGTGCTCACCGCCAACGCGCCGGAAACGAAAGACAACGACTTTACATGGAAGGACTTCCAGGCACGCAACAACAACGAACTGGTGGCCGTATACGGCAACTTCGTGAACCGTGCGCTGGTGCTCACCCACAAATATTTTGAAGGAAAGGTTCCTGCCTGCGGCGAACTGACCGACTACGACAAGGAAACTCTCCGGGAGTTTGCCGACGTGAAGGTTCAAGTGGAAAAGCTGCTCGATGCATTCAAGTTCCGCGATGCACAGAAGGAGGCCATGAATCTGGCACGCATCGGCAACAAATACCTGGCCGACACCGAACCGTGGAAGCTGGCGAAGACCGACATGAACCGTGTGGCAACCATCCTGCACATTGCCCTGCAACTGGTAGCAAACCTTTCCATCGCCTTCGAACCCTTCCTGCCGTTCAGCTCCGAGAAGCTCCGCAAGATGCTGAACATGGAAAGCTTCAGCTGGGAACAGTTGGGACGCACCGACCTGCTGGAGGCAGGACATGCGCTGAACAAGGCGGAACTGCTGTTTGAAAAGATTGAGGACGAAACCATCCAGGCACAGATTGACAAGCTGCTCGCCACCAAGAAAGCGAACGAAGCCGCCAACTACAAGGCCAATCCGATCAAGCCGACCGTATCCATCGAAGACTTCGACAAGCTGGACATCCGCGTGGGCACGGTGCTGGAGTGCGAAAATGTGCCCAAGATGAAGAAACTGCTCAAATTCAAGATTGCCGACGGGCTGGAAAACCGCACCATCGTGAGCGGCATCGCCCAGCACTACAAGCCCGAAGAGCTGGTAGGCAAGCAGGTGCTGTTCATCGCCAACCTCGCTCCGCGCCAGTTCAAGAACGGCCTGGTGAGCGAAGGCATGATTCTCAGCGCCGAAAACTTCGACGGCTCGCTGGCGGTCACTTCCGTCTTGCGTGAGGTGAAGCCGGGCAGCGAAGTGAAGTAATCTTTTTATCCTGAAACGCAGATTAACGCAGATTTCCGCAGATTCTAAACATACAAAATCCGCGCTGATCTGCGTTAATCTGTGTTTCATCTTTTAATCTTGCAATATGCCCGAACAATCATTAAAGGAAAAGACCGCGAAAGGCCTGTTGTGGGGAGGATTAAGCAACGGAGCCCAGCAGCTGCTCAACCTTTTCTTCGGAATTTTTCTTGCGCGCATCCTTTCGCGCGCAGACTATGGAATGGTCGGCATGCTGAGCATCTTCTCGCTTATCGCCAGTTCGATTCAGGAAAGCGGGTTTACGGCCGCACTGGCCAACAAGAAGGCAATCCGGCACGAAGACTACAATGCCGTATTCTGGTTCAGTTCGCTGGCCGGCCTCACCCTCTATCTGCTTCTGTCGCTGTCCGCTCCCCTGATCGCAAGGTTCTACAACACGCCCGAGCTTGAGGCATTGTCGCGCTACTCGTTTCTCGGCTTCTTCATCTCAAGCCTGGGGACAGCCCAGAGTGCCTACATGTTCCGGAATCTGATGGTCAAACAGCGTGCCGTTTCCATGTTCGCAGGCCTCGTCATCTCCGGCACTGTGGGAGTCGTTCTTGCGCTCAACGGGTTTGCCTATTGGGGCATCGCCACACAAAACATCGTATATGTCGCTTCCGTCACTGCGCTCTACTGGCATTTTTCTCCCTGGAGGCCTTCTTTCCGCATCGACTTCAGTCCCTTGAAGGGAATGCTGTCCTTCAGCAGCCGCCTGCTCATCACCAACATTTTCGGCCACATCAACTACAACATACTGTCGGTCGTGCTCGGAAAATTCTACTCAGAGAAAGAAGTCGGCGACTTCAACCAGGCCAACAAATGGAACTACATGGGATATTCGGTCATCACAGGGATGATAAACGGTGTGGCACAGCCGATTCTCGCTAAGGTAGCCGACGAAAAGGAACGCCAGAAACGCGTATTCCGGAAGATGCTCCGCTTCACCTCTTTTCTCGCCTTCCCTTCACTGTTCGGCCTCTCGCTGATTGCAACAGAACTGATAACCATCGCCATCACGTCGAAATGGGCGGAAAGTTCCCATATTCTGCAGATGCTGTGCATCGGAAGCGCCTTTACCAGTCTTGTAGGCCTCTATTCAAATCTGATCATAAGCAAGGGAAAGTCACACATCTTCATGTGGAACACCATCATCCAGGGAATGGTACAGGTTGCGGCCATGATTGCCTGCCATCCTTACGGTATTCCCGTAATGATACGCTGCTATATAGGGATAAACATCCTCTGGCTGTTCGTGTGGCAGTATTTCGTATGGAAAGAAATCCGCCTGAACCTGTTCGAGGCTCTAGCCGACATCCTGCCTTTCTGCCTCACCGCAGGAGGAACCATGCTGCTGACCGGCTTTCTGGTCGGCTTATGCACCGAAAACATTTATCTCACGCTCCTCCTCAAGATTCTGTTTGCCGCCGCCATCTACACGTCGGTCATGTGGGCAAGCGGCTCGGTGACATTCAAGGAAAGCATCCAATATTTAATCAAGAAAAAGAAATGAAAACGGTTTCTGTGGTCATGTGCACTTACAACGGAAGCAGATACCTCCGTGAGCAACTGGATTCACTGATGAGCCAGACCTATCCGCTGCATGAGCTGATAGTACAGGATGACGGGTCGACAGACGGAACGGTTGCCATTGCCGAAGAATACCGGCAGCGGTATCCCGAAGCGAACATAACGGTTTTCCGGAACTCCCGCCAACTGGGGTTCAACCGCAATTTCTTCGACGCCTGCAGCAAAGCATCCGGAGAACTGATAGCCTGCTGCGATCAGGATGATATCTGGAGTGAAAGAAAAATAGAGATTCTGGCAAGGGCGATGGAAGAGAATGCACTGGTATTCCACAACTCGGTTCTGTTCAACTCGCAGGGAACATTGGGAAAGTTGCACACCAGACAACTGCCAGCCTATCCAAGCTCGCTTTCCGCCCTCCTGATGCCGCAAAGCTTCGGACATCAGATTATGTTCCGGAAAGAAGTGCTCGGCCTGATCAAGCCGTTCCTTACACTGAACCTGTCATACGACTACTTCATCTATACCGCAAGCAGAAGCCTCGGGCGCATCAGATATATCAACGAACCGCTGGTCAGGTGGCGCAGGCACGACAATGCGGCAACTTTCTCCGGAAAGAAAAGGCAGGAAAGCAAACTGGACGGATATATCCGCGCAGTCAAAGCTTTATCTCTCAAGAAGAACAGAGAAACGACAAGGAAATACTTCACGCTATGTGTCCGACTCCATTTTGCCGACAAAGACACGCACAAGGCTGCCCTATTCATGAGCCGGGGCAGCCTTTGGAATATCCTCAAAACATGTTATCTTTGCCTGCGGCACAGAAAAGAGCTGGTTACTGACAAATCCGGAATCATACAATGCCTCCGGGCTTTCTTTATCCCCCTCTATTTTATCCGCGATTACGGATGCTATATTTTAAAAGACTGACAGCATGGACATCATACCTATATTCTTTACATTCAACAACTATTACGCCGTGCCCGCGGAGGTTGCCTTTCATTCTCTCTTGAAACACGCCTCCCGCGCATACAGCTACAGACTTTATGTGCTGCACACAGACGTAACAGAGTCATCCATGAGGAATATTGAAAAGGTTGTCGGCAGGTTTCCCCATGCCTCGGTTGAGTTCATCGACACATCTGCCTTTGACAGCGAGGAAATCCGACAGGCAAAAGGGCATTTTTCCAAAGAAATCTACTATAAGCTGATTGCCGCAGAGATCTTTCCCCAATACGACCGTATTATTTGCTCGGATGTTGATGTGGTGTTCATGGATGACATCTCTCCCTCCTTTTTCATGTTTCCGGACGAAAACTTCTACTTCGCAGGAGTCGGACAGGTTCTGGAAAGCAACCGGATGAAAAACTATCAGGGCAAGTTCAATGCCGCGGAAACAGAAGTGCTGAAGAAAGAAATAGCCGCCGGCTATTTGCTGATGAACCTGAAGGCAATCCGGGAAAATGACATGCAAAGACGGCTGACGGATTTCTACAGGAAAAACTATCCGCGCCTCTGCCTGCCGGAACAGGACACGATCATATTGTGCTGCTGGCCGGATATACGCTACCTGCCGCTTGAATATGTCGTATGCAACAGCTACTATAAAATGTATGCACAAGGAGCTGCATTCTATAAGGACAACGACGGCTTTCCTAAAGATAAGGAACAGGCAAGGAAAGTGTTCACCCATGCATTGGAGCATCCGGTCCAGCTCCATTATGTAGGTGAAAAGAAACCTTGGAACAGCTGGGGAGTAATGAAGCAGCGGATATGGTTTGAATATCTGAATGAATCCGGATGCGTTTCGCACTTTATGCAAATGTTGCCTATCTTTGCAATCCGCAGACTGCGCAAATACAGCCTGAAACGTTTCCTCAAGAAAACAAATGAAAAACTTCGCACTAAACGGTAAATGATATGGATACAAACAAAATACGTGTCATCGCTTTTTATCTGCCTCAGTTTCATCCCACACCCGAAAACGACCGGTGGTGGGGAAAGGGATTCACGGAATGGACCAATGTAGGAAAGGCCAAGCCTCTGTTCAAGGGACACTATCAGCCTAAAGTTCCTGCCGACCTGGGATATTATGACCTGAGAGTTCCGGAAACCCGAATCGAACAGGCTGAGATGGCCAAAGCCTATGGCATCGAGGGATTCTGCTACTGGCACTATTGGTTCGGCAACGGAAGGGAACTGCTGAAGCGTCCGTTTGAAGAAGTGCTGAAAAGCGGAAAGCCAGATTTCCCGTTCTGTCTGGGATGGGCGAACCACAGCTGGGAAGACAAGCAGTTCAGCAAGGACGGAACACACAGAATGCTGATGGAGCAACTGTATCCGGGAGATGAAGACTACATCCGGCATTTTCATTCGGTATTGCCTGCATTTAAAGACCACCGCTATATCCGCGTGGAAGGAAAGCCGGTCTTTCTGGTCTATTCGGCTTTCGAATTGCCCGACGCTCCTCATTTTATTGCTCTATGGCAAAAGCTGGCCGCTGAAAACGGACTGAAGGGGATTCATTTCATCGGGCATACGGCAAATATAGAAGACATTGAGCCGATGAAAGAGATGGGGTTCGATGCAGTCAACCTGGTCCGGCTCTTTCACTTCTTCAAACGCGACTATTCGCTGGCGGAAAGGGTGCGGCTGAAAATCATGAAGCTGTTCTTCAAACGGGGACAAGCTGTAGAGTACAGCCGTGCCGCAAAATACTTCTCCGGCAAAGAAGACCTCAGAGAGGACTGCTATCCTACGATTATACCCAACTGGGACCACTCGCCACGCTCTGGAAGAAAAGCGCACATCCTTATCAACTCAACGCCGGAGAAATTCGAAAAACATGTCCGGACAGCTTTCGCGCATGTAAAGGACAAACCGGAAGAACATCGGATCGTATTCCTGAAATCGTGGAATGAATGGGCGGAAGGGAATTACATGGAACCTGACCTCAAATACGGGAAAGGGTATCTTGAGGCTTTAAAAAGAGCAATTACTGACTTCTCCAATAAGGAACAACTATGAACAAACTGAAAATAGCCCTCGTAAAGCAGGAAGTCTATCAGGACTTATACGTATGTTCTCATGAAGAACATGATCCGGCACGCATTTTATTCTCGTCACAAGGAAGAGTAGGCCCAATCGGACTAATGGCAGAGCTGGGAGCCGATTTCTATATCGTAAAGGAAGAGCCGGAACGGGAAACACAGATCTACAGGAAGGTCATCCCGCACATCGCCCCTTACCTGCATCTTCTGAAAACCCAGACATTGGACAAGATTCCGGGACAAGAGTTCAAACAGCCGGGAAGCTCTCACGCAAACGGGGAATTTGCCGTCAGCTGCTATGACATCGACTGGGGAAAATACGACATTGTCATTTCCATCAACGTAAGCCTTCCCACTCATCTTGTCTTGAGTTACCCGAACACACTCTTCGGATACATGATCGGAGAAGCGAACATGGCTACGGGAAAAGCACGCTTCGGATATGACATCACGCTCAACCAGATGGCAAGAGGCATTGTCGCCGCACATTGCGGAGTTGTGGATTTTCCCTATACGTTTGTAGCCGGAAACACCCTGGAGCGTATCATGAAAGGGGCATTGAACCGTCCATCGCAGAAAAAGGGAATATTCATGGAAATAAATTCGACAAAAGAACGGCCTGTAACCCAAGTGCCCGCCCATTTCAAGCCATTGCAGGACAAAGGCTTTCAGATAATACTCCACAGACAAAGAATAGCCGAAAACCTGACATGCATTTACGACTCGAAGTATTTTGTGAAGATGGGAGGGCGAAGCATCAGGGGAAATTCTGTCGCTGAAGCCATATCGTTGGGCTCACTCGCCATAATGAACCGCAATGAAGTGATCCACAAAGAACTGATCATTAACGAATGCAACGTAAAATCAATGGATGAGGCGGTCAGCCTCATCGACAAGATTGAAAGGAACCCGGAGTTATATAGAAAACTGCTGGACAAGCAGCGTGCTGTCGTAGACAGATACTTCTTTGAAGCGCCGCTGCAATCTCTTTCCAATTGCCTGACAGAAAAAAGAAACAACAGAAAGACATGCAAGTATGGATGGTTCGACAGACTGTCAGACCGTTTATGTTTCTTCAAAATCAAATGAAATCCATGGACAAGAATTACGCTCCGATATTACTCTTCGTATATAACCGCCCGGCACACACACGCAATATAGTCGAATCACTGCTGGCAAACAGCCTTGCAGGCCAGAGTGAACTGTTCATCTTTTCCGATGAAGCAAAAGATGAAAGCAGCCGTAGTGCCGTTGACGAAGTGCGCAAATATATCCGCCGGATAAAAGGCTTCAAAGAAATTCACATCACGGAAAGAAATGAGAACTGGGGCCTTGCCAAAAGCATCATTGCAGGAGTAAGCGAAATAATAGAAACATATGAGAAAGTCATTGTTCTGGAAGACGATCTGATTGTCGCTCCGTTTTTTCTCAAATTCATGAACGATGCTCTGACGGTTTATCAGAATGAGCCTAAAGTCGGACACATACAGGCTTGCGACTTTACGCAGGCTGCCGGCCTGCCAGACACGTTCCTCATCAAGTGGACAGGCAGCTGGGGGTGGGCAACATGGAAACGCGCATGGAAGCACTTCAACCCTGACGGAAAAGCACTGCTCGCTGAACTGGAAAGAAGGAAACTGACCTATACTTTCGATTTCAACGGGAAATACGGATATACCCGCATGCTGCGCAGGCAAACCGAAGGAAAAAACAATTCATGGGCTATCCGCTGGAATGCATCCCTTTTCCTGGACGACATATTGTCGCTGAATGTCGGAAAGTCATTGGTGCAGAACAACGGATTTGACGGCAGCGGAACCAATTGCGGAGGAGGAGGCCTTTACGCATCAAACTTATATATGCACGAATTGCCCGTAAAAGCCATCCGGCCCATTGAAGAAAACATGCAGGCCCGGCAAGCGTATGTCAGCTACTATGCACGGACCAACTCTTTCCTTGCCAAAGCCATCAGACGCATCAAGCGCACACTAAAAGGGGATTTCGGAGCATAAATGCACCTTGGAGCTAAAAATAATCCTCAAAAAAATTCTAACTTTGCAAGCAGAAAGAAAACACAACCTATGAGAGTACTTATTATCAATACTTCAGAGCGAATCGGGGGAGCAGCCATTGCAGCAAGCCGCCTTATGGAGGCTTTAAAGAACAATGGCATCAAGGCCAAAATGCTGGTCCGCGACAAACAGACAAACCAGGTTACCGTGGTAGCACTGAAGAAATCATGGAGACGCATCTGGCAATTCCTGTGGGAACGCATCGTCATTTGGGCTTCAAACGGGTTTCATCGGAAAAACCTGTTTGCCGTCGACATCGCCAACACCGGTACAGACATCACTTCCCTGCCCGAGTTTCGCCAAGCCGATGTCATCCATCTCCATTGGATAAACCAAGGCATGCTTTCATTGGAAGACATCAAAAGAATCACAAAGTCGGGAAAGCCCATCGTATGGACACTGCATGACATGTGGCCGTTTACCGGAATATGCCACTATTCGTCTGAATGCGACAAATATAAAACCCATTGCGGAAACTGCCCCTTATTGCTGAAGCCGCACAAGCACGACCTGTCACACGCTATTTTCAAAAAAAAGCAGCAATTGTTTGAACAGGCTTCCATCACTTTCGTTGCATGCAGCCGCTGGCTGGAATCGCTTGCCAAACAGGCCACACTCCTTCAGAAACAGACAGTCACCAATATTCCCAATGCCATAAATACAAACATCTTCCGCCCGCTGCCGCACAAAAGAGCCATACGGGAAAAGCTGCGTCTTCCCGCCGACAAAACGCTCCTGCTATTCGGATCCATGAAAATCTCCGACAAGCGAAAAGGAATAGACTACCTGATTGAAGCATGCAGAATATTGGCAAGGGACGAACAGGAACTAAGCGGCCGGCTGGCCGTTATCGTGCTGGGAAGCCATGCCGAACAATACACATCCTTATTCCCTTTCCCTATCTACAACATGAACTATGTCAGCAATGAAAAGGAGCTGGCGAACATCTACAATGCAGCAGATCTGTATGTAACTCCGTCGCTTCAAGACAACCTGCCCAACACCATCGTAGAAGCAATGGCCTGCGGAGTACCCTGCATCGGCTTTAACGTCGGCGGAATACCGCAGATGATCGACCACCTGCACAACGGATATGTTGCCCAGTATAAATCGGCAAAGGATCTGGCCAATGGCATCAGCTGGGCACTCACTGAAGGCAATTACGAAACGCTCAGCTCGGAGGCACGGCGAAAAGCGGCCACAACCTATTCGGAAGCAACCATTGCCAACCAATACATAAAAATATATAACCACATTACAGCGAACAATGCATAACACCCGTCTTCATCCCAAGTTCTCTATCATCACTGTTACATACAATGCCGGAGCAACGCTGGAAGATACCATACAAAGTGTCATCACCCAGACATACAGGAATCTGGAGTACATCATCATTGACGGAGGATCAAAAGACCGGACACTGGAAATCATCGAACAGTACAGGCCTCATATACACAAGGTCGTCTGCGAACCGGACAAAGGGCTGTATGATGCGATGAACAAGGGAATCAAACAGGCGACGGGCGACTACATCTGTTTTCTGAATGCGGGGGATGAACTGCATGAGGATGACACCTTGCTGCTGATGGTGCATTCCATTACAGAAAGCACCTTGCCTGACGTGCTGTACGGCGAAACAGCCATTGTAGACGAAGAAGGGCACTTCGTGCGCATGCGCCGCCTGTCGGCTCCGGAGCACCTCACATGGAAAAGCTTCAAAAGCGGCATGCTGGTATGCCATCAGGCCTTTTTCGCACGGCGTGACCTGGCAGAACCTTTCGATCTAAGATACCGGTTCTCCGCAGATTTTGACTGGTGCATCCGCATCATGAAAAAGAGCCAGACGCTTCATAATACACATCTGACTCTTATAGACTATCTCAACGAAGGAATGACGACACGCAACCACAAGGCATCATTAAAGGAACGGTTCCGCATCATGTGCAAATACTACGGATACATCCCGACCGTATTGCGCCATCTGGGATTTGCCGTCCGGGCAATCACCAAGAAATAGCCCGGTCAGCTCTGCTGCCGTTTGCACTTGCGCACTTGCAGGAGAATAACAGCAAGCAGCCCTATAGCCAGAAGTCCCAGCGCTATGAAAGCAACAGTTTCGGTTGCGTGCAAGGATACGGGATCGAATACAAACTCTACCGAATGCTTGCCTGCCGGAACATTCATCGCCCGCAAGATGTAATCGGCTCTCCCGTGAACGGCTGGCTCGCCGTCGATATACGAACGCCAGCCGGGATAATAGATTTCTGCGAACACAAGCGTCCCGCCTTTTTCTGAATTGACCTCATATTTCAACAGATTCGGTTCATAGCTGACCAGCTTCACGCTACGCAGACTGTCGCCGGCATTCGTTTCCTGCCTGACCTCTGCAGCAAACTTCTTGTCTACCACAGCCACCTTTCCCGGATTGACATGATGCAGGGCTTCGATTTCCTCATTGGCATTATCCACATAATTCACCTCATCAACAAACCATGCGTTCCCCAAAGCATAAGGATTAGACAACGGAGCCGTGACCCCTCCCTGCAGAGGGACAATGATGTAACGGGTGTTGAGCATGTTCAGAACCGGTGTCAACGAATCGCCGGACAACGCCAGATCGCCGTTCGTTGCCTGAATCGCCTTGTACAAAGAAGCCATCTCTCCCTGGATATGCTCATCAATCACTTCCTGATAACGGCGCAGTTTTGCCGCGTGATAACCGCCTATGCTTTTATGCCAATACGACGTGTTGTTTTCGTTGAAGGTATTTGTCGACAGATTCAGCACACGGTAGTCAAGCGACTTGTCCTGCAGAATCAGCTTGTCCGTTTCCGAAGGCTGGAGGAAAGGCTGCATCTCTGTGCCTTTTGCCACAAACTGCCCGTCATACAGGTAACGCTTGTTCACATTCCACATGTCTATCAGACACAACAGCGCCAGCAGACCGATAAGAGGTTTCGCCTTCAGTTTCCCGGCACAATACGACCACAGGCAAACGGCGCCAATCAAAACGATAAAGAAGCTTCTCCATGCGTCAGAAGTAAAGATTGACTTACGCACCTCTTCCAGATTCAGCAGAAGCGGAGCCAGCTGGTCAGAAGGGATTGCGCTTTGAAGCGCGCTCATCTCAGCCGAAGACACATACGAGGGGAAGAAGAAAGCAGGAGCCAGAGCAAACAGCAAGGCAATGCCGCCAGTCAGGACAAAGCTCCCGTAAAACACGTTCGGACGTTCTTTCAACAGCTGCGGACGCTGAACCACTTCCTTCAGGGCCATCATGGCAAGCAAAGGTATCGTAAACTCAGCGATGACCAAAATAGAAGATACAGCACGGAATTTGTTATACATCGGCACATAGTCGATGAAGAAATCGGTCAGCCCCATGAAGTTCTTGCCCCAAGACAAGAGAACCGAGAAGACCGTACCTGCCAGCAAGGCCCACTTCATCGGCCCCTTCACGACAAACAGGCCAAGCACAAACAGGAACATGACAAACGCTCCCGCATAAACCGGACCGGACGTTCCGGGCTGCTCCCCCCAGTACTGTCCCAATTGGCCGTAAAGACCGATATAGGCAGGGTCGGCCTTTTTCATCGCTTTTTCGTTCTGAGCCAGCGGCACAGAGGCTCCACCCTTCACGTTGGGCACAAGCAGTGAAAACGTTTCACCGATCCCGTAGCTCCATTGAGTGATGTAATCCCGCTCCAGTCCGCTCCCGGTCTGATTGGAAGACTGTTCCTTCACCAGTTCGCTCTTGCCGCGCATACTCTCCTTACTGTACTGATAGGTATGGTACAGATTGGAAAGATTGACACATACCGCCAGCACACCCGCAAGAGCAAGAATGCCCGTACCTTTGACAAAAGAGGCGAAACGCTTCTCCTTCCAGGCAATCACTCCGTAGGCTACGGCCATAAAAAGCATTACGAACAAAAAGTAGTAGGTCATCTGCAGATGGTTCGACACAATCTGCAAAGCCGCAAACAATGCCGTAACGATTCCTCCTGCAAGATATTTCCCCCGGTAAACCAGCACCATACCGGCTATGGTAGGCGGTATATAGGCCAATGTGACAAACTTCCAGATGTGTCCGGCTGCTATGATTATGAAGAAATAAGACGAGAAAGCCCATACGATAGCCCCCAGTGCCGACATCCACACCTTGAAGTCAAAGGCACGCAGCAGTATATAGAATCCGAGCAGCATCACAAAAACGTACCACACGTAAGTGGGCAAGTACAGATGATACAGCTTCTGCACAACATTCAGCGTATCAGTCGAGTCATAGCTGGGCGCCATCTGGTAAGTCGGCATTCCTCCGAAGATCGCATTTGTCCAGCGTGTCCGCTCCCCTGTATGTTCAAGATATTCCTGCATTTCACGCCCCGAGCCGATGCCGGCCACCGCGTCATGCTGGGCAAGGATCCGCCCTTCAAATACTGCCGGACAGAAGTAGGCGAACGAAATAAGCGCAAAGAGCACAATCGCCGCAATATCCGGAAGAATTCTCTTTAATCCTTTCATAAGAACAACTGTTTATTAGGTTTATATTTTCAATCGGCAAAGATAACACAATAGTCCATGAAAAATAGTAACTTTGCCCCGAAAATCATTTGAATACATGAAAATAGGAATCATTACGGCCATGTCTTCCGAACAGAAACAGCTGGCCAACCAACTTGAGGACAAGACAGAAAGCAAGAAGGGTCCGTTCTCGTACATCGAAGGAACTATCAGACGAAACAATGTAATCCTCACGCAATGCGGAATCGGAAAAGTAAACGCCGCGGCAGGAACCGTGGAACTGATACGGAACTTCCAGCCCGACTGCATCATCAGCACCGGAGTGGCCGGAGGAATCGACTCGTGCCTGAATATCATGGATGTAGTGGCAAGCCGGCAAATAGTCTACCACGATGTATGGTGCGGAGAAGGCAACGCCTACGGACAAATACAGGGACTTCCCGCTTTCTTCCAGGGCAACGAAACGCTATACGAGTGCGCACTCTCGCTTGATACCGAAACTCCGATACACGGAGGGCTGGTCTGCACGGGCGACAAGTTTATCACCGACCGCAGCGAACTGAACGAGATAAAGAAAAACTTTCCCGAAGGGCTGGCTGTAGACATGGAATCGGCTGCCATCGCCCAGATATGTTATCTCTATAAAGTTCCGTTCATCAGCTTCCGCATCATCAGCGACACGCCGGGAGCAGACAAGCACTTCGAGCAGTACCTGAACTTCTGGGGCGAAATGGCCGACCGCTCGTTCCATGTAACCGAAACTTTCTTAAAAGCATTACCGAACAAACTATAACCGTCATGAAAAAAATACCAAGCTTTACAATCGACCATATCCGGCTGCTACGGGGAATCTATGTGTCGCGCAAAGACGAAGTGGGCAACGAAACCGTCACCACATTCGACATCCGCATGAAAGAGCCGAACAGAGAGCCGGCATTGAGTCCGGCAGCCATCCACACCATCGAGCATCTGGCCGCAACATTCCTGCGCAACCATCCCGTGTGGGCTGACAAGGTTATTTATTGGGGCCCGATGGGATGCCTTACCGGGAATTACCTGGTGATGAAAGGCGACCTGCGCTCCGAAGACATTGTGGATCTGATGAAAGAAACGTTCCGCTTTATCGCCGGCTTTGAAGGAGAGATTCCCGGAGCCAGCGCAAAAGACTGCGGAAACTATCTGATGATGAATCTGCCCATGGCTAAGTGGGAAGCGGACAAGTTTCTGCACGAAGTGCTGGAAAAGCTTACGGAAGACAATCTCAACTACCCGCAATGACAAGCATTCAAATCCGGAAAAATGCCGTTTTGAACGGTTGGATTCCGGCGAAAAAAGTTTAATCCGCATCGTGGTCTATACAAACCACGATGTGGAATACAAAAACCACAGTGTCAAACATACAAGCCACACTGCGGTTTGCAGTTTTTTCTGCGAAATGTTGGAAAATAGAATAGCACTGTTATTCTTTCTTCTGTTTTTATAAAAATTCCGCCGAACCGGCACGCCGCTTCCATTCGCACTACAGCGGCCATCTCTTCCATTTGGCTATCAGTTCCGCTACATTCTTCGCCTCCAGTTTTTCCATGAGATGTTTCCGATGCGTCTTCACTGTATTCGGACTTATAAAAAGCCGTTCCGCCGTTTCAGATGTGCTCATTCCCTGTGACAGGCAGACCAGAACCTCCTTTTCACGAGAAGACAGCTCAGGCACTACAACGTGCGTTTCATCTGCAAGACAATTCTTCTTTTGCCTGGCCGGCAAAAAAACCCGATCAAAATAAGTACCCCCCTCCAGCAGAATGTCAACCGCCCTGCACAATTCGCTTACATCGGAATTCTTGGAAACAGCTCCATCTATACACAAATCCGACAATCTGGATGCCACCCAAGGCTCGTCATGCATAGAATAAATCAGGATGCGGCACCGGGGAGCGCATTTCCGCAGACAAGAAACGAGCTTCCGACTGTCTATCCCCGGGAATTCAAGGTCGATGATATACATGTCGAACACCTTGTCAAGCAATTTCTCAAGAGTTTCTGCGTCGGAAACCCCCGTACAAGAAACATTCTTCCGCTGCAGGACAATCCTCTTCACCCCCTCACATACGATAGGATGATCATCCACCACCAGCACTTGCCATCCTTGCTCACTCATCTCCGCACAAATTAAATGTAAGGATAAAAACACTTCCCCCTACTGATGTTTCAAAATCCAAATGCCCCTGGATGGCTTTCACCCTCTCACTGACCGTACGCAATCCGATACCTTGGTGATCTTCCTCAGAATTCCCGGTCATGCCTTGCCCGTCGTCAGCTACTTGCAGCCGACAACGGCCGGAAGCCTCGGAATGCAGGGAAATCTCAATCGTTGTCGCATTGGAATGCTTCACGGAATTCATGGTAAGTTCCTGCACGATACGGTACAATTCATATGCCGTCCGAGAAGGAATCTCGTCCCCTCCATATTCCATTTCAGAATGATAGACTACTTTACATCCCACATTACGGCTCACCGCCTCAACATATCGGGAAAGAATCTCATCAAGTCCAGTCAGTTCAAACTCCGGAGGCATCAACTCATGCGAAATCGTCCTTACTTCTTCGCGCAACTTTCCGATTTCTCCAGACAGTTCCAGCGGAGATACGCCGGAAGAAGCTCCTTCAATCTTCAACTGCAGCCCCAACAGCTCGTTGGCTATGCCATCATGCAGTTCACATGCAAAGCGCCTGCATTCCACCTCCAGACCTTCAATATAACGCCGCGCGGATTCCAGTTCTTTTTCCTGCTTCAGCCGTTCCACTCTCCGCTCAGCTGTCTTCTGCTTTTGGCGCACCGCCAGCAAGACCACAATAACCAAAGCCAGCACCACCGTCAGCGACACGGCAACCTTCAAGACCTCCGTTTCTTTCTCCAGCACCTGCTCCTGGAGGCGGCTGATTTTCAACTCCTGCTCCTGCGCATGATATCTGGACTCAAACTGAGCCATCTGCTCCGCCAGGTTCTTCACCACTAGCGAATCGGTCCACATACGTGCACTGTCCATATAAACGAATGCCTTTTGATGCATCCCCAACCCATGATAGCAATGCGCCATGGCATCAAACAATGTGTGGAAATCCGTACCCGTCGACCTTCCTCTGAGCCATAGGAAATCATTCAATGCTTCGGTATACCGGCCTTGTTCCAGATACACCTTCGCCCTAGCCTGGATAAAGCCGATTACCGGAATAGAAGTTTCAGGCAGCTTTTCCAGCAGGCTGTTTCCAAGACGGAGATAATAATCTATCGAATCATTCTGTTTCTTCTGGCCGAAAAAACGAAAAAGCCCGGGGGTGCATCTTATCTGCCATTCCGGGTTCCCCTCCCCCTCGGAAGCCAGCCTCCATGCCTCCCGAATAGAGTGTCCGGCCTCATCTGTCTTACCCGCTTCCATCTTAATGCTTGCTCTTACCTGCCAGACACAAAACGTCACGTATTTGTCGTCAGTCTTCAATGCATGCGCCAGCGCACGGTCAATACAGATTTCCGCATCATCATACCGTTTGAGGTTAAAATAAAAGACACTAAGATTCATGTTCAGATGGGCCAGCCAACTCTCGTCATCATAACGTAAGGCAACATCAAGCGCCTTATTATAATAATAAACAGCCGAGTCTTGCATGTGTTTCCTGCGGTAGAGAATACCCAAATCATTGTAAACGCTGATGTGTTTCTCCAAATCGTCCACACGGGGAAGATAGGGCAATACCCGCTTTTTCATCTCAAAGCTCTTTTCCTCCTCCCCCACATAGATGAAAAGAGTAGCCTGCTCATTCAGCAAAACAGGATAAACGGAGGATCTCTCCACTTCTGGAATCGAGAAGACCCTGTCAAAATAATATTGGGCCGAATCGTATTCACCTTCCCCCATCAACGTAGCGGCCTTTTCATAAAAACGCACCAGCAATGTATCAACCGGACATTCTTCCGCCTCCAGTGCACCAGCCGAAACAAAGCAGCAGAACAGAAAAACAACGCGCCTAAATATCAAAGTCTGCATATGTGTAATCATTGAATCATTTCTATTTTCATATCTCCGATCCGGTCCGGATCCGGGAAAACATCAGCCTCTTCACGCTACGCATGAAACAGTCTATCTCCTTCGCCGGAACCTTAATTCCCCATCCAATACTATCGTACAGGCAAAGTAAACACTATTTATTTTTCCACACAAAAAATTATCATTCATTCCGACGTGCCAATGAACAATTTCTATACTGTTTTCCCAATAATGCAGCCAAAATCATCCTTTTGGGTGATATTTCGCCACGTTTAAATTTTATTTATTTGCAGAAACTTAAAATAATATGTCTTATGAATAGTAAATTCCACAATCTGTTCAAACTGATGACGGTCATCCTTTCAATGACGTTCATCGCCTGTTCTTCCGAAGACGAAGAAAATGTTGTTGCCGTGACACAAATAACAGTATCTCCTGCAAGCCTCGTTCTAAATGTGGGGGAAACAGAAGATCTGGAAGCAACCATACTCCCGGAAGAGGCTTCCCACGTAAGTGTTACCTGGAGTTCATCCGATGACAAGGTAGCTGCCGTATCACAAAATGGAACGGTGACAGGCGTATCGGAAGGAAATGCGGTAATAACTGCCTCGGCTGGAGGAAAAAGCGCAACCTGTCAGGTAACCATCGCCACTGAAACCATTGAGGTGGAAAGCATTGAAATATCTCCTTCTGCACTTACAATGACAGAAAAAGGAGAAACAGTCCAACTGACTGCAAAAATCACGCCGGAAAATGCCACCGACCCACAAGTTATATGGGCTTCGTCAGACGAAATGGTAGCTACGGTAACATCAGAAGGACTGGTAACCGCCGTAGCCGAAGGAAAAGCCACGATTACAGCTACTGCCGGAGAGAAAACTGCTTCCTGTGAAGTAACGGTAAGCATTTCCATCGCAGAAATTGAAGGAAACAAAGCTACAATCGACCTGACTGACGCTACCTCCGAACAGGTAATCCAATCTGTATCAGAAGCTTCTGCTGCCGGCGTGACACACTTTGTCATCATCGGGAACTATGCTGCACTAGATTTTGCCAACGCAAATCCTTTTGACGGCATAGCCATTGAAATGCTTGATTTGAGCGGAGTAAGCGGATGGCCATCGGTGGGCGGACAACCCGGGATGCCTGAAAAAGCATTCTACAAGCACGAACTGATACAAGAAATCATCCTCCCCGAAGAAGTGAAGACAGTCGGTGAGTATGCTTTCTACAAATGTACAGCCCTGAAAAAAGCAACTGCACCAGGAATAGAAACACTCACAAACTACGCATTCCAATATTGTACAGCACTGGAATCCGTTGATATGACTCAAGTAAAGAATATAGAAAAATGCGTATTCTTCGAAACAGCTCTGAAAGAAGCAAATTTCCCTCAAACCACTATCATAGGTGCCATGAGTTTCTATCATTGCACATCGCTCATCAGCGTGAACATGCCTGAACTGGTAACACTGGGAGAAGCTACAAAAGGCGACCAGACAAAGCGTACCGGAGCCGCAATGTTCTACGGATGCACCTCACTTGAAAATATTTCATTGCCCAAAGCCGTCACCATAGGAGATGAAGCATTCAATGGCTGCAAAACCCTGAAAGAAGTCAATCTTCCCGAAGCCACAAATTTCGGGATAGCCGTATTCTCATATTGCAACGCTCTTACTGAAATTGCATTGCCCAAAGCAAACTTCTTCAGCCAGGATGTATTCACAAACTGTCCTGCGCTCACAACCCTCAAACTGACATATCCTGGCTCCATCACGGTAGATAGCAGCACATTCGGACCGGTCAACTCGCAAACAAAAAACATAGACCTTACGCTCAACATCAGCAACAAATATCAGATACAGTCGATAGACGGCCCGCATGGATTTACATATCAATGGAAAAACCATCAATGGAAAAGCATTACATGTATTCCTTAAATAACGAATTTACATAAATAAATCTTTTATGAAAGCTAAAAACATTTGGGTGATACTATCACTCGCAGTATCTGCCGTTTCCTGCAGTAACGGCGATGAAGAAGCCAATCTTCAGGCGGTGGCTCTGGATATGAAAGAAAGCATCGACAATTTGAACCATGCCATCCCCTCTCTGCAGACGATAATTACAAAAATGGAGGACGGAGTCTATGCCACAAACATGGCAGCCGCAACAGACAATGCATATACGATAGATTTTTTGGACGCCACTTCGGTTAGGCTTGACAACAAAGAAAGCGCACTGCTGGTTGGAGTCGACAAAGATTCCGACAACAAATACTACTGGACACAAACGATCTGCGGAGAATCCACATGGCTGCTCGACGCATCGGGTAATAAAGCAGCCGTGTCAGGCGCAACCGGTTATCCCCAAATAAGAATCGATGAAAGCAACGTCTGGACGGTAAGCTATGACAACGGCAACACCTACACCAAAGTGCTGGACGCATCGGGCAATCCGATCAGTCTGACGGAAGACAACAAAAACCAAAAAGCTCCATTCCTAACCTCGGCAAAGACAGAAGACGAGCATATCATACTGACACTGGCCTCAAACGGAGAAAAAATAGAAATCCCTTATGACGCTCATGCTGTCATAGGAATCTCAGACAAGGATGCGGGAGAAACCCCATCCCTCACCGAAGAAGGCAACCTGAACATACCGCAACCTGCCTTCTACTTTGAGGAAGGTTCTGAGAACGATGTACTGTGCATGAGCCTTACAGGAATCCAGATACCGGAAACGGACGAATGGATGAAACTCTACGGGACCGGAGAAGCCGGACAAAACATTTGGCTGGAAGTGGACGGAGAACCGAAAGCCATCACCGTAATCAACGGAGAAGACATGGCACAGCCTTCACGCCGCAGCACAAATACAAGCTCACGGGCAAAAGCTGACATCGTATTTCTGGTGGACAATTCATCAAGCATGAGTGAGGAAGCTAATGCCATAGCAGAAGAAATCACGGAATGGTCTGAAACGCTGTCCCAAACGATGGATGTACAGTTCGGATGCGTTGGAAGTTCCACACTGTTCGTAAACGGCGCGATAGACATCACCACTGTTGAAAACCTGCATTCCTATCTGAATGACCGCGGGGTATCCGGGACATCACGGACACAAGGATTCACCGAGAAATGGCTGGAAGATCTGGTACCGAACTATGGCACCGGAGGCAGCAGCTATGACGAATGCGGAGGAATTATGCTGCATTTCGCAGACGAAAACTTCACGTTCCGCCCGGGAGCCAACCGGATCTATATCCACTTCACGGACGAACCGAACTATCCAAACAAACGCCCGGAGTGGTCTGTAGAATCTGTACACAAAGGCTATGAACACTATGACTGGGGAAGCACCCGCGGTACCATACACGTCGTTTTCAGCAATACGAGCAGCTATAAAGACGAAACATACTCATGGAGCACACTGACAAAAGAGAACCCCCGCAACTTCGCCAAATATACCGGAGGCACATGGATGGATGTTCCCCAAACGTTTAAAGACGTTTCGCTTGATGATCTGAAAGTGACCGGGGCGATCACCAACTCATATATCATACGCATGAACGTCACGACCGATATGCTGACAGGAAAACACACGGTTCGGATTGTCATCAAGTCTGAAAACGGCGACTACCAGGCTGAAATGATTTACACCGACGTGGAATTTACTCACTAAGAAAAACATAAAAAATGAAAAGAAACATATTCTTTATGTTTTGTGCTTGCCTGCTTATGGCAAGCACAAACGCACAAGCCCAAAGCAAATTTGGAAACTTCCTAAAAAAAGTGAACAAAGCATTGGAAGAAACCAACCAGAAGCTGGAAGATGTCAACAATACCTTAGATGGAAAGGTGCTATCCACCGCATCAAATGGGAAAACCAAAACTTTGTCACCGTCTCACGATCTGCAACTGGAATTCGTGGAATGCTATGACGAAGGACACGACGTAGTAGTCGTACTGAAAATAACCAACACTACAGACAAGGAAATCGGTCTGAACTGGGGAGGAGGAAAAGGGTATGACAACCTGGGAAACACCTATGAATTCGACTATAACTTTTTTACCATAGGAGGGGAACAAGTATCTCCATCCGGTGTAGGAATTCCGTCAGATATCCCATTAAAGGCATTGATACGTCTGAAAGATGTCAATGCAGAAGCTACATCCATCAAAAAGGTAGAAATCAACACCTATCAGTATAAAGGATTCGAAGTCAGAAACATTCCCATCACACGCGGGCAAGAAACAGGACAAAACATTTCATCCGGAAGTGATGCCAGCGATGCTACCAGTGTGCTTTCTCCTAACCGACAACTGAAACTGGAATACAAAGATAATCTCATAGAAGGAAGCAACAATGTATTAATCAATTTCCTGATGACCAACACCCAATCGGAGGAAACCTATCTGAACTGGGGTGGAGGCCGTGCATGGGACGATCAAGGGAACATGTACGAATTCGGAGGCGATGAATTCACGGTCGGTGGAAAAGCCGTAGGCCCGACAGGTGTCCCTGTGCCCGGAGAAATACCCGTAAAATGTGAAATCCTACTGAAAGGAGTCAGCAAAAACGCCAAAATCATCAAACTGATCAAATTTGACACATATCAGTTTAAAGGATTTGAAATAAAAAATATACCTGTCAACTGGGAAGGAAAATAACTCTGAAAAACTTCAATCATATGAAATGTAAACATCTTATATTCATCTGTACAGTTGCATTCGCCATAATTTCCTGTGGAGGAAACGGCTCCGCAGACAGCATGTTCGGTAAAATTCCGTCCATGTATGAGAAAACGACAACAGACATGCTTCAGGATCTCAGCGACATAAACAAAGCGATAAAAGAAGACAAAAACAAAGAAAAGGCAGACAACAATCTCGAAAAATTAAAAGAGGCTTTCCAGAAAATGGAAGATGCACTCAAAGAAACGGAAAAAAAAGCACGTCCTTATGCCGATGAAATGGCTGGAAAGACTATTCCTTATGAACAGACTGACAGCTTACAGTATACAGTCATATCGGACATTACCATAAAAGAAGTGCTCCTGCCTAGGATCCGTAATCTCGGAAGCGAAGGGGTAAAACTCGAAGTGACATTCGACATCAAACTGAAAAAAGACGCAAAAAAGTCCTCCTTTTATATCTATTTTCTCATGGCAGGCGACAAAGGCAATATCGGCTATGACAAACAGTCCATATACTGTGCCGGCAAAAAACAAGGAGATGTCATTTCTGTGAAAACCACAATCAATGCTCCCGATGTCCCGACCTCATATCTGAACGCATGCGAACGCCTGATATTCGTTACAGAGGACACATATTATAGCCAACGGAGCAAAATAAAGAAGCAACAAGAACAATGGGAGCAGACCGAGTTAGAAAAATATGGCTTGAATGAAACAGATTAACACCAGATGTTCTTATTCTGAAAATCATTCAAAGTTTGCAAGCAGCCCGTCCCTGATAGAGCAGATCAAGGACGGGCTTTCTTTTCAAAGAAGCAGCATGCAACAGAATGGGAGATGAAGTTGCTGAAGGAGTAACGTCCAAAACTTTTAATCCAAGCAACCTTCTTCAACTTGCCATAGGTCATTGAGGGCTGAACCTGCCTTTTCATCAAGATGGTGTCCGCTGCGACCGCCAGCAAATCTTCCATAAGCAATTATCCCCACTTGGAGTCTGTTCGTTTCAGAAACTGTTTTGAATTTATCGTGTGCTGATTTGGGATGAGTTTTTGAGGCATTTCCGTTTGTGTGATGAGGAAGATAGCAGGCTATCTGACGAATAGAATCGGAACAACAGACAGGAAACAAACGCAAAAGAACCTGATCGAATAGTATTTTATTGGCAAACTTAAACAAGTTCTTACTCCATCTCTCTTTCGATCTGACCAATTCTCATGAAGTGGGACTGACAAACCAAGAAACGACAGAAAGGCATAATCTTGAAAAATGAAAGCATCCTCCAACACCAGAAAATCTTGCCCATCCTCCAAAGAAACCCCTATAAACAGTTGACCGACTGACTGAAAATTCATACTTTTGCACCATCAATTGAAATTACGTAATTTTATCACAATGAATCAAAAATTTGAGCTTATTGCCAAAACATTCCAGGGACTGGAAGAGGTACTGGCACAGGAACTCACTGAACTCGGAGCCGAAGACATACAAATCGGCAACCGCATGGTTTCATTTTCCGGGGACAAAGCCATGATGTACAAGGCGAATTTCTATCTGCGCACAGCCATACGCATTTTGAAACCCATCAAGCATTTTACCGCAACAACTGCAGATGAGGTATACAACGCCGTTAAAGATATAGCATGGGAAGAGTATCTTGACGCCACAAACACTTTTGCCGTCGACTCGGTTATCTTTTCCGAGGATTTCCGCCATTCAAAGTTTGTAGCATATAAGGTAAAGGATGCGATAGCTGACTATTTCCGTGAAAAAACAGGAAACCGTCCTTCTGTCCGCATCAACAATCCGGATATCCAGATCAACATACATATAGCAGAGAACAACTGCACGCTCTCGCTTGACAGTTCGGGTGAATCGCTCCACCGCCGGGGATACAGGCAAGAACAAGTGGAAGCTCCGCTTAATGAGGTGCTGGCGGCAGGTATTATCCTGCTTACAGGCTGGAGAGGGGAATGTGACCTGATTGACCCCATGTGCGGTTCAGGAACAATTCCTATCGAAGCTGCCTTGATTGCGCGCAACATCGCTCCCGGAGTGTTCCGCAAAGAATTCGGATTCGAGAAATGGAAAGACTTCAATCAGGAACTGTTTGATGAAATCTACAATGATGACTCGCAGGAAAGGGAGTTCACACACAAGATTTACGGATACGACAATAATCCTCAAGCCAACGCAATTGCTCAGCGCAACGTAAAGGCGGCAGGCGTGAGCAAAGATATCGTATTGAAAATACAGCCTTTCCAGCAGTTTGAACAGCCCGCAGAGAAAAGCATCATCATCATGAATCCTCCTTACGGAGAGCGTATTTCCTCAGATGACCTGTTAGGACTTTATGAAATGATCGGAGAACGTCTGAAGCACGCGTTCACAGGCAATGACGCATGGGTGCTGAGCTATCGTGAAGAATGTTTCGAACAGATCGGCCTGAAAGCATCGGTAAAGATCCCGCTCTTCAACGGCGCGCTGGAATGCCAGCTTCGGGAGTATCAGATCTTCAATGGAAAATACAAGGAATTCCGCGCTGAAAATCCTGAAAAAGGATTGAAGAAGGAGAATGCTGAAAGGCCAGTCCGCAACCGCCACCACGGAGAGAAAGTTGAATACGGGAAAAGAGAAAGAAGGCCAAGACGCGACGACGAACGCCCAAGATGGAACGACAACGGACCAAAGAAATATGACGAACGCCCGAAATGGAGAGATGAAGACTTCAGACGCAATAATGACGAGAGGCCTTCGCTGCGCACACGCAAGGCTGGAGATGGCAAAGAATTCACACGCGAACGCAGGTCCGGCTTCAGAAACAGGGACGAGTTTCCGAACGACCGCCAGCGCCCTGACGCAGAAAAAGAGCAGAAACGCATCCCGGCCAAACGCTTCATATATATGCACAAGCGCCACGAGCTGGACAGACAAAAAGATGAAAACAACGAACAGGATTAATGAAATGAAACGAAATATTCTATTTATATTCTTGTTTATCATGTCAATTGCAGCCGTACATGCCCAGGAAAAGAAATCCTACACGCTGGAAGATGTAATCCCGGGAGGAAACAATTACGCAAATCTCCGCCCGAAAAATATTACAGGACTCCAGTGGTGGGGCGATGTATGCATACGCGCTGATGTGGAAACCATCAATGAGGTAGACATCAAGACAGGAAAAGAAACCGTACTGGTCACGCTTGACGAAGTGAACGAAGCTTTGCAGAGCGGTGAGAAGCCTTACAAGCTTGATTTTAAGATCAAGCCGCTCCGCACGCTGGACTCTGCCTCCATGCCTTGGAAAGACCGCAAAACGATTGCATTCTTAGGCAGAGTGGAAATGGGCGAAGGGAACGATATCTACATGTTCTGGTATGATTTCGCTCAGAAAAAGATCACGAACATGTTCCGCATCCAAGGAAACGGAGCCAACCTTGACTTCTGCAAAGAAAACGGATGCATGGCCTATACCGTCGGCCGCCATTTGTTTGTAGCAAAAGAAGGAGATTTCCCTGCACAAATAAATTCCGTTTGCACCGGATGCAAGGAAGATCCGGAAAAAGACGTAATTTACGGACAGGCCGTACACCGCAACGAGTTTGGCATTTATAAAGGTACGTTCTGGAGCCCTAAAGGGTCTTATCTGGCATTCTACCGCATGGATCAAAGTATGGTGACCGACTATCCGCAGGTCAATACCTCCACACGTATCGCTACGCTCGAACCGGACAAATATCCGATGGCTGGAATGACAAGCCATAAAGTAACGGTAGGCATTTATGACGTGAAAAGCAAACGCACCATCTATCTGCAGACCGGCGATCCGACCAACCGTTATTTCACTAACGTAAGCTGGTCGCCCGACGAAAAACATGTCTACATCATCGAGCTGAACCGCGACCAGAACCATGCGCAGCTGGTCAGCTACAATGCGGTGACAGGAGAAAAAGAAGCCATTCTCTACGAAGAAAAGCATACACGCTACGTAGAGCCCCAGCATCCGCTTATCTTCTTGCCCTGGGACGAAACAAAGTTCATCTATCAGAGTCAGCGTGACGGATTCAACCATCTGTATATCATGGATACAGAGGCCGCACAACAAGGCGAATGGAAAAGCGGAAAGGATCAGGAGGCACAGTACTGCGAATACCTGAAAACCGTTCCATTGACACAAGGCGAATGGCTCGTCAAGTCTGTATTGGGATTCAACGGGGCACGGAAAGAAATCATCATCACTTCCACCGAACTCTCTCCCCTCCAGACCAATGTGTTTGCACTGAGCACAAAGAACGGGAAACGCGCCTTGATAGGAAGCGGCGAAGGTGTCCATGCTGCTCAAGTTTCTGCTTCCGGCAATTACATCATCGACAGCTTTACATCTTCCAAGGTGGGACGAAGCATCAGCATTCTTCCGGCAAACGGAAAGAAAGGGACCAACCTGCTTACAGCTTCCGACCCGATGGAAGAACAGTTCAACATGCCCGAAATCAGTGTGGGAACAATCAAGGCTGCCGATGGAGTGACCGATCTGTATTACCGCCTCATCAAACCAGTAGACTTCGACCCGAGCAAGAAATATCCGGCCGTCATCTATGTATATGGAGGCCCTCATGCACAAATGATTCACGACACGCGTTTCTACGATGCACGCGGATGGGATCTTTATATGGCGCAGAAAGGATATGTGATGCTTACGGTAGACAGCAGAGGAAGTGACAATCGGGGTATCAGATTTGAGAATGTGACGTTCCGCCACCTTGGTGTAGAAGAGATGAAAGACCAGGTAAAAGGGGCTGAATTCTTGAAATCGCTGCCATACGTTGACAGCAACCGCATCGGAGTACACGGATGGAGCTTCGGAGGATTCATGACAACCAATCTGATGCTGACCTATCCGGATATTTTCAAAACAGGCGTTGCCGGAGGTCCGGTCATCGACTGGAAATATTATGAAGTGATGTATGGCGAACGGTACATGGACACGCCGGAAACCAATCCGGAAGGATATAAAGGTTCTGACCTGAAACAAAAAGCCGGCAACCTGAAAGGGCGGCTGGAAATCATCATCGGCGGAACAGACCCGACTTGTGTACCGCAACATACCTATACATTCTTACGTGCATGTATCAATGCCGGCACTCATCCCGATCTGTTCATCTATCCCGAGGACGGACACAACATGGTGGGACGCGACCGGGTGCACCTGCACGAACATATCACGCGTTACTTTGAAGATCATTTGAAATAAAACATTCAAAGCCGCAGACCGCACACAACAGCGATCCGTACAGTCTGCGGCAATGGAAGCTAAAAAAAAGATATTATGAAACTTTTGCTTTTAGGTTCAGGCGGACGCGAGCATGCGCTGGCATGGAAAATTGCTCAAAGTCCCAAAATTGAGAAACTGTTTATCGCTCCGGGAAATGCCGGAACAAGTGAAGTTGGCGAAAACGTGGACATCAAAGCCAACGATTTCGATGCCATACGCGCTTTCGTTCTCAACAACGGCATCAACATGGTAGTCGTAGGCCCCGAAGATCCACTGGTAAAAGGTATATACGACTATTTCAAGAATGACAGTGCCTTGAAAAGCATTCCTGTCATCGGTCCGTCAAAAACCGGTGCCGTACTTGAAGGAAGCAAAGAGTTTGCCAAAGGATTCATGCAGCGGCACCATATACCTACCGCCGGCTACAAAAGCATAACCGCCGGCAATCTGGAAGAAGGGCTGGCTTTTCTGGAAACACTGCAGGCTCCATACGTATTGAAGGCGGATGGTCTTTGCGCCGGAAAGGGCGTACTGATTCTGCCGACACTTGAAGAAGCCAAGAAAGAGCTGAAAGAGATGCTGGGCGGAATGTTTGGAGATGCATCTGCAACAGTTGTCATCGAAGAGTTCCTGAGCGGCATCGAATGCTCCGTATTTGTCCTGACCGACGGGAAAAGCTACAAGATTCTGCCCGAAGCTAAAGATTACAAACGAATAGGAGAAGGCGACAAAGGGCTGAACACCGGCGGCATGGGATCTGTATCTCCTGTCCCGTTTGCCGACAAAGAATGGATGCAAAAGGTAGAAGACCGTATAATCCGCCCGACCGTAGAAGGACTGGCAGAAGAGGGAATCGAATACAAAGGCTTCATCTTCTTCGGACTCATAAACGTAAAAGGCGATCCGATGGTGATTGAGTATAACGTACGCATGGGTGATCCCGAAACGGAAAGTGTCATGCTGCGCATCAAGAGTGATCTGGTAGATCTGTTCGAAGGGGTGGCCAACGGAAATCTGGCAGAAAAGACGCTCGAAATAGACCCGCGCTCGGCCGTATGCGTCATGCTCGTATCAGGAGGCTATCCGGAAGCTTATGAAAAAGGATTTCCCATCAGCGGAATCGAAGAAGCCAAAGCGGGAGGAAGCATCGTATTCCATGCTGGCACTGCCGCAAAGGACGGACAAACCGTCACTTCCGGAGGACGCGTCATAGCAGTCAGCTCGTATGGAAAAGACAAAGACGAAGCTCTTAAGAAATCATTCGAGAATGCCGGAAAGATACTCTTTGAGAAAAAATATTTCCGGTCTGATATCGGATTCGACCTATAATAATTGATTCATGCTCGAAAGAAACAGATTCCAATACCATCTGGCAACGGGAAAGATAATTTTTCCCGTTGCTGTTGTTTTCTGCCTGATCTCGTCTGCGTTGGGACTCAACAAGCCGGAAAATCTGATTCCGCTCATTGCATGCGGCATCACAACTTATCTGCTGATCGAGCTGAACACCACATTCTCACTCATACGCACGCGTACAACGCTGCATGCCTCTCTGTTTCTGTACTTCTACTCAAGCTGTCTGTTTCTCCACGAATATTCGCCCGAAACATGGATTCCGCTTCTTTATGTGGGAAGCATATCATGCCTGTTCAGAAGTTACGAATCCTCGCATTCTTCTACGCAGATATTCCATTCTTTTCTGCTTCTTGGCATAGCCAGCCTGATTCTGCCCCATTTGCTCTATCTGACACCGCTGATATATTGCTTCATGATAGCCCTCCGCTCACTGAACCCGAGAAGTTTCTTTGCCGGCTTAATCGGCGTAAGCACTCCTTACGTACTGTTATTCTGCTACTACTTATACAATGACAATCCGGCTGCCATGGCAGAACTGTTCATGCAGCTAGCTGAAATACCGCCAATAGACTATACCGCACTCTCTCTGCAACAACTGGTTGCAGGAGGATTATTGCTGGTACTGACCGCCATCAGTTGCGTACAGACAATGGACAAAGGATACCAGGACAGGGTACAAACGCGGATCATGCTCCGAATCATCATCTGGAGCGGCATCGCAGTGCTGGTATTGACAGCTTGCATACCTTCCTATTTCAATGCATTCTTTCTCCTGCTGCTCGTAATCTATGCCATAACAAGCGGACATCTGTTCACGCTGACCTTCAGTCGGTTCACCGGCATCCTGTTATGGATAACGGCAGGAGCATGGATTCTTCTTACAATATTCAATCTATGGACAACTTTATCCAATTCTTGATCGACTGGGGATACGGAGGCATGTTCATCTCTGCTTTTCTGGCAGGCACTATTCTTCCGTTCAGTTCCGAGGTTGTTTTGCTCGCGTGCGTTGCCTTAGGGCTTGACCCGCTGCTCTCCACTCTGTCCACGACACTGGGCAACGTGCTTGGCGGCCTGACTTGCTATTGGATAGGAAGACTGGGCAAAATGGAATGGATAGAAAAATATTTTCGCGTGAGCCGGAAACAACTGGACAAAGCCGCACGGTTCATACACGGAAAGGGATCCTGGATGGCCCTGTTTTCTTTCCTCCCGGTTATCGGCGATGCACTTCTTATCGCACTTGGACTCATGAAAGCCAATGTATGGATCGTTTCTGCCGCCATGAGCATCGGAAAACTAATACGGTACGCTGTCATTGTCATGACAGCTATCGGGACAGCACAACTTATCAGTTAAATGCCAATAATTATGATACAGATTGAAAAGACAGCAGACGGAAGCAACACACTGTTCGTCCCGGAACTTGACGAACACTATCATTCCATAAAAGGCGCACTTACAGAATCGGATCACATTTTTATAAAAATGGGGCTGGAACATTGCCGGAAACAGGAAGTCAAACTTCTGGAAGTCGGATTCGGCACCGGACTAAACGCTTTTCTGACGCTTCTGAAAGCAGAAGAAACGCATAAACATATATATTACACAACCATCGAACGGTATCCGCTGGATAAAACGACCGCAAGCTCTCTCCACTATCCGGAAACGATAGCTCCTGATCAAGCAGACACATTCTACAAACTGCACGAAGCCGAATGGGGTTCTCCACAACGTATAACACCATACTTCACCTTGCTGAAGATAAAAGGAGATTTCACGCAACACCTATTTGACGAATGCTATGATTTAATTTATTTTGACGCATTCGCCCCTGAGAAGCAGCCTGAAATGTGGAATCAGAAACTTTTTGATTACCTTTACAGCAAAATGAATCCGGAAGGCATCCTCACTACCTATTGCGCCAAAGGAGCTGTACGCCGGATGCTGCAATCAGCAGGATTAACAGTAGAACGGCTTCCAGGGCCCCCGGGAGGAAAACGTGAAATACTAAGAGCAACAAAACTCAACTCAAAAACGAAATAACCATGTCAGAACTTGCACCACTCATTTCAGACTTAGGGACCATCCTGATTGTAGCGGGATGTGTCACAATTCTGTTCAAATGGCTCAAACAGCCTGTCATCCTCGGCTATATAGTGGCCGGATTCATTACAGGGCCGTCCGTCAGCTTCCTGCCCAACGTAACAGATACCGCCAACATCAAGATCTGGGCAGATATAGGCGTTATCTTCCTCCTTTTTGCCATGGGACTGGAATTTTCATTCCGGAAACTGCTGAATGTAGGATTAAGTGCCGTTATCGCCACACTCACCATTGTGGCAGGAATGATGTTTTTGGGCTACACGGCAGGAAACGCAATGGGATTCACCCACATCACCAGCCTCTTTCTTGGAGGCATGCTCTCCATGTCGTCCACAGCCATCGTTTTCAAGGCATTCAACGACATGAACCTTCTGCAACAGAAGTTCACAGGCATCGTGCTTGGCATACTGGTCGTAGAAGATCTGGTGGGAGTTGTCATGCTGGTTGTATTGTCTACACTCGCTGCCAGTCAGCATTTTGAAGGAACAGCCCTGTTGGGCAGCCTGTTCAAGCTGATAGGCTTCCTTATCTTCTGGTCTGCACTGGGCATCTACCTGCTCCCTACTTTCATGAAAAAAATACGCCAATACATCAGCGACGAAATTCTGCTGATTGTTTCACTCGGCCTCTGCCTTCTGATGGTAAGAATAGCAGTAGGGGCCGGATTCTCGTCGGCACTGGGAGCATTTGTCATGGGTTCACTCCTCGCTGAAACGATAGAAAGCGAAAAGATCAGCCGGGTTGTACAGCCTGTTAAAGACCTGTTCGCTGCAATCTTCTTCGTTTCAGTAGGCATGATGATTGATCCGCATGTTATTGCAGAATACATCATCCCCATCATCATTCTGACTTTGCTGGTACTGGCCGGACAGACATTCTTCGGGACAATCGGCATTCTGCTTTCCGGACAATCGCTGAAGGTAGCCGTACAGTCCGGATTCTCTTTGACTCAAGTAGGCGAATTCTCATTCATTATCGCCTCACTCGGTGTAAGTCTGAAAGTCACCGACAGCAACCTGTATCCGATTATTGTCGCCGTTTCTGTCATAACGACTTTCTTCACTCCCTACATGATCAGACTTTCAGGACCGGCATACAATCTGCTAGAAAAACATATTCCGCAGGGATTAGACCAGCTGCTGGCCAAATATGCGGCCGGAACCATGTCCGACCGTCACCAGAACGACTGGAAGAAGCTGCTGAAAAGTATGTTTATCGGCGTGACTGTCTACCTGACAATTTGTATCGTATTCATTGCTCTGTTCTTCTCGCAGATCTATCCGTTTATCCAGGAAAGGTTGCCGGGAATATATGGAACAGCTTTAGGTACAGCCATTATATTTTCAGTAGTATCGCCACTGCTATGGGCTATCATCACCAAAAAGAACCACTCTCCCGAGTTCCAGAAACTATGGAATGACAACCGCTTCAACCGGGGAGCGCTGGTATCACTGATACTGGTCAAGGTGCTGTTTTGTATTGCAATCCTGATGAGCCTCGTAGTACGGCTGTTCAATGTTGCCTCCGGAGCCGCCTTAATCGTTGCCGCAGCCATTGTCATCAGCTTCTACTTCTCAAAACGCCTTCGCAAACAGTCGCTGATGATTGAGGAACGGTTCAACCAGAATTTTATGGGACAAGAAGATACCCAAGAAAAGATGAATCAGACAAAGTCTTTATTCGACGGGGCCGACCAGCTTGCCAACTTACACACAGCAGATTTCACCGTTTCTCCTGATTCGTGCAGTGCTGGAAGCATGCTGAAAAAAATAGCTCCGCGCACCCGATTCCGGATAAACATCATTTCCATCACCCGGGGAGAAAATCAGATCGACCTCCCGGAAGGAAATGAAAGCATTTATCCATACGATAAAATAACTGCTGTCGGCACCGATGAGGATCTGAAAAGATTCGGCCAGGAGCTGGACACCAGAAGGGAAACGGGAAAGAATCCCGACAAACGCCTGCCGATGGGTATCCGCAACATTTGTCTTGAAACGACCTCAAAACTGAACAACAAACGGCTAAGCGACATCAAGACCAAAGCTTTCATCGTCCTCGGTCTGGAACGCGACAAGCAAATCACAATGAATCCCGGACCCGACACCCTTTTCCAGGCCGGTGACATCATTTGGATTGTTGGAAAGAAAGGAGCAGAACAGGAAATTATCTGACAATGCCGTATAAAAGGCGTGAATACATGACTTTATATGAACGTCCATGTATCCACGCCTTCAGAAATACTTTCTCCCACCGCCCCTCCATAAGCAAACCAACAGAAGATCCGGCCCGACGAGGATACAGTCAGCTAACCTTCTTGCCCGAACGGACATCTGGCAAAAACACGGCAATGACACCGAAAAGAGGCAGCCATGTACTTACCCGAAATATATACTCAATGCTGGTAAGATCAGCCAGCCAACCGAAAAATGCGGAGCCGATACCTCCTAAGCCGAACATAAGGCCGAAAAAGATGCCTGCAATCATGCCCACCTTATCAGGCATCAGATCGGTTGCATATACTACAATAGCCGCAAAGGCGGAAGCGATGATGAGTCCGGACATGACAGACATCACAATGGTCCACCCCAGATTAAGATAAGGCAGCGCCAACGTAAAAGGAGCAGCGCCCAATATAGAGAACAAGATGACATACTTGCGCCCATAGCGGTCACCGATAAAGCCGCCAAGTAGCGTGCCTATAGCAAAAGCGGCCAGATAGGCAAACAGGCAATATTGTGACTGCTGCACGCTGATGCCAAACTTGTCGATCAGATAAAAGGTAAAATAACTCGTCATGCAGGCGTTGAAGAAATACTTTGAAAATATCATCAATACCAGAATCCATAGCGCCATGCGTACCGTTCTTTTAGGCAAAGCGCACATCGCCTTCTGCCTGAGGCAACGGGTCTTTATCTCTGCCAGCATCATGCTGTACCAGTTTCCCACACGGGCAAGCAGCAGTGAAGCCAACAAAGCCGCAAGAGCAAACCACCCCACAGCGTGCTGGCCGTAGGGTATAACAATCAAAGCCGTCAGCAACGGACCAACAGCACTTCCTCCGTTGCCTCCAACCTGAAATATTGACTGCGCCAGACTCTTTCTCCCGCCCGACGCCATCTGCGCCACACGCGATGCTTCTGGATGGAACACAGCCGTACCGCAGCCTATCAGCGCGACAGACAGCAGTATAAGCAGAAAACTGGGAGCAAAGGCCAGCGACACGAGTCCCACAAGCGTGAATCCCATTCCCAAAGACAAAGAATAAGGCTGGGGATGGCGGTCGGCATATTGCCCCACAAACGGCTGCAACACCGACGAGGTGATCTGAAACACCAGCGTTATTACACCTATCTGGGCGAAAGTGAATCCGAACTTATCTTTCAGCAAGGGATAAAGGGCGGGAATAACCGACTGAATCATATCATTCAACAGATGGCAAAGGCCTATTGTAAACAAAATCGCATAGGCAGTTCCTTCCGCCACATGCTGGCTTCCTTTCAGTTTGTCCGTTATCTTATATCCCATTACAACCTCCTGCTTCTATCTATGGATTGCCAAATCAATCCGGCCGCAAATATACAGTTTTTTCAGCCGCGGAGAAAAGGCAAAAAGAACAATCTTCATGACACACATGCAGAAACGCGCCAGAATTTCCGGAAAAACGGGCGCAAAAGATATGTGCACAAAAAACAATCCTTATCTCCAGTCTGAAGACAGAGATATCCAAGCTGGAGATATGTATCTTTAGCCTGAATATTTATATCTCCAGCCTGGAGATAAAGAAAACGTCAAGTCATCCGCCTGTTTTCGCAAAGTTTTTGTAGCTTTGCAGACATCACATAAAACAAGAACTTGCATGAGAAAATACAAAAGCCTGGCACTGCTTCTTTTTATGATATGGTCGCTTGCGGCCTGCACAACGAACAAAGGAAACGGAAACGGCCCAACCATCACCGTGAGCATTGAACCGCTGCGTTACTTTACAGAAGCTATCGCAGGAGAAAAATACCGCGTAATAAGCATGGTTCCCGAAGGAAGCAATCCGGAAACATACGACCCGACCCCACAACAGATGGTACAGCTCGCAAAAAGCAAGGCTTACTTCTGCATAGGCAGAATCGGTTTCGAGCGGGCCTGGATTGAAAAGCTGAAAAGCAATGCTCCCGATATGCTTTTCTACGACATGTCGGAAGGCATAATGCCAATCAACGAATATGCTCACAAAGATCAGCACGAACTTGCCCATGCCGACCCACACATCTGGAACTCCCCGGCGAATGCCCGGCTGATAGCCGCCAACATATGCAGAGCACTCTGCAAGATAGACACCACCAACACGGTTTACTACGAAAACCGGAAGGACAGCCTGATGGAAGTCATTGGCGGCACGGAACGGAAAATCACGGAAAAAATGGAGGAAGCGGACTCAGCGTTCCTCATCTACCACCCGTCATTGACCTATTTTGCCCGGGACTACGGACTCACGCAAATCTGTATCGAAACCGAAGGAAAAGAACCGTCGCCGGCTTATCTGCAACAACTGATCCGAACCTGCAAGGAAAAGCAGGTACGCACCGTTTTTATCCAAAAAGAATTCGACCGGCGCAATGCAGAACTGATCGCAAAAGAACTCGGACTGAGGCTGGTGGAAATCAACCCGCTCAGCTACCGCTGGAATGAAGAAATGCTGCGCATTGCCGAAACATTGAACAGAAACCCATCAAACGCTTCCGAGAATGGACCGACAGCCACTGATTAAACTCTCCCGGATATCCGGCGGGTACGAAGGCAAAATCGTACTCCGGAATGTGAACCTCGAAATCTATCCGAATGACTTTTTAGGAATCATCGGGCCTAACGGAGGCGGAAAAACGACACTGATCAAAATGATACTGGGGCTGCTGAAACCCGCATCAGGCGACATAGCATACAGCCTGCAGGGGAAAAGGACAAACGAAATCAGCATAGGCTATCTGCCTCAATACAACACCATCGACAAGAAATTTCCCATTTCCGTCTACGAAGTGGTTCTGTCGGGACTCAACAAACAAAAGTCACTGTTCCGCCCGTTTACAACGGAACAGCACGCACAGGTGCAACGAACCATTGCCCGCATGGGGCTGCAAGGACTGGAGAAACGCGCCATCGGACAGTTGAGCGGAGGACAGATGCAACGTGCACTGCTGGGACGCGCCTTAGTATCCAACCCGCAGGCCATCATACTGGACGAACCCGACACCTATATCGACAAACAGTTCGCCCAAAAACTTTACGCCCTGCTGGAGGAAATCAACCGCGAATGCGCCATCATCCTCGTAAGCCACGACATCGCCACCGTGCTGCATCATGTCAAAAGCATCGCTTGCGTGAACGGAACTCTCCACTACCACCCCGACACCCAAGTCTCACAGGAGTGGCTGGAAGAACATTTAACGAGTGTTTGAGAAGATTCATAGTAAATGCGGTGTGCTCATTGACAAATGTTTGCTATCTTTGCCCCCATTGAATACTAAAGAGAAACTGAATAATTCATGAAACACTACGACAAGATTAACAACGCGGTGGGCTGGCTTGTGTTTGCCGTTGCAGCGTTTACTTACTGCATGACCATCGAACCTACCGCAAGTTTCTGGGATTGCCCTGAATTCATCACTACAGGTTACAAACTGGAAGTCGGACATCCTCCCGGCGCACCGTTCTTCATGCTTACGGCCAATCTTTTCAGCCAGTTTGCAAGCGACCCCTCGCAAGTGGCAAAGATGGTGAACATCATGAGCGCACTGATGAGCGCAGCCTGCATCCTGTTTCTGTTCTGGAGCATCACATGCCTTGCAAAAAAACTGGTATGTCCGAAAGATGAAGATCTTACTTCCGGGAAACTGATCGCCATCATGGCATCAGGCGTAGTGGGAGCCTTAGCCTATACATGGAGCGACACATTCTGGTTCAGTGCCGTAGAAGGTGAGGTTTATGCCTATTCAAGCCTGTTCACAGCACTTGTCTTTTGGCTCATCCTGAAATGGGAGAACCGGGCAGACGAACCCCACAGCGACCGCTGGCTGATTCTTATCGCTTACCTGACCGGATTGTCGGTGGGCGTACACCTGCTGAACCTGTTGTGCATCCCTGCCATCACCTTGGTATACTATTACAAGAAGAATCCTCACGCCAACCTGAAAGGCAGTCTGCTGGCGCTGATAGGATCGATGGTGCTGGTAGCTGTTGTATTGTATGGAATCGTGCCGGGTATCGTGAAAATCGGCGGCTGGTTCGAACTGCTGTTTGTCAACGATTTCGGCTGCCCGTTCAATACAGGCGTAATCGTCTATATGATAATTCTGGCGGCAAGCATCATCTGGGGCGTATACGAAAGCTACACAGTGAAGAGCCGCAAACGCATGAACATCTCATTTCTGACCACTGTGGGACTGCTGGGTATCCCCTTCTACGGACACGGATGGAGCAGCGTGCTGATTGGCATCATCGTGCTTGCCGTTCTTGCAATCTATCTCTTCGCTAACCTCGGAGAGAAATACCGCGTAAGCGCACGCACACTGAATACCACCCTGCTGGCCATGATGATGATTGTGGTAGGCTACTCTTCGTATGCGGTTATTGTGATCCGTTCATCAGCAAACACCCCGATGGACCAGAACTCTCCGGAAGACATCTTTACGCTGGGAGAATATCTGGGACGCGAACAATACGGCACACGCCCGCTGTTCTACGGACAGACATACGCTTCAAAACCCGCCTTGAAAGTGGTTGACAACGGCTGCGTTTACGACGTGGAAGAAGGAGCGCCTGTTTATCAGCGCAAGGAGAAAGAAAGTCCGGACGAAAAAGACAGTTACGAAATCGTACGGCACAAAACTGAGTACAAATACGCACAGAACATGATATTCCCGCGCATGTACAGTGATGCGCATGCCGCAGCTTACGAAAGCTGGCTGGGAGGGGTAGAAGGGCGGCAAGTTCCCTACGACCAGTGTGGCGAAACCGTTATGGTAAAAGTTCCCACGCAATGGGACAACATCAAGTTCTTCTTCATCTATCAGCTCAACTACATGTACTGGCGCTACTTCATGTGGAACTTCGCAGGACGCCAGAACGATATCCAAGGGCAGGGAGAAATCGAGCACGGAAATTGGATCACGGGAATTCCGTTCATTGACAATGCCCTGGTAGGCGACCAGACCCTGTTGCCGAGTGACCTGAAGAACAACAAGGGACACAACGTATTCTACTGTCTGCCGCTCATTCTCGGCATCATCGGACTGTTCTGGCAGGCATATAAAGGAGAGAAAGGCATCCAGCAGTTCTGGATCGTATTCTTCCTCTTTTTCATGACAGGCCTTGCCATTGTTCTGTACCTGAACCAGACACCGCAACAGCCGCGTGAACGTGACTATGCTTACGCCGCTTCATTCTATGCGTTTACCATCTGGATTGGCCTGGGAGTAGCGGCCATCACCGAATGGCTGAACAAAAAGAAGATAAAGGAAAGCACAGCCGCTGTCATTGCATCGGTAGTGTGTATATTGGTTCCCATCCAGATGGTCAGCCAGACATGGGACGATCACGACCGAAGCGGGCGATACACTTGCCGCGACTTCGGACAGAACTACCTCAGCAGCGTTCAGGACGAAGGCAATCCGATTATCTTCACCAACGGCGACAACGACACATTCCCGCTGTGGTATAATCAGGAAACGGAAGGATTCCGCACAGATGTACGTGTATGCAACCTGAGCTACCTGCAAACCGACTGGTATATCGACCAGATGCGCCGACCGGCATACGACTCGCCTTCTGTACCTATCAATTGGGAGCGCATCGACTACGTTTCAGGACACAACGAGGCTGTATATGTACGCCCGGAAGTGATGAAAACAATCGATGATTTCTACAAGCAGAACCCGGAAGAGGCCAAGAAAGAGTTCGGAGAGAATCCCTACGAGCTGAAGAACATTCTCGAACATTGGGTACGCTCGCCGAAAGCTGACCTGCAGATGATTCCGACAGACAGCATCGTCATCAAGCTGGACAAGGAGGCTATCAAACGTTCGGGCATGATGGTTCCGGATTCTATTCCAGACTACATGAGCATCTCGCTCAAAGGAAAGCACCTGCTCTACAAGAGCGAACTGATGATGCTGGAGATGCTGGCGAACACCAATTGGGAACGCCCGCTCTATATGGCCATCACGGTAGGATCGGAAAACCAGCTCAACCTGACAAACAACTTCCTGCAGGAAGGACTGGCTTATCGCATCACCCCGTTCACACACGAACAGTTGGGAGCGCGCATCGATTCGGACAAGATGTATGACAACCTGATGCACAAATTCAAGTTCGGCGGAATAGACAACCCGGACATCTATCTCGATGAAACCGTACTGAGAATGTGCGATACTCACCGCCGCATGTTCGTGCAACTGGCAAGCCAGCTTATCAAAGAAGGCAAGAAAGACAAAGCCCGCGAAGTACTGGACTACTGCGAAAAGGTCATTCCGAGCACAACGGTACGCCATGACTACATCTACAGCAGTTCAAAGGAAATGGCTGATGACTACATCACTCTCGGTGCTTACGACAAAGCTGAAGCCATTTTGGAAGCATTAGCTAAGGATGCCACAGAATATGCTTCATGGTATCTGAGTCTGGACGATGCTCGCTTTGCAAACTCGTATGAAAGCTGTATGCGCTATTTCTATATTCTGGATGATGTTTGCAAGAGCATGAACAAAATACAGGAGCCGGGAACAAACGAAACTTCAACGCGCGGCAAGCACTACCGACAAACATTTGAACAGCTATACAAACAACTGGAAAGCCGTGTGGGAAGCGCTCAATAAAAAGATATGTAGATTTTAAAGAACGAAGACACAAAGCCACAGATGGATTCCTTGGAATCCAAACACAGAGGGTTTTGTGTCTTCGTCACTTTGTGCACGAATATACCTTTCAACAAACAGAAAAACATGCTGATCGAACAACCGCCGAAAATACTGCGTCTGCTTTATCCCCGTGCTCTTTGGCGCATGGACAAGAAAGAAAAAGCTGTCTACCTGACTTTTGACGACGGACCAATACCGGAAATAACACCATGGGTTCTTGGCTTGCTTGACAAGTATCAGATAAAGGCTACTTTTTTCATGGTGGGAGATAATGTGCGCAAACATCCGGAGGAGTTCAAGATGGTTGTCGAACGAGGCCACCGCATAGGCAACCATACATTCAACCACATCAGAGGATTCGAATACTTAAGCCGGAACTACCTGCACAACACGGACAAGGCAAACGAATACCTGCACACGAATCTGTTCCGCCCTCCGCACGGTCACATGCGATGGGCGCAATACTATGTATTGAAGAAAAAATATCAAATAGTCATGTGGGATCTGGTAACACGCGACTACAGCAAACGGCTCAACGGCCAGCAAGTGTTTGAGAACGTCAAACGTTATGTGCGCAACGGCTCCATCATCACCTTCCATGATTCGCTGAAATCAGAGAAGAACATGAAATATGCTCTTCCACGCTCTATCGAATGGCTGATTGAACAGGGATATGCGTTCAAGGTGTTTGAATAACAAATCATTTTTTAAAGAAAAGCCGCAAACTCTGCGTCAGTTTACGCACAGCAGCCGTAAGATGAGAGTTTACCGTCCGTTCGGATATATTCAAAGCTTCACTTATTGCCTTATAACTCATATGTTCTTCTTTCGCCATATAATAAACTATTTTTGTCTTCATCGGCAATGAATCAACAGCCTGACGCATAGCTTCTTCAACTTCCGACCTAAGCAATAGTTCTTCGGGAGTCTGAGAAATTTCATCAGGAAGTTCTATCGAAAAGTCTGCGGTATAAGTTAAAAAACTTGACTTATTTTTCTCCAAAAAATTAAGTGCATGGTGCTTCACTGTAACAAAAAGATACGACTCCCAATCCTTGACCTTCCACAAGGAAGCCCTCTTACTCCATAGACCAAGAAACACTTCCGACAAGACATCCTCCGCATAAGACTCTGACTGAACATAATACAAAGCTATCGCAAAACTTTTTTTGAAATACCGCTTATACAATATTTCAAAACTCAATTCGCTTCCCTCACTGACTTGCCGCAGAAGCTCAGATATATCATTTGTTTTGTCAGACATTATATCTCTTTATTGGCGTTTAACTTATGCCTTTATATTATTAAAACAAATCTATAAAAAGTAGCGACAAATTTAATTATTTTCTTTTTAATCCCTACGTATTTTGAATGACATTACTGTCTTTATAAGAAAAAAATAACCTTATAATATCATGAACAAACGACATTGCTTTATCTTTGCATTATTATGCACACAGGCTCTTTTTGCCCAAACAAATCCTATATTGAAAGGATTCACGTATGAAATGACAAATGCCCCATCAGGAAATGAATGGGAATCACCAGAAAGCCTTGCCCTGAACAAAGAACAGCCTCACGCATATTTCTTTTCTTTCAACGGAGTTGAAAAGGCAAGAAAAGTGCTTCCAGAATACAGCAAATACTGGAAGTCCCTCAATGGATACTGGCATTTTCAATGGTCACCTAACCCTAAGGTGCGCCCCACCGATTTCTATAAGGAAAATTATAACGTTTCTACATGGGACAGCATTGCAGTTCCTTCCAGTTGGAACATCTATGGGATACAGAAAGACGGCAGTCTGAAATATGGAGTACCCATCTATGTCAACCAATCACTGATTTTCATGCATCAAGTGAAAGTAAACGATTGGAAAAATGGTGTAATGCGGACTCCTCCCGCAACATGGACAACTTATAAACATCGCAACGAAGTAGGTTCGTTCCGACGAACCTTTCAATTGCCGAAAGACTGGAAGGGGCGAGAAATATTCATCAACTTCGATGGAGTTGATTCCTTCTTCTATCTGTGGATTAACGGACAATATGTGGGGTTTTCCAAGAATTCCCGGAATATGGCAAGCTTTAACATCACCGATTTTCTTCATAAAGGAAATAATACTGTCGCGGTTGAAGTGTACAGAAACTCAGATGGTTCGTTTTTGGAAGCACAAGATATGTTCCGCCTTCCAGGAATATTCCGCACAGTGTCGCTTCATTCCGTTCCTCAAACCCACATACGAGATTTGATCGTTACACCTGACCTCGACGAAACATATACTGACGGACAATTAGCTATCTCCGCTGAAATATTCAACCACGAGAATAAAAACAAAAAAGGATACAGCATCTGCTACTCTTTGTATGCCAACAAGCTATATTCAGACGAAAACACATTCATAAAGTCTGTACAATCTGAAAACATCAGAAATATAAAGCCTAACGAAACATCAATATCAAAAACCGTCCTACCCATAAAAAATCCGAACAAATGGTCGGCTGAACTTCCATACCGATATACATTAGTAGCCGAACTGAAAGATCAAAAAGGCCATACCATCGAAACTGTTTCTACAACCGTAGGGTTCCGAGAGGTGGAAATTAAAGACACTCCAGCATCAGAGGACGAATTCGGATTAGCGGGAAGATACCACTACATCAACGGGAAGCCTGTCAAACTGAAAGGGGTCAACCGCCACGAAACCAATCCCGAATCAGGTCATGCCATAACACATAAACAGATGAAAGAAGAAATTATGCTGATGAAACGAGCCAACATCAATCATGTACGAAACTCCCACTATCCGACTGACCCGTACTGGTATCATCTCTGTGACAAATATGGCATTTATCTTGAAGATGAAGCCAATCTGGAATCACACGAATACCGATACGGAAAAGAATCGCTCTCACATCCAAAAGAATGGGAGAATGCACACATAGCCCGCGTAATGGAAATGGCACATGCCACAATAAACCATCCTTCCGTCGTTATTTGGTCATTGGGGAATGAAGGAGGGCCGGGAAATAATTTTCTGAGCGCCTACCGGGAACTAAAGAAGTTCGACACGTCACGACCCGTGCAATACGAGCGTAACAATGATATTGTAGACATCGGTTCTAACCAGTATCCTTCTGTAGAATGGGTACGAGGAGCCGCATCGGGCAAATACAATATCAAATATCCTTTCCACATTTCAGAATATGCACATTCGATGGGCAATGCATCAGGCAATTTAACCGATTACTGGGAAGCGATAGAATCAACCAACTATCTCTGCGGAGGAGCGATATGGGACTGGGTAGACCAGTCCATGCTCAACTACGATCCAAAGACCGGTGAACGCTATTTCGCCTATGGAGGTGACTTTGGCGACTATCCGAACGACGGGCAATTCGTAATGAACGGTATCATGTTCGGTAATCTGACTCCCAAACCTCAATATTATGAAGTCAAAAAAGTTTACCAACACATTGAAACGCGCCCGATTGACATAAAAAAAGGACGAATCGAGATTTTCAACAAATATTACTTTAAGACATTAGACGATTATAACATTCGCTGGTCATTCTATAAAGACGGGAGAGAAATAAAGGCAGGAACACTCTCCCCCGGCACTGTTTCTCCAAGGACACGGAAAGAAATTGTGCTCCCTTACATACCAGAAATAAGAAATGATGCCGAATATTTCGTCAAAATTCAGTTCCTATTGAAAGAAGACAAGCCTTGGGCAAAGAAAGGCTATGTCATAGCAGAAGAACAGATTGCAATTAAAGAAGAAGCAGAGCGTCCTTCAATAGCAGAAGTTACAGCCTCATCCGAACCCATAAGAACTGAAGGGCTAGAAACAGACAAGAAACTGATTTCCATAAGAGGAAAGGGATTTGAAGTTATTTTCGACAAAAGCAAAGGCACTATCCATCAGCTGGACTACAACGGAAAAACAGTCATCAAAGAAGGGAAAGGCCCCAAACTGGATGCTTTCCGGGCATTCGTAAACAACGACAACTGGATATTCGCCTCCTGGTTTGAAAACGGACTGCACAATCTGCAGCACAAAGTGACAGGCTTCCGCGCGAAGAACAACAAAGACGGAACGCTGACACTTTTGTTTACCATTGAATCACAGGCACCCTGCGGAGCCACAATACATGGCGGGGTGTATTCCGGACGCAACTCTATTGAAGAACGGACGACACAGCCTTTTGAAGAAAGCGACTTCAAGTTTACCTCCAATCTCGCATGGAACATCTACAAGGACGGTTCCATCGAACTTGCATCAAGCATCGTTTCTAACCGTCCGGAAACAATTCTTCCGCGACTGGGCTATGCGATGGAAATACCCGAAAGGTTCAACGACTTCACCTATTACGGACGAGGCCCCATTGACAATTATTCCGACCGAAAAAGCAGTCAGTTCATTGAAATACACAAAAGTAAAGTGGCGGATGAGTTCGTTCCTTTTCCCAAGCCTCAGAATACAGGAAACCATGAAGACGTGCGCTGGTGCGCACTGACTGATGACGAGGGAGAAGGAGTGCTTTTTATCGCACGTGCCCCACTTGCCGTATCGGCGCTACCCTACTCAGCTCTTGACATGACACTGGCCTCTCATCCGTATCAGCTGAAAAAAACAGGAAGTACTTTCCTGCACTTAGACTGCGGAGTGACCGGACTGGGCGGATGCAGCTGCGGGCCTATACCGCTAAAAAAAGACCAGATTACAGCCGGCCACCACACAATGGGATTTATCATACGCCCCGCAGGAGGGGATCTGTCACAAAGAGCCTGCGTAAAAGCAACGTCCCGGATTCCTCTTTCCATCACAAGAAACCGTATGGGAAAGATAGAAATCATATCATCGGATACCATGGAAGTGCTCTATACCATAGGAGATTCGAAGCCACGCAGATATGAAGCTCCGTTCCCGCTGGTTGAAGGAGGGGCAATCACTGCCTGGGAACAGAAGAATCCCTCATCAAAAACAAGCATCACATTCGGCAAGATGCCCAACATCAATGCACAAGCTGTGTACGCAAGCAGTGAAGAACCGGGAGAAGGGAATGCTTCCCATCTCACGGACGGCGATCTCAATACCATTTGGCACACAATGTATTCGGTTACCCAGGCGAAATATCCTCATTGGGTAGACCTTGACACAGGCGAAGAGAGAACACTAAAAGGCATCACTTACTATCCCAGACAAGACAACAGCAACGGAAATGTAAAAGATTATGCCATTTATGTCAGCCAAGATGGAAAGATCTGGGGAAAACCAGTCTGCAAAGGAAGTTTCGAGAATACGCAAAACGAGAAGAAAGTATTGTTCCCATCCCCGATAAAGGCACGCTTCGTGCGTTTCATGGCTTTGAGCGAACAATACGGAAACGATTACGCCTCGGGAGCAGAAATTACGGTTCTTGAAGAACAAAAGTGATTTCCGCCAAAAATTCTGTATCTCCAGGATGGAGAATACATCCTCAACCTAAAGACATATATCTCCAGTTTTGAGATGTACATTCCAGTCTAGAGATACAGATTATGGCAAGAGTATTCTGTTTTCGGTCCAAAAGAAAAAATTCAGAAAAAACCGATTTTCACTACGTACTTTCCGAAAAACTCTTGTCTTTATTTATGAACAAACCATTAAAACAAAGTTTCATGAAGGTATTAGACAGAATATGGGAATTGCTGGTCATCCGGATAACGGGCCGGGCAACAAAAGAGGACGACACGGAGCTCCGTTCTCTCCTAAAAGACGACCCCTCTTTAAAAAGGGCGTTCAACACTATAGAGAGAAGCCACTTCGTGTGGAACACTAAGGTAATTGATAACAGAAGGGATAACGTATGGGAAAAGATTGAACAGGGTATACAGAAAGAGAAATCCAGACTCCGCATCGTCCGCATGTGGCGTTATGCAGCTGCAGCCTGCATCAGCCTCATCGCAATAGGAGGATTCACTCTCAGCTATCTGACAAAAGATTCTGAAATGATCATTGCGATGAACACGGAAGAAGAGGCACGGTTCATAACGCTTCCGGACAGTTCGGAGGTCTGGTTAGGAAAAGGAAGCAAGATAGAATATCCGGAAAACATGAAAACAGGAGATAGAACAGTTTCTTTGGAAGGAAAAGCCTATTTCCACGTGCGGAAAGACAACGGAAAAAAGTTCAAGGTGCTTACCGACATCGGTGAGGTGACTGTACTTGGAACACGGTTTGATATAACGAAAGAATCCTCAGAAAATACGATGGAAGTCGTACTTGAAGAAGGCTCTGTCAGACTGGAAGGAAACGGACGATCTGAAGAAGTCATCCTGAAACCCGGAGAAATGGGAATAGTGAAAGTAAATGACGGAATCAAGGTGAAAGACGTGAATGCCTATCTTTACACGGCATGGAAAGACGAATACCTGAATATCGAATCATTGCCGCTGAAAGATGTAGTATTCATGCTGGAACAGCGATATGACACGCATATCGTCATCGGAGAAAACAGCCTGAGAGACGAAGTTCTTTCCGGACGTTTCGGGAAAGAACTTTCGCTTGAAGATGTATTCCATACACTCGGATTCATCATCTCCATACAATGGGAAAAGAAACCGGACGGAAGCTATCTGCTTACGCCCTGCAAAGAATAAAAAACAAACAATTAAAAAAGTTGAATAATGGACACCTCATGAAACAAAATGATTGGAGAAAAATGGCCGTTTTTCCCCAATCCCCTGCTTAAAATTAACAATCCACTAAATCATTAATCTTAAAATGCAAATGTATGGAAAATTTTTCGATTCCTGAAGAAGGTAGGAATCCCTTTTTGCCCGTTTTTTTTCATTCGTTAGGAATGAAAGTCTGCTTTTTACAATTTTTATTCTTTTTTGTCCTGATGCCCGCCCCAATCTTGGCACAACAGAATGGAGGCGTCACAATCGATGTCAACAAAGTGACACTGAAACAGTTCGTCAACGAAATCCAAAGCAAAACGGACTACTCATTCCTTTACAAGGACAGCCAGTTCAAGAACCTGAGAATTACGGTAAAGATGAACAACGCTCCTATCGAAGAAGTATTGAGAAACGCTTTCCGCAACAAAAATGTTTCATGGAAAATGCAAGGAAAACAAATCATGCTTTCTCCATCAAATCAGACACACGGCACTGCCGGTAGTGAAAGCCATGTAGTGAAAGGAAACGTAACGACCATTGACGGAGAATCTCTTCCAGGGACAAGCGTGAAGATACGAAACACAACTACAGGAGTAGTGACAGATGTAGACGGTTTCTACATGATTACCGTACCCGACGAGAATGCCGAACTGGAATTCAGTTTTTTGGGATTCAACCCGCAGATTGTGAAAGTCGGAAAAAATACAACACTTGATGTCACATTGAAAGAAACGACCTCCGAACTGGAAGAGGTGGTGGTGGTAGGTTATGGAGCACAAAAAAAGGTTACAATGACCGGGGCCGTAACTTCCATCAGCGCAGGAAGCTTGAAGACTCCCGCCGCAAACCTTTCTAACTCGCTCCAAGGAAAAGTGGCAGGTATCATCTCTGTCCAGTCAAGCGGAGAGCCAGGATACGACAACTCCACATTCACCATCCGCGGTATCGGAACGTTTACAGGTAACACATCTCCTCTGATTATCGTGGATGGGGTACAGCGTGAAGACATCAACAGTACTTACGGAGGAGCTTACAACAATATCGATCCGGAAGACATCACCAGCATTTCTTTGCTGAAAGATGCCTCTGCCACCGCCATGTACGGAGCCAAAGGTGCGAACGGTGTGATGATTATCACAACCAAACGCGGTATGGTGGGAAAGCCGAAAGTATCCGTTAAAGTGGAAAGTGGCTTCTCAACATTCACTAAGGTTCCCGACATGCTGGACGGAATCAACTACATGAAACTATACAATGAGAGCCGCCGCAATTCTGGATTATCAGAAGTCTACTCGCAGGAACAAATACTAAAAACTGCCAGCGGACTGGATCCCTATTTATATCCGAACGTAAACTGGATAGACAATATCTACAAAAATTTGTCGTCCGTAACGAACGTCAATGTCAACATCAATGGAGGTAGCGAACTGGTTCGCTATTATCTTTCCGCCTCGTTCTACAACCAGAACGGACAGTACAATGTACACGAAGAGAACGGCTACAATCCCCAGCTGAATTACAAACGCTACGACTTCCGCAGCAACATTGACGTAAACATCACTAAGACAACATTGCTTCAAATGAATCTTGCCGCCATGCTGGTAGACTCACGCTACCCAGCTGCTTCTTCTTCAAAGATCTGGTATATGGCATATTCCACATCACCAGTTGCCTTTCCCATTCGCTACCCCGATGGTCGTTGGGCTGGTCCTCCAGCAAATACAGGAGCCAACCCTGTCAACGAATTACAGAATACTGGTTACACGGATGAATTCCGTCCAATGATTCAGTCTGTTTTCACATTAAAACAGAATTTAGACTTTATCACACCGGGACTTTCCGCTTACGCTCGCTTCTCTTTCGATACATACAGTGCTTTCTATAACTATAGAACAGGAGGGGTTGATCTATGGATGGCATCAGGACGTAATGAGAACGGAGAACTTATATTCGGAGATACGACAAAAGAAGGTTCAGACGAACTAGGGTACTCCAGCGGGTCAAGCGGAGAACGTGTCATGTACACAGAATTGAATGTGGCGTATGACCGGACTTTTGGCAAACATAATGTAGCCGCAATGGTTTTATATAATATGCGCAACCGACTAATTGGCACAGCCGGTGATGCCATCAGTTCCATTCCGTACCGCAATCAAGCCATAGCCGGACGTGTAAGCTACTCATACAATGACAGGTATCTGGCAGAAGTGAACGGATCTTATACAGGCTCTGAAAACTTTGCTCCAAACCAACGTTTCGGCTTCTTCCCTGCAGTTTCGGCTGGCTGGGTCATCTCCAATGAACCGTTCTTCAAAATCCTCTCAAAAAAAATCAATCTACTGAAATTACGCGCATCATATGGTATCGTCGGTAATGACAATATTGGTGGAACCTCCACTCGTTTTGCCTATTTCAATCAATATGGAAACGGAAATTCTTATGGCTTTGGCCCGAACGGTTCAACAGTTTCCGGTATTAAAGAAACTGTACTGGGTATTGAGGACCTTACTTGGGAGAAGTCCTACAAGACAAACGTCGGACTGGACATTAGGCTTTTCAACAAACTAAACCTGAACATCGATTGGTACAAGGAACGACGTAAAGACATACTTATTCAACGTTCATCATTGCCTGGAATGGCAGGATTCGATGCCGCCATCTATGCAAACATGGGAGAAATGGACAACACAGGCTTTGACTGTAATCTGGAATATCAAACCAATATCACTCCCAAAGTCAATCTTCGTGTATTTGGAAACGTAACATACAGCAAAAATAAAATAGTATTCAGAGACGAACCGGAAATGGAATATGACTACCAAAAGTCAGAAGGGACTCGTTATGGAGAATTTTATGGATATATTTCAGAAGGCTACTTTACAAGTTACGAAGAAATAAAAAGTAGTCCGGAACAGATGCGTGAACTAGCACCAGGTGACTTGAAATACAAAGACCTGAACGGTGACAAGAAAATTGATGCCAACGATCAATGTTATTTAGGCAAATCAAATTTCCCATCATGGTCATACGGAGCAGGATTTAACCTGAATTTCCACCATTTTGACATTTCTCTATTCTTCCAAGGCGTAGCCGATGTTAACATAATGGCAAATGGTTCTTACATAACAAGCGAATGGGGTGCAGCCGGTGCAGGAGTCGTTCCGTTCTCAGGGATGGGGCAGTATCCCAATAATGTCATCTCTAAAGTTTTGGACAGATGGACTGAAGATAATCCGAATCCCAACGCATGGTATCCACGTCTTACAGCTGGAATGAGTACAACCGACAATAACTATGTAAACAGTACACATTGGCTGAAAGATGGAAGTTATATCCGTCTGAAGCAAGCCTCAATCGGTTATACTTTGGAAAACAAGTGGCTCGAAAACAAAGGTATAAATTATCTTTATTTTTATGCCTCAGGACAGAACTTACTAACTTTCTCTAAATTCAAACTTTGGGATCCCGAATTAGGTTCAAACGCAACCAATTATCCATTGACGCGAATGATTACATTCGGTATGAGAGTTGCATTTTAATCACTATTAAAAAAAACGACAATGAAAAAGACATTGAAATCATTAATATATACAGGCATATTTATTACCGGATTATCTTGCTTATCTACCTCTTGTGACTATCTGGATCAAAAACCTGAGAATCTGAAAGATGAAGAACAGGTCTGGAGTACTCGCGCCGATGCCGAATCGTATCTATACAACATCTATGGCTATATTTGGAAAGATACCGATGACCAAATCCACATGGGAATGGCAGATGAAACTTCGTGTTCATTGACAGGTGTGGCCATAAAGAGTATTATTACAGGAAATTGGGGACCTTCCACAAACTGCGATTTAAGCGGAAGGTGGAATACTTGCTTTCGAGCAATCCGCCAATCTTTGATTTTTGAAGAAAACATAGATCGCGTACCTGAAAATATCATCAGTCTCGAACTAAAAAATCAATACAAAGCAGAATCCCGCTTTTTAAGGGGATGGTTTTACTGGAATCTACTCCGTCTGTGGGGGCCAATCCCTCTTTTCGATACTCCTGCCGCTATGGACGCTGATTTCAGCACTTATACTCGCCGCCCATTCGATGAGTGCGTAGAATATATTTGCGACCTGCTGGAATCTACATTAGACTATCTGCCTGTCACTTGGCCAGTAGCAGCCAACATAGGGCATCCTACACAAGGCTCTGCACTAGCCGTTATTTCTCAAATACGCTTGCTGGCTGCTAGTGAGTTATGGAATGGGAATTCCCGTTTCAACGACTTCAAAAACAAAGACGGCGAACAATTGGCTCCTCTGACATACGATGCGGAGAAATGGAGAATAGCCGCTGAAGCTGCACAAAGAGTCATAGACTTAAATGTCCATCATTTATATAAGAATAATATAGACGGAGGAGATGCAATCTTTGACCCTTTCCTGTCTTTCCGCGATACATTTCTAGAAAGTGAAAATCCAGAAATTCTATTCGGAACATACATATATGGAGATTATTGGCTTTGGGCACACGATGAAAGATGTAATCCTAAACCTGGCGGATATGCAGAAACCAATGCCACACAAAATGTAGTGGACGCATTCCTTACCCGCAAAGGGCTTGACATCAATGACGATTTAGATTATACTGAAATAGGATTTGCACAGCAAGATGATCCTGCTAATTATGGAAGTGGTGTCCGCGGGGGACTGAACCAAGGCTATCGTGCCGGGGAATCCAATATGTATGTCAATAGGGATCCTCGATTCTATGCATCTGTTCATTACAATGCTCGTCCTGTGATATCCGCAACAACCAGTGATGCAAGAGACCGATTCTCTAGTGAAGAGAATCAGAACGGAATCGGACGTGCAGAATACTACTATTCAGGACTATCCGGGGCAAGCCAAAACATCCCAGACTTTACTGGATATAATGTTGCAAAAATGGTAAGTCCGGAATCAAACACCATTAATGACACTCCAACAGGATTTCGTCCCTACATTCATATTCGTTATGCAGAAATATTATTGAACTACATGGAAGCCATGAATGAATATGACCCGAATAACCGCAATATTGTCACTTATTTCAATTTGTTGCGCGAACGCGCCGGCATTCCAGGCATTGCCGAAACTTATCCTGAAGCAATCGGCAACAAAGAAGAAATGCGGAAATGGATTCTCCGAGAAAGACAGACGGAACTAGCTTTTGAAGGAGATCGTTATTTCACTTTATGCCGCCGTTTATTGTTTGAAAAAGAAGAAAACAGAAAAATCTTTCGCATGAATGTAATGGCCAATGACAATGGACAAGGATTCCTTTTTGAAGACTTCTATCAAAGAAACGAGCTGGAAACACGATATTGGGACAACAAAATGTATCTGTATCCAATAGCACAAAGTGAAATAGATCGGGCCAGAGGATTAGTGCAGAACCCTGGATGGTAAAACAACAATTTATTTTTTATATCATGAGCAGAAAAAATATATATCTATTAATCGGAGTCATTACATATATGTGGCTAGCATTTGCCATTTCAAGCTGTAAAGAAGAAGATTCAGAACTCCATTCTCTTTGTTTGCTAGAATTCTCTCCCACAAGAGGGCAAGGAGGCACACAAGTATTGATTAATGGAGAAGGTTTCCCATTGGATACTTCTCTAATCAAAGTAACAATTAACAATGTAGAAATTCCCATTCTACGATCTAACGAAGAACAACTTTTATTAGAAATTCCAGAAAACGAGGCTATAGGAACAGCTCCTATCCAAATCGAAGCGAACGGACAAACAGTCACCTCTGAGAAAAGTTTTGAATATCTTATTTCAGATGTCACCAGCTTTTCTCCTACCAGCGGTGGAAAAGGAACAATCGTACAAATCAATCTAGTGAACGTATCACCAAATCTGAAAAACTATTCCGTAGTGTTCAACGGAGAACCTATCGAATGTACACTGGAAGACGGATACATGCTAGTAACCATCCCCCAAGTCGAGGAAGGTTTGTATCCTTTTGTCATCACGCTAGGAAACAAAACGATCATAACAGAGGCTACATTTGAATACAAAAGTATACGATATGTACGTACAGTCAGTGTTTTGGCAGGAAGCGGTGAATATGGCTATCTTGATGGCCCGGCAGACCAAGCTAAATTCTCACCCACTACATGGTGGAACCTAAAAGGTGGAATTTGTGTAGATGCAAACAAAAACATATTTGTTTCTGATCCGTGGAGCATCTCAATACGCAAAATTACCCCAGACGGAATGGTAAAAACTTTTGCCGGATACGAAAATCATAACCCCGACGAGGCTGACCCCACTCCCGGAGCACAATGGAGAGAAAGTCAACCGGAAGGTGCCAGCAACGTTTACTTTTGGACAAATGACATTAAAATTGATAATCAAGGAAATATCTACAATGTTAATATGCGAACTGCACATATCATCAAATTCAATCCAGAAGGACTGGCTTTCTATATGGGGTGGCAAGCTGGACATAGTTGTGCTCTTGACGAAGCTCGCAACCGTTTTTATGTCATGCTTGAAAACGGAGATATCTATTCGAAAGCACTAGATGATGTAGGAATAAACCCTGCATCCAATGGTGAGTTAATAGTCCATGGAACCGGAAATGCTGGCGGCATGGAAATCAATAAAAAAACAGGAGATTTGTACATAACAGATACCGGATCAAATCAAATATTCAAGTACGAATATGGCAAATGGGAAAATCGTATCCTAGTAGCAGGAAGTGGCGAATCTGGGAACAAAGACGGGGCAGCAGAAACAGCTTCATTCGATCAGCCATGGGGACTTGCATTCACTCCCGAAGACAATCTACTTGTAGCTGGCAGTGGTGTTGCTTCACCTGGCGACAACAACCCACAAAAAGATATAAGTATCCGCCATATCAACCTGACTACCAAAGAAGTTACCACATTTGCTGGATCAGGTACAATGAGAGAAGATTTCAGTAATGATGTCACCTTCGAAGTCCCGTCCTATGCAGGAATAAACACAAACAATGGCACTGTTTTGCCAGCAGCCTTCCAAATGCCATGTAGCATATGTTGTGATGAGGACGGAACGGTTTACGTCATAGATAGAAGAGCTTACCGAGTAATGAAAATAACAACTGAAATTATAGAAGACTAACGCCATGAAACATTCCATTATTATCCTATTGTCTGCAGTTGTGTTGGCAATAGGCATCAACAGTTGCCAAGATAATGAAGAAAACCTAAATGACGCATCTGCCCCTGTTGTAGTGAACCGTTTCTACCCAACCAGTGGAGGGGTGGGAACCGAGATTCTGATCACAGGAAAGAATTTCTCAACCAATCCAAAAGAAATAAAAGTAACAGTTGGTGGAAGAGAATTAAAAGTATTGAAAAGTGACATGAACAATATTATGGCAATCGTACCTGCTATGCTCGGGAACGGGCTGATAAATGTACAAATAGGTTCACACGAACCTGTTTCCACCATTGAAGAATTCCAATATGTATTTACAGCAAACGTATCAACATTAGCAGGAAGCGGTGAAGCCGGATATGCAGATGGAATAGGAACTGATGCTGTTTTCCATTTCAACGATTCACCTGATAATTGGAGGAGAGGCTCCATCTGTGTAGACAGTAAAGGTAATATTTATGTCGGTGATGTTATGAACTTCTGCCTTCGAAAAATAACCCCAGACGGAACTGTCACAACTTTTGCTGGACAAGCTGAAACAGAAGGCACTTCAGACGGGTCCGGTTCAAATGCCCGTTTTAGAGGTTTTTACGGAATGGAAACAGATTCTGAAGACAACATTTACCTGACAGACGTTTTTCAATGGACTATCCGAAAAGTCACACCAGAAGGTAATGTAACGACCCTAGGAAGCACTGACAATGAACCTTGGTCAATATCCGTAGATAAACGTAATGGTGACATTTACTACACTAAAAAAGATGGAGGCATTTGGAAATGGGTTCCAGACGGAGTAGATATGCAAGTAACAGCAAGCGGAAGTGCCGGAATAGCAATTGACGATTACGGAAATATTTACGCTTGCGATGTTCCGACTAACACCATCAAAAGATATGCAGCAGATACATGGGAAGAAAATCTGGTTATTGGAAACGGACAATTGGGTTCTCAAGACGGCAACTTCTTAGATGCCAGTTTCTATTGGCCATCTGGCCTAAAAATCAGCTCTACAGGCGACTTGTATGTAGCCTGTGAAGGGCATAATATCCGCCGTGTAGACATGCAAAACAATTTTGTCTACACAATCTCTGGAACAGGAACTGCTGGTTTTGTCAATGGTCAAGGGACAGGCGCGTCATTTAACCAGCCCCAAGACCTAGCTGTTGATAAAAACGGTAATATCTACGTATTTGACAAAAACAACAATGCCGTCCGAAAAATAATCTACCAATAAATGTCCAAGCCATACTAAATTAGGAACGACAAAACAATTTCTAAAAACATCAGGGCATTCCAACCAGAAAGTCCTGATATTTTTAGAAAATTCCATAAACGAAAGAATACATATTACAGAATTCTCTTAAAAGCAAAGCTTATGAAAAAATTAATTGTGTGTTTATTTAGCTGTTTCATGCTAGGTATTGTTTCATGTGGGAATGATGAAATTACAGAAAATATGCCCGAACCTCTGCCAGAACAACCTGAAGACTCACCTTCTGACAAACCTACAGACCAACCTTCTGATGAGCCTGTTAATTGGCATGTATCCCCAAACGGGAATGATGAAAATACAGGGACAGAAGAACAGCCGTTCAAGACCATTCAAACAGCATTGGGCAAAGTTAACCCTGGGGATATCATATTTCTGCATGAAGGACGTTACTACGAATTTGTAATTCCATCACGCTCTGGAGAACAAAATAAACCAATCACTATAAAAAGTTTTCCGGGAGAAACGGCCTACATCGATGGATCGCAATTTGAAATCAGCGGATGGAAAGCACTGGTACATATAGAAAATGTATCTTGGTTGACACTAGAAGACTTGCATATTTGCAATGCCATAAAAACAGCCGTAGCTTCCGATCCGACTGGAATCTCTGTCCGAGGAAACTCAAAACACATCACCATCCGCAACTGTAAAGTTTATGAAATAAAAAACGATTGTACACGTGCAGATCAAGATGCGGGCAAAGACTGGCGCAGCGGACATGCTATTGCCGTATTAGGAAACAATGATAAATCTTCCATCAGCGACCTGCTAATTGAAAAATGTGAAATATATGAAATACATAGTGGAACAAGTGAGTCAGTAACCATCGCCGGGAATGTAGATGGCTTTACAATACAAGATAACTATGTCCATGATGTAGAAAATATAGGTATTATTGCAGCCGGAGGTGACAACCTAAACCCTGGTGGTGACATTAATGTTAACTTTGCACGCAATGGGGTTATACGACGCAACAAAGTGCACCGTGCTTCAATGGATAAATCACAAGATTATTGGGGAGGCAATGGCTCAAACTATGGAGCTATTGGCATCTATGTATGTGGAAGTTCAGACATCATCGTTGAACAAAACTTTGTCAGCGAATGTGACCGAGGCATTGGATTAGTCAGTGAAAGTGACCTTCTGGCTACCCAAAACTGTTATGTACGAAGCAACATTGTTTATAATTGTTTCCGCACAGGCATCTATATGGGTGACTACAAAAATTTTGTAGGGAAAGGTACAAAAAATTGTTATGTACTGAACAACACTTTATATAGCAACAATAGGATAGGAGGCGCATATGTAGGCGAAGATGATACAACCAGCGAAGGAGAACTCCGCTTCTCCGAGAACTGCACGAACAATACGATTATGAACAATCTGGTTTATTCTACAACCGATCGTGACATCTTCTTCCGCAAATACTGGCAATCAGGCAGCGGAAACAAGATAGACTATAACCACTATTACTCTACAGATTCCAACAGCAAACGCTGGATGTGGGACGGTCAAATGTACACAGACTTTAATGAGTGGAAGAATGCATGCGGAGGCGACGAACACTCGACCTTCGATTTCGACCCACAATTCAAAAGCCTTGACCCGGAAAGTCCGGATTTTCTTCGCCTAAAGGATGAATCACCGCTGAAAGGAAAGGGAACCTGGATGTCCTCCTATTTTGTAGGAAATGAAGACATTGACGGAGATGCACGTACAGACGGCGAATCCATCAACATCGGTGCGGACCAATAAAAAACGAATCATCATGGACAAGAGAAGATATAGTTTGTTGTTTGTTGTTATGCTGTTTTTGGCCAATGGCATGTATGCAGAAACATTCAAGGGCATTTACGCTCTTGTCAGCCGAAGGATTCCATGGCTGGAAAAACACATCGAATTTAAAGCAATCCCGTCTTCGGGCGAGGATTGCTTCACATTACAGACCATAAATAACAAACTAATAATAGAAGCAACAGGAGCCAATGCAGCTGCAGTAGGAGTCAACTGGTATCTAAGACATTATTGTCAAAGAAGCATGTCACATATGGGCGATATGTTAGAAACAGTAGACAAACTCCCAATCATAACAGAACGCGTACGCGTATCAACTCCAGCCACCTGCCGTTATGCACTGAACTACTGTACATATAATTACAGCATGAGTTTCTATAATTGGGAAGACTGGCAGCGTGAACTTGATTGGATGGCGCTGAACGGAGTAAATTTAATGCTGGTCGCCAATGGAAGCGAAGCCGTATGGCAAAATACATTACGCCGCCTGGGATATAGCGAAAAAGAAATATATGATTTCATCACCGGACCGGCATACAACGCTTGGTGGCTGATGGGTAATATCGAAGGCTGGGGAGGTCCTATGCCACAATCGCAGATTGACAGCCGTAAGGAACTGGTTCAGAATATGCTGGCACGCATGAAAGAATTAGGTATCGAACCACTGATGCCGGGATTCTACGGAATGGTACCGAGTTGCATGAAAAACAAGTCCGATGCACATATTATAACCCAAGGCATGTGGGGCGCCTTTACTCGTCCCGACATATTGGATCCATTAGATCCTGAATTTAAACGCATAGCCTCCATCTTCTATGAAGAAACTCGCAACTTGTACGGTTCTGATATACGCTACTTTTCCGGAGACCCTTTCCACGAAGGAGGAGTGACAGACGGAGTATCTTTGGGAGACGCCGGAAAAGCCATACAACAAGCCATGCAGAAACATTTCCCCGGATCAACTTGGGTACTTCAAGGATGGCAGGACAATCCGAAACCCGGTCTGCTGGAAAAACTAGACAAACGCTATGTACTGGTTCAAGAGTTGTTCGGTGAAAACACGTCAAACTGGGAAAGCAGGAAAGGATACGAAGGCACACCGTTCATTTGGGGAACGGTAACAAACTTCGGAGAACGTCCGGGCATCAACGGAAAACTGCAACGTTTTGCAGACGAGGTTTACCGCATTTATCAAAGCAACTATGCCCCTCACATGAAAGGAGTTGGAATCATTCCAGAAGGGATTCACAACAATCCGGTCACTTATGAACTGTTGCTTGAATTGGTATGGCATAAAGAACGCGTCAATGTAAGCGAATGGATCAATGACTACATCACAGCCCGCTACGGAAAAGAAAACAACAAAATACGCGCTGCATGGCATTTATTTTTGCAATCCATTTATAGCAGTGAAGTCGGGTATCAGGAAGGTCCGCCTGAAAACATTCTTTGTGCCCGTCCGGGAAAGAACATCAAATCTGTTTCCAGTTGGGGCCGTCTGGCTAAGAAATACGATCTCGAACTATTTAAAGAGGGAGTACAAATTTTCGCTGAAGCACTCCCGGAACTGCGCAACGTACGAACTTATCGGATTGACCTGATTCATTTCCTCCGCCAGCAGATAGCCAATGAAGCGGACTCCGTATATGCCGACCTAATGGAAGCATACGAAACGAAAGATGACAAACAGTTTGAGTTACAGACTAAGAAATTCATTGGTATGCTAGATTTGGAAAACGAGCTGTTAGCGCACGATCCGTTTTTCCGACTAAGCACATGGCAGAAACAAGCATTAAATGCCGGGAATACGAAAACAGAGAAAAGCAACAACTTGCGCAACCTCATGATGCTGATTACATATTGGGGTGAAAACATCCCGAAAGAAGACAATCTGCACGACTATGCCTATAAAGAATGGTCTGGAATGGTAAACACATTCTATAAAGAACGCTGGCTGCTTTATTTCGATTGTCTGCGCGCATCAATGCACGGAAAGAAAAGCAATACCCCTGACTATTTCTGGTGGGAACGCCAGTGGGTGGACAAAAATCTGAAAATAGCAGACGACAAACCACACACTTCATTGGAAGAGATCGTCAGCCAAATACTCCCCGAAGAAGAACCTGCATTCGATCCGACAGAACTGACAGACACAAAACCGATAGACCAGACAAAATGGACCAACTGCAAGTCCTTTTACAACAGTGCATGGGGATCAACCAATATCCGCTACAGCCGGACAAATGTGCCCGAAGCGGATATTTCCAACCGGACGTGGAAAGGAAGCGGATGGCGAGGAGAGCGCGTCAATGCAATGGCTCTACTATGGACCGGAAAAGACTGCCAGACAATCCGTACAGAAATAGGAGATTTGAAGAGCAGCAAAGGAACAATTCCTTCCGGAGCTATAAAAATGTCTTTCCTGCGGTATGTAATGGCAGACGAACTTAGCAAAGATGGGAGAAGCGGCTGCGGCAATCGTCCGGATCCTGCTGCGTTCGATTCTTCAATGGTAGCCGATGTACTGGACATCAAACGGGTCTGCCATCTAAAAAGACACCAGACACAACCGATATGGATAAGTATTCAAATTCCGTCTGATACTCCGGCTGGAATCTATAAAGGAAAACTAACCTTCCCCGACACAAGATTCGCTCCGCTGAACATTGAGCTGAATGTTTCAAACCATCAGCTCCCTCCTCCAAGCCAATGGAGCTTTTATCTGGACTTATGGCAAAATCCTTATTCCGTTGCACGCTACCACCACGTCCCATTGTGGAGCAAAGAACACTTTGCCGCAATGCGAAGCATTTATCTTCCGCTCGCAGACGCAGGACAGAAGTGCATCACCGCTTCTATCATCCATAAACCATGGGGAGGGCAAACCGAAGACCATTTCGAGTCAATGATTACGCGCATACGCAAACCAGACGGAAGCTGGACTTTCAACTACGAGGTATTCGACCGTTGGATCGAATTTATGACATCTTTGGGTATAGACAGAGAAATCAATTGTTATTCATTGGTTCCATGGAAACTTTCCTTCCGCTATTATGACCAAGGATCGGACAGCATGAAAACTGTAGATGCAGAAGTAGGAACACCCGAATACAAGTCGTTCTGGACTCCTTTTCTGAAAGACTTCGCACGCCACCTGAAAGAAAAAGGATGGTTCGGACGAACGACAATAGCCATGGACGAACGCCCAATGGAACAGATGCAAAAAGCCATAAAAGTCATACGGGAAGCAGATCCGGGATATAAGGTCGCCCTCGCCGGCAATTTCCATGAGGAAATAGAAAAAGACCTTCACTATTACACGCTGGCTTCCGGACAGGTATTCTCCTCCAAGGAACTGAAAAGAAGAAGGTCGGAAGGAAAAATCAGCACATTCTATACTTATTGCTACGAAGCACGTCCGAATCTGTTTACCTTCTCTCCTCCAGCTGAAGCCACATGGTTAGGCTGGTATGCTGCCGCCCAAGACTTTGACGGATACCTGCGCTGGGCATACAACAGTTGGGTAAAAGAACCTCTGCAAGACACGCGCTTTCGTACTTGGGCTTCGGGAGACTGCTTTCAGTTCTATCCTGAAGGACGCTCTTCGGTCCGTATGGAAAAACTTGTTGAAGGAATTCAGGATTACGAGAAAATCTATATCCTAAGAGAAAAATTCAAGAACGAACCTTCCCGACTGGAGGCATTGGAGAAGGTGCTTTCCGGCTTCCAGTTAGAAAAGTTGAACAAACATCCAGCTTCCGATATGGTAGAAAAGGCACGTGAAATTCTTAATCATCTATAACATTATAACAACAAAAAATAATGAAAACACATAAAAGAATAAGCATAATATCACTCCTATTGATACTTTTTGCCAACATATATGCCCAAGATATAGACAAATCGAAGAGGGCTGACATTTATCCGGCATCTGAAGAATATGTATGGCCAACCGAACCAGAGGTACTGAAGAAACTGGACCAATGGCAAGACTTAAAATTTGGTGTGATATTCCATTGGGGGATTTATGCTGTTCCTGGAATCATGGAATCCTGGTTTTTGTGCTCGGAAGACAGATTCGTTGATTTGAGAAAAGAGGTTTATCCCGATTCCGAATATGATTCTTTCAAGCATTGGTACTGGGATCTGTCAAAATTATTCAACCCTGTCGAATTCAATCCGCAGAAATGGGCAGATATAATGCAGGATGCAGGAATGAAATACATGATTTTCACCACGAAACATCATGACGGATTCTGCATGTTCGACACAAAAGAAACAGATTTCTCCATCGCAAACACTCCTTTCAAACACAATCCTTTAAAAGACATTACTTTCCATGTGTTTGATGCATTCCGGAGTAAAGGATTCATGGTGGGAGCCTATTTCTCTAAACCGGATTGGCATTGTCCTTACTACTGGAGGCATGACCGGGCAACTCCTGACCGCAACATGAACTACAAAGTCAAGGAACATCCGGAATGGTGGGAGAAGTATCGACAATTTACCGCTAATCAAATCAATGAACTGACTACCCGCTACGGCTCAGTTGACATTCTTTGGCTGGACGGAGGATGGGTATGTCCGAAAGAAGGACAGAGCATCCGTTTGGGAGAAATAATAGACAAGGCTCGCCAGCATCAGCCAGGCATGCTTGCAGTAGACAGAACCGTAACAGGGAAATATGAAAACTATACTACACCGGAATGGGGAATACCCGAAAAACAGCTACCTTACCCTTGGGAAAGCTGCATCACACTGACCGATCATTGGAGCTGGACCCCCAACGCGCCTTACAAGTCCGCATCGCAGATTCTCAATTATCTGATAGAAATCACAGCCAAGGGCGGAGCTTTGTTATTGGGAGTAGGACCAACTGCCCAAGGAACAATAGAAGAAAAAGCTATCGGAACCTTGAAAGAAGTTGGACAATGGCTGAAAAAAAACGGGAAAGCCATATACAACACACGCACAACCTCTAATTTCCATAGCGGAAATGTATGGTTTACTGCTGACAAAAACGGGCGCACACTTTATGCAATTTATTCTTTGCCTGAGGGGCAGGACTTGCCTCAGACAATCGAATGGGAGGGGAATGAGCCGAAAGGCAATATCCGTATGCTGGACGGAAACCGCAACGTAAGTTATACCTGCAAAAACGGGAAAATTGTCATAACCCTACCTAAAGGATTGAGAAACGAATCACTAGCCTTTGTATTCGAGAAAAAATAACACTGCTACAACAACGAAAAACGAACAAGAACTAGATCTCTAACCTAAAGATATGTATCTTCAGCTTGAAGGTGCATATCTTTAGAGTGGAGATTTGCATCTCTAAATCGGAGATACAGATAGTTCGGAATCAGTCCGACTTTTCTCACGGATAAAAAATTCTCCGCTCGGACGATTGATTTCCGCATCATGTCAATTCACGTAAAAACCAATCCCTGAATATGAAAAGATTAATCCTTCAACTGCTGCTTTTACATCTTTTTTCGTTGCCATCCACGGCCCAATGGAAATGGTACAATCCCATAGAAGCCAACTTCCCTGTCATACAAAACCAGGGATTTACGGATGAAATCGGACGAACATTTGTCCGTCTGCCGAATCGGGCAAAAGCAACCGTAAGCAATAATGTCTGGAATCTGTCGCGAAACTCTACAGGACTTGCCATCCACTTCTATAGCAATGCGTTGCAGATTAAAGTACGTTACCAAGTGAGCGGTGAAGCGGCCATGCCGCACATGCCCGCTACCGGAGTATCAGGCATCGACCTTTATCGCATAGACAAAGATGGAATATGGCAATCCTGCTTCGGCAGCTACACCTTTCAGGACACGATTTCCTATACTTATAGCATGACAGTACAGGAAAAGCAGCAAAAACAGCAGTATGAATACAGAATTTATCTTCCACTCTACAACAGTGTAAAGTGGCTGGAAATCGGAATACCGGACATGGCTGATACCGCATTCAAATGGATTCCAGTTTCTATAGAAAAGCCCATAGTCTTATATGGGACTTCTATTGTTCAAGGTGCCTGCGCCTCACGCCCGGCAATGGCATGGAGTACCATACTGCAACGTTCGTTGGACTACCCTCTTTTCAACTTTGGCTTTTCAGGCAACGGCAAACTGGAGCAAGGAATGCTGAAGTTTATCAATGAAATTGATGCAAGACTCTATATATTAGACTGTCTGCCCAATTTGACCACAAAAACGGAGAATGAAATAACTGCACTCATAAAAGCAGCCGTAAAACAAATCCGGAACAAACACAACGCCCCAATTTTGTTGATAGAACACGACGGATACGGAAATATGTCAAGCGATGCCGCACAATATGAAACTGTAGAACGGACAAACAGGGCTTCGCAGAAAGCTTACACACAACTTCAAGCAGAAGGCGTCCATTCGCTTCATTACCTCTCACGGAAAGAGCTGAAAATGCCTGCAGATGGATGGGTGGACGGAATTCATCCCTCAGACCTAGGCATGCAGCATCAAGCTTCCGCAATAGAAAGAAAAATACGTGAGATATTACACATACCGCTCGGACAAGCGGTTACCACACAACCTGCCACCCAACGCCGCGAACCTTGGGTATACGAATGGCGGGACCGACATCATATCATATTAGAACATACACGAATGCATACACCAGAAGCTATCTTATTAGGAAATTCAATAACCCATTATTGGGGAGGAGAATCTGGAGATGCCATAAAAAACGGTTCACAAAGCTGGGAAAAGATAATGAAACCTGCCGGATTCCATAATTTAGGATGCGGCTGGGACAAAATTGAAAACGTTCTTTGGCGGGTATACCACGGAGAACTAGACGGTTATAGGACTAAGAAAATCGTTTTGATGATCGGAACAAACAATATCAGCCACAACAGCGATATGGAAATTACAGAAGGGATTCATTTTCTGCTTACTGCTATCCGCGACAGGCAACCTCAGGCCCAAATCAAAATAATTGGTATTCTGCCGCATCGCAACAGAGAAGAACGCATACAGAACCTAAATCATAAGATACAAGAGATGGCAGAAGCAGAGAACTATATTTTTGCAGATCCGGGCAGGAAACTGCTCCTGCCTAACGGAAAAATTGATGAAAGACTATTCTCAGGCGACGGCTTGCATCCCAATGAAGCTGGATACGAACGGATTGCAGAAGATATAACGCAATAGGGAATCATAACTTTACCAAACGGAACACTCCATGATTCGCTGAAATCAGAGAAGAACATGAAATATGCTCTTCCACGCTCTATCGAATGGCTGATTGAACAGGGATATGCGTTCAAGGTGTTCGAATAACAGCCGCCAATAACCGCGATTAACGGATCCTCCTGTTCAATTGATTGTCAGCCTTCTCCGGACGTGATTTCCCTATTCTCTTCCCGCAGCTCTTTTTCCTTTTCTGCTTTGCCTTATAAGCAAAAGGATTTTTCTTGTTTATAGTCTTAGCTTTTCTCATATTCAATACAAAATTAAGTTTTTATTCTGAAAACAAACAATGATAGCAAATAATCATTACATTTGCCAACAAACAGAATGATATTGTCATGACACTAACCAAACACACCGATACACTGACCAAAGCTGTCAGCGAACTTTCCGACAGCAAATCTTACCAAGGGCTTTTCCACCAGCACAAAGACGGCGAACCGCTCCCTTCCGGCAAAGAACTCCGCCGGATTGTTGAACTGGCACGTGCCATCCTTTTCCCCGGCTATTTCGGGAATTCCACCATCCACAGCCAGACTATCAACTACCATATTGGAGTAAATGTAGAAGAACTGTTCTACCTGCTGACAGAACAAATACAAGCCGGGCTCTGCTTCGGAAAAGAGAATCATGAAGCGATAGAAAATACGCCCTGCCGTGAAACGGCGGCGGCACTGGCGTCACAGTTCATAAGCCGGCTACCTGAAATACGCCGCATACTTGCCACAGACGTTGAAGCTGCCTATTACGGAGATCCGGCCGCAACCTGTTTCGGTGAAATCATTTGCTGTTATCCGGTTATCCGGGCGGTCACAAACTATCGGATCGCCCACGAACTTTATCGCCTGAATATCCCTCTGATTCCAAGAATCATTACTGAAATGGCACATTCTGAAACAGGAATAGACATTCATCCGGGAGCACAGATCGGTGATCACTTCACTATCGACCACGGCACAGGCGTTGTCATCGGGGCAACCTGCATCATCGGGAACAATGTCAAACTTTATCAGGGTGTTACGCTGGGAGCAAAAAGTTTCCCGCTTGACGAACAGGGCAATCCGATCAAAGGTATCCCACGCCATCCCATTCTGGAGGACAATGTCATCGTTTATTCAAACGCCACAATCCTTGGACGCATAACTATTGGAAAAGGTGCAACCATAGGAGGCAACATTTGGGTCACGGAAAGCGTACCGGCAGGAGCACGCATCGTCCAGAAAAAGTGACATTCTTATCTATAAAAACATTTCTTGAATAAATAGCGCACAGGATACCATACCGAAAGGAAGCCCACTGCAACAACGGTCACAAAAATCAATACGATATCTTCCCAATGGACGCTTACCGGATACGCGTCAACGATAAAGCTTCCGGAACTTCCCAATGAGATCAAGCCGAACCGTTGTTGCAGCCAGCAGAGAAGCACCCCCAGTACAATTCCGGACACTGCCCCGATAAACGTAATCATGCGCCCTTCAAAAAGGAAGATGCGGAGAATCTGCCTTTCATCGGCACCCAGATTGCGCAGCGTTGCCGCATCGTCACGTTTGTCTATAATCAGCATCGAAAGCGAACCGATAACATTGAAACAGGCTATCATCAGAATAAAAGTAAGGAACAAATAGGAAATCAGCTTCTCGATTTCCATTATACGGAAAGTATCTGCCTGCTGTTCATAACGGTCAAGCACACGGAAATCATTCCCCAACACATTCTCTATCTTGCGCTTTACGGCATCCACGTCCGCTCCAGCAACCAGTTTAAGATTGACGGCACTTACTTCATCTGTATATTGAAACAGTTTCCGGGCAAACTGCAATGAAGTGATAATATAAGAGCCGTCATATTTTTCCTGATTGACGGCAAATACAAGCCCCGACGAAAACAAATTGCCGGAATTGAAAGAAGCGGCAGGATTAGCCATGTTCACTTTCGCTCCGCGCTTGGGCGCATAAATCTCAAGCGGATCAAGGAAGCGGACTCCCGTACCCAACGAAGCCAGCAACTGCACCCCGGGAATGGCATAGTCAACCACTTCATCATGCAGCAAAAGCTCTCCCCGCCCAAAAAGGATTGTGTCAATGGGTGTCAGTTCATCAAAATTATCCTCCATTCCCTTCACTACCGCCATCGCCTGCTTTCCCTGATACTGCACCAGTGCATTGTCCTCAACAGACTCACACATCAAGGCCACTTCAGGAATATTTTTCAGCAACTGAATCCGCTTGTCCTTCCCGTCAAAAACTTTGCCTGAGGCTGGAACAATCTTCAATTGCGGATCAAAAGCCGTAAAAAACGTAGATACCAGATCCTGAAATCCATTGAAAACGGACAACGTGCAGACAAGAGCCAACGTAGCCAAAGCAACCCCACAAACCGAAATGGCCGAAATCACGTTAATCGCATTGTGCGACTTCTTGGAGAACAGGTATCTGCGTGCGATATAGAAGGGAAAATTCATGACTATTTCTTCAGCAGTTCATCAATACGCGCTGCATAATCCAATGAATCATCGACAAAGAATTTCAGTTCCGGAATGATACGCAACTGAAAACGCACACGCTGTCCCAGCTCATAACGTATCGTTTTCACATTCGCATTGATGTTCTTCACAATTTCTTCACTCCGTTCTGAAGGGAAAACGCTCAAATAAGCCTTTGCATAACTTAAGTCCGGACTTATACGCACGACACTGACCGAAACCAGCACCCCGTGCATTGCTTTGGTCTGCAACAAGAACATATCGCTCAACTCCTTCTGTATCAGGCGGGCTATCTTATTTTGTCTGGTTGTTTCCATAAATATTATTTTTTTCGTATAATGGTCAGCCCGTCGCGTAAAGGAAGAATAACCTTCTCCACCCTCGAATCGGCTGCCACCAAATCATTAAATCTTTTAATTCCAATGGTCTGTGCATCTGCATGACGTGTAGTTTCTTCCAGAACATGCCCATCCCATAAAGTATTATCTGCGATAATATATCCGCCGGGATTCATTTTCTGCAGAATCATTTCATAATATTCCACATAAAACCGCTTGTTTCCGTCCACAAATGCCAAATCAAACACCACATCCATTTTCGGCACCATTTCCAACGCATCCCCAATATAAAACCTGATTTTATCAGCATAGGGGGAATTCTCAAGCCACGGACGGGTAAAATCTTCCTGCTCGTCGTTTATCTCAAAAGTATGAAGCACGGCTCCTTCTTCAAGCCCTTCTGCAAGACAAAGAGCCGAATATCCGCTGTATGTGCCAATCTCAAGCACCTGCTTCGGGCGGATCATACGCACAAACATTTTCAACATTCTCCCCTGAAGATGCCCCGAAGCCATACGGGGACGCAAAAGCTTGACATGCGTCGCCCGATATAACTTCTCAAGATATTCACCTTCAGGATCGATATGCTGAAGAATGTATTCATCAAGAGCCTCAGTTTCTTTCATTTCCGGCAATTAAAGATAACGGTTGCGGTTAGGCAATACATAATCGTCCGCATCGTCCAATACATCTCCCACCTGATTGATCTCAAGGAATGATGTATGAGTACCTTTCTTTCCGCCGCTCAGATAAGCCACCATCTCGTTTTTTGACAAGACGCCGTCGTCGAGCAGTTTGCGCAATGCAGTAAAGTAATACTCCTGACCGTTGGCTTTTTCAGGCATATAAATGGCTTCAACGCCATATGAAAGAGCCAGATGGCGCATGGTCTTCTCTTTATAGCAGATAGCCAAAACCGGATATTTTCCACGGAATGCTGCAAGATTACGGGCCGTCAATCCGCTGAAGCTGTCTGTTATAATGGCACGGATAGGCATCAGACTTGTAGCACGCACAGCTTGTTTTGCCAGAAAACTTGTTACGTCTGTATTTTCCGGTGTCAGAGGTATAGGAATGTCATTCTCTTCCATTTTATCCTTCTCTGCCTGTGCTGCAATCTTAGCCATGGTTCTCACTGCTTCAACAGGATATTTCCCATAAGCTGTTTCCCCGCTCAACATAAGCGCGTCAGTGCGGTAATAGATCGCATTGGCGATATCTGTCACTTCTGCACGGGTCGGACGCGGATTGTTAATCATGGTGTGCAGCATTTGCGTAGCGACAATCACAGGCTTGCGAGCAAGAATACATTTTTTAATCAGCACACGCTGAATGCCGGGAATCCGTTCCTGCGGCACTTCAATACCCAAATCACCACGCGCAACCATAACGCCGTCGGCAACCTCCAATATTTCATCAATATTATCCACCCCTTCCTGGTTTTCAATCTTGGCGATAATCTTGATGTCACTGTCATGCGCATCCAGAATCTCACGAATGTCAAGTACATCCTGACGATTGCGCACAAATGAATGAGCGATGAAATCTATGTCTTTTTCAATAGCGTAAAGGATGTTATTGCGGTCTTTTTCTGTCAAGGAAGGAAGATTGATACGCACGCCGGGGACATTCACACTTTTACGGCTTCCCAATGTCGCATCATTACGCACCTCACAAAACAGCGTATTGTCTTTCTTATCCATTACTTCCAGCTCAAGCTCTCCGTCATCAATCAGGACATGAGCACCTACCGACAGGTCATTTACAAAACCCGAATAAGTCACCGCAATGCATTCACGGGTGGTTTCTTGGTTCGGATTACCAACGATGCAGACCTTGTCGCCTGTTTTGAAATCAATGGTACCGTCAGCAATGGGAGTTGTGCGCACCTCAGGACCTTTCGTATCCATCAGAATACCGATGCGGTTAGAAACTGTCCGCACATTGTTGATCAGCTTCTCAAAGCCCTCACGGCTGGCATGAGCCGTATTCATACGCACCACATTCATACCTGCTTCAAACAGGTCTCTGATGAAATCTACTTCACAACGCAAGTCCGAAATGGACGCAACGATTTTTGTTTGTTTGAGCATCATAACGATCTTATCTAAAACTGTTAGTTATTTCTTCATATTCAGCAAGGCTTCTACGGCAAGACGGTAGGAGTCAAGCCCAAAACCACAAATCACCCCTACACAAGCACACGAAATCATTGATTTATGACGGAACTCTTCCCGCTTGTGAACATTGGATATATGCACTTCGATGACCGGAGCAGCTATAGAACGAATTGCATCCTGCAAAGCGATAGAAGTATGAGTGTATGCGCCCGCATTAAGCACAATGCCGTCGCTGTCGAATCCTGTTTCCTGAATTCTGTCAATCATCCTTCCCTCTACATTCGACTGGAAATATTCAAATACGACCGACGGATATCGTTTCTTCAGATCTTCCAAGCAACTTTCAAACGTTTCCGCGCCATAAATAGAAGGTTCTCGCTTACCAAGCAAATTGATATTCGGACCATTGATAATTTGTATTTTCATATAAGCCTACTTCCTGAATATTTTATACATTTGTAGAAAATATGGGACAAAGATACGAAAAAGAAATGACAACAGCCATAACAGCCGATAAAAACAAAATAATAATAAGGTATAAACAATACTTAAAGCTTGAGAAATCCCTGTCAGACAATACGGTTGAAGCTTACCTGACTGACCTGGACAAACTTTTGTCGTATCTGACAATCGAAGGTATAGACTTTAGGGAAGCAACGCTCGATAATCTGGAAAACTTCTCGGCAGGGCTGAATGACATCGGCATCCACGCACGCTCGCAGGCACGCATATTGTCCGGCATCCGCTCGTTCTATCATTTCCTCGCCATGGAAGACTACATCGAACAGGACCCCACCGAACTGCTTGAATCGCCGCAGACAGGAAAACATCTGCCGGATGTGATGACCCTGGAAGAAATCGACGCACTGATAAGAAGCATTGACCGGACTACGCGCGAAGGACAGCGCAACCGCGCCATTCTGGAAACGTTGTACAGTTGCGGACTCAGAGTCAGCGAACTCTGTAACCTGAAAATATCCGACCTCTACCTGGACGAAGGATTCATCAAAGTGGAAGGAAAGGGCAACAAGCAGCGGCTCGTACCAATCTCGCCCCGAGCCATCAACGAACTGAACAATTATTTCCCGGACCGGAATGCCGGACTTATAAAACCGGGATACGAAGACTACGTATTCATAAGCCGCTTCGGAAAAAACATTTCACGCATAATGGTTTTTCATATAATCAAGGAGCTGGCCGCACAGACTGGCATACAAAAAACGATCAGCCCGCACACTTTCAGACACTCGTTTGCGACACATCTGCTCGAAGGAGGAGCCAACCTAAGAGCCATCCAGTGCATGCTGGGACACGAAAGCATAGGCACCACAGAGATATACACCCATATCGACCGAAACAGGCTGAGAGAAGAAATAATTACACACCACCCCAGAAATCTACTCAAAAAGTGACAGAATGTGCAGTCTTTAATCTTTTTTTAAATATTTGTTCAAAAAAAAAGGCGAAAAGATTAACGCTTATGGGAGTTTTTCTTATCTTTGCCCCAAATAATCAAGCAAAACGACTAGATTATTCATTATAACAAACTAAATATTTAAAGTCATGATTAAAAAGTTGTATTTGCCACTCGTGGCATTGATTGTCCTGGCTCTCTCTTCATGTAAGAAGATGGGAGAATTATCTCCGGACTATTTCACCACTGACCCTGAAGTTTTGGAGGCAGTAGCAGGTAAAGTCCCTGTAACTATTACAGGCAAATTCCCGGAAAAATACTTCAAGAAAAACGCCATCGTTGAAGTTACTCCGGTTTTGAGATGGGATGGCGGAGAAGCTAAAGGTCAGCCCGCAACATTCCAAGGAGAAAAAGTAGAGGGCAACGACCAAACTATCAGCTACAAGGCTGGAGGTACTTATACAATGAAAGCCGTGTTCGACTATGTTCCCGAAATGGCTAAATCTGAATTGTATCTGGACTTCAAGGTAACTTACAAGAAGAAACAATACACTATTCCTTCCGTAAAGATTGCTGACGGTGTAATCGCAACATCTGAACTTCCGACTGTAAACTCTGCTAATGCAGCTTATTCTGCAGATGCTTACGAACGCATCATCAAGCAGGCTAAGCAGGCTCAGATCATGTTCCTCATCCAGCAGGCAAATATCCGCGCAAGCGAATTGAAGTCAGACAGCCTGAAGGCATTCAACAAGCAGGTTGTAAACGTAGCCAACGATACGAAGAACTACAAGCTGAACAACATTGAAATTTCAGCTTACGCTTCTCCTGACGGTGGTTTTGAACTGAACGACAAGCTGGCTGCAAACCGTCAGAACAACACTGAAAAGTATATCAACAAAGAACTGAAGAAAGGAGAAATCGAAACTCAGGTCGACACTAAATATACTGCTCAGGACTGGGAAGGATTCCAGGAACTCGTTTCTAAGTCAAACATTCAGGACAAAGACCTGATCCTTCGTGTTCTTTCAATGTATTCTGATCCGGAACAGCGTGAAACTGAAATCAAGAACATTTCTTCAGTTTACAAGACTTTGGCTGACGAAATTCTGCCGCAGCTGCGCCGTGCACGCTTGACTGTAAACTACGATGTAATTGGACGCAGCGATGAAGAAATCAACGCAACATTCGATTCTCATCCGGATTCATTAAAGGTTGACGAACTGCTTTATGCCGCAACTCTGACCAACGACAACGCACGCAAGGAAGCTATCTACAAGAAAACAGTAGAACTGTATCCGAACGACTATCGCGCTTACAACGATCTGGGTATGCTGGCTTACGCTGCCGGTGACCGCGAAGCTGCAGAAAACTACTTCAAGCAGGCTGCACGCAAAAACGCAAACGCTCCTGAAGTGAACACTAACTTGGGACTTTGCGCATTAGCAAAAGGAAATGTTGCTGAGGCTGAAACTTACCTGAGCAAATCAAGCGGTGCCGACACTGCTAACGAAGCTCTTGGTAACCTGTACATCAAACAAGGACAGTATGACCGTGCTGTAGAAGCATTCGGCGACACCAAATCCAACTCTGCTGCTTTGGCTCAGATTCTGGCAAAAGACTACAACAAGGCTAAATCTACTTTGACTGCTGTTAAGAATCCTGACGCTTACACCAACTACCTGATGGCAATCGTAGGAGCAAGAACCAACAATGCAGACCTTGTTAAGAGCAGCATGAACAAAGTTAAACAGCAAGACGCTACTTTAGCAGCTAAAGCTGTTAACGACCGCGAATTTGCAAAATACGCCAATGAAATTCAATAATTGAATTCAGAATCAAAATCAAAAGCCGGAGGAAAATTCCTCCGGCTTTTTTATTATAGAGATGCCATTTTCACTGCCAGAAGAAGATTTTCCAGCGAAACAATACCCAATTACAATTATATTATGTATTTTCGCAACAAACATTATATGGCATGAAAAGATATTCTTTACCGGCAATAACCTTCTGTCTGATATTTTTTCTGACAGCATGCAGCAAAAAATCAGGTTTTGAACTGAAAGGCGAACTGAACAGCCTCTCTTCTGACATGATTCTAGCAATATATGATGACCCAAAATCAAAAACGGATACGATATATCCCAAAGACGGAAAATTCACTTACAGCGTCCCCGCCGATACACTCAGCATATTCCGGCTGGTGAACGACTCCGGCAAATCCATACCCGTATTTGCCAATAAAGGATGGCAAGTGACCTTGAAAGGAAACTTCGACACTTTCACAATAGAAGGAGAGGGACCCAACAAGGAACTGCAAGAATTCCGGGCGCAGATTGCGAATAGGACAAGCCAAACAGAAATACAGCAGGCAGCAGAAGCATTTGTCAAATCACACCCCCAGTCACTCGTTTCCGCTTATCTGATAAACCAATATTTCGTACAGATACCCCATCCGGATGAAGCAAAAATAAAATCACTGACCGAACCGCTCAGCGGAAATGTAAAAGATTGCCGGATTTTAAGCGTAGCACTGAAATCGCTGACAGACAACAGCAAACAAAGGAATAGGAACAAAGAATACGTGAATTACTTTTCAGCCAAAGCAAGAAGCGGGAAATACATCTCATGGAACAGTTCCAAAGACCAGTATATATTGATCAACTTCTGGGCGTCATGGGACAAAAAAAGCAAAGCAGCAAGCGACTCACTCTATGCAACGGCAAAAGAATTCAAAAACAAAGAATTGAAAGTTCTGAACATATCGCTCGATTATGACAAGGATCAATGGGAAAAGTCATGCAAGGAGGATACAGAACAATGGATAGAAATTTGCGACAGAAGAGGATGGGGAAATCAAATCATAGAACAAATGAACATACAAGAGATTCCGGCAAACATCCTTGTCAACTCAAGCCGGAAAGTGCTGGCAACAGACCTGTATGGCGATGATCTGCGAAACAAGATCAAAGAACTTACAAAGGACAAGAAAAAATAGAAACCTAAAAAACTGACCTTAAATGCTAATCAAATTATTCGGTGCCGCCGTCCAGGGGATCGACGCCACCATTGTCACCATCGAAGTAAACACTTCGCGCGGAATCAAGTTTTTTCTCGTCGGACTGCCCGATTCTGCCGTAAAAGAAAGTCATGAACGAATCGTATCCGCCATACAAGTAAACGGATACAAGTTTCCGACATGCCAGATTGTGGTAAACATGGCACCTGCCGACATCAAGAAAGAAGGCTCGTCATATGACCTCCCGCTGGCTGTCGGCATCCTGGCAGCCACAGGAATGGTTGCTGCCGACAAGCTGGCGAAATACCTGATCATCGGAGAACTGGGGCTTGACGGAAGCCTGCAGCCGATAAAAGGCGCGTTGCCCATTGCCATCGCCGCACGCCAACAGGGATTTGAAGGATTCATCCTGCCGAAACAAAACGCACGTGAAGCAGCAGTTGTAAACAATCTGGCTGTATACGGCGCAGAAAATATCGCTGAGGTAATCAACTTCTTCAATGGGACGCACGAACTGAAACCAACAGTCGTAAACACACGTGAAGAGTTCTACCAGCACCAGTCCACATTCCAATATGACTTTTCTGACGTCAAAGGACAAGAAAACGTGAAGCGTGCCCTTGAGGTTGCCGCTGCCGGAGGGCACAATATCATTCTGATAGGTGCGCCAGGAAGCGGCAAGTCCATGATGGCCAAGCGTTTGCCCGGAATACTCCCGCCTCTCTCATTAGGAGAAAGCCTGGAAACGACAAAGATTCATTCCGTAGCAGGGAAATTAGGCAAGAATGTATCACTGATTGCCACACGCCCCTTCAGAAGTCCCCATCACACCATATCCCAGGTAGCCATGGTAGGCGGAGGAAGCAACCCGCAACCCGGCGAGATAAGTCTGGCACACAATGGAGTGCTATTCCTCGACGAACTCCCGGAGTTCAACCGAAGCGTACTGGAAGTGCTCAGACAACCGCTTGAGGACAGACATATCACTATTTCCAGAGCAAAATACACGCTCGACTATCCGGCCAATTTCCAGCTCGTAGCTTCAATGAACCCTTGCCCATGCGGCTATTACAACCATCCCACACGCCACTGCGTATGTTCACCGGGGCAGGTGCAACGTTATCTGAACAGGATTTCAGGGCCCTTGCTAGACCGCATCGACATACAAGTAGAAATCGTCCCTGTACCTTTTGAGAAAATGGCTGAAAGAGAATCGGGAGAAAGCAGCGCAGAGATAAGGAAACGCGTCATCCAGGCAAGAAAAGTGCAATCGGAACGGTTTGCTGATACCCCCGGCATATACAGCAATGCACAGATGACGCCGGCTCTTCTGCACAAATACGCCTGCCCCGATGAGCGGGGCCTTAACCTGCTGCGGAATGCAATGGAGCGTCTGAATCTTTCAGCACGCGCATACGACCGCATTCTGAAAGTATCGCGGACCATAGCAGACCTGGAGTTATCCGAAAGCATACAGCCGCACCACCTTGCCGAAGCAATCAGTTACCGCAGCCTTGACCGCGCAAACTGGGCAGGATAAGAAACAGAACCAACGGCTGCATAAAAAGGAAAGAAACATATTTTTCCATCAGATCCATGAAAAAACAAGGCTTCGCGCAAGAAATCTGCATCTCCAGCCTAGAGATACAAATCTCCAGGCTAAAGACATATATCTCCAACTTGAAGATATATATCCTTAGCCTGAAGACGAACTTTCTTGCGGGAAGCCTCAGCTTTATTCTTCCCCAAATACCTGAAATAATACAACGGTTCCCGTATCGGGGAACGCATTGAACGCACGCTCTTTAAAACGAAACGAATGTCGTTATCGAGCGTGGAGAAAGCATTCCGTCAAAGGTGCCTACGGGAGCAAGGTCCTCGCCTTCTGCATCCGACGTACGATACAGCTTCCATCCGGATATACTTTTATCCGGCACCTGAAAGTCAAAGTTCCTGCTTTCTGACGAATAGTTTATGGCAACAACAACATACCCCCCATCGGCATTCCGATAAGCGGAAACCATAACTCCTGTCAAGTCGGTTTCTCCTTCCGGCACATTACGGCCGTTCCCGTCGCAAGCCATAACCGCAAGCCTTACAGCTCCCGGACGGATAAAGCGGCTGAAATTTCCCAAAGCCCACAACAGTTTTGAATCCGCCACATATCCGTCATCCGCCTCAGGCTGGGGATAAGCCCTCAATAACCCGTCTTTATAGTCGCCTCCTACAGATCGCCACCATTGCCATGCAGAGGCATTTGCATATACCAGATCACAATGAATAATACGCGCCACATAAAGTGCGGTCTTCATGGAGAAGTCGAAGCCGTGCCCCCCGCCGATTTCCTCATCATTCGACATGATACAGGTTTCGGTTTGCCAGAACCTCAAGCCGAACTTATCCAATGAATTGCGCAGCTGCACACGGAAACCGCGCAAGTTATCAAGCGGCGTATTTGTCCAGTAGCTATGTCCTGCCATCAGGCGAGGAACATTGGGAAGATTTCCAATATACGTATCGGCACTGTCAGGCGCGAAAAAGCTGCTGATAGAGTAGCCTCTCTCCCATCCGCTCATATAGTCGCCCAACATGCAGCGGTAATCGGATGATTCGTTTACCAGCAATTTCGTGCTTATCCCTCTCCGCTGAAACTCCTTGCTTGTTTCGCGCACCACACGGGCTATCTCACGATTGGTGGCAGGTGTCCCCTCCTGCTTTGGTCCTATCCAGTTCCAATGCCCGTCAGGTTCATTGACAACACACAAATAATCAAAAGCGATACCGTCGTGCTTCTTCACTCCTTCCACTGCATCAGCCAGGAAACAAGCATAATCATCATAACAGTTTTCCTTCAGATTCAACGTTCCGCCCCGGCCCGTATTGGTTGCAAGCCCGTTTTGGGTAAAATAGACCGGTGGAGAGTTTAAAAAAGCCAGAAACTGGTTCACTCCCCTTTCTTTTGCCAGACGGAGAAAATTGCGCTGCCCCTGCTGCTTGTTCCAATCGTATGAGCCGTCCGGAGCAAGAAAACATTCTGTCCGCGTCCCATAATTGATCTGGCTGCTGTCACCCTGCTCCACACTTCCCGCGCCGAGATTAAACCGCCACAGGCTCAGTCCAATGCCTTTCGGCTTGCCTTGTTCATCCATCTCACAACTGAACAGCCAGTCAGCCGCCTGCTTCTGCTGCTCTTCAGACCATTTTCCCAAGAAACGCATGCTCCACGCGTCAGACGCACCAAAGTTGTCAATCGTCTGACAGACACTGTCGGGGCTAACCGTAAAATGAAGCGGAACTTGTTTTTCGGCGAAGGAAGCAGAGACACAAAATATACCTATCACCAATGATGTAAAAAACTTTGTAACCATAAAGCGTTTAAATTCAAGTCTGCAAGCCTAAACGTATACATCTTGCACAATCAAAACAAGAATGCTACCTCAAACAGGCTTCATAGCCGCCCCGTCATTGCATCAAGAAGGAGTGATACCACAACGGAAGTCAATCTCTATGATGCAAGTTGTGCACATGAGATTGACTTCGTCCCGTTAGGACAACATTGTTTTCTGACAACTGTTTTCTGCTTGAGGCAGCTTTCTCATAAAACAATCTTTTTCAAATCACTTCAATGAATAGACAAAAGTTGACACCGATTTCGCAGGCAACAGGCCTTCCCGATAATGTTCTATCGGTTCCAAGTCGTATGATTCGGATGTTACCAACTGTTCAACAGAATCAACAGCACCTTCGATCCCCTCTAACGATGTTTCTATTTGAATATTCTTTTCTGTCATGTTTGTATATACCACAACCAGCCTGTCCTTCTCCGGTGAAATATAAGCAGAGCCGAAAACCTCCTTGGTATTCTTCGGAAGATTTACGCCAACACGCTGATAACCAGGCCTTACAAACAAGCTATAGTTACCTAATACCCAAAGGGTCTTTCCAGCAGAGAAAGATCCGTCTTCATTTATATCACCATAGTCACCCCCACCAGGAATTACGCGCACTAGATAAAAACGATTTTTCTGACTGTAGACCTCTGTGCTGACAGCAGTCCAGTAGCACCACGAACTCATACTTGCTGTAACCAAATCATGATGTAGCACTTTTGCCATAGACAAGGCCAGATCCATATAAGTAGCCTCGTCGTAATTAGGATAATCCTCATATCCTTCATCAAGCATACTCCATTCGCTTTGATAAATACGCAAGCCTTGTGCCACAGCTTTGTTATATACTTGCATACGTGTATTTTCAAGCACATCCCATGTTTTATCCAAATAATAGCTGTGTCCACAGATTATATCTGGGAAATGCGACAGATCGCCGATATAATATTTTCCACCGGGAGTAAACAGTTCATCAATCTTATTTCCGTAAGCAGCTCCACGATCGCCCGTACTATAGAAATAATCCCATTTAGCCCCTTCCGGCATAAGCATCATTGTATTCGACAGTCCCTTTTCCGTCAAGCTTCCATCCAAAGCCACAGCAACCTTTTGGACACCTGCGTTCGTGAAACGACATCCTTCCTGTCCTCCGGCACCCCATTCATATTCAGGCTCATTAATGGGACTGATATACGAGATGTTATATCCCTGCCCCTGAAAATGTTCAGCTACAGTAGCTAAAAAATCGCCGAACTTCTTATAACTTTCTTCCGGGAGGTCCGTATTATTGTTAGCACGTCCGTTCCCCGTAAAATAAACCGGGGCAGAGTTGCTAAACAGAACAAACTGTTCACAGCCATATTCTTTCGCCTTTTCCATAAAATACTGCTGTCCTGACTGTTTGGTCCAATTATAGACACCTCCATCTCCAGACAAGAAACATTCCGTCCGTTTGACCGCCTCCGATATATCACTGTCATCTCCCTGATCATAACTTCCCGTCCCCACATTAAACCGCCACATGGAAAGTCCAATCCCTTCTGGATTATTGAGGTTATCTCTCTCGCGCGAGAACAACAGTTTTGCAATTCCCTCTCTATTATCTTCACTCCAATGTTTTCCTATCGGATCCATCATCCATGCATCCGATGCGCCAAAACCGTCAATTGTCTGATAGAGTTCGGCTGCGTTCACGGTTACAGTCAGCGTACTGTCTATTTCAACAGGAGGCTCATATGCCGGTACAAATGTTTCATCATCACTGCATGACGACAATGCAGCCAAGCAAGAAAACCCGAACAAAAAATATCTGTTTCTTTTCATAACTGTTCTGTTTTTTATTCATTAATATCCAGGATTCTGTTCAATTGTTCCATTCGACATAGTTATTTCTGATGTAGGAATAGGGAACAACAAATCTCTCGGCGCAGTGAAAGTAATTCCTTTATCACTAGCCTCAATCTGGTTAGAAAGTTCATACTGGTCTGTTGATTCTTCTGTGTTGTAGCGGACAAAGCTTCCATTCGGCCCCATAATACTGCAAATCATGGGTTTGCCATCATCTGTCTTCCAACGACGCAGATCAAACAAACGATTATTCTCCAGGGCAAGTTCCAGACGACGTTCCAAACGGATAGCATCACGAAGTTCCGTGCCCGTTACACTTGAAGCGACAGGATCAAGACCAACGCGCCCTCTTACTTCATTCAATGAAGTACGAGCCTCGGCATCTTTCCCTAAAGCATTCTTCACTTCCGCATCCATCAGCAACACATCAGCATAGCGCAACAGACGATAGTTTAATGGAATATGTGAAGCATCGTATGGATTCGGACGGTCAGCCAATGGAATATATAATTTACGACTTACCCGTGCCGACTTGTGACTTGCAGGAGCAACTGTATACGCACCACGACTTTCATCACCAGGAACGAGATCACCGTCTGTAATAATTGTCCACTTCAACCGTTCTTCATCCCCTGCATCCAAGAATGCTTTCTCCAGATTACTCGTAGGAAGTCCCCATGCCCATCCAGAATCATTACGCGAACCACAAACTACAGGCATACGTATCCCGAGGTTATAAGAAATGTCATTGTTGGTTTGAACCTCAAACAACGATTCCACCCCATTTCTATTGCTAACGCTCCATACGTTCGAAAAATCTTTTTCCAGTTCATATTCCCCATTATGGACACGAACCAATGTATCCAACTGGGCTTCTGCTTCTGTATATTTTCCCTGATACAGATAAGCTTTTGCCAGAATGCCACGTGCTGCCCCTTGAGTGGCACGTCCCAAATCTTCAGCCGCATATTCACTTTTCCGCGGAAGATCAACGATTGCTTCTTTCAAGTCCTGCTCAATCAGTGCATACGTTTCTTCCACCGAAGCACGAGTGATGCCTTCGATTTCGCTTGGCATCAGCACACCTTTCACTAAAGGAAGGCCGCCAAAGTTTCTAACCAAGTCAAAATAAAAGAACCCACGCAAAAATTTAGCTTCAGCTATATAACGTTTCTTTAACGATTCATCCTGAAAGTCCACTCCCGGAATATGTTCCAAACATACATTGCATCTCAGAATCCCCTTATAACGGTATTGCCAGAAATTTTGTGAGCAGTTTCCGCCAGTCTGCGTATCTCCCGTATAATGAGCCAAGGCCTTGTATTCACCCGGATCTTGCTCGGTATTTCCCATCCACATATCATCCGTACACATATCACCGCAAAGATAGAACTTCTGGATCTGCCACCAATCGTCAAAAAAGACAGACTGATAACAACCTGTAATCTGCTGTGCACATTCGTCTTCGTTCACAAAATATTCGGTCAAATCCTGCTGTCCCAAAATAGGTTCCTCCAAAAAGTCGGAACAGCCGGCCAATAGAAATGCCGAAATAGAAATTCCAAAAATATATTTTCTCATAACTTTTTCTTTTTGATTGATTAGAAATTAATATTCACTCCAAACAAGAATGTACGCGGGTTCGGATAGCCAGCCTCATCTACACCAGACTCTGTTACCGCACCCGTAGCTGCTGCCTCCGGATCCATTCCCGAATACTTAGTGATAGTGAACGGATTTTGAGCAGAGAAAGAAAGGCGCAATGTACAAACCTTTGTCCAATCCTTCGGAAGTGTATAACCTATCTGAAGTTGCTTGCAACGCAGATAAGAACCGTCTTCTACATAGAAACTTGAAATGCGGGTATAGTTCATGTTCGCATCATTGGCCGACAAACGAGGTATATCATAGCTTGTCCCTTCTCCATGCCAAGCCGCATTGTAAGTTCCTGCATATACATTTTCACCACCAGCGCCCGAGTATCTTCCTTTTGTTGTATTAAACACATCGTTTCCGAACGTTCCATAGAAATTAGCCATAAAGTCTAAATTCTTCCACGCAAAGTTCAAATTCAATCCTACCATAAGATCAGGGAAAGCAGAACCGATATAGGTTTTATCCGAGTCATTGATTACACCATCATTATTTAAATCTCTGAAACGAACATCACCCGGCTGAGCATTCGGTTGCAGAATCTCACCGTGTTCACCCGTATGTGACCTGACTTCTGTCCAGTTCTGGAACAATCCGTCTGCTATATATCCATAGAACTGGCTGATTTCTCTTCCTTCTTCATTACGAATAATATAATCGCCTTTAAAAGACTTTGTATAAATCGGGGCACCCGTCAGCTTCTCTGCTGTATTTTTCACTGAAGACAGATTCAAACCCACTCCGTAAGTGAAATCTCCCTGCTGGTCATTCCAGTTTACAGAAAGTTCCCAACCTGTAGCCTTCATCTTACCGACATTTTCCCACATCTGTCCGTTCCACATCGGATAACCGAGAATCAACATGTTATCTTTTTTAATCAACATGTCATGGGACTGTTTATGGAACCATTCGGCTGTAACAGACAAACGGTTTCTCAAAAACGACATATCCACGCCAATGTTATAGTCTTCTACCGTTTCCCACTTCAGCAAGGTGTTTCCTACGGAACCCAATGAAGTTCCTATGATACGATTTGCATCCGGACCAAACACATAATCAGATGCTGTAATTGTAGACTGATAGGCAGAATTATCAATTGCCTGATTACCTACCCGCCCCCAACCGGCACGCAATTTCAAATTGTCAAAGATGTGCTGGTTCTGCATAAAATCTTCTCCCGAAATACGCCAAGCAACTGAGGCTGCAGGAAATACTGCATAACGATTGTCCGGCATAAACTTGGAAGAACCGTCTACACGGACAGACGCTGTAATATAATACTTTTCATTGAAGTTATACATCACACGTCCTAGATAAGAAATCAATGAAGAATATTCATTCAAACCGGAAGCCTGAGGATTCTGTGTACCGGCACTTACATAATGCAACAACTTATCATTCGTAGGAGTATTGTCACGGGAACCTTCCAGCCAATACGACTGGAAACGTTCCATTGTATAACCTCCCATCAGGTTCAGGTTATGTTTTTCGTTGAACGTCTTCATCCAAGTCAATGTATTAGTCCAGTTCCAATCCACCCAATTATGCATATTTCGCTTAGCCGTGCTATAGTCGGCCTTTTCCAGATTGTCCAAAAAGAACTCCGGAGTGAATGTATCTGACAGGCGGAAACGTGCATTCAATCCAAACTGAGAACGGAATATCAATCCTTTTATAGGTTCGATGTTTATATAAGGAGTAGCCAGCAAACCATATTCATCACTATGCTGATTCATACGCGCCATCGAAGCAACCGGATTCCACACCTCACTGTTATGTGAACGAGAATAGTTATCAAGCATGTTTTCTGTCCATTCGTCACGGCTACGCATAACAGGTGTAGTCGGATCCATATTCATTACCGAACCTATCAGGTTGGGAGTGTCATTCCAGTTCTCATATTTCGGCGTGAAATCAATTCCGGCTTTAACTATATCGTTAAAAATATACTCCATGCTGAAACGTGCTGTCAGCTTCTGCCAGTTGCCAATTTTATATTGTGAATCTTGTCCATAATAACCGATACTGCCAGAATAAGTTAATTTTTCGGTTCCTCCAGAAAAGCTCAAATTATAGTTATGAACCAGCGCAGTCTTCCGCATCGACTCATCCCACCAATCAGTACCTTCTGCATCGGTAATATTATTTTTGCTGTTATAGGGAGGCTCGCTGCCATCATTCAGATAACGTGTCTTGAACACATATTCATACTCCGAAGCTTTAGCCATATTCGGCTTCTTCATTGTCTGAAAACCGGCAGAAGCCGTAAAGCTAAATTTAGCAGCTCCTGTCTGTCCCTTCTTCGTCGTGATCAGAATTACACCGTTCGATCCACGAGTACCATAAATAGCAGAAGCAGAAGCGTCTTTCAACACTTGCATACTTTCTATATCATTTTGGTCAAGGAAATTGATATTATCACCAACAGGCATACCGTCAACCACATACAACGGATTAGAACCATTAATGGTGGATACACCACGGATGATGACACGTGGAGTAGCACCCGGACTACCTGTATTTGAAATCTGCACTCCACTGATTTTACCTTGCAGAGAGTTCATTGCATTACCTGTACTCAGCGAACGCAAATCCTCACCTTTCACCGCTGCGATAGAGCTGGTCAGATCACCTTTCTTCACAGCTCCATAACCGATAACGACAACCTCTTCCAAGGTTTCCACATCATCTTTCATCACCACATTAATGACTGTTTTCCCTGCCACATTGATTTCCTGAGTCTTATAACCGATCATTGAGAAGACCAATGTTCCATCTTGAGGAACGGCAAGCTGATAATTACCGTCAAAATCGGTAATTACTCCCGTTGTAGTACCTTTCAACTGCACTGTTGCCCCAATCAAAGGCAACTTGTCACTCTCCGCTGTTACAACTCCCTTTACTGTTATTTGTTGTGCATAGCCACATACGGATAGCAACAACAAACACATAATCAATATCTGTTTTCTCATATTAGATAATTATTTGGGTTAAAATTATTCCACTCTCACTAGTTTTGCCCTTCCCAGATGGGAATCGAAATAGAACTGATAATTGCCAGTTTCTTTCACCACAGGTTCAGACCATATATCTTCTCCCGTTGTCGGTCCACTATAGCTTCTGTTTCTAAATGCGCTTTTAGTACTATAACCGAATACTTCTGGATCAGTCGCACTGTCACTGCGCCAACTTACAAAGTCCCACCATTGGTCTGTGTGATAATTATGAATAATAAAATGCATTTGTTCATTTGCTCGCAGATATATTGGATCATCATAAGTAAACAGATGCGGATTGTTCCCGTCCTGGACAAAAGGATTTACCTCCGTAGGATTCGTAGAAGTCATACCAAAAGTAAAGTCCATCCAAGTGCTTCCACCGTCATTCCACTTATCCAATGTAGGTTCACCATACACCATGCTTGACGGCCATGGATCATCCGCCTCATTCACGCTGTAGGTCTTCATCGTATAGGTCAGCGTTGCAATATTGAAGTCTATTTGATAATAAACATTGCTTTCTTCCAATACAATCGGTTCCGCATCCGCCTCTTTTGACAGTTTCGACTTGTCGGCAGAATCAAGGCCATAGCGAGTCGGTCCAAAACTGTCTTTCTGCGGTATAAAGCTAATTTCTGTTCCTGCGTTCCGATTATAATAACGTGCGCTATACTGGAAAGCTCCTGTATGATCGATCAGCATCGGAACACCAAATACATCGCTCGTCAACTCTTCCTCCGTAGCTACATCCGCCAAATACATCTTTTCATAATCCGGTGAATCGGTTACCGAAATCACGCAACTGACTGTATCCGTCCGGAGTAATGTATCGTATGCAATGATTGTTGTCTGATAATCTTTGTTTTCAACAGGTAAATTACTGAGATCAAGCGAATAGTTGATGGCACGAGGATCACTTTCTGTTGGATAAGCCATGAACTTGCCGTAACCTTCCACATTGATACTAAGTGAATCAAGTGCCTTGTTATCAGTGGCGGAGATTGTCAAAGACTGTGGCGAAAGCACACCTTCGCTTATCACAACAACGATCGGCTCTCCACTTGGATTTGTAATTATCGGATCCTCATAATCACCATCCATCGTTATTAAGATAATACCTTCTGTAGTACGCCCGCCTACATCAGACACTGTCACCTTAAGATTAAAATTGTCACCATCCAAATCTTCTGGAACAGTAAACGCATAGTCTAAAGTATATTCATACTGCACTTCTGAATAGTATTGAAATAAATCAATGGTTCTGTCCAGATTTAATTCAGGACACGAAAGACGAATTGACCGGATACCATCTTTGTCTGTAATAGTACCTGCCAAACGAAACTCATACCCACCTAATGTCCGCACGTGATCTGTAGCCAACTCCAATGTAGGCTCCAATCCATCCACATCGGCAAACTCATCGTCACTACATCCGGTGAAAGTTGCTCCTATCGCCAAAAAGGCGTACAAGAAAGAGCGTCGAAAGAATTTTGTTTCCATAATGTTAGTATTTATGATTAAAAAAACTATATTCAAGTTTCAAAGGTTAAATAAATTGTTGCAAAAATATGCGTTATATGCATTCAACCTTCTAACAAATCGTGCAGTGACAGATATTAAATCCGTCATTGCACGATTTATTTATCTCAGTATACAGATTTTTTAGTATTTTTGAATAAACAAGCAAAGCAAAATCGATGAAATACATTCAACTTATCTTTTTTCTGCTAAACGCCATCATTGTACAAGCAGAAACTTACACTATACAACGTTTAGGTCTTGAAAATGGACTTTCAAACAACTACGTTACAGATATCGCGGAAGACAAAAATGGCTTCCTGTGGTTCGCTACTGAGGAAGGGCTGAACAAACTGGAAGGGAACTCTTTTTTTACTTACTACAAAACGGAAAAAGGGAAACAATGCATAACCGGAAACGAACTGAACTGCCTTCTTGACGACCCTGAGGAACCGGTCTTATGGATAGGTACGCAACGAGCCGGACTGAATGCTTTCAATTATGAAACCAACACCTTTACAGTCTACCGGCACGACAAGAATAATCCGAGCAGTCTGGCGACAGATGATGTAACTGGAATCTTGCCTTCCACCGACGGAAACTTATGGATCACAACCTATTGGAAAGGTATAGATTATCTAAACAAAGAAACAGGAAAGTGCACCCACTACAACTCTGAAACAGTTCCGCAATTTCCAGAAAACAATGTACTGAGTGCTATGGAAGATGGAAGAGGAAACTTATTTATTGGACATAGAAATAAAGGACTTACCATATTGACACTGAAAAACAAACAGGTCAGAAACTTTATGAACTCTCCACAAAATCCTAAATCTATACCGGGGAATGAAGTAAATTGCATCTACCAAGACAATACAGGAAACATTTGGATAGGTACAGACAATGGGCTAGCCATTTATAATACTGAAAACGCTGAATTTATCCGATTCGGGAAAAACAACAATCCCTTAGCCGGAAGAATTTTCAATATCAGGCAGTTGAATGACAAGCGCCTATGGGTAGCTACTGAAACTGGAGGTATTGCAATAATTGATCTCTCGCAACATTTTTTCTCCGCAGCAGAAAACGTAAAAATACACTACATCGAAGAAGGCGATAATGAATACAGCTTAAGCAGTTCCAGCGTTCGCTGTATCTTCCAAGATTCATATAACAATATATGGACCGGCCTGTGGGGAGGAGGAATAAACTTCATCAACAGCAACACGACCTTGTTCAATGCTTATCGCTATTCGCCTAACCAAACCGGAAGTAACCTCAACTCAAGAACAGCAAGCGCTGTGTGTACAGATACACAAAACAGACTATGGGTCGGAACCGACGGAGGAGGCATCAACCTACTTGAAAACGGTAAAAGAATCAAAACCTTCACAGAAAAAGACGGACAGATCAGTGGAAACTCAGTGCAAACCGCATTTCGTGATACAAAGGGAAACTTATGGTTCGGCATCTTTCAGGGAGGAATCATGTTCTACGATCAGCATAAAAGAAAATTTCGCCAACTCTTGCCTAACGAACTTGAGAAAGCTGATGTCCGGACAATATTTGAGGACCCTGACGGACTGATGTGGATTGGAACAAGCAACGGAATATACCAAATGACAAGTGATACAAAAAAAATCATCAAACACATAGATGTCCCTAACAACCTCGTACGCACGATTTTGAAAGATACAGCTGGAAGGGTCTGGGTTGGAACATTTGGCGGAGGATTATTCCTATATTCTGCCAATATGGAACATCTTAAGACATTCGACACTTTTGCATCCTTTCCGTCCAACACAATAAATCACATTTATGAAGACTGCAAACAGAATATCTGGGTCGCTACAGGGGACGGACTTATACAATTCCCTCCAAATGAGGATTTGAAATACAATGTATACAAGCGTGAAAAAGGTTTGGTAAATACACACATACGGGCTATAATAGAAGATAATTCAGGAAATATATGGTTGAGCACAAACAAAGGAATTTCCTGCCTTCTGTCCGGATATAGCAAAATCTGCAACTATAACAATAAAGATAATATCCCACTGGCCAGTTTCACCAGTGGAAGCGTATGCAAAGACACAAACGGTGAATTGTATTTCGGCTCTATCGGCGGATTGTGTTATTTCAGTCCGGAATTTGTCCTCAGAAAAAGGACTTCTCCACAAGCCATAATTACAAGAATCAATGTAATGACTCCTCTTTCTCTTCATAATGAAAAAGAACAAAACTTTCAACTGAATGGACGTGAGAACATCAGACTTGAACACGATCAAAACAACTTCCAAATTTCATTCTGCATACCTAACTACGCTCTCGCCAACCAAACAGAGTATGCCTATATGTTAAAGGGAATGGAAAACTCATGGTATACCATAAGCAACGATAATGGCCTGACATTTCGGAATCTTCCTTATGGGACTTACGAATTTCTGGTCAAAGCGCGTATCCGCAACCAAAAATGGCCAGAAAAAAGCACCTCATTGCTAATAACTATCGCTCCCCCATTATGGCTGTCCTGGTGGGCAAAATTAGGCTATATTATCTTTATCTTAGGCATCTTGTCTGTTTTCTTACATATATATAAACGGCGCATCAATCTGGAATACCTGTATGAGTCCGAAAAATGGAGTCATGAACAAGAGCAAAAGCTTAATGATGAACGCTTGCGATTCTTTACAAACATTACGCACGAACTGCGTACACCCCTGACACTCATCATCGGTCCGCTGGAGGACATGCAGGAAAGCACTACACTCACGGGAAAAGACAAACGGCGCATCTCTGTAATCCATCAAAGCGCTGTCAGGCTGCTCAACCTGGTCAACCAAATATTGGAATTCAGAAAAACTGAAACTCAAAACAAGAAACTGTGTGTATGCAAAAGCAACATTGTTTCTGTCGTCTATGAAACAGGATTGAAATACAAGGAGCTCAACAGAAATCCGCATATTGCCATATCTATCCATACAGAAGAAGAGAATATGGAACTTTTCTTTGATAAAGAGGCCATAACCATTATTTTAGACAATCTGGTTTCAAACGCACTGAAATATACTGAGAAGGGACAAATAAGCATTGGTGCGCAATGGGTAGAAGAACAAAATGTACGCTATCTGGAGCTAAGTATCCGAGATACAGGATATGGCATCAGTCCGGAAGCGCTCTCTCATATTTTTGAAAGATATTACCAGGAAGGCAGTCACCACCAGGCTTCAGGAACAGGTATCGGGCTGGCTCTAGTAAAGAATCTGGTAAACCTGCACGAAGGCACAATCCAGGCTGAAAGCCAACTGAATGTAGGAACGGTTTTCAGGATACGACTTATTGCAGCAAACACCTATCCTAATGCCTTGCACAAAGATGAAGAAGAAACATCTTCTTCCAAGACACCGGATAAAAACGATCCGGAAGAAATGAAACAAAACACGCTTTCGGACAATCAGCATCCTGTTGTTTTAATAGTAGAGGATAATGAAGACATTATGACCTACATCGTTGATTCGTTTACCGACTTATATGAAGTAAAAACCGCAAGAAACGGAAAAGAAGGAATGGAAATCGCACTAGAAAGTATACCAGACCTGATTGTCAGCGATATAATGATGCCGATAATGGACGGAATCACCATGTGCCGGAAATTGAAAAAAGACATACGGACCAGCCATATCCCTATCATTTTACTTACGGCCAAGGACACACTGACAGACAAAGAAGAAGGATATCTGTCGGGGGCTGACTCTTATCTGACCAAGCCCTTCAGTGCAAGCCTCCTTCACAGCAGGATCAATAACCTTTTGACACAGCGCAGACACCTTGCAGAACACTATTCTGAGAAAATCGTTTCAGAAAAGATTACCACCAAAGAACTTGAAGAGAAACATTCGATAATTACGGATTCGCTGAACAAGATAGACAAAGAGTTTCTTGATAAAATGAAACATATCATTATTGAAAACTTATCGGCAACAGAAGCCATTGACATCAACTACCTTGCAAGCACCCTCTGCATGAGTTCCTCCACACTCTACAGAAAAACGAAAGCATTGACAGGAATGTCTACCAACGAGTATATCCGAAAAATCAAGATGCAGCTGGCTGAAAAAATGCTTCTCGAAGGCAAATATAACATATCGGAGATTGCCTTTAAAGTCGGAATAAACAGTACAGTTTATTTCCGCCAATGCTTCAAGGAAGAGTTCGGACTCACTCCATCCGACTATCTAAAGAAAATCAAGGAAGGCTGACATTCCTTTGTTTACTTCCTGACTTCCACAAAGGAAGAAAGAATACAAATCCATCACGCAACAGAAACCTGCCGACATAAGAAGGGCTGCACCAGTATCTCTACTTTGGCGCAGCCCCTTTATTTTATCCGGCAGTGCACATGCGTACAACCTGCCATTTGTCAGCAAACCTTATGCTTTCTTCACCTCGCCTTCTCCTACCTGTGCCGGCATCTTGTTGCCCAACAGCAAATAGGCAACAGGAGCTGCAACAAACAGAGAAGAGAATGTTCCAATGACAACACCCAGAATCATCGCAAACGAGAAGCTGCGAATGCTGTCACCTCCAAGAATGATGATGATGAGAAGCACAATCAACGTACTCTGACCTGTGTTCAACGTACGGGCCAATGTTGTATTCAGCGCATCATTGAACATCTTCGCACGCTCACGTGTCGGATACAGATGGCTGAACTCACGCACACGGTCGAAAATAACCACCTTATCATTGATAGAATAACCGATGATTGTCAGCACGGCACCGATAAATGTCTGGTCAACATCCAACGAGAACGGCATGATACCATAGAACAATGAATAAGCACCGATAACCAATACAGCATCAACAGCCAATGCTACCGTAGCACCGATACTGTAGGCGATATTGTTGAACCGAATCAAAATATACAGACCGATCGCAATCAGCGCAAACACAACCGCCCACACAGCAGAAGTTTTCATGTCATCTGCGACACTCGGACCAACTTTCTGCGAACTGATGATCGAACATCCGTCCTGCGTATCACGGTCGACAAAGTGTTCGAGAGTAACGCCTTCAGGAACCAGATTGCCTTCCTTCAGGGATGTATACAGCAGACTCTCGATTTCAGAATCGACTTTCGGATCATTTTCTTCAATACGATAGTTGGTCATCACGCGGATTCTTTTTCCGTCTGTTCCCAAAGCGATGGCCTGCACATTTGCGTCACCTACCTTCGCGTCAAGCAGATCGCGGACTGTTTCCGGCTGAACCACTCTGTCGAACTGAACCACAAAGTTACGTCCTCCGGTAAAGTCGATACTTTGCGACAAGCCACGAGTAAAGAACGAAACAATGCAGATCAACAGCAAAACGCCCCATATCGTGAACGAGCGTTTGATAATGCCCATGAAATTATAATGTACGTTCTGGAACAGATTCTTTGACACTCCCGTAGAGAATGTAAGATGCTGCCATTTGTCTTTCTTCATGTAGTGTTCGTAAACCAGACGAGTCATGAAAACGGCTGTAAAGAACGAACAGAGAATACCGATAATCAATGTCGTAGCAAATCCGCGGATTGGTCCTGTACCGAAATAGAACAAGATAACACCCGTGATGATTGATGTCAGGTTAGAGTCGAAGATTGCAGAGAATGCACCCGAATAACCGGCAGAAACCGCATCTTTCATTGTTTTTCCAAACCGCAGCTCTTCTTTTGTACGCTCGTAAATCAACACGTTCGCATCGACAGCCATAGCCAGAGAAAGCACCATACCGGCGATACCCGACAATGTCAGCGCCGCCTGGAATGAAGTCAGAATACCAAGCGTGAAGAAGAAGTTGAAGATCAAGGCACCGTTGGCCACCATACCCGGAATGAAACCGTACATCACACAAAGATAAGCCATCAGCGCGATCAAAGCCACGATAAACGAAACAAGACCCTGATTGATGGACTGCTGTCCCAACGACGGACCTACGATATCTTCCTGCACGATACGCGCAGGAGCCGGCATTTTACCAGACTTCAGCACATTCGCCAAGTCCTTGGTCACTTCCGGAGTAAAGTTACCGGTGATTTCAGAATTTCCTCCGGTAATTTCATTTCTTACATTCGGCGCACTGTATACATAACCGTCGAGCACGATAGCGATTTCCTTGCCGATGTTCTTTTTAGTCAGCGCGGCCCAACGGCGGGATCCGTCGTTGTTCATCGACATCGTTACACACGGCTTGTTAAACTGGTCGTAAGAATCTCTAGCGTCAGTAATCACATCTCCTTCCAGCGGAGCGCGTCCGTTACGTTCTGTAGAGCGGATAGCATAAAGTTCAAAGATGCGTCCGGTCTTATCCATGTCGGAAGCCTTGACTCCCCACATCAGTTTCAGGTCGCGGGGCATGATTTCTTTAACGCCCGGCATATTCAGAATTGCATTTACAGCAGCTGTATCCTTATAGTCTGCATATCCCACGATAGATCCCATTCCGCTTTGGTTGGGCTGGAACACAGACAGCAAGGGATGATCTTTCTTGTACTGTTCTACATTTGCTGCAGAGTTGTCTACCGTTTCACCTTTCAACACAGCAGCAAGACTGTCCTTGGAAGAGATGGCAGCCGAAGCCTTTTCCTTTTCAACCGCAGCCGAATCCACCTTTACAGAGTCGGTTGTTGAACCCAGCAGCAAACGCGCGCGTTCGTCAGCCGAAACGAGAACAGGCACAATGTCTTTCGCTTCATAAGTTTCCCAGAACTCAAGATTTGCCGATCCCTGCAACAGATTTCTGACACGTTCAGGCTCCTTGATGCCCGGAAGTTCAACCATGATACGGCCCATTGTTCCTTCCAGTGCCTGGATATTAGGCTGAACAACGCCGAAACGGTCGATACGGGTACGCAACACATTGTATGAGTTGTCGATAGCGGCCTGTACTTCCTGACGCAATACGCGTTCTACCTCAGCGTCTGTACTGCGGGTGTTGACCTTGTCCTTCAACTGTTGTGTCGCAAAAAGTTCGGCCAACGTTCCGTCAGGAGCCTGTTTCTTGTACTCTCTCACAAATAAAGTGATGAAATCCTCCTGGCTTGTCACCTGCTGTTTGGCAGCTTCTTCAACAGCCTTATTGAAGGCTGCATCCGGTTTGTTGTCAGCCAATGCCTTTACAACATCAGGCACAGACACCTCCAGAATCACGTTCATACCACCTTTCAGGTCCAATCCCAACCCGATTTCCATTTCACGGCATTGTTTCAGCGTATAGACACCGAGCCATACCTTCTGGTTCTGCATGGAATCCAGATAATGGGCAGCACCTCTGGGATCCTTTTCCGCCTTGTTCATCTGATAGCGAGTGACAAACGAGAACGAAAGGTAGAAGATGCAGGCAAGTGTCAGTAATACCGCAAAAACCTTTACAAATCCTTTGTTTTGCATGTTACTTTAGTTTATTATATTAATTTTTAATTTGATACGTTTATTCAAGGTTGCAAATATAGTTTTTTTTCATCAGATAAGCCGAAACGATTGCAAATATTTAAACTTTTGATTACAAAAAGCTTGATTATGCAATCAAACCGTTTACTTCAATCCGCGGGATTCCAGCAACGGCTCAAGGCTCGGCTCAGCGCCGCGGAAAGCCACATACATCTTCATCGGATCGTCAGATCCTCCTTTCTCAAGGATATTCTTGCGGAAGGAAGCGGCCGTTTCCTGGTCAAACAGCCCATGCTCCTTAAAGGCTTCAAAAGCATCCGTATCCAGGCGTTCCGCCCACAGATAACTGTAGTATCCGGCATCGTATCCGCCCATGATATGATTGAAATATGTAGCACGGTAACGCGGCGCGATTTGAGGAATCAGACCGATTTTATCCATCAGCTGTTTTTCAAAGCCCATGACATCCAGACTGTCCGTAGAGGTCAGGCAATGCAGTTCCATGTCCAGAATAGCCGCAGCCAGCAGTTCTGTAGTCATGAAACCCTGATTGAAATGCGACTGGTTTTCAATTTTCTTTATAAGATCGTCAGGAAGAGCTTCGCGTGTTTTATAATGCTTCGCATAGACCTTAAGCACCTCAGGAGCCATAGCCCAGTGTTCCATAATCTGGGAAGGAAGTTCCACAAAGTCCTGTGCAACGGCAGTTCCCGAAACGCCCTTATATTGGCAATTTGTCAGGAATCCGTGAAGCGCATGCCCGAATTCGTGAAACATGGTCCGAGCCTCATCCAATGTAAGCAAGGAAGGAAGATCGCCTGCGGGTTTGGTAAAACTTGCCACATTGTAGATAAGCGGGCGCACATTAGCCGAAGCCTCACGGAAATTGCTCATCCATGCACCGCTCCGTTTGTTGGAACGGGGCATATAATCGCTGTAGAATATCCCCAGCAAAGACCCGTCACCGTCATTCACAATATACGTCTTTACATCCGGATTATACACAGAAATGCTGTCCGTCGGAGTCAATGTCACGCCATAAAGCTTGTTCACCACATAGCAAAGTCCATTATGCACATCTTCCTGGCTGAAATAAGGCTTGATTTCATCCTCATTCAGATCATATTTCTCTTTGCGAAGCTTCTCTGCATAATACCACCAGTCCCATGCCTCCAGCTTTTCGCCTTTTCCCTCGCGGTCCATGATTGTCTGCAACTGCGCAGCCTCCGACTTGGCTTTCCCGATAGCATATCCCCACAGCTTATACAGAAGGTCAAGTGCATTTTCAGGAGTCTTCGCCATGTTTTCCGCCAACTGATATTCAGCATAATTGCTGTATCCCATCAGCCTGGCCTTTTCCAGACGAAGCGTCAGAATCCGTTTCAGGAGTTCTTTGTTGTCATTTGCGTCACCGTGGTTTCCCAAATTGATATAAGCCTGATAAATATCCTTGCGCAGCTCTCTGTTTTTTGCATACTGCAACAACGGCAGACGACTGGATTCTTGCAGGGTGAACACCCATTTGCCTTCTTTTCCGTGGGCTTTTGCCTCCTGGGATGCCCCTTCAACCACTGTTTCAGGAAGCCCTTCCAGATCCTTCTTATCGTCAACCACCAACAAATATGCGTTGTTGTCGGCAAGCACATGATTGCCGAACTCGATGGTAAGCGTAGCAAGCTCTTTATTGATTTCGCGCAAACGGGCCTGTTTGGCTGAATCCAGCGCAGCCCCTGCACGTACAAACCCCTTGTAATATTTATCCAAAAGATAATGCTGTTCGGTTGTCAGCTGGATTTTCCCTTCAGCTTCTTTATCATGCACAGCCTCAACGCGCTTATACAAATCCTGATTCAAATAAATATTGTCGCTGTGTTCTGAAAGCATTGAAGCGAATTTCGTTTCCAGCTCCATCAGCTGATCATTGGTATCAGCTTCTGTCAAGGCAAAAAACACACCGCTGACACGATCAAGAATCTCCCCACTCTTGTCAAGCGCGACAATTGTATTCTCAAAAGTTGGTTCATCCGCATTTTCCACAATCGTCCTAATCTCTTCATTCTGTTGGTCAATGCCGGCCAGGAAAGCCGGTTCATAATGTTCCACCTTGATGCGGCTGAAATCAGGAGTGCCATAAGGAGTCTGAAACTCCGCCAGGAACGGATTCTCGCTCTCGTTCGTCTTCTGTCCGCACGCACATACCAAACACGTCATAGCTGCAGCAATTACAAGTTGTTTCATTATCAATACTCAATTTTATTAAGGTTATAATTTCTCTACCACACACCACAAAGGATAATGATCTGATGCAGATATCGAATTGTCAACATCTGCTTCCAGCACCCTGAATCCCTCGCCCACCATCAGATGATCGATCCGGAAATAAAGAAAATTCCGGTTATATGAAAAGCCGGGTCCCCTTCCGGCCTCTATATACGCATCATGCAGGCCTCGTCCGATGATCCGGTGGGCATACGACAAGGGAGAATCATTAAAGTCGCCGCATACAAGCATATACCGGCACTTGTTCCCAGCAATAGCCTGGGCAACGGAATCCGCCTGAGGAGCGCGGAGCGCCGCAGCTTCAGCCAGCTTCCCCAACAAATATTTGCCTCCGCTCTTCACATTCTTTTCGCCCGGAGATTTCAGAATTTCTTCATAAACCTGTTTGTCATGAGCATCCAGCTTGTTCGACTCCAAATGATTGCAAACCACTGCCATCGTATCTTTATCCAGTTTCAAACGCAGCAAGAAGCTGCCGTTGCTTACGCTTTTGTAGCCGATACGTTCGACCGAAAGAATCGGATACCGTGAAAGACACGCCATCCCGTTCCATCCGGCGACTGCAAAAGTTTCAACATAAGGATAGAACGAAAGAGCTTTCCGGATTTTCTCGTCATGAACCGGATACTCCTGCAAACAAACCACATCGGCATCCGACTTGCGGATATACTCGACAATCGGATTTACAGAATCCCCCTTTTCTACAGGCATTCCCATCACATTGTATGTCAGGAATTTCAAGGTTTCCTTTCCTTCTGCTTCTTCCTTGTGCCCCCATGGAGCATAAGATCTGATGCTTCCCCATCCCGCCAACAGGAACAAGAATGGAACCAGACTAAATTTCCACTGCACAAAGAGCCAGAACAGCAGGAACAAAGCGTTCAGAAAGAGAAAGAAAGGAAAAAAAAGTCCCGCACATGACAACACAGGATGTGCTACAGGAGATAAATACTGGCTATAAGAACAAAACAGAAAGCCAGCCCCTGCCAGCAAATTGGCAAGCAACGCCAGGCCCTGCAATGTATGACCGATTATATTCATTTCACTACCTCACTTCATTTCTTGCTGGCATCAAACAGCTTCCTCTTCTCTTCTTCAGACAGACTGCCATATCCAGACTTGCGGAGCTTGTCGAGAATGCGGTCCACCTCAGCCTCCCTTTCCTTTTTCATCGCATTATAATCGTAATCTTTCTGCTTGTCGCCATAATGCACTTCCATTTTAGGCTTCTTCACCCGGCGCGGCCCGGACAGACCGGAAAACCAGTCCAAAATGCCGTTTATCCATTTGGTCGCATCGTGTCCCTTCGACAATCCCGCTGCAAACCACCAGCCGGACAAGGCTCCTCCCAAATGCGCGATATGTCCTCCTGCGTTGGAAGATGTCATGAACAGCAGATCCAGAACGACCATAAAAATCGCTACATATTTCAGACGCACCGTACCGAAAAACATCAACTGCACCGGATAATTCGGCTCACGAACACCCGCCGCCACCACAATGGCCAAAACCGAAGCGGAAGCACCCAACAAATAGGAAAAATATACCTTATCCTCAAAATAGGGAAAGACATTATACGAAAGGATATAAAGCAGACCACCGCAAATTCCACCCAGCACATACAGGCCGCGCAGATGCTTCGACGAAAAGAAGTTCAGAAACAGCCGTCCGAACCAGTACAGCCAAAGCATATTGAAAAGAATATGAAACACATCGGCATGCATAAACATGTAAGTGAAGAGCGACCATGGCTGACGGATAAAAGTTTCGGGCCATGCAGGCAGTTCAAGCCATTTTATCCATGAAACGAGCGAAAGATTGAACAGCGTGGCTATCACGTTAAATACAGCCACCACGATAAACACAGCCACATTCACATACAGAAGCTGTGTGACAATATCGCCCTGTACGAATTTTCTCCGCAAATCAGTAATAAATCTTCCCTCCGCCATTTTTCTTTCTCCAATATAAAATCAGTATCAGACCAAAAAGCATACCGCCAAGATGGGCGAAATGAGCAACTCCGTCACTGCCGCCCAGCCCCAAAAACAGTTCAAGCACAGCATAACCGATTACAAAATATTTCGCCTTAATCGGCATCGGAATAGGAAAGACAAACATCTGACTGTTCGGGAAAAGCATTCCGAATGCCAGCAGGATACCGTAAACAGCGCCGGATGCTCCCACCGTTGTCAGTTCATTCAAAAAGCCTTCCATGGAGATGATGCCGACGCCCGTGTCAACTGAAGCAAAGTTTGACCATACAAACACATACTCCATACCCCACACCAGTTCCTGAATCAGTCCGGCACCTATTCCGCACACGATATAATAAGTAAGAAAACGCTTTGGTCCCCACACCTGCTCCAACACACGGCCAAACATCCACAAGGCAAACATGTTGAAAAAAATATGCGAAAAATTGGCGTGCATAAACATATAGGAAACCAACTGTCCTATATTGAAATCGGACGCCAGAAAGAAGTGAAGTCCTAACAGATGGTTGATGTCAATTCCATATCTTTCAGCCACAAACATGCCCAAAAAGCAGAGCACATTTATAATCAGCAGATTTTTCGTTACTGTCGGTAAATTGTTCATATATCGTTAAATCATTGATTTTGTTGCAAATGTACTACATTATTCTTTTACGGCAAGGAGTCTGCCGTTTTTTTGGCCATGCTGTCGCGCAGCACGAGCAAACTTTCAGGCCCCATATTGAACAGCAGATCGGCAACGCTCAAATTGGGAAGGAAACCGAACTTACGCTCAAAAACCTGATAATAAGGAGCTGCTACAAAGTCCGGATCCGACTCTTTATAGTTCCTTTTCGGATGAATCAGCTCCCGGAAATCATCTGCATCCGGAATCTCGGCCGCAAAATCGTCAGTCGGAGATAAAACCGGACACAAATCAATCTGTTCACAGACCCAGCGGCAGAGTTCCATATTGAAGTCATACAGAAACGCATATTTCTTGACAAAAAAAGCCTGAAACTCGTCGGCATAATAGTCAAAAAACGGACTGTGCCGATAGGCTGCTACAAAGGCATTCCAATGCACATGCCTCCAGTTGCCGTGGTCGGAAATGCGCACATCCTTCATCAGACACTTCAGGGCATCACCCTTTTCTGTGGGTACAGCAAGTGCCAGCGGCCCTTCGGCAGAAGCAATCACACAACGGTTTCGGTAGGTCTGCTTCATGTAATAATCAAAACGCTCAATCCGTACATCGCCGTAGGCAAAAAGTTTTGTATAATATTCAACAGGGCCCAAATAAGCGGAACCCAAAACCACTTTCTGTTTCATTCGCTCATATCCTTGTTCGTGTGCCTCCATCATTCTATTCTCCTCATAAACCGGTTTTCGCGGGATGAGTACCAGATGCGCCAGGCTTTGCCTATCAAATGGTCATCGGGAACGAATCCGAACAGACGCGAATCACACAAGTTCACCGGATCATTCGAGGCCATCCAATAATAATCTTTCGTAAAAGTAAAAGAATCCGTCCGTCTGCCTTCCACATAAAGCACGCCATCCTTCACCTCGGCTGCACGGTGTTCATGCGCTAGAATGGTATTGCACAGCAGTTTGATGTTCCACGGATAAACCTTCACGGCCCTGCCCTTTCCGGGAACAACATACGGATGCACGTCCCGGCGATTGCCCCGGTTCATCGGAAGCAGGGAAAAACGGTTTTCCAGACGCTGCGAAATCAGGTAATATTCATAATGACTGAAGCTGCGTATGTAGTTGCCGTCTGAGGTATATCCGGCCAGCGTGTTGTCATCCAGCCCCAGCGAAGCAAGCACAGCCTGCATCGTGTCTTCCATCACAGCCGGATAAGCATACAGCGCCTTGCTGTCGGGACTGAGAACTTCTCCCTGGATTTCAGACAGATTCCGGTCAAGCATCAGCGTGTCGCCGGGCAAGCCGATGCAGCGGCTTATGAAAAGCTCGCGGCTTTCTATCCGGCTGTCCGGGTCGTGCGGATGGGGATTGTTGAACAGCACGATATCTCCTTTCGTCACGGGCGAATCCGCAATCCGGTGATAGCCGAACACTGAAGGAAAAGGCATACGCAGCCCATAGCTCCATTTGCTGACCAGTATCCGCTCACCTTCATAAAGGCTGTTCTCCATGCCGGAAGAGGGGATGACACAAGCCGTAACAAGGAACATACGCACCAGCACAACTGCTGCCACAATGCAGCCGACTGCCTTTGCCCACCATTTGCCGGACTTATTGATCCACATAAATCATTTGATGGAATCCACAAAACGGAACAGGCGGTCCCAGCGGATTTTGCCGTCCGTCCAATTGCGGTCGGGATCGAGCGACAGCCAGATAAATACCGGCTTTCCTACGATATGGTCTTCCGGAACGAATCCCCAGAAACGCGAGTCGGCCGAATTGTGACGGTTGTCGCCCATCATCCAGTAATAGTCCATCTTGAATGTATATTTTGAAGTTTCCTGTCCGTTGATATAAATCTTTCCGTCTTTCACTTCGAGCGCATTGCCTTCGTAATTCTTGATGGGACGCTCATAAAGCGGAAGATTGTCGAGCGTCAGATCAATGCTGGCACCTTTTTTCGGAATCCATACCGGCCCGTAGTTGTCTACCGTCCATCCGGTCTGTTTATTGTTCGGATACAAGCCTCCGGCATCGTCATCGGGCACATTCTCAATGGAAACGACCAGATCCTTGCGCCCCAGCAAAGCAGCCTTGGCAGCTTCGGTCAGCGGCATATTATAGGTAGACTCTTCCACAAAATAAGCGCTCAAGTCTTCTTTGCTGATTCCCAGCTCATGGCAGAAGTCTTCGGGAAGCACCCCTTTCGTATGCACCAGATAACGGTACTGCACATTGTCAGGCTCCTTGTTGGGCTTGCCGTCAAGGTAAACGATGCGGTTCTTTATCTGCAAGGTCTGTCCGGGAAGCCCGACACAGCGCTTTACGTAATTTTCTCTCCGGTCTACCGGACGTGTGATCACTTTGCCAAACATCTGGGGATTTTCGTCGATGTATTTTCTTCCCGCATTGTAGTAGAAGTCAAACACTTCGCGCTGCTGCTCCGGAGAAAGCCGCGACATGTCGACGGGCTGAGCCAACTGCCTGCCCAGCTGATAGCTCATGCGATAGATATCTTCGGCTGGATTGCCTGTAGCTACAGTATCGCCGGCCGGAAAGTTGAAGACAACGATGTCGTTCAGCTTTACCTGCCCCAAGCCCGATACACGCTTATAGTCCCAATGCGGCCATTCAACATACGACTTGCAGTTGAACACCGGCAACGTATGCTGCGTAAGAGGCATGTGAAGAGGGGTCTGCGGAATGCGCGCCCCATAACTCATCTTGCTGACAAACAGATAATCGCCAACCAGCAGAGATTTCTCCAGAGAAGACGACGGAATGACATAGTTCTGGAAAAAATACAGATTGACAAAATAGACGGCAACCAGGGCAAACACAATCGCGTCAACCCAGCTCATCACGGCCAGCACCGTCTTGTTCTTCGACTTTTTCCACCATGTCCAGGGGATAAGCTTCGTGATATACGCATCGAAAATAAACGGAATCACCACCAGGCCCAACCAGCTCCGAAGCCAGATCAGAAAAATGACATACAATACCAGAACCGTGGCAAACTTGATCCACTGCCTGCGAGGGGTCTGGCTTATCTTTTCAGCGAAGCATGGCTTTCCGCCGGAAGACAAACATTCTTTCATACGCTTCTTCTATCTGTTAAAATTGAAACAAATCGCTCATTCCCAGAAAACCGCTGTGGGTCGCCGTATATTCGGCAGCCAGCACGGCGCCAAGCGCAAACCCTTTCCGGTTTTTCGCGTCATGGGTTATGACAATCGAGTCTGCCTCCGATTCATAGCGGACGGTATGAATGCCCGGCACTTCTCCTCTGCGGACTGCGCTTACGGGGAACTCATCGGGAGCACATTCGACAGTTCCGGTCACGCTGCCGTCAGGAGCTGTCAGCGTACCCATCACCCACTTGTTCTTGCGGTCCAGATTTTCAATGATGCCTTCGGCCAGCGTAATGGCGGTTCCGCTCGGAGCATCAAGCTTATGAACATGATGTGTTTCAACCATAGACACCTCATAATTGGGGAACCTGTTCATGATTTTAGCCAGATACTTGTTGACGGCCGAGAAAATGGCAACGCCCAGACTGAAGTTTGACGACCAGAACAAAGTCTTTCCTTCTTCGGCGCACAAGCGGCGCATTTCCTCGCCATGTTCCGCCATCCAGCCGGTACTTCCGGAAACCACCTTCACGCCTTGCCTGAAAGCTTCCGTGCAATTGCCGTAGGCCACCGAAGGCGCGGTAAACTCAATGGCCACATCAGCCGAACGGAAAGCTTCCGAATCAAAATCCTTACGGTTGTCTATATCAATGATACTTACGATTTCATGACCACGGGAAAGCGCGATTTTTTCGATTTCCTTTCCCATCTTTCCATATCCGATCAATGCAATTTTCATAATACACAAAACATTTTATCCGCAAAGATAGCGTTTTTCGCTATTAATCATTACATTTACCGAACATTTACACCTCGTTAACATGGAACAACTTCTACACTATGTATGGAAACACAAGCTTTTTCCGCTGAAACCGCTGCTTACAGCCGAAGGGGAAAGCATCGAAATCATCGATCCGGGTCAGGCAAACTACAATGCTGGACCGGACTTTTTCAATGCCAAAATCAAAATCGGAGGCGTAGTCTGGGTGGGAAACATCGAAATCCATCAGCAATCGTCCGAATGGGAACGGCACGGACACCATCTTGACAGCAACTACGATTCGGTCATTCTGCATGTAGCCTCAGAAATCGATGCAAGCGTACGCCGGTCAGACGGTGAAACGATTCCGCAACTGGAACTGCACTGCCCCGGATACCTGTCGGACAACTACCGGCAGCTCATCGAGGCCGACCGCTATCCGGCCTGCTACCGGCTGATACCGGCGTTGCCTAAACTCCTCCTGCACAGCTGGCTTTCGAGGCTGCAAACCGAACGCTTCGAGCAGAAGACCGATAAAATCATGCAGCTCCTCGGACGCCACCGGAAAGACTGGGAACATGTATTCTTCATCATCCTGGCTCGCAACTTCGGATTCGGAACAAACAGCGACGCCTTTGAGTTCTGGGCCGAAACCATCCCCCTGCAGGCGGTAAACAAACACCGCGACAGCCTGTTTCAGATAGAAGCCTTCTTCTTCGGACAGGCGGGGCTGCTCCAGGAAGTGCCGGCCGACGAGTACACGGACAGGCTCATGAAGGAATATACCTATCTGAGCCACAAATTCGGACTGAGGCCTTCGGCAAACAGCCGCTGGAAGCTGCTGAGGATGCGTCCGGACAATTTTCCGCATGTACGAATCGCCCAACTTGCCTCATTTTACTACCGCTCGCAGGGGCTGTTGTCTGCCCTGATGGAAGCGCAAAGCCTGAAAAGCCTGCGCGACATGCTGCGATGCGGCACATCGGAGTATTGGCTGACGCATTATGTGTTCGGCGAAGCTTCACCGCCGCACCCGAAAACACTGAGCAACCAGACTATCGACCTGCTGGTGATAAACACGGTCATCCCTTTTTTATATGCCTACGGCAAATACAAGACCGACAATATACTGATACAACGGGCCAACGGCCTGCTGGAAGAAATGAGGCCGGAAAACAATTTCATCGTACGCATCTGGAAAGAATGCGGGCTCGAAGCTGCACACGCAGGTGACAGTCAGGCGCTGATCCAGCTGAAAAAGAACTACTGCGACATAAAGAAATGCCTTTATTGCCGGATAGGATATGAATATCTCAAAAAGCCTCAATGCGGCGGGCAGTAGAAAGTCTGCCAGACATCGGAACAAATTCTATGGTCCAGCCCGTGAACCGTACGGACCAAATGCTGGACTATAAAACCTGCCGCCAGATCGGGCCAGTTTCAACCGGACAAGGAAAGCAAACGGATGCATGCCTTCTGCCCAAGGTTTGACGGAAATTTGATGGCCTTTCCCGAATCCGCACAAGGAACCCCGCATTACTTCCGACAAAATCATTACTTTTGTACAAAAACATAGAATTTATGGAGAAATACATTTTTGAACTGAAGATGAAGGTCCGCGATTACGAATGCGACCTGCAAGGCATTGTCAACAACGCAAATTACCAGCATTATATCGAACATACCCGCCATGAATTTCTGTCTTCCACGGGAATCAGCTTCGCCGAACTGCACCGGAAAGGAATAGACCCTGTTGTCGCCCGGCTGAACATGGCATTCAAGACTCCGCTCACCAGCCAGGACGAATTTGTTTCCAAACTGTACATCAAAAAGGAAGGCATCAAATATGTGTTTTACCAGGACATCTTCCGGCTTCCGGACATGAAGGCTGTCGTCAAGTCGAGCGTAGAAACCGTATGCCTCGTCAACGGACGTTTGGGAGAGAGCGAACTGTTGAATCAAACTCTGGCCCCCTACCTGAACGAATGAAAGACGAAGAACGCCTATATACGCTGGCGCTTACCCGCACGCCGGGTCTGGGACTGGCCGGTGCCCACAATCTGCTGAAAACGGCGGGAAGCGCCGCTGAAATCATACTCCACGCCAAAGAACTGGCCGAGGAGATTCCCGGACTTTCGCCGAAGCTTGCCGGGGCTTTGGGAAAGCCAGACATTCTGCGCATCTGTGAAGCGGAATTGCAGTTTGCCGAGAAAAACGGAATCCGCTGCCTGATACCGTCTGACGAAGCATATCCTTCACGCCTGAGAGAATGCGACGATGCGCCTCTGGCTCTGTTTTATAAAGGAAACGCCGACCTGAACAGCCTGCACATCGTCAGCGTTGTCGGCACACGGAATGCAACCGATTACGGGAAAGAGATTTGCAGAACTTTTCTGCACGACCTGAAAGAAATGCTCCCGGACGTGCTGGTGGTAAGCGGACTTGCTTATGGCATCGATATCCATGCTCACCGGGCGGCCCTCAATCACGGCATTCCCACCGTGGGAGTGCTGGCTCACGGGCTTGACCGGATTTACCCGGCCGTCCATAAACATACGGCTGCCGAAATGCTTTCGTGCGGCGGACTGCTCACCGAATTCCCCAGCGGAACAAATCCCGACAAACAGAATTTTGTCAAGCGAAACCGCATTGTGGCCGGCATCAGCGATGCAACAATCGTCATCGAATCAGCCGTAAAAGGAGGGTCGCTCATCACGGCAGAAATTGCAGACAGCTATCAGCGCGACTGCTTTGCCTTCCCGGGCAGAATCAACGATGAATACTCCGCAGGGTGCAACGAACTGATCAGACAAAACAAGGCGACGCTCGTGCAAAATGCGGAAGATTTCGTCAAAGCGATGTGCTGGGACGTAGAAAACAAGGTGCCCAGGGCCATCCAGCGCCAGCTTTTCCCGGACTTGTCTGAAGAAGAAGAACGGATTGTAAACCTGCTCAAGAAACAGCCGGAAGGAAAACAGATAAACACGCTGGTGGTGGAATGCAACATCGCTATCAACCGGATGGCAGGCATTCTTTTCGAACTCGAGATGAAAGGGGTTATAAAGGCATTGGCCGGTGGAGTATACCGCCTTCTATAATCTCCCGAAAGCAATATCAAACATTTCTATTTTATGAAAACAGCATACAGCAACATGAAAAAATATATGTATTGCCTCTTTCTTGCAACATTTTCAATCTCTACGCTTTCATGCAAGAACAGTAACAGGCAAAAAATCGGAAACGCAGCACAGCAAAGCCTGCAAACGGAAAAGTCCGTGCAGCAGGAACCGCAGTTCCCTTACCCCAAGATTCCCGAATCGCTGAAGGATCCGGAATCGAGAAAGACGTTTCTTCTTGCGCATTACTGGGATGAATTCAACTTTGCAGATACAGCCCTGGTCAATAACAGCAATGTCACCGAACAAGGGTTTGTCGACCACATCGCCCTGCTTGCCGATACGCAGACGAATCCGGATGAAGCAGAACCCAGCATCGGGAATCTATGCAGGCTCATGTACCCGCATCCGCACGCAAGGCAAGTATTCATGAAACTGTTTGACGATTATCTGTCCGATCCTAACTCGCCGTTCTACAACGAACGACTGTATGCTGCTTACCTGAAACAGATGATCGGAAAGTATGAAACGGATGAAGCCGTAAGAGAAAACTTCAAGTTCAGACTGGATCTGATAAGCAGAAACCAGCCAGGGAAACAGGCTTCCGATTTCACTTACTATCTGCCTTCAGGAAAGACAAGCACGCTCAAGAATACGCAAGTGCACAACAACCGGCTTTTGCTCGTCTTCTATGACCCCGAATGCCCCACCTGCCACCATCTCCTGCAGGAAATGATCAATGACGAGTCATTGAAAAGAGCTGTCGACGCAAACAAACTTTCCATACTGGCTGTCTACACTGAAGAAAACATGGAGGCCTGGCGCAATTCGCTGAAAGACATGCCGGCAAACTGGATTATAGGCACCGACAAGGAAATCATCAGAATGCGCGCACTCTACAATATAAAGTCCATGCCTTCCCTTTACCTGCTGGACGGAAATAAGAATGTGATATTGAAGGACGCTACCTACGAGCAAATACACAGTGAGCTTGGACTGTAAGGCTGAAAATA
>SDWH01000065.1 GCA_019550975.1 Bacteroidales bacterium SW299 | reverse complement strand
ATTTGGTATAGGCATATGTTATGGCCTTGCCTGTCAAAGAACCTGGACTGTATTTAATTCCTTCTGCCTCCATCCATACCTTCATTGCCTCCATGATTGGCCTGGACAGTTCCTGACGCGTCTGTCTGCGCTCATCATATGACAGGCCGGCTTCGTCACACTGGCGTTCTATTTTATAGATATGCTGTATCTGAGTCAGTGCATGTTGCGCCATCTCCCTGTTTTCATCCAAAGCCTGCTCAAAATGACGGCGTATATGCACCAGGCAGTTGAGCAGCCGCACGTCGGGGTTGGCCTTGAAGGCTGTTTCATAACCTGCAAAACCGTCACATTGAAGATATCCCTTGAAGTTATATTGATTTGCCAGGGATTCGATGACCGCTCCGGCCCGTGATCCCCCGTCGTAATGGAAGATGACCAGTTTCTCCATGACTGATCTTACCATCCAGAGATATTCCTTGTCGGCTCTGTGTTTTTCTCTGTTAATGACCGGAACTGTAGTCTCGTCCACCTGTACATAATCACAGGAGAAGACTTCACGTTTGAGTTCTTCATACAGAGGCTTAAGCAGTTCCACGGTTTTCTTGAACCAGCCGTCCAGTGTACTTTCGGTCAGACCTTTCATTCCAAGATGGCGGTATTGCTGTATCTGACGGTAGAACGGGACATGATATTCATACTTCTGAAGCAATATTTCGGCAAGCAGGCTGGTGTCAGC
>SDWH01000064.1 GCA_019550975.1 Bacteroidales bacterium SW299 | reverse complement strand
CGATTTCGTTTTACGTCTTCCACCGATTCCTTCTCAATCTTTTCCACAGCCTCGTCCCGCTTTTCTTCCGCCTGCTGCCGGAGTCCGGAAAACTCGTCGGCAAAGAGATCTGGCATATTAGGATCATATACGCGAAGTTTCTCCGATTTACGGCCAAAGAGCTGACGGTTCAGCCATGCGACCTGAGCCGTCAACTCCTTGATACGTTCCTGCAGATTTTTTATCTGTTCGGATTGATTCTTATTAGTAGTAGACAATGAGGCTATAGAGGCATTCAGCCCTTCTATCGTCTTGAGTAAAATTTCTTTTTCTTCCATTGTCTATACTTCTTTTAATGGTGTAAATATACTAATTAACAGTGAATTATGCAACAATATCCAAAGTTTACTCACGCAAAAAACATGTTATACATGGTATTCCTTACGTTCGGCTCTTAACCGCCGGAGCCTCTGTTCCGGGTTTTCCTGTATTCCTTCAACCATCATCACCAGATCGCGCCACTCCATGGGATAGCTGTTTGATTTGGGATCATACTCCGGCAGCTTGAAGCGACCGGCCTCCAGACGTTTTACATACATTACCATACCTCCGTCTTCGGCATGAAGGAGTTTCATTAGCCTGCGGCTGGAACCGATGAAGATGAAGACATCACCGTTCCTCACTTCACTGTTCATTTTCTCATGTACCACTCCGCATAGCGAACTGATACCCTTGCGCATATCTGTCCTGCCCGGACACAGGAAGTAGCGCATCGTGTCGTTCAGGTTAAACATGACCGT
>SDWH01000063.1 GCA_019550975.1 Bacteroidales bacterium SW299 | reverse complement strand
ATCCTGAGTAGGGCGGGACACGTGCAATCCCGTCTGAATCTGCCGGGCCCATCCGGCAAGGCTGAATACTCCCGGGAGACCGATAGCGAACCAGTACCGTGAGGGAAAGGTGAAAAGCACTCCGAACAGGAGGTTGAAATAGAACCTGAAACCGTGCGCCTACAAGCGGTCGGAGCCTTCTATTGAAGGTGACGGCGTGCCTTTTGCATAATGAACCTGCGAGTTTCCGTCGCCGGCGAGGTTAAGGGGGACGACCCCCGGAGCCGCAGCGAAGGCGAGTCTGAACAGGGCGTTCAGTCGGCGGCGGAAGACGCGAAACCGAGTGATCTACCCTTGTCCAGGATGAAGTCCGGGTAACGCCGGATGGAGGTCCGAACCGATAGGCGTTGAAAAGCCTCCGGATGAGGTGAGGGTAGGAGTGAAAGGCCAATCAAACTCGGAGATAGCTCGTACTCCCCGAAATGCATTTAGGTGCAGCCCCGGGCGTTCGCGGCGCGAGGTAGAGCGACTGATAGGATGCGGGGGCTTCGCCGCCTGCCAAGTCCTGACAAACTCCGAATGCGCGCCGCCCACAGCCCGGGAGTGAGGGCGCGGGTGCTAAGGTCCGCGCCCGAGAGGAGAAGAATCCTGACCGCCGTCCAAGGCCCCGAAGTGGAGGCTCAGTTAGTTTAACGGGGTCCGGCCGCAGAGACAGCTAGGACGTTGGCTTGGAAGCAGCCATTCGTTTGAAGAGTGCGTAACAGCTCACTAGTCGAGGGGCCGGGCATGGATAATAATCGGGTATAAGCCTCCCGCCGAAGACGCGGGACCT
>SDWH01000062.1 GCA_019550975.1 Bacteroidales bacterium SW299 | reverse complement strand
ACAAGCTCATTTACACATGCCGCCTTATATTTTTTGAACATTTACTGAATGTCCCTATATTACACAGCCTTGCAATCCCTTCACACCCATAATAAGAACCGCGCAAGGCTGGATACAGTACTGGTCAGAATCAATTATCACCTACTCAAAATGTACAGAACCAAAGAATTCCGGACAATGGAAACAGGGTTCCGGAAGATTTATCGGATTCCATGACAAGAAATGGGGAGTTGCCAACAGATCACCGCACTTATAAAAATTAGCACGCGCGGTCATTCCAACAAAATGCTCAATTTGGTGACAGAAGAAAGCATCTGCAGGAATCAGCAGAGCCATCTGCCATTCACACTCTCCCATCCGCTCCTCAAAAGGAGCTTTTCCCAACGAGCTCCAACGTTTCACAGCCGATGTTACTTCAACAGGCGCATGTTCTCTCTCACCTTTACGCCCATAGCCTATCAATAACGTTCCCCCACAATTACATTCCAAATTATAATAATTTTCCTTATCTCCCGGAACTTGAAAAAAGAACTCGCAGCAGGAATCCTCCCATACACGTCCATTATCAGAAGCAGCTACAGCACGTACACTCGCTTCTTTGACGCGATATTCCAACAGAAGACTCCTGCCTGTATGAGCAATTCGGAATTTAACATCCGGACAATAAGGATAATCTTTCCAATTCACACAGCATATAGGCTGAAAAACAACAGCAGATGCGTCCAACAGGGCTGGAATTTGTTGTGCCTCCAAAACTTTATCGTCACATGAAACCTTCGAAATACACATTGTTTTCATACAAATACAGATTTTTCATTGATAAGCACAAACTTAATAAAAATATTTGAAACGACATTGGTTTCCGGCCTAAACCTGTTCTCCACTGCACAAAAATAAAAAGCCCTCCGGCATCCCTGAAA
>SDWH01000061.1 GCA_019550975.1 Bacteroidales bacterium SW299 | reverse complement strand
TGGTAATCTTCTTTCTGCTTTACGTTTAATAGCGTTTCCCAATCTTTCTCCGGATGATTAAACAGGCTGTAGAAATCAACATAATACATAAGCGTAATCCGCATCATGGTGGCAAGTCCGGAGAAACTCCAGGAACGCGTCAGTCTCTTTTTCATTACCATCAGAAGCAGATTGGCAATAAGCGTCACCCAAATCTGTATCTTGATGGCATTTGCACTTTCTCCATAGAAGTATTTCAACGGGAAGTTCTGTTTTATCTGCTTGAACAACAGTTCAATTTCCCAGCGTTTACGGTAAATTTCTATAATTTCGTTCGGGTCTGATTCCATATCGTTTGTAAGCAATGCAACCAGTTTGTGCTTTTTGGTATCGGCATAGGTAATGATACGGGCATGATGAATCAGTATTTCTCCACCCTTCAGAACTTTAGAGAATGTGACATGTTGTATGCGCACTTCCATAAGACCGTCTGTTGTCTGGTAGATACAGTCCTCCATAATGTTGTATTTTAGATTCTTCTTCATTTTTGTCACATACAGAACTTCTCTTTGCGTGAGTGCTTCCAGTTTCTCATAGTCAATATATGCCCGGTCCATGGCAACTATGTCTCCTTTGCTCAATGTTGACGGCTTTAACATAAAAGAATCGTTGGTGGCTGCAGATGTAAACTTTATATCAGAAGGGACTCCCTCATTGGCGTGTATGACGGTGTGCACTTTTATACCCCCTTTCTTTTTGCCGGTTTTGGGATGACGGCCCACGCCCTTGAACAGCAGATTGGAGAACAGTGTGATAGTAGTGGAGTCGATAATCTGGAGACGCTTCATCCAGACAGCATCCCTGCTTTTGCGGCTGTCCGAGGAAAGCACATGCCTGTATGTGGCGTATAAATCACGATAAATGGACTCAAATATAACCTCCGGACGTCGTTGGTTGGCATCGGAAAGTGTACTGCGTGAAGGCATTGAGCTGATACCCAAATGGAAAAGCTTGCGGGCTTCTGCCTGTAGGGAAGCCGTGATCTCGCGTAAGGAATCAAAACGCATGATGACCGCATAAAGCAT
>SDWH01000060.1 GCA_019550975.1 Bacteroidales bacterium SW299 | reverse complement strand
GGCTCTAGTTTAACAATACGTTGTAAATTGGCACATAAATTGCATGTACCTTTTAAAAAAGGAGGCAATTATGACGTATAATGAAGTATTGTCAGCCGCTCAGTCTTTGTCAGAGTCGGAACGGCAATCTTTGGTACAAGCGTTGAGCATGGCCAAACATTGTGAAGCGACAGTCCCTGAAAGCTCGCACCTGTCAGCTCTGTTGGAAAAGCAGGGCTGGTGCCCTCATTGCGGCGGCAACCGTTACTACCGTTTCGGCAAGGACCACGGGACGCAACGCTTCAAGTGCAAGGATTGCGGCAGGACTTTCACCGAATATACCGGCACGTGGCAGCAGAAACTCCACAAGAAAGGGCTTGTCAAGGCATATATGCACCTGATGTCCGAGCAGAAGTCTCTTGACAGGATTTCTGCCGCATTGCACATTAACAAGAAGACAGCTTTCGACTGGCGGCACAAGATATTGCGTTCCCTGAAGCAGGATGAAGGCGGTTCGTTCTCAGGAATAACCGAAAGCGACGAGACATTCTTTGAAAAGTCAGACAAAGGCAGCCGCCACCTGGGACGCAAGCCCCGCAAGCGTGGCGGAGGGGGAAAAGGCAAAGGCGCATCCAAGGACAAGGTCACCGTCATAGTGACGGCTGACAGAAAGAACGACCTCAACATGACGTTTTGCGGATATGGACGGCTGACGAAAGCGGAAATCACGGAAAGCCTGCACACTCCGCTGCCACAAGGGACGGTGCTGTGTTCGGACGGGCATGTCAGCTACAAGGGATATGCAATGGACAACCATATTGAGCATGTGGTCATAAGGGCTGACCTCGGCTGGCACGTTAAGAGGGGATTTTACCATATCCAACACGTCAATTCCCTGCACAGCAGGCTCAAGAAGTGGCTTAACGGAACATTCTGGGGCGTAGCCACGAAGTACATGCAGGACTATCTCAACTGGTTCAAGGTGCAAGAGACCGTCCTGAAGTTCTGCAATGACCAGGCCGGTGAATTGCTGGGGATTTCCATGAAGCATTATAATGTCAAGTTTGCAACGGTATAATCAACTAGAGCC
>SDWH01000006.1 GCA_019550975.1 Bacteroidales bacterium SW299 | reverse complement strand
AAAAGTTCTTCTTGAGTTGCCTTTTTGTGATAAGGCATTTGTGCGATGACATCATTCAGGTAATCTCTTGGGTTTACATCGTGTGCCTTACATGTGGCCAGCAGGGAACAGATGACAGACATATTAGCCGCTGCTTCGTGATTACCACAGAAGAGAAAATTTTTTCTGCTCAGAGTGATGGGCCGTTGGACATTTTCCGCCAGATTGTTATCCCAGTACAGGCGGCCATCGTCCAGACATCTCATAATATTATCCCATTTGGTATAGGCATATGTTATGGCCTTGCCTGTCAAAGAACCTGGACTGTATTTAATTCCTTCTGCCTCCATCCATACCTTCATTGCCTCCATGATTGGCCGGACCAGCTCCTGACGCTTCTGTCTGCGCTCATCATATGACAGGCCGGCTTCGTCACACTGACGTTCTATTTTATAGATATGCTGTATCTGAGTCAGTGCATGTTGGGCCATCTCCCTGTTTTCATCCAAAGCCTGCTCAAAATGACGGCGTATATGCACCAGACAGTTGAGCAGCCGCACGTCGGGGTTGGTCTTGAAGGCTGTTTCATAACCTGCAAAACCGTCACATTGAAGATATCCCTTGAAGTTATATTGATTTGCCAGGGATTCGATGACCGCTCCGGCCCGTGATCCCCCGTCGTAATGGAAGATGACCAGTTTCTCCATGACTGATCTTACCATCCAGAGATATTCCTTGTCGGCCCTGTGCTTTTCCCTGTTGATGACCGGAACTGTAGTCTCGTCCGCCTGTACATAGTCACAGGAGAAGACTTCCCGTTTGAGTTCTTCATACAGAGGCTTAAGCAGTTCCACGGTTTTCTTGAACCAGCCGTCCAGTGTACTTTCGGTCAGGCCTTTCATTCCAAGATGGCGGTATTGCTGTATCTGACGGTAGAACGGGACATGATATTCATACTTCTGAAGCAATATTTCGGCAAGCAGGCTGGTGTCAGCAATGCACTTGTCGACCGGCATCAGCGGCATGGGAGCTATCTCTACGCCTTTCTGTCCGGCCGGAGGAAGCAGGGTACTATCCTTGAGAGCATATTTGGGACGGATGATCACCTTGACGTAAAGCATTCCCGGCTTGTGTTTGACGACTTTTGTTATCTCTTCGCCTATTCTACGGTATAAAGACAAGTCTACGCCTTTCGGTTCTATTGTATCGGTCTCCAATACGGGCAAGTCCTCTATCATTTTGCGGTTCTGACGATTTCGTTTTACGTCTTCCACCGATTCCTTCTCAATCTTTTCCACAGCCTCGTCCCGCTTTTCTTCCGCCTGCTGCCGGAGTCCGGAAAACTCGTCGGCAAAGAGATCTGGCATATTAGGATCATATACGCGAAGTTTCTCCGATTTACGACCAAAGAGCTGACGGTTCAGCCATGCAATCTGAGCCGTCAACTCCTTGATACGTTCCTGCAGTTTTTCATTCTGCTCCGCTTGTTTTTTGTTGGTGGCAGACAATGAAGCAACAGTGGCATTCAACCCTTCTATCGTCTTGAGTAAAATATCCTTCTCTTCCATTACCTGCTTGTTTTTTGTTTACGTAAAGATACTAAATATTAGCTAATTACACAACAAAATCAGCACTTTTATTCAACCTAAAAGCATGTCATACATGGTATTCCTTACGTTTCGCCCTTAACCGCCGGAGCCTCTGTTCCGGGTTTTCCTGTATTCCTTCAACCATCATCACCAGATCGCGCCACTCCATGGGATAGCTGTTTGATTTGGGATCATACTCCGGCAGCTTGAAGCGACCGGCCTCCAGACGTTTTACATACATTACCATACCTCCGTCTTCGGCATGAAGGAGTTTCATTAGTCTGCGGCTGGAACCGATGAAGATGAAGACATCACCGTTCCTCACTTCACTGTTCATTTTCTCATGTACCACTCCGCATAGCGAACTGATACCCTTGCGCATATCTGTCCTGCCCGGACACAGGAAGTAGCGCATCGTGTCGTTCAGGTTAAACATGACCGTCTCGAAGACTTTGGGTAAATATTTCCTTCAGCAAATCTTCAGAACCGCTCCCGAAGTGGGCACGAAGTCCATTGGGAAACAGCAGCGCAACACCATGCGGCAATTGTTCTTCTTGGGAAGACTCCGTAAATGCCTGTTTAAAACTGATAGGAGCCAACTCGTGTTTGATACTGCTCCTGTCAACGGAACATTTTCTACGCCAGTAGTGATAGGTTGAATAACTTACACCTATCTGTTGAAGGTACGACTTCAACGGCAGCTCGCTTTGTTGCACCTGCAATTCTAATTCTTCAAATTCCTGTCTATTCATAATAATTGAGGCTTGATTGTATTTGCTACGCAAAGCTACAACCAAACCTCAAGGTTTAAAAGGTGCATTTATTCGAATGCTTACGAAGAGTTGCCGTGCGGTTGCCCTGAAACGCTGTATCTCCAGACTAAAGATGACTTGTCCGGCGGCTTGGAGAACGGAAGGTCTGCCAAATGCCTTTTGACAGAAAGCCTGTCCGATGGTTGGAAAAACGGATTCTTTTGCTTACATTTGGACGTATCAATTTCATCAACCTTGAAGGACATGAAAACGATGGATCCGTTGAAAATCATATCTGTCTTGCTGGTGCTCGCGGCGGGAGGCGGAGTGGGGGCTTGCCGGAAACAGCACCGGCCGGCAGCGGGCGCGGACGCATCTGTGCTTCGGCAGGAGGTGACCCGGAACGACACTGTTACCGTTTCCGATCTGCCGGGCAGCAGTGTGGAGCGTCGTCCCTCTCCTTGCGAAGAGATTTACGAACTCGTGGAGGAAATGCCGGCTTTTCCCGGAGGACAGGAAGAGCTGAGAAGGTACATTTCCGGCCATCTGCGTTATCCCGGACCGGAGGCTGGGAAGGAGATTGAAGGAAAAGCTGTAGTCCGTCTGGCTGTAATGTCGGACGGCAGTGTAGGCGAAGTGCGCATCGCCCGTTCGCTGGATCCGTATCTGGACAAGGAAGCGGTGCGTGTGGTTTCGGAAATGCCCCGTTGGATTCCCGGCCGGCACGAAGGAAAAGCCGTGAATGTGTGGGTGGTGCTTCCGGTAGAATTTGCGCGGGACGCTTCCGGCGGACTGCGTCTGAAATGAAAAGCAGTGTGAGGATTGATTATGGCTGGTAACGAACGTTCCGATTTCAGGAAAGACGTGTATGATGTGGTTGCGTCCATTCCATGCGGGAAAGTGCTGACATACGGGCAGGTAGCATGGCTTTCCGGAAGGCCCGGCTGCCCGCGGCTGGTAGGAAGGCTGTTGTCTGAAGCTGCGGACAGTCTGCATCTTCCCTGCCATCGTGTGGTGAACAGTCAGGGCAGAACAGCGCCTCATTGGCCGGAACAGGCCGGTTTGCTGAGAGGAGAGGGGGTTGTGTTCCGGAAAAACGGCTGTGTGGACATGAAAGTCTGCAACTGGAATCTTTCCGGTGCAGAGGAGTTAGCGGGCTTTGATCAGGCCGCTGATTGACTTCAGCGTGTTTCTTCGTGCCGTTTTCATTCCCGCGGACAGTGATTCCGGTTCGAGCATCTCCAATGTCGTCCGGAGTTCGGAAAGCAGTTCGGGAGAGAACTTGCATTGTTCGCAGGCCAGCTTTACGGAAAGGCATCTGACGGCTGTCGGTTCATCCGATGCCACGATGCATCTCAGGCAGAAGTCGAAGAAGTCTGTCCGGAAACCGTTTTCCGTAAACGGCTGGCGCAACAGCAGGCCGAGCAGCAGGCGGCGTTTCGTGCCGCTTGGCGTGCGCATTGCTTCGTCGATCAGTTCATTGTGCCTGGGGTAAAGCCATTGGTTGCTGTGGAGGTCGAAGTGTGCGAATACCCATGCCGCATTCTCCGCTATCCGTTTGTCTTCATCGAAGAGCAGGGTATAAAGGGCGGACTTCACGGGTTCATCCTCTATGCCCTGCGCATAAAAAGTGATTTCATGAATGTCGTCTTCGTGAAGTCTGCCCGACAGCCGTTTCCGGAGAGTAGTGTAATTCATTTCTGCAATTTTTTTGTCATTACGAAGTTAGTCAGTTCAAGCCGGTTCGCACGGGCTCTCTGTTCTTTCCTTACCGTGTAGCCCTGCCGTTCGAAAAACGGGCGTGCCGTGATGCTGACTTCTGAAATGATTTCGCCAGCTCCCCGGCCGCCTGCATAAGATTCCATTTCCGAGAGAAGGGCGGAGGCGATGCCTTTCCGCTGCCAGTCCTTGTGGATGAACATGGAGTGCAGATAGCCTTCGCCGTTGACGGATGCGAAGCCCACGATCTGCTTGCCGGCGTTCAGCGCAACAAGAAAGTGGAAGCGCGACAGCAGGTCTTCCCAATGCGCCGTGCTGTCGCCGCATGAAGCCCAGTCCTTCACTTCTTCCGGCGTATAGTCTTTTCGTTGACAGTGAGGACGGTATCCTGAAAAAGCCGGCGAAGCTCACGAATGTCTGCAACGGTTGCCGGCCTCAGGAAGCAATGAATCTTGTTCTTGCATTTCTCGGACATCTCTCGGAACGTTACGTTTCAGAACTGGAAGAATTTCTTTGCGTTATAGTAGCTGATGTCTTCTGTCATCTGCCGCACGCGTGCCATCTCGCAGAACGGAATTTCTCCGTTTTCCACGTCGTTTCCGAGCAGGTTGCACAATGTGCGGCGGAAATATTCATGGCGCGGATAGGAAAGGAACGACCGCGAGTCGGTGAGCATGCCCACAAAGCGGCTCAGCAGTCCGAGGAGCGAAAGGGCATTCATCTGTTTTTCCATGCCGTTCTTCTGGTCGAGGAACCACCAGCCGGAACCGAACTGTATCTTTCCGGGTACCGATCCGTCCTGGAAGTTGCCTATCATTGTGGCAATCATTTCGTTGGCGCATGGATTCAGGTTATACAGGATTGTCTTTGTCAGTTTCCCTTCCGTATTCAGCCTGTCGAGGTATTTGGACAGGGACTTTGCCGTTGAAAACTCGCCGATCGAGTCAAAGCCGGTGTCCGGACCGATCAGCCTGAACATCTTGGTGTTGTTGTTTCGGATGGCTCCGTAGTGGAACTGCTGGGTCCATCCTGTTTCCCAGTCCATTTCGGCAAAGGCAACCAGCATGGCCGACTTGAACTTCAGCATTTCGCCGCGGGTCAGCTCTGTCCCTCCGTATACTTTGTCGAAGATGGCTTTGATCTCCGCTTCGGTATAGTCTTCTGCATAGAATTCTTCTACGCCGTGGTCAGAGAGCTTGCATCCCTGTTCGGCAAAGAATGCGTGCCGTTTGCGCAATGCGTCGATCATGTCGCCGAACGTTGAAATCCGGATGCCGCTGGCTTCAGACAGTTTTTCCATGTAGGCTCTGAACTCGGACGGCACCTCCACTGCCATGGCCTTGTCCGGACGCCAGGTAGGCAGCATCTTTATTTCAAATCCGCTCTTGCGGGTGGCTATGTGGTATTCGAGCGAGTCGGCAGGGTCATCGGTCGTGCACACGGTTTCTACGCGGTAACGCCTCATCAGGTTCCGTGCGGAAAATTCGGGTGTCGCCAGTTTGGCGTTGCATTCGTCAAATATTTCGCGCGCTGTATCCGGATTCAGGGTCTTGGTGATTCCGAAAGCCGTTTTCAGCTCCAGATGCGTCCAGTGATAAAGCGGATTCCGCAGCGTATAAGGAACGGTTTCCGCCCATTTCTCAAACTTTTCCCAGTCGGAAGCGTCCCCCGTGCAGTAGCGTTCTTCTACGCCGTTGCTTCTCATGGCCCGCCACTTGTAGTGGTCGCCTCCAAGCCAGAGTTCGGTGATTGACTTGAACTGATAGTCTTCGGCCACCATCTTCGGATCCAGGTGGCAGTGGTAGTCGATGATCGGCAGTTTGGCGGCATGGTTGTGATACAGATCCTGAGCAGTTTCAGTTTGCAGCAGGAAATTCTCGTCCATAAACTTTTTCATGATTGTTGTGTTTTTATCGTAGGTAGTAAATTCGTTTTTTCCGTTATCGGACACGAATGTATGAATTTTATTTTTAAATGCAAAATGTTTTGCTGCTGCAATGCCTGTGCTTTTGCAGTCCATGGGGATATCGATTGGCGGATTGCTTGCTTTTGCGGATTTTTTTTCTTATCTTGGCGAAAAGGAGGAGAGCAGATGGGATGGAATGATGAACTATATCGTTTGGCCCCGGAAATTGCCGGCAAGCAATTGGAGCGGATCGGCACATTCAATCGGGGAAGGACGCGTGACAACGGGGTATACCTGATCAGTCTGGCTACAAAATACCGCCCTTATTATGCTTTGTGGCGGAAGTTTGCGCAGCGTGAAGTTCCGGTCTTTGTCCGCACGCTGGGAGTTGTGTTTGACCAGTCGGTCGACCGTGCGTTTGCCTTGCTGCAAAACTGCAATGTGGGGCTTGACATAGCTTCCGGTTCCGATCTTGAAGCTTTTTATGCCGAATCAGACACTGTCATTCCGTTCGGAAAATACAAAGGCAAGCATCTTTCTGAGATTTCTTACATTGACCCGTCGTATGTGTACTGGCTTGCAAACAAGTTTGTGGCAAGCAGCAAGAAATATGACCGTCTGAAGGAGCTGGCCGGTTTTCTTGTCATCGTCCATTTCGAGTTTACGGTCCACAAGCCCCGCATCTCTTCGGTAAGCAAATTTGTCAGAAATGTCGGCGACAGGCTGAAAGACCTGGAACTGACTGTGCTTAACGTGCGCCTTCAGGTGGATACCTATAAGCCGGACTTCTTTGTAGACCAGAACGTGCTGGCGGCCGACCGTGACGGCAACCGCTTCACGTTTCTGATAAAAGCCGCCGCCGGAAGCCTGACTCCCAATGCCCTCAGTTGCCGGAGCCGGAAAGTGAACAGGTACGAAGTGCTGCGGGTGAAATCGGCTAAGGTGTTGGCGCATTATGAATCGCACGGGGTGCGCTATACGCGGCTGGGATATGTCAGGATCTATTGATCCGGTCTTTACGTTTGTCAGGGAAGGCTTCCATAGCCTTTCGCACGTAGTCTTTGCTCAGATCCGCGGGTTTCAGCACCCGGTTGTCATACTTGAGCAGGTCGATGTCTAACGGGACAAGCCCTTTGTCCTTGTCTTCGGGAGTGCGTCCGTTTTCCCTTTCTATCTCCTTGCAGATCCGGGCAACCTCGTTTGCTTCCAGGGTTGTCCTGAAGCAGGCAATCCGGTTGAGGTAGCTTGGCGTCTTCGACTGGTCCCCTTCGGGCAAAGTGTTTACGGCCTTTCCCCACCGGATGTCGGGAAACAGGAATTCCAGCGCCGTTTCCGCCTGTTTCAGATGGAGTTCGGCATTGGAGTTGGATCCCAGACACAGAAGGCAATGATGGACTTTATTCATAAATCTGCTTGTTCTTCGTTTACGGCGGACGCAAATATATGCTTTTCTTCAGACATACGGAAATGAAAGTGCCGCAATTGGACAGGTTGAAAAATGATTCGTCATCTTGATCAAAAGACCGCGGTCTTTTACCTGAAATTACCCGTTATCTTGATCAAAATTACCCGTTATCTTAAATTGCTGATTGCACCATTCTTTAAGGCCTGTTTGACAAATTTATCGGGAATACCGCATGCCGCCCAATCCGGCTTTTTTATTCGGGAGTGATTTCGTTGGGCGAGGGAAGCTGCTTCCAGCCCTCTCCGAAAGTGTCGTAAGCGTCTGTGACCACGACGAAGGCCCGCGGATCGGCCTGCTTGATCTTCAGTTTCACGCCCGCCACTTCCTTGTAGCTGACAACAAGAAAAAGCATTTCTTTGTCTGCTCCTGAATACAGTCCGCTGCTTTTGATGTATGTTGCCGTGCGGTCGAGGTCTTTCAGGATATAGTCATGCAGTTCAGTCATTTTTTTGTCGCTGATGACAAAAATCAGCTTGTCGTTCTTTGATCCGTTTATGACGTATGCAATGACACGGGATATGATATAGATGGCAATCAACGAATAGAAGGACAGATGCCATGAAGGTTGCGAAGAGCCGTCTGCGCTGCCGATTCCGAATCCGATGACAAGCAGTCCGAAGCACACAACCGCTCCGTCAACAAACAGAATCGCGTGCGAAAACCGGATGTGGCAGTATTTCTGGAGAAACATTCCCACGATGTCGCTTCCGCCGGTGGTTGCCTGATTGCGTATGACGATGCCGGTTCCAATTCCTATCAGTACGGAACCGATGATGCAGGTAAGCATCAGATGCTCGGACAAGTCCATGCTTCCTCCCAGCAGCTGTGCCGGATCGAGCGCCTGCAATGCTTCTTTGCTGGGGTATGCGAGTCTGGAAATCAGGTTCATGAGCAGGGGAGTGGTCAGTGCGGCCGCAATCGTTCTTCCTCCCAGCTTTGCGCCGAGAAAAATGACTGACAGTATGAGCAGGGGAATGTCGAACATATATCCGAAAGTACCCACCTGGATTGACGGAAAAAGGTTGTGCAGCACGATGCTTGCGCCATATACTCCTCCCGGCACGATGTTGTAAGGGTTGATAAAGAAGACAAAGCCGGCGGCCAGTATAGTACAGCCCGCCAGTATCTGAATCCACGAAAATACTGTTTGTTTCATAAACTCCATTTTTATGCAGCAAATATACAAAACTATTTCCGAATAATGAAATGAAGCGGGCGGATTGATTTGGACATAAAAAAGGGGATGCGCCCTTTTCGCTTTCGGATTGCGGCACATCCCCTCTATTCCGATGAGAATCGATTAGTGGATTTCAATCACACGGTTGACTTTGGCTTTTTCTTCGGGAGTACGTTTCGGAAGATCAATGGTCAACACACCGTCACTGACATTTGCGTTGATGTTTTCTTTCTCCACATCGTCCGGAATAACCAGCCTCTGTTCGAATTTTGAGTATGAGAACTCGCGGCGCAGATACTTCTTGTTTTCCTTGTCCTCTTCTTTCGACTCATTCTTCTTTTCCATTGAAATGACCAGTTCGTTGTCTTCACTCAAATGGATGTTGAAATCGTCTTTTGTCATACCCGGAGCAGCTACTTCAACCTTGTAGTCTTTGTCGCTTTCGATGACATTGATTGCAGGAGCTGTAGCGTTGGCTCTTACCATCCAGTCGTTATCAAAGAAATCATTAAAGATACTCGGTAACCAGTTCTGACTGTAATTTTTTCTAGTCGGCATCATAGTTGTAATCTCCTATTTTTAATTGTTGTACATTCAATTTGTTTTTTAATCCCTCTGCCTTTCGGCTTCGGAATTCACCCATTAAATTGCAAAGACTGTGCCTTTTGACATAATGTCACTTTCCAGACCAGGGCATTTCACATTTCGGATAATTCTTTAAACAAATTGTCGGCCTATTTAATTCTGTGCAAACTTTATTAGCCAAATTCATGGAAGGAAGCGTTTGTCAAAATGTCGTTTAAAGTGTCGTTATGTCAGAAAAGTGTTGCTTGAATCACAAGAAAAAGGTATATTTGCAGGGAAAGAACATTTATATAACAGGTATAGGATATGAAAAAGTCAATGATTCTGTTGGCCGGTGCAGTCATGATACTGGCTTCGGCCTGTGGCGGATCAGCCAAGAAGCAGGCGGCAGACGAGGCCGACTCCATTACAGCCACGGTATATATGGGAGTAAAGACAATCCGGCTGGACAGTGTAAAAGCTACCTGGATCCGCGACAACAGCCACGATAAGCTGATGCCCGTAGGGTTGTTTGACCAAAATGCATCGCAGCTTGCCGATTCCTTGGGGCTGAAAGACGGCATTCCTTCGTCGGTCAGTACGTTTTTGGTAGAAACAGACGGAAAGCGGATTCTTTTCGATACGGGAGTGGGGGCTTCAGACAGCCAGCTTCAGACCGGACTGAAGGCCTTGGGAGTTGCTCCGGACGAGGTGGAATACCTGTATCTCACTCATTTTCACGGCGACCATATCGGCGGTATGATGAAAGGCGACACCGTGGTGTTTGCGAAAGCGCAAGTATATGCCTCAAAAGCGGAATATGACGCATGGATGAAAATGGATGCGGAGAAGAAAGCGCAGGTGGTGAAAACGATGGAAGCGTATAAGGACAGGCTCCATCTGTTCGAGTTCGGGGATGAACTTCCGGGACATGTCATGGCTATCAAGGCTGCCGGGCACACGCCGGGACATACGGCGTATCAGATCGGCAAGCTGCTGGTTGTTGGAGATTTGATGCATGGAGCTGCGTTGCAGACGGTGAATCCTGATATCTGCGCTTCCTACGATATGGACAAGCAGGAGGTCGCAGCCACTCGCCGGATTCTGCTTGACTATGCAAGGAAGAACGGACTCACGATGGCCGGCATGCATCTGCCCATGCCGGCGTTCAGATAATGAGGTCAGCGTGCCGCCGCTTCTTCGTTCGCGAAACTGATGGCGCGGTTCAGATAAGCGATGAAAGGCTTTGTCGTGCGGAACGCATCAATGGTGCGTTCCAGCAGATTCCCTTTCAGCATGAAATCCTTCCCCGGTTCGTAGACCAGGCAATAGGTGCGGTACATCAGGTAAGGAGAGAAAGGTGCGTCTTTGGGGAATCCGTTGGGCACTCTTTTCAGCATGTCGGAATTGTCGAGGCTGAACAGGGGAGCCTGTCGGAGTGTCTTTTCAAACTCTCCATTATCGTTGCAGATGTCTTCGCGGAGAATCCGGAGCGCTTTGGGGTCGAAACAGTAATCCCCTGAGGCAAGCATGTTTCCGCCCGGATAACCCGCTTCGTGCGGACCGATCTGAAAATAATAGCCCGAGAATCCGGATTTTTTCCCTCCCGGACAGATGAATGCGCCCATGTGGCACTTGTATGGCCGCTTGTCGGGAGAGAAACGGGTGTCGCGGTAGATGCGGTAGGTGCATTCCTTGGCGGTCAGTCCGCTGACAGACTCATCGAATCCGGCTATGCCGGCAATCAGCTTCTCAGTGAATCCGTTGAACTTTTCCTGCGCCGCAAGATAGTCGCTTTTGTGTTCGTGAAACCATTCCCGGTTGTTGTTTTTCTCCAGCCGGGATAAAAACTCAATTATTTCTTTCATCTTGTTTCTTTTTTGAGATACCGGGGCGGGTGGACAGCCGTTTCCCGATATGCGGTTTTTCTTCTGCAAAAATAACGTTTTATCGGATGGGATATTCTCTCTCGGATAAAAAATGTATATTTGTCAGGAAATAACAAACTGGAATATATGATGAAGTTCGGAAAGAAATGGCGGATCGTTTCCGCAGCAGTTATAGGCGTTATCGCCCTGGGGTTTATTTTCTGGCCGAAGCCGAAAGCCGGCGACGAGCCTGATGAAGTGGAGGTGACCGATTCGGCGGAAGTTGAACGGCTGGTGCTGGAATATGGAATACCGGTGGACCGTTACAAGGTGGATTACGGAATCGTGGAGCGCAACCAGAACCTTTCGTCCATCTTGTCTAACCACGGGCTGACATCGAGGAATATCCATGACCTGAATGAGAAGGCAAAAGACGTGTTTGACGTGCGGAAGATACGCGACGGACAGGCCTATGCGGTTTTCAAGACCAAGGACAGCATCCCGCAGACCATGTTTTTCGTTTATGAGGAAACTCCGAAGTCATACGTAGTGTTTGATCTGCGGGGAGATTACCGGGTGTATAGGGGAGAGAACCCGGTGGAATGGAAGCAGAAGGAAATCAGAGGCAGGGTAGAGTCTTCACTGTGGCTTGCCATGGAGAAGTGTGACGCCTCGCCGTTGCTGGCGCTTGTGCTTTCCAATATCTACGGATGGTCTATCGACTTTTTCAGCCTTCAGAAAGAAGATGAGTTCAGGGTGGTTTACGAGCAGGAGTGTGTAGACGGCAAGGAACTTGACAATTTTCATGTGCTTGCCGCTTCTTTCCGCCATTCGGACAGCACATATTATGCCATCCCTTTCACTCAGGACGGAGAGGAACTGTACTATGGCGTGACAGGGAACAGTCTGGAGGGGGCGTTTCTGAAAGCTCCGCTCGACTTCTACCGCATTACGTCGAGGTTCTCCAACAGCCGTTTCCATCCGGTGCTCCGCCGTTACCGCGCGCACCACGGAGTGGACTATGCGGCGCCCAAAGGGACTCCGGTCTATGCGATCGGCAACGGAAAAGTCATAGCCAAAGCCTATCAGCCGAACGGTGCGGGAAACTACCTGAAAATTCGCCACAACAGCGTGTACGTCACAACCTACATGCATCTGTCGCGCTTTGCGAAAGGCATCAAGGTGGGATCGGCCGTAAAGCAGAAGGAAGTGATCGGCTATGTCGGATCGACGGGACTTTCAACGGGGCCGCATCTTGACTTCCGCGTGTTTGAGAACGGAAAGCCCATCAACCCGCTTCTCATCAAGTCGCAGCCCAAAAAGCCGGTCAAGCCTGAGCTGATGCCTCAGTTCGTGTCGCTGCGCGATTCATTGGTAAGGCGGTTGGAGGCCATGGCCGATTCCGTGGCCGGATAATGCCTGCCGGATTACGACTTGTTGAGTATCACCAAGGCTGCGATGACTCCTGGTATCCATCCGAAAAGCGTGAGAATGAACACGATAAGTATGGAGCCGCAGCCTTTGTCGAATACGGCCAAAGGCGGAAAAATAATCGAGAGAATCACTCTGAAAACTGACATAATCTAATTAATTTGGGGTTAATGGTTTCAAAGGTAGATTTTTTTTGTGAACCAGCAAATTTTTTGTCAGATGAATCGGATTTTGAAGTTTTTATCTGTTATATGCATTATGACTGCACATGTTATTCCTTCATTTTCGCAGGCGGGCGGCGAAATACGCCGGCCTGCGGTGGCGGGACGCTTCTATCCCGCTGATCCTGATACGCTGAGGTCAGAGGTGAACCGTTTTCTGTCGGAGGCCGGAACGGACAGTATATCAAGCGTCCGGGCCATTATTGTTCCCCATGCCGGCTATGTATTTTCTGGCGCTACGGCTTCGAAGGCTTATGCCTGCATTGCTCCGTCTGCGCATTACCGCCGCGTGTTTCTGCTGGGTCCCAGCCACCGGGCAGCGTTCGACGGAGCCTCTGTCAACGGTGCCAGTCCGGCTTATGCGACTCCGCTCGGAGAGGTCAAGGTCGATCAGGAAACATGTGAAAGGCTGGCGCATTCGGACGATGTGTTCTGCTATTTGCCTCAGGCGCATCAGAAAGAACATTGCCTGGAGGTGCAGCTGCCTTTTCTCCAGCAAAGGCTTCAGAGCGTTCCGCCTATTGTGCCTGTCATTGTGGGAACACAGCGGATTGAAAAACTGGAACGTGTGGCTCAAGCTTTGCTGCCTTATTTTACATCCGAGAACCTGTTTGTCATCAGCAGCGACTTTTCTCACTATCCTCCTTATGCGGATGCCTGCAAGGCGGACAAGGCAACGGGAGATGCCATTCTTTCAGCATCGGTGGAAAATTTCATGCGTGCCATTGCCGGCAACTCGTCGCACGGTTATCAGAACCTGCTGACCAGTGCCTGCGGACAGGCTCCCATAGCCGTACTGTTGCTGATGATGCAGCAAACTCCCGGTCTGCAAATGAAGCATCTGGGCTACTGCAATTCGGGTGATTCGCCTTACGGCGGACGTGACGAGGTGGTAGGCTACCATGCGTTTGCCGTGTCGGAGGGCGGCGGCGGAAAAACCTTCAGGCATGTCAGTGATACGTTTTCGCTGCGTGCTGCGGAGAAGGCCGAACTGCTGCGGATAGCCCGCAAGAGCATTGAGAATGAACTGGAAGGGAAGATGGAGCTGCCGTATGATTCTGCACGTCTGACAGACACGCTGAAGATGAACTGCGGTGCATTTGTCACCCTTCACCTGAACGGAAAGCTGCGCGGATGCATCGGTATGCTGGCGGGCAGGCGTCCGCTTTATCTCACCGTATCGGACATGGCGCGGGCGGCGGCTTTCGAAGATGCCCGCTTCAGGCCTGTGACGCTTGAAGAGATGAAGGATGTGCGCATCGACATTTCTGTGCTTTCTCCGCTGAGAAAGATTCATTCCGTTGAGGAGTTTGAACTGGGAAAGCATGGCATCTTCATGGTGAAGGATGCGCGCAGCGGCACCTTCCTGCCGCAGGTGGCCGAAGAAACGCATTGGACGAAGGAGGAGTTTCTGGGGCATTGCGCGCGCGACAAGGCGGGCATCGGATGGAACGGCTGGCGAAGTGCCGAACTTTATGTATACGAAGCGGAGGTCTTTGATGAAGGCGGGGTTGAATAAGCAGCAGATACCCTGTCGTGAAGCGGAGTATTATGAGCGGTGCGCTGACGGAACGGCCGTGTGCCGTCTTTGCCCGCACAACTGCCGCTTGAAGGAAGGTGCCCGCGGGCATTGCAGAAGCAGGATGAACCGTGAGGGCAGACTGTGGACCGACGCATACGGCAAGGTTTGTGCCGTGCAGGTCGATCCGGTGGAGAAGAAGCCGCTGCTCCACTTTCATCCCGGCGAGGACTGCCTTTCGCTTGCCGCGGCAGGCTGCAACCTGTCGTGCAGGAACTGCCAGAACTGGCGTATCTCGCAGGCAGCTCCGGACGAACTGGACTTCCGCTGTCTGGCACCGGACGATGTGGTTGCTTTGGCGGAGAAAGCCTCCTGCCGGCTTGTGGCCTATACATATACAGAACCGCTTACATACCTTGAGTATACCCGCGACTGTGCCCGCGCCTGCAGCGAAGCCGGGCTGCAGAACATTCTGGTCACGGCAGGCTATATAAACGAAGCGCCGCTGAAGGATCTGCTGCCGTATGTGAGCGCAGCGAATGTCGACTTGAAATCTTTTTCTGACAATCTGTACAAATCGGTCTGCGGCGCTTCGCTCGCACCCGTCCTCCGTTCGCTGGAACTGATGAAGGAGGCAGGGGTGTGGATTGAGATAACCAACCTGCTGATTCCGGGCGTGAACGATGACATGGAAATGATACGGCGCATGTGCCGTTGGCTTGCGGCTCATGGCTTTGGAGAGAATCCGCTGCATTTTACCCGTTTCTTTCCGCAATACCGCATGAGCGAACTGTACCCGACTCCCGTACGGACGCTGGTTCGGGCGCGTGAGGTGGCGGCTGAATGCGGAATCCGCCATGTTTATCTGGGAAATGTGTAGCGGCGCGAAAATCCGGAAATGCGGGTGCAGCGGGCAGAGCTGTGGAATAAAAAACGGTATCTCCAGGCTGGAGATGTAAATCTTCAGCCTGGAGATACATGTCTTTAGCCTAAAGATCTATATGTTCAGCCTAAAGACAGACTTCTTTGCGTTTTCAAGCAAGTTGTCAGACCAGTTCCGTTCTATGCGCATCTGCTATTGCTCCGGAAGCGGCCAGTCCATCAGCCGCGGCAGTCCTTTTCCTTTTTTCACTCCATAATAGTTCCATGTTCCGGAGTCCGGAAGCCCGTACGTCTTTCCGGTGTCGGCTTTGTCCGTTCCGGCAAGAATGATGTCGCCTCCTTCAGGAATGTCAAAAACGTAATACCCCTTGCCTTCGGAAGTCATCTTCACTTTGTTTTGCTGCAATTGGAATACGCTGCTCCATTCAGGCAGACTGATCCGGCACGGCTGTCCGGCATCGCTGTGTATGCGGATCCATTCCGTACTGCCGTTCTTGCGTGAGGCTGACACAACGAAGCCGCCTTCCGCACGCAGTTCGTAGAAAGAGCAGTCTTTCCAGTCCTGCGGAATGGCCGGGAAGATGCGCAAGGTTTCTCCCCATCCCTGAAGCAGCATTTCGGTGACGGCCGTAGCTGCACTGAGGGGTGTTTCTATGACAGGGTTTCTTCCGCCGCTTTCCACATACATTGTGTTGGGAAGAAGCAGCGCCAGTCCGATCCGCTCGTTGAGGAAATGCCGCAATTGGGCATATGCCTTCTCGCCGTTTCCCTGATAGGCATAAAGAGATGCCGCTCCGGTATATGAATAGCCGGCGAGCGCTTTGCCGTTTTCGATGTTCAGCCAATGGTCGATCGACTTTTCGAGCAGCGCGTTCACCTCCGGGCGGGTGGTGTCTTGCAGCCTTAGCGGATAAAAAGAAAGGAGGTGCGAATAGTGGCGGTGCGACTTTGCCAGCGGCTTGTCAGAAGCGATCATTAAGCCGTTTTCGTCTGCGGGGGCAGGGTGCAGCTTTGCGAGGATCTCTTTCCATCCGGCATATTGCTCAGGCTTTACTCCTGTCCGTTCGCTCAGGCCAGTCATGGTCAGAAGCAGCCAGCGCAAGGCTGCCAGGTTATAGTTGCTGTTGTTGTAGGTCTTGAAACCTTCATACTCGGGCGACTCCATGTCGAGAAGGTGATAGACGCCGTTGCGCTCCTGCAGGTGGGGCATGTACATGGCAAGGATCGCTTCCGCTTTAGGCATGAACTTGCTCCTGATTTCCTCCCATGAGCTGCCGGAGTAGCGCATGTAGGAGTAGTAGGTGTGGAGTGCCCACGCGAAGTCGCCCACCTTGGCCGGCCCTCTGGTCCGCATGATGTCAATCAGCGCTTCGTCAGCCAGCTTCTGGTAGTTCGCCCCCTGCTCCAGGCGGTTGGTCGCATGGGTAGCCATGTAGGTAAGCTGCACATTCAGGTTCCACCAGATTCCCGGCCACTGGCTGGTTTTGTAGAATGTGCCGAATGTATCCATTACAGGTCCGTCGGGGTGCGAGCAGGTAGCCAGTTTGTAGAGCTGCAGGTGGTAGAAATTCTCCATCTTTTTGTCCGGGATGCAGATCATGCCTGTTTCGTAGTAAGCGTTCCACCATCCGTGCATTTCTTCGCGCAGCGATGCCGTGCCCTGCGCGATGGCCCTGCCGACTTCTGTCTTGGCTTTGGACAGCGATATTCCCGGTTCCGGCACCTCGTTCATGGTTGCCACATAAAGTGTTGTCCCGTCCTTTCCGGCCGTTTCTTTCCAGTAGGTCGCATAGTCACCCCCTGCAAGAAGCGGGTGTACGCTCCAGCCTTCGTGCTTGCGGGCTACGCATTGCGGCGTCGGATTGTCGGTATAGTTCAGCTTCTCCTTCTGGTCGGGGAATACGATGATGCGGGGCGAACGGGGGCTTCCCGGGAACTGTTTCCATGAATAGGGCACAGACGTTTTCACTTCAACCACATTCAGTTCGTGCGCATAAGGAGTGAATGCCCGGAAAGAGATGTCGCCTTTGTCCGTGTGCAGCAGCCCTGTCAGTTCGGCATTGTAGATGTCCAGTTCCATGGTGCCCGACAGTATCCGGGCTTCCGGGAAGAGTTTCATCTTTCCAATGTCCATCCGGCAAAAGTCGGTAAGTACAGAGGCGCCCATTACTCCCATCGACGTTTTCCGTCCGGGTGCTTTCCGGTGGTCGGTTACGTCCGGACGGCTTAGCCAGAGGGTCAGCGAATTGTCTGTGGAGTCTGCATAGACCATCATGCCTATACGCCCGTTTCCCAAGAAGGCTCCTTCATTCCATTGCATGGGCAGCTGTTCCCATTTCATGGATTGGGTGCTCATGTAGTCTTTCAAGCTCCGGGTTTCTTCCGGGCAGGCCTGATTTGCGGCGAAAAGCAGGGCAAAAAGTATCAGCAGGTTTTTCATGGCATTTGATATTCTTGTTGTTTGACTTGGTTCTGCAATCACTCCAGGCAAGCGTCCAGTTCGCGGGTCAGCTCTTCTTTGTCGAGGTGCTGTCCGATGAATACCAGCTTGATCATCCGGTCGCCGTATTTTTCGTCCCAGTCGCGCATCAGTCCCGGTTCTTGCTGCATCAGCCGGATCAGGTCTTCTTCCGGAGCTGTCGCATACCATAGTCCCGCCTCCTTCAACTGTTTTTGCGTCCCGGCCTGTTCAAACAGGTACGACATGTCGCGGTTGTGGCTGAAATAGCATACCCCTTTCGTGCGGATTACATTTTTCGGCCATTTGGTTGCGATGAAATGGTCGAGCTTGTGGATGTCGAATGCCGGACGGCGGTAATAGACAAAGGTTCCGATCCCGTATTCTTCCACTTCGCCTCCTTCCGCATGGTGGTGGTGATGGCCGTGGCCGTCTTCTTCCTCATCGTGTCCGTGGTGATGATGCTCTTCTTCGTGCCGGTGCCCGGGATGTTTTGCCTCATTCTCTTCCTCTTCGGTTGCCTGGCGTTCGATTTCGCGTATCCATCCGGCTGATGTGGCCACCCTTTCAAAGTTGAAGAGGTTTGTGCTGATGATCCGGTTCAGGTCGACATCCGCATAATTGCACTCGATGATTTCAGCGGCAGGCTGCAGCCTTCGGATAATTTGCCTGATGCGCTCCAGTTCTTCGGCCTTCACTTCCGCTGCTTTATTGAGCAGGATGATGTTGCAGAATTCGATTTGCTGGATAATCAGGTTTTCGATGTCCTCTTCGTCGATATGTTTACGGGTAAGATCGTTTCCGCATGCAAATTCACTTTGCATCCGCAGTGCATCGACAACCGTCACGATGCAGTCGAGCCGGCAGATGCCGTATTTGGTGTAAGCCCCTCCCAGGCGCGGAATGGAACAAATGGTCTGCGCTATCGGTTCCGGCTCACAGATTCCGCTGGCTTCAATCACAATGTAGTCGAAGCGTTCCATTTTCATCAGTTCAAAGACCTGTTCGATCAGGTCGGCCTTCAGCGTGCAGCAGATGCACCCGTTTTGCAGCGCCACCAGGCTGTCGTCTTTCTTGTTGACGATTCCTCCCTTTTGAATCAGGTCGGCATCGATGTTCACTTCGCCGATATCATTGACAATGACTGCGAATTTGATGCCGCGTTTGTTTGCGAGGATATGGTTGACTAACGTTGTTTTTCCGCTGCCCAGATAACCGGTCAGAAGCAGTATGGGAATCTCTTTTGCTTTCATATTATACCTTATTTATATATTAGGAAAAAATCTTTTTGTTCTTCGGGACACAAAAATACAGTTTATTTCATTATAATGGTCAGTGAATGCTGTTACTTGCTCTAAAAAACGGAAGAAAGGTGAGTCCCTGACTAAAAAAGGCGGCGGCTCCTTTCATCTCCGAAAGAATGTAGCCGCCGGTCCTGCATGATGTAACAAATAGATAAGGAAACAACATATATGGCTGTTTCGTATTACAAAAATATTAAGAAATTGTTCATTTGGATAGCTGTTTTTTGATATATATCAATAAATGACACCGGTATCGCGAGTTTTTTCTGCTTTTGCTTTTATGTTGTTCAACATATTCTTATCTTTGTATCGGTAAAAAGATAAAGCTCGAGCTAGATTAGATTTAAGATTGTTTTTTAGGTAAAAAGTTTTTAGGTAACAAGTAAAATTTTAGGTATTATGAGAAAATCAGGTTTAACATTGGTTGCCGCTTTGGCATTTTCCGTATCAGTATTCGCTGATGGTGTAAAGGACAACAACAACGCTTCTGCGTGGGACGGTTCGATCAACAAGTCCAAGCTGACCCAGTATCTGAAGCTGAACGGCACTCAGAACGAAAAGGTAGCAGACATCTGCGACTTCTTTAAGGCTGAGATGTCCCTTGCAAACAGAGCGAAGGAAGGGAAGAATGAAAAAGTCCGTAACGCAGTTTATGGAAATCTGAAGCTGATGAAGGAAACGTTGGATGAAAAGCAGTATTCAAACTACCTTCGTCTGATGGCGATGACCTTGCGCAACAAAGGTATTGACGTGAATGTAGACAAATAAGTGCCTGCCAAGGGCTTCTGATAAATGAAGGCTTTCCTGTGCGTTTCCTTTCGGGGAACACAGGAAAGCCTTTTTTCATTTCTTTTCTTTGAGCATATCCTCCAGCCGGAGCAGCTCGTCGCGGTATTGTGCCGCCTCGATGAAATCGAGCTTTTTCGCTGCTTCCTGCATCAGCTTGCGCGTGCGGTTGATGCTCTTTTCCAGTTGCTCTTTCGACATGTATTCTACAATCGGGTCGGCAGCGGCATAAAGAACGGGCGTTTCCGTGTAAGCTTTCGGCTGTTTCTTTTCCGTTTCCGCCTGTTTGCCGTTTATCTCCAGCAGCGCATTGTCGCGCGAGCGGACAATCTGTTTCGGGGTTATCCCGTGCGCTTCGTTGTAAGCGAGCTGCTTCTCGCGGCGGCGGTTCGTTTCGTCAATCGTCTGCTGCATACTTTCTGTGATGTGGTCGGCATACATGATAACCTTTCCGTTCACGTTTCGGGCGGCACGTCCTGCCGTCTGTGTCAGCGACCGGTGTGAACGAAGGAAGCCTTCCTTGTCGGCATCCAGAATAGCAACGAGCGAAACCTCCGGCAAGTCAAGCCCTTCACGCAGCAGGTTTACGCCTACAAGCACATCATATACTCCCTGCCTCAGGTCGTCCATGATCTGTATTCTTTCCAGCGTATCCACGTCGCTGTGGATGTAGGTGCATCTGATGCCGCTGTTCAGCAGATATTCTGTCAGCTCTTCCGCCATCCGTTTGGTGAGCGTGGTCACCAGCACGCGCTCGTTCACCTCCACGCGCTGCTGTATCTCTTCCATCAGATCGTCGATCTGGTTCAGGCTCGGTTTGACTTCAATAATCGGATCGAGCAGACCGGTAGGACGTATTACCTGTTCCACCACAATTCCCTCGCTTTGCTGCAATTCATAGTCTGCCGGAGTCGCGCTGACGTAAATTACCTGTCTGGCCATTTCCTGGAACTCCTCGAACGTGAGCGGACGGTTGTCCATAGCCGCAGGAAGGCGGAATCCATACTGTACGAGGTTGACCTTGCGCGCACGGTCTCCACCGTACATGGCCCTGATCTGCGGCACGCTTACATGGCTTTCGTCAATCACGATCAGGAAGTCTTCCGGAAAGAAGTCGAGCAGGCAGTAGGGGCGGGTGCCCGGAGCCCGGCCGTCAAAATACCGTGAATAGTTCTCGATTCCCGAACAGTGTCCCAGCTCGCGGAGCATTTCCATGTCGTATGTCACGCGTTCGTACAGGCGTTTTGCCTCCAGCGTTTTGCCCATTTCCTCAAAATAGGCCACCTGTTTGGTCAGATCGTCTTCAATCTCGTGGATTGCCCGCAGCGTGCTTTCTTTGGTGGTCATGAAAAGATTGGCGGGATAGATTTTGTACTCTTCAAAGCTTCCTGTCCTGTGTCCGGATACGGGATCAATCTCTTCGATGCCGTCGATTTCGTCGTCCCAGAACATCACTCTCAGTATGCTGTCGGTGTAGGCGAGGAAGATATCCACCGTATCGCCCTTTACCCTGAAGTTTCCGCGGTTCAGTTCGATGTCGTTGCGCACGTAAAGGCTTTCAACCAGCTTTCTCAGAAAAACGTTGCGGTCCAGAAGCTTGCCTTTTTTGATATCAATGACATTATTATAGAAATCGGCCGGATTTCCCATGCCGTAGATGCATGAAACGGACGAAACGACAATCACATCCTTCCGTCCGGACAGCAGCGAAGAAGTGGCCGCCAGGCGCAGCTTGTCTATTTCATCGTTTATGGCGAGGTCTTTTTCGATGTAGGTGTCGGTTGAGGGAATATACGCTTCGGGCTGGTAGTAGTCGTAGTACGAAACATAATATTCCACCGCATTGTGCGGGAAAAACTTCTTGAACTCACCGTACAGCTGGGCCGCCAGTGTCTTGTTGTGGCTCAGTATCAGTGTCGGCTTGTTGATGTTCTTTATAACATTCGCTATGGTGAAAGTCTTTCCCGAGCCGGTCACGCCGAGCAGTGTCTGGGCCGGTACATGATTCAGTATTCCCTCTGTCAGTTGGGCGATGGCTTCCGGCTGGTCACCGGTGGGCTGGTAATCGGAAATGAGTTCGAAGTTCATAATGTCATCCTCTGATTGATTGGGCAGTAAAATTACACATAAATTCCTTTGGTATTCCGCCTGTACGGAAAAATAATTTAAAAAAACATACATCAGTTGTATTATTCAGCGGAAAAGACTACTTTTGCACGACTATCTCAACTATGCAGACTGTTATGAAAAAATATATGATGTTGGGCCTCCTTTCCGCTGGGTTGTTGAGTTCCTGCGGAGAGTATAACAAAGTGCTGAAAAGCACTGACTACGAGTATAAGTACGAAGCCGCAAAGAGCTATTTCGCTAAAGGCCAGAACTCGCGCGCGGCAACAATTCTGGAAGAACTGATCTCTATCCTGAAAGGAACGGTGAATGGCGAAGAGTCACTTTATATGCTGGCAATGACCTATTACAACCAAGGAGATTTCGTGACGGCCTCTCATTATTTCAATACGTATTACACGACTTATCCCCGCGGAACCTATACGGAACTGGCGCGCTTCTTCTGCGGCAAGGCACTTTATCTTGACACTCCGGAGCCTCGCCTTGACCAGTCGAGCACCTATAAAGCCATAAACGAACTGCAAATGTTTATGGAGTACTTTCCGGCAAGTTCCCGCAAGCAGCTGGCCCAGGATATGATTTTTGAACTTCAGGACAAACTGGTGGAAAAGGAATTCCTGTCTGCCAAGCTGTATTATGATCTGGGATCGTATTCGGGCAACGCTTCTTACAGCAGCACGGGAAACAATTACCTGGCTGCCATCGTGACTGCGCAGAATGTGCTCAACGACTATCCCTATACCAAACTGCGTGAAGAACTGATGATGCTGATCTTGCGTGCACGTTATTATATGGCGAAGGAGAGTGTGATTGAAAAGAAGGAAGAGCGTATGCGTGAGGCGGTAGACGAGTATTATGCTTTCATCAATGAGTTTCCGGAGAGCAAATATCTGAAGGAGGCGGAAAGCATTCACAAGGATGCCAGCAAGTACGTGACCGGGGAAAGTGACATATATGCAGAATAACAACTATATTTAACTGAAATAAATTATGGATTACAAAAAGACAAATGCTCCTACTAACACAGTGACTCGTAACCTGATGGAACTCTGTGAAGATACAGGCAATATTTATGAAACTGTAGCCATCATCGGAAAGCGTGCTAACCAGATTGCTGCGGAGATGAAGAATGATCTCTCCAAGAAGCTTCAGGAATTTGCTTCATACAACGACAATCTGGAGGAGGTGTTTGAAAACAGGGAACAGATCGAAATTTCACGCTATTACGAGAAACTTCCGAAGCCGACGCTTATCGCTACACAAGAGTATATAGAAGGTAAGGTTTACTACAGAAACCCGGCAAAGGAAAAGGAAAAATTGCAGTAATCTTCTATGATACAGAGAATTCAAACGGTTTATCTGCTGCTCGTGGCTGTTCTCATGATTGTGGCGATGGCTTTGCCGGTGGGCAGTTTCTATACGGTAACGGATGTGTTCGGGATGACGAACCTTTACTATACGCTTCCTGACGGCACGATGAACTATTCTTCGTGCGTGCTGTTCATCCTTCTGGCCGTTGCAGCTGTCGTATCAATCATCACGATATTCCTTTATCGGAAACGGAAGCGCCAGATCCGGCTTACTGTCATGAACTCTATCGTTCTGGTGGCATATTATCTGGCGGCAATTTATTTTATCCTGAGCGCAGAAGGACAGGATGACAGCGGATTTGTGCCGTCGTGGTCATTGTGTCTTCCTTTGATAAGCATCATCTTGAACTGGCTTGCCATCCGTGCCATTGACAAGGATGAAATGCTGGTGAAGTCTTACGACAGAATACGTTGACGGATTTATCCGGATTTGTCTGTCCGGAAACGTTGAATACAAATAGCGCAGAAGTGCCGATGCAGCGTACTTCTGCGCTTTTCCGTTTTGCCGCTTCTTGCAAGCGGCAGGAAGAAAATCAAAGGCCGGTTCGTTTGCACTTGGCACTGATCTTCTCGATGTCGAGGCGGATAATCTCTGTTCTGGCAAACGATTTGTTTGCGTATTCTATCCCTCTCATCTTGTCGTTCGGGGAGTATTTGCTCAAAAGAAGTGACAGGGCAGACATGCGTTCGGCTTCGTGGAGGCTGCGGTGAGCCGTGCATTCAAGTATCACGCTTTCATAGGCAGCGGTAAACTTTTCCGGTATCACTTTGGTTCTGCCGACAATGCAGAAGGATACGTTGGGACATTTGTCTATACATTCCAGCTTCCTTCCGGCAGGAGCGCAATGCAGGTAAATGGAATTTCCCCGGTCCCATACATAGTTGATAGGAACTCCGTATGCACCGTTTCCGCCTGCATCCTGCATGGAAAGCACGCCGTATTCTCCCTCTTTGATGATCTCCATCGCTCTTTCCTCGTCCAGCAGCCTGTCCTGGCGCCGTATGTTGTCATTGCTGAATATCATGCTGTAGCGTTTTAAAGGTTGGCTGTTTCATAAATCTGTCTTGTGGCCTGACGGTCGAGCTTGACATAATTGCCCACAAATTCCCCCTTGTTTTCATGCAGCCTGCATACCAGTGCGCTGATATCCGGGTTCTCAATCCCAAGCTCCCTGAATGTAGTCGGCATACCGATTTCATGCAGGAACGCTTTCATCCGTGCCACTCCCTCGAGAGCCATCGCTTTTTTGTCTTCCGACGCAGGTACATCCCACACCCGGTTGGCAAACTGAGCTACTTTCCTCACGTTGTGGTCGGCCATATAAGTCAGCCATGCCGGGAAAATGACAGCCAGTCCCGCGCCGTGCGTCACATCATAAAGCGCGCTCACTTCGTGTTCCATAAAATGTGAAGCCCAGTCTTCTTCGCATCCTACGCCGCATATGCCGTTATGAGCTATGGTTCCCGCCCACATGATGTTGGCCCGTGCCCCGTAGTTTTCGGGTTCCTTGATCACTGTGAGCGCTTCCTTGATAATGGCTTTCAGGGTGCCTTCACACAAGCGGTCGGTTACTTCCGTATCAGCCGTGTTGGTGAAATAGCGTTCCATGATGTGTGCCATCATGTCGGTGATGCCGCTTGCCGTTTGCCATGCGGGAAGCGTGTAGGTGAGTTCCGGATTCATTACAGCAAATGCCGGGCGGAGAACCTCGGGAGTGCGCAGGCTTAATTTCTTCAGTCCGTCTGTCTTTGTGATGACCGAATTGCCGGAACCTTCGCTTCCGGCTGCAGGGATGGTAAGCACAACGCCGATGCGCAAAGCCTTTTCCGGTACGGCTTTTCCTGTGAAAAAGTCCCAGAAGTCGCCGTCGTAGGGTATACCTGCCGCTATGGCCTTGGCCGTATCAATGACTGATCCTCCGCCTACGGGCAGCAGAAAATCCACCTTCTCGCGTCTGCCCAGTCCGATGCCTTCATACACTTTCGGGTCAGTCGGATTCGGTTGCACGCCGCCCATCTCGACATGCGCGATGCCTTCCTTGTCCAAAGATTCTTTAACCCGTTCCAGCAGGCCGCTTCTCAATACGGAACCTCCGCCGAATACAATCAGCGCTTTCGTTCCATGAAATTTCTTTACCAGTGCACCGGTCTGCAGTTCCGTTTCTTTACCAAATACAAACTCGGTGGGACTGTAAAACATAAAGTTATTCATACATTTTCTGTAAAATTAAACGATTCATTGAAAGCAAAGTTAGGAAAAATCTGCGAAATAATGGCAGGGAGCAGGTGATTTGTATTTTTAGATAGGATGCGGCTCGGCATAAAAAATCAAGCAAGTTTGTTTTTCTGCTCTCGCCTTTCAATTATTTTTGCAGAAATTCAACTGCGGAAACATCATGAATGTAGAAGACTTCAGAACCTATTGTCTTTCATTGCCCGGAGTGACGGAGCGAATGCCTTTCACTGCGGTAAAAGACCGCTATAGCCGGGATGTGCTGTGCTTTTATGTGGGGAGCAAGTGGTTTTGCTATGTGAACATAGAAGTGTTCGACCGGTGTTGCGTCAAGTCATCGGCAGACGACGCTGAAGACCTGCGCGAGCGGTATGCCGGAATCCGTCCGGCATGGCACATGAACAAGCGTCTGTGGAACGATGTCTATTTTGACAGCGATGTGCCGGATGCGTTAGTACGGGAACTTGTGCGCAGGTCGTATGAGCTTGTCCGGGCCTCTCTCCCCAAAAAGAAACGGGACGCACTGCTATGACAAGCGCAAAGACAAGGTACATACGGTGACGGATAAGGAAATCTCCTCCCTGTTTCCCGCGTGTCCCCTGTCTTTGCTTCTTATCTTGCGAATCACTTTATAAAGTCTGCTGCTTCAGACGCTCCACAAAATGGTCGATGCGGTGCAGTTCTGCCGGAATGTCGATCCGTTGCGGACAATGCGGACTGCACTGGTTGCAGCCGATGCAGTGGTTTGCCTGCCTCAATTTAGGAACGCTCCGGTCATATCCGATGAGGTAAGCGCGGCGGGCACGGCGGTAGTCTGCATCCTGCGAGCTTTCGGGAATGTTTCCTTCGTTCAGGCATTTGTTGTAATGGAGAAGAATGGCGGGGATGTCTATTCCATACGGGCAGGGCATGCAATACTTGCAGTCGTTGCAGGGGATTGTGTCAAACTGCATCATCCGGTCGGCTGCCCGTTGCAGGAAAGCGAATTCCTCTTCGCTCAACGGATGCAGAGGAGAGTAAGTGTGCAGATTGTCCTGCAAATGTTCCATGCGGGTCATGCCGCTCAGCACCGTCAGCACGTCGGGATGGCTTCCGGCAAATCGGAAAGCCCACGAAGCGACGCTTGCCTCCGGCTCGCGCTGTTTCAGCATGGCGACGATGGGGTCGGGCACGTTCGACAGGCGGCCTCCCAGCAGCGGTTCCATAATGACGACAGGGATGTTGCGCTTTGCCAGTTCATTATACAGGTACTCGGCGTCCGTGTTGCGCGGATTGATTTGCTTGGCATATTTCCAGTCGAGATAGTTCATTTGGATCTGCGCAAAATCCCAGTGATACTTGTCGTGCTCGGCCAGCAGGCGGTCGAACACTTTCACGTCGCCGTGGTATGAAAAGCCCAGATTGCGGATGCGCCCGGCCTCACGTTCGGCGAGCAGGAAGTCCAGCATGCCGTTGTCAATAAAGCGGTGTTCATACTCTTCCATTCCGCTGCCCATTCCGACACCGTGCAGCAGCAGGTAGTCGATATAGTCAGTCTGAAGCTCCTTCAGCGAATTGCGGTATATTGCGATGGAACCTTCCTTCGTCCATGTGGCAGGAGCGAAATTCGACATTTTGGTTGCAATAAAATAAGTATTGCGCGGATGGCGGCTCAGCGCGATGCCCGTAGCATGTTCCGATTTTCCCCGGCAATAGGCAGGCGACGTGTCAAAATAGTTCACGCCGTGCGCCAGGGCATAGTCCACCAGTTCGTTCACCATTTCCTGATCTATTTCCTCATTGCCCTCTCTCGCGCTGCGTCCGCCCACCGAAGGCAGGCGCATCATTCCGAATCCGAGCAAGGATACCTTGTCGCCCGTCGAAGGGTTGGTGCGGTATGTCATTTGTCCTTCCGGTATATCTGTCCGGACTGTCTGCGACGTGCTGTTGCCGCAAGCCGCCAGTCCGGCCGCCGCTCCTGCCGTTCCCATCATCTTCAGGAAACTGCGGCGGGAGATGTTGTTCTTTTCATTCATAGGGTTTGCTGTGTTTTTATGATTTGGCGGGAAAATGTTCTTTTGACATGTTTCTGTCGGATATTCAGGCTGCTCAGATCGTGCGGTGCACCTTATGTCCTTCGACATAGATTGCGCTGAAGGGGCGTGCCGGACAGAGATTCTCGCAGGCTCCGCAACCGATGCACCGCTCTTCGTTCACGACCGGAATCTTTGGCGAACCGGGGTCGCCGGCATCCGAAGACACCATCTGAATGGCACCGGCAGGGCAGTGCCGGGCACAGTTTCCGCATTCTACTCCGTCGGTGAGCGGCACGCAGTTTTTCTTTATCCATACGGCATGGCCTATCTGCGTGGCAGACTTGTCCGCAAGTGTGATCGGGCGTATTGCTCCAGCCGGACAGACATCGCTGCATCGCGTACATTCCGGGCGGCAGTAACCGCGTTCGTAGCTCATTTCAGGCTGCATCAGCCGCATCAGGTCGGCAGCGGGACGAAGCACTTGGTTAGGACATGCCGACACGCACAGCTGGCAGGCGGTGCAGTGCCGGGCAAAATGCTGCGCGCTCCATGCGCCCGGCGGCACGACAGGCGTATTGCGGTGAGGAATCTGTTTGTCTTTGATGATTGCCAGTCCGCCGTCTACCTTCTTTTCCTGTGCCTTCAAGGTAACGGCTGCTGTCACCAGAGCGGTTGCGGTAAGGAAGCTGCGCCGGGACGCCCCTTCGCCTTTGTCTGTGGAGGGAGTTTCCGGTTCCGTTTTCCTGATGCTCTTCTTGCGGAAGGAAGCCGGAGAAAAACTGATGGCTCCCTTGTGGCATTTGCCGATGCAGTCCATGCAGGCCACGCAGCGGCTGTAATCGATGCGGTGGCGGGAGATGTCGATGCACGAAGCCTTGCAGTTGCGGGCGCACAGCTTGCAGTTTACACACTTGTCGGTGTCAATCACAGGCTTCAGCCACGACCACCGGGCGAAGAATCCCAGTACGGTTCCTACCGGACAGATTGTGTTGCAGTATGTCCGTCCGTTCCGCCACGCCAGCGTGCATATTATAATAAAGGTAAGCGCCGCAATCACGAAAGTCGGCACACTCTTCAGCCATACTTCCGTTTCGTAAAAGGCATAGCTGCCGGCACGTTCGGCAAAATAAGCCAGCAGGTTGTTGCACCATCCGTAAAGCGGAGCGAAGAGATTGCCCGCTATCCGTCCGTACGAACTGTAAGGAGCGATCAGTGCTGCCAGCGAACCGGCTCCGGCCAGCATTGCAGCTATAAATAGAATCAGCACACCGCCGCGCAGCCACTGTCTGGCAGGAGAGAAAGTGTAGCGGTTCTTTTTCTGCTTCTTTCCGAACCATGCCGCTACGTCCTGCATCACACCCAGCGGACAGATGACAGAACAGTACACTCGTCCGAAGACAAGGGTAAGCAGCAGAAGAAATACGACAGCTCCGGCATTCAGCGCCAATACCGCCGGCAAGAATTGTAGTTTTGCCGTCCATCCCAGCCATGCGTGCACCGTTTCGGTAAAGTCAAGGAACAGCAGCGTGATGGCAGCAAAGAACAGAACAGCGAGCGTCAATCTGATTTTACGTAACATATCGGCTTGATTTTTGTTTGATTGCAAAAATAGCGCGGAAGAATTGAACTCGCTGTACACAAATTACAGATATTAGCACCCGTTTTACAGATGGTTCACACTTTCTCCAATGCCTGGCTCAGATCGGCAAGCAGGTCTTCGATGTGTTCTGTGCCGACAGACAGGCGGACGGTGGCGGGCGTGATATGCTGTTCGGCAAGCTCTTCGGGCGAAAGCTGCGAATGTGTGGTGGTGGCGGGATGGATGACGAGGCTCTTCACGTCGGCCACGTTTGCCAGCAGCGAGAATATCTCCAGCGAGTCGATGAAACGCCAGGCTTCCGCTTGCCCTCCTTTGATTTCGAAGGTGAAGATGCTGCCTCCGCCATTAGGGAAGTAGCGGGTGTAAAGGCTGTGGCAGGGATGTCCGGGCAGCGACGGATGATTGACCTGCTTCACCTTGGGATGACGGTGCAAGAAATCCGCCACCTGCAAGGCGTTGGCAACATGCCGTTCCACACGGAGCGAAAGGGTTTCCAGTCCCTGCAGCAGCAGGAAGGCGTGAAAGGGCGAGAGCGCGGCTCCCGTGTCGCGCAGCAGGACCGCACGGATGCGCGTGACAAATGCGGCTTTGCCTGCCACGTCGGCAAACACTGCTCCGTGGTAGCAGGGTTCGGGCTTGGCCAGCGTGGGGAACTTGTCGGGATATGCCGCCCAGTCAAATGTGCCGCCGTCCACGATGACTCCTCCCAAGGCTGTGCCGTGTCCGCCGATAAACTTTGTCGCAGAGTGTACCACGATGTCGGCTCCGTGCTCGATGGGCCGGATCAGAAAAGGAGTGCCGAAGGTGTTGTCGATGATGAGCGGGACATGATGGCGGTGCGCTACAGCAGCCACGCCCTGTATGTCGGTCACTTCCGAGTTGGGGTTTCCGAAAGTTTCGGCGAATACAGCCTTCGTTTCCGGGCGGATGGCGGCATCAAGGGCATTGAGATCGTTTACGTTCACAATGCTGCAAGTGATGCCCGTTGCAGCCAGCGTATGCACAATCAGGTTGTACGAGCCGCCGTAGAGGTTGTCTGCCGCTACGATGTGGTCGCCCGGGCGGAGCAGGTTCTGCAGCGCGTAGGTCACGGCAGCCGCTCCCGAGGCCACAGCCAGCGCCGCTACACCTCCTTCGAGTGCCGCCATGCGGGTTTCCAGAGCAGCTTGGGTGTCATTGGTCAGCCGTCCGTAGATATTGCCTGCATCGCGCAGGGCAAAACGGTCTGCCGCATGTTGGGAGTTGCGGAATACATACGAAGTAGTTTGATAGATAGGAACGGCACGGGCACCCGTTGTGGGGTCGGGCAGTTCTTGCCCGGCATGCAGTTGCAGCGTTTCAAAATGCAGGTTTCTTGTTTTCATATAATTTGTTTTTATGTTGTTTGTTTTATTCTCTGCAAAGAAAGACGTTGCAGGGATTTTATGCAATATCTGTAGGAAATTTGGAAAATATAGCTATTTTTGCCTCTACTTTTAGAATAAATATATGGCGAACGGTGCGGATGCACCTTCCCGGCAGAATAATATCCTTTCGTGAATGGCTGCCGTCTGTCTGCCGGACGGACGGAAAAGAAAAAGGCCGTCGTCTGAAAAAGGCTGCGCCCCGTGAAAATTCAAACGCTCTAAGCTAGAGATACAAATCTTCAGCCTGAAGATGCATGTTTTCAGCTTAAAGATATATATCTTCAGTCTGGAGATAAATTTGCCGGAAAGACAAGCGGATTTTTTTCTGGAAACGTTTTCCGCCGGAAGTCGTTTCTTGTTCAGAATCTGCCGACAAGCATTTGCAGGGATTAACTTGAACTTTTATATCATATGGAAACGTTAGACAAAACCGATTTGCAGATTCTCCGCACGCTTCAGGAGAATGCCCGGCTGACAATAAAGGAGCTTGCGGCCCGGGTCAGCCTTTCGTCCACGCCGGTGTTCGAGCGGCTCAAACGCCTGGAAGCCGGCGGATACATAAAGAAATACATAGCGGTGCTTGATGCGGAAAAGCTTAACCGCGGCTTTGTGGTGTTCTGCCACGTCAAGATGGACCGCCTGAACCGTGAGATTGCGCAGGAGTTCAGCCGCATTGTCCGTGACATTCCGGAAGTGACGGAATGCTATAACATTTCCGGCAGCTTTGACTACCTGCTCAAAATCCATGCTCCGGACATGAAGTATTATCAGAAATTCGTGCTGAATGTGCTGGGAACGATCGAACACCTCGCTTCGCTGGAAAGCGTGTTTGTGATGGACGAGGTGAAGCATGCGTATGGGATACGGGTGTGAATTAGTCCGGCTCTGCCGGAAGAGGTAGCCGCAGCACGGAAACAGGCTTCTTTCCGGCCCGGAATGGCGGAACGGGAGCGGTGCGGAGTTGCAGCGCAAGGCAGAAACAGCGTGAGGCGCGCTCCTCCGCACCGCCGGTTCCGGCGGAATCATTTCATGGTCAGTTCAACGATATAGTCTACGCTGTCGGGCACTTCGCCGAGGTTCAGCAGGACGCCTTCCTTCGACTGCCTGAAATCCACTTTCTTGTCTGTTCCGAAAACCGTTGCGCGGGCAATCTTCCGGCTTATCGGCAGAAAGAGGGAAGCGTCAGACAATGAGAGAATGTGGACATACTGCTTGTTGCCTTTCTGTGTCGTCACTCCCCACGGGCGTTCGGGCACATCGCCGGCGGTTGTTCCGTAGACGCTTTCCCCGTTCTGCTCCAGCCATCTGCCTATTCCTTTCAGACGCTCCAGGGCTGCTGCCGGAATGCTTCCGTCGGGCTGGGGACCGATGTTCAGCAGCAGGTTGGCACCTTTGCCGGCTGCGCGTACAAGGTATCTGATCAGATATTCGGTCGACTTGTAGTTCTGGTCCTTGACGCTATAGCCCCATGATCCGTTCATTGTCTGGCAGGTTTCCAGAGGAAGCTGGCTCACCTCCTGGCCTTCGGAGTATCCGGCGGTATTCTGTCCGGGAAGATCGCGCTCAAACATCTGGAAGTCTTCTCCGGGGAAAGGTGTCTTGTGGTGGTTGTTGCCTATCAGGCACGAAGGCTTCAGCTTGTGTATCATGCCGTACTGCTCGCCGAGCTGCCAGTCGAACGAGGCGTTCTTGTCCCATACGCCGTCGAACCAGATGGCATCCGGGTCGTAGTTCTGTATAAGTTCGGTCAGCTGGTTGTTCATGAATGCGAAATACGACGGCCAGTCTGCCTTTTTCGGATCTTTCCCGGTTCTTGTTCCCGAGCGTCCCGCAGGATAGTCGTCCCTTGTCCAGTCGATGTGCGAATAATAGAAATGCAGGCGGATTCCGTGACGCTTGCAGGCTTCCGAAAGTTCGCGGACGATATCCTTTCCGTATGGAGTGGCATCCACAATGTCATAATCGGAGTATTTCGTGTCAAACATCGAAAATCCGTCATGGTGCCGGGTGGTGAAGCAGATGTATTTTGCTCCGGCATCCTTGAACGCCTTCACCCATGCGTCCGCATCGAAATTGGCGGGATAGAAGCCCGATGCGGCCTTGGCGTATTCGTCGCGGTTAAGCCCTCCGGTGTTCAGATACCATTCTCCCTGGGCAAACATGCTGTAAATGCCCCAGTGGAGAAAGATCCCGAACTTGCTTTCCGCAAATTCTTTTCTTGCTTCAAGATTCTCTTCTGTCGGCACATACCCTTTCTGGGCGTGCGAAAACGGCATATTCAGGAACGAACAGAGGATTCCTGCTGCCAGCCAATAACTTTTTCTCATAAAAATATGTTTTGAAAGATTTGTCCTGTCTTGCGATGACAAGCAAAATTAAACAAAAGGAATAAAAAAATTGAATAAATCGCCAAAAGTTCTTACCTTTGCATGAAAATTTTCGCGTGATATGAAAATTAAGGAAGTTATAAGTGCCCTTGAAACATTCGCGCCTCTGCCATTGCAGGACGGATTTGACAATGCCGGACTGCAGATCGGACTGACAGATGCGGAAGCTGCAGGGGCTTTGTTGTGTCTGGACGTTACTGAAGCCGTGGTGGACGAAGCCATCGCTTTGGGATGCAACCTCATCGTTTCCCATCATCCGCTCATATTTAAAGGATACAAGTCCATTGCCGGACGCGATTATGTGGAACGGTGCATCATGAAGGCGATAAAGAATGACATCGTCATCTTTTCCATGCACACCAATCTGGACAACGCTCCGCAGGGGGTGAACTGCAAGATGGCCGAGAAAATCGGCCTGACCAACCTGAAGGTGCTGGAACCGAAAGGGAATATGCTGCTCAAGCTGGTTACGTTTGTGCCGGAAGCTCAGGCGGAAACGGTGCGCCAGGCACTGTTCGAGGCGGGATGCGGATGCATAGGAAACTATGACTCATGCAGCTACAGCGTGGAAGGCAAGGGTACGTTCCGTGCGAATAAGGGCTGTCATCCGTATTGCGGAAAGATCGGAGAGCTTCACACGGAGCCTGAAGTGCGCATCGAAACCGTTTTGCCGGCATTCATGGAGAAGAAGGTTCTGAAAACGCTGGCGGAGGTGCATCCTTACGAGGAGCCGGCTTACGACCTTTATCCCTTGCAGAACAGCTGGAGCCAGGTAGGCGCAGGGCTGGTGGGTGAGCTGGAAGAACCGGAAACGGAAGGCGAGTTCCTGAAACGGATAAAGAAGATATTTGAGGCGGGATGCGTGAAGCACTCCCGCATGAGCGGACGCCTCATCAGCAAGGTGGCTCTGTGCGGCGGAGCGGGGGCGTTTCTGCTTCCGAAGGCGGTGCAGGCGCATGCCGATGTCTTCATTACCGGCGAGGTGAGGTATCACGACTATTTCAGCTATGAGAACGATATTCTGATTGCGGAAATAGGGCATTACGAGAGTGAACAATATACGAAAGAAATCTTATATTCAATCATAAGGGAGATGTTCCCGACACTTGAAGTCACTATGACGCGTGTCAATACAAATCCCGTCAAATATCTATAAAAGACTATGGCTAAAGAAGTTAAGAAAGATCCCAGCGAACTGAGCGTGGAAGAAAAACTGAAGGCTCTCTACCTGTTGCAGACCTTGTTGTCTGAAATCGACAAAATTAAGACGCTGAGAGGCGAACTGCCGCTCGAAGTGCAGGACCTGGAAGATGAAGTGACAGGTCTTACCACACGCATCGACAAAATCAAAGGCGAGATTGAAGAACTGAAAACGAACATCGCCAACAAGAAGATTGAAATCGAAACGGCAAAAGCGTCGATCGAGAAATATAAGGGGCAGCAGGAAAATGTGCGCAACAACCGTGAGTTTGACGTGCTGAGCAAGGAAATCGAATTCCAGACGCTCGAAGTGGAACTTTGCGAAAAGCGCATCAAGGAATATACGGCTGCCGTCAGCGCGAAAGAAGACGAAATCGCCAAGAGCAACGAAGCGCTCGAAGAGAGAGGAAAAGACCTTGAGGTGAAGAAGACGGAGCTTGATGACATCATCTCTGAAACCAAGCAGGAAGAAGAAAAACTGCGCGAAAAGGCCAAGACGGTCGAAGCGACCATCGAGCCGCGCCTGCTTCAGGCCTTCAAGCGTATCCGCAAGAACTCGCACAACGGTCTGGCCATCACTTATGTGCAGCGTGACGCTTGCGGCGGATGCTTCAACAAGATTCCTCCTCAGAAACAGCTGGATATCCGCATGAGAAAGAAAATCATCGTATGCGAATACTGCGGCCGAATCATGATCGACCCGGAACTTGCAGGGGTTGAAGCAGAAAAGCATCTGGATACAAAAATCAGCAGATAAATAATTTTGCGCGGGAGGCTGTTTCAATATGAGAATCCGTTTTCATTTTGAAACAGCCTCTCTTCATTCTTGCGCCAGTTCTGCATATGAGGGAATGTCGGCCAGAAAGCGGTAGCTCCGGGTCTGGTAGTCGATCTGGCAGCAGTAGTGGCTGATTCCGTTGGTCACAATCAGGTAATCTACCTTCAAAACCATATTGTAGCGGGTAATCTGGTCGAATACGTTCTGGGTGATTTCCACATCGGGAGCTTTGTATTCTACAATCATCCGGGGAATAAGGCCGCGGCTGTACAGCACCGTGTCGCACCTCTTTTTAGTACCGTTCAGCGTTATCTGTATCTCGTTGGCCAGAAGTCCGGCGGGAAAATTCTTGTAGCGGACAAGATAGTTCACGAAATGTTGGCGGACCCACTCTTCGGGTGTCAGTGCCACATACTTTTTTCTCAGCGGGTCAAAAATGTAGTTTTTCCCTTCCTTTGCGATAATTTTATGGGGATAAGCAGGTAAGTTTAATGCCAACATTTCGTATTTTTGCGTTTAAAGACAATTTTTCTGTCGCAAAAATACGAAAAGAATATGAAAACCAAGGAAGAAATAGTGGCAAACTGGCTGCCGCGCTACACAAAACGAAGACTGGAGGATTTCGGAGAGTACATTCTGTTGACAAACTTCAACAAATACGTCGAGCTGTTTGCCGCTCATTTCGGAGTTCCCGTACTGGGACATGATGCCAACATGACTTCGGCTCATGCCGAGGATATTACAATCATCAATTTCGGAATGGGCAGTCCCAACGCTGCCATCATCATGGATCTGCTGAGCGCCGTCCATCCGAAAGCCTGTCTTTTTCTCGGCAAATGCGGGGGCATATCAAAAAAGAACAGAATTGGCGATTTCATCCTTCCCATCGCTGCCATACGGGGAGAAGGCACTTCAAACGACTATTATCCTCCCGAAGTTCCGGCATTGCCTGCGTTCATGCTTCAGCGTGCCGTGTCGTCTGCCATCCGTGACCATGCCCGCGACTACTGGACCGGGACGGTGTATACCACCAACAGAAGAATATGGGAACATGATGAAGCATTCAAGAACTACCTGCTCAAGACTCGGGCGATGGCGGTAGATATGGAAACCGCCACGCTTTTCACATGCGGATTCGCAAACCACATACCGACGGGGGCATTGCTGCTCGTATCCGACCAGCCGATGATTCCTGAAGGAATCAAGACTGAGGAGAGCGATTCGCTCGTGACAAGAAACTTTGTCACTGAACATGTGGAAATCGGAATCTCCGCCCTCCGCATGATCATTGAAGAAAAGAAAACCGTAAAACACCTGAAATTTGACTGGTAAGAATGAAAGAAACTACTTACGAAGAAATCGTGCGCAACCTCAAGAACCGTGTCTACGCTCCCGTATATTTTCTGATGGGTGAAGAAGACTATTATATCGACCGCATCAGCGACTATATCCTGGATACCGTTCTGACGGAAACTGAAAAGGAGTTCAACCAGACCGTCCTGTTCGGAACGGATACGGATATGGCTGCGATAATCAATGCGGCGAGGCGCTATCCGATGATGTCGGAACACCAGGTCGTGGTGGTCAAGGAAGCGCAGGGGTTGAGAAATCTGGACGACCTGACTTATTATCTGCAAAAGCCTCTGCTTTCCACGATTCTCGTGTTCTGCTACAAGCACGGTTCGCTGGACAGGAGAAAGAAGATTGTAGCCGAGATTGAGAAGCGCGGCGTACTTTTTGAATCGAAAAAACTCAAGGACAGCCAGCTCCCCGGATTCATCTCTTCGTATCTGAAGCGCAAGAAGATCGAAATCGAGCCTAAGGCTTCCGAGATGATGGCGGAGTTCATAGGGGCCGACCTTAACAGGATGGCGGGAGAACTGGAAAAGCTTGTCATTACGCTTCCATCGGGACAGCGGCGGATTACTCCGGAACAGATCGAACGGAACATAGGAATCAGCAAGGATTACAACAACTTCGAACTGAGAAGCGCTCTCATTGCGAAAGATGTGCTTAAGGCAAACCAGATAATCAAGTATTTTGGGGACAATCCCAAAAACAACCCGCTGCAGATGACGCTCGCCGTACTCTTTAATTTCTTTTCAAATCTGATGCTCGCGTATTATGCGCCTCAGAGAAACGAACAGGGAATCGCAGCGTTTCTCGGTCTCCGCTCTCCCTGGCAAGCAAAGGATTATATGGCTGCCATGCAGAAGTTTTCGGGAAACAAGGTGCTGCAGATTATCAGTGCCATACGCAACTGTGATGCCAAATCGAAGGGTGTGGGGAATCCTTCGATATCCGATGAAGATCTGCTCCGGGACCTGGTCTTCTTCATTTTGCACTAAACCGGAATCTAAAGAACAGCAGTACGCATTTGCCGGATTGCCAACACAGGGAGATGCGTATTGCTGTTTCCATTTCTACGCCACCATATCTGGAAGTACAAAGGCAGCTCTGACAAATAAAAAATAGGACACTTTCTAATAATAAACATAATTCACATATGTAATCAGAATGCTTCTAAAAAATATGCTTTACATATGTATCTAATAATTTTTTATTCCATTTGTAATAAAAGGGTAGGGGATTGTGTATGTTTGTCAAATGTAAAGATGGAAATTTGCTTCTATATATTACTGTAAACCAATTGATTGCATTTGTAAAACGCATAAAGATACAACGAGTGAATATGATGGTATAGTATTATAAACCAGCCATTTACTTCCTTTATCTCAAGTGTAGTTTAAAGATTGAGGTACAACAGGCGTATACATCGGTAAACTAAAGCGGAAATGTATTGGTCTTACATAAATAATTCTCTAATAACCATGTTGTTATGCTAAAAACTGAAACTTATTCAATATGCCTTCACAGATGTATTTACACATGTAAATAATACAGATGTATTGACACGTATACATCTGTATTATACAAATATAAACAAACAAGAGTTTGCATTTATAAAACTAAATTCTTACTTTTGTAACTACGTTAACGCTCAAATTCCAAATGTAAATGAAGGACAGAATCTATAAAATCATGCAAAATGAAGGATTGACCAATGCTGAATTTGCAGAAAAGCTGGGCATTTCTACCTCTTCGCTTTCGCACATTTTCAGCGGGAGAAACAATCCGAGCCTGGAGGTCGTAATGCGTATACACAAGGCGTGTCCTTATGTGAATCTCAATTGGCTGCTTTATGGCGAGGGACAGATGAAAGAAGAGGAAAATCCGGTTCCGGATCTGTTTGCATCAGGCAACAGAACGGCCGAGAATGCGGAAATCGCGCGCAACCCTTCGGGCGGTGCTGATTTTTCCAGGGAAAACGCCTCAGACAATCATGTTTTTCCACCTAAAGAAACTGTAATTGAGAAGATTAAGTACATCGAAAAGCCGCAGCCGAAAATCTCTGAAATAAGAATTTTTTTCGACAACGGCACATTCGAAGTGTTCCGGCCTGAAAAATGACCCGTCAGACAAGCCCGAAGTTCTTCTGTAATTGGCTGCAAATGCTTATCTTTGCATTCCAGAACTGAATTTATCTGACTTGTATGAAAAAATATGTTTTAGACCTTACGGTTACGGAAAATCTCAGCTTGCATGCCAATTATGTATTGATCAAGCTGACTCAAGACGCGCCTTTGCCTGAAATGCTGCCCGGACAGTTTGCCGAGATACGCATCGACGGCTCCAGCACGACTTTTCTGCGGCGGCCCATCTCTATCAATTTTGTGGACAGGGAAAAGAATGAAGTCTGGTTTCTTGTACAGCTCGTGGGCGACGGAACCCGCAAGCTGGCTACAGTGAAGAAAGGCGACACAGTGAACGCGGTGCTTCCGCTGGGGAACGGATTCAGCGTGCTTTCCGACTGCGCGAAGAAAGTGCTTCTTGTGGGCGGAGGTGTAGGAACTGCCCCGATGCTTTATTTCGGAAAAGTTCTTGCGGAAAAGGGATTCAAGCCTGTATTTCTGCTGGGAGCGCGCTCTAAAAACGACCTGCTTCAGCTTGAACAGTTTGCCGCCTATGGAGAAGTGTTCACCACCACAGAAGACGGAAGCGCTGGAGAGAAAGGATACGTTACGATGCACAGCATCCTGCAGCGGGAGAAGTTTGACATGATATACACCTGCGGCCCGAAGCCTATGATGGTAGCGGTGGCCAGATACGCCAAAGCAAACGGCATCGAATGCGAAGTGTCGCTGGAGAACACGATGGCCTGCGGCGTGGGAGCTTGCCTGTGCTGCGTTGAAAAGACCGATGAGGGGCATGTGTGTGTATGCAAAGAAGGTCCGGTATTTAATATAAAGAAATTGTTATGGCAGATTTAAAAGTAAAGATAGGACAACTGGAAATGAAGAATCCGGTGATGACGGCATCGGGTACATTCGGTTATGGACTGGAGTTTCAGGATTTCGTCAATCTGGAAGATATAGGCGGAATCATCGTCAAGGGAACCACACTTCTGCCGAGGGAGGGAAACCCGTATCCGCGCATGGCAGAAACTCCCATGGGGATGCTGAATGCGGTGGGGCTTCAGAACAAGGGCGTGCACTATTTTGCAGATCACATCTATCCCCAGATCAAGGACATCAAGACCAACATGATTGTGAATGTTTCGGGGTCGCAGGTGGAGGATTACGCTGAAACGGCATCCATCATCAACGAACTGGAGCATATTCCGGCAATCGAGCTGAACATTTCCTGCCCGAACGTGAAGCAGGGAGGAATGGCATTCGGCGTTTCGGCACACGGAGCGGCAGAGGTGGTGAGCGCTGTCCGCAAGGTCTACAAGAAGACGCTGATCGTAAAACTCTCTCCGAATGTGACGGACATTGCAGAGATAGCACGCGCCGTTGAAGGCGCCGGAGCCGACAGCGTTTCGCTCATCAACACCCTGCTGGGAATGGCGATTGATGCAGAAAAGCGCAAGCCGGTTCTGTCGACTGTTACCGGGGGCATGAGCGGTGCCGCCGTAAAGCCTATCGCACTGCGCATGGTATGGCAGGTGGCCAAAGCCGTGAAGATTCCGGTGATCGGGCTCGGCGGCATCATGAACTGGCGCGATGCCGTGGAGTTCCTGCTGGCGGGAGCGTCGGCCGTCCAGATCGGGACAGCCAATTTCATTGATCCGGCCGTAACGGTCAAGGTTGTAGCCGGAATAAACGATTACCTTGAGCGTCACGGCTACGCTTCCGTAGAGGACATTGTCGGAGCTTTGGAGGTATAATACCGGACATTGACAACGCAATTTCTGTTTTAAGATATAAAGAGGCTCTTTCAAAATGAAAATCAGCATTCATCTTTGAAAGAGCCTCTTTTTATACCTTCTTGTCAATCCTCCGGACCATTCTTTTTTACTCTTGGGCAGGAAACACGCCATACCCGGCCGAGCGGTAGTAGTTGCCCAAGGGATTCACATACGACGAGAAGAAATTCAAGCGCCACCCGCTGCGTTCGTTGTTCGGTCCGGCCAGCCAATATAAGCCGTAACTTCCGACAAGACTCAAACTGCCGTCGGAATAGTTGCGGGAACCCGATGCCGGGAAGAAAATCTGCTGTCCGGTCCTGTTTGCCCGGGCGTAGAAGTTCCAGCCTTTGCGGGCGCTGTCCCAAGTTCCGTTGGCTGGAGAAGTGTTAGAGGTATTTCCTCCCGTTGTTGTAAATCCCGTAAATGCATTGTTGGCAGGAAGCTTGAAACCGACAGGACAAGGATCGTAAACGGTTTTGACGACCTGGTTGTCGTTGGCAGAATACGTATTGTTGTCGGCGTTCCACAGGTTGCGGCAGGTGTTGTCACCCGACGGATTCTTTTGCATCACATCGGGCTTGAGTATATAGTTTCTGATACATTCCGTACCATACGGGAATGCCTCCACTTTCATATGAGCGGCAGAAGCGGTGCCGTTTGCATCATACCATGTTTTGTTGCCGTTCCCGCCGTTGGACGGACGGAAAGGGTCCTTGCGTCCCCATTGGTAATAAGGATGATTGCCTCCGGTAGTGACAGTTGAGCTGTTTTGGGAAACGGCAATATCGGCTGTCTGCTCACCGGCAGTAAAGCGTACCTTGCAGCCGCGCGCGCCGTAGGTGACGGTTTCTCCATCACACCATCCGAGAGGGACGGGCATAAACCTGTATCTCACATTCTGGTGATTGGTCACCTCAATGGCATTGTCCACATCCTCGTCCGTCACCCAGATGTGCCATGACCAGAGAACGGTGCCCGAAGCGTCCTTGACGGCAATCACCGCGTTGCCTTGCTGTATGGTATGCTTGTCTACCTTGAAAGAGATATTCCCGCCGTTGCTTCCTGTGTTGTACCTGATTTCGCTGACTAATGAAGAGGCATCCTGCCAGACCAGCTCCGCATAAGCGGGCGTACAGCCGTTATCCGTGAGATAGGGAGCTTTGATGCCAGCTCCCGCATGGTTGACGAACGGATTCAGGATGCTGGAACTTGACGCTGCGGCAGAGGTATACGCAGAACTGTTGGCTGCTCCGTCCTTGATCGCGTTGCCATACACCAGGGGGAAGGAATAATATCCCGGAGCGCCGATTACGTAGCAGTTGGCGGTATTCTCAACCGCGGAGCCGCCTTTGCCGTTCGCCAGGTTGTAAGGCGCTTCTTTCGTTCCCAGTACGGTCCTCAGCTCCCTTAACGTCTTTGTGTGCGGACTGTCGACCGAAACGTCATACATGTAATTCGGAAGTTCCGTACCGTTCCAGTCACCCGTATATGAATAGGCCGACACACCGAACGTTTCGTACATGTCGCCGGCGCTTGCCGGAGCGGCACGGGTGGACGGGCTGGCATTATCCGCAAACTGCGGCTCTATGCTGTCGGCATAGAGGGTGTGCAGGTAAAGGAGATTCATACCGTCAGTCTCCAGAGAAGAGACTGACGGATGGGTGTCTTCTGCCATGCTTCTTGTTCCGACGGGAAGCCAGGCATTCCGGACATCCGATGTGAAACGGATACTGTTTGAGATCCGCATCATCTCATTGTCATCTGTGCAAGAAGCCGAGAAGAACAAACCTGAAAGTACAAGGGAGGGAAAATAATGTTTTATCAGATGATTCATAACAGTCATATTTTATGTTGATCGCGGCAAATATAATCCTTGTAAAGGATTCTGCAAGACATGGCGCATGTACATTCCGTTTCGCTATATTGCTAATAATAAGACTGTTATCCGGACCGTTGATGTACAAAAGCATCCGGCGGCTGATGAAAGAGGAGGAAGTCTGCCGCGGGGACTCTTGATGACGGGCATTTATAAAAAAGTGCGGCGCACCACCACAGACGGCGCACCGCACTTTTCCGGCAAAAAGATGACGGCTTATTTTAATTCACTTAACGGCTTATTTTATCTTGCGTGACGAATAACTTTAATCCACTTGACGGCTTATTTTTTACTTCAGCAAATCCGGCCGCAGACGCTTTGTCCGCTCCAGTGACTGCTGGAACTCCCATTCGCGGATTTTCGCTTCGTGTCCCGACAGCAGAATGTCGGGCACCTTCCAGCCGTTGTATTCGGCAGGGCGGGTGTATACGGGCGGTGCGAGCAGATTGTCCTGGAAAGAGTCGGACAAGGCCGACTGTTCGTCGGAGATGACTCCCGGGATGATGCGCACCACCGCATCGGCAATCACGGCAGCCGCAAGCTCTCCGCCCGTCAGCACGTAGTCGCCGATGCTGATTTCCTTCGTGATGAAATGTTCCCGGATACGGTAGTCTATTCCCTTGAAGTGGCCGCAAAGAATGATGAGATTCTGTGCCATAGAAAGCGTGTTGGCCGTCTTCTGGTCGAACTTCTCGCCGTCGGGCGAAGTGAATATCACCTCGTCGTACTCGCGTTCGGCCTTCAGCGCACTTATGCACCGGTCGATCGGCTCGATTTTCATCACCATGCCGGCACATCCCCCAAAGGGATAGTCGTCCACTTTCCGGTAGCGGTCGTAAGCGTAGTCGCGGAGGTTATGTATATGAAATTCGGCAATTCCTTTCTTTTGCGCCCGGCTCATGATGGAGCAGTTGAAGAAGCCCTCTATCATCTCGGGCAATACAGTAATGATGTCTATCCTCATGTGTAGTACGTTTCTTTTTTGCAAAAGTACGAATATTTTTGTTACATTTGCGGAAATCATCATCCTTTAATGTCATGACAGAAATAGAAAGAATCGACCAACTGCGCAAGGAACTCCATGCGCACAACCATAACTACTACATTCTCAACGCTCCGACCATTTCAGACCAGGAGTTCGACCGCCTGATGCGCGAGTTGCAGGATCTGGAGGCGAAGCATCCGGAGCATTACGACGAAAATTCGCCGAGCGTGCGTGTGGGCAGCGACCTGAACAAAGACTTCAGGCAGGTAGAGCACAAATACCCCATGCTTTCGCTGGGAAACACCTACTCGGAGGCGGAAGTGACCGAATTTTATGAAAGGGTAAAGAAGTCGCTCAACGAAGACTTTGAAATCTGCTGCGAACTGAAGTTCGACGGGACGTCCATCTCGCTGACATACGAAGACGGAAAGCTGGTGCAGGGAGTGACACGCGGCGACGGCGTGAGGGGCGACGACGTGACAGACAACGTGAAGACCATCCGCAGCATTCCCCTGGTGCTTCAGGGAAGCGGATACCCGAAAAGTTTTGAGATACGCGGCGAAATACTGATGCCGTGGAAGGTGTTTGAGGACCTGAACCGCGAGAGGGAGCTTCGCGAGGAGCCGCTTTTTGCCAACCCCCGCAACGCTGCGTCGGGAACGCTCAAGCTGCAGAACTCGGCTGTAGTGGCATCACGCAAGCTGGATGCGTATCTCTATTACTTGCTCGGGGAAGACCTGCCTCACGACGGGCATTACGAAAACTTGCAGGAAGCGGCCCGATGGGGATTCAAAATCTCGAACTCCATGCGCAAGGTGCATACGTTGCAGGAGATTTTTGACTTCATCAGCTACTGGGACACGGAGAGGAAAAATCTGCCCGTGGCAACCGACGGAATCGTGCTGAAGGTCAACTCGCTCCGCCAGCAGCGCAGCCTGGGCTACACGGCCAAATCTCCCCGCTGGGCGATAGCCTACAAGTTTCAGGCCGAACGTGCGCTGACCAGACTGGAGAAGGTGACTTATCAGGTGGGGCGCACGGGAGCGGTGACTCCCGTGGCAAACCTTGCTCCCGTACAGCTCGCAGGAACGGTGGTGAAGCGCGCTTCGCTCCATAATGCCGACATCATCGCATCGCTCGACCTTCACATCGGCGATATGGTTTATGTGGAAAAGGGGGGCGAGATTATCCCGAAGATAACAGGCGTGGATCTGGCTTCGCGCCCGCAGAACAGCGAAAAGGTGACTTTCATCACGCATTGCCCGGAATGCGGCTGCAAGCTGGTGCGCTATGAAGACGAAGCGGCCCACTACTGCACGAACGAATCTACCTGTCCGCCGCAGATCAAAGGGCGGATCGAACATTTCATCAGCCGCCGCGCCATGAACATTGAAGGGCTCGGCCCCGAAACAGTTGACCAGTTTTATCAGGAAGGCATGATCCGCGACGCGGCCGATCTTTATACCTTGCAGGCCGCCGACATCTGCCGCCTGGACAGGATGGGCGAAAAATCGGCCGAAAACATCATCAAGGGAGTGGAGAAATCGAAGCAGGTGCCTTACGAGCGTGTGCTGTTTGCCCTCGGCATCCGTTTTGTAGGCGAAACCGTGGCAAAGAAAGTGGCCAGGGCTTTCCCCTCGATCGACCGGCTTGAAGCGGCCACGCTGGACGACCTGATCCAGGTGGACGAAATCGGCGAGAAGATTGCGCAGAGCATCATCCGTTTCTTCAGCGACGAAAAGAACCGCATCCTCGTGAACCGCCTGCGCGAAGCAGGGCTTCAGATGGAAGCTGCGGCGGAAGACGTGAGCGGCCGCACCGACAGGCTTCAAGGCAAGTCAGTCGTCATCAGTGGGGTGTTCGCCCATCATTCGCGCGACGAATACAAGGCCATGATCGAAAGACACGGAGGAAAGAACGTGGGAAGCATCTCCAAGAAGACCAGCTTCATCCTTGCCGGAGAAAACATGGGCCCCAGCAAACTGGAAAAGGCGAAAAGCCTGGGCATACCTGTGATGAACGAAGACGACTTTCTTGCTCTTGTGGAAGAATAGGATACATATTTTTACATAATACATGCAAAGCGTAAAAAAACGATTAAAAATGCAGGGTAAAAAGAAAATATTCGTACTTTTGTACATCTATTAAAGTGTTTAGAACTCATTTATGATACGCAGAAGACTAAAAGGAATGGGGGTGGCACTCATCACTCCCTTCAATGATGACGGCAGTGTCGACTACCAGTCGCTGATGCGTCTGGTGGAATATCAGATACAGAACGGAGTTGACTTTCTTTGTGTGCTGGGGACAACGGCAGAAACGCCTACGCTGTCGGCAGAAGAAAAGAAGAAAATCAAGCAGCTGGTTGTTGAACGTGTAAACGGGCGTGTCCCCATTTTGCTGGGAGTAGGCGCAAACAGCACACAGACTGTTATCGACACGTTGCAGAACGATGATATGACCGGTGTGGACGCTGTTCTGGTAGTGGTTCCCTATTACAACAAACCGTCGCAGGAGGGCATTTACCAGCATTATAAGGCGATAGCCAACTCCACCAAGCTTCCGATAGTGCTTTACAACGTTCCCGGACGTACGGGGGTGAACATGACGGCAGAAACCACGCTGCGCCTGGCGCGCGATTTCGACAATATCGTCGCTATCAAGGAAGCCTCGGGAAACATCACGCAGATGGACGACATCATCAAGCACAAGCCCGAGAACTTTGACGTGATTTCGGGAGATGACGGCATAACGTTCCCGCTGATAACGCTGGGAGCGGTAGGTGTGATTTCGGTTATAGGAAATGCGTTCCCGCGCGAATTCAGCCGCATGACCCGCCTGGCTCTTGCCGGCGACTATCAGAACGCGCTGACCATACACCACAAGTTTACGGAACTGTTCAAGCTTCTGTTTGTAGACGGTAATCCGGCGGGAGTGAAGGCGATGCTGAGCATGATGGGAATGATTAAGAACCGTCTGCGCCTGCCGCTGGTTCCTACCCGCATTACCACTTACGAACAGATGCGGCGGATTCTGGACGAACTGAAGATCAAGTGCTGATCGGTTTGCGATATTGAGGCACAGGAAACGGCGGATTGCGAAAGATGCCGTTTCCTGTGCTTTTTTGTGTCTGGCTGTTCGAGAAAGGGAGAGATAGAAAATAAAAACAAGAGAGGATATTTTCATCAGCGGAAATGTCCTCTCTTTGTGATCGCGACAGGATTCAAACCTGTAACCTTCTGATCCGTAGTCAGATGCTCTATTCAGTTGAGCTACGCGACCGACACTTGATGTTTTCTCCTTTTGTGACCGCGACAGGATTCAAACCTGTAACCTTCTGATCCGTAGTCAGATGCTCTATTCAGTTGAGCTACGCGGCCAGCAAATATGGCCAAATCTCTGAGGTGATCGCGACAGGATTCAAACCTGTAACCTTCTGATCCGTAGTCAGATGCTCTATTCAGTTGAGCTACGCGACCAATCTCTTTTTGTTTGACGGGTGCAAAGGTAGGGAGTTTGTTGGATATATGCAAATTTTCGGGCAACTTTTTTCTAAACTTTTTAGTCCATAAACCTGCTTCCAAATATCTGCCAGCCCAATGTCAGCCCCACGTTCCAGTTGTTATTGGGTGAACTGTAGTGGTTTAGGTATGCGCTGATCGATCCGAAAGGCAGGCGCACCACCAGATCCAGTTCGCCCATATATTCGAACCTGGAGAACAGTTTTCCCAGATAGGCCTTGTGGTTTATGTCTTCTTTTATGGGAAAAACCGGAGCAAAGCCATAAATTCCCAGCCTGGCATGGAACACATTGTTGAACTGATAAATGGGGATCACCCCGAATCCTACGTACTGATTGGCCCGGAAAGCTTCGTTGTAGGCCGTCTTGCTATGAGCCGTTGGCGTAAATTCTCCTGCCTGCATCATTGTCGCACGGTAGTTCTGGCTGAAGTTCCGCGATGAATAATAGATGTTCAGATAGCTTCCCAGCGCAAAATTATGGCGGAGATTGAAATATTTCTCCATTTCATATGACAGTTGCAGCCACGACTGGATATACTTGTAGCCGTTCTCGTAATCAGCCGATGCCACGCCGGGATAGAAATACTCCGTTCCGGTATAGATGTGGGCCGACAGGCGTTCGCGCCGTCCGGATGTGGCGAACTGGCGGCTGTTAAGCGTGTTGCCGTCAATGGCCACTGAGCCTCCGAATATAGCATACTGGCTTCTGTCGCGTTTCGCCGTATTAAAGTCGATGACATTGGTCTGGAAATACATGTCCTCAAGTTTGGCTGCTCCGATGCCGAACTCTGCCTTCAGGCTGCTCAAGAAAGGGAGCGACATGAACAATTTGACAAACCTCTCTTCCTGTTTGTTGAAAATAGGAGCGTTTCCTTTGTTCAGCAGTTTTTCCTGTTTCAGGTAATTGAACTTCGACAGCGAGGCGACGAGCCGGCAGGATGTCGGTATCTTGGTAGGCAGGTCAAGCCTTCCTGACACCTGAAAGTTGTTGTATATCTGTCCAAGCTGGCCGTCGACGGAAACCTCTTTCGAATAGTTGTTCAGGTTATAGTAAGTGGCTCCTATGTACATCTGGTTGGCTCCGTTAGACCCGACATTGCCTCCTACGCGGAGCGACAGCTCGTCTTCCATCTTCACATCCAGTACAAGCGTGTATGCCTTGTCATACGGATTGTATGTTGCATGGGGAAGTATTTCTGAGATCAGATTGTCTGACATGAGGCGGAAGTATCCCCTCCGCAGTTCTTCCAGCGGAAAGGTTCCGTCCTCGTCTGCATGAAATTCTTTTCTGATGTAGCGCTTCTGGTGTTCGTTTACTCCCCGGATTGTGATGTTTCTGAAGCGGAACTCAGGCAGCCTTCTCTTGAACTCGATGCGCTTTCTCTCTATCATCCGCGAATCTGTGCGCCTGGAGATGCGCTGCTTTATCGAGTCCATCATCTGGATGGTGCGCTTGTAGCCTGCGTCATGCAGTTCGTTGTAACGGTCAAAATCCATCAGGTTCACGTCGGTATATTTGAACGTCAAGAGAATGCCCAGCGAATCGGGCAGCGTATAGTCGGTTTTCTGCATGATCATGCTTTCCAGCTGGCCAATCAGATCCCCTTCTTTCGGCTTTCCCGGATTCGAACTGACTACACTGCCTATGATAATGTCGGGATGAAAAGAGTCGACCATCACGTTTACGGGGAAATTATTGTATATTCCGCCGTCGTAGGCAAGCACGGAGTCTATTTCAATAGGCTTGAACATGGCAGGGAAGCTCATGGAGGCGCGCACGGCGTCACCCAGATCGCCCTTGTCGAAGATGATGGGGCGCTTGTTGTACACATCCGATGCCACACAGCGGAAAGGGACGAACAGATTGTTGAAATCTCCGCTGCACCCGGCAGTCGCTTCTCCGAACAGTTCAAGGAAAGCCAGGTTCATCTGCATCGGGTCCACCACGCTCGAAGGCAAAAACTGGGTCTTCACCTTGTGCAAAGGATTTTTTAGCGATACCCGAATGTTTATGAATTCCGGAGTAGGGGGATTCTTCTTGAAATAATAGATGTATTTTTCCTCGATGCCGCCGGTATACCATCGCTTGAAATCGTCTGATTTGAGCAGCTTCTCCATGTCGTCGGGCGAATATCCCATGGCATAAAGCGAACCGACAATGGCTCCCATAGAAGTTCCGGCAATATAGTCAATGGGAATGTTGTTTTCCTCAAGCGCGCGGATAATGCCTATATGGGTGATTCCTTTAGCTCCTCCGCCGCTCAGCACCAGTCCCACCTTCTGAGCGCAAATGGGAATAGAGAAAAAGACTGTTGCCAGAAACGTCAAGACTGTGAATATTTTTTGCATATAAGTCAGCTTCAAAAAGTATGGTATCAAAGATACGCAAAAAAATAAATTATCTTGACAATTTCAGAATCTTTTCAGATTCATGCCACAACTTTGTATCAAGGAAATGAAATAAGGTATATGTATATGAAAAGAATGGTTCTATTGGCCTGTATTGCACTAGGTGCGGTCGGCCTCCAAAGCTGTGACAAAGATGACGACAAGAACGTGCAGGTTCCGGACACATTGCGGCAAGCTTTCACGTCCCGTTACCCGAATGTGGCTTATGCGGAGTGGGAACGGAAAGGGGATTTCTATGAAGCAGAGTTTTCTGAGAACGGTTATGAGAACTCAGCCTGGTTCCTGCCTGACGGCACATGGCTGATGACTGAGCGCGACTTGCGCTATGAGGATTTGCCCCAGAATGTCCGTCTGGCATTCGAGTCCGGAGAATATGCCGGCTGGAGAAGAGATGATATAGATGTGATTGAGCAGAAGGACATGGAAACCAAATATATCATTGAAGTGGAAATGCAAAATCAGGAATACGATCTGATCTACTTTGAAGACGGAACCTTGGTTTCGGCACAGGCTGACGGCGGAAACAGCGATGAAGGCCGTATGCCAATGGCTCCCCAGCAGGCTTCAGATATAAAGGAAGAAATAGAAAAGCGGTATCCCGGCGCCCGCATTCTGGATATTGAATACGAGAATAGGGGCAGAGTGGAAGTGGAAATCCGTGATGGAAGTATTCAGAAAGAAGTGGTTTTCACTTCGGATAACGCCGGCTCGTATGCATGGGTTCAGACATCGTGTGATGTAAGGTGGAAAGATATTCCCAAAGCAGTTGCGGACACGATAGAAAACAACCGGAAGGGGGCGGAAATAGATGATGTCGACTTTATCGAAACGCCTTCAGGAAACTATTATCTGGTTGAACTGGAGATGCATTCTGCAGACATTTATTTGAAAATAGATGAGCAGGGAACAGTGCTGAATGCATGATATAAGTCAAAAAATATGCTGAAAAACATAAAAAATCAGCATATTTTATTCATCCTATCAAAATAAAGCGTACTTTTGCAGCGGACTTCCAATCAGATGACGGGATTTTCCGGAGTGATCCGCAGAATCCTTTAACTAACGTTCCGGCCGGGAAGTCGCTGTAAAAGGACAGAGCCGGATAGTATTAACTAAAATCAAATTACATGGTAAAAAATGTAAAATGGTTTTTTGTTGTATTAGCAATCAGTTCCTTGATTTCTTTGTCGTTTGACAAGAAAAAGACTTTAACAGACGAATTGCCCGTCGGCAAGCTGGCTCCTGAGGTAGTTCTCTGTAACGAAACCAAACCGCTCAACCTGCAGTCGGCGCAAGGGAAATACACCTTGCTGAGCTTTTGGGCGAGTTATGACGCAGCATCGCGTGTAAAGAATGCCAAACTGAATCATCTGGCCGGAAACGATGCGCGCATAAAGATTATTTCCATTTCGTTCGACCGCTATGAATCGGTATATAGAGCGGCGATTGAGCAGGACGGCAATGATGCCGGAAACTGCTATTGGGAAATGGAGGGAGAAAACTCGGATATTTATAAATCTTATGGTCTGAAGAATGGATTTACAAATTATCTGGTGGACAACGAAGGCGTGATAGTCGCCAAAGATGTAACAGCCGATATGTTGGCTTCCTTGCTGGATTAAGCATATCAGGTGTTATTTTTGAAGAGAAAACTTGGATACAACAAAAAGCAAGAGAATGCATCGTTCAGGAAGTACGTGCATTCTCTTTTTATTTTATAGATGCCTTGTAACTCTCAGCAATGTTATTCTACGGGTCATGTATGGTTAGATGTCTTGTTTGATTATAATGCGCATTATGTTTAATTAGATTCATACAATGGAACAAGGGTCTGCTGCCCTTGTTCCAATTACGCTATTTGATAACAAGTATGGGTGTGCTGGTATGGAAAATCATTCTCCTGGCAATGCTTGGATTAAAAAGTCTGGCAAAGACGTTGCGCTTGTAGTTGCTTATACATAACACATCAATATTATTTGCCTTTACATACTTGTCAAGATTCGCAAGCAAATTATCGCCCGGAATCACGTCATATCCGATTGACAGTTGCGGATACTGTTTCTTGAAATATTCTTTGATGCCGGCCAGTTTGATTTCATTCCACGTCCGTTTCTGTTCGTCGCTGGTCAAATTCAGGAAAGCGATTTCAAAGCTATAATCCTTGAAAGTGGTAATCAAGGAATCAAAAGCCATCAAATCTCTCTGGTCAAAGTTCGTGATGAGCGCGACCTTGCGAATCTCCTTGAAATTCTTCTTTTTCGCTCCTTCCGGAATTGCATAAACGAAAGTCGGACTTCTGTCGATGATTTCAGCGGTTACGCTACCTATCAGGTCCATTTCTTTTTCTCCTTCGCCACGGGTCCCCATAATGATGATAAGCGGCTTTTCAGTCCGCGCGTAATGCAATATTTCTTCTTCAGGAACGCCTTCACGCAACACACACGTGTATTTTACATCCGGCAGCTCCCCTTTGGCTATTTTTTCCTTGATGCTGTCGGTCAGCTTGTTAAGTTGGTTATGAACCGTTTCTAGAAGATGCTTGATACCCATTTCCGGTTCAACTGGCATGCCAAATCCCTCCGTAGCATATTGGAGGCTAGGCATATAGACCGGACTGAAATAAACGTGCATCAATACGACCTCAGCATGAATTTCGGCTGCAAAGTTGAAACCAAACTCACACGCCTTCATCGAATAATCAGAGAAATCGACCGGAACAAGTATTTTGTTGCTTCTCTGCTTTTTGGGCTTTTCTTCGCCTATTTCTTCCGACAGCCAGGCTGAATCTTCCACTATTTTCAAGGCACGCGGCAGATCGCTTTCTTTGATTCTCACACGCACTCCCGATGATATAACCGGCTGAATGAGGTTTACATTGTGGATATACGCTTCAATACCTTCATTCTCAAGAACATTTTTAAGGATCTGAGCCTTCGAGTAAGTAAGGATAGCTAAAGTTACAAGTTTTTCTTCCATGGCTCCGCAATTTTAAGATTAGACAATAAAAAACAAGAGCTGCCATAAGGCGGAGTGCATTCCGCTCTTCTGACAGCTCTTTATGATTACGCCCGCTGGGTTTCTTTCAAGATGGCTATTGCTTTATCCAGCACTGTTGTATCGTCAAGCATCACCAACCCACCGTCTGGTCCTGGCTCCAAGTGTATTCCAACACATTTGCCGTCCTTGAAATTATGCCCGCCAAAAAAATTGCGAACGGTTTCAACACTCAGATTGAGTTCGTCGGCGATGCGGTGCATGCTACCGCTTGGCAAAGAATCTTTTATCTTTCGCAGCTCATTGAATGTTATTGTCCTGTTCATAGTAATCAAATATTTAAGTGTTCGACGGATATTGTTATTAAACTCGACTTAAAAGTAATGAAAAAATATGACAGTCGCAAACCAAATCTGAAGTTTTTCTTATATTTTTTATAAAGAAAGGGTTCGCGTAACAATCATTCCTGCAATTAAAGCATAGAAATAGGTCAGCCACAGAACGGTATAAAGCAGCGTGACATCATCCCTGGAATATCCGGTTGGCGTATACTGTGACGATACATATTGCGGCCGTGAAGACCACTTTTTCTGTATATAGCGAAAAAGCGTATATACCAGCACTCCGACGATGCATCCCTCAGAAGCACCGAATACAATATCTCCGGGATAATGAACGCCAAGATAAATACGTGAGAAGGAAGGTATTGCCGCCCAAAGATACATCATGACTCCCAACGGAAAGCTGCGGACAAGCAGAGTCACTAACGTAGCCACAACGAAAGTGTTGGCTGCATGGCTCGACATGAATCCAAAGGCTCCTCCCCTATACCCGTTCACCACATTTACAAGATACATGATTTCAGGATCCTGTGTCGGTCTTGGGCGTGCGAAATAAGGTTTGCAGATGCCGGAAGCTATCTGGTCGGCAAGAGTTACTCCCACCGCAAACATCAAGAGTATGACAAGCGATTGCGAGAGCTTGTTATTCTTGAAGATGACATACAGCAGCATGACAATTGCCGGAATCCAAGTCTTAGTGTCTGTCACAATCCACATCACTCCGTCCCACAGCAATGAATCATTGTCATTGAGGGTTAGCAATAAAGATTTGTCGGCTTCTATCCACTGCTGTATGTCCATTATATAAAAGTCTTAAAAATTATCATCAAATGACCTCGATTGAAGAAGCTTTAACCCATCCTACATTTCCATCCTCAAGGCGGATTTCCTTCCATTCCTTCATCGAATTGTCGTCAATGTATACTTTTGTGCCTTCGTGCAGGACAAAAAGGTCTGTCCCGCTCTCATTGGGCGTACTTTTCACTGCAACGGAAGGCTCCATTATGATAGCTCCGGTGCGATTGACAAGTTCGTCCTTCTGCTGTCCAGCAAAGACATTGGAGCCTATAGTGATCACCAGCATTACAATCGCTGCTACAAACCCCGTCTTTCTCAGCCACAGTTGTTTTCCAAAGATATAAAAAGAAAGCGTAATCAGACACAAAATAAAGGAAAAAATTCCGATGAAGCTCCACGACCGCTCGCTCATCGTATTGACAAGGCTTTTATACCACGTAACGATAAACACTTCTGCCGTAGGAGTAATCTGGTCGACGGTCTTGCTTCTGGCCATTTCCAGATTGAAGCGGATGTCAGAATCTCCCGGATTCAGAAGCAGTGCCCGCTCATAATTGAGAACAGCTTTCGCGATATTCTTTGACTTGTAATACGCGTTTCCCAGATTATAGTAAATAGCGGCCGATTCTCCTTGGGTATTCAGAATCTCTTCATACATTCCAACAGCCTCGCTGAAATTGTTTTTTTGATAGGCAGCGTCCGCCTCCTCTTTTGTCACTGCGGCATTGGCAATCTGCACAAAGGTTGCCGCCAGCAGCATGAACACGAAAGAAAGTTTCTTCATATATCAGTTTCTCCTATCCGTTTTTAATGTTTTATACTGTTTTCCATTTTGCTTATCACTTCGACAGACGCGCTGTATACTTTATCCATCGCCTCGTTTTCATTGCCCGGAGCATAACGGGCGAACTCACATTCGTTCAGCGTGTCAATGAATTCCTTTACGAGATTCTCAGAAACCCCGTAGCGTGACAGTTCCATTTCAATATTGTCCTTTGAAAGCTGCGATACCGGAATGCTCAGCTTATCGCTGATATATCCCCACAAGGCTTTCAGCACTTCATCATAAAATTCATTCTTTTTGTTTTCTGCCAGCAGTTTTCCTGCAAGTTTCATGCGTTTTGCAGCCACCTTGTTTGCTTTTTTAGTTTTCACCTTGGCCACATTTGCGTTCTCTTTCGCCTGTTTGCGATAAACAACCACAAAAGCTACAAATAAAACAAACGGTATCAGATACCATATCCAGTATCCTGATGTCCCAAAGAAGAAGTCGCCTTTCGGAATAAGTGACGTATCACCCAATTTGATGAAGCGTATATCTTTGGCAAGCATCTTTACACTTTCTTTATTGGTGAAATCTGCTATAACCTGATCGGCATTGCCTTTTCCTTTGGCTACCTTAACCGTATACTCTTCCGTTTTAAGCGTTTTGTAGCTGTTGCTTTTCAGGTCAAAATAGCTGAATTCCACCGATGGAATCTTGAACTCACCTGCATGGCGCGGAATGGCCAGATATTCAAACGTTTTGGTTCCGCTTACTCCGGCATTCGTCAATTTGGTGTTGTCCGTAGTCTTCGGGTCGTAAACTTCAAAGTCTTGCGGGAAATTGACCTCCGGAGCACTTATAAGCTTCATGTTTCCTGTTCCCGACAAGGTGAGTTTTACCGTAACGGCATCGTTTGTCTTCACATCTGTTGAGTTGATTAAAGAACTCAGCTTAAATTCACCTACAGCTCCCGAGAATCCTGCCGGTTTTGACGGAAGCGGAAGCACATCAATCGTCACTTTAGGAGTTACGATTTTCTTTTTGACTTCGATATACCCTCCTCCATTGAAAAAGGCATCGAACGGATCATCCGAGATTGTCTGCTGGGCAACTATCCCTTCGAATGTAATGGAAGGAATCTCCAGTTTGCCTGTCTGTTGGGGAAACAGCACATACTGGCTCCATACCGTCGTATTGTAATTGCGTCCTTTATAATGTTCAAGCAAGAACGTTTTTTGTTGCGGCAACGGAACTTCTTGTGTATGGAATCCTTTCAGGTCGGGCATTTTGCCTACCAACTGACGCAGATTAACCAGCGTATATACTTTATAGGTCAGCAGAATAGCCTCCTGTTCATGAACACGAGTCTTGCTTGCCGTTGCTGTGATGAACAAGTCATCGTTCGTTATGCGGCTTCCTGCCACCTGCCCCCTTGAAGACGAGGCAGAACCTCCCCCATTGTTACTTCCGGAATTGCCGGTCTTGTCTGGCGGAAGCACCTTGATTTGGATTGCATTTGAGAATATCTTTTTCCCGTCCACCTCAATGCTTGCCGCAGGAATCGTGTACGTTCCTTCTTTTCCGGCCATCAAGATGTACGTAAAGGCCGTAGAGCTGCTGGATGTACGTTTCCCGTTGATTATCTGAATGTTGCTCTGCTGTGAACGGCTTGGTCCCATCAGAACGTCAAATCCCGAAATCGAAGGGGCGCGAAAATCTTTTATGTCTTGCGAATTGACGGTAAATACCAGTCTGAACTGGTCACCGCTGACCACCACGTCCGGCGCATCAGCTGTCAGTCGAGGCTGTTCAGCTGCAAACCCCTGCAACGAAGCGATCACCATCAAAAGTAAGAAATATACCTTTCTCATCATTTATCATTCCGTTTTTATTGTTTCCACTTAATTTGTCAAACAGGATTACCAGTCTTTTTCAAGTTTGCGTCCTTGTATCTGGATCTGTTTCTTTACTTTATCCTGCACATTCTTTTCATCTTGCATCACAGCATTCAGCAGCTGCTCGGCATTTTCTTTCGACATCTGGTTCTGTTGCTGCTGTTGCTGCTGGTTGTTCTGCTGATTCTGCTTGTTTTGATCCTGCTGATCCTTATTCTGCTGTTTGTCATCCTCTTTCTGGTCTTGCTTCTGTTCCTGTTTGTTCTGATCCTGCTGCTGTTGCTGCTGATCTTTCAGCTGTTTTTGGGCAAGCGCCAGATTATACCGCGTCTCATTGTCGTGCGGATTGTTCCGGAGTGCTTCCTTATAGGCCTCAATGCATTGCGGAAGCTGTTTTGACGACTGCAAGATAACCCCCATATTATGATAGATATGCGAAAGTTTCATTTTATCCTTTTCTATTTTGGAGGCAGCGCCGAATTGTTCCATGGCTTCTTTTGCTTTCTGCTGCATGAGAAGCGTGTTTCCCAGATTATACATTGCATCAGCAGACTTGGGATTCTGCTCCAGTGCCTTTCTGTAATCTATTTCGGCTTTTACAAACGAACTGTCATTATAAAGTTTATTTCCGCTCCGCAGATAGTCGCGGTCTGTTTTCTGTCCGAAAACACAAACTGCCAGTCCGCAGCAAAATAAACACATAAAAAACCTTTTTCCACTCATCTTAGTTCTGTTTAAAGAGTTTCACATTTTTGAAAAGCGGATTCCTGCGGTTAAGAATCATAATTTCTACAGCGAGCAAAATCAAGGCAAGCCATGCCAACACCCTAAACTGTTCATCAAATTCAGTGAACACCTGTGTTTCCACGTCTGCTTTTGCCAGCTTGTTGACCTCCGCATTCAAAGCTCTTTCCGCATTGTTCGTGTTATCAACCCTGACATACATGCCATTTCCTGCACGGGCAATCTCACGGCACATTTCTTCATTCAAACGTGTGACAACGACATTTCCGTCTTTGTCACGACGGAACTCATTGCTTCCCTCTACAGGTATTGGCGAACCGTCGGGTGATCCGACGCCCAAAACGAAAACGTGTATGCCCTTTTTGGCCGCTTCTTGCGCCGCTTCGATAGCTCCGCCTTCGTGGTTTTCACCGTCGGTAATCAGAACGATCGCTCTTCCTACTCCATCATTCGGAGTAAAGCTTTTCATAGCCAGATTGATGGCTGCCCGTATATCTGTTCCTTGGGTGGATATCAGTGAGGGGCTTATCGTTTCAAGAAACATCTTTGCCGAAACATAATCGCTGGTGATTGGCAATTGCGTAAACGCCTCTCCCGCAAAAACGATCAATGCGACTTTATCGTTATTGAAGGTTTCAACCAGCCTGGATATCAGCTTTTTCGACTTCTCCAAACGGCTGGGAGCAACATCCTGAGCCAGCATGGAGTTTGAGATATCAAGTGCAACGACAGTTTCTATTCCCTGCCGTTTCACGGTTTCCATCTTAGAGCCGAACTGAGGCTGGGCAAGCATGAAAATCACCATAACCATAGCCGCCAGCATAAGCCAGAATTTCACGTCCGGGCGATACTTTGAAACTTCCGGCATAAGCTGTTTCAGAAGCTCCATAGCCCCATATTCTTTCAATCTTTTGCGGCGCCGGTAGTTGGAATAAAAATAAAAGGCTGCCAATATCGGTACAACGATAAGCAGATACAAATATAACGGTTCTCCAAATCGAAACATAGTCACACGTTTTTAAGGGATTTTCTTTAATACAGTATTGCGCAAAATGATTTCCAGCAAGATGCAGACAAAAGCGATGAGAGCAAATACATGATAAGCTTCTTCCCGTTTGCTGAACTCTTTTACGTTCAGTTTCGTCTTCTCCAGCTTGTCGATTTCCTGATACACTTCCTTCAGCTTGCTGTTGCTTGTGGCCCTGAAGTAATTGCCTTCAGTCGTTGCAGCAATTTGCGTCAATACTGACTCATCTATTTCTACGGGCATCTGTACATATTGTACGCCAGCATAAGTAGGCATAGGATAAGGTGCAGTGCCATTGGTTCCGACACCGATTGTATAAACCCTGATCCCGAACTGCTTGGCTATTTCTGCCGCTGTGAGCGGAGAAATGTCTCCCCGGTTGTTTACACCGTCTGTCAGCAGAATTACAACCTTTGACTTCGCCTTGCTCTCTTTCAGGCGGCTTACTGCATTGGCCAGTCCCATTCCGATAGCGGTTCCGTCGTCGATAAGCCCGCGTTGGGCCATTTCACAGTTTATATTCTTGAAGAGATTCAGCAGCACACCGTGGCCAACGGTCAGCGGGCACTGCGTGAAAGCTTCCCCCGCAAAAATAGTCAGACCAATATTGTCGTTAGGCCGGCCGTTGATGAATTCTGCTGCAACTTCTTTGGCGGCCTCAATCCGGTTCGGCTTCAAGTCCTCAGCCAGCATACTCGTCGATACGTCCACAGCCAGCATGATGTCGATACCCTCGATTTCGGTGTTCTGCCAGTTGTCGGTCGTCTGCGGACGTGCCAGCACCAGCGTAATCATCACGAATGTAACGATACGCAGAAAAAATGGCGCATGAACGAGATAGACTTTCCAGCTTGCCGGAACTTTCATGTACATGCGTGTCGTTGACACCTGCAGCGAAGGTTCGGATTTTCTGTGCTGCATCACATACCATATAATATAAGGTATCAGCAGCAAAAGCAGAAATAAATATTCAATATTAGCAAAAATCATAGCTTCAACTTTAATTTATCAGAAGAAAAGGTCGATGATATGGCGCACGGTCAGGTAAAGACCGGTTACGGCACAGATTCCGGCAACGGTAATGCTGTACAGCAAGGCAATGCGTCCACGTTTCGAACGTTTTTCTTCCACTTTTATTTCCTTAGGCTCTTCTTTCTTGCCTGGCTCCTCCTCGATTTTCGTCTGGTTGATGAAATCGATAGCCGTAACCAGGTTCATGTCGTTCTCGTTAATCAGCGGTGAATGTTTGGCGAATTTCACCAGGTCGGCCGTTGAAAACAACACCTTCAAGTCATTGATCGATGCCTGGTCCTTTTCCTCAAGCAGCCGCTCGATTATCTCTGCCGATGTCATTTCCATCGCATTGAAACCGAAACGTTCCTTGATGTAGGTACGTATCACGTCTGTCAGTTCGGTATAATACTGCTTTGGATCTTCTTTCCGGTAATTGTTGTCGGCCTTGATCGTCTCAATCTTCTTCATCGCCGAAAGATGCGGAGGAAGTTTCGGCTCAACCTTTATAATACGTATAATCGGCTTGTTGTTGCGATAGCGCACAATCAGGAAAACAGCCAACGCACCTGCAATGAGAAACAGCAGGACCGAATAAATCAGCGGTGCAAGGTCGTCTAGTGTCAGCGGAACTTCATGAATCGTTTTAGGTCCGAAAAACTGATCCGGATGCAGCGTATCGACCGGAACCGAGTATACTTTCAAAGCTAAAGCTGCCGACTGATATTCCTTATTGTCAACCGTCACTTTAAAAGGCGGCAGATAGTACAAGGCTGAATCGAACGAAGTTACCGTATATTCCTGGGAAACCAGCCAGCGTTTGTTGTCGTTCAGAAGTTGTGTATCGGGTTTCGCAATCTCCAGAATCTCTACTCCTTTCACCAGCGTATCTCTCAGCAGCGGCAAACGCAATTTCTGATTTGCATCCATACTCACCTGCAACTTTATCTTGGCCTGTTCACCTATAAGCAGTTGGAGCGAATCAATGGCAGCTTCAACGGTCACCTGCCCCTTTGCAGGAATTGCGGCCATTATCAGACAGGCTGCACAACAAAGCAGTTTCAGCATTCTCCTGCCTTCAAATAATAAGCTATGTTTCATTTCAATTTCGTTTAGCAAATAAGTTCAGCAATGCTTTCACATAGTCCTGATCTGTACGCACGGATACTGAATCCACATTGCAGTGAGTAAATACATCATTCAGTTTCTGCTGCCGCTGAATCCACCATTCGCGGTGCGCCTTCCTCAAGGTTTTGGATGATGTGTCAATCCATTGCTCATGTCCCGTTTCGGCATCCCTCACCCGCATCAGTCCGATATTGGGGAGATCTTCCATTCTGCGGTCATAAACCTGAATAGCCACCACATCATGCTTGCGGTTGGCAACGGTCAGCGCATTCTGAAAATCATGGTCATCAATGAAATCGCTCAGCATAAAGGCTGTGCACCGCTTCTTCAGCACGTTCGTCAGGTATTCAATGGCACACTGCAAATCGGTGCGCATACTCTGCGGATGGAAATCCAGCAGCTCCCGTATGATGTATAAGATATGCTTGCGGCCTTTCTTGGGAGGAATAAATTTTTCAATCCTGTCTGAAAAAAATATCACTCCGATCTTATCGTTGTTCTGGATGGCCGAGAAAGCAATGGTTGCGGCTATTTCAGTCAGCATGTCTTTCTTCATCTGGACGGTTGTACCGAAATCCAGACTGTTCGACACATCCACCAGCAGCATTACCGTCAGTTCACGTTCTTCTTCGAACACCTTCACGAATGGCTTGTCAAAGCGAGCTGTTACATTCCAGTCAATATCACGTATGTCGTCGCCGTATTGATATTCGCGTACTTCCGAAAAGGCCATACCTCTTCCTTTGAAAGCCGAATGATACTGCCCCGCAAAGATATTGTTTGAAAGTCCCCGGGTCTTGATCTCTATCCGGCGGACCCGTTTCAATAGTTCACTTGTTTCCATTCCTTTGGATTTTACAGTTGGCAGAGCGGCCGGACATCAAACGATGAGAACCCGCGTTCCGGCACGCTCCGATAACTCTTTTTGTCAATAGCTGGTCCTTTTCTCCCATTTCTTCCGAAGGCAAGGGCATCAGGGTACTTCCACCTTGTTCAGAATCTTGCTGACAATTTCATCGGAAGTCACGTTTGTAGCTTCCGCTTCATATGTCAGGCCGATGCGGTGGCGAAGCACATCGTGAGCCACGGCACGCACGTCCTCGGGAATTACGTATCCGCGGCGTTTGATGAATGCATAACTGCGTGCGGCAAGAGCCAGATTGATTGAAGCACGCGGAGATCCGCCGAATCCGATCAGTCCCTTCAGATCCTTCAGGTCATATTTCTCCGGATAACGGGTTGCGAAAACAATGTCTGCAATGTACTGTTCAATTTTTTCGTCAAGATATACCATGCGGACAATCTTCCGTGCCGCGATGATATCGTCGGCCTTGATAATCGGGCGCACCTCGCGTCTTTCTCCTGAAATGTTCTGGCGGATGATTTTCTTTTCTTCTTCGAGTTTCGGATAATCGATAACCACTTTCAGCATGAATCGGTCGACCTGCGCCTCAGGAAGCGGATAAGTTCCTTCCTGTTCGATGGGGTTCTGAGTTGCCATTACCAGGAAAGGGCTTGGCAGGTCAAACGTTTCTTTTCCAAGAGTTACCTGGCGTTCCTGCATCGCTTCGAGCAAGGCACTCTGCACTTTTGCCGGAGCACGGTTGATTTCATCGGCCAGCACGAAGTTGGCAAAGATCGGTCCCTTATTCACAACGAACTGCTCGTCTTTCTGGCTGTAAATCATTGTACCCACAATATCGGCGGGCAGCAAGTCAGGAGTAAACTGAACACGACTATATTTTGAATCAATTAATGAAGCCAATGTTTTGATTGCAAGAGTCTTTGCAAGTCCCGGAACTCCTTCCAGCAATATATGTCCGTCCGACAACAATCCGATCAGCAAAGATTCTACCAAGTGTTTCTGACCCACGATCACTTGATCCATTCCTGTCACCAAATTAGTAACAAACGCACTTTCACGCTCGATGCGTTCGTTCAATTCTCTAATGTCAATAGCTTCTGCCATAGTTTTCTTATTTACCTTTTTGTTCTTCTTTTTGTCATAAATCAGTCTTCCAGACACCCTTGTCTGAAAGAGCACCCAAAATTAAGGTATTCCATTAACAGAAGCAACAATTGTTCATTAAAAAATACAGACGGCACAAGGCTTTTAAGCCTTATTGAACTAAAGAAAATTAAAATTGACAAGATTCATCCCTTTCTGTCCGCACGAAATACGGAACAGAAACGGCTGCTTTGAGATTAGTTTGCAGGAATCAGTCGGGGAATCCGGACGACTGTACCTACGGGCACATTGTCTGGATCGGGAATGTTTTTTCTGTTATATCTTGCAATATAAGGCCACAGCTTGCGGTTTCCGTAGAAACGCTGAGCCACTTTTGCTAGTGATTCTCCCCTGCGCATGACGTATTCTGCGAGCGTTTCTTTCATCTCATATTTTACGGTGTCAGACAACGGCTTGTTTTCTTTTGCCGGTATAGCGGCCTGCTCAGGTGCCGGCTGCTCCGAGGCGCTTTCCGGAACATACTCTAACGCCAGGGTGTCGCTGCTTGCGCTTTCATCCATTCCCGTTTCCTGGCCTTCAATGTATCTTATGACAGATTCCGGAATATATCTTCTTCCCGACACCAAAGCCCATACGATACTTCCTCCCAGCAGCACGCCGGCCAGCAATATGACAGCCAGCATACACCAGGGGATGCGAGGCTGTTTTTCCTGTTTTGGCTTTTCGGCTGCATCCGCTTCCGGAGCTGTTTCAGAAACAGGAGTTTCTTCCGGCTCACCCTTCTCGCGCACCGGTTCGTCCATATCGTCAAAATGTACCCCTTCTTTTAGTTCCACCGATTCAAATTGGGAAAAAGGCCTGTTGATTAAACTGCGCAATGAATCATCCGGAACAAAAGAAACGTCAGAATCGATAAGTTTAAATGTGCCCAGTCCCTTGATTTTTACATACTTGTCCTGAATAAGTGCATTTTTGACGGCTGCAAAAAAAGTGCCGGCGAATGCATCGCTTCCATTCTGCGGCATCAAGCAATGCATTTCGGCAGGAGCAGCGCCTGACTGAAACTCAGACTTAAAGACAAGGTTCAAGCTCGGAGGAATCAGATAGCGTTTGCCTGTGACGGGATCAACCGTAATGTGTTCAAGCGTTTTTTCCACTTCAAACAAGCCGAGCCCTTCCACAGCCACGGTTTTTCCTTCCTGCAAATCCATCGTCATTGCATCTATCAGAGAAGCCACCGAATGTGAAGCTTCCTCTTCCGTATATCCCAAATGCCGGGACAGCTCGCCTATCAGTTCTCCGTTGTTCATACCCTTATTCAACTAGCGTGGCATACAGATCGAAATCGTCCGCATCCACGATCTTGGCCATATGGAATGATCCTGTGTGCAGCAGATGGCCATCGGCTGCCTTTATCAGTACTTCCGGATCCACTTCCGGCGAATCAAACTCTGTCCGTCCGATATAGTATTCTCCCTCCTTGCGGTCTATGATAACCTTGAATGTCTTTCCTATTTTCGCATGGCTCAGTTCGCCTGATATTTCCTGCTGAATAGCCATCAGTTCGTCCAGACGTTGCTGTTTCACCTCCTGAGGAATTTCGTCTTTGTAGTGTCTGGCCGAATAAGTGCCTTCTTCTTCCGAATAGGCAAACGCACCCATACGGTCAAACCGCACCTTCCGCACAAAGTCCTTCAATTCATCAAAGTCCTGTTCGGTTTCTCCGGGATGCCCCACCATCAGCGTAGTACGCAGGTGAATGCCCGGCACTTCTTTCCTGAACCGCTCAATCAGCGCGTAAGTTTCGGCTTTGGTCACATGCCTCCTCATTTTCGACAGCATATTGTCACTGATATGCTGGAGCGCGATATCCATGTATTTGCATACGTTGTCGTTCTCCCTCATCACCCTGAATAAGTCTTCGGGGAAATGAGCCGGATAAGCATAGTGCAGGCGGATCCATTTCACGCCCGGAATCTGCGCCATGCGTTCGATCAGCTCCGGAAGCATCTGCTTTTTGTAGAGATCGACTCCATAATAGGTCAGTTCCTGCGCAATGACCTGAAACTCTTTTACTCCCTCTGAAACCAGAAGCTTGACTTCCTCGAGAATTTCTTCCATCGGCCTTGAAACATGATGTCCGGTTATGATAGGAATGGCACAATAGGAACACTTCCGGTCACAGCCTTCCGATATTTTCAGATAGGCGTAGTGTTTCGGTGTAGTCAGATGCCGTTCAACCGCAAGTTCCGGACGGAAAGCCTTACCCAGATCGCTGATCAGCTCATTCCAGTTGAACTTCCCGTAAAACTTGTCTACTTGGGGGATTTCCATCTGAAGATCTTTCAAATAGCGTTCCGAAAGACAGCCCATCACATACAGCTTCCGCAGCTTGCCTTCCTCTTTTGCCTGGCAGAACTCCAGAATCATGTTGACAGATTCTTCCTTTGCGTCGCCGATGAACCCGCAAGTGTTGATTACGGCAATCTCCCCTTGCGGACGCTCACTGTCGTGAGTCACCTTGTATCCGTTTGCTTCGAGCTGCTTCATCAGCTTCTCCGAATCCACCAGATTCTTTGAGCAGCCCAAAGTGATGATGTCGATTGTGTTTTTTCTCATTTTTCCGTTGTTCCAAATAATGAATCCACGAACTCACGGCGCCGGAAAATCTGCAAGTCTTCTATTCCCTCGCCCAGTCCGATGTATTTTACCGGAATCTTGAACTGGTCGGAAATGCCGATAACGACACCTCCCTTAGCTGTTCCGTCTAGTTTAGTAATAGCCATTGCGTTTACCTCTGTGGCCAGCGTGAACTGCTTGGCCTGTTCAAAGGCGTTTTGTCCTGTCGAACCGTCGAGCACAAGCAGCACTTCGTGCGGAGCGTCGGGAACAACCTTCCGCATTACATTCTTGATCTTGGTCAGCTCGTTCATCAGTCCCACTTTGTTGTGCAGGCGTCCAGCCGTATCAATGATAACCACATCCGCGTTGTTGGCGGCGGCAGAACTGAGCGTGTCGAAAGCCACGGAAGCCGGATCAGCTCCCATTTTCTGTTTGATGACGGGCACTCCCACACGTTCTCCCCAAATCATGAGCTGTTCTACAGCCGCGGCACGGAATGTGTCGGCTGCTCCCAGATAAACCGACTTTCCGGCTTTCTTGAACTGGTAAGCCAGCTTTCCGATGGTGGTGGTCTTTCCCACCCCGTTGACTCCGACAACCATAATTACGTATGGCTTTTTGCCGGCAGGAACGCTGAAATCGTCCGCGTCTACCGTATTGTTTTCCGTAAGCAGCGCTGCAATTTCCTCCCGAAGGATATTGTTGAGTTCCTGCGTATTCACATACTTGTCCTTCGCCGCCCTCGCTTCGATGCGTTTGATAATTTTCAGCGTGGTTTCCACCCCGACATCAGAGGTTATCAGCACCTCCTCCAGATTATCCAGCACCTCATCGTCTACTTTTGACTTTCCGGCTACGGCACGGGCTATTTTTCCGAATACACTTTCTTTTGTCTTAGACAAACCTTTGTCTAACGTTTCCTTCTTTTCCTTGGAGAAAAAACTAAAAAATCCCATACAGTTGTCTTTTTATATTAGCGATACAGCATGTATCATACCGCAAAGATAAGCAAAATACACATATTTTAGAACAAATCGGCACAAAATTAAGATTATGCCCTGAGAATTAAAAAAGGCATGCCCTGCTGGGGACATGCCTTTTTCATCTCGGCGTATGTTTGCCTGATAATTATTTCTTCAAGAATTCCTGTACTTTTTCGTTAGGAACCATCTGTTCATCAAAAATATAAGCGCCTGTTTTCGGAGACTTAACCATTTTGATAACCTTCGTATAAGAACGACCTTCCTTTCCGGTCTGGAGGGTTGCGACTGTTTTCTTTGCCATAGTCTCTTATTATTTAATTTCTTTATGAACTGTTACTCTTTTCAAAATAGGATTGTACTTTTTCAGCTCCAATCTTTCAGTGGTATTTTTTCTATTCTTAGTTGTGATGTAACGAGAAGTGCCCGGCATACCACTATCCTTCATTTCGGTGCATTCAAGGATTACCTGTACTCTATTACCTTTAGCTTTCTTTGCCATAGTCTTTCTCTTCTTTTAATTAACCAATAACTTTGATGTCTTTCCAATTGCAGAAACCTTTGGCAACCGCATCGTTCAGCGCAGCGTCAAGGCCCTTCTTGTTGATAATACGCAAGCCGTTAGCACTTAATTTCAAGCTAATCCAGCAATCTTGTTCTACATAGTAGAATTTCTTTGTAAACAAGTTCACATTGAACATTCTTTTTGTTCTTCTTTTTGAATGTGAAACATTGTTGCCTACAGAGGCTTTTTTTCCGGTAATTTGACAAATTTTCGACATTTCTATCTAGTTTTTATAGTTTTATTTCATGGTTCCTTAAAACGGAGTGCAAAGTAAGCCATTTAAATTGACATACACAAGTATTTTGCAAACAAAATACACTTTTACTCCTCATTTTCTTGCTTTTGACACAATTCGAGCAACAGCTGCAGGGTTTTTGCCGTTGCAGCCTGTATGTTTTTGTCACGTCCTTCATCGTCTGTGAGCTTGGCGGTCAACACCTTTTCTTTGTTTCCGGCGGCCACCCAAATTGTCCCCACGGGTTTGTCGGGCGTTCCCCCTCCCGGACCGGCGACACCCGAAGTGGCTACGGCATAATCCGTATGAAGCACTTCCATCGCTCCGTTTACCATTTCGACTACAGTTTCTTCGCTCACGGCTCCTTTTGCTTCGAGCGTTTCTTTCTTCACGTGCAGAAGCTCTTCTTTCACTTCGTTGGCGTAAGCCACCACCCCGCCTTTATAGAAACGAGAACTTCCCGGAACCGCTGTGATGATGGCGGCCACATTGCCGGCCGTACAGCTCTCGGCTGTAGACAGCGTGAACCCTTCTTTCCAGAAGTATTCACTGATCAACTTGCTTAATGTTTTGGTTTCTACTGACATAAACGTATGTTCTAAATAAGTTTTACTTTATTGTCACCCGCGAGTATGCAGGTGCGTCTATCGGGCAAAATTCCTTGTCCTGATACTTGAAATAGCCGGTTATGGCAATCATTGCCGCATTGTCGGTGGTATATCCGAACTTCGGGATGAAAATGTTCCAGCCATATTTTTCGGCATGGGTACGGAACGCGTTGCGCAGCCCGTTGTTGGCCGACACTCCTCCTGCCACGGCCACCTCCTTGATACCCGTGTCTTTCACAACTTTGCGGAGCTTGTCCATAAGAATGTCGACAATGGTCTTTTCCAGCGATGCGGCAAGGTCGGTCTTGTGATGTTCCACAAAGTCGGGATCTTCTTTCACCCATTCACGCAGCGAATAAAGAAACGAGGTTTTCAGGCCGCTGAAGCTATAGTCATACCCCGGTATGTGCGGTTTGCTGAATGCAAACGCTTCCGGATTTCCCTGGCGCGCCAGTCTGTCGATAATCGGCCCGCCGGGATAGCCAAGCCCCATCACCTTCGAGCATTTGTCGATTGCTTCTCCTGCTGCGTCGTCGATGGTCTGGCCGAGCACCTGCATGTCGTTGTACGCATTCACGCGGATGATTTGCGAGTTGCCCCCCGACACGAGCAGGCAGATGAAAGGAAATTCCGGCTGATGAGGTTCTTCGTCCTTTTCCTTTATGAAATGTGCCAAGACATGCCCTTGCAGGTGGTTGACTTCGATCATCGGAATACCCAATGCCCGCGAAAATCCTTTGGCGAACGAAACGCCGACGAGCAGAGAGCCCATCAGTCCGGGACCTCTGGTAAATGCTACGGCGCTGAGTTCTTCCTTTGCCACCCCTGCACGCTTCAGCGCCTCGTGCACAACCGGCACGATGTTCTGCTGGTGCGCGCGCGAAGCAAGTTCGGGCACTACGCCCCCATATGATTCATGCACCGCCTGGCTGGCTATGACGCTCGACAGCAATACGCCGTCTTTGATGACTGCAGCCGAAGTGTCGTCGCACGATGATTCTATACCTAATATTATAATGCTCATTGTTTTTAATATGTCAAGATTTCAACACCATTTTCCGTCATCACAAAAGTATGTTCCCATTGCGCGGAAGGCAGTTCGTCTTCCGTCACCACAGTCCAGCCGTCTTCTTCATCAATGAACACCTCCCACGTGCCCATGTTGATCATCGGCTCGATCGTGAACACCATGCCTGGAACAAGCAGCATGCCGGTGCCTTTCTTCCCGTAGTGCTCAACGTCTGGTTCTTCGTGAAACTCAAGTCCGACCCCATGTCCGCACAGGTCGCGCACCACTGAAAATCCGTTTTTCTTCGCATGCTTTTCAATCGCATGCCCCAAATCGCCGACAAACGAGAAAGGCTTGGCAGCCTCCATCCCTATTTCCAGGCATTCCTTAGCCACCTTTACCAGCTTTTCTTTCTCGGGAGTTGTTTTTCCGATAATGAACATGCGCGAAGCATCGGCATAATACCCGTCAAGAATCGTCGTGCAGTCAACATTGATGATGTCGCCTTCCTCCAGAATCTCCTCGTCGTTCGGTATTCCGTGGCACACCACTTCGTTGATTGAAGTGCAGCAGCTCTTCGGAAAGCCTTCGTAGCCCAGACATGCCGGGATGGCTCCGTGGCTCACCGTATAATCGTACACGAGCTTGTCAATCTCAGCCGTGCTCATGCCTGCGTGTATTTCTTTCTCTACCAGATCAAGAACGGCCGTGTTTATCACGCCGCTTCTCCGTATGCCCTCAATCTGTTCGGGCGTCTTGATCAACTCACGCGACGGCACAAGGTGTCCTTTATTCTGAAACGACAGCACTTTCTTGTCAAGTTCGGTGAGCTCGGCTCCTTTGGGAACCCTCCAGTTTATCTTGCTTTTTCTCATACATTTCTATCAAATGGTCATGCAAAGTTATAAGAAAAAAATGGAATAAAAGCCTAATCTCATGCAAAAACGAGGCGACCCGGCCAAAAATCCGGCGGATAATGAATACACCACGGGATGAAGGCTCACTTTCAGGATTCCATGTTGCAGACATGTTTCGGCAACGACGCGGGATTAGTCTATTTCAAACATATAATGTCCCAAATGTATGATATGGCAAATTCTATTTCTAAATAATTATTCAAATCCTTGCAATAATGGAAAATTGTTTTTATTTTCGCTATGTCAATAACAAATTACAACAAACTACAAAATTTTCAATCTATGATGAACAAGAATCAAATCGGAGAAAATGCAGGCATTGTATGGAAGCTCCTTTCCGACAATGCACATTGGGACTATGAGAAGCTGAAGGATGCTTCCGGATTATCCGACAGAGACTTGAATGCCGCCATCGGCTGGCTTGCACGCGAAGACAAAATAGACTTCGACATTGACAACGGTCACGACAGACTATTCCTTCACGTAAATGTCTATATCGGCTAAATAAAAAGGGTATGCCGGCCGGGGGGAAGGGCTTCGGGCATACCCTTTTCTTTTTGTTGTTTCAGATGATTTTCTTCACCGTGACTCCGGGGAAGTCATGGAGGAGAAGGAGCAGCAGCCCTTCTTCATCCAGTTGCTTGGCTTTTATGACAAGCGTTACGCTATACTTCATCTTTCCGTTTTCCACCACTTTTTCCATTTCATACGATGAGATGCGGAAGTTCTTTCTGCTGAAGTCAGACGACACCTGCTTTACCACATCTTCATTGTCTGCAATGAATTCCACGATCATGTTGCGCATGCCGAGGCTCTTGAAACACCTGCTCAGCACTTCCAGACCAATCAACGCGAGCACGGTGGCCGCCACTCCGATTTCATACATGCCGGCTCCGATCGCAAGGCCGATGCCTGCCGTGGCCCATATGCCCGCCGCCGTGGTCAGTCCCCTGACGATCTGTTTCTGAAGCAGTATGATCGTTCCTGCCCCGATAAAGCCGATTCCGCTCACCACTTGCGCGGCGATGCGGCTCGGATCCAGGCGCACCAGATCCTTTTCGAGCACGTCGGCAAATCCGTACTGCGAAACGATCATCATCAGCGCACTTCCCAAGGCCACCAGAAAGTGCGTGCGGTAGCCCGCTTCCTTGGCGCGGTACTCACGTTCAAGTCCGATCAGAACTCCCATTACTCCTGCCACAAACAGGCGGAGGATAAAGTCTGCATAAACGTTCATAAGTCTATCTTATTTGAGTTGTTTCGAAAGATACGAAAAAAAATGCAGAATCCATCCGTGTCTGCCGGTAAAAATGCCCTGCCGACTGAAAGCCGAAGTCATTCGGCATCCTGCGCCCGGAGGTGGATAATCTCAAAAAGTTTTTATAACTTTGCCCCACTTTTCCAAAAACTGAACAATGTACATATTCCGATCCATACACGAAATAATCAATACCGTCGCCGCATCCAGGACGCTGCTTACCGAAATGTTCGAGAAACGGAAAACCTTATCTTTCCGCTATTCCGATGCGCTGGCACTCCTGAAAGACGACGAAAACCGGCTGAAGCTGCTTCTTGAAAAAGAGGTGATACGGCAGAACGGAAACTTCGTGGAACTGGACGCACGGTTCATGGACTTTTTTGAATTGCTGCTAGAAGCGAACGAGGAAATCAATACGGCGGTTATCGACGAGAACATCGAATACCTGCACGAGCTGATGGACTATTACGCCAAGGAGCGGATTCCTTCCCGGAAGGAAAGCTACGTGCGGAATATCAAGATAACGTTCCGGAAAATCGCACGCACTACAATCCGGAACATCATGAACCTGCAGACCAGCATAGACCACGCGTTCAAACACGAGCCCACATACCAGATAAAAATCGCAAAGCTGGAAAACCTCGACAAGAAGCGGATCAACATACAGCGGCTCATCGACACGACCGAAAACCTGATCCTGCACGATGAAAGGAAATTCTTTCAGGAGGCCACGGACGAGGAGCTGAAACGCATCCTGCTCGAACTGAGAAGCGAACTGCAGCTTTCGGCTCACAGCCTGATACGGGCGCAGCAGGACATCATCAACTACCTCAACCAGATAAAGAGCCAGGTGATTCTGGTAGAAAAGATCAGAAAGGTGAAATACCTGCACGACACGTTCGAACTTCGCGCCAAAAGCAACCTTACAGAGGTGGTGGAACGGGAACATTCGGTGCTGCTGGAAGGCAATCCGCCGTCTTCGTTCAAGCTCTCGCTCGGATATTTGAGCGGCGACGAGGCACGCCCGGTGATTCTGAAGGTGCTGAAGAACCTGCAATACCGTGAAACCGCACGCAGCAACGAAGCGGGAGCTTTCAGCGAAGAAGATATGGAGGCCGCCGCCGTCTATCAGGAAGCCATCGATCTCGATGAAACGGCAGGCTGTTATATCCAGGCGCAAGCACAGGCTTTATGGAATCATCCGGAGAAAGATCCCGAGGATTTGTTCTCTTTCCTCATGCGTTATTCTTTTCCGCGTGAAGTGGACGACCGGGAACGCACGACGCTGTTCTGCCAGATCGTTTCGCTCTACGAAAACCAGTTGCGCATTACCGACCGGTACGGCGTGTACAAAGAATACGAATATGCCAAAGTATATCCGGCATAATCTTTATATCGACTTATTCAAACAACATCAATGGAACTGAACATTAGAATTCCCGACCATACATCCGCCATTTTCGACTACCTGCAAAAAGGGCAGTTTGTCTGCTCGAACAGTTGCAGCGAGTCGGTCCGCGACATGTATGACATGATTGACGACGATTACGACGCGCTTTCGCTGTTCTTCTCTCAGATAGGCTATACGCTGGAGCGAGGAAACGAATACTTTTATTTCTCACGCACGGAGCCGAGGGCTACGCTCGAACAGAAAATTCTGAGGGCTTACTATTGGATTGATGTGCTCGACCTTTTCAAGACCTATGATGAAACGTTCGGCGCGGGGTTCCGCTTCCAGCCCGAACAGATTCTGGTGGAGGCAAACATCAACGCCACGCTGCAGAACAAGCTCGACGGCATGAGAAAGCATTTCTCTGACAGAGATGTGCGGAAGGAGGTGCTCGACAACATAATCCGCCTGCTTGTCAAGGAATCGTTCATCGAACTGGAAAACGAGAAGAACAACACTTACAAGGTGCTGAGCTCGTGGCACTACCTGGAGCGACTGATAGAAAGCATTCAAATTTATGATGACACAGAAGAAGACAATGAGAAACCTGAATAGAATCATATTTATAAACAGCGCAAACATACCGTATGCCGACGATATCTATCTGGACGGCAACGTGCATTTCATCGGAACGCAGGGCGTGGGCAAGAGTACAGTTCTGCGGGCCATCCTTTTTTTCTATAACGCCGACACGCAGAAGCTGGGAATCCCGGTGGAGAAGCAGAGCTATACGGAATACTATTTCCCTTATTCAAACTCGTATATCGTGTATGAGGTGGCCACAGAGCATGGCTTCTTCTGCATTCTCAGCTTCAAGTCAATGGGAAGGGTCTGCTACCGCTTCATCGACTCTCCGTACCGCAAGGAGTTCTTTATCGATGAGAACCGGACGGCATACAGCGGAACCGACCGTATCCGTGCCGCCCTCGATCAGGCTGAAGTGGACTATTCGCGCATCATCTACACGTACGATGAATACAGGAACATTCTGTACGGAAACGGAAGCGACCCCGAAATGGACCGTTATGCGCTGATGGAAAGCAGGCAGTATCAGAATATTCCCCGCACCATACAGAATGTGTTTCTCAACTCCAAACTGGATGCGGAGTTCATCAAGAAGACCATCATTTCTTCGATTAACGAAGACGAAACGGCCATCGACCTGAACACGTACAAGGAGCATCTGAAGAATTTTGAAACGCGGCTGCATGATGTGGAAGAATTCCAGAAACGCGAAACGCAGAAACTGGTGAAAGAAATCACTTCTCTTTCACGTCAGGTGTCGCGCCAGCAAGCTGCCCTGGCACAAGGATGCCGCGAACTTGCCGCAGCTCATCGCAATGCGGTGGAGGCACTGCCGCAATGGACGGAAAAGAAGCGGAAGGCCGAAACCGAACGGAACGGATTCATCGCACGCCGGACAATGCTCCAGGAACAGTCGCGCCAGCGTTGCGACAAGATGCAGGAAGAACTTGCCGTGCTGAACAACGAATTGCAGAAGGCGGTGAAAAAGGAGGAAGAATACGCAGTCCAGCAGATCGGATCGGTCATCGAACGTTCGGCAAGAAAGGATGAATGGAAAAACCGGAGGCAGGGACTCACCGAAGAACAGCGCATACTGACTTCGCATTATACGGAAATATCAACCAAATACAAGTCGCTCGTTCAAAACCTCGACCAGCAGTGGAACAAGATTCACGAGGCGAAAATCAGGCAGATCGAAGAACTGAACAACGACAGCAACAGGCGGATCGAAGAGGCACGCCGCCAATATGAGGCGGATACGGAAGCGGTATACCAGAAATTCGAGGAGCTTTCGCTCCAGCTGCATCCCGAAAAGAGCGCCGGACAGAATGAACTGACTGCCCTGAACTATCAGATGGAATTGTGCAGGAAGGAACGCTACTTCGAAAAAGAGCAGGAAGAGCTGAAACACCGCATCCAGTCGTACACGGGGCTTCATGCGAGCAAGCGCAACCGCATTGAAAATTCTCAGCTGGTCATCAAGGAGCTTACCTTGCAGTGGGAAGAGGAGCTGCAGAAAGGGCTGAAGGAGAAAGACGAGGAGATGATGCGCCTCCAGGCCGAGCAGCATAGCCTGCGCCCGAGAGTGGACGAGCTTGAGGTGTTTCTGAAGAACAGCAAACGCACGCTGCAGGGATGGCTCAAGGAGCATAAGAAAGGATGGGAGGACAACATCGGGAAACTTTGCGACGAATCCATCCTCTGGCAGACTGATTTGGCTCCGCAACTGGCGGCAGACGGCGGGAACTCATTCTACGGCATCAATCTCGCGCTTGACGCTGTAGACAGGCACATCAAGTCGATCAACGATTATCAGGCGGAAAAAGAAGCGGGCGAATGCAGGCTCAAGGAAATAGCTTCTGCCGTCGGTCGTCTGCAAGAGGAAAAAGAAATGCTGGCCGACCAGTTGAAGGCTAAGTACCAGCCCAGAATCAAGGAACAGAAAGACATCATCAGCCTTCAGGAATATGAGATTGAGAAACTGGAACAGCAGTACCAGCAGGATATGCTTGACCTGGAGGAATGGAAGAAAAAGGCAGAGGCCGAATGCGGAAAGAAACTGGAGGCTCTGCAGCAGAAAAAGACGGGACTGGCGGCAGAATTGAAGCGGATCGACGAAAAGCTGGGAGGACTGAACGAAGAAAAGAGCAGGGAGCTTAACCGGCTGAAGCAGGAATGGAACGCGCTTCAGCAGCGCATCGCCGGTGAAAAGCAGCGGCTCGCGGAGTCGGTCAAAAAGGAGGACGAAGATGAAAAGAGGCGCATCAGCGCGGAGAAGGCGGAATACGAGTCGCAAATGAAGCAGGAACTCCATTCGCAGGGGGCTGATACGGAACGCCTCCAGCAGATAGCGGGGCAGCTGCAGGACATCGACCGGGAACTGCTTTTCATCAAAGACCATGCCGCGCTCATCATCGAATACCGGAAAGACAAGCGCGACCTGATCGACAACATTCCGGAATGGAAGCGCAGGCGGGACGCGCAGAAGCAGGAGCTTCACCTGGAGAAAGAAAATCTGAAAAAGGAAACGGCATCGCTTCAGGAAGATATAGACCGGCTGGACAAAGAGGCGCAAGCGGCCGAACAGGAAGAGGCGCGTCTGCTTGCCGACCAGGAGGCTTTCGGCAAAATCCCCGCATACGACTGGTTCAAGGCGCATCAGGATATTTTCAGCGAAGACAGCCGTTATCCGGGAAGCACGGCCGTACCCCAGAAGTCATGCACAGAGCTGATCGCCGAACTGAACCGCGCAGACAACCAGTATCTTGTGCTGCAGAACCGTTTGCGCAAGGAGGTGAATCTCTTTACCGGACATTTTGACGAAGACAATACGTTCAAGTTCCAGACCAAATTTACCGACGACTGGGAATATGTGCGCTTTGCCGACGAGCTTTATGATTTTGTGGAAGAGAACAAGATCAGCGAGTTCGTGCGGCGCATCAACAACGAACACTCGGACATCTTCAAGCGGATCAGCATGGACGCTTCGATGCTCACAGCTTCGGAAGATGACATCCAGCATCTGATCGGCATGGTGAACAAGGGTTTCCAGACCTGCAACTTTGTAGGTGTCATCCAGTGCATCGAGATGAAAGTGGAAGAAAGCAGCAACCGGGTTGTGAACAGCCTCAGAGCGATCCACAAATACTATTCGGAGCATGCCTACGACCTGATGCCCGGCACCAACCTGTTTTCGTCCGAGAACGAACAGCTGGTGAAGCAGGAAGCCATCGCCCTGCTCCGCGATTTCATCAAAGAGATCCATGCCTGCCGGTATGATTCCGTCCGCCTGTATGATTCGTTCGAGCTGCGCTTCCGCATCATCGAGAACGACAATGACACAGGGTTTGTAGAGAAACTGTCGAATGTGGGATCGGAAGGAACGGACATTCTGGTGAAGGCAATGATCAACATCATGCTCCTGAACGTGTTCAAGGAAAGCGCATCGAGAAAGTTCAAGGACTTCAAGCTGCACTGCATGATGGATGAAATCGGAAAACTGCATCCGAACAACGTGAACGGTATCCTGAGATTTGCCAACGACCGGAACATCATCCTCATCAACGGTTCGCCTACCGAACTGAACAGGGATGCCTATAAGCACGTGTATCTGCTCACCAAGGGCGCGCAGAGCAAGACACGCATCGTACGCCTGATTTCCGACCAGAAATTGTAGTTGTCCGGAAAGGCCCGCGGATTTGCGGAAACCGGGGCAAAAGACGCAGCTTTTCCGGAAACAGTCTTTATCTCCAGTCTGGAGATATGTATCTTCAAGCTGGAGATGCATGTCTTTAGGCTGGAGATTTGCATATCCAAGCTGGAGATAAAGATTCCTCCGCGGCAAAAAAGATTCCCTGAAAGATTATTTTCTCCTCCAAAAGCCTGCATTCTTATTTTTATTCTTATATTTGCAGACGACAAAACAAAGGGGTGCCCTACCGGACGGGCTGAGATCATACCCTACGAACCTGATGCGGTTAGTACCGACGAAGGGATTGTTCGCTAAAGTTTCTTTTCAGATTTTCCCGTCCTTCTGCGCCTCTTTGCAGTTTTCATCCTTAAACCCAACTGATTATGAAAGTATTGGTAAATAACAAAGAAACGGAACTGGCGGAAGGAAGCACCGTTGCCGACCTGGCCCGCCAGCTGGAACTGCCGGCTCAAGGAGTGGCAATCGCACTGCACAACCGCATGGTGCCGCGCACGCAGTGGGAAGAACAGACATTGCAGCCGGGCGACAGCCTGGTGATCATCAAAGCTGCATGCGGAGGGTAGAAAATGAAACTTCAGTTCATTACACATTTCACCGCCAAGTATTCTTATTCTGACTCGGCGCGCATTGCCCTCGAAGGAGGGTGCCGGTGGATTCAGCTGCGCATGAAAGACGCGGACGTGGAAGAAATCGAAAAAGAAGCGCTGCGCATCCAGCCGCTCTGCAGGGAATATGGCGCAACATTTATCCTTGACGACCAGGTGGAACTGGCGAAAAAGATACATGCCGACGGCGTGCATTTAGGAAAGCACGACATGCCGGTTGCCGAAGCGCGCAGGATGCTCGGAAAAGGCTACATCATCGGAGGAACGGCAAACACGTTTGAGGACGTGAAGGCGCACGCTGAAGCCGGAGCCGACTACATCGGATGCGGACCGTTCCGCTTTACCACAACCAAGAAGCAGCTCAGCCCGATTCTCGGACTGGACGGATACCGCGAAATCATTGCGCGCATGAAAGAGGAGGGAATCTCCCTGCCTGTCGTCGCCATCGGAGGAATCACCTATGATGACATCCCGGCTGTCATGCAGACCGGCGTGTCGGGCATTGCCCTGAGCGGCTCCATCCTGCGCGCGGAAGATCCTGTGGCCGAAACGCGCAGAATTGTTTCGCTTGTCAGCCAGACAGCAATCTGAACAAACAACAACAAAACATAAACAGATAACCGAAATGAAAAATTTAGTCATTGCCGGCAAGGAATTCGGCTCACGCCTGTTCCTTGGAACCGGAAAATTCAACTCCAATGAAGTGATGGAAAAATCCATCCTGGCTTCGGGAACAGAAATGGTTACCGTGGCCATGAAACGTATCGAACTTGACAACAAAGACGATGACATGCTGAAGCATATCGTACATCCGCATATCCAGCTGCTGCCCAACACATCGGGCGTGCGCACTGCTGAGGAAGCTGTGTTCGCCGCCCAAATGGCACGCGAGGCGTTCGGCACCAACTGGCTGAAGCTGGAGATTCATCCCGATCCGCGCTACCTGCTGCCGGATTCGACCGAAACGCTGAAGGCTACCGAAGAACTGGTGAAGCTGGGCTTCGTTGTGCTCCCCTACTGCCAGGCTGACCCGACTCTGTGCAAACGCCTGGAGGAAGCCGGCGCGGCTACTGTGATGCCGCTGGCCGCACCGATCGGCACAAACAAAGGACTGCAGACGCGCGACTTCCTGCGCATCATCATCGAACAGAGCAACGTGCCGGTGGTTGTTGACGCAGGAATCGGCGCTCCGAGCCATGCAGCCGAAGCAATGGAGATGGGCGCGGCGGCCTGCCTCGTAAATACAGCCATAGCTGTGGCCGGAGATCCGGTGGAAATGGCAACAGCCTTCAAGGAAGCAGTCATTGCCGGACGCCGGGCATACGAAGCCGGACTGGGAATCCAGACAGAAAACTTTGAGGCTTCGGCTTCATCTCCCCTCACCGCATTCTTAAACGATTAACGATAACCTTCAAAATCTCTCCGATATGGAAAAAGACAACAGAGCCTACGCACATGCAGAGAAAGCCTACATGCAGGGAACAATATTTCCGTTTGTCAAGGTGGGCATGCAGAAAGTGAACCTCACCCCTACCGTTACCGTAGTGGACGGAAAGAAAGTGACAACTCCCAATGCGCCGGTCTATGTGTATGACACGAGCGGACCGTTCAGCGACCCGAACATTGAGGTCGACCTGAAAAAGGGATTGCCCCGCATGCGCGAAGAATGGATCATTTCGCGCGGTGACGTGGAACAGCTGCCTTCCGTCACCTCAGCATACGGCAAAATGCGCCGTGACGATCCGTCGCTGGACCACCTGCGCTTCGAGCATATCGCCCTGCCCTACCGCGCAAAAGCCGGCAAGTGCTGCACGCAAATGTATTATGCGAAACAGGGCATCGTGACTCCGGAAATGGAATACGTGGCCATACGCGAAAACATGAACTGCAAGGAGCTGGGCATCGATACTTATATCACTCCGGAATTCGTGCGCGACGAAATCGCGGCAGGACGTGCGGTGCTGCCTGCCAATATCAACCACCCGGAAAGCGAACCGATGATCATCGGACGGAGCTTCCTCGTGAAAATCAACACAAACATCGGAAATTCTGCCACAACTTCAAGCATCGACGAAGAAGTGGACAAAGCGGTGTGGAGCTGCAAGTGGGGAGGCGATACGCTGATGGATCTTTCGACAGGCGACAACATACACGAAACGCGCGAATGGATTGTACGCAACTGTCCCGTGCCGGTAGGAACCGTACCTATTTATCAGGCGCTGGAGAAGGTGAACGGCAAAGTGGAAGACCTGACTTGGGAGATCTACCGCGACACGCTGATCGAGCAGTGCGAGCAGGGAGTAGACTATTTCACCATTCACGCAGGCATCCGCCGGCATAACGTGCATCTGGCCGACAAGCGCCTTTGCGGCATCGTGTCGCGGGGAGGTTCCATCATGAGCAAATGGTGCCTGATACACGACCGCGAATCGTTCCTCTATGAACACTTTGATGACATTTGCGACATCCTTGCGCAATACGACGTGGCCATTTCTTTGGGCGACGGCTTGCGTCCGGGCTGCATTGCCGACGCGAACGATGAAGCGCAGTTTGCCGAACTCGACACGATGGGCGAACTGGTGGTGCGCGCATGGGAAAAGAACGTGCAGGCGTTTATCGAAGGCCCGGGACATGTGCCTATGCATAAGATCCGCGAAAACATGGAACGCCAGATCTCGCATTGCCACAACGCGCCATTCTATACGCTCGGCCCGCTTGTAACCGACATCGCTCCGGGATATGACCACATCACTTCGGCCATCGGCGCTGCACAGATCGGATGGCTGGGAACTGCCATGCTGTGCTACGTCACTCCCAAAGAGCACCTGGGACTTCCCAACCGTGAGGATGTGCGCACAGGAGTCATTACCTACAAGATCGCCGCTCACGCCGCCGATCTGGCAAAAGGACACCCCGGCGCACAGATCCGTGACAATGCCTTGAGCAAGGCTCGCTATGAGTTCCGCTGGCGCGACCAGTTCCACCTGAGTCTGGATCCCGAACGGGCATTGGAATATTTCAATGAGGGCCGCCATACCGACGGTGAATACTGCACGATGTGCGGACCGAACTTCTGCGCGATGAAGCTCTCAAGGGATCTTGCTTCAATCAATAACAAACAATAACATTGATAACGGAATGACCGGCAAAGGGAGTCCGGTCCATTCCGCTACCGACCGCAAACTTTTAATTGTTCATTCACAACATGTTTAGTGACGAATTAGAAAAAATAAGCTGGGAGAAGACAACCGAAGCCATCTATTCGAAAACCGAGGCGGATGTGCTCCGCGCTCTCGGCAAATCTCATTGCGACGTGGATGATTTCATGGCTCTCATCTCGCCGGCTGCCGAAAAATACCTGGAGCCGATGGCACGGCTCAGCAGGAAATATACGGAAGAACGCTTCGGAAAAACCATCTCGATGTTCATTCCGCTGTATCTCACAAACTCATGCACAAATTCATGCGTATATTGCGGATTCCATATCAGCAATCCGATGGCGCGCACCATTCTCACTGCCGAAGAAATCGAAAACGAATACAAGGCGATCAAGAAGCTGGCGCCTTTCGAAAACCTGCTGATCGTGACCGGAGAGAATCCGGCCAAAGCGGGCGTGCCGTATCTGGCAAAGGCGCTCGATCTGGCAAAGCCTTATTTCTCGAACCTGAAGATTGAAGTGATGCCGCTCAAGACAGAAGAGTATGCCGAACTTGTGAAGCATGGAATGAACGGGGTGATCTGCTTTCAGGAAACGTACCACAAGGAGCGGTACAAAATTTATCACCCGCGCGGCATGAAGTCGAAATTCGAATGGCGCGTAAACGGCTTCGACCGGATGGGACAGGCAGGAGTTCACTCCATCGGAATGGGCGTGCTGATCGGACTGGAGGACTGGCGCACGGATGTCACCATGATGGCATACCACCTGCGCTACTTGCAGAAACATTACTGGAAAACAAAATACAGCGTCAACTTCCCGCGCATGCGCCCTGCCGAAAACGAAGGATTCCAGCCGAACGTCATCATGAGCGACAAGGAACTGGCACAGGTTACGTTTGCCATGCGTATCTTTGACCATGATGTAGACATATCCTATTCAACCCGCGAACCGGCTTATATCCGCGACCACATGGCTTCGCTGGGCGTGACGACCATGAGTGCGGAAAGCAAGACGGAACCGGGAGGCTATTACACCTATCCGCAGGCGCTGGAGCAGTTCCACATAAGCGACGACCGCACAGCGGCTGAAGTGGAAAAGGCTTTGAAGGCCGTAGGGCGCGAACCCGTATGGAAGGACTGGGACGCCTCGTTCGATCATGTGTCCCACATCCGCCCGGCAGCAGTGCACGGCTGAAAATAAACGAACAGCAAAACCCAACCAGAGGCACCGGAGCGCAAGCGGAGAAACGAAGGAAGCTTGCGCCTTTGCGCCTCTGGTTCCAACACGTAAAGAAACATGCTCATGAACACACTATCCCCACACGAAAAAGAACGCTACAGCCGGCAGATTCTGCTTGAAGAGATAGGCGATGAAGGCCAGCAGAAACTGAAAGAAGCAAAAGTGCTGATTGTCGGTGCAGGCGGGCTGGGCTCGCCCATAGCCCTTTATCTGGCAGGAGCCGGAGTCGGTCACATCGGCCTGGCAGACGACGATGTGGTCAGCGAAAGCAATCTCCAACGGCAAGTGCTCTATTCAGAAGCCGAAACGGGAATGATGAAGGCACTCTGTGCGCAGAAACGGCTGAAGGCCCTGAACCATACCATTCAGGTTGAAGCTTATCCTGAAAGGCTGACACCCGCCAACGCTGCCCGGATCATCGCCGGATATGACATCGTTGTAGACGGATGCGACAATTTCGCCACCCGCTATCTTATCAACGACACGTGCGTGCAGCTGAACAAACCTTATGTTTACGGCGCTATCCGTGAGTTCGACGGGCAGGTAGCCGTTTTCAACCATCAGGGAGGACCTACCTACCGCGACCTGTTTCCCGACGAGGAAGGGATGCTTGCGCAGCCGCACCCGTCGAAAGCTGTTCTGGGGGTTACGCCCGGCATCATCGGGTGTGTGGAGGCCAGCGAAACCCTCAAGCTTATTCTCGGATATGGAGATACGCTGAGCGGAAAACTGTGGCACATCAACCTGAAAACGCTGGAAACGCACACGATTTCCCTGTAAACATTAGGATAATTTGGGCAAGCGTATTAACTTTGCGCGACTTTTTACGAATTTGAATGAAACTGATAGTTATCACAACCCCCAATTATTTTGTCGAAGAAGACAAAATTCTTACGGCTTTGTTCGATGCAGGGCTGGATATTCTTCATTTGCGCAAGCCGGATACGCCGCCTGTCTATGCAGAGAGGCTTCTGACACTGATTCCGGAAAAATACCGCAAACGGATCGTCGTGCACGACCACTTTTATCTGAAGGATGAGTATAACCTGAAAGGAATCCACCTGAACCACCGCAATCCGCTGGTTCCCGACAACTATACCGGGCACATCAGCGCATCGTGCCACACGCTTGAAGAAGTCATGGCCGACAAAAAGACCTGCGACTATGTGTTCTTGAGCCCTGTCTTCGACAGCATTTCGAAGGAAGGACGCCATGCTGCCTTTACTCCGGAGGGAATACGCGAGGCGGCGGCAAAAGGCATCATCGACAAGAAGGTGATCGCATTGGGCGGAGTGAACGAAGAGAACATGCTGCGTATAAAGGACTTCGGATTCGGAGGAGCCGCCGTTCTCGGCGACCTGTGGAACAAGTTCAATCCCGCTTCCGACTATAACTACCAGCCTCTCCTGGCCCACTTCAAGAAGCTGAAGGAGCTGGCAGACTGAATCCTGCAACAAATTTCTGTCCGATAACTTGTCTGCTTGACAGAAATGGACTAACTTTGCATCATTATAAGGCAATATATCTATATAATCAAATGAGCGCAACAACACCTTTTAAAGTATTCTCGGGTACAAATTCGAGATACCTTGCTGAAAAGATCTGCAAGAGCCTGGGATGCGAACTGGGCAACATGAACATCACCCACTTTGCCGACGGCGAATTTGCAGTATCTTACGAAGAATCAATTCGTGGACAGTATGTATTTCTGGTACAGTCGACCTTCCCGAATTCAGACAACCTGATGGAACTTCTCCTGATGATTGACGCGGCGAAACGCGCCTCTGCAAAGAGCATCATCGCCGTTATCCCGTATTTCGGCTGGGCGCGTCAGGACCGCAAAGACAAACCGCGCGTTTCCATCGGCGCAAAACTCGTGGCCGACCTGCTGAGCGTGGCTGGAATCGACCGTCTGATTACGATGGACCTGCATGCCGACCAGATTCAAGGCTTCTTCGACATCCCTGTCGACCACCTGTACGCTTCAACCATCTTCGCTCCCTACATCCAGTCACTCAATCTGGAGAATCTGGTTATCGCAACGCCCGACGTAGGCGGATCGAAGCGTGCCAGCACCTATGCGAAGTTCCTTGACGTGCCTCTGGTGCTGTGCCACAAGACACGCGAGAAAGCAAATGTCGTGGCTTCCATGCAGATCATCGGAGATGTGAAGGACAAGAACGTGATTCTGATCGACGACATGGTCGACACAGCGGGAACCATCACCAAGGCGGCTGACATCATGAAGGAAGCAGGAGCACGTTCCGTGCGCGCAATCGCTTCACACTGTGTCATGTCGGGCCCGGCTTCAGAGCGTGTACAGAACTCAGAGCTGGAGGAAATTGTCTTTACCGACAGCATCCCCTACTCGCTCCGTTGCGCGAAGGTGAAACAGCTTTCCATCGCCGACATGTTTGCTGAAACAATCCACCGCGTGATGACAAACGAATCCATCAGCTCGCAGTATCTGATCTGACGGAACCGGAATCAAACAACATAACATACAAGGAAGAGGACGTGCCGAAACTTTTCTCTCTGGCACTTCCTCTTTTCTTTTAGAAACTGTTTTGAATTTATCGTGTGCTGATTTGGGATGAGTTTTTGAGGCATTTCCGTTTGTGTGATGAGGAAGATAGCGGGCTATCTGACGAAGAACAGAAGCGGAAAAGACCAAAAAATAGCCCAAAGCACACACGAAAACGAACACATCAAGCCAAGAAAAACTTTTTGGAGAAATTCAAAACAGTTTCTTAATCTCCCTGCACTTCTATGAAGATTCTCTGGCTCGACCTCAACAGTTCATACGCACATTCTTCACTTGCGCTGCCCGCGCTTCATGCGCAGGTGATGAACAACACCGGATGCAAGTGGGAAGTGGTATCGGCAACCATAAACGAAAATCCGGGAATGATAGCCGGGGCTGTCGCCGGACTCAAGCCCGATCTTGTAGCAGCCACCTGCTGGCTCTTCACTCACGAAGCGCTGATGCACATACTTGCAAGAGTGCATGCGCTGCTTCCCGCCTGCGCAATGGCACTGGGAGGACCCGAATTTCTCGGCTGCAATGAACGCTTTCTCAGGCAAAACCGCTTTGTCGACGTTGTATTCAGGGGAGAGGGGGAAGAATCTTTTCCGCAATGGCTCGATGTGTGGCAGGAGAAAGAGAAATGGACGGACATAAAAGGGCTGTGCTACCTCGACGAAAAGGGGGCGTATCACGACAACGGACTGGCGCGCGTCATGCACTTCGACCGCCTTGCCCTGCCGGAAGAGAGCCCGTTCTTCAACTGGGGAAAACCGTTCGTGCAGCTCGAAACGACACGGGGATGCTTCAACACATGCGCTTTCTGCGTGAGCGGAGGAGAAAAGCCGGTGCGCACGCTGCCCATCGAAGTCGTACGGAAACGGATTGAAACCATCAGCAGCCACGGAATAAAGAATATCCGCATTCTTGACCGTACCTTCAACTACAGCAGCCGCCGCGCCAAAGAACTGCTCGGCCTGTTCCGCGAATTTGCCGGCATCCGCTTCCATCTGGAAATACATCCGGCACTGCTTACGGAAGAGCTGAAGGCGGAACTTGCATCGATGCCGAAGGGACTGCTCCATCTGGAGGCCGGCATACAGAGCCTGCATGAAGACGTGCTCGCAACTTCACGCAGGGCAGGCGATCTGAACAGTTCGCTCGAAGGGCTCCGCTACCTCTGCTCGCTGGACAATCTGGAAACGCACGCCGATCTGATTGCGGGGCTTCCGCTATACCGTCTGCAACAGATTTTTGACGATATCCGGACGCTGGCGTCCTACCATGCCGGCGAAATCCAGCTGGAATCGCTGAAAGTGCTGCCGGGAACCGAAATGCGCCGCCGTGCCGCAGAACTGGGCGTATGCTATTCTCCGCTCCCTCCCTACGAAGTGCTGCAAACACGTGAAATTACACCGCATGAGCTTCAGGCAGCCCGGCAACTGTCGCGGCTGATCGACGGATTCTACAATGCAAAAGCGTGGCAGCAGATAACCCGCAGGCTCATTCTGGGAGAAGAAGATTTTCTGAAGCATTTGCTGGAACACCTCATCGCGACAGGAGTAGCCGACCAGCCGCTGGGACTGGAACGCCGCGGAGTTATTCTCTACGAGTTCTGCCGCAGCCATTACCCCGCTTACCTTACCGGCGTTGCGCTGGCATGGATCGAAGCCGGCATGTCGCTCAAAAAGGCTCCTGCCGAAAAGGTGCGCACCAAACACGTTGCGCCTCCCCCGCAATGGGATATCCGGTTCGGGACATACAAAAAGGAGATGCGCCTGTGCTGTCTTTCCGATCCGGCATCCGGCTGCTGCTACTGGTACGGATTTGAAACCGAGAGCCAGCATCCGCTTCCGGTGTTCAAGGCCGTTTCGCCGGCAGACGGAGGCGAATTTTCCGGCCGGGCAAGCCACTGAAAAAACGGGCGGACACCGAAGAAAGCCTGAATATTTTCGGATAAAACTGGAAACCACAACGTGGTTTATACAAACCGCATTGTGGTTTTTGCAAACAACACTGCCGTTTATACAAACCACACTGCGGTCTGCAGTTCTGAACAGGCAGCAATGGCATTTTTGCGCGCAGATTGTGCTGTTTCTATTGCATATTTCATTTTTTTATTCCAATTTTGTAATGCCCGCTCCGTTCAGGAAAGCGGCAAAAGCAGCAAACCCTTTAATAGAAAAGACTATGAGAAAGAATTTCGGCGCAAAGCCTTTAAGCTATCCCCAGCCTGTATTCATCATTGCCACATACGATGAGAACGGAACTCCGGACGCGATGAACGCGGCATGGGGCGGCATCAGCGAAATGAACGAAATCAGCCTGTGTCTGAGCGCAGGCCACAAGACAGTGAAGAACCTGCTGAAAACCGGTGCGTTTACGGTAAGCATGGCCGACGTGCCTCACGTGGCAGCCTGCGATTATGTGGGACTCGTGTCCGGGAATAAAGTTCCCGACAAGTTTCAGCGGGCCGGTTTCCACGCCACGAAGTCGGCTTTTGTCAACGCCCCGCTTATCGACGAACTTGCCGTTGCGCTGGAGTGCAAGGTAAAAGACTACAATCCGGACACGTGCATCTTGAGAGGAGAAATCGTAAACGTCAGCGCAGACGAGCGTGTGCTTGACGAGAACGGCAAAGTGGACGCGGCAAAAGTGGCTCCCATTGTATTTGATCCGTTCAACAACGAATACCTGAGAATCGGCGAAAAGGTGGGCAAAGCCTTTGCGGAAGGCAAAAAGCTGAAATGACATGAGCAGGCGGTCCTCATTCTTGACCGCCGCCCTTCTCGGCTTTTGTCTGGCCGGATGCGGGACAGTCAGAAGTCCTCACCTGCTCCCACCCCGTCCGACCGGGCGTTTTCCGCAACCGGATAACAGGCGGAAGCCTGATGCCGGCCCTTAAAAAATGACAGTCTGAACGCATTGTTTTTGAGAAAACATTTGTTTTTCTGACAAAAAAGCTATACTTTAGAAGCAACTTATCACTTTAAAAGTTATTATTATGAAAAAGTATGTAGCAGAACTTGTCGGAACAATGGTTCTCGTACTGATGGGATGCGGCAGCGCCGTATTTGCAGGAGGAGTGGCCGACACAGTGGGTGCCGGCGTCGGAACAATCGGAGTTGCAATGGCCTTCGGATTATCCGTGGTAGCGATGGCGTATACAATCGGAAACATATCGGGGTGTCATATCAATCCTGCCATTACACTGGGGGTATGGCTGTCGGGAGGAATGAAACCGAAACGCGCGCTGATGTATATGCTCTTCCAGATTGTGGGTGCAATCATAGGCTCGCTGATTCTGTCGCTGCTGGTTTCTACCGGCACACACGACGGCCCTACAGCAACTGGCTCAAACACGTTCGACCCGGGAAACATCGCGCAGGCCTTTATCGCTGAAACGGTGTTTACCTTTATCTTCGTGCTGGTTGTATTGGCCACAACCGACCAGAAGAAAGGCGCCGGAAATTTTGCCGGACTCATCATCGGACTTACCCTCATACTGATCCATATCGTATGTATCCCCATCACCGGAACATCGGTCAACCCGGCACGCAGCATAGGTCCGGCACTGATGGAAGGCGGACAGGCCATGGAACAATTGTGGCTCTTCATCGTCGCTCCGTTCCTGGGAGGCGCAATCAGTGCAGGCGTGTGGAAGTTTCTGAAGACCGACGACTGAAACGTATCCGGGAAACAGCCGGTCAACGGCCAATAAATGAAGGTGTGTTCCGATCAGAGAAACCAACGTCGGAACACACCTTCTTATATCCCGCAGCCGGAGGCTTCGGTCAGAACAGCGTCGTGACTTCAATCCGGCTCAGCGTACTGTTTATCCGTTCTACATGAATCTGGGTATGGATCCGCTCGCGCAGACTGTCTACATGACTGATGATGCCGACCTTCCTGCCCCCCATCTGATGCAGCCGCTCCAAGGCATCCATCACGGTGTTCAGGTAATCGCTGTCGAGCGTGCCGAAGCCCTCGTCGATGAATAAGGTGTCGACCGACAGACTTTTGCGGTTGAGGGAAGAAAGTCCGAGCGCCAGCGAGAGCGAAATCAGAAAGCTCTCTCCGCCGGAAATCGTGGATGTCGGACGGCATACACCGCCTTCATATTCATCACGGAGCAGGATTGTCAGCGATCCCGGCTGGCATTCCATCCGGTACCTGTCGGTCAGACGCGCAAGGTAGTGGTTGGCACCCGAAAGCAACTGTCTGAGCATATAGCTTTGCGCTATATTGCGGAACTTTTTCCCGTCGGCGCTTCCGAACAAGGCAGACAGCCTTCCCCATCCTTCCGCTTCTTTCCGTCTGGCCTCAATCAGCTCTGTCAGATGCTTCATCCGTCCGGCATTCTCGGCATTGTCCTTCTGTTTCTGCGAAACGGCTCCCAGTTGGCGGGTCAAGTCAGACACATTTGCTTCCAGCCGCACCATTTCTGCAGCGAGAGATTCCTCTGTCGCCTCTTCGCTCATTTCAGGCCGTATGCCCAAATGCGCTTCCAGTTCATCGGCGGCGCGCCGCATTTCCGTTTGCCGGGCAACCAGGTCCTCATCCAGCTTCCGAAGCTTTTCCCTTTGCTGTTTCACCTCCTCCGGGCTGCGCAACGCCAGCTGCTCCAGCCTGCCGCCGGAAATCTCGGGATGCGAAGCGAGAAAATCCGCCAGCTTCCCTGCCGCTTCCTCCGCCCGCTGACGCGCCTGCAAGAGCCTGCTTTTCCCTGTCGCTACAGAAACGAGCAGCGCGTTCCAGCGGCTGCGCATACCTTCAAACCGTTCCGCTTTTTCGGCATGAAGCTCCTTCCATCCCGGTTCCCTGTCGAGTACATTCTTCCTGATTTCATCAACAACCTCCCTTTCCTGCACATATGTGTCCATCAGCTGTTGCAGGGATGTCCGTTTTTTATCTTCGGCGACATAGTTCCGTGACTTCATGTCCAGCTGGCGCATGAAGTCATCCGGATTGTCTTTTCTGAGCTGCTGCCATGCTCCAGACACTACCAGCGGAATGATATGCTTTTCCATATCCTCCGATGCGCTCTGCTCACGGGCAACCGCATTCTCCCGGTCACGGATGTCAGCATCCAGCTTCGCCAGTTCTTTTTCGGCAGCTTCCTTTTCGCTCCGTGCGGTTTCGGTTGCGCGGGCCAGGCTGTCTTTCACCTTCTGCAGCCCCATTATCTTTTTATGCAATTCATTGACCTCACCCCAGCGTGCCATCAGTCCGTCGTGAACCGCCGATTCCGTCTGAAGCAGATGTCCGACCGCTTCCATCTTGTTTTCCGCATCAGACACTTCCGGATAGGCTGCACATGACAGAACCGCATTCTGCGCTTCCCCGAAGAACTTCTCGGCCTGCTCCTTCTTTTTCTGCTGCGATTCCGCCAACCGGACATGCGACAGATAGTCCGCTTCGTTCCGTTGCAGCTTGCCGGTCACCTCTTCAAGCTTCGCCCTGCTCTTGTCAAGCTCCTTCTTTACCGGTTCAAGCACCGACACGAAATGCTCGTCCGGTTCAAGCGGCGACAGAATTTCCCGTCCGCAGACAGGGCACACATCTCCTGCCGACAAACGCCTCCGCGCTTCTTTTGCCCAATTCTCGCAAGCCATTTCCTGCTTGTCGTAGATTTCCTGCATTTTGTCCGCTTCTGATTTTGCGGAAGCCACTTCCCCCGCCAGACCTTGCCGGACTTCTTCAAGCGATTTCAGTTGCGCTCTCAACTCATCCAATGTTTTTTCCGCTTCGTCAAGCTGAGTTTTCCGCTCATTCAGACGGGCAACCGCTTCCTTCAGTGTTTCCAGTTCGGCCATGCGCTTTCCGGATTTCTCCAGATCAGCTTTCAGCGCATCAGCCTGCATGGCTTCCAACTGTCTGCCGAGCATGTCGACCTCCGCCTGCTTCCGTTGTTCTTCCTCCCTGGCTTTCTCATGGAGGCTGTTCTTTTCTTCAAGCGTCGCCGCCTGCTTCTGACGCTGTTCTGCCAGCTTCTGCCGTCCGGCCAGCCCGTCCCTCACTTTCCGCTGCGAAGCCAGCAGCTGCCGTTCAAGCGAAATGATGGCCTGCGACTGGCTGTACATTTCCTCAAAACATTTCTCTTGCGCCAAGAACGCTTCGGTCTGTGCAATAAATCCCTTCACGTCATCGATTTTCCGGTCGAGCCCTTGCCTGCAACCCAACAGACTCACATATTCCTTTTCAAGCAGATTCAATTCGGCTTCAGCCTCCCGGACAACGCCTTGCTGTTCCTTCTGTGCAGCAAGACATCTTCTCGCCTCCTCCGTGATGTCCCAATCGGCAACCAGCCTCCGGCTCTGCCTGCACCCTTCCGACTCCAGCTCCTCTTGCATTTCCCGGCAAGCCCTCACCGCCCTTTCGCTTTTCATTTCCAGAGCCTTCCGGTCTTCCATCCACTTTTTCCGGACGGTTTCCCGGGAAAGATCCGCTTTTTCCTGTTTCAGCCGGCTGTCGAGCCGTTCCGCTTCCTCCTGCAACGCCTTCAGTTCCTCTTCCGAAAGCAACACAATCCCTTCCGTCCTCGCCTGCAAATTCGCCAGCTCGGCCTTCATTTCATTCTGTATGGCATAAATCTCCCGGCTTACCTTCGAATAAATCTCGGTTCCCGTCAGTTTCTCAAGGATATTCGACTTGTCTTCTTCCTTGCTCTTGAGAAATTTGGTGAACTCCCCCTGTGCAAGCAGCGTTGTCCGGCAGAACTGCTCGAAAGAAAGTCCGATTCTCCGTTCAATCTCCTGCCTCGTGTCGGTGGCGCGGGCAGTTATCTGCGTCCCGTCTTTCTCCGATAAAGTCCACGATATGCGCTGAATCCTTCCGTTGCGGTTTCCGCGTGCTCTCGCCACACTCCATTCGGCCACCAGTTCATGCCCGTCAGAATCTGCAAATTCCAACGCGACAGATGCGAGCGTACTGTCACGGCGCATCAGTATGCGCGGGTCGCTGATACCAATGTCGTCAGACTGTCCTGAAAAGTCGCTGTCATAAAACCGTTCGTTCGCCGACTGCACCAAACGCGGAGTCGTATTATAGAGAGCCAGGCAAATGGCGTCGAGTATGGTCGACTTGCCCGCCCCGGTCGGACCGCAAATAAGGAAAATGGCATCCTGTCCCAACGGTCCGTTTTCGAAATCAATCTCCGCCTGTTCGATGGAAGCGATGTTCCTGATCGTTAATTTCTGAAGTTTCATAAATGACTGATTTAGTTTTTGCTGCACGGAGGCAGTCAATCGCCGGCTTCCTTCACCCTACGGACAGCCGTGTCCAGCATCACGCGCAAATCTTCACCCATATCCTGTCCGTACTTGTCCTGATAGTAGACCGATGCCACCTCCTGAGGCGACAGAGTCAGCAATTTGTCCGCATCGATAATGTGCAGGCGTTCTTCCTGTTCCGCAGAAATGCGCTCCCATTTGTATCTGCAGAAGCGGCATTTCTTTCCGCTCACAATCCGGTTCGCGCGCTCCATGCAATAAGCCGGAGGAACGTCCGCTATCCGCACAAACAGTTCGATGTATGCCTTTTCCTCGTCGGGCACAGCCTCCAGCAGTTCCAATGCCTCCTCGATCGGCACCGCCTTGTCCGGAATTACCTTCAGAGGCCATTCCGTAGCCAGCGGAACTGTACGGATTGCCGGGATGGACCCGTGCGAGTCCAACTCGACAATGCTGACGGAATGCACATAATCTTCATCGAAACTGACGGCTACAGGCGAACCGGAATAACGCGCACGCCCCCCTTTCAAAGTTTGCGGGCAATGGATATGGCCCAGAGCCAGGTAATCGTAGCCCGTTCCCAGGACGGCGATATCAGTATATTCCATGCCTCCCCTTCCTTCATCGTGTCCGGTCACGTCGCTCCCCGTTACGGCCAGATGCGCCGTCATTACCACCGGAACACCGCTGCTGTTCCGTCCGGCAACTTCATCGAGCAAGGTCTGGAAGAATGCCTGCTGACGCTCCAGCCTCGGCAGGTCCCCGCCAAGTGCCGGGAAGTTCTGCGGAAACACATGCGGGACAGCCGCCACATAGCCTTTCAGTTCCCCGCCGCTCCCTTTTATCTCCACGATATGGCGGTCGAGATTGATTTTTCCGTCTTTCCTTTCAATCTGCCCGATAACGGACACGCCCGCATACTTCCACAGATTAGACGCTACTTCCAGTTTGGAACTGCTGTCGTGATTGCCTGCCGTCACCACGATCTGCATCCGGGGACATGCGTTGTGTATAGCGAGCAGCGCGTCGGTAAACAGACGCTGGGAGGCAGCCGAAGGATTGCTGTAATGGAACACATCTCCGCTTACAACCAATGCGTCGGGCTGCTCCTCCCTCACGATTCCGGCCAGTTGCGACAGAAAATGCCGGTGTTCCTCTGTCCGGTCGTACTCATAGAGCAGATGTCCCAGATGCCAGTCGCTGGTATGAATGATCTTCATCCGTCACAGTGTTTTGGGAGGATACATCGCATTCCACCATGAAGCGTCATCTTGCAGCCATTTGGCAAACCATGCAAAGATCGTATTCTGCCACAGGATGCGCCGGCTGTAGTCGCGGATGTGATGGTTCTGCCCGTCTACAACCACCAATGCCGTTTCACGTCCCAGAAGCTTCAGGGCCGTATACATCTGGATACTTTCGCCTACCGGCACATTCGTGTCGACTGATCCGTGGAGGAAGAGCAGCGGCGTATGTATCTTGTCGGCATTATAGAGCGGACTGTGGTCCACAAACAGTTCGGGGTTCGCCCACGGATAACTGTTGGCACCCGAAACCTCACTGTACGAATAGCCCCAGTATCCCTCTCCCCAATAGCTGGTGTGGTCGCTGATCCCGGCATGTGATATCGCCGCAGCAAAGATATCCGTCTTCGTCTGAAGATACTGTGTCATGAAACCGCCGTAGGACGCTCCAAGGCAGCCTATCTTCTTGCCGTTGACATAGGGATGGGCATTCACGAACTTCTTCGTCCCTTCGATGATGTCGTCGGCCACATAATCGCCGAACGTATTGACATGGCGCGCCGAAAACTGCTGTCCGAAACCGGTCGCCCCGCTCGGCTGGACGACATAGACCACATAGCCCTGCGCCGCATAAGCGTGGAACGGATAAAGCGTATCGAAGTTGCGGCTCGTCGGACTGCATCCGCCGTAATAGTAAACGATCATCGGATATTTCTTGCTTTCATCGAAATAAGGAGGCAGGTAATATCTTCCGTAAATGGTGTCGCCTCGCGAGCTGACAAAGTTCCAGTCTTCACATCTGCCCAACCGTATGCCTTTCAGCAGCTTTTCGCTCAGATCCTCCCGCAACTCCGCCTTCTGCTTTTTCAGGTTCATGGTATAGATGCGGTGAGAGTTTGCGGCGCTTTCGCCGTAGAATGCCATCACAGGAGCCTTGTCTGCCAGTGAGAATGCAAGCACCATCTCTTCCGGCACATCCAGCAGGGCAATCTTTCCGCTCGAAGGATCAAGCCGGTACAGCGAATAGCAGTCCCTGTTTTCGGCCGTGAAATAAATCTGTCCGTCCGACAGGTTCCACTGCACACTCCGGACGCTCGGATTGAACGTGCGTGTAAGCGGAGTCACCTTCCGGTCGGCAACATTCATCAGAAACAACTGGCTGTCGATCATGCTCGGCGTCTGTCCCTTTTCCACATTCATCCCCACGCCGCCCAGCGCTTCGGGAGATCCCTGTATCAATACCTGCCGGGCATCGGGAGCAAACAGCGCATGGCTTATGAATCCGTCCTCCTCAACCAGCGTGTCAACCTCCAGCGTCTGCATGTCCATCCGGTATACAGAGAAAAGCGTAGTGGGACGTTTGCCCATGCGGTGAGTGGAAACCATCAGCAACGCTTCGCGTCCGTCGGCAGAAATGTCGCTCACCCACGCGTTTCTGTAGCCGAAAGTCAACGGCTGCATCAGCCCCGACTTCAAGTCGTATTTCGCCACATACGTGCGGTTTCTCCATCCCGGCTGGCGGTCGTCCGGATCAATCACCTCATAAATTTCCTTCCGCTCTTTCGGTCCCTCCTGCACAAGCGTATAAAGCAAATAGTCTTCTGCCGGCGAAATGCTGAAATTCCCTTCCGGAAGACCTTCGGCAATCACCCGCTCGAATCCTGTTGCCGGACTGACGCTGACGAGCTGCCTTCCGGAAACGCCCTGACGGACGAAATAATAATCTCCCGAAAGCGGCATCCAGCGGATCGCTTCAGAGCGCCGTGCCACTTCCTTCCCCGTAAGCGTTTCCTTCACGCAGTATACGGTTTCCGACCTTCCCTCCTTCAGGCTTGTGAGGTAAGTGACAATCAGATACTTTCCGTCGGGCGACACCTGCACGCCGGCACACTTGGTTCCGTGCATGGCATCGGCCAGCGTATAGAGGCGGCTCTGCCCCTGGTGCAAAGAAAATTCGCCGTCCGAATCAACAGACACTTTGGGCTTGACCGATTCACCCGGAGCAGACAGGTATTTCAGCACCACTTCGTGCGTGCCCGGTTCAAGCGCCATTTCCTGTTTGTCTGTCAGCTTTCCGTCAACATACAGCTGCCAGTCCTTCACTTCAGACACATTGAACTTCGCTTTTCCGTAGGCCGTATTCTCCAGATCAAACTGCATCAGATGCAAGGCATAGCCTTCGGCAGGCGCAGAAGGCAGCTTGTCCGCATCCGATACGGGAGCCTGGCCTACAGCGTCAAGCGACAGAGGGGTTTTCAGCAAACTGGCAGCGGACCAGGCTTTCGCGTTGACATCCGTACTGTCTACCAGCAGCGGACGGCTGACAAGATAAGGTCCTGCATACCTGTATGAAGTGATGTCCAAGTGTCCTTTCGCCTGCACGGTCAGACTCAGTCCCAAGGCGCAGGCAAATAAAAATTCTTTTTTCATGTCGATCTATCTGTTTTTAATGGCTGTATAAAATAAGGAAATGAATAATCCCAATAATCCCTACAAAGATAACGTTTCTTTTCAAGAAGCCCGTTGTCCGCCGGATTATCTTACAAAAATAAGCAGATTTGAGTATTCCCGCTGACGGTCAGAGAGTTGGCTTTGGAGGCTTCGGCTATAGCCTCTTGGAAGATGGTATCGGCAGGAAGCATGTTCGGCTTAAATGACTATGTGTTATTGTTTTTTCACAGTAAACTCTAACTTCTGAAGCCCCTTTTTATGGACATTCGCAAGGATCAGTGCATAATGGACCTTTTCACCGGACTGCATGGATTGAATACGGGCAAACTCATCTTCGGGTATAACATCCTTGAACATCGGACCGGATGATCCGTTGCGTACCAAACGAATCTCATCAGTAAACGGGGACAGGACAAACGAATAAATAGCCATGTAAGGCACGGACTCAAATTTCACCCAATTCGGATCTCCTTTGTCAAGGACATCTTCCAGCCATATACGCGCTGCATCATAGGATGGCAGCGATGAGCCAGAACCGTCATCATAGAGTATTTTACCATTTCCGTCGACAATATATCCCTTGCTGACGGCATATTTCTCAAAAGGACACAAATCATGGTATTCGATATCTTCTTCTGACGTTATCTTCTCATCAACCGGAACTTCCGGTTCCGTGACAACTCTATCCTCAAGAATACGGATAAGTGAATATGTACGGTCGGAAGCATCCGCAGGTGGATTTGCAAGGATTGTCCGTTTTACTGAAAGATAATATTCGTGTCCTCTTTCATAGGTAAAGCCCTCGATGCTGTTGAATCCAAGAGGCTCCCATACTCCGGGATTATCTTCCGACATGACGAGCATACACTCAATGGGCTGTTCGCTGCCGAAAACAGAGCTGAAACCAGTTTCCGAAGAAACGGACATTCTGATTTCCTTAACCGCATCTTGGGGCTCATCATCACTGCAAGCTGATATCCCCAACACAGTAACTAACAGAAATGAAATGATTAACCTGTTCATATTCTAACTACTATATTCTTGATTGACTCTATCAAAATGTTTACTATATAATGAAAACGTGAGCCAACTATGCCATCTGAGCGTGCAATTTGAAAATTTCCTATGTTTCCAAATACTCGATGCGCATAACGCTTCTTTGATTTATCATATGTCTTGGAAAGAGTTCCTCTCACTAAATACAAAGATAGCGAATTTCCGTTATACACAATCTTATTTAAATAAGAATCAGTGGTTTGATGCTTATTTTATTGTCTGTTTGTGCCTCTATTGGCTATAGACTTAATATATGGATTTTCAAGAATACTCAATAATTCCTCGACAAGTCCTTTGCTGTTTTGCCCCGTTCTGCTACTTCTCCTCCGCTTACTTCCTCAAAAAACAGCTTTTATACCTATTTCTCCATAGCCGTATTTTTGTCCTTCATTTCTTATATTGCTGATATTCAGCAGTAAAAAATTCTCTCACATGGAAAAGTATTCCGTACTTTGGGAATAGCTACCGCCACATTGGATTTAGGTCCGGAAGGGAAAGTCGCTTTGTGGCAGGAATGAAAATACAAGGATAAAGAGGGTGTCAAAACAAAATTTGGCTATCAAAAAGCAATGTCATGGGAACGAAGCAAAACATGCAGCATGTATCATGCTTATGTTTCCGAAATTGACTTTGCTGAACGTTGTTTCTTCGCTTTGTTCATTATTCCGTCCGGATTCATCCGTATTTAAACGAATTCCGCTATATTTGTATCTGCATAAACAGCGGAGAAGCTCTGTCCGTACAGATTCCGCCTGTTTCAAAAACAGATTCATGTCATGAAAAAAAGAGTGAAAACCTATCAGACAATCCTGCTGGCCCTGCTTCTGACAGCGAGCAGTTGCGGAACAACAAACACCGGAGCCATCCTGGGAGGGGCTTCGTTGGGAGGCAATGTAGGCAGTGCCCTGGGAGGGCTTATCGGTGACAGCAGGCATGGCTGGAGAGGCAGCTACCGCGGCTCAGCCATCGGAAGCATCGCAGGCACACTGGCAGGAGCCGCCATCGGAGGGGCACTGACAGCACCCAGGCAGCGTGACAAGTCGGAAGACGGAGTTTATCAGCACGAGCAAAGCCAGGAACCGGCCTATTCGCCGGCGGCTCCAGTCCGCCAGCAGAGTTTCTACACCCTGCAAATACGCAACATCCGTTTCATCGACGAAAACCGGAATCATATCATTGAGGCAAAGGAAAACAGCAAGGTGATATTTGAAATCATGAACGAAGGCAGCGAGCCGGCATACAACGTGATACCCAGCGTCACCGAAACGACGGGGATGAAAAATATCCACATCTCGCCTTCCATTATGGTTGAAGAAATCCTGCCGCACAACGGAATCAAGTATACGGCAACCATCAGTGCCGGAAAAAGGCTGAAAGTCGGGAACATTATCCTCCGGCTTGCCGTCACCGACTCTTACGGGCAGGAATACGCTTCGCAAGAGTTTTCTCTGCCCACACAGCGGTAAAGGGCAAGGAGCACCGCTATCTCTCCCTCTCCGCAAGCAGGCATTCCGCTTCTCTGACCATATCCGCAGGAATGCTGAAGCGGATATCTCCGGCATGCGGGTTTACCGATGCGATGAAATGCGGCCATTCCCTGCGATAGACCTCTTTCATGTGGCGGTTGGCGATGTCCGTTCCCCTGAAGCTGTATGTCATGTTGGCCAGCCTGTCGCACAGCTTGACAAAAGGAGCATAAGGCGTTTCGCGTATGCCGGCATAATAATGCGCTCCCGCACGTTCATCACGGGTTCTGCCTTTGTCGTTGGTAAGCGCATAAACGATTTCGGCAGCCGCCAGCGCCTGCCGTGTGTCCATAAATGCCTCTGCCTCTTTCCTGACATCATTGTAGGTCAGGCGGGCATCCTCAATACTGTCGTGGAAATAAGCGCCGAACACCACCGGAATGATATCTTCCTCTGAAGACACGACCTCGTGGCCGTATTCCATGGCAAAGTCTGCAACCATCGACAAGTGAAACCCGTAAGGGAACTTCCTGTCGTACTTTTGGTTTACCGCTTCGTGCAGCATACAGGCCCTGTCGCAGATGCGGCCGAGTGTATCCGCATGGGCCCGCAGGCAAATTCCGAACTGTTCCTTGTTCATAATCCAGCCGTTAAAGAAATACACTGATACAGAGTCTTAAACAAAAGAGCCACAGAGGTAGACATCGGATTTCAAATGCATCATACCCTGTGGCTCCATATCCTTTTTTCAGCTACGGCGCACCCGCGTCATAGAAGATTTCATCAATAAGCGCGCGCAAAGAGCACACGGCGTGCGGAAGGCTTTCCTGTAAGCATGTCCACGCCCGGAGTCAGGCTCTCTTCGTCAGCATCGAAAGGCAGACAGCGGATGGTAGCTTTTGTTTCTTCCTTGATACGGTCCTCCGTTTCCGGTGTACCGTCCCAGTGAGCCAGAATGAAGCCGCCCTTTTCGATCTGTTCCTTGAATTCTTCGTAAGTGTCTACCTTGACAATATGTTCGTTGCGGAACTTCAGCGCTTTCTGGTAAATGTTTTCCTGGATTTCCTCCAGCAAGTTCTTTACATATTCTTCGATGCCTTCGCACGAACGGGTTTCCTTTTCCAGCGTATCACGGCGCATAACCTCGATGGTATTGTTTTCCAGGTCACGTCCTCCCACAACCAGACGCACGGGAACTCCCTTCAGCTCGTAGTCGGCAAACTTGAATCCCGGACGCTTGTTGTCGGCATTGTCGTACTTCACAGAAAGACCCATTGCACGGAGTTTGCTTACAATTCCTTCTACCTTGGCATCGATCTGCTTCAACTGTTCGTCGTTTTTATAAACCGGAACAACGACAACCTGGATAGGAGCCAGATGCGGAGGCAGAACCAGTCCGTTGTCGTCCGAATGTGTCATGATGAGCGCTCCCATCAGACGGGTAGAAACTCCCCATGACGTAGCCCATACATAATCAAGCTTATTGTTTTTGTCAACAAACTGCACGTTGAACGCTTTTGCAAAATTCTGTCCGAGGAAGTGGGAAGTCCCGCACTGCAATGCCTTTCCGTCCTGCATCAGGCCTTCGATTGTATAGGTATCCAAAGCTCCCGCAAAACGCTCGTTCGCCGATTTCACACCCTTGATAACCGGCACGGCCATATATTTCTCTGCAAAATCGCCATAAACGTGCAGCATTTTCTGTGCTTCAGCCTCTGCTTCCTCGCGGGTGGCATGAGCCGTATGCCCTTCCTGCCACAAGAATTCCGCCGTGCGGAGGAACAGACGGGTACGCATTTCCCAGCGCACAACGTTAGCCCACTGATTGCACAGGATAGGCAGGTCGCGGTAAGAGTTGATCCAGTTCTTGTAAGTGCTCCAGATGATGGTTTCGGAAGTCGGACGGATAATCAGTTCTTCTTCCAGTTTGGCAGCCGGATCCACAATGACTCCCGAGCCGTCTTCCGCATTCTTCAGACGGTAGTGAGTGACTACCGCACATTCTTTCGCGAATCCTTCTACATGCTCTGCCTCACGGCTCAAATATGATTTTGGAATCAGCAAAGGGAAATAAGCGTTCACATGTCCCGTTTCCTTGAACATCTTGTCCAGCTGCTGCTGCATTTTCTCCCAGATTGCATATCCGTAAGGCTTGATGACCATGCATCCGCGCACCGCTGACTGTTCGGCCAGATCCGCCTTCACGACCAGGTCATTATACCACTGTGAATAGTTTTCACTTCTTTTGGTCAGGTCTTTTAATTCTTTTGCCATAACTTTTATGTTGTTACATTTACTTTTTATCTTTACAAACCGCAAAATTAGTAAAAAGATTCATTCTGCGGCCTATTTGAGGATGGATTTATTCAAAACGGATGGATTTAGCCGGATGAATTCGGCTGATCAGGTACGACGGTCCCACCAGCATCAGCACAGAAACAAGCAGCGTGCATATATTCAGCAGAACCACCCAGCCCAAGTGAAGTTCAACGGGAACCGCGCTGACATAATAGGTGGCGGGATCAAGTTTCACCGGTTCAAGGAAATACTGTATGCAGCACAATCCCAGTCCGACGGCATTTCCCCAAAGCATTCCCCTGCCGATGAGAAAGACCGAAAAAGTCAGAAAGATTCTTCTCACCGATGCATTGTCAGCTCCAAGGGCCTTGAGCACGCCGATCATATTGGTGCGTTCAAGAATAATGATCAGCAGTCCGGAAATCATGGTGAATCCGGCCACTCCTGTCATTAGAATCAGAATGACCCACACGTTCGTGTCGAGCAAATCCAGCCATGCAAAGATCTGCGGATAAAGCTCTTCAGCCGTGCGCGAACAATAAGGTTCTCCGTAACGGTCGGTTTTGTCCCCCAAGGCTAAACGCACTTCATCGTTCACGGCACCGGTCTTCCCGTATTCGCCGACACCAAGTTCAATGCCGCCTGCCTGGTCCGGAAGCCAGTTGTTGAGCCGGTTAACCGTGTACAGATCCGTGATAAGAAAAAAATCGTCGAAAGCGGAAAAATTTGTCTGAAAGATACCGGAAACAGTCAGCCTCCGTGCGCGGATATTATCTTCCACAAAGTACGTGAACATACGGTCGCCCAACTTCAGCGAGAGCTTGTCGGCGACGGAACGGGAAACAAGCACTGAATTGCTTGCTGCCGAATCCGAGAACGCGGGAATGGCTCCTTCCTGCAGATGAGCCTTCAAATAAGTCCAGTCGTATTCTTGGGCCACCCCTTTCACAATCATTCCCTGAAAATTGTCGGAGGTCATGATCATTCCCGGTTTCGTGGAAAACCGCTGCACATGCGTGATTCCGGAAATCCCCCGGAATACATCAAGCAGGCTGTCTTCCGCCACAATCGGATTCACCTGGTACAGATCTGCTCCGTCGATGCCGGAAACCACGATATCCGCCCCCATGCCTATCACTTTGTCGCGCACCTGATGCTTGAAGCCGATGACAACCGCCACCGAAACGATCATCACAGCCAGCCCGATCGCAATGCCGGCCATCGCAATGCGGACAGCCGGCTTTGACACCTCTTCCTTTCCTTCTTTGCTGCGGTAAATCCGCCGGGCTATAAAGAATTTCCAGTTCATGGTCAGTCGTCTACTCGGCCGGGATATGCCTCAAGCGCCTTGCGCAGAATAAACAGTGCGCGCACCAAATCTTCTTTTTTCAGCACGTATGCCACGCGCACCTCGTTCTTTCCTCCTCCGGGCGTCGTGTAAAAGCCGCTGGCAGGAGCCAGCATCACGGTTTCGCCTTCATAGTCAAACTCCGACAGACACCATGCGCAGAATTTTTCGCAATCATCCACCGGCAGCTTGGCAACTGTATAAAAAGCGCCCATCGGGATGGGAGAATAAACACCCGGGATACGGTTCAATCCGTCAATCAGACACTTGCGCCGTTCCACATATTCGTCGTAGGTTTCACGGCTGTATTCTTCCGGCTCATCCAAAGAAGCTTCCGCTGCAATCTGGCCAATCAGAGGAGGACTCAGCCGTGCCTGGCAAAACTTCATCACGGCCTTGCGCACCTCTTCGTTCTTCGTTATCAGTGCTCCGATGCGGATGCCGCATTCCGAATAACGTTTTGAAACAGAATCAATCAGCACCACGTTCTGTTCGATTCCTTCCAGGTGGCAGGCAGAGATATAAGGAGAACCGGTATAAATGAATTCACGGTACACTTCGTCGGAGAACAGGAACAGGTCGTATTTCTTCACCAGGTCGCGGATTTGGTTCATTTCCCGGCGCGTATACAGATAGCCGGTCGGGTTGTTCGGATTGCAAATCAAGATTCCCTTGGTGCGTTCGTTGATCAGTTCCTCAAATTTTTCCACCTTGGGCAAGGAAAAGCCTTCATCGATGGTAGTCGTCACCGTGCGTATAACAGCGCCTGCGGAAATGGCAAACGCCATATAGTTGGCATATGCAGGCTCCGGAACAATTATTTCATCTCCCGGATTCAGGCAGCTGAGGAAAGCGAAAAGCACAGCTTCCGAACCGCCCGTCGTAATGATGATGTCGTCCGGATCCAGATGAATGTCATATTTCTCATAATAACCGACAAGCTTTTCGCGGTAGCTGCGGTATCCCTGGCTGGGACTGTACTCCAGCACCGTGCGCTTGATATTTCGAATCGCATCGAGGGCCGCTCGGGGACTGGGAAGGTCAGGCTGACCGATATTCAGATGGTACACTTTGATTCCTCTTCCTTTTGCAGCTTCAGCCAGCGGAGCCAGCTTGCGTATCGGCGACTCCGGCATTTCAGTTCCTCGAATGGATATATGTGGCATATTTTTATAAATTATTTGTTTTTGAAATGCAAAGATAACTTGATTGCCGTAATTTAGCAACAATACGTTTGAAAAATTAAACAGAATGCGGATATTCATTTACTTTAACTCCTTTTCAGTTAACCGTTGACTGCTTTTCAGAAAAAAAGCCGTATGTTTGCTTCAGAAACAAAAACATCAATAGGTATGAATCTTTATCTTATTATATTCAATGCCGATACTTACCGGAAAGAGCAAGTGTATGAGGCCCATAAATCGCTGTTCGTGGCGCTCGAAAAATATTTCACGCTGCATCTGGTCAACTATACTCAAACCGACGATATCCCTTCAAATGCCTATAAACTGGCTTTCATTGCCAGCGGAGGAGTAGAGAGCGCTGTGGTGCGCAACTTCAGCCTGCTCCCCTATCCCATCACGCTGCTTACCGACGGCTCAAACAACTCATTGGCCGCCGCACTTGAAATATCGGCCTGGATACGGACACGCGACATGAAAGTGAAAATTATCCACGGACATCCCGATGAAATGGTGAAACAGGTGCTGCTTCACCACAAGGCTTTCGCCGCCAAACGGAGCCTGAAAAACAAACGCATCGGAGTGGTGGGCACACCGGCTCCGTGGCTCGTTTCAAGCCATGTCGACTACCTGCTCGCCGGACAGCGCTGGGGAGTGAGCTATGTAGATATCCCCATCGAGGAAGTGGAAAAGAACTTCTATAACACGACCGATGACGAAATCGGCATGGAAGCGTCCAGACTTGTTTCACGCGTGAAAGCCATTCAGGACGTTACACCCGAAGACCTGTACAGAGCAATGAGGCTGCACAAAGCGGTGAAGGACGTATGCACGAAGCATAAGCTGAGCGCAGCAACCGTATCCTGTTTCTCGCTTATTCAGACATTGAAGACAACCGGATGCCTGGCCCTTTCGCTCCTGAACGACGAAGGCATTCCTGCGGGATGCGAGGGCGACCTGCAGTCGATCATGACATTGCTTATGGTGAAGGAACTGACCGGACAGCCGGGGTTCATGGCAAATCCTTCGTTCATCGACACAAAGCGGAATGAAGTGCTGCTGGCCCACTGTTCCATTCCCACAACAATGACAGACGAGTTTATCATCCGCACCCAGTTTGAATCGGAAACAGGAATCGGCATCCAGGGAATCATGCACGAAGGTGAAGTGACGCTGTTCAAATGCGGGGGAGAATGCCTGGACGAATATTTTGTATCTGCCGGATATCTTACCGCAAACACCAACCTGGTGACTTGCTGCCGGACTCAGGTAACGGTCAAGCTCAACAATCCCGTAAGCTACTTCCTGCAAAACCCCTTGGGCAACCATCATATTCTCATTAAAGGGAACCACACGGAGGCCATCCAGGAATTTATGCAGCAGAACCGGTGCAAGCAGCGCGAATGACGGATTTTTGCATAAATTATTTCGCTGTTTCATTATTAGTCGTATCTTTGTAGAACAGATACGGCCGATGTCCCGTTGCCTTGCAAACGGAAAAAGTTTGTGAAAACAATCCGTCACTTCAAATGCTGCGGTTCTGTCTTGACGACTTTTTTACAGTGCAGCAAGACTCCGGACACGTTCCTATTCATTAATTATAAAACGAACAGACTATTACGAAACAATTATGATGCATAACTGGTTTGAATGCAAAATCCGTTACGAGAAAGTAGCCGAAAACGGCATGAACAAAAAAGTGACGGAACCCTATCTGGTAGATGCGCTCAGCTTCACGGAAGCCGAATCGCGCATAATTGAAGAAATCACTCCCTTCATAAGCGGCGAATTTACTGTCGCCGACATCAAGCGGGCGAATTACAGCGAACTGTTTCCTTGCGAAGAAGACGCTGCCGACCGGTGGTTCAAGTGCAAACTGTATTTCATCACACTGGACGAAAAAAGCGGAACAGAGAAAAAGACGGCAACCAACGTACTGGTACAGGCCGCCGACCTGCGCGATGCCGTGAAGAAACTCGACGAAGGCATGAAAGGGACAATGGCCGACTATGTAATTGCATCAGTGGCAGAAACCGCTATCATGGATGTATATCCTTATTCGGCCGAACCGGACGTAAAGCCGGAATTTCCCGAAGCGGACAAAAGATAACAGATAAAGACAGATTGCCATGGATATTCAGAAAAACATAAAAGAAGTGCTTGCGCAGCTTCCTCCGCATGTCCGCCTGGTAGCTGTTTCCAAGTTTCACCCCAGCGAAGCGATCGAAGCAGCGTATGCGGCAGGACAACGGATCTTCGGCGAAAGCAAGGAACAGGAGCTGAACCTCAAGCAGGAAGTTCTCCCCAAAGACATCGAATGGCATTTCATCGGACATCTGCAAACAAACAAGGTGAAATACATCGCTCCTTACATCGCCATGATTGATGCGGTGGACTCCTACAAACTGCTGGCAGAGATCAACAAGCAGGCTGCCAAATGCGGACGCGTAATCCCCTGCCTGCTGGAAATCCACATTGCTGAGGAAGACACCAAATACGGTTTCACTTTCGACTCGTGCAGGCAGATGCTGGGCGAAGGCAAATGGAAAGAACTGACGAATGTGGCAATCAGCGGAGTGATGGGCATGGCGACAAACACAGATGACGAAGCTGAGATATGCAAGGAATTCGCGCGTCTGCACGACTTCTTCAACGAGCTGAAGAATACTTACTTCAACGGCATCGATACCTTTAAAGAAATTTCGATGGGCATGTCGCACGACTATCAGCTTGCCGTCAGGGAAGGAAGCACAATGGTACGCGTGGGCAGCAAAATTTTCGGTGAAAGAGTCTATTGACCGGAAGATTTCACACAAGGCATTGCCGGAAACCGAGAAGCAGAACAGCGTCAAGGCAACCGCCGGCAACGCTGTACAAACCTGCGATGGAGAGTAAAATGACAATTTAATACCATAAACACATGCTACAACTGAAAACGACTTTTGCGGGGCTATCGCTCGAGAATCCGATTATTGTCGGGAGTTCCGGACTGACAGACAGCGCAGAAAAAATCAAGGCAATTGAAAAAGCGGGAGCTGGAGCTGTCGTACTGAAATCAGTGTTCGAAGAACAAATCAAGGCAGAAAGCGGACACATGGACGGATATGGTTCGCCCGAAGCGGAGGATTACCTGCAGACGTATGTACGCTCACATGCGCTGAGCCATCATGTAGACCTTATCAGAGAAGCTAAAAAAAGTTGCCGGATTCCGGTCATAGCCAGCATCAACTGCTACAGCGACAGCGAATGGACAGATTTTGCGCGGCTGATGGAAGAGGCTGGCGCTGATGCGCTGGAACTGAACGTGCTCTCGCTGCAAACAGGAAAGGAATATGCCTACGGCAGTTTTGAACAGCGGCATATCGAAATCTTGCGTCACATCAAAAAAGCCGTGAACATTCCGGTCATATTCAAGCTGGGAAGCAACTTTACGAACCCGGTCGCACTGGTCAATCAGCTCTATGCCAACGGGGCGGCCGCCGTGGTTCTGTTCAACCGCTTCTACCAGCCTGACATCAACATCGACAGTCAAAGCCTGACTCATATCAGCGTGTTGAGCAATCCGCATGAACTGGCAGAACGCATACGCTGGACAGCCATCGCTTCGGCAGAGGTGCCGCAGCTGGATTATGCCGTATCCGGCGGAATATATGACGGGAAGGGCATAATAAAAGCAATTCTCGCAGGAGCTTCTGCTGTAGAAATTTGCAGTGCGTTCTATCAGCACGGATTGGAAGAAGCAGAAGCCATGAAGCAGACATTGGCTGAGTGGATGAAGGATAAAGGATATGAATCGGTAGCCAGCTTCAAAGGAAAGATGAATGCCTGCACCGTAGGAGAAGTCAATCCGTTCGAACGTACCCAGTTCATGAAGTATTACAGCGAATACAAAGGGTAATTTTCAATATCCTGAAATGCCAAAGGCACAAGAGGATGCGATGGTACTCACCGCCGCTTTTCTTGTGCCTTTGCATTCAAGGCTTTCTATATCCGGATTGTTTTCTGCTCTGGCCTGCACGTTATCTTTTCAGCAAGCCCACTTTCAGATTCAGCTTGAAATAGTAAGTCCCGTTTTCACGCTCCAAATACCCGTACCTGTCCTTCTCCGTAGAGCCTTTTTCAAGACGTGTATTGAAGAACAGAAAATCGGCAAACGTCTGTCGGAATGCACGCTGATAGCAAAGCACCTCTCCGTTTCCGGTCACAAACAGCATCCCGCCGATAGCCGAATCGGTTCCATTGTACAATTTTGCCGGACGCATGCCGGACGCTATCGCCAGCAGAAACTCCTTGACCTTATATTCATAGAAGCCATGTTTGCTGACCAGCTCATCCTTTATTTTAAGCGGATTAACCTTCTTGATTTCTTCTGTAAGTTCGGACACTCTGGTGATTCCGTCAAGCCACATCAGACGTGTCATTTCTCCCAGCAGACGGCCCATATGCAAGTCAATCATCGACACGTTGCTGCGGAAAATTTTGTCGGCCACGTCATTGTATTTCAATACGCCTCCCAAACGCTCAATCATCAGCATCCGGGAAATCACATCGTCCTCCTCGCCCGTTGCATTGATTTTATTGATGGTCGGCGAAGAAAATTTAACTCCCGTCTGCTCAAACTTGAAGTTGGCAGCACGCCCCCCGTCAAGCAGAGGAAACATGACACCCAGGCGGGAACGCACGGAAAAGCCCACCAGAGGCGCATTTTCCGAATAAAAAGCAACGCTCAAGTCCGTACGGTCTTCAGTTTTCGCCTCCATATCGTAAATCAGCACCTCATCCAGAAACTCCTCCACCCCATCCGGAGAAGTCACTTCATCTCCTTGGGTATTCCGGATGCCGTCCAGAATCAAGTCCGCCACAGTTGCAAAGTCTTCACGTGGAATCCGCTTGTCGATATTCTCTCCCTGTATGCGTATCTCATCCTTTTCCACGATATAACGCCGGATACCGTCGTGTTCCACGCGCTGCACCATCGCCACAGGCAGACACTGAGCTACATTCTTCTTAACATCGGGAGTGCCGGAATATACATGACCGTCGGCCAACAGGCGGAAAAATGCATACAATTCCCCCCATTCTCTTTTGGTTGCTTCAAATGCCATTTTCTTCTACATTTTTTAATTCAGCGCAAAGGTAAACAAAAAAGTCTGTTAACAAAAGCGCACCACGCCATCCAATTCCATAAAAAAAGTTATTCACGCGTTTTTTACAGCTCCCTTATTTGCGGATAACGGAAAAGTCCGTATCTTTGCAATGTGTTTTTCATAGTATTAGATTTAAGGTTAACAAAGGTTGGAGTACAGCGGTACTCCTTTTTTTATGTCCGCCCGTCCGGATATTCTTCCGAAAAAACTTTCTGATTCTGATTTTTAATGTAATTTTGCGAACCAAATTATCGTATATCTTATGGAACAACCCCAACTGAACGAACACAACAAGCAGGAATATCCTCCCATGCATACATGTGAGCATATCGTGAACCGCACGATGGTCAATCTTTTCGGATGCGGGCGCGCTGTTTCCGCCCATATCGAACGCAAGAAAAGCAAACTCGACTTTGCTCTGCCGCAGGCCTTGACGGACGAAGATATTGCACGGATCGAAACAACCGTAAACGAAGTCATCGGCCGCCACCTGGACGTGACAACCGAATTTATCACACAAGAGGAAGCCGCTGCTCGCTTTGATATGAAAAGACTTCCCGAAAACGCTTCCGATACAGTACGTATAGTCAAAGTGGGCGACTATGACGACTGCCTTTGCATAGGCGCACATGTACAGAACACTTCCGAAATCGGCACGTTCAAAATCATCAGCCACGACTATAAAGACGGAATCTTCCGCATGCGCTTCAAACTCCTGTGATATGGCAAGGAAGAACAAAAAGCAATCTGGAGGAGGCCTAAAAGGATTCATTCTGCTGGCGGCGGTTATTGTTGGGGCACTCTACATCCACCAGAACGGAGAGAAAGTGTTCACGCCCGAAACGGCTAAGGCTATAGAGAATAAAACCGGCACTGCCGAAAACGCTGGAACAGAAGCGGGAGATGACGGCTTCTCCCTGCAACTGGAAATCCCGAAGACAATCAGGAAACGGAATGAAATTGTAATCGGGCACGTGGGCTACACCGTATCATACAATGATGTCTATAAAACGCCGAACTGGGTGGCGTGGGAACTGACAAGAAAGGAAACTGCCGGTGAAGAAGGGCGTACCAACAAGTTTCTGCCGGATCCGAAACTGCCCGAGCCTCGTGTCGTAACGTCCGACTATACCAATTCGGGATACGATCGCGGACACATGGCTCCTGCCGCCGACATGAAATGGAGCAAACAGGCGATGAAAGAGTCATTTTATATGAGCAACATCTGTCCGCAAAACCGGAAACTGAACCGGGACGACTGGGGCGACCTGGAAGAGAGCTGCCGCAAATGGGCGGAGAAATACGGAACGGTCTACATCGCCTGCGGACCTATTTACGATACAAAGTCGCCTAAGCGTATTGGAGAACACAAGGTTGCTGTCCCCGACCGCTTCTTCAAAGTGGTACTGATCTACAACCGGAAAAATCCGATTGCCATGGGATTCCTTTTTGAAAACAAGGCACATCACCAGCATCTGAAGAACTACATGGTAACAGTAGACCAGGTAGAAGAAGCTACAGGTCTGGATTTCTTCTCTAAAGTGCCCGACAGCATAGAGAAACGCATCGAAAGCACCATACCTGAAGGCATTGACTTCTGACATTGCTTTTCATCACAGGATTGCACGGGTCTGTCTGTCCATGCCGTGCAATCCGTTCCGATTGACAGACCTGTCCGCTTGATTTATGTACCACAAGCTACTGTCCCACTTTCTCCGCCAGCGTTTTCACCAGGCGGTTATGATCGCGCAAATCGTTGCGCAAACTGTATGAGCCGTCCTTGTCTACCAATACGTAGGAAGGAATGCCATCTATGTGGAATTTCTTGCAAAGATAGTTCCATTGCTCGTCATTCAAACGGAAATGTTTGCCCTTGATGCCGAGAATCATGGTCTTATACTTTACAACAGGCGATGTTTCATTGGCTATATAAATCCATACCAGCCTGTCACTCTTCAGTTCCGTGTCTTTCAGAGGCTCGATTGCCTTGATCGAGGCACGGCAAGGCCCGCACCACGTGTTCCAGAAATCCACAAACACAACCTTGCCCTTATAAGGAGCCACAATGGCATCGAACAAGTCTTTTACAGGTACATCGGGAGTGTGCTCGATAACCGCCTTGTCTTTTACGGCTTCTAGCTTCGCGGCAATGTCTTTCTGCATCGCTTCCAATGCCTCGACATAAAAAGCAGAATCTTCCGGACCAAAGACTTTCAGGTCGGCTTGCGTCAAAGTGCCTTTTTGAACCTTGTCAACAAGAAGCACATATTTTCTCAGAGAAGGAATCAGTCCCGTCCGTATTCCGGCCGTTTCCATCCATGCTCCATCCGAATATACGACATTCCCGACATAATCAGAAACTTGCGCTCCCATCAGAAGCTGCGGATTATTCACATCAAACAGCTTGCAGATCTCCGCCTGGTCTTCCGGCTTCATCGGTTCAATGCCCTTTATCGGATTGCGGTTCCATTCATTGTGCATACACCGGTAATTATGTTCGCGGAAGTAATTGCCGCCCAGCATCGCCGCAACGGCTTCTTCCTGCAATGACAGCTGCATCCATGCTTTCATAAGCGGCGGCAGGCTATCGGCTGCAATGCTGTCCGACAAAGCCTTATAAGTATCGGTAACGTGTGCAGCATAGGCTTTCGATGTCATCCTGTAATCTGCAAACTTGCCGTTATAAAGGTTCATAGACCATACAGGCCAATCCGTCCGGCTGGAGATCAGATTGTTCAGACTGGCATACGTGCCTTCGGCATAAAGGGATCTGAAAGGTTTTGCAACCGCTCCTTTACGGCGGGATACGATACGCTGTCCACTGCCCCGCTGGTCTATATAAACAACAGCATGTTCCCCGGGAGCCACCTGTATGCTTCCGGTCATGGGCAACAAAACCTCAGCCGGGCCATATTGCCGGAATTTGAATATTGCCGTATGCGTTGCCGAATCAACGGGAGCAGTATATTCCTCTTGCGCGCCATTCAAGGTGTTTACATATATATTCTGCTCCGTTCCCAATTCTTTCCGATGATGAAGCAGTCGCACCTCGAGCGTAGTTTCACCGCTCTTGAAAACAGGTTCAGGCATCGGAGCATTACCATCCAGCTTCAAAGCTTCGGCAGGAATGCCTTCAGGAATGTCATAGGTTTCCTTCCCCGTCAGATCTACGCCGAACAGCTTAAAGCAATCAGCACAGTCCGACTCGATAAAATCAAACGAACGTGTCCGCTTGGGCAAGGGCTGGAAGAAAAGCGTGAAAGAAGCCTCTCCCGACTCGGGCATCCAGAATAGCGAATCGGGCGTGATGCCTTGCGCATCGGTCAGCGCATATTTCTCACCTTCTGCACGAAGATACGTCTTCGAATCGATACGAATCCAATAGTGCGGCCGGAAATACGCATTGACATGCACTACCGTAGCGGTGTCGTTCAGCTCGACTTTGGCAATGTCGAGCGTTGTTGTGTTGGCACTCTCAATCAGCGGGAAATCCACAGTCTTCGGTCCCGTATGGCAAGCCGTCAGCATCAAGGCCGGCAAAAGCGATGCCACAAATGTACAGTTGATTTTCATTGTTTACACTTATTTAATAAATCAGTCATATCGTTACTTCAGTCACGACCTCTCCGTCAAACAGGTTAATGATGCGGTCGGCATAGCTGGCATCGTGCTGCGAATGAGTTACCATCACGATGGTGGCCCCCTCCTTGTTCAGTCTGGTAAGCAGGTCCATCACTTCCTTGCCGTTCTTCGAATCCAGGTTGCCGGTCGGCTCATCGGCAAGAATCAGTTTGGGATTGGCCACCACCGCACGGGCAATCGCCACACGCTGCTGCTGTCCTCCCGAAAGCTGTTGCGGGAAATGCCTGGAACGGTGAGCTATTGCCATACGATCCATAGCCTCTTCCACTCTGCGCTTACGCTCGGCCGCCGGTATGCCCATATAAAGCAAGGGCAGTTCGATATTTTCGTACACGTTCAGTTCGTCAATCAGATTGAAACTCTGGAACACAAAACCGATGACTCCCTTGCGAAGCGACGTACGCTGCGACTCGGTGTATTTCGACACTTCCACACCGTTCAGGCAATATGCTCCGCCGGTCGGATTGTCCAGCAGTCCCAGAATATTCAGCAAGGTCGACTTGCCACACCCCGAAGGACCCATAACCGCCACAAACTCGCCTTCTTTCACTTCAATACTCACATTGTGCAACGCCCAAGTTTCCACCTCATCCGTGCGGAACACTTTCTGCAAATTTACTGTTTTAATCATAATATAAGTGCGCAAAATTAAATAATATCATTAGAAGCACAGATTTTCGCAGATTAATGCAGATAATCAGCACAATAATCTGCGAAAGTCCGTGTTAGCCTGCGTTTCTGAACAGACCGGTTTTGTATAAACTGATTCTCAACATCTACTTATCTCTATGGCTTATTCTTTTTTTATCGTATCGGCCGGATTTATCCGCATCAGCTTTATTATCTGCCACCCTATCGCCATCGCAGTCAACAAAGCCATGACCGCAAACAGAATAACGCCCCACTCCCATCCATACACAGATTTCAGTGAAGATCCTTCCAACAGATTGGCCATAGCCAGTTTCAGCAGCGGATAAACCAACAGATACATGAGCAGAAACATCGTTATGTATGACTTGGCAAATAACATGGCAATATCCCTGTACGAAGCTCCGTTGATTTTCCGGATGGCCACTTCTTTCCGGCGGGTTACAGCGTCCATCGAAATGGAAGAATACATGCTGAGTATCACCAGCATCAGACTGACCGCAGCCAATATCCACATCACCGCTTCAAGCGTATCCATCATCGAATATACGCTCCGGCTGCCGAACTTATATACGTCCAAGGGCAAAGTGTATGGAACATGCTTCCGGCAGACCGCTTTTACCTTCCCCATCACTTTATCCGCATCCTGCCCGGAGGCAACTTTCAGCAGCCAGGTCTTGAAATCCTGTGCCGGGAAAAAGACAGAACCTGCAATACGACTGTTTCCCGTTACATTCTTGTACAGTTCTTCATAAACTCCGGCTATCTGATATGCCTTGCCGTCCAGCCTGATCATCCCCTTTACATGCTCATGCCGCATAAGCTCCGCAACGCTTCTGCTGACGTAGACAAACCCTTCGGTTTCCGTTTCCAATGCCTTTCCTTGCAGGGGGATATGGAAAAAACTGAAATAGTTCGGATTTCCGGTCATCACCTTGAGCCTGACTTCCGTACTGTCCTGCTTCATGAAAGTGATGAATCTGTAAGAAAGCATTCCGTCATCAGAATCCTCATTGAGGGAGGTCTGTCCTTCAATTTCCGGCATACGGTTGATTTCCGCATGTATTGCGTCCCAGTTATTCCGGATAACAGCCGTAGTCATGTCTATTGCAATGATCCGGTTTTCCTCTACCTTTTCCGAAGGATAATACAGCCGGCTTCCCAGTTCATCATACGACAGCCGGACAATAATCACAGTTCCGAGGAATCCCATGGACACAAACAACTGGATGCAAATCATCACACAGCGGAATCCATGCCTCCGCCCGTTTGTACGGATCCGATTGACAAGATTCACCCGGCGTACACGCCACACCGGACAAGCGACAATGAACAGACAGATGAAAAGAACCGCAAGATAAAGTCCGCCCTGCACCAGATAACAGTCTTCCAGCACAAACCAGCCCATGTTTTCTTCGGGCAAAAACGGAAAGCGGGAAACCAACAGCTGCAAGCCTTCAAGCAAGACCTGCGACAGCAGGAAAGCAAAAGACAACATGCAGAACACTTCGACAAAAAGCAGACAAGATACGCCCTTCATGTCTGATCCCATGCTTTTGCGCAGGGCCAGCTCATGCTGGCGGGCATAAAACATCTGGAAAGTGAACTTCAGGAAAGTGATCAGTCCCGACACCAGAATCAGGGAAGCGAGAAGGAGAGCCAAAATCTTCGCGATTACCGTATTCGTCTGCCCGCTTACCGGCGAAGCGTCAACTGTCACCGTCTTTCCTTCCTTGTCCCACGCTAGCCGTTTCAACGTTTCGTCCAGACCGGACAGCATTTGCCCTTCCGGAATGAAAGCATGAACCTGCAGCCAGGCATACGGCTGCAGCTCAAGCGGAAAATAACAATCCGCATCCAGATTCAGTCCGTCTTTGGGCACATCCGCCACGTTCACTATCCGGTAATCCCTTATTCCGTTTTCCGGCATGAAGGAAGCAAGGCGCACAACCATACCTATGGGACTTCCTCCCCGGGCTATCCTTTCAGCAAACTCAGACGAAACAACAATCTCATCCGCCGACTTCGGCAGAAAATTTCCATACAGCAGCGGCAGGTTGAAATAACAGAAAAAGGAACTGTTCGTCACTTTATACCGTACAATATACGGCAGGCTGCTCCCGTCTTTTCCGATGACATCCGCATCCGTGCGCATTGTAGCGGAGTGGACGGAAACCGAATCCAGTATTCCTTCCGTACGGAAAAGCAGTTCGTCCACATCCGCCAGAGCAAACGGCATGTCACCCCCCGTTTCTTTAGTGAATGCCATGATGCGGACATACCGTTCGTGTTCCGGCAATCTGCTGTAAGCGTCTGCCATACGGTCGACAAACAGATATGCCAGACTGAACACGACAATGCCCACAGCCAGACATAAAGCAGAAATCATGCTCTGCACCTTATACTTCCACAGATTCCGTACCGCTATTTTCAAATAATGTCGTATCATCATACTCCGTTTTTTATTCTTTCTTTATCATTTCTGCCGGACTGATGCGGGCAATGCATACAATGCGGGTCACAACCGTCAGGGTTGTAACCGCGGCCACAAACAGAAACACGCTTATCCAGAACCAGGCTCCATACTGAAAAAAGATACGGTACATCTGCCCCCAGTATCTCATGAATCCACAAAGCAGCGGAAAAACCAGAAGAGCCGTCATCCCGCCTATCCCGATATAGGTGCGGGCAAAAAGCCACATGATCTGCCTTGCGCTTGCACCATGCACCTTGCGGACGGCAACTTCCTTGCAGCGGCTCTCCGTATCAACCGTTATGGCCGCATAAACCCCTAAAAGCGTAAGGGTCACACATACCGCTGCCAAAAAGAGAATGACGCCTTTCAGCATGCTTTCTATCCCCTGTTGCGCTTCAATGTCATCCAGAAAAGTAGTGATGCGAGGTTCTATCGTATGGGGTAAGGCTTGATGCAACAATCCGTCAACCTGCGTGCGCACTTCATCTGCCTTTCCGGCATAGCACTTCAGGTAACAATGCCCCACATACTGACGGAAATCCACCAGCTGGAAAACATACCCTTCCTCAGCAAACGTTCCTCCGTAGGCATTGGTCACAAAGGGACTGCTTATCCCTGCTACTTTATATCCCTCGTCGTAATATCCATAAAGCGTAGCGCCCAAAGGCTCCATCCGGTGCTTCGTGCGCAATTCCTGCCCGAAAACCTGATCGATTACCAGCTCACCATCCGTATCTGGAACCTTGCCTTGCAAGACAGGAATGTGCATAAACCGGAAAAAGTTATGAGGCACACTGAGAATATTGACCGGAGTTTCCTTCTTATCGCGCCGGGAATCCGGCTGGATATAGAACACATTGCCGGAGGCACCCTGTGTATAATCAACGTCTGACAACAGGCAATCTTCCACCCCGGCACATTGTTTCATGCGCTCTATCAAGGCAAGCTTTTCCGCCTGCTTCATAAACGGGTAATCCAAGGGGATGCTCAATATCCTGCTTTTCTCCTGACGGGTCAACGTACCGAAGAGTGCCGATGTGGTTTTATCTGCCTGCAGATAGAGTGCGAAAGACAAGGTGACAAATATCCAACAAATGAAATACTGGATGGCAAGCATGATGTTGCGCACCCGATGCTTACCCCGTCCGATACTTATGCCGCGGATGCCTGTCTGGATATTTATCCGACGTGTACGTGCCACAGTAAACAAGCATACACCCAAGCTGCCTGCCAGCACCAGCAGCAGATATTGGGCACACTGGTATTGCAATACTTGGACATCAACAGCAAGTTCAAAGTTCATCACAACGATGTGCAATACGGGTGCCAACAACTCTATCAAGACAAAGACCAACAGGAAAGCTATCAGCACCGTCAGTGCCGCCTGAACAAATAATTGCCCCAACAGATGTGCGTTGCCTCCCCCGAATACTCGCCGGAGACTGTACTCGCCGCTGCGTGCCAAGAAAGTCCCCACCTGAAAATAAAAGAAATTGAGCAACCCCACCAAAAGCACCAAGCTCCCGATAATGCCGGCAATCCACACGATATACATCGTACCACCGTACTTCCAATAGGCATAACCTAAAGGACGGACATGCACATCGAACTCCCTGCCGAACATCTGCAAACCCAATCCCTTGGTGCGAAGGTCTGCTTCCAGTTCCTTCCGGCTATCTTCCCCTCCTTTCAGCAATACATAACCCATACCTCCCGTCACGTCCTTTCCCTTCCATTGCAGCCTCCCATCGCTATCATTCAACACCAGCATGGCGAGAGACTGCATATACGTAAAACTATTATTGGAAGGAATATCTGCCATCACCGCCTGCACGGTATAGCCGATGCCACTGTTCGCACCCGCAAAGGCGAACCTCGACGTGGTGCACAAACGCTTTCCGATGGCATCCTGCAAGCGGTTGCCATAGATGCGCCGCGCAAAGGTTTCCGACAAGATGACCGCATTGGGCGTATGCACGGCAGCTTGCCACGAACCCGCCAGCACATCCACACCGAATACTTGACGGAAACACGTATCTACTTCCATACATAGCATCGGGTCGAACGGCAACATCTCGTCGGGCTTCACTTCTATCTCAAACGAACGATAGCCAGGATACCCCAGGTATGTAAAGGCTTCTGCTTCCATCCCGTTCAGGATACGCAACTTATCTATCAGTTCCGGAGGCACTCCAGCCAAATCTGTCGCTCCTTGGGGTTCCTTCATCGCAATCTCGCCAATACGCTCTTTCTGAGGGAAGCATTGGTCGGTTGCCCACATCAGCCGACATACATACAGGCAAATGCTGAAGCACAACAAACATACCGCCAGCCCCACGATGCCAATCGCGCTCTGCACCTTGTACTTCCACAGATTCCGTACCGCTATTTTCAAATAATGCCGTATCATTTTAGTTTATGAGTTTTTTAAGTTTTATGATCATACACAACGCCCTACATCTGCAGGCTTCCCGTCAGTTGTTTTCCGACCTCATCACCTCTGCCGGATTGATGCGCGCCGCCTTGCCCACCTGCCACCAGAGCGTGCCCAACGAAATCAGCCCTACCAGCAGCAACGCCACGATGAATATCCATGCCGAAAGCGGTGCCTTCAGCACAAAGCTCTCGGTGTAACGGCTGATAATGAACCAGGCCAGCGGAACCGCCGCCGCAAACGAAGCAAGCAGCACTTTCAGGTATTTTCCGCCAAGCAGCCAATAAAGGCCAGCCAAGGTAGCGCCGTTCACCTTGCGGATAGCGATTTCACGGTAACGCCTGCGGATGTCGAAGAGCGAGATGCCGAACAGCCCCATGCACGACACCACGATGGCGATAAAGGCGAACACCGAATAGACCGTAGCTATCTTGCGGTCGTGGGCATACTGTTCTTTCACCACATCCGAAAGCCATGCATGGTCGAACTCTTCGGTTCCGTAGATTTCCTTCACCGTGCGGCGCAGGTACGCCAGCAGCTCTTTTTCCTTGCCCGGGTGTACGGCGATGGAAATCTTGCCACGTTCGTATCCTCCACTTATGACATAAACAATGGGCTGTACGCCACCGGTCAACTTACCGAAATAGCAATCGGCTATTACCGCCGCAACGGGCATCAGTTCCAACCCACCCTTCTTTACACTGCCATCAGCTCCAAAAAACATCCAAATAGGAGTTTCGGCCCTGACAAACGCTTCTTCCCTATCGGCATAGCCGAATAGTTTCATGGCTTCCTCGTTCAATGCTATCTCGCTACGGGTTACGTCACGTATCTCATCCGGCAAGTCGCCATCAAGCACTTTCAATCCGTAAAAATCAAAAAAAGCTGCAGGAACAAACAATGCCTTCACCGCTACCTTTTTATCCTTTTCATTGAAATAATTTATTTGAACTTCAGAAGTGATTTCATCAAACGAACTGCATATCCACGAATCAATGTACGGACACTCGTCCAATGCCTTCCGGATCCTTTCGATACGCTCGTTACGTGATTTTCTCCGCTCGTCCGTTTCATTCCCGTAATTCCAGTTTTCTTTCTGCAGATCTGCCTCCAATATTCCTTCCGTGCGGAACCCTGGAGGCGTATTGATCAAGAAATCAAAATGACGGTTGAAATAGACAGACAAGACTACAAGCACCACCGTAAAGACATACTGGATGCCCAGCAACACCGCACGTGAGGCAACGGAATAGCGCACCGGCACATTGCGCATGGAAACGACAGGCGAACGATAACCGTACTTGATATAAGGATAAGCCGAAGTGAGCAAAGGCAATGCCACAAGAATGCCCGACGACAGCCATCCGTCGAACCAAGTGTAGCTTACCGGCTCTCCCAACAAACGCTCTACCGGAACTGCTGTAACCTCTATCAGCACCCATGCCACGAAGAGCGAGGCAAATACCAGCGCGAAATTTTCCAGCCAGATTTCCACGAAAAGCGAAGAACGCTTCAGCCCCAACACCTTCTTGACGCCATATTCGCGCCAACGCTTCACCAGCATCACCATATAGAGATTGATAAAGTTCAAGATGCCTACCGCCAACAACAAGATTATCACTCCCGACAAAATCAGCAAGTAAGACTTGTCGCCGTGGTTCATCAACGATTTCTCCACGACAATGGAAGGATCGAAATAAAACTGTTTCCAAGGAATAAACCGGTAACGCATAGGACCGGAATATTTCGTATCGCGATAAATGCCGCTCACCTTGTTTATCGCATCCAAACCGACACCCGGCAATACGCGGACCATTTCGATACTCATCCGGTTCCAATCCTGCAAACCGCGGGAAACCAACACGTCGAATTGCCAAACGGTTTTATTGGAAGGGCTGTCTATCACTCCTTGCACGACAACAGGTATGCCATCGTAAACCAGCACCTTTCCAAGAGGATTCTCCCGTCCGAACAGTTGTTCGGCAAACTTGCGGGTAAGGATGGCTCCCTGACTGCCTTGCATCGCCACAGTCCCCGCCACTACCGGATAAGCGAAGAAACGGAAGAAGGTAGAATCTACCGCCAGCATATCGGCATTGTAAGTGCGGTTCTCATACAAAATATGTGTACGCTCATTGGGAACAACCAGGCAGCGTTCCGTTACCTGCCCGTCGGCAAGATAAACCGAGTCCATATACATTCGGGCACTGGGACACCAATTGCCGTGCACGTCTGCCAGCGGCAACACCACCGTTTCCGGATGAATGCAATTAGCGTCCACCGTAAGTTCGCGGTGGATGTAGCGCAGCAAGATGATGCTGCAAGCCAGGCTGAACGCCAGCCCCGACAAGCTGATGAGGGTATAGGCCCTGGCGCGCGTCAGATGACGCAATGCGTATCGTAATGTCTTCATATAGCTTCTTTAACTTCTTCTTCAAAACACCAGTTCTTCGGCATCGCCAAAGTTATCATATCCCGTGGTAATAACCCAATCCCCGGGCTGCAAACCTTCGGTTATTTCATATTGGCGGGGATTTTGGCGGCTGATGGTTATCGGAACCTTTACCGCCCTGGTGCGGTCGGCGTTCAGCCTGAATATCCAGTTGCCTCCCGTCTGCTGATAGAAGTTGCCGCACGGAATCACCACAGCCTTTTCGGGCTGGCCCAGTTCGATCTGCACGCGGAAGCTTTTGCCCAGCCGCACGTTGTCGGGCATGGCTCCGGTAAACACCAGGTCGACATCGAAGGTGCGGTCCTTCACTTCCGGCACCACCTTGCTCACACGGAGCGGATAACGCCTGCCCTGATAAGTCACCGAAGCGGGGAGCCCTGCCGTTATCCGGTCGACGTAGTATTCGCTCAGCGCAACATGAATCTTGAACTGGTCCAGCACCTTCACCTCGGCGATGTTCTCGCCGGAAGCCACCTGCTGGCCGGGCGTCACCTTCACGAAGCTCAGCTGCCCGTCGACGGGAGCGCGCACCACCAGATCTTCCGTCCTGCCCAGCGAACGCTCCCACTTTTTCCGTTCCCGTTCCCTGTCGTTGAGCAGCAACTCTTTGCGGATTGCCGTCATAACCGAATCGCTTTTCAGCCCTTGCAGCTTGAGGCGAGTCGACTCCAGTTTGTAGCGGTATTCGTCGGCCGATACCTCCAGTTGCGCCTTGCTCCGGACGCCCATCCTGTATTCTTCTTCTTCGAGCGCGAAACTCTTTCTGATTTTGCTCAGCTCGTATTCCGCCTCCAGTGCCTGCTGCTTGAGCGTGAGTGTCTTCTGCTCCATTTCAATGGTCTTTTCCTCATACGAGATGCGCTGTTTTTCCCACTCGTCGCGCTGGTCTTCCAGATCGCGCATCAGATCGGGGTTGGTCAGCGTGAGTATGGTGTCGCCCTGTTTCATCAGACTCCCCTCTTCCGCAACAATGCGTTCCACATTGCCGCTCTCGCGCACGTTGACCATGAGGGTAAGAATGGGGTGAACCACTCCTTCCACATCTACATACTCCAGAAACTCATCGTTTTTCACTTCGGCCACCTGCACCGATTCCGGATCAATGCGCAGCCTGCGCGGACCGGAAGCAAGCACCGTTGCATAAACAAGCCCGCCCGCTACGACTATACCTGCCGCCAGGCGGTAGCGGTAGCGCACATACCAAGGTTTCTTTTCTAGCTTTATATCCATTTTTCTATAACAATTTGCTGTAAAACAAACAGTTGCCACATCCTCAATTCCGGATGTCCTGCCATCTTTATCTCTTCACTCCAGTGATACGATCTCTTCATTGCAGTGATACGATATCCTCACTGGAGTGATACGATCGTATCACTCCAGTGAAGAGGTGATCGCAACGGCTTGGAATCCTCATTCCAGCCGCCTGTCCCTCTCCGCCCATCAGAATCATATTTCGGGCAGACGCTCCGTCAGAGGGCAGTCATGCTCGAAGTCGTATTGCGTCATGCTGCGCAAACCGTAGTAAAGCGTCCAATAGGTTTTCATCGCTTCGATGCAGTTGCGCCGTGCCGTATCCTTTTCGCTGATAGCCGCATTCAGATCAAGAACGGTCGACTTTCCCATCAGATACAGGCGGAGAGCCACTTCATAACGGCGGCGGGCTGTTTCGTCCGTACGCGCCGCCACCTCTACCTGACGGGCCTGCAAGTTGAACTGACGCACCATCTTGCGCACGTTCAGCTCAAAGTCGTTCATGCCCTGCTCTGTCTGCGTTTCCACCAGCGACACGTTCGACTTGGCCACACGCACCTTTCCCCGTCCGCGCCCCCAGTCGAGAATGGGAACGACAAGCGAGAGGCTCACGTATTGCTGGTCAAGCGGATCGCGCCACGAATCAGCCAGCCGTCCGGCAGTCTGCGACAGGCCGAACCGCAGATACAGATCGGCTTTCAGTCCCCTGTCCGCCCGCGCCTGAGCCAGCGAGCTTTTGCTTTCGAGCTTCATTCTCCGGTAGGTGTCAGGCTCCGGACTGTGGCGGTACGCCTGTTCCATCGCTTCGGTCAAAGGCACCTCGAACCGGGGTATGCTGTCCTCAGGCACAGCCTCAATAACGGTTTCTTCCCTGATTCCCAAAAACGAACGGAAGGTGAGCATGGCATCCTCTACCTCAATCTGCGCCTTCATCATGTTCGTTTCCTCGTTCAGCCTGTTCACTTCCAGCTGAAGCATTTCATTTTCCGTGATGCTCCCGATGTCGTACCGTCCTTTGGCATACCGGTAGAGCGTATCTGCCGAGGCATAGTTCGATCGGGCAATGTCGAGGTTCGCCTGTGCCGCAGCCAGGCTGAAAAACAGTTCGCACGTTCTGGCGGCAATCAGCTCCAGCGTTTCGGCATACGTCTTTTTCGCTTCCCGAAAGCGCACCGGCTCGATGCGGCGGTTCCATTTCAACGAATTGTATCCGAAAAGCGACTGCCGGTAGCCAATGGTTACAGGCAACGAATTGTATGCGGTTGTGTGGCTTCCGAACTCGTCCATCCGCTGGGTGGAGGTCTGCACAAACAGGTTGCCGCCCGTAAACCATACGTTCTGGCTGATTTGCAGTCCCAAATCCGTAATCAACTGGTTCTGCCGCACAAACAGCTCCGTTCCGTCGGGTTGCGTCACCCGGTTGATCTGGCGGTTCAGGTAAGGCTCCGACACCAGATTCACTTCCGGAAGATAGTTGGCACGGAACGAACGGTAGCTCCAGTAGGCGGCCCGGTAAGTATGTTCGGCCGCCTGCGCTTCCGGCGAATGGGCTTGGGCCATACGTATGGCATCGCCCAGCGTCAGCCGTTCGGCTCCGGCATTCCCCGAAAGGGAGGCGGCAAAGAATATCGTCAAAAACACATGCTTCATATCCTGCTGATAATAAACCTCTTTCAGACAATCAAAACCTGTGCCATAAGTGCAATATACTGTAATTCAGCGAAATGTTCTGAAAAGGGATTGACTTCCGGTGTGCGCAACCACACATTTTCCGTGCGGAAACGCACATACAGCGCAAGCAGAAAATCGCTATCTTTGCATATCAATATCATGCAAAATGGAAGAGAAAGGAAAAATATTGATCATAGACGACAACGAGGACGTGCTTTTCGCCCTCAATCTGCTGCTTGAGCCTTATATGGAAAAGATAAAGGTGACCACGCAGCCTTCGCGTATCGAACACTTCATGACTACTTTCCGTCCCGACGTCATCCTGCTCGACATGAATTTCCGGCGGGACGCCATCAGCGGGCAGGAAGGCTTCGACTGTCTGGCACAGATCCTGCAAACCGACCCTCAGGCGGTGGTGGTGTTCATGACTGCCTACGCTGATACCGACAAGGCGGTGCGGGCCATCAAGGAAGGAGCCACTGATTTTGTGTCGAAGCCGTGGGAAAAAGAAAAGCTGCTTGCCACACTCTCCTCGGCCTTGAAACTGAGCCGCTCGCGCAGGGAAGTGGGAAAGTTGCAGGCGCAGATGCTCGCCCTTAAAGGCGATGACGGATTGCCCGAACTCATCGGAAACTCACCTGCCATGCAGAAAGTGAAAGAAACTGTCGGCAAGCTTTCAAATACCGACGCAAATATTCTTATATTGGGGGAAAACGGAACGGGAAAGGATCTCATCGCGCGGATGCTGAAGTATTTCTCTCCCCGGCAGGATGCGGCTTTCGTGGCCATCGACCTGGGAAGCATACCGGAACAGCTGTTCGAAAGTGAACTGTTCGGCTATGAAAAGGGGGCTTTTACGGATGCCCGGAAAGCCAAACCGGGAAGGATGGAAATCGCTTCGGGAGGCACGCTCTTTTTGGACGAAATCGGCAATCTTTCGCTCCCGATGCAGGCCAAACTGCTGACAGCCATCGAGAAGCGGCAGATTGTACGTCTGGGGGCGATAGAGCCGACTCCCATCGACGTGCGGCTGATCTGTGCCACCAATGCCGACTTGCATCAGCGGGTGGCCGAGGGCGGTTTCCGACAGGACCTGCTCTACCGCATCAATACCATCGAACTCCGCATACCGCCGCTGAGGGAACGGGGAGAAGATATCTTGCTGCTGGCTGAACATTTCCTGACAGGATATAACCGGAAATACCACAAAGAAATAAAGGGACTGACCCGCGAAGCGAAAAACAAGCTGCTGAAATACAGCTGGCCGGGCAATGTGCGCGAACTGCAACATACGCTGGAACGGGCGGTGATACTGAGCGAGAATCTTCTGCTCCGCCCAAGCGACTTCTTTTTCCCTTCGGCCGCAAGCGAGGTTCATGAGGAGGCTGGCGAAGAACTGAATCTGGAGAAACTGGAACGGAAGGCAGTGGAAAAGGCGTTGCGCGCCAGCAACGGCAACATGAGCCGTGCCGCAGAATTGTTGGGCATCACCCGCTTTGCCTTATATCGGAAAATAGAAAAACTGGGATTATGAAAAGTTACGCTTCTTCACTTGTTCTGCACATCCTCAGTCTGGTGCTGCTTGCCGCGTCAGGCGTATATGCGGCAATGCACGGCCTGTGGTTCTGCACCGCGGCTTCTGCCGGAGTCATTGCCGGAATCGGAATCAGTCTTTACCGGATGCAGACCCGGCAGGTGCAGACCATGAAGCGCATTGTGGATTGCATGAAAAACAACGATCTCTCGCAACTGGCCTGCCCTGCCTTCAGCGACAGGAACATGCAGATGCTGGCAGAGGATCTTTCTGCCGCCCTGAAAACAATCCGCACGCATTTGAATGAGGAAGAAACAAAACATCAGTATTACGAAAGTCTGCTGAACAGGGTTGATACGGCGGTGCTGGTCTGCTGCGAGAATGGCCGCATGGAGTGGATGAACAAAGCCGCGCAGAAACTGCTGGGCAACTGCAACATCCTGCCCGAAGAAATCAGTGGAGCGCTCAAGAATCAGCAGGCTGTAGCCCGCCTGCAGAGCCGGCCCATACCGGCTGAACTGGCAGTAACGGCCACGCAAATCCAACTGAAGGGAAAAACATTTTGGCTCGTCAGCCTGAAAAATATCCATACCGCACTAGAACAGACCGAAATGGAGGCATGGCAAAAGCTTATCCGGGTGCTGACTCATGAAATCATGAATTCCATCACGCCGATCATCTCCCTGGCCGATACGCTGAGCGAACGCAGCATGACAGACTCTGCCGATAATTTTACGGGCCGGCAGATGCAGCAAGGACTGCAAGTCATCCGCCGCCGCAGCAAGAGCCTGCTGGAATTCGTGGAAAATTACAGGAAACTGACCCGCATCGCTCCTCCGGCAAAAACAGACATTGACGTGCATGATTTCTTCAACGGCCTGCAGCAGCTTTTCGCCGGCAAACCCTTTCTCTCCTTCAAATTGCCCGACAACCTCCCCCGCTGGAAAGCCGACAGGGGACAGATGGAGCAGGTGTTCATCAATCTGATAAAGAATGCACTGGAAGCTTGTGAGCATACTGCCGACGCATCAGTCTGCATCAGCGTTTCGGCAACAGGAAAAGAATGGAACTTTCAGGTAACCGACAATGGCGAAGGCATACTCCCTGAAGTCACCGAACGGATTTTCGTCCCGTTCTTCACCACCAAATCCGGCGGTTCCGGAATCGGACTGGCGATTTGCAAGCAGATTGTCCTGCTTCACGGCGGTCAAATCTCCGTGGAGTCACAACCGAACAAGGGAAGCCGCTTTATCCTTTCTTTTCCAGCGTAAACTGTCCCTTGCCTCTTGTCATGCTGCCGTATGCAACAGCGTGTTTCGGACAATGATGGTAACAGGCGAGGCAGAGCGCACAGTCCGCTCCCCAGACAGGACGTCTGTCAACCAGCCGGATATTGTGCATCGGACACACTTGCTCGCACTTGCCGCACGATATGCAAGTATCTTCCGCATGGAAAGGTTTCGGAGAAGTCATGTAACGGTTGAAAAGCGGACGTATCACATAAGACTTCAGGCGGGGAAATGCCCCTTCATGACAATCCCACTTGCGCTCGCGGTTCCTGATGCACGATGCGACAAATTCCACCCTGCCTTTCATGCTGTTCAGCTTCAGGTTTGCCAGACGGCTGGAGTCTACATTAAAGCCTGGCAGACAGACATATGTATTGGGCATCGTCACAGAAAAGCCGGCATGACACTCCCACCCTTTGCGCCTGACAGCCTTTCTGAATATGTCGGCTGTCTTTCCGGTATCATCCCCGCAGGTACAGATAAAATACACATATGCCGGAATGGAAGACAGATGCAGCCTCTCCAACGCGCCGAGCACCACGGCCGGCGGTCCCCATGAGTAGACCGGAAACACAAAGCCCAAAGCCTCATTAGCCTGAAGAACAAGGGCATCTCTTTTATTGCCAACAACTTCTGTCAGCGGAAAAACAGTTTCGCCCAACATCTTGCCCGCACATTCAGCGACCTTGCGCGAATTGCCGACACCGGAAAAATACAGAATCATAACAGCCAGAATTAAAAGGGCGAAGAACCTTGACCACATAAAAAACAAGATTCTTCGCCTTACAATTAAGAAAAAAGAGAAGCCGCACCCGAGGCGTGACGAAACTCCGATAAACAAGATTTGAGTGCTCACCCCCTTTGTAATCCACCGGCATAAATGCTACCCGAAGGCGTGGCCCGCCATTGGAGGTTGAAGCTGTTCTCGGTATTTCATATAATTTGATGAGTTTCCCGATTCTGCAAGTACGGCTTCAATTTTGTATTACAAATGTACGACAATTATTTGAATAAACAAAATATCAGCCATAAAAAAAGGTACCGCAACACGGTACCTTTTATAAAATCATTACTTTCGGCCTTATCAAGCGGCTTTAGCTTTTGCAACTACTGCCTTGAATGCTTCAGGGTGGTTCATCGCTAAGTCAGCCAAAACCTTGCGGTTGATTTCGATGCCTGCTTTGTGCAGCGCACCCATCAGCTTAGAATATGACATACCTTCCAGGCGTGCAGCAGCGTTGATACGCTGGATCCACAATGCGCGGAAGTTACGTTTTTTGTTCTTGCGGTCACGATAGGCATAAGTCAAACCTTTTTCCCAAGTATTCTTGGCAACGGTCCAAACATTCTTTCTTGCACCAAAGTAACCTCTGGTCAATTTCAAAATTTTCTTTCTTCTTGCTCTAGAAGCAACATGATTTACTGATCTTGGCATAGTTTTAATTAGTTTTTGAATGATAGCGCCGAATATCGCATCCGGACTTAAAGCTAATGCATTCGGTTAATAAATTAAATGATACTTTTACGCTTCTCAAAGAATCAACGCAGACACAGAAGTTCCTTAACAGCTTTCTTGTTGGCATCGTTTACCAATCCCATGTGAACAAGATTTCTTTTCTGCTTTTTAGTCTTCTTAGTCAGGATGTGACTGTGATAAGCATGTTTTCTCTTAATTTTACCCGTTCCGGTAAGAGCGAATCTTTTTTTGGCACCGGAGTTAGTTTTAACTTTTGGCATTTTGTTTAATATTTAATTATTACTAAATATAATGGCAACGCACTATACCGGCGCGTTACTCATTTGTCTTTTCTGTTTTCTGAACAGGCTCAGCGGCCGGTTTCGAAGGCTTCTTTGCCCCGGGCTTCTTGGGAGAAAGGGCGATGGTCATACGCTTTCCTTCCAGCAGCGGCATTTGCTCAACCTTCGCATAGTCTTCCAGATCATTGGCAAAACGCAGCAGAAGCACTTCACCCTGTTCCTTGAACAAAATCGAACGGCCCTTGAAGAACACGTATGCCTTTACCTTGTCGCCGTTCTGAAGGAAGCCAATCGCATGTTTCAGCTTGAAGTTGTAGTCGTGTTCGTCCGTCTGAGGACCGAAGCGGATTTCCTTCACATTTACTTTAACCTGCTTTGCTTTCTGTTCCTTTGCACGTTTCTTTAACTGATAAAGGAATTTAGAATAATCTATAATTCTGCAAACCGGAGGAACAGCGTTGGGTGAAATTTCAACTAAGTCGGCTTCATGTTCCTCAGCAATCTTTAAAGCTTGAGCTATCGGATACACTGCCGATTCAATGTTATCTCCAACGATACGTACTTCTTTGGCGCGAATCTGTTCATTGATTCGATGTTGCCCTTTCAAAGAGTCATTTTTCATTAAAATCTTTTCTTCCTGTTTGTTTTTAAGAGTTATAAATTATTTTGCTCACCGCCTTGCAGCAAAGATTTTTTACCTTTTCCACAAAGCGGTTGCAAATTTACCATTTATTTATCATATTATGAACTTCTTCTGCAATATTTTTTGCAAAATCTTCGATTTTCATCGAACCTTGGTCGCCTTCACCCTGCTTGCGAACCGAAACTTCGCCGTTTTCGGCTTCTTTTTCGCCCACAATCAACATGTAAGGGATGCGTTTCATTTCATTGTCACGGATCTTGCGGCCGATCTTCTCATTGCGTTCGTCTACGATTGCACGAATGTCATATTTTTTGAGTTCCATGCGTACCTTGTCCGCATATTCGTTGAACTTTTCTGAAATCGGCAGAATAGCTACCTGATCGGGAGTCAGCCACAGCGGGAATTTCCCGGCTGTATGTTCGATAAGCACGGCCACGAAGCGCTCCATCGAACCGAACGGCGCGCGGTGAATCATTACCGGACGGTGCTTCTGGTTGTCAGACCCCATATATTCCAGTTCAAAACGCTCCGGCAAGTTATAGTCAACCTGGATTGTACCCAACTGCCAGCGGCGGCCGATGGCATCCTTCACCATGAAGTCCAGTTTCGGGCCATAGAATGCAGCCTCTCCGTATTCAACCTTTGCCTTCAGACCTTTTTCCTGGCAGGCTTCCACAATCGCCTGCTCAGCCTTTTCCCAGTTCTCGTCGCTTCCGATGTATTTCTCGCGGTTCACCTTATCACGCAAAGAAATCTGTGCCTCGAAGTTTTCGAAATTCATTGACTTGAACACGATTGAGATGATGTCCATCACGCGGAGAAATTCATCCTTCACCTGATCCGGGCGGCAGAAGATGTGCGCATCATCCTGTGTAAAGCTGCGCACGCGAGTCAGCCCATGCAGTTCGCCGCTCTGTTCATAACGGCAGACTGTACCGAATTCTGCGATACGCAACGGCAGGTCGCGGTATGAGCGGGGAGAATTCTTATAGATTGTACAGTGGTGAGGACAGTTCATCGGTTTCAGGAAGTACTCTTCTCCTTCTTCCGGCGTATGAATCGGCTGGAACGAATCCTTGCCATATTTGGCATAGTGTCCGGAAGTCACATACAGCATCTTGTTTCCGATGGGCGGACACATCACTTCCTGATAATCGTAGCGGGCCTGGATGCGGCGCAGAAAATCCTGAAGGCGAATGCGCAGCGCAGTGCCTTTCGGCAGCCACATCGGCAATCCCTTGCCCACCATGTCGGAGAACATGAACAAATCCATTTCCTTGCCGATTTTGCGGTGGTCGCGCTTCTTGGCTTCCTCCAGCAATACCAGATACTCATCAAGCATCTTCTTCTTAGGGAAAGTGATGCCGTAAATGCGGGTCATCTGCTTGCGGTCTTCCTGTCCCCTCCAATAAGCTCCGGCCACCGACAGCAGCTTGACAGCCTTGATGGGAGCGGTAGACAGCAAGTGAGGTCCACGGCAAAGATCGGTAAAGCTGCCCTGCGTATATGTGGTGATGTGGCCGTCTTCCAGTTCGGAAATCAGTTCACACTTGTAAGTTTCGCCTCTGTCGCCGAACATCTTCAAAGCATCTGCCTTGGCTATGCTCTTGCGCACAAGCTCTTCCTTGCGTGCAGCCAGTTCAACCATTTTCTTTTCGATGGCAGGCAGGTCGCTCTCTTTGATTGCCACGCCATCCCCCGGATCAACGTCGTAATAGAATCCGTTCTCAATGGCAGGACCGATACCGAACTGAATGCCCGGATAAAGTTCCTGCAAAGCCTCTGCCAGCAGGTGCGCGCTTGTATGCCAGAAAGCGTGCTTGCCCTGCTCGTCTTCCCATTTATAAAGAACGAAGTCGGCATCTTCGTTTATCGGACGATTCAAATCAACCGTTTCGCCGTTCACGCCGCAGGCCAGTACATCCTGTGCCAGACGCGAACTGATGCTTTCTGCAATCTGCAGACCGGTAACTCCGTCATTGTATTCACGGACGGAGCCATCAGGAAAAGTTATCTTTACCATAATGTTCAATATTTATCTGTTATTGTGTACAAAATTATATAAAACTTTTTATTTAACCTCGGCTTCAACCTTATTTTTCCGGAACAGACGTAAATCGCTTGATGATATTATATGCCGAGAATATTCCAAGCTCGCCCGCCTTGCTCAGGTCACGTATGCCCTGCGCATTGTTCCCGAGGAAGATGTTTGTCAGTCCCCTGTTGAAGTAAGCGTCGCCGAAACGCGGATCAATCTCAATCGCCTTCGAGTAATCGGCAAGCGCCGCACGGTAATCCTTCATGGCAGTCAGGATATTTCCGCGGTTATAGTAGGCGTGAACAAAATCAGGAGCCAGGCGTATCACTTCATCCAGATCCTCCTTTATCCGGTTGTAGTCGTAAGCATGAACCTGCATGTCGCCGTCGGGCATCTTGACTTCCACCTCATAGTTCTTGTCGCGCTTCATATACTCCAGCTGCTTATAATGGATAAGCGCACGGCTGAAATAAGCAGGCATGAAGGTCGAATCCCGGCGAATCGCTTCATCCAGGTCGCTCAACGCATTGTCGAAATCCTGAACCAGATAGAAGTCGATGGCACGCGCGTAATAATGGAGCACGTTCTCCGGTTCCTTCACGATGACCGCACTCTGCGCGTCGATCGAAGCGAAGTGCTGCTTCACCTGTCCCTCGTCCAGCGAAGTCTCGCTGTTGGTGATCAGCAAGCGCTGCGGAAGTTCGTGACGGGCATTCATGTCGTCAATCCCCTTGTAGTAGTTCACCTGGCGTTTCACTTCATCCTGCCGCTCGTAATAAGTAAGGGCAAACATCGGCTGCGGAAGAATGTTCACGTTGCGGTCCTGCACACGTCCGCGGTAGTCTGTCTTATACTTGCTGCTGTCGTCTTCATCGTCGGCCACCATAATCTTGCGGTAATTCTCAACGTTCTTGTCCGACTGCTTGCGGGTCTTTTCGTCGTTCGAGGCAGTCTGCGGCTTCTTTCCGTTCTGCGCGTCAAGCTGTGCCTTCAGCACCTTGAACTCGTCGGCATCGGCTCCCTTCAGGTCACCGATTTTCCGGCGCGCGGCAGCACGGTACTGGTATCCGGCCAGGAAATTCGGATATTCATCCAGCACAGCCGTATAATCGTCGATTGCCCCGGAATAGTCGCCGGTACGGTCGCGCAGCAGGCCGCGGTTGAACGTAGCCATCATGTTGTCCGGCTCCACCTTGAGCACAAAGTCGAAGTCCTCGATAGCCCGGTTGTCATCGCCCACCTGCGCACGCAGCAATCCGCGGTTGTAGTGTCCGATAAAGTTGTTGGGGTCTACATCCAGAGCCAGGTCATAATCCGACATCGCCCCCCGCAGGTTGTTCTGGTGGTAACGCGCCAGCGCGCGGTTAATATAAGCGCTTGAGTTGCGCACCGAAAGGCGGATGGCCTCGGTCAGGTCCGATTCGGCGTCACTGTATTTTTCCCGCTGAAGAAAAAGCATCCCCCTCGAAGTCCAGGTATCGGGATTGTAGCGGTCAATTTCGATCGCCTTGTCGGCATCCGTCATGGCCTGCAGCGTATCCTTTTGCTTCAGGGAAACCTCCGTGCGCATCAGGTAAGCGTCGGTATAGCGCGGCGCTATCCGGATAAGCGTATCCAGTTCGGCACGCGCCACAGGATATTCTTCTTCATGCATCCGGCACAAGGCAAGATTATGCCAAAGGCTGATGTTCTCAGGATCCAGTTTCAAGGCCCTCTGATAATCCCCGATGGCATCCTTGTATTTCCCCTGGCGTATGCGCGAGATGCCTCTTACCTGATAGGCGTTCACCACAAACGGGTTTCTCTTCAACGCTTCGCTGCAGTCCGACTCCGCGCCCTGATAGTCGTCAAGATTCATCTTGGCAAGACCGCGGTAGAAGAAAGGCTCCGCCATGTAAGGCTTTGCGTTAATTACTTGATTGAAATATTGAATGGACAGCACATAGTCCTCAAAATAGAGCGCGTTCTTTCCGATGGTCATCACCCGTTCGGCATTGATCTGTGCCGCTGATGCCACCGGAAAGCACATACCTATATATAATATGTATAGGAACTTCTTTATCATTTTACAGTTTTCACCTTATACGAACAGCGGGCTTTTCCTTTCACCATACTGTTCAGTTTTCCGCGGATCATCTGCTTGCGGAGAGCAGACAGATGGTCGATGAACATCACTCCGTCCAGATGGTCGAACTCATGCTGCATCACGCGGGCCAAATAACCTTCCACCCATTCGTCGTGGGGTTTCATCTCTTCGTCAAGATACTGCACATGGATGCGGTCCGGACGCTTTACGCTTTCGTGAATGCCGGGCAGACTCAGACACCCCTCCTCCATCGCAACCAGATTGTCGCCGGCTTCAAGTATGTGCGGATTGATATAGGCGCGACGGAAGCCCTTGAACTCAGGCATGTCGTCGGCAAGCACATCAAGATCCACCACCACCACGCGGATGGGCAGACCGATCTGCGGAGCCGCAAGCCCCACCCCGTCGGCACGGTCCATCGTTTCAAACATGTTGGCGATAAGTTCTTTCAGGTTCGGATAATCCGGAGTAATGTCTTGTGCCTCTTCACGCAGGACAGGCTGACCAAATACATAAATAGGTAAAATCATTTCGTTTCTGTAGTTTTATAATTCAGTTTTACATTCGTTTCGATTCCAGATAAGACTGCAAAATGATAGTCGCGCTGATTTCATCGACCAGTGCCTTGTTCTGGCGGTCTTTTTTCTTGAGTCCTCCCGCCAGCATAGCCTGATGCGCCAGCACGGAAGTGAAGCGTTCGTCCACCATTTCAAGCGGAACGTCGGGCAGCACCTTCTTGAGGCGGTTCACGAAAGGCACGATATACTTCATGCTTTCAGAATCCTGATTGTTCATCTGCTTGGGATGTCCGATAATGATACGCTCCACTTTCTCCCGCTTCATATAGTCCAGCAGGAAATCCATCAATTCGCCTGTCGGGACAGTAGTCAGTCCGTTCGCGATAATCTGCATCGGGTCGGTAACGGCAATCCCCGTGCGCTTCCTTCCGTAATCAATAGCTAAAATTCTGCTCATACGGCACAAAAGTACAAATTTATTCCTTTCCAGTTTCTATATAATGCTTAAAATATTTAAGGACCCGGGCATTTCACCCGCAGCTTCCCCTGCCATTTCCCGGGCAACGGAGAAAAAGACTTCATCTCCAGTCTGAGGATATGTATCTCTAAGCTAAAGACATGTATCTTCAGGCTAAAGATTTGTATCTCTAACCTGGAGATAAAGAAATTTCCACGGCGAGCGGAAGAAGAAACACTGCCATTTCCTTCTAAACAGCCTGACTGCCAGACAGAAGCATACAGCGAAGCATATCAGGAGATCTGCATCAACGTGATGAACAACCTGTCGGTGGATTGCGACTGTGACTCCAGTCCTGCCGCGCCCGAAATGCAGGACATTGGCATCCTTGCCTCCGCCGACCCCGTGGCACTGGAGCAAGTCTGCCTTGATCTGGTCTACGCCGTAACGCCTGCGGACGGCAACAACAACCGCCCGCTCATCCAGCGCATTGAAAGCCGCGGAGAAGCGCACGTGGCGGAATATGCAGAGCGAATCGGACTGGGAAGCAGAAACTATGAAATCGTCCGGGTGTAAGCAAAGGGCCGGCAAGATGAAGAAAAATCCGTTTCAGATGCAACTGGCGGCGCAGGCTGTTCGCCACCTCGTATGCAGTCGTTTCAGAAATGGTGGTGACAGACATCAAGCCCTCTGCCGACGCTATTCCTGTCCGCGAAGCCTTCGGCACGGAGCAGGCACTCTCGGATGACGCAACCCTGTTTTTCGACAAAGACTTTTGGGGAAACTACAACATCATCAAGCCGGAAGAGTCGCTGGAGAAAGCTGTTGGGAAATTGAAGAAGATGCAAGGCGCGGAATCCGAAGGCAAATAAGCGCTGCATTTCTCTGAGCGGAAAGGGAAAAAAGAACCGTTCGGGGAACGAAGGAAAAGAAGCTGCGCCGTCCTCCCGTCTGACGGAGCGGCCGCATGGTGAAGTTGCGCCGCTCCCGGAACAATGATTGTCACAGCCCGACAACAGCCTTTTCGAGCCAGTAGGCCAGAATGCCGGCTACATAGCCGATAAAGGCAACCCATGTGATGCGCTTCATATACCAGCCGAAGGTGATCTTCTCCAGTCCCATCACAACGACACCTGCCGCCGAACCGATAATCAGCATCGAACCGCCCACTCCGGCACAATAAGCCAGAAGCTGCCAGAATATTCCGTCGCGGGCCATGTCGCCCACTTCGGCCAGCGGATACATGCCCATGCATCCGGCAACAAGCGGAACATTGTCGACAATGCTCGAAAGCACGCCGATGATGCCTGTAATGAGGTAATAGTTTCCGTTGAACGCATCGTCAAGCCCCTGGCCCACCGTTGCCAGGACACCCACTTCCTGCAGGCAAGCCACCGCCATCAGGATGCCGAGGAAAAACAGGATGGTGCTCATGTCAATGCGCGAGATGATGCCCGAAAGACGCTTCTGCGTGCTTTCGTCATGTTCGGCCTGCCCGCGGTAGAACAGTTCGGTCACCAGCCACAGCAGTCCCAAAACCAGCAGGATGCCGACAAACGGAGGCAGATGTGTGACCGACTTGAATACCGGCACAAACACCAGTCCGCCGACACCCACCCAGAACACGGTCTTGCGCTGCGCATCGGTAAGTCCGTTGCCGATGGCAGACGTTTCCGGTTCTGCCGCGCCGGACACATTTCCCTTCAGCGACAGGGACAGGATATAGGCAGGCACAACAATCGATACAAGCGAAGGCACAAACAACTCCTTGATGACGCCCCCCGCGGTAATCAGACTCTTGTTCCAGAGCATGATGGTAGTCACGTCGCCGATGGGAGAAAACGCACCGCCCGAGTTGGCTGCAATGATGACGAGCGAGGCATAGATCAGACGGTCTTTGCGGTCGTCAACCAGCTTGCGCAGAATCATCACCATCACAATGGCCGTAGTCATGTTGTCAAGGATGGCCGAAAGGATGAACGTCATCGCCGTGATGCGCCACAGCAGTCCGCGCTTGCTCTTTGTCTTGAGCATGTTGCGCACGAAGTTGAAGCCGCCGTACTGGTCCACGGTTTCTACAATGGTCATCGCCCCCATCAGAAAGAACAGCGTTGTGGCCGTGCTTCCCAGATGTCCCTCAATGACCGAACCGGCAGCCGCTGCGATTCCGTCTGAAGAGATGCCGGGAAAGTTTCCGGGGTCGAACATGTAGAGCGTCCAGCACACTACCAGCATCAGCAAGGCTACAGCGGCCTTGTTGACCCGGGTTAAGGTTTCTAAAGCGATACATAAGTATCCGGCAATGAATGCGATGATGATTGTTACGGTTAAGGTTGACATAAAATTTATCTTTAAAAGGTCTTCAAATGGTTTTCCGAATCACAAATGTAATGGATTTTTCGACATCCGCCCCTTCCCCGGCCGAAATATTTGACAGCAGGGCACTCCTTTCGCCTTTTCCGTCAGCTTTGTCAGAAACTTGCCTCCCGCCGCGAACGCATGAAGCCATCTTTCTATTATATTTGCATTCCGTTTTTAAAAAGAAAAGAAAAACAGAAGACCGATGAAAATAGAATTCATGAGCCTGGCAAGCGGAAGCAGCGGAAACTGCTATTACCTTGCTACAGACAACAACGCGATACTGATAGATGCAGGAATAGGCATACGCACCATAAAGAAAGTGTTCAAGGAACACGGGCTCAGCCTGGGAAAAGTGCGGGGCGTGCTGGTGACACACGACCATGCCGACCACATCAAAGCCGTAGGGCATCTGGGAGAAAAATACAACATTCCCGTCTATTCGACGGAAGAGATTCACGGCGGAATGCGCAAAAGCTACTGCATGACCGAGAAGCTCAGCGGAGAACACATACGCTTCATCCGGAAAAACGAAACGTTCCAACTGGCAGACTTCAACGTGACCTGCTTCGAAGTGCCGCATGACGGAACGGACAACGTGGGATACTGCATCACTGCGGAAGACAAGGTGTTTTCATTCCTCACGGACATCGGACACATCACTCCCGAGGCGGCGCGCTTCATCAGAGAGGCAAACTACCTCATCATCGAGGCAAACTATGACGAAACGATGCTTCAGATGGGACCGTATCCTCCGCACCTGAAAGCGCGCATAGCAGGCCCGAACGGGCACCTGAGCAACAGGGAGCTTGCCGACTATCTGGCGGAGAACTTTACGGACAGGCTGAAATATGTGTGGCTGTGCCATCTGAGCAAAGACAACAACCACCCCGAACTGGCACTGAAAACAGTAGAGCTGGCACTGAAAGAGAAGGGCATCACCGTCGGCAAAGACCTCCAGGTGGTTCCGCTGCGCCGTGTGCTTCCCTCAGACATGTATCATTTTGAATGAAAAGCAAAGACATGCCGGGGATGCGCATGCGTGCCCCGGCAAAAAAAGGAAGAGGAGAAAGAAAAAAGGCTCTCCAGGTCTGCACGACTTGAAGAGCCTTGTCTTTTTGGAGTTCCCTCACACCTCACGGCCGGGTCCTCTGGTACACCCTCAGGGATTCGAACCCTGGACCCACTGATTAAGAGTCAGTTGCTCTACCAACTGAGCTAAGAGTGCATCCATTAAATTGTCAAACTTTCCGAAAAATCGTACACCCTCAGGGATTCGAACCCTGGACCCACTGATTAAGAGTCAGTTGCTCTACCAACTGAGCTAAGAGTGCTTTTTCAATTGCGAGTGCAAAGGTAAGCTTTTCGGTTGAATCAGCCAAATAATTTCAAGAATAATTTGCAGATATAAATATTCATTTTTTGATAGTGGCTATTTCTCAGCGGTTTATGCCACACATAAAAATACACGCATCTCCGCTGCCGCATAGCCTCCGAAGCCATCAGCCGGCTTTTCTGAAAACGTGACGGGACATTTTGATGCGGATGATGGGACAAATAAAAAAAATGAGCCGTCATCCGCATCAAGATAACAGCTCATTTTTCGGCCTCCGCCGGGATGACTGAAGACACGCAGGCATCCCGGCGCATGAATGAAAGCGCAAATCTGTAAATAAGGTACGATTATCCGTAATTTGGTTATGGCTGCATACAGTCCGAAACGCTACTTTTGTATCAGAATTATAAAAGCAGAATCATTTATGAATACGACCAGCAATCATGAAAATCGCTCCCACGGATGGCGCATCTTTGGGACAGACACAAAAAAACTTGTATTTTTAGTTCTGACTATTCCAGTATTTAACATTTATGCAACCATGGCACAAGAAAAAATTACACAGACCGCAGGACATGTGCAGTTGGGCGACTTCGCCCCAAAGTTCGCGGAACTGAACGATGATGTCCTCTTTGGAGAAGTGTGGAACCGCAAAGGGCTGAGCCCGCACGACCGCAGCATGATAACGGTGGCCACACTGATAGGAAAAGGTATCGTAGACTCTTCGCTGACCCACCACTTGCAGTTTGCGAAAAGCAACGGAGTGACGCGGACCGAAATTTCTGAACTGCTCACCCATATCGCCTTTTATGCCGGATGGCCCAACGCATGGGCTGCATTCCGCATGGCAAAAGACGTGTGGGCGGAAGATGTGTCTGCCGACGACAACGGGAAGGCGGCTTTTCAGAAAGAGATGATTTTCCCCATCGGCGAGCCTAATACGGCCTTCGCCAAATACTTCATCGGAAACAGCTACCTGGCACGGGTTTCTACCGAACAGGTTTCGTTCTCCAACGTCACCTTCGAGCCTCGCTGCCGCAACAACTGGCACATTCATCACGCAACGAAGGGCGGCGGACAGATGCTGGTATGCGTAGCCGGACGGGGCTGGTATCAGGAAGAAGGAAAGCCGGCCGTTGAGATGCGCCCGGGCGATGTCATCCACATTCCGGCCAACGTAAAGCACTGGCATGGCGCGGCAGCCGACAGTTGGTTTGCGCATCTGGCATTTGAGATTCCGGGAGAAAACACTTCCAACGAATGGCTGGAGCCGGTCACCGACGAGGCTTACGACAAGCTCGGAAAGTAACTGTCCCAAATCCACAAGAAAAAGCCGCACAGGCAAACGCGGAAGCGCAGCGCACAAACGCTCTGTGCTTCCGCGCTTTCGCATCTGCCTCACCGCCCTGTTGCCTGCAAGTATTCCTTCCTGAAGCGCATGCAGCTTGCCCTTCATACAAAAAACGCCGCCGGCGAAAAGAAAACGGACATACCTTTCCGCATCTTGGATTTTATTCGTACCTTTATCGGCAGTTAAACGTTAGAAAACATGAAAAATATTTGCCTCTTCTTCCTTCTTTCATTGCTTGCATGCAGCCACAGCTTTGCACAGTACAAGAAATCCGTTTCCATCCTCGGCGACTCTTACTCTACATACGAGGGATATATTCCTGCGGGCAACGTTCCATGGTATTTCGACGCGACCCAACAGGGAAATGACGTGAACGACGTCACGCTTACATGGTGGCACAAATTCATCTCCGGAAACGGCCTCCGCCTCTGCATGAACAACTCTTATTCGGGGGCTACCGTCTGCAACACCGGATATGACAAGAAAGACTACTCCGACCGCTCGTTCATCACGCGGATGAGCAATCTGGGCGATCCGGATGTCATCTTCATCTTCGGAGGAACAAACGACAGCTGGGCCGGATCGCCTCTGGGAGAATACCAGTATGGAAAATGGAAGAAGGAGGACCTCTACAAATTCCGCCCGGCAATGGCTTACATGCTTGACTACATGACCAAACGGTACATCAATGTGGACATCTATTTTCTGATCAACACAGAGCTGAAGGAAGAGATAGACGAATCCGTCAAGACAATATGCAAGCATTACGGAGTGGAATACATCGAACTGCAAGATATCGACAAAATAGCAGGACATCCTTCTGTAAAAGGGATGCAGGAAATCAGCCGGCAAATAGAGGCTTATATGGCAGCCGCCCGGAAATGAAGCGGAAACCGGGCTCACCCCTTCACAGCCGCCGCTTCCTGCAGAAGGCTGCGCAACTCGTTCTCGAGCCTCGCTTCAACTTCTTCCAAAGGCACTTCGTGGCCTGTTTCCTGAGCCAAGGAAGTCACCCCTTTATCGATGAACCCGCAAGGATTGATATAACCGAAATACCGCAAGTCGGTGTTCACGTTCAAGGCCAGGCCGTGCATCGTGACGAAATGGCTGCTCCTCACTCCCATCGCGCAGATCTTCCGCTCGCGGGGAGAGCCGACATCCAGCCACACGCCCGTCGCTCCTTCCGCACGTCCGGCAGAAACGCCATACGAAGCGCACACACGGATCACCGCCTCCTCAAGCAAATGAAGATAGCTCTTCAGTCCCAGATGAAAGTCTTCCAGATTCAGCACCGGATAGCAGACCAGCTGCCCCGGACCATGGAAAGTGATATCTCCTCCCCGGTCAATATGAAACAGTTCCGCGTGTACGGCAAGCAACTGTTCGCGGTTGAGCAGCATGTTCTGCTCTTTCCCGTGCTTTCCCAAAGTATATACGGGAGGATGCTGGCAAAAAACAATCCGGTTGACATACGCTGCGCCCTCCTGCTTTGCACGGACCAGCCCGTCAAACAGCGATTTCTGTCTGTCCCACGCAACGGCATAAGGGACCACTCCCCATCGTTCAAATTTGATCGTTTCCATCGTTTTATAAGATTGATGCAGACAAAGTAACAATTTTTCACCCAAAAGACAAAGGAAAACTAAAAAGAAGTGGCGTTTTATAGCTACAATACCCGATTTATACTATATTTGTAAGACAAAACGTTGATATGTCGGGGCAGACCCGCACATGTCAGACAAAATTATCAAACGACATGAAAACAGAAAGAATTGTTCTCTCATCTCTTATCGCCTGCACGGGAGCCGGCATGCTGGTTACAGGATGCACCGACGGACAGGGCTATGGAGAGGCTGCGGTGAATGCCTGCATCACCGATACGACCGTATATCTGCTGGGCAATGACAAAGCGTCGCCCAACTGCCACATCAAGCTCAGCTTTGCCTACCTGAACCCTCATTCGGAAAAAGACACTGTTTCAGAAGCGGTCAACCACACGCTGAAGCAGATGTATTTCGGCGACCTCTATGCCAAACTGGCTCCGCAGACGTTCATAGATACCATCACGCACAATCTGATAAGCGACTACAGGCGCGATGTGCTCGAATCATACCGCACCGACCTTGAAAACGGAGTCAGTCCCGAAGACATGCCGTCGTGGTACAACTATGACTTTGAGATCACTTCCGAACTTGAAAAAGGACGCGACAGCATCTGGAACTACAAGGTGGTCACCTCGCAATATATGGGAGGAGCTCACCCCAACACGTGGGCGAAATGGGCGAACATCAACGCGCGGACAGGCAGACAGGTGAGCGAAAACGAAATTTTCGGAAAAGCGGACAAGAAAGGCATCTGCAAACTGCTCCTCGAAAAGATTATCGGCTCTGCCAACGAACGTCTGGAAACGGACACCATCACCTCGGTCGAAGGACTGCATGCCAATGGCATCCTGCTTGACGAAGAGGTGTTCATCCCCGAAAACTTCCTGTTGAAGGCCGACGGCATCGAATTCCTATACAATCCCTACGAAATAGCTCCCTATTATCTGGGAAGCTTCAAGCTGACAATATCAAACGAAGAAATAACACCTTATCTGAACATAAAAAAATAAGGCAATGGAACTGATAAACAAATATTTTCAGGAACTTACCGACGAACAGAAGCAGCAGTTCGCTGCCCTCTACGACTTGTACACAGACTGGAACAGCAAAATCAACGTGATTTCGCGCAAAGACATCACGAACCTTTACGAACATCACGTGCTCCATTCGCTGGGTATAGCCAAAGTGATCAAATTCAGGCCGGGAACGGAAATTATGGACTTGGGTACCGGCGGAGGATTCCCTGGAATACCGCTCGCCATCATGTTTCCGGATTCGCACTTTCATCTCATCGACAGCATCGGGAAAAAAGTGAAAGTGGCAACAGAAGTAGCACAAGCTATCGGCCTGAAGAATGTAACCACCCGCCACTGCCGGGCTGAAGAAGAAAAGCAACAGTTTGACTTTGTTGTCAGCCGCGCAGTAATGCCGTTGGGAGATTTGATCAAGATCGTGAGGAAAAATATCAGGAAAGAGCAGAGCAACTCTTTCCCCAACGGCGTGTTCTGCCTGAAAGGAGGCGACCTCACACACGAAGTGGCGCCATTCAAGCACCGGGCGGAAGTCATTGCCCTGAGCGACATCTTCAGCGAAGAGTATTTCAAGACCAAGGAAGTGGTTTATGTCACTGTAAACTAAGAAACAGACACTGCCATGAAAATCAAACGCTTTGAATTCAATATGTTTCCGGTCAACTGCTACGTGCTGGCCGACGAATCATGTGAAACTGCCATCATAGACGCAGGATGCTATTACAAGGAAGAGCAGCAACGGCTGAAGGAATTTGTTGAGGGAAACAAACTCACGGTGAAGCATTTGCTCAACACACACCTGCATGCCGACCATCAGTTTGGAAACGCTTTTGCAGCACGCGAATTCGGCGTAAAGCCTGAAGCAAGCCAGCGTGACGAGTTCCTGCTCGCAGGACTCGCGACATTCTGCAAGTCATTCGGCTTCCCTATCAACGAAGAGCCGGCCCAGTTGGGGCACTGCATCACCGACGGAGAAATCATCCGCTTCGGCGAAACGGAACTGGAAGCAATTTCCGTTCCGGGGCATTCGCCGGGAAGCATGGTCTTCTACTGCAAGAAAGAGCGCTGCCTTTTCAGCGGGGACACCCTGTTTAAAGGAAGCATCGGACGCGCAGACCTGGAAGGAGGAAACTTTGACGATCTGAGAGAAAGCATCGCGACCAAACTTTTTGTCCTGCCGGACGATACCGTAGTATATCCCGGACATGGAAACGAAACGACTATCGGCTATGAAAAGATGAACAATCCTTTCTTCCGCTGATAGCAGAAACTTGAAAAATCTGAACCTTAACATAAAATCGTTATGAGAACAACAACTTTTGCCAACAGACATATAGGCATAGGCGAAAAGGATCTTGCTGTCATGCTGGAAAAAATCGGCGTGGAGTCATTGGACGAACTGGTAAACAAAACCATCCCTGCAAACATCCGACTGAAAGAAAAACTGAAACTTGAACCTGCAATGACCGAACGGGAGTTCTCCGAACACATCGCCCGGCTCGCATCGAAAAACAAGATATACAAGTCATATATCGGTGCCGGGTGGTATGATACCGTAACTCCCGCAGTAATCCAGCGCAATGTTTTTGAAAACCCGGTGTGGTATACTTCTTATACTCCCTACCAGGCCGAAATCTCTCAAGGCCGCCTGGAAGCGCTGCTGAACTTCCAGACCGTTGTATGCGATCTGACAGCTATGCCGCTGTCCAACTGTTCATTGCTGGACGAAGCGACAGCAGCAGCCGAAGCAGCCACCATGATGTTCGGTCTGCGCAGCCGCGCACAGCAGAAGGCAAATGCCAATACACTGTTTGTAGACGAAGAAATTTTTCCGCAAGTGCTGGCCGTTATCCGCACACGCGCCGTTCCGCAGGGAATTAACGTGAAAATCGGCAGCTACAAGACAGCCGCTTTCACTCCCGACATTTTCGGCTGCATCATCCAGTATCCAAACAACAGTGGCAGCGTGGAAGACTACCGTGCCTTTACAGAGCAGGCACATGCCGCCGGCTGCAAGGTTGCGGTAGGAGCCGACATCTTGTCCCTTGCCCTCCTGACACCTCCCGGCGAATGGGGCGCCGACATCGTTTACGGAAGCACACAGCGCCTGGGAATACCCATGTTCTATGGCGGACCTTCGGCTGCGTACTTCGCTACCCGCGACGAATACAAACGAAACATGCCGGGACGAATCATCGGGCTCTCGAAAGACAAGTACGGCCACATTTGCTACCGGATGGCCTTGCAGACACGCGAACAGCATATCAAGAGAGAACGCGCAACGTCGAATATCTGCACGGCGCAAGCACTGCTCGCAACAATGGCAGGATTCTATGCCGTATACCACGGAGCGGAGGGCATCAGAGAAATAGCCGGAAAGATTCATGCCAACGCCTCATGGCTCGCAACACAGCTGGCCGGACTGGGATATGCCATAAAGAATGAAACATTCTTCGACACCCTGCGGATTGGACTGCCTGAGCAGGTCACCGTACAGAAGCTGCGCACAATCGCATTAAGCAAAAACATCAACCTGCGCTATTTCGGAAACGGCGACATAGGCGTAAGCATAGATGAAACGACCACTCTGGCCGACTCGAACCTCCTCGTAACCGTTTTCGGCATTGCAGCAGAAAAGTCAACCCACGACGCAGCCGAGATACCAGACTCGGCATCTATCCCGGAAGGGCTGCGAAGACAGTCTTCGTTCCTTACGCACGACATATTCAAGAAGTACCACACCGAAACGGAAATGATGCGGTACATCAAACGGCTTGAACGCAAGGACATTTCTCTGGCTCATTCCATGATTTCACTCGGTTCGTGTACGATGAAGCTGAACGCTGCCGCCGAAATGCTGCCGCTGAGCAATGCCGCGTGGATGAACATACACCCGCTGGTTCCGGAAGATCAGGCCGAAGGCTATCAGATCCTGATAAAAAACCTCTCCGCCCAACTGGAAACGATTACAGGATTCGCCGGCGTCACCTTACAGCCCAACTCAGGCGCGGCGGGAGAATACACCGGCTTGCGGATAATCCGCAGTTATCTTGAAAGCATCGGAGAGGGTCATCGCCGTCTGGTGCTTATTCCGGCATCGGCTCATGGAACCAATCCGGCATCAGCGGTCCAGGCAGGCTACGAACCGCTGACCTGTGCCTGCGACGAGCACGGCAATGTCGACATCGAAGACCTGAAGGCAAAAGCGGAAGCCAACAAAGAGAATCTGGCCGCACTGATGATCACTTATCCGTCGACCCATGGCATTTTTGAAGAAGACATCGCTGAAATCTGCCGGATCATCCACCGCTGCGGGGCCCAGGTATACATGGACGGCGCGAACATGAATGCACAAGTCGGACTGACCAACCCTGCCACTATCGGCGCTGATTTGTGCCATCTGAACCTCCACAAGACATTTGCCAGTCCGCACGGAGGAGGAGGCCCGGGCGTCGGTCCCGTCTGCGTTTCAGAACATTTGCTGCCATTCCTTCCGGGACACGTGTCTTTCGGGAATGAACAGAACGAAGTTTCGGCAGCTCCCTACGGAAGCGCCGGCATTCTTCCGATTACCTATGCATATATCTGCATGATGGGCGAAGAAGGGCTGCGGCATGCAACAGAAGCAGCAATACTTAACGCAAACTATCTGGCCGCCTGCCTTAAAGACACCTACGGCATCGTTTACCACGGAAGCAAAGGCTTTGTAGGACACGAAATGATTCTTGAATGCAGAAAAATTCACGAAGAAAGCGGAATATCAGAAAATGACATATCCAAGCGTCTGATGGATTTCGGCTACCATGCCCCTACCCTGTCATTCCCCGTACACGGAACGCTGATGATCGAACCCACAGAAAGCGAAAGCCTGGCCGAACTGGACCGCTTCGTAAACGCTATGCTGACCATTTGGGATGAAATAGAAGAAATCAAGAATGGCGACGCATCAAAAGAAGACAATGTGCTTCTCAATGCCCCGCATCCGGAATATGAAGTGGTGGGAAACAAATGGCAGCACATGTACAGCCGCGAAAAGGCTGCTTATCCGACAGAAGATGTACGCGAAAACAAATTCTGGATCAATGTGGCGCGCATAGACAACACATTGGGAGATCGGAAACTGCTGCCGACACGCTACGGTTCGTTTGACTGACCCTGCGGTCATTTTAAAAGCGAAAATCCGCATCCGGTAAATATTTGAAAGTTTTTGTTGGCTCTATCTTAATTATTTCTATATTTGCAGCTAGAACAACAATATAAATGACAAATGATTCTGGTCGGATGCAGCAATGGAAAAACGGCTGCATCCGACACAGACAATTTTACCGCAGAACCCATGAAAAACGAACAGATGTATTTGCATCCGGAGCTGGAAACCATGTCCCGCCCGGAGATAGAGAAGCTTCAACTGGAGAGATTGCAGCAAACAATCCGCCGCTGCATGCATTCTCCCTTCTATAAACAACGCTTTGATGAAGCAGGACTGAAACCGGAAGATATCCGGTCATTGGACGACCTGCAGAAAATCCCCTTCACCACCAAACAAGACTTGCGCGATCATTATCCCTTCGGACTTTCAGCCGTGCCGCTGGAGAATGTCGTGCGCCTGCATTCGTCAAGCGGAACAACCGGAACACCGACGGTCATCCTGCATACGCAGCACGACCTCGACGAATGGGCCAACGCTGTGGCGCGCTGCCTCTATATGGTAGGTCTGCGCAAGGGGGACATCTTCCAGAATTCGTCAGGATACGGCATGTTTACAGGCGGACTGGGATTTCAGTACGGAGCCGAGCGTTTGGGTATGCTGACTGTCCCTGCTGCTGCCGGAAACACCAAACGGCAGATCAAATTCATTACCGATTTCGGCACAACTGCCCTGCACGCCATTCCCAGCTACGCAGGAAGGCTTTACGAAGTGATGGAAGAGATGGGAATAGATCCTCGCAGAGATACCAGGCTGCATACGCTGATAATCGGAGCCGAACCTCACTCCGACAAGCAGCGCAAGCGCATCGAAGAAATGCTGGGAGTGAAAGCCTACAATTCGTTCGGCATGTCTGAGATGTGCGGACCGGGAGTGGCTTTCGAATGTCCGGAGCAGAACGGACTGCATATATGGGAAGATTATTATATCGTGGAAATCGTGGATCCGAACACACTGGAGCCCGTACCGGAAGGAGAAGTGGGCGAACTGGTTCTGACAACGATCAACAGGGAGGCCATGCCGCTGCTCAGATACAGAACGCGCGACCTCACACGCATACTGCCCGGCGACTGCCCGTGCGGAAGACACCACAAGCGCCTCGACCGCATGAAAGGAAGAAGCGACGACATGATGATTCTGAAGGGGGTAAACATTTTCCCGATACAGATTGAGAACATCCTCATGCAGTTTAAGGAACTGGGCAATGAGTATCTGATTACCCTCACCAATCTTGAAGCGAATGACGAGATGACGGTAGAGGTTGAGCTCAACGACTTTACCGACGACTATGCATTCTTGCAGAACCTGACAAAAGAAATCACCCGGCAACTGAAAGACGAGATCCTCATCACTCCGAGAGTCAAGCTCATCCCTAAGGGCAGCCTGCCCAAGCAGGAAGGAAAAGCCGTCCGCGTGAAAGACCTGCGAAAAACATTAATCTAAGCATAATCTCAAAAAGAATGATACCTATGACCGTACATCAATTGTCTGTATTTATAGAGAACAAGTCCGGAACACTTCTGCGAGTGCTCGAACTGCTTAAGGAAGCGAAAATCCAGCTGATCGCCTCCACCATCTCGGACACGGTGGAATATGGAATTTACCGCATCATCTGTTCTGAACCGATGCGGGCTTACGAAACGCTCAGACAGGCAGGAATATCCGCGAATCTGTCTGACGTGTTCGCCATCATGCTCGACAACCGTCCGGGACGGGCCGCCGACGCCATACGCAGCTTCAGTGAAGCCGGCATAGGGATTTCTTATCTCTATTCATTCCTGCTGTCGGGCAAAGGAATACTGGTGTTCCGCACCGACAATCCGGATCTGACACGTCAGGTGATTCTGGAAAAGGGACTGAACTACATCGAAGAACAGCACCTCATTGAAATGGCCTAACGGAACGTAACGTGCTTGTTGGTCATGAAGTTGACTGCACCGTAGATGAAGAGGCCGAGAAACTGCGCCAGATATTCATTGCAATGCAGCAGCTCGACAAGCATGAGAAGAAACAAGAACTGCGCGCTGTAGGCCAGCAGGAAAGCTCCGGCAAAAAATAGCATCTGATGCCAGATGCTATTTTTTTTGTCGCCGGACTCCAAAGGAAATATCCAGTATTTGCACCAGATAAAATTATGGATCTGCGCAATGACATACGCAATGATGTTGGCGGTAATGTAGCTCTCTCCCTCAATGTGCATCAGCAGCCATACGACCAGGGCCGTGATCAAAGCATTGAGGGTGCCCACCATTGCAAAGCGGAAAATACGCACAGATTCTTTCATCCGGTGTTTCGGTTTCTGATTATTCTTCAATATCCACTTTCAGGTGCAGCTCATCCAACTGTTTCTGGTCGAGATAACCCGGAGCATCCAGCATCACGTCGCGGCCCGAGTTGTTCTTCGGGAATGCGATGCAGTCACGGATCGAGTCAAGGCCTGCAAACAGAGAAACCCAACGGTCAAGGCCGTATGCCAGACCTCCGTGAGGAGGAGCACCGAACTTGAAGGCATTCATCAGGAAGCCGAACTGCTCGCGGGCCTTTTCCGGCGTGAATCCCAGAATCTCGAACATCTTTTCCTGAAGCGCGGAGTCGTGGATACGGATAGAGCCGCCTCCCACTTCTACGCCGTTCACAACCATATCGTATGCGTCTGCACGCACGGCAGCCGGATTTGTATCCAGCAAAGGAATGTCTTCATCCTTCGGATGAGTGAACGGATGATGCATGGCCATCAGGCGGCCTTCCTCTTCGCTCCATTCAAACATCGGGAAGTCAACAACCCACAGGCAGGCAAACTTGTTCTTGTCGCGCAGTCCCAGCTGGTTGCCCATTTCCAGACGCAGCTCGCACAACTGCTTGCGCGTCTTCATCGCATCGTCGCCGCTAAGGATGAGAATCAGGTCGCCCGGCTTCGCGCCGAAGGCTTCCTTCATCTGCTGAAGCACATCCTGGCTGTAGAACTTGTCGACGCTTGACTTAACCGTGCCGTCAGCCTCGATACGTGCATAGACCATGCCCTTCGCGCCGATCTGCGGCCGCTTGACGAAATCGGTCAGATGGTCAAGCTGCTTGCGCGTATAGTGTGCCGCGCCTTCCGCACAGATACCTCCGATATAGGCAGCATTGTCAAACACTGAGAAGCCGTAGCCCTTCAGCACATCCATCAGTTCCACGAACTTCATGCCGAAACGCAAATCGGGCTTGTCGCTTCCGTAATATTTCATTGCGTCCGCCCACGGCATCCGCTGGAAAGGCTCTGAAAGCTCAACGCCGCGCAGTTCCTTGAAAAGATGCTTGGCCATGCCTTCGAATGTCTGGATAATGTCTTCCTGTTCAACAAAGCTCATTTCGCAGTCAATCTGGGTAAACTCCGGCTGGCGGTCGGCGCGGAGATCCTCGTCGCGGAAACATTTCACGATCTGGAAATAGCGGTCGAAGCCCGAAACCATCAGCAGCTGCTTGAGCGTCTGCGGAGATTGCGGCAGCGCATAGAACTGCCCCGGATTCATGCGCGAAGGAACGACAAAGTCGCGGGCGCCTTCGGGAGTCGACCCGATAAGCATCGGGGTTTCCACTTCAAGAAAGCCTTTGCTGTCGAGATAACGGCGAACCTCCATCGTCATGCGGTGGCGGAGTTCCAGGTTCTTGCGCACTGCCGTACGCCGCAAGTCCAGATAACGGTACTTCATGCGCAGGTCATCTCCGCCGTCCGTATTGTCTTCGATAGTGAACGGAGGAGTCTGAGCGGCATTCAGCACATTCAGTTCCGAAACGATGATTTCGATTTCCCCGGTAGGAATATTGGCATTCTTGCTTGAACGTTCGCTTACAGTCCCTTTTGCCTGAATCACAAATTCACGGCCCAAGTGATTGGCGCGTTCACAAAGTTCGGCATTCACTTCCGCATTGAAAACAAGTTGGGTGATGCCGTAACGGTCGCGGAGATCCACAAAGGTCATCCCTCCCATTTTACGCGAACGCTGCACCCATCCGGCCAGCGTCACGTTTTTGCCTGCATCGGCAAGTCGCAACTCGCCGCAAGTATGACTTCTGAACATATTATTTTATAAATGTTGGTTTTTTTAATTTTATTGACCGACAAAGTTAGCATCATTTTTTGATTTATGCAACATGCGGCAGCCACTTTGTGCGATTCCCGCACGAGGCACAGGCCCCGGCAAGCCGCACCGGAGAAACCGGATGCCAAACACGGGAAAGGCCGGAATGTTCCGAAACATTCTTCATCTCCAGCCTGAAGACAGACATCCTCAAGCTAGAGATGTGCATCTTCAGGCAGGAGATATACATTTCCAGGCTAGAGATACAGAATCTGTCACGAAAACCGGCCTTCCCGCCTGCTCCGGAAAACAATCCCGGCTATCAGAAACACAAAGAAAAAGGAAGGAAAAACAACAAATCTCGCCTCCCTCCTGAACAAAATGCGCAAATTATTACATTCTAAAGCAAAAAAAGACCTATTTTTGTCATAATTTTCCATACGGAAAAGAACATCAACATTAAACATTCAAACGAATTATGGCAACAGAACATGTAAAATGCTTGATTATCGGTTCGGGACCTGCCGGATATACAGCAGCAATCTATGCGGGACGTGCAAACATCGCTCCCGTCATGTACGAAGGTCTTCAGCCCGGAGGGCAGCTGACCACCACAACCGAAGTGGAGAATTTCCCGGGGTATCCGGAAGGTGTAACCGGTCCTGTGCTGATGGACGACCTGCGCAAACAAGCCGAACGTTTCGGAGCAGACATCCGGCGAGGAATCGTCACAAAGGCCGACCTCAGCAAAGTTCCCTATACCTTTATTATAGATGAGGAAAAAGAAATCACGGCCGACACGGTTATCATCTCGACCGGCGCCACAGCCAAATACCTCGGACTGGAAGACGAGAAGAAATACGCCGGCATGGGAGTCAGCGCCTGCGCCACCTGCGACGGATTCTTCTACCGCAAAAAGACGGTAGCTGTCGTGGGCGGAGGGGATACTGCCTGCGAAGAGGCTGTCTATCTGGCCGGACTTGCCAGCAAGGTGTACGTGGTGGTGCGCAAGCCCTATCTGCGCGCGTCCAAGATCATGCAGGAACGGGTGATGAACCATCCGAACATCACCGTGCTCTTCGAACACAATGCCGTAGGGCTTTACGGCGACAACGGCGTGGAGGGAATGCATGTGGTGAAACGCATGGGACAGCCCGACGAAGAACGCTACGACGTAGCCATCGACGGATTCTTCCTCGCCATCGGCCACAAGCCCAATTCGGACATCTTCAAGCCGTGGGTAAAGACTGATGAAACCGGATACATCATTACAGAACCGGGCACTCCGCGCACCGGCGTTCCGGGCGTTTTTGCAGCCGGCGACGTGGCCGACCCGCACTACCGCCAGGCCGTTACAGCAGCAGGAAGCGGATGCAAGGCCGCCATCGAGGCCGAACGTTACCTTTCGGCCGAAGGAATGCTCTGAACCAAAGAACGGAAAACTAACCATCATTTGTCATATGAAAAACTTTTTTAGAAAAACTCTCATCGCCGTCTTCCTTATGGGAAGTGCGGGAGCGGCATTTGCCCAGCAGATGCCTCCGATTCCGACAGACCCGAACGTGCGCATCGGCAAACTCGACAACGGGCTGACCTACTATATCCGTCACAACGAACTGCCGGAAAACCAGGTTGACTTTTACATTGCCCAGAAAGTGGGCTCTATTCTTGAAGATGACAACCAGAGGGGACTGGCTCATTTTCTGGAACACATGTGCTTCAACGGGACAACGAACTTCCCGGGAGATCTGCTCCGTGAATATCTTGAACAGAACGGCGTAAAGTTCGGAGTAAACCTCAACGCCTACACGTCGGTAGACGAAACGGTCTACAACATCACGAACGTGCCCGTCCGCGAAAGCCTCGTTGACTCCTGTCTGCTCATCCTGCACGACTGGGCCAACGACCTCACCCTCGACCCGAAAGAAATCGACAAGGAGCGCGGCGTGATCCATGAAGAATGGCGCACCCGCTCAAGCGCCATGATGCGCATGTACGAAAAGGTGTTCCCCGTGATCTACAAAGGCAGCAAATATGCCTACCGCCTGCCTATCGGAACGATGGAAGTGATAGACAACTTCCCCTACCAGGCTCTCCGCGACTACTATGAGAAATGGTACCGCCCCGACCAGCAGGGAATCATCGTTGTCGGCGATATCGATGTGGACAAGATCGAACAGAAAATCAAGTCCGTCTTCTCCTCCATCGAAATGCCAGCCAATGCAGCCACGCGCGAATACTTCCCCGTATCGGACAACGACGAACCGATTGTGGCCATCGCAAAAGACAAGGAGCAGGTGGTTCCCATCATCTATCTGTTCCACAAGCACGATGCGTTCCCGAACGACCAGAAGAGCAACATGAGCTACCTGGTTGTGAACTACATGAAGTATATGATCGCCAGCATGCTGAACGCCCGCCTGAGCGAACTGACACAGCAGGCAAACCCGCCCTTCCTGCAAGCGCAGGCATACGACGGAGAATTCCTGGTGGCCAAGACGAAAGGCGCGTTCATCGGACTCGCCGTAGCCAAAGAAGACGGGGTGCTGACCTCAACAGAGGCTCTCATGAAGGAAATCGAACGGGTCCGCCAGTTCGGGTTCACTGCAAGCGAATATGCACGCGCCAAGGCCGACTATCTGAGAATGCTGGAAGTAGCCTACAACGAGCGTGACAAACAGAAGACAGGCACATACGTACAGGAATACGTCAGACACTTCATCGACAACGAGCCGATTCCGGGCATCGAGAATGAGTATGCCATCATGAACCAGATTGTCCCCAACATTCCGGTTGAGGCAGTCAACGAATTCATGAAGCAGCTTATCAAGGAAAACAACATCGTGCTCTGCGCCTTCTGCCCCGAAAAAGAGGGCATGAAATATCCGACTGAGGCCGAACTGAAAGGCGTTATCGACAAAGTGCGCGCCGAAAAGCTGGAACCGTATGCCGACAAAGTATCCGACGAACCGCTCATGAAAGAGAAACCGCAGGCTGGCAAGGTGGTGAAGACAGAAGCGGGACAGTTCGGATCGACTGTCCTGACCTTGAGCAACGGCGTGCGCGTCATCGTGAAGCCGACAGACTTCAAGGCCGACGAAATCCGCATGAGCGCATACAGCCCGGGCGGAAACTCCCTGTTCAACGACAGCGACGTGCTTCAGTACAGCCTGCTGAACGATATCGTATCAGTGGGCGGCCTCGGCAACTTCAGCAGCGTTGACCTCGACAAGGTGCTGGCTGGCAAGGTAGCTTCTGCCAATGCCTGGGTAAACACGCTTACCGAAACCCTTTCCGGAAGCTGCTCGCCGAAAGATCTGGAAACGATGCTCCAGCTTACCTATCTGCGCTTCACGGCGCCGCGCATGGACCAGGCTGCCTACACTTCGTTCATCCAGCGTATGAAAGCTTCTCTGAGCAACCAGGAGGCCAACCCGATGGCTGCATTCAGCGATACATTGAGAGTGGCTCTCTACAACAACCACCCGCGTGCGCTCGACTTGCAGGCTGATATGCTCGACAAGATTGACTATAACAAAGTCATGTCGCTCTATAAAGACCGTTTTGCCGAAGCGGGCGACTTCACCTTCGTTCTGGTCGGCAACATCGACCTCGCCGCGGCAACCCCGCTCATCGAGCAGTATCTTGGCGGACTGCCTACCATCAAGCGTCAGGAGAGTTTCCGCGACAACAAGATGGATATCCGCCAGGGCATCTACAACAACGACTTCGTGCGCAACCTGGAAACCCCGAAATCAACTGTCATCATCCTCAACAGCGGCAAGTGCGCATATACGCAGAAGAACAGCATCATGATGAGCATTATGGCCCAATTGCTGGACATCCTCTACACGCAGACTGTACGCGAAGAGGCCGGAGGAACATACGGAGTAAGCTGTAACGGAGGCATCGAAAAATATCCGAAGGAAGAAGGAAGATTCCAGATTTATTTCGACACGGATCCTGCAAGACGCGAAGCAATGGTCGGACTGATCAAAAAAGGCATCAGCGACTTCATCGCCGACGGTCCGAAGGAAGACGACCTGAACAAGGTGAAGGAATACATGCTGAAAACCTACCAGCAGAACCAGAAGGAAAACGGTTACTGGGTGAACAGAATCATAGAATACTACTGGGAAAATCTGGACATGAACACCGGCTACGAAGATACGGTGAAGAGCATCACGGCAAACGACCTGAAGGCTTTCGCCAAAGCATTCTTCGGACAGAACAACCAGATTGAAGTAAGCATGAGTTCTCCCGTAAACAAATAAAGGAAAATGTTACTGAAAACAATCCGGCACAACCAACGCCTGGCCGAACGGAGAAGTCCGATCTACGACAAAAACCGGTATGCCAAGGCGCTGGTTTATGTGTTTGTCGCATTCTGGGCAGCATACCTCGCATTTATCGGGGTATCGCTGTCCTTTGCGTTTAAAGAAGTACGGCATCTCGAAGCATACGACATGATGAACGGCGGACTGACCATTTTCCTGTTCATCGACTTCCTTGTAAGATTCATGCTTCCCCTGCCCTCGCAGGAAATAAAGCCGTATCTGCTCCTTCCCATACCGAAGCAGCAAATCATGAACACGCTGCTATTGCAGACAGGGCTGAAACTCTTCAATCTGTTCTGGCTCTTCCTGTTCGTTCCTTTCGGCTTCCTCACCGTCGCCCGATACTTCGGCATCTCCGGAATGGCCGGCTATGCGCTGGGCATCTGGCTGCTGACAGTGATGAACGCCTACTGGTCGGTGCTGGCACGCACGCTGATACGTTCGCACGTCATCTGGATTCTGCTGCCTGTCCTGCTCTACGCAGGACTGCTGGTTGCCGAACTGGCGACCGGAGGAGGCGTCAGCAGCGCGAGCATGTGGCTTGGCGACGCGATGATCCGATGGAATCCGCTGGCGTTCCTGTCCGTGCTGGCTGCCATCGTCCTGCTATGGTATCTGAACAGTTCCGTCCAGCATAAGGCAATCTACAACGAGCTGGCCCGCAAAGAAGATACGCGCATAAAGCACGTCAGACAGTTCGGCTGGCTGGACAAGTTCGGCGAAACGGGCGAACTCATGCGGCTGGAGATGAAGCTCATCACCCGCAACAAGGCAACAAGCGCCAACTTCAAGACGCTGACAGTATGCATTGCGCTTTTCGCCGCCATGCTGTTCGGGATGACATCCGATGACGAACAGGCCCAGTCCCCGTTCATGGTCTATTTCTACTGTGTGTATTGCTTCTGCTCGTATGGTGTGGCCATTCTTTCCCGCATCATGGCTTATGAGGGAAACTATCTTGACGGAATCATGGCAAGGAAAGGCTCGCTCTACAACCTGCTGAAGGGAAAATACTACATGCACTGTCTGCTGCTGGCAGTTCCGCTGGCTTGCCTGCTTCCTTCCTGCATATGGAGCAGCCTGCCGTTCGCTTATGTCATGGGGCAGCTCTTCTTCACGGCGGGAATTACACTGCCGATGCTGATGTGCCTGGCCATATTCAACGACAAGACAGCCCCTCTGACCGCCTCCCTGTGGGGAAAAGGACAATGGAACACAGCCTATCAGTCGGTGACCGTTGCCGTCGCGCTGTTCCTTCCTATCCTGCTGTCCAAGGTACTGCCAATCGTTGTGGGCGATGCAGCCGGAAACTGGATCTGTCTTGCTGCCGGCCTTGGCGGAATGATCATGCAGCCTGTATGGCTCAAGGCCATCTACCGGCAAATCATGAAAAGGCGATACCATACAATGGAAAGCCTGAGAAATACACGATAACTTCTGATAAACGTAAAAAGCATGAAAATACAGATAGAACAACTGAAAAAAAGCTACGGCGAAAAAACTGCCGTCGACATCGCCGAATACCGGATTCCCGAAGGGGAAATGCTGGGGCTTGTAGGCAACAACGGAGCCGGAAAGACCACGCTTTTCCGGCTGATGCTGGATCTGCTGAAAGCCGATGACGGACGCATTCTGATCGATGGAGAGGATGTAAGCCGAAACGAGCGGTGGAAAGAAACGACCGGAGCCTATATGGACGAAAGCTTTCTGATAGACTATCTCACGCCTGACGAATATTTCCAGTTCATAGGAAAAGCATACAGACTTGACAAGGCAACGGTTCAGGAACGCACCGACCGGTTCGAGCGCTTCATGAACGGAGAGATAAAAGGACAGAAGACTTACATCCGAAACCTGTCGGCGGGCAACAAGCAGAAGGTGGGCATTATCGGGGCACTGATTCACAATCCGTCCCTGCTCATCCTCGACGAACCGTTCAACTTTCTCGACCCGACTTCGCAATCCGCACTCAAGTACCTGCTCAAAGAGTATAACCAGACAACCGGAGCAACCATACTGGTTTCAAGCCACAACTTGCTGCATACGGTTGAAATCAGCTCGCGCATCGCTTTGCTTGAACACGGCGCCATTATCCGCGACCTGACCAACAACAGCGGAGAGGCGGAAAAGGAACTCGAAAGCTACTTCGAATGGAAAGAAGACGGCGAAGCGGAGAAAGAAAACTGATTTTCCTTTAAAATAGTCTAAACGAAAGCGTGACACAGGCAGAATTTCGCTACTTTTGTCTGAATGAAAATGCTCCGAAGTATGTACAGACTTTCTACACTGACAAAATATCTGTTGTTTGCAATCGTGGTGCTGGCTTTGTCTTCCTGCAAGACAACGGCACCACGATTGAACTATTACCAGCTTGCACATGCGGCTATCTGCCTCGACATGGACATCGAAATGGACGATTATCATCCGCTCTACATCGAATCGGCCAAATGGATAGGCACGCCCTACCGATACGGCGGAAACTCGATCCGGGGAGTGGACTGCTCGGGTCTTACTTATGCCATCTACAAAAAAGTATATCACAAGAAGCTTAACCGAAGCTCGGAAGACCAGCGCACAAAAGACTGCCGGCGGGTGTCCAGAAACAGACTGCAGGAAGGCGACCTCGTGTTCTTTCATGACGGGCAGAGAAAAAGAAAGGCCAACCATGTGGGCATATACCTGAAGGAAGGACGATTCATACATGCCAGTTCCAGCCAGGGAGTCATCGTGAGCAGCCTGAGCGAACCCTACTACAAAAGGTGCTGGATGCAAGGCGGAAGAGTAGACAAAAAACGCCGATGAAACATTCCATCTCCTATAGACACCGCTTCCGGACACAGATTTCCATCTTGTTTTGTCTGGCAGAACTGCTTCCCCTTTCCGCACAGGAACAGAAAGAGGACAAGGAGATACGTCTGAACATGGATGCGGTGAAGATGATCCAGTTTGACTTCAACGGAAATTCTCCCGAGCGGAAGGAAACGCCCAAAGAAGCGCCAGTGGAAAAAAGCTGGATGAAGTTTAAAGAGTTCACGAGCATCCCGAGAAGCCTGACAGACAGCTCCATCTTATGGAAACCGACCGGATGGTTCCGCTTCGAGCCTTACACCATCTGGACAAAGTTCGGCGAAGACCCCATCTATGACAAACTCGTGGCGGGACGTCCCAAAAAGCTGGAGATTTCATGGACACTCAATCCTTACGCACCGTACTACGACGAATACGGACTAAGCATCGCTCCCTCAACAGGAGCGATGTACCGGCGTGCCACAGGCGGAGCCGGAGGTCCGCTCGGAGCATCAGCCGTCATCGGGGGACTGGACTTCATCGGCTTCCTCTACAGCACCCTGAGCCCCCGCGGACGCATGCTGGCACACAACAAGAAGCATGCAAACGCCTGGAAAACATACAAGGACTACAAGCCTACGAAGGAAGACAGCCTGAAAATGCCCAACTTTTACCGCTTGTTGCCCGTCTATTCCACGAAAGATACGGACAGCATTGCACAGGCTGTGCCAGCCGACACGCTGAAAATGCCCGCCCGCTCCGACGGAAACAAGAAGCAGAAAGAAAAAAAGCCCTCACCGCAAAGCAGTGAAGGCAATCTGTATGAATACATCCGGCGCAAACAGACGGAAGATTCCATCAGCCATCAGAAGAACAAACGCGGAAAGGAAATGCACACCAACCCGTACGACGTGCAGCGGCAAATCCGGCGGCTGCGCGAAATGAGCGACTGAACGGCTTATTTCTTGAACACAAAATATACGGCAAGCACCAGACAGACAAACGCGGCCAGGTGATTCCATTTCAGTTCCACCTTGAAGGCAATCATCGAGAACACCGTAAACACGGCAAGCGTTATCACTTCCTGAATCACTTTCAGCTGCATGATGTCGAACGGTCCTCCGCTGTCTTTGAATCCCAAGCGGTTGGCAGGAACCTGCAGACAATATTCAAAAAACGCGATCGCCCAACTGAAAGCGATAACTCCGATAAGCGGCAGAGCCGCAAACCAACTGAACTCTTCACGCATCTTCAGATGCCCGTACCAGGCGAATGTCATGAAGATATTCGAAAATACCAATAAAATTACAGCATAAATACCATGCGTCCACATAAATTATAGCGAATAGTTAATAATTATACACCTGACGGCCAGCCGTTTCCGCCGCCTCTTTGCGCCTTTCCGGAAAAAGGAGCGGAGTCAAGGCAGCAAATCTTCCTGGACATTTCCCATGCTCCCCCAAAGGCTGTAGCGCGCTTCGGGGTTCATCTCCTCCAGCCTGCGAAGCACCTCCTTCATATCCGAACGGTGGGAATCCCTTTCATACGGACAGTTCTTTATCTGCTTCCTGTAGCCTCTCAGCGCCGACAGCTCCTTCAGGTCTGACTCGTGTACCAGACACAGCGGACGGATCACCGTCATATCGAACTTGCGCATTTCAAGACGCGGAGGCATCGTGCTGAAAGCCCCCTGGAAAGTCATGTTCATGAGCAACGTTTCCAGTATGTCATCCATGTGATGCCCCAGCGCAATCTTGTTGCACCCGTGTTCCTTGGCGAGCGTGAACAAAGCCTTGCGGCGGTTCCACGAGCAGAGAAAACAGGGCGATTTCCGGCTGTCGGTCGACGGATCGAACGACGTTTCCTCGCAGACGAAAGGCACTCCCCTCTCCTCTGCAAACGCCTTCAGGTAACCGAGGTCCGACTCGTAGGCGATATTCTTCATGACCACATGCGCCGCCACCACCGAAAACTTCGGCTTGTAGATGCGCGAACGCTCTGCCAGCAGCTCCAGCAAAGCCAGCGAGTCCTTGCCTCCCGACAATCCGATCAGTATCCTGTCGCCATCCTCAATCAGTCCGTACTGGCAGATGCCCTTCATCAGGCGTGTACGGACGCGCTTCAAAAGCCTCATCTCTTCCGTATTCTTCTTCATTTGCTCCAATCAAAAAAAGTCCGTCGCGTGGCGTTCCGTCCGACCTCCAAAAAATGACCCGTTATCTTAATTAAAATGAGCCGTCATCTCAATCCGAATGAGCCGTTATCTTCATCAAGACAAGCCGTCATTTTTCCGGTGGCATCATTCTGAACCAGACCGTCCAAATCCACACTCCGGCAAAACCGGCGCAAAAATACATCAAAAGAATCATTTCATGAAAAATTTCGGAAAATAGAATACAGAAAAAGCCGTCATTCCAAAGAAAGATTGTATATTTGAATCATAAAAACTGAAAAACGGCAGAATATGATGATAAAAAGATATAACATGCTGATTCTGGCCCTCTGCTGCGGAGGAGGAGTCTTTGCACAGACACTCGCACAAGCCAAGAAATGGTTTGCCGAGGGGGAATTCGGAAAAGCGAAACCGGTGTTCGAGCGGCTGGTCAGACAAGCGCCGTCGAACGCAAGCTACAACTTCTGGTATGGCGCCTGCTGCTACGAAACCGGCGAACTGCAAAAATCCGTCCCCTATCTGGAGAAAAGCGCCGAACGCAAATACATCGACGGATACCTCTATCTGAGCAAGGCCTGCTACGATCTCTACCGGTTTGACGAAGCCATCGAGAACCTGGAAGAACACATCTACTGGCTGGAACGCAAGAAGCGCGACACTTCCTTCACCGATGAGCTGATGGAAAAATACCGCATGGGAGCCAGAATGATACGCGGGGTGGAAAACGTGACCGTAATAGACAGTTTTGTCGTAGACAAGAACGAACTGCTCAAAGCCTACAAGCTCAGCGAAGCGGCCGGAACGGTCGGCGCGCTGGATGATATGCAGGGAACATATTACGCCGACGAATGGGGCGACAAGATGATTCTGCCGCAAACCGACGCGGCGGGAAAGACCCATCTCTACACGCGCACCAAACTGGGCGAATCCTGGAGCTCGCCCCAGCCGCTGGCCGGCGTGAACGAAACGGAATGCAGCCAGAACTATCCGTTCTTGAATTCGGACGGAATCACGCTCTACTTCGCCTCGGAGGGAAAAGAAAGCATGGGGGGATACGACATATTCATAACCAGATACGATACGGAAGACGGAACGTATCTGAAGCCTGACAACGTGGGCTTCCCGTTCAACTCGCCGTTCAACGACTATCTCTACGTCATCGACGACTTCAACCAGCTGGGGTGGTTCGCTTCCGACCGCTATCAGCCGGAAGGAAAAGCGTGCGTTTATGTGTTCGTCCCGAACACGTCGAAGATTGTCTACGACTACGAAGCCACCGACCCCGACAAGCTGAGAGACCTTGCCCGGATGAGCAGCATCAGAAGCACGTGGGGAAACGCCGAACAGCTCCGCAACGGAAAGCAGCGTCTGGCGCAGGCCACCTACGGCAACGAACAGAAGCAGCATGAAGGCGACTTTGAGTTTGTTGTCAACGACAATTCCGTCTACCGCAAGCTGGGCGACTTCCGGTCTGCACAGGCTCTGAAACTCTTCACCCAACTGCAGCAGAAGCAGAAAGATCTGGCCGCTCTGAAGAAATCGCTCGAAGATGCACGCTACAGTTATACCCAGGCCGTCAATCCCGCCGACAGGCAGCGGATGGCTCCGGGCATCCTCGACAAAGAAAAGAGAGTGAACGAGCTGCAGAAAGAAATCAGCAGCCTGACCGTTGAAGTCCGGAACACGGAAATCAAAGCAATAAAACATCTTTAAAAACCTATCTGCCATGTCTACATTAATCATCATCGCACTGATTGCAGGCGGACTCATCCTGTTTGCCATCGAAGTGTTTCTCATTCCAGGCATCAGCGTAGCCGGACTGAGTGCAGCATGCTGCATTCTCTTTGCAATCTATTATGCCTTTGCCAATGTGGGCTTCATGGCAGGATGGATCACGGTCGGAGCTTCCGCCGCAGGTGTCGCCATGGTAACCGCCTGGTTCATGCGCTCCAAGACGGTCGACAGGCTGGCATTGAAGAAGACGCTCAACTTCAAGCCCGAACCGCTGAAGGGACTCGACCTGAAACCGGGCGACACGGGGGTTTCCGTGACAAGGCTCACGCTCATCGGAAACGCCGACTTCAACGGAAAGATTATCGAAGTGCAGTCGGCCGACGGGTTCATTGACGAGAAATCCCAAATCGAAATTGTACGCATTGACAACGGCACCGTTTATGTGAAACGCCTCCAGGCGTAAAAGCACGCTTTTTCAAGACCTTATTCAATAACCTTTAAAACAACCAATCTTATGTTCAGTTCCGGTATTCTGCCACTTGCCGTCATGGCCGTAGGAGCCATTATCCTGCTGGCAATCTTTTTCCATTATGTTCCCTTCTTTCTCTGGCTCTCCGCCAAAGTGTCGGGCGTAAGCATCTCGCTCATACAGCTTTTCCTGATGCGCATCCGCAACGTGCCGCCGCACACCATCGTGCCAGCCATGATCGAAGCGCACAAGGCAGGGCTGAGCAACATCACCCGCGACGAACTTGAAGCCCACTACATGGCAGGCGGACACGTGGAGAAAGTCGTCCACGCCCTGGTTTCCGCATCGAAAGCCAATATCGAGCTTTCTTTCCAGATGGCTACAGGAATCGACCTTGCGGGACGCGACGTATTCGAAGCCGTCCAAATGTCGGTCAACCCGAAAGTGATTGACACCCCTCCGGTGACAGCCGTGGCAAAAGACGGAATCCAGCTGATAGCCAAAGCCCGCGTGACGGTTCGCGCCAACATCCGCCAGCTTGTGGGAGGAGCCGGCGAAGACACCGTTCTGGCACGTGTAGGCGAAGGCATCGTTTCGTCAATCGGCTCATCCGAAAACCACAAGTCGGTGCTCGAAAACCCGGACTCCATCTCAAAGCTTGTGCTCCGCAAAGGCCTTGACGCCGGTACAGCTTTCGAGATTCTCTCCATCGACATCGCCGACATCGACATAGGCCGCAACATCGGAGCATCCCTCCAGATAGACCAGGCCAACGCAGACAAGAACATAGCCCAGGCAAAAGCCGAAGAACGCCGCGCCATGGCCGTGGCCCTGGAACAGGAAATGAAAGCCAAGGCAGAAGAAGCGCGGGCCAACGTCATACAGGCGGAAGCCGAAGTGCCCAAAGCAATGGCCGACGCATTCCGCAGCGGAAACCTCGGCATCATGGACTACTACCGGATGAAGAACATACAGGCAGACACCGAAATGCGCAACAGCATAGCCCGCCCCGACTCGCATCCGGCAAACAACGACCCGATAGGAAAATAATTATAACCACAGCAGACTGCACAGAAGCTCATGCGGGCACGCTGTGCGGTCTGAAATAAAAACTACAACTTATGAACACAAAAACATACTTTCCTCCTTCTGAACTGATAATCAATGAAGACGGATCCATATTCCACTTGCATGTACGCCCCGACCAGCTTGCTTCCAAGGTGATTCTCGTAGGCGATCCCGGACGTGTGGACCTGGTTGCGTCGCATTTTGAATCGAAAGAGTGTGACATCCAGAGCCGCGAATTCCATACGGTCACCGGCACATACCAGGGCAAACGGATTACGGCAATGTCAACCGGAATCGGCTGTGACAACATCGACATCGTAATGAACGAACTGGATGCATTGGCAAACATCGACTTCCTGACGCGCAAGGAGAAAGATACGTTCCGGCAACTGGAGCTGGTGCGCATCGGCACCTGCGGAGGGCTGCAGCACTATACGCCCGCAGGCACTTTCATCTGCTCGGAAACTTCCATCGGATTGGACGGGCTGCTCAACTTCTACGAAGGACGCAACGCCGTATGCGACCTGCCTCTTGAGCGTGCCCTGCTCAACCATCTGGGATGGAGCGGCAACCTCTGCTCTCCTGCCCTTTACGCCGTGCATGCCGACAAAGAACTGACGGAACGCATCGCGGAAAAAGACCTGGTGCGGGGCATCACCGTGGCCTGCGGAGGCTTTTTCGGCCCCCAAGGAAGACGGCTGCGCATCCCCCTTGCCGATCCGCACCAGAACGAAAAGATTGAAAGTTTCGAATACCAGGGCAAGCACATCACCAACTACGAGATGGAAAGCTCTGCACTGGCGGGACTGGCGCGCCTGCTCGGGCACAAGGCTACCACGGTATGCATGGTCATCGCCAACCGCGTAAAGAAAGAAGCTGATACGGGCTACAAGACGCACATCGACGATCTGATCCAGCTTGTACTCAACCGAATTTAATCTAACATAAGACAACTGCAAAATGGAAGCAAGTTTCAAGCAGAATAACATCACAGACAAAACGGAACGATATAAGGTTTTTCTTGAGCAATTCGCCTCTCTTATCAAAGACGAGCCGCACGAAGTAAGCGTGCTTGCCAATGCTTCTGCCGCTCTCAAGGAAGCTTTCGGATTTTTCTGGGTCGGCTTTTACCTAGTGCAAAACAATGCGCTTATACTCGGACCCTTCCAGGGAAGCGTGGCCTGCTACAGCATCCGCAAAGGGCGAGGCGTATGCGGAACGGCATGGGCGGAAGGCCGCACTGTCGTAGTGCCCGACGTAGACCAGTTTCCCGGCCACATCGCCTGCAGCTCCCTCTCCCGCTCGGAGATTGTGGTACCGCTCATCGCAAACGGAGAAGTAAAGGGTGTGCTCGACATCGATTCAGACCGCTTGGATGACTTCGACGAAACGGACAAGAAATACCTCGAAGAAACCGTCCGCCTGCTGGTCAGCGAACTGTATTAATTATCAAATAAGGGACGGAAGGTCTGGCTATGACTTTCCCCGTCCCATAAAGCCAATTATCTGCAACTGAAGAATGAATATACAAGATACCATCTGCGCCATAGCAACTGCACAGGGAGGTGCCATAGGAACGATCCGTGTGTCAGGACCGGAAGCCATCCTTATAACCGACCGCATTTTCACTCCTGCCGGTTCGTCTGTACCGCTGGCAGAACGCAAGCCTTATACACTTACTTTCGGACACATCAAAGACCGCCGGGGAGAAATTATCGACGAAGTGCTGGTAAGCCTTTTCCGCGCCCCTCATTCATACACGGGAGAAGATTCTACTGAAATATCCTGTCATGGTTCTTCTTATATTCTCCAAAAAGTGATGCAACTGCTCATCGACCATGGCTGCCGCGCTGCCGGTCCGGGTGAATATACCCAACGTGCTTTTCTGAACGGCAAGATGGACCTGAGCCAGGCAGAGGCCGTAGCCGACCTTATCGCCTCAACCTCTGAAGCTACCCACCGTCTTGCCATGAACCAAATGCGTGGGGGATTCAGCCGTGAGCTGGCGAATCTCCGCAACCAGCTGCTCCACCTGACTTCGCTCATGGAGCTTGAACTGGACTTCAGCGACCACGAGGAACTGGAATTTGCTGACCGCTCGGAACTGCAGTCGCTTGCCGCCCGGATAGAACATCTCATAAGCAGGCTGGCCGATTCGTTCAGCACGGGCAACGCCATCAAGAATGGCGTTCCTGTTGCCATTATCGGAGAAACCAATGCCGGCAAGTCAACCCTCCTCAATGCGCTGGTGGGTGAAGACCGTGCCATCGTAAGTGACATTCACGGCACCACCCGTGATGTGATAGAAGACACGATGAACATCCGCGGCATCACTTTCCGTTTCATCGACACTGCGGGCATCCGTCAAACGAGCGACACGATTGAAGCCATGGGCATCGAACGGAGCTTCAAAGCGCTGGATCAGGCACAGATCGTCATTCTGATGTACGATCTTACACGTTCTCTCAACGACTTCCGCACTTTTTATGAAAAAGTGCGCCCGCATCTTGCACACAAGCAGGTTGTTCTCGCCATGAACAAATGCGATGCAGCAGGGTGTTTGTCCGACCGTCTGCCTGACTTCATCGATACAGCTTCCGGCAGCAACTGGCACATGATTGCGATTTCTGCCAGACAGAGGCTCCATATCGACCGCCTGCAATCGCTGCTTGTCGACCTCGTCCACCTGCCAGACATCCGACAGGGCGACATTATCGTAACGAATATCCGCCACTACGAAGCTCTCGCCCACGCCCTTAAAGCAATACGCCGCGTACAAGACGGTCTGTCGGCAAACCTTTCCGGAGACTTCATATCTCAAGATCTCCGTGAATGTATCTTCTACCTGAATGATATCATAGGAGAAGTTACAACAGATGATGTGCTGGGGAATATTTTTAAGCATTTTTGCATAGGCAAGTAAGATATTGTAATCAACTGCAACAAATTAGAATCAACTATAATGAAGTCGCTGATTTTCAGCGGCTTTTTTATTTGCCAAAAATCCAGCTATAAACAGTTGGATACTGTTGTTCACCATATTTTTCTACCGTATTTCTACCGCGGAACAATTAAGGGCTTTTGCCCGATGTCACACTGACGCATTTGTTGACGTGTGTTGACAATGGTTTACGTGAGTAGACAAAAAGGGAAATTATCCGAGCTGTAAAAAGCTCATGTTTCACTAAAATATGGAGAATAACAAAAATGGAAGTAAAAAGAATCTGCCAGTGGTGCGGCAAGCCTTTCATGGCAAAAAAGACCACTACCAATTATTGTAGTCCGCAATGTTCCAAAAGAGGTTATAAACACCGGATGAAGGAACGTAGAATGGAAATGCGCGAATTTCAAGAAATGCTGGAGGTAAAGAACAAACTGGAGAGCCAGGAATACTTTACCTTTTCTCAAGCAGCCAGACTAATGGGAGTTTCTCGCCAGTATGTCTATAAACTGGTAAAAGAGGACAAACTTCGTGCATCAAGGTTAAGTTCAAGAATGTCGCTCATCAGAAGAGCCGACATCGAACTTATGCTGAAAACAAAACCTTATGAAGTTCTCAGACCAAAAGATGAATTTGACGTTACCGAGTATTATACCGCTGAACAGATTGCGGAAAAGTACAAAGTCAACGCCAAATGGGTGTGGACCTATACCCGGCAAAACAATGTTCCCAAAGTCAGAATCCGCCAGTTTAATTATTACAGTAAAAAGCACATAGATGCGGCATTTGCCAAATATAAGACGGATGACGCCTTGACCGAATGGTACACTCCGGAAGAAATCGAGAAAAACTATGGGATGACACGTGTAGCCATCCGTTCACATGTTTACCGCAACAACATCCCTTCAAAGAAAGAGCACGGCCAGATATTCTACTCAAAACTTCACTTCGATCTGTCCAAGAAGACAACCGAAGATGATTCTTCAGAATATTATACTGTGCAGGAAGCCATGAAGAAGTATAGTCTCACACGGGATTCAGTTTACGGCATTCTGCAATTCCACGAAATAAAACGGGAGAAGAAAGGGCGCTTTGTGAGATTCCTGAAAGTGGAATTTGACCACATTATGGGCGCCAGATAATGAATCTGTACAGACAGATATACAGACTGGAAAATGATTTTATGCTGAATGCGGTCTGCATAAAGTCATTGTGCATCTTCACCGCAAAAATTAAGTCAACTAATAACATTTGTAACTATGTCAGAATGTAAAACTGTAACTTTGAGAACCCGCCCGTTAAAAAATGGTATGCTTTCCTTCTATCTGGACTATTATCCGGGCTACCGTGACCAGGAAACGATGAAGACTATCCGTCACGAAGGTTTGAACATTTATATCTATGCCAACCCAAAGAACCAGCGGGAACGTGACTTCAATGCAACCATGTCAGAGAAAGCAGAAGCCATCCGATGCCGGCGCTTTGAAGCTATCGTAAACGAACGATATGATTTCTTCGACAAAAGAAAATATAAGGCAGACTTTCTGGAATACTACCGTAAGCAACTTCCCAAGCACGACCAGAAATGGGAATTCGTTTATCAGCACTTCTATAACTTCGTACATGGCAAATGTACTTTCGAAGAAATTGATGTGGAGCTGTGCAACAAGTTCCGGGAATACCTGCTTAACGCAAAGCAACTCCGACGTGACGGACAAATTTCAAAGAACTCCGCTTCCGGCTACTGGTCCACTTTCCGGGGATTCCTGAAGATTCTGTATCGCAACAGGATGATAAAGACCAATGTCAATGACTTTCTGGAAAAAATCGAACCGGAAGATGTTGCCAAGGAATACCTGAGTGTGGAAGAGCTGTATTGCCTGGCTGAAACCCCGTGCAAGATACCTGTTCTAAAGACTGCTTCCCTCTTTTCGTGCCTGACCAGTTTGCGGCTCAGCGATATACTTTCCCTTTGCTGGGAGGAAATCGTTGACTTTGCAGCTGGAGGAAAATGTGTCCATACCATCACCCAGAAGACCAAGACGGAAGACATCATCCCGATAAGCGATGAAGCTCTGGAATTGATCGGGTACTGTCCCGAGAAAAAAGGTCTTGTGTTCAAAGGTCTGAAGCGGAGCTGGACGCAGCAGCCTATGAAGGAATGGATCCGTTCCGCAGGAATTACCAAAAACATAACTTTCCACTCATACCGCAGGACATACGCGACCCTTCAGGCTGCAGCGGGTACTGATATCCGTACTATCCAAAGCAACATGGCGCACAAGAGCATCACTACCACCCAACGCTATATGAAAGTAGTCGACAGCAACAAGCGTGAGGCGACTACCAAAATCACATTGACAAGAAAGGGCTGACCTGATTGATTCATGCCTGTTTTATCGGTTAGAGTATGATTTTTCGCCGAAAATCATACTCTAACCATATTTTTTCTTAATTCCCGGCTGATTTTCCGTTATTATTTACAACTGTCTGAAACCGGACATCTATTTTTGTCCTATCATAATTCCAAACAATAACAGTTTATGGCAGATAACAACCGAATATCCATCAAAAAGACAAGCCGGGTTCTTGCGATTACGTGTGTCGCCTATACAACAGTGGCAACAATATTGTACAACAATTATCAGATTGACCTGATTGACTATTCCACTCCGGTCATATTAGGAACCGTAGCTACAATCATGTCATGCGCTGCACTGCAACGCCTGTTCTGTTCTCTACTCTCCAAAAGCTATCTTTCTTTTGGCTGCAAGGAGTTATCCTCAAGAGGAACTGTCACTTCCGAGACAAATCCTGATACCCAGGAAGAATTGCCCCAAACTGATAATGGAACCAGTGAAAAACAGGTCAAGAGTCCATATCTTAAGAAATATGAAGCCCGCATAGAAGAATTGCGGCGCAATGAAATGGAGAAGAAGACCGCTATTGTGCATGCGATACATGAATACACCACACACGAAATGTCACAGTTCTTATCCATAGACGATCTTGAAATTCTCCATGAGAACATAGAATCTCTGGCATACGGACAAGCGGAATCATATAAACCGGTTCGTTCCAAGCCCGATAATCAAATCAAGTCCCCTTCGCTAAGACATTATGCATGGAATATCGGGGAGAGACTTGATATCCCTTTAATCGACAGGGCAAAGTTCATAAAAACAATATTCCCGCATGAATTGGAAAATGCTACAATCGAATACCTTTGTAAGAATCTTCGTGACTCAGTTCCCGCCATAATCGCCATAGATGTCCCGGAAAACGGGGACTATCATTTCAGTTGTATGCAAACTTCAGCAGACAGCGATAATTAGTTCCTGCTGATTATAATCTGCATAATATCATTATGTTGGTTTGCAGCATGTTAAACAATTAAATCGTTTAGTCATGCTAAAAGAAAACCTTACATTCAATGACCTGCCGGAAGTGGTAGGCAAACTTTGCGAAAGAATCGAGAGTCTCGAAAATGCGTTGAAAGACAATCTTGCAAAACAGGTTCCTGTCAAAGAAAACCTGCATGTTCCCATGACCGTGGAGGAAGTATGCAGCTACCTTGGAATATCCAAGTCATCCTTCTATTACAAGGCCAAACACGGAGGGATACCTGTCATCAAGCAGGGGAAGCATCTGTTCGTATATCGCGACGAACTGGACAAATGGCTGGAAACCGGAAGAAAAAGCCGGGTGCCTCTGAGCTTCGAGGAGGAACACGAGCAGATGCTTGCTGCGACAAGACATAAGGCCAAACCAAGAGAACTGTAGGAATATGGAGAAGACGAGCTGCAATATTCCTACTCCGGAGGAATTGAGAAACTACATAAAAGAATCTGTCATAAGTGTGATCGGGACATACGAACAGTCCGCTTCCGTGCTTATGGTGGATGATTCCACAATCGGGACTCTGGGAAACTTCAGTGCATCCATTGGAAAGGCCAAAAGCAAGAAGACCTTCAATGTCTCTGCCATCGCTGCGGCCGCCCTGAAGAATGGCACAGTGCTGCATTACCGTGCCTGCTTCCCGGATGGAAAAAGGAAGATTCTCTACGTTGACACGGAACAGGGCAAGAACCATTGCCAAATTGTTCTGAATAGAATCCTGAGACTGGCAGGTCTGCCGAAAGATTGTGATGCAGACAATCTGACGATGCTGGCACTCCGGAAATATTCGCCCGAAGTACGACTGGCAATAACAGAAGAGGCAATCGGCATGATACCCGATTTAGGTCTGGTCATCATAGATGGCATCCGGGACTTCATCCATGATATCAATTCACCCGGTGAATCCACCGATGTGATATCCAAATTCATGCAATGGACCGATGACAGGCAGATACACATCCATACCGTCCTGCATCAGAACAAGAATGACGAACACGCACGCGGTCATGTCGGCACGGAATTGAACAACAAGGCGGAAACCGTCATGCAGATAGAGCCTGACAAAGACGACAAGTCCATAAGCATAGTGGAAGCCATACACAGCCGTGACCGTGAGTTTGAACCGTTTGCCTTCCGGGTAAACGATGATTCCCTGCCCGAACTGGTGGAGTCATATCAGCCCCAGAAAAGGCAACCAGGACGCCCTCCCAAGGAACCGTTCGACCCGTACAAGGAGATACCTGAAGATTCGCACCGTTCCGCATTAAACGCCGCTTTTGAGGAGGGGAACATCAGCGGCTATAACGGATACCTTGAACGGCTGAAAGAGGGCTACGGACGGCTGGGGATAAAACTGGGGTACAACAAGACGGTGGAATTGGCAAAATTCCTATGCAACAAGCGGATGGTCGTAAAAGAAGGGAAAGAATACAAATTCAACAGAGATTTCCATTATTGAACCCCTATACCATCAAATCCCGGTGTGACATTTTTCTGTGACATTTCCCGGCTTTACTTTAATGCCGGGGTGTAGATATAGGAATAAAGCAAAGCTATGGCAGGTTTCATCATACAGGTACAATCTGCCATACTTCCTTTTGTATGTACACTGGAAACCGGACAACATCTGCACTATTTGAAGTGAAGCTATACTCCATGCCGGGCTTGCCCGTCTGCCAGTAGTAAACCCTATGGGGGAGCCTAATACCCCACTCGCCTTTCGGCAGCGGGATGAGTGCCACTTAAAACAGCAAGCTGGGCACGGGAAAATCGCTGTCTGGATTGGACAGTAGACAAAAAATCCTATCTCTCTTGTAGCCAACTATAATATCTGCTTTATGCGCATAGTTCCTGCAGAAGAATTGGAGCGGACTTTAACCAAGTTATGATTTGAGGCAATAGCTATGGCTGGAGCAAAAACACATCATGTGAAACTATGGTAAGCCTACGATTCCTAAATGCGAGATCTACAACCAAAACTCTTAAACCCATTCGGCAGAATATCGGACAGTCCCATGCTTTGGTTATTGGACATGTTGTTGATATTGTATTCCCTATTTTTGAGTCTGATTCATCATGTCCATAGCCAAACTTACTATCAAAGTCAAGTTACGAATGTCCAATGAGCATAGCACATACTCTCTAACAAAAATTGGTTCATGTTATGGCAAACTTCTATCATAGATCTGGCAAACAAAATTTCTTTGACTGGATAATCTCAGCAACAATCCATCTTGAAAATCCGGCAAACAAGAGCTCACTCTCCGGCAACATCAATTATCGCGTATCGTTTAATATGTCCAATATACTGCCGACCAGTTTAATCAATCTTGCTTGGCTTGTAGCGCACTGGGGACAGATGAAAAATCAGATTAAATCTGGAAAATTCTAGTATCTTTATCTCTGTCGTTTGTTTATTAACCGAATTTCTCCATTTAATGCATCTTTGAGAATCGCATCTACAAAACCAGATACATCCAAACGAATAGTGCTAGTTTGCGTTTTATGCTCATATGAATATTGAACTTCTTTTATTTTTGTTATTCCCCATTTTGCATTGACATAAGCGTCTTCGAATGTAAATGTGATGTCGTCAATACCATTATGATCTGATGGGATTTTCTTCTCTAATGCATCCAAAGATGAGATTGGTTTACCTGAAGCGTCACAAATATTTTTATTATTCAGTTCGATTGGTATATGCGAGCTGTTTGACCAACGACCCGTACAATGAAACATGTCAAGTCTTCGTCGATATGCCTGAAAGTCATAACCATTATTTGTTGCCCATTCCTCATCTACGAGAAACAATGTATGTCTGATATCTGCCGAAGTTATGGTTATCAATTCTCCAATGATACATTCTTCTCTTGTAGGATTCCTAAGTTCCTTTAAACAGATACCGTATTGTTTTGCAAATTTCTTCGCACCTTCTTGAAATCCGGCTTTAGTAACCATAATTCCGGCTACATTATTAAGATCGGAGAGTACCCCATAAAAATCTCTTACTTTACTAATTGCGATAGGTTTACTGTAGTTTTTGCATTCAATCGCGACCTTATGTGTAATTCCAGCAATCTCGTATTCCCAATATACATCTATTTGATGTTTTTGTCCAGATTTACCCTCCAACTTTACATTATGCTGTACTTTAGTAGCTTTAATGGTATCTGCATCAACAAGTTGTTGATAAATTCCCCGAGTAAAAAGTTCATATTCTGTGGAGTTATTCATATTCTGATTTATAAGACCTTAGGTATTGTATCAGGTTCAATTTTGTTCAGTTGTTATTGGTGACTGATCACCAATAACAACTGCAAATTTATCAATTCTAAGAAAGAACTCCAAATAAAAACGGTCAATTCAGTATCTCTGAAACCACTGTATTGTGTCAAATTCCTTCACTCCACATAGGCCTTTACTTGCCCAATGATTTGAACATTTTGGTAATGCAACGCTTCTTCTGTTCCATATTGGGATGGACATAAAGGTCGAGAGTGGTTGAAATGTTGGAGTGTCCTAACAGCACACTTACAGTCTTGTAGTCGCACCCGGCTTCAATGCAACGGGTGGCGAAGCTGTGACGCAACCCGTGATATTTCAATTTTGGAATGTCCAGTTTCGCCATCAAGCCGTTGTAATGATTGCGGTATGTGCGTGGCTCTGTTGGACGCTCATCATTGGTCAGTACATAAAAATCATCATTGACGACCTTTTTCAATGGCTTAATCATGGCAAGCAACTCTTTGCTCATGGGTATTTCACGGCAGGAATTCTTGGTTTTGGGTGTATTGATGACAATCTCTGTATGCTTTTTCTCTCCCTCAATGATGTAGATGCGTTCAATGGTACGGCTAATGGTTATCGTACCGTCCACTATATTGATATCACTCCATTTCAAGGCGCATATTTCACCGATACGCAGCCCTGTACTAAGACTGATATAAATCCCCAGCCAGGGAAAGGTAAAGTGACTTTGGATGTAGTTCAGAATTTTTCTGTGATTGGCGACAGACAGTACTTCCAATTCCTTGTTGGTAGAGGTCGTAGGGTACTTTATATCCCATTCACAATAGGTCATCCACTCATTCTTAACCCCGAACTTCATCACCATTTTAAGGACTATCAGAATATCCTTAACAGTTTTGGCACTCAAACCAGCTTCCAACTTTTGCAAGACGAAAGCTTGCACCGTCTGTTCTTGGAGTGAAGTACCATCTCCGAAATAAGGGAGAATGTGATTCTCCAAGATTAACACATAAGCCGCCATTGTGGACTGCTTCACATAAGGCCGCTTGTACTCTTTCCAAGCCGCCGCAATTTCTCTAACTGTTTTATGAATCATAATTTCTAAATAATTGGTTCTTATAATTAGAGAAATATAGTGTGATTAGTTCCGGCTTTGAGATTTCCGGAGTTTACGGAGGAGTGGAAACGCATTAGAGTTTCTGATCTGCTTGACTTTTATTCTACTAATTCTCTTAGCTGGGAACAGTTAGAATATGAATCAAATGAACCATATAATCTGCATTACGGCTTAATCCATGTTGGGCTTCCAACTTTGGTAGATTTGACAAAGGATAAATTACCAAGTATTAAAGAGGAAAATGTGCCTAAAAAATATGAATTGTGTAAGGAGGGTGATGTTGCTTTTGCGGACGCATCAGAAGACACAAACGAAGTCGCTAAGGTTGTTGAATTTTACAACTTAGATGGTAAAAAAGTCGTGTGTGGACTTCATACAATTCACGGACGCGATAACAACAAACAGACAGCCAAAGGATTTCTTGGTTATTGCTTTTCCTCTACAGTATTCCACAATCAAATACGGCGCATAGCACAAGGAACAAAAATATACTCTATAAATACGAGGAACTTTTCAGAAGTCTTTGTTGGATTACCAAGTAAAAGTGAGCAACATAAGATTGCGACATTACTAAGGTTAATAGACGAGCACATTTCGACCCAGAACAAAATCATTGAGGATTTGAAGAAATTAAAGTCAGCCATT
>SDWH01000059.1 GCA_019550975.1 Bacteroidales bacterium SW299 | reverse complement strand
ATGAATGTCCGCAAACGTCCAAATTAGCAAAGTTTAAACAGGCTATGAGATGCCAATGCAGGCATAGGAACAGAATTTGCAGGCACTCCCTGTAAAACAATTGAAAGGAAACACAATGAATCTGCTTGACTTCTACCGTCAATATCCTGACGAAAGCTCCTGCGAGGAGGCTCTCCGTCGTTTCCGTGAACGCCACGGTCTTTTCTGTAGCCGCTGCGGCGGTTTGCGTTTGAGTTGGAATCCGAGCCACCGTTCTTGGACCTGCATGGACTGTAAGCATGAGATGACCTTGCGTTCCGGTACTGTGATGCAGGGAAGCAACCTGCCCATCCGCGACTGGTTCGCCGCCATGTACCTTCTGACGGCGACCAGACGTGCCATATCCTCCAAGGAAATCCAACGCCAACTGGGGCGCAAGCGTTACCAGCCCGTATGGGAAATGGTGCACAAGCTTCGTGACGTGATGGGCAAGCGTGACGCACGCTATAATCTTCATGGAGATGTGGAGATAGACGAAGGGTTCTTCTCCACCGAGACGCCTGAGGCTCAGAAAAACTGCCCGCTCAAACGTGGACGTGGAAGCCAGCGCAAGACATCCGTCCTTGTCATGGCTGAAAGCAGTTTCCCGGACACTCCTTCCGATAAGAAGCGGAGTACCCCTAAAATCGTGGGACACATAAAGATGGAGGTAATAGACGATTTGAAGGCTTCCACCGAAACTCCCAGGATAAAACAGGCGACAGACGGGAAGGCAAATGCCACTACGGACGGTTCCAGCACATACGCATCCCTTGAAAAGGACGGGGCAGTGGCTTCCCACAAGGCCGTTGTCATGGATGACAAGAAAAAAGTCGGAAAGGTTCTACCTTGGGTACATATCGCCATCAGCAACGCCAAGAGGAGCATCCTTGACACCTACCATGACATAAAGGCGGAATTCCTGCAACTCTACCTTAACGAATTCTGCTACAAGTTCAACCGAAGGTATTTCGGTTTTAGGCTCTTTGAGAGGTTGGAACTCTGTGCTTGCACTTATAGAGCTGAGTTTAAACATCGAATTTACTAATTGGATATTTGCGGACATTCAT
>SDWH01000058.1 GCA_019550975.1 Bacteroidales bacterium SW299 | reverse complement strand
AATGAATGTCCGCAAGTTGCCAATCAATAAATTCGATGTTTAAAGTTCGCCCTATACGTACATGCGCAAAGTTCGAGCCTGTCAAAGAGTCTGAAGCCCAAATACCTTCTGTTGAACTTATAACAGAACTCGTTAAGGTAGAGTTGCAGGAACTCTGCTTTTATGTCATGGTACGTGTCCAGTATGCTCCTTTTGGCATTGCTGATGGCAATGTGCACCCAAGGCAGAACTTTCCCGACACTCTTTTTGTCATCCGCAACTACGGCATGGTGGGAGGTTGTCACTCCGTCCTTTTCAAGAGCGGCATAACTGCTGAACCCGTCCGTGGTCACATCGGCATTCCCGTCCGTCCCCGTCTTTATCTTGCCCGTGATGGTGGAAGCCTTAAAATCGCCGATGACCAGCATCTTTATATGCCCGACAGTTTTGGGCGTACTGTACTTTCTGGCAGGAGGCGTCTTTGGCAGGCTGCTTTCGGCCATGACAAGGACGGAAGTCTTGCGCTGGCTTCCACGCCCTCGCTTCAGCGGACAGTCCTTCTGGTCTTCAGGAGTTTCGGTGGAAAAGAAGCCCTCGTCCACTTCCATATCCCCATGAAGGGCGTAAAGGCTGTCGCGCCTGCCCATCACATCGCGCAGCTTATGCACCATTTCCCATACAGGCTGGTAACGCTTGCGGCCAATCTGGCGCTGTATCTCCTTGGTGGATATGGCACGCTTTGTCGCCGTCAGAAGGAACATGGCAGCAAACCAGTCACGAACAGGCAGATGACTGCCTTGCATTACCGTGCCCGAACGAAGCTGCATCTCATGTTTGCAATCCATGCAAGTCCAGGACTTATGGCTCGGGTTCCAGCTCAGGCGCAAACCGCCGCACTGGCTGCAGAACAGACCGTGGTGTTCACGGAAACTACGCAATGCAGCCTCGCAGGAGGCCTCGTCTGGGTATTGACGGTAAAAATCAAGCAGGGTCATATCATATACGTTTTTATTGTCCATACATCTCGCATCAAGCATAAAGTGTTCCAATACACGCCTATCGGACATCTTGGCGGTTTAAACTTTGCTAATTTGGGAACATGCGGACATTCATA
>SDWH01000057.1 GCA_019550975.1 Bacteroidales bacterium SW299 | reverse complement strand
TATCAAGAAATATTTGGAAGCCTTGTTGCACAAACATTGGAACTTGGTCAAGTAGCAGAAATTATCAAAGGGAAACAAGTAAATGGTACAGAATTATTGGAACAGGGGGAGTATTATGTGATGAACGGCGGAACGACACCTTCCGGATGGTTAAACAGATACAATACGGAAGCCAATACAATTTCTATTAGCGAAGGTGGTAACTCCTGTGGTTATGTACAATATAACACTTCTCGCTATTGGAGCGGAGGCCATTGTTATTCGTTAAGAATCCTGCATCCGCAAGAAACTTTGGATTTGTATCTCTATCACTTTCTCAAATGGCAAGAGGATAATATTATGGCACTTCGTATAGGGTCAGGTTTACCCAATATACAAAAGAAAGATTTGCTCCGCTTTCCCGTTATATTACCTGTAATTAACAAACAAAAGAGTATAATATCAATTCTATCAGTCATAGATGCAAAAATGGCCTGTGATATTCTACTTACGGAGCATTATGTCATTCAAAAGAAATATCTACTGCGTAAATTATTTATATAAACATTTTGTGTAGTAAATAGCTCCGTTGCATTGTGAGGTTTTGTATAACACGTTGTTCGCAAGACAATTTGGATGATAACGAATTGAGGATTCGCGCTATGTCTTTTTGTTCGTCCAAATCTGGTATACGGTGAATAGTGTTGAAGAAATCAATTACAGAAATGTTGAGTAGTCCATGATTCCTTGCGCCTTCACCAGCGATGTCGGCAATGCCTTTATGCCATTTTTTTGATTCAAAATAATGCGCAAGAAAATCTGCATTCACCTTGCTTGAATCAGGTCGAAAACAGATATACAAAGGGGATAATACGCCTTTATCATACCATTCCAATCGTTTTATTGCACCCCATGTGTAACCACCCGAATAACTTTTATTATAGGCAAAATCCCCTTTCTGTAAAAGATAATATCCTTCCAAATTTTCACTTGCAACAGTCTTATTGAAGAAATCTTCTTGGTTGACAAGTCCATGCTGCGCTGCAATGGTCAAAACTTGCCTGCATTGATTACCTGTATTTTTAGTTTGAACCCTTTGACATATATCGGAAAGTTTAATCAACTTCCATTCCTTGTTATATGGGGATACCCTTTTAGCTGGCATTGATTCTTTGGGAGTACAGAATAGAGTTTCTGC
>SDWH01000056.1 GCA_019550975.1 Bacteroidales bacterium SW299 | reverse complement strand
CTGTTCTGCTCGTGACCTTGTCTATCATCAGTACGGCATTTGCCGTATGTATTCCGAAGAAAATCCAAAGGATTTCAGTCTTCCTGTTCCTGGCCTTTATTCTTGCGAGTGAGTAGTGTTGCTTTTGAGTGCCGAAGCTTCCTTCAAGCCGGGTGGCCCTTTCTTTGGAGAGTTCACTTCTGAGAACCTTTCTCAAGGGTTCATCCTTTGCCGCCCTTCCCTTGCGTACAAAGGAAGTGGATATACCATATTTTGTACAGAACCTTCTATTTGCATTGTTGGCATATATGGAATCTCCAGCCGCACATCTAACCCTGACATTCATGAGTTTCTGTTGCATACGGATACAGTCCTTCAGCCGTATTCCCTCATTGAATGCCTTGAACGAGAGGTGTTCGATAAACGATATACCGTCTATCTGTATGTTGTTAACCTTTGCACCGAATTCAACAGACTTTGTTTCCTTGCCTCTTACGATAGGACGTACGTAATGACGGTCGATGCTGACGATGCGGTCATTGACCTTCCTGCCTTCAAACAGTTCCTTCTCCTGTACAAGAACCTTTCTGATTATGGAAAGGCGTTTCTGATAATCCTGTGTATATCTGAGTGATCTCCCGTACTCCTTATGAATCTCATCCCTCTGTACGATGAGCTTTTCAAGGAGTCTGATCATACGGCGCCTGAGCATCCGTGTTCTTGAGGCTTTCCTCTTTCTTTTCTTGCAGTATGAAAGATAGGACTCTGACACATCCGCATATTTGTTACGGGGACGCCTTATCCCAAGATCCATACAATGCCGGCAGATATGCCTGTAAAGCCATTCAATACTTTCCCAAAGCAGTTTCATGTCTGTAGGAAAACGCATGTGACTTCCATAACACGTGGCATCAGTCATGCACACGTGAAGGTTCTCAAGATATGGTTTCCAGTGGGAGGCCAGTATCTCCTGAAGGGAGTCAATATCAAGACGGGATGCTATCTCATTGCGGATGGCACTGACTATCTTGTAGTTGGTTATGGGAAAGGCCGGATCTGTCATGATTCCGCAGAACATCTGGTAGTGGAGGTTGCCGTTGAGATGTTCCACCAGCTGTCTGTCGGAGAATCCGGTGTAGGCTTTCAGGACCATAAGGGCAATCTTTGCCGAAGGGCTAAAAATGTTCCTGCGTCCAAGACGCTGTTCTGACAAGCCTATGGCTTTTGCCATACGGTCAAACGGGAAAACTGAGTGAAGCCTGCCCAGTTCACTCTCATGAAAACTCTTGCGATATTTTTCCAGAACATCAAATTCTGTAAAGCCCAAAGTGGGCTGTATTTCCGAAATATTTTGTATCTTAGCCATATCTTTGTTGGGGGATTTC
>SDWH01000055.1 GCA_019550975.1 Bacteroidales bacterium SW299 | reverse complement strand
GCTCCAGAAAGGAGGTGTTCCAGCCGCACCTTCCGGTACGGCTACCTTGTTACGACTTAGCCCCAATCACCGGTTTTACCCTAGGGCGCCCCTCGCGGAAGCGCACTTCAGGCACCCCCGGCTTTCATGGCTTGACGGGCGGTGTGTACAAGGCCCGGGAACGTATTCACCGCGCCATGGCTGATGCGCGATTACTAGCGAATCCAGCTTCGCGGAGTCGGGTTCCAGACTCCGGTCCGAACTGGGAGGGGATTTGGGGATTGGCCGAACGTCGCCGTGCAGCGGCCCTCTGTACCCCCCATTGTAACACGTGTGTAGCCCCGGACGTAAGGGCCGTGCTGATTTGACGTCATCCCCGCCTTCCTCGCATCTTGCGATGGCAGTGCCTCCAGAGTCCCCGGCATTACCCGATGGCAACTGGAGGGAGGGGTTGCGCTCGTTATGGCACTTAAGCCGACACCTCACGGCACGAGCTGACGACAACCATGCAGCACCTCCGCCCCCGCCATTGCTGGCTCCGGCGTCTCCGCCGGATTCGGGGGAGGTTCGAGCCCGGGTAAGGTTCCTCGCGTATCATCGAATTAAACCACATGTTCCTCCGCTTGTGCGGGCCCCCGTCAATTCCTTTGAGTTTCACCGTTGCCGGCGTACTCCCCAGGCGGGACACTTAACGCTTTCGCTTGGCCGCGGACCGTATGTCGCCCACGGCGGGTGTCCATCGTTTACCGTGCGGACTACCAGGGTATCTAATCCTGTTCGATACCCGCACCTTCGAGCCTCAACGTCAGTAGCGGGCTGGCGGGCTGCCTTCGCAATCGGGGTTCTTCGTGATATCTAAGCATTTCACCGCTACACCACGAATTCCGCCCGCCTCGGCCGCACTCAAGTCCCGCAGTTCCGACCGCTGGCCGGGGTTGGGCCCCGGAATTTCACGGCCGGCTTACGGGACCGTCTGCGCTCCCTTTAAGCCCAATGAATCCGGATAACGCCTGCATCCTCCGTATTACCGCGGCTGCTGGCACGGAGTTAGCCGATGCTTATTCGCGCGGTACCTGCAAAGCCCCACACGTGGAGCGCTTTATCCCCGCGCAAAAGGAGTTTACAACCCGTAGGGCCGTCGTCCTCCACGCTACTTGGCTGGTTCAGGCTCTCGCCCATTGACCAATATTCCTCACTGCTGCCTCCCGTAGGAGTCTGGGCCGTGTCTCAGTCCCAGTGTGGGGGGCCTTCCTCTCAGAACCCCTATCCATCGTCGCCACGGTGGGCCGTTACCCCGCCGTCAAGCTAATGGAACGCACCCCCATCCCTTTCCGGATCGCTCCTTTGGTCCCGCACCCATGCGGACCCGGGACACCGCCGGGGATTAATCCTGCTTTCGCAGGGCTGGCCCCGGGAAAGGGGAAGGTAGGGTACGCGTTACTCACCCGTGCGCCGGTCGCCGCCG
>SDWH01000054.1 GCA_019550975.1 Bacteroidales bacterium SW299 | reverse complement strand
AAAGTCGCGCCCCTCGGTGACATGGATGCCCATCACCTTCAGGTAGCGGTAATCCACCGGAAGCACGTCAAACTGAATATGCTTGTCATCCGGGCCGCGTCCCCATCCCATATAAGTATCGCTCGAACTCAAAACGCGTTGCGAAAACGCTACACCTTCTACGCCCGATATGCGCGAAAGTTCATCGGCTACCGCTTCTTTCTGCAGGATGGCATCCCACGACATGTTGCCCACCACGATGGCATCCTTGTCGTAGCCATAGTCGGCGGTGCGGATGTAGCGGCTCTGCGCATACATTATGCCGATGGCGATAACTAACATGAACGCCACGAAGAACTGGAAGCATACCAGCAACGTGCGCAGCTTCCGCCCTTTAGGAGAAAGGCCGAACGAGCCTTTCAGTGCCAAGGCTGGCGGAAAAGAAGTGGCATAATAAGACGGATACAGTCCTGCCAACATACCTATCAGCACGCTGATGCCGAGAGTGGAGGCAAGCAGCAGCGGATGTGCCGTCAAGTCAAGGCTTGCTGTCACCAAATCTTGCAAGCCCGAATCGCGCAACGCCAGCAGAAAGAGCATCGATATGCCCAAAGCAATGATGCTGACCAGCACCGCTTCCAGCACCAGCCCCATACGGAGCGAGCCTGCCGTGGCTCCCAGCACCTTCTGCGTGTTGATGCTCTTGACGCGCATCGGGGTTTCCGCCAACGTGAAGTTCATGAAGTTGATGGCAGCAACGATGACGATGAGAAACGACACGCACAGCAGGAGGTAGACCGTGATGCGGCTGCTGGCGCTTTTGTTGCCTACTTTTGAAAAATGCACGTCGGCTATCGGAGTAAAGCGGAGGAACGAGGACGCTTCATCGTCACTCATTGCACTGACCCTTTCGGGCACTATCTCTTTCATCCTTTGGAATACGGACTTGTTCAGTTCGTCAGGGTCCAGTGTGCCGTCAGTACGGAGATAACAGTTGTAGTTCCAGTTTTGCCAGTTGTCCTTGTTGTTCTCGGACCGAAGGGGGAGGAAAAGGCAGCTCCTTATCTGCGAATTTTCGGGGAAGTCTTCATACACGCCACCCACGGTCAGCAGACGGTTATCCGCCTGCTTTCCTTCGAAGATAGTTTTCCCCACAGCATCAATGGAACCGAAGAAGCGCATCGCCATCGAGCGTGGGATGAGCACCTGCCCTTGCCGTTCGAGCGCATCGGCAGAACCGGCTATCATGCGGGGCTGGAACGTCTTCATAAAGTTGCCGAAGCCGGACAGGGTGATTTCTTCGAACTGATGTCCGCCTACCTCAAACTTTGCCGAGCCGGAAAAAGAGTTGACGATGGAAATTGCTTGGATGTGTGGCGAACCGTTGCCTATCAGTTCGCATAGTGGGCGCGGCATCCACGTCTGCCACCCGTTGTCATCGTTGGGATAGACTTCCACCCGATAGATATGCTCATAATCCTTGTACCCCTTGTTGAAGTTCAGG
>SDWH01000053.1 GCA_019550975.1 Bacteroidales bacterium SW299 | reverse complement strand
TCTGAACTTCAATAAGGGATATAAAGATTATGAGAAGATTTTCCGGCTGGAGATCAATATAAGTGAAGAGATGGAATGGCTGCTTGGCGCTCCTCGCCCTCTTGGAGAACTGATAGGCAACGCTTCGCCGCATGTGCTGGCATCTTCCATAATATCCGGATGGTATGGTAATGCAGATTATGAGGTGGATGGGAATCTGTTCAATGAAACAGAGCTGGCAGGCTTCGGTAACTTCATGGAGGTATTCCAGCCCGAGATGCTGGGCGGTTCGGCTGACGCTCTCGAACGAAAGAACACCATACTGATTCCCGCTTCTATGGCCGAGCGTTTCTTCGGAACAACCGATGCCGTAGGCAAGATCCTGTTCAGAGGCAGGCAGGCGGACAACAATCCGGTAACGGTGGGCGGTGTCTACAAAGATTTTCCGGAGAATTCGCAGATTGGCAACTGCATCTACAAGCCGCTCCATTCCGAAGAGAACAAAGATAACTGGTTTAATTGGAACTACACCTGCCATTACCGGCTGGATAATCCGGCAAATGTTCGGGAAGTAGAGAATATGGCCTTTCAGCAACTGATGAAAGTAGCTCCCGAAGAACTGAAGAAAGATTTGGCTCAGGAGAAAGATGCTTCCCGATTTCTCCGCCTTGTTCCGTTGGCGGAAACTCATTTCTCGAAAGTGGGAAATAAAAGTGCCGGCAGTTATACGACGGTTTATCTGCTTATCTGCATCTCCTTGCTGATCGTGGTGGTCGCTGCCATCAACTTCATGAACTTCTCGCTGGCCGAAACTCCGATGCGCGTCAAAAGCATCAATACGCAGAAAGTATTGGGTGCTACCTCCCGGTCTCTCCGCGCAAGTCTGGTGATTGAAACGGTGCTGGTCAGCCTCATTGCCTTTCTTGTGTCTGTTCTTTTGCTTATGGTCCTGCACGATTCGGAATTGCAGGACTTGGTTGCGGTCAGTCTGAGTTTGGCGGAGCATCCGCTTCTGCTCGTCTTTACCATGGGTGTCAGCATACTGATGGGTGTGCTTGCTGGACTTTATCCTTCGCACTATGTCACTTCATTCCCTCCTGCGCTGGCATTGAAAGGCTCGTTCGGCCTCTCTCCAAAGGGACGGAAGCTGCGCACGGGATTAGTCTGCATTCAATTTTTCGTATCGTTCATGCTGATTATCGCCATCGGCATCATGTATGTGCAGAGCCGCTATATCCGCACTTCCGACTATGGCTATGACAAGGATGTCATTATTGTTGGCAATATGACTAAGGAAGCACGGGACCAGCAGGATGCCGTAGTAGATGAGCTGTCACACATCTCGGGCGTGGAGGGCGTGGCTTTCTCGGAATCTGTGCTAAGTTCGGCCGATAGGTATCAGTTTTGGGGAATAGGCAAGGACGAGAAGAATATCCAGTTCAATTGCTTGCCTGTGGATTACCGCTACCTGAAGGTGATGGGCATCCATGTCACCGAGGGGCGCGACTTC
>SDWH01000052.1 GCA_019550975.1 Bacteroidales bacterium SW299 | reverse complement strand
ACGGCCAAAACGGGGGAAATACCCCGACTAAGATATGGCTAAGATACAAAATATTTTAAAGATTCAGCCTACTTTAGGCTTTACAGAGTTCGATATTCTGAAAAATTATCAGAAAAGTTTTGAAAGCAGTGAATTGGGACGCATCCATTCGCTGTTTCCTTTCTCCTCTATCGCCCGGAAGATGGGACTGAAGGATTCCCCTTTAGGACGGAAAGGTTATTTTTCTGCCGCCGGCAAGATAGCCCTGATGGTTCTGAAGTCCTATACCGGCCTGTCCGATCGTCATCTGATAGAACATCTGAACGGGAACATCCACTTCCAGCTCTTCTGTGGTATATTAATCGATCCGTCCCATCCGGTCACCAACTACAAGATAGTAAGTGCAATCCGTCAGGAACTGGCCGAAAAGCTGGATATGGATGCCTTCCAGTGCATACTTGCTGAACACTGGCGTCCCTATCTGGAAAACCTTCACGTCTGTATGGCCGATGCCACCTGCTATGAAAGCTACATGCGTCATCCCACTGGCCTGAAACTGCTTTGGGAAAGTGTGGAATGGCTTCACCGTCATCTCTGCAAGGATTGTCGGATACTTGGTGTCCGCCGTCCGAGGAACAAATGGGGTGACGTGAGCCGTGCATATCTTGCGTACAGCAGGAAGCGCAGACGTAAGGCCTCACGCAGCCGGATGTTGAAAAGGCGGCTGCTCAACCTGCTGGAGAAGCTGCTGTATCAGACCGGCCGTCTCCATGCCGACCATAAAGGACAGCTTGAACATACGTCAGACTACCACCGGCGTCTGTCAGTCATAAGGAAGGCATTCAAGCAGCAGAAGCAGCTGTTTGCCGGCAGGAAGGATGTCCGTGACCGTATTGTCAGTATAGACCGCCACTATGTACGCCCCATCGTGCGTGGGAAGGAAACCAAGCCGGTCGAGTTCGGAGCCAAGGTGAACAATATACAGGTAGACGGAATCTCCTTCATCGAACACCTTTCCTTTGATGCCTTCAATGAAGGTATACGTCTGAAGGAATGCATCAACCTCCAACAGAGGCTCATGCGCAGGAAGGTGACAGCCGTTGCCGCCGATTCCATTTATGCCAGCAACGCGAACCGGAAGTTCTGTACGGAAAAGGGGATTGCCACCTCCTTCGTCCGTAAGGGACGGGCAGCCAAGGATGAGGAGCTGCGACGGATACTACGTTCGGAACTCAGCAGGGAACGGGCTACGCGTCTGGAAGGGAGCTTCGGCACACACAAGCAACACTACTCACTGGCAAAGGTCAGGGCAAGGAACAGGAAGACCGAAATCCTTTGGATTTTCTTCGGCATACATACTTCGAATGCAGTCTTGATGGCAGAAAAGGTGAAGAACAGACAGATACAGGCTGCCTGAAATCTGTAAATCTTATGGATGGAGGAGCTCGGTTAATGGCTTCTCCCGAATCGTCATGTAGATACTGACCATATTTTGCCTTTTTCGAAGCGAACAACAATAAAGATGGCATGTGAAATGAAAAA
>SDWH01000051.1 GCA_019550975.1 Bacteroidales bacterium SW299 | reverse complement strand
CAAATTTACATATAAACTGCGAGATTTCTACACCGACAGAATAAAAAGGTCAAGGCTGCCACAAATTATTTGCCATAGATACCGTGCTTAATGCACAATATTCGTAAATTGAGGGTGTAAACAATAAATGCCTCTTACAATGGACAGAAACAGGATTGTAGCCGGCCTTGACGTACACAAAGATAGTGTCTTTTTGTGTATCATGCGTTATGACGAGGCCATTATTTTCGAGAAAACGTATGGAACACTGACCACCCAGCTCCGGCAGATGCGCGACGACATGCTTTGTCATGGAGTCACGGAATGCGCCATGGAAAGCACGGCGGTGTATTGGGTTCCGGTATGGAACGAGTTGTGCGACTACATGACACTTCGGCTTGCTAACCCTCATTTCATCAAGCAGCTTCCGGGACGCAAGAGTGACACCAGGGATGCCCAATGGATAGCCGAGTGCCAGTTGAAAAAACTTATCAAGGAGAGTTTTGTGCCCAATCCGGCCGTTCAGGACATGCGCAAGCTGAACCGTCGCATCTTCAACCTCAACGAGGATCTGACCTATAACAAGAATAAGCTTGACGCGGCCATGCAGCGTTGCGGGTTCCGCCTTAGCAATTACGTATCCAATACCGGCGGCAAGAGCTATCAGAGCGTCGTCCGTGCGATTTCGCAGGGGGAGACCGACGCCGAAAAACTTGTCCTGCTGGTTCATGGAAGGACCGTCAACAAACATGGGCGGGATACCATAGCAGGTTCTGTAACCGGCAATTTCTCACCAACCGATATCGCCGTAATCAGGCAGTATCTGGCGATGATAGACCTGATAAACAATCAGATAGACGAGTGTCAGAAAGCACTCGCCGCCATGTGCGAGGAACACTTTCCCGAACAGTACAGACGTCTTCAAACAATTCCCGGGGTTAAGGAACGCGCAGCCACAGCTATAATTGCGGAGACCGGGGCTGACATGTCGATGTTTGCGAAGGCGACAAATCTGGTAGGCTGGTGCGGGCTCAAACCGCGTAACGACGAGAGCAACCGAAGGATAAAGAGCAACAGGATAACGCATGGTAACAGATACCTCAGACAGATACTTATAGAAATTGCGTGGGTCGCTTCAAGAACCCGAAACTGCTTCTTTTCCAACTTCAGCTATGTGCAGGTAACCGTAAAGAAGAAACGTAAAATGAAAATACAAGTGGCAATTGCCCGTAAAATCCTTGTCGCCGTATGGCATATGCTCTCCAATGAGGAAGACTTCATCGACATCTATCTCAAACGACTTGAGGAACAGCGCCTCATTCAACTGCAGATAGAACAGCTTGAATCGTCCATGGCCTTATAGACCATCCGATATACCCACGCTTGCAAAGCAACTATCTTTGTGCCTGACATATGAGCGCGGTTCGCAAATTTGCTGATGCTTCCGGAGGGAATTGGACACCGACATAGTGCCGTAGAGCCTGCAGAGGAAAGTAATAATCTTTAATCATACAGTCACAGCCTGGGCTGTGGCTCGGGGACACCATGCTTATAAGGAAAAGACACTCACACAACCTAGATTGACAATCAATGACTCACTTTGACAGATAATTTCTGGCAGCCTTGACTTTTTAGAGGAAAGATA
>SDWH01000005.1 GCA_019550975.1 Bacteroidales bacterium SW299 | reverse complement strand
TTCTAAATCTGTGTTTTTAATAGTCCCATCCGGGATTCTGAGTTAACTCTGGGTTGCCCACCATTTCTGTCCGAGGAATGGGATACCAGTACATTTTAGTCTTGTCAAAAGTAGAAGTACGTACATCTACATACTCATACTGGAACGAACCGTCCGGCAGTTTGACAATCTCGACACCTCTTACAGGCTCGTTCATTACGTCTTCGGCAATCTTCCAGCGGCGGATATCCCAGAAACGGTGTTCCTCGAAAGCCAGCTCGATGCGCCTTTCGTTGCGGATGATTTCCTGCATTTCCTCATAGGTATAGCTCGTCGGCAGTCCGTAGCGTCCGTCATCTCCGACTTCGATGCCGGCACGTTCGCGCAACTGAATCAGACAATCTTCGATGACAGCGGCGTGCGCTCCCGAATTGCCAGCCCGGTCCATCTCGTTAAGAGCTTCCGCATAGTTCAGCAGAATCTCCGCATACCGGATAATATTGTAGTTATGAGGTATCGAATTGAAACCGGAATTGTCGTTGCGATTCTCGTTCAGACCAAGGAACTTGCGCAGATAATATCCCGTCTGCGTCGCGATTCTGCCCGGTGAATACGGACGGTCCAGACCTCCGTCAAAGGTTTCCACCGCACGTTTCAGCCATGTCGAACCGTTATAGAAGATGGTATACGTCAGACGCGGGTCACGGTTTGCATACGGATTCTGCGGATCATACGGATATTTGGACGTAGGATCATCAATACGCTTGCCGTCCAGTGTCAGGAAAGCGTCCACCAGATTCTGGCTCGGGCTGGTATATCCCCAGCATTTGCCGCGCTGGTAGCCTATCGGACTGTTGTTGCTCTCCGGGCTGGTTCCGTCGCCCGACAACTTAAAGAAAATGGCCTCCTCATTGTTCCCGGCAATTGTTTTCGCATCGCCGAAGAATTCCAGAAATCCTGCGGTTCCGGCAACTCCTTCATCATCAACTGAAGTCTTGTGCAGGCCGTAAATGCCAAGGTCGATTACCGCTTTCGCAGCATCGGCAGCTTCCTGCCATCTCTCCTTTTCTGCTACCGTTTCATCCTCTTCCGCCAGCTTCTCGGCATACAGCGGACTTGCCATATAAAGCTTCAGGTGCGACAGGAATCCCAATACCGCTCCCTTGTTGACACGTCCCACAATGCTTTCCAGCTCGGTGGGAACTGTCACCATCGCTTCATACAAGTCGTTGTAGCAAGAACCTTCCACATCCGGGCTGACTTCATTCAGGATATAGTTCTTCACGTCCTTCATGCTGCTCCGGGGAATATTCCAGTCGTCATCGTAATTGAAGACATTATCGCCTACCATGGGTACTCCCCCCCATCGCTTCATCAGTTCAAAATAGAAATAGGCACGAAGGAAACGCGTTTCGGCAATCATGCGCTTCTTCTCGTCAGCTGTAAGATTCGGCCCCGTGGGATAGTCCTTTATCTTTTCCAGAAACAGGTTTGCACGACGGATTCCGGTATAGAAGTTTTTCCAGGCATTTCCGTCCAGACTCGCGATATTTTCCGGCGACAAACGTCCGTTGCGGTAATTTTCCAGGCTGCTGCTTCCTCCCATATCACGCGTCGGAACGCCGTCATCGGTAGCCGCATCCAGATAGGAACTGCTCAGCCGGTTGTGCAGCGAAGGCAGCGAATAATACACCGCATAATACAAGCCCTTCATCGTGCTGGCCAAAGAGTCTTTCGGATTAACTACATCTTCCTCCAGCGTCCACTCCAAAGGCTCAGACTCAAATGTGTTGCATCCGCTTGCAGCCAACAGCCCCAGCACACACAGCAAATGAAATCTTTTTACTATTATCTTTTTCATATTGTTTCTATTCGATTTTGTTAGAATTGAATGTTAATGCCGACATTGTAGGCCTTGGTATTCGGAATAATGCCGTAACTTGTTCCGTTGGTGAAGCTCAGCAGTTCCGGGTCACGATCCTTGATGCCGCATATTGCCAGCAGGTTATAACCGTTGACAAAGAATTTCAGGCCGCTGATATGGATAGGCTTCGTCCACTTCTGAGGCAAGGTATAAGAAATCTCCACATTCTTCAGGCGCAAGTAGCTTGCATTCTGCAGCCAGAACGTTGAAGTGCGCTCGTTATACGAATTTCCGATTGACAGACGGGGATAGCTGGCATCCCGATTTTCAGGAGTCCAATAGTCGAGATGCTCCACTAAAGCCTGTCCGTAGCTTCCCTGCGCATTGGAGGTGAAAGGCATTGTCTTGGAAGTGGTCTGCACATTGCCGCGGCCCGACCACTGCATCGAGAATGCAAGCCCTTTCCATTCAGCACCCAGGAAAATACCGTAGTCAACCAGCGGCCCGCGTGTTCCGATGCCTGTCACGTCTTTTCCGTCCAGCACATGGTCACCGTTAAGGTCACGGTATTTCAGGTCACCCGGCTGGGGTTTATAGTCCGGAATACTGGTAATGTCCAGATACTGGTCGATTTCTTCCTGGTTCTGGAAGAATCCGTCACACACATAGCCGAAAACCTGGCTGATCGGCTCGCCCACACGCTGCATATACGCTTCCGGATATTGATTCTCGCCGTTGGCAAGTATCTTCGTCCAATAGAGGGTGGCATTGGCGCTTGCCGTGAACGAAAAGTCATTCCACTTCTTGTTATAGGTCAAATCCAGCTCAAGCCCGCTGCGCCTGCTCTTTGCGATGTTCTGGTAAGGCAACGTCATACCGATGACGCTATTGCTTCCCTTTCCTGCAGGAATCGACAGGTTATCCGAATAGTTAATACGGAAATATTCTGCCGTTACGAACAGGCTGTGGTTGAACAGTTCCATGTCTACGCCCGCATTCCACCGGGTTCTCTTTTCCCACTGAACTACATACGGCATGTTCGACTCCGTAAGTATCGCATTTCCTGCCGGAGTTTTCCCGAAATAAGCATTCGTGTTTTTCGGATAGCTGTAATACTTCAGATAATTGTAGTAGTAATTGCTCAACGTACCCGTACCGCTTCTATAATAGGCACCCGTTCCGTCGCTTCCGTTCAGTCCGAACGTAGCTCTGAGCTTCATAGCGTTAATGGCCGGCACATCGAACCATTTCTCCTTGTGCAGGTTCCAGCCGATTCCGGCCGATGGGAAAGCTCCCCACTGGTGTCCCGGCTTCAGCGTATTCAGACTCATGCCCGACATGGCGAACTCGGCCAAGAAACGGCGGTCATAGTTGTATTCCGCACGGAAGCTGAAAGCATTCTTGCGCAGAGGAATGTTCTTGGCACTGACCATATAGTCGTTATAGGCATACAGCGCCTTGGTCTTGAAGTTGTGCTTCGCGATATGGAAGTCATACCCCAGCGCAAACTCCGCATACTGCATGCGGTTCAGTCTGCTGTAACTCGTTTTATTGTTCTGCGCTCCTGCTGAAGCCATCTGCTGATAGACTTCTTCCGCATTGGGATTGGTAGGATCCTTCCAGTACGAATAGACAGCGAAAGTTTTGCTTCTCTCCAGGTTCTCACGGTAAGAAGAGTTATAAGAATAAGTTCCGCTGAGATACAGCCCTTTCAGTCTGCCCTGGAAATGATGTTCCAACGAAATGTCGAGATTGAAGTCCGTCTTCGGATAAAGGTTATACCCCGAAAGAATAGTCTGACCGTAAAGGTTGTCATCCGCATAGACAGGCGTTCCGCCCAATGTACCGTCCGGATTGAACACGGGGAACGCATTGTTCGGAATGGTATACATGTCGCGGTAGATGCTTCCCATCATCGCCTTTCCCGGAGTCGTTTCGCGGAACATCTGGCCGAACAGACCCACTTTCAGCAGTGTATGGTCGGTTATGGAGATGTCCGTATTGACGCGCAAAGAATATTTCTTGAAGTTTTCGCGTGTCTGATACGAGTTCAGCGAATTGTCCTGATTCAGGAAACCAGCCTGATCGTACACATTCAGGTCGATGAAATAACGGGCTGTCTTTCCGCCGCCCGACAAATTAAGGTTGTACTGCTGGGTGGGCGCCGTATTGCGCAGCAGCACATCCTGCCAGTCCACATTGGGATGCGTATACGGACTTGCACCCGTGCGGTACAGTTCCAGGTCGGTCTGACTGTACAGCGGCTGCCTGCCGTCGTTCACCAGCGCCTCATTCAGCATGGAAGCCCAGCTGTATGAATCCAGGAAGTCGGGACGGAATATCTGCCGGTTGAACGCCAATTGGGCGGTAAAATCAATCTTCAGACTGGAATACTGTCCGCGTTTCGTCTTGATATAGACCACGCCGTTTCCGCTCGACATCCCCATCATCGACAGCCCCAGTCCGTCCTTAATGACGGAAACCGATTCAATCTGGCTGGCCGGAAGATTCACGTCCGAACGGGGAATGCCGTCAACCAGAATAATCGGAGTAGTTCCGCGCACCGACAACGAACGCTGCTCCGTGGGATATCCCTGGCTCATATCAACATACAAACCGGGAAGCACGCCGTCTAACGTTGACTCCATCATAAACACCGGACGGTGTTCCAGCCTCTTTCCGGATACCGTAGAAACGGACTGAAGCGTCAGTTCCGGATCTTGCGCTCCCTGCAATACGTTTACAGTTTCACTCAGCTTCTCAAGATCCACATCACTTCCTCCACTGTCTTGAGCCGCAACAAAATGGGCGGCGCACAACAAGCAAAGCGCAAGGCAACTTTTTTTGCCAAGAGTGTTCATTCTTTTTATATTTCCCATACGATTTTAAAATGTAGAAGTGTTTTTCATTTTCAAGTCAAATAACCCTATTTATAGCTCTGCCATGTATTATCGGTAATCTTATAGATATCAGCGGCAGGCTCATCATATCCGGCACTCTCAATTTCTTTGACCAATGCGTCAATATCCGCCTGCGACACAACAAAATCCTTATTTCCGTAGTCATTCAGCGTAGCGTTGCACGGACGCAGGAAGCCCCATTTCGTAAAAAAGTCGATAAGGTTCAGATTGGAAATGCGGCATGCCTGACGCACAAAGTCCAGCTGATCCAGCCCCGCGTTCTGCCCCTTTTCGCTCGGACTTTCGTTTTCACGGAAATATTCATAAAGATCCTTATAGAAATCTTCCTGTCCGCGCGCTTTCACGATATAGAGATAAAGCTGCCAGAACGGAACCAACTGCGTTTCGCGTGTAATGCTGCTGATGCCCGGCAAACAATGAGCACGTTCTCCGTCAACAATCAGCTTTGTAGCGGCATTATAAATGATATCACTGCCCTGAGATACTCCATTCTCATCTTTCGGATTAATCTTGTCCACCTGCAGCTTGCAGTTTGCACCAACTTTTTCCTGGGCATAAAGACAATAGATATTGTTTGTAACCTCAGTCATTCCGGCCCATTTGGCACCCGGTCTGACTTGGTTGACGTGTCCTGCCTCATGAGCCGGCCCCCACAAACGTGCCTTGAATGCATTCGGCTCAAAGAACATTTCCCCATTATACGGACTTGTAATTTTGGCAGGATAAACCGTGCGGTAGTTCGACGCATTGGGAGAAGAAGCTGTGTTATCTATGCAGAAATGCAAGCGGTTATTGAACATGCGGTTATATTTGACCAGACCGGCAAACTCCTGTTCCCAGTAAACAAGGTTGTCGTAAGTTTCGATAATCTTCCAGATTTCATCTTTATCGGTATTGCCGTCATCTGTAACGTCTGTCCCCGTAATAGTCCTTCCCGCTCTGCTTTCATTGTCTTTAAACTGCTTGGCTTCCCAAGTAATCTGCGCACGCTTTCCCAGCAGGTCGATATAGCCGTAACCGGAATTTATGGCAATGTCCAAAATGCGGTCCCAGTCTGCTTTCGTGTGCTTCTGAATATCAAAATAACCGTTCACCTTGCCGAACAGGAAATGGATGGCAACCGATTTGGCGGCAGCCTGCTGTCTGGCCTCATCCGTATCAAGCACTAACGGTATGTCGTCAGTCACAAAGTTCTGCACATAAATTTCTCCGGTGATAGGAGCCACAACCTTGTTCAGTCCCTGCACCAGCGTCAGCTTGCCCTGGTTGCCATATCCTCCGTCCAGTCCCAAGAACATCAGCTGGAGGTTTGCCCCCTCATACAGCTTGCCTACCCATATATATAAGGTTTCGTCCTTTTCGGCGAAAATGCCGGTCGGATTATCGCACTGGCTGTATCTTGAAGTCTTGTTGGCATCAGCCATAATTGTCGGATCCTGATACGGACGATAAACAGCCGCACGGAATTCCGGATCATAGTTGCCTGCCTTCATAGCCAATGCCAGTTCGCGTATCTGGTCACTTGGAATAGCGGCAATTTCTTCGTCCGTCAAGCCTTCCCTCAACTCCGCACAAGTTTCATCCTGGAAATAAGCCGAGAAGTCGGCATCCTGCTTCACCGTCAGCGTCTGTCTGTGGCTTTCATCATAAACCAGCGTAAGGACAGCCGAGCGATAATAAGAAGAAGGGGGCACCTTGATACTCATTGTGCCTTCGTCCAATGTTACATCACACCATTTTCTATTGGCCTCTTCCATGATACATCCTATATGCGACAAATCTACCCCCTCAGCCACATTAAATGTCACCTCACGCTCTCCGCCCTGCACATTGAAAGTTACCTCTTCCGGCAAGTTCTGAATCCAATTGTCCGGAACCGGCGTATCTGCCGCATCGTCTTTTGCATCGCATCCGGCAGCAAAAAACAGCAATGCAATCCAACAACAGATGCGGGACACATCCCAATACATCCTTTTCTTTTCTGTTTTCATATTAATTATTTTTTAAAGTTTTAAAGCATCACAAAATTATCCGTAAAAATAAAAGAATATAATTTAAGGTTACAAAACAAGTGCATCAATCTGCCAATCGCACAAATTGAGCACATTTTTCGCACGATTTTACCCCATTTCCCCTTTCACAGAGTCCGAAGAACCCTTATCTGAACACGAGTCCAATGCGGAAACAAACGAAACCGTCCGGATGAATTCCCCGGAAAAAGCCGGACGGTTTCCGCTAAAATCTTTATCTCCAGCCTAGAGATATATAAATCCAGACTAAAAACAGATGTCTTCAGGCTAAAGATACATATCTCTAACCTGAAGACAAACTCTTTTCTGCACCTCCTGCAACTCTTTACGCAGGATTGCCGAATGCCTTAACATGAAAGAAAGCATTCTCCTCATCGGACAGACTTACGCCAAATGCAGTCAAACATCTGTTAATGCACTGCAACCTGTTCTGTCAGTATCTTTTTTATAGGAAAGACAAAACGTTCCAGCAATGAAAAGTCATCTGTTATAATATCCGCCTGACCTTCCATGCCTGGAACAAAAGGCAAAGTTCTGTTATATGTAGTGAGAAGCCCGTCAGGAAATGAGATTTCCACAATATAATAACTTGTTTCGTTCATTTTCACCGGCACTAGAGATATATTCCTTACCGTACCGTTAACCATGCCAAACTCCGTATCCGGAAAATTACTGAAACGTATGTTCACCCGTTGTCCGGGCTTCACCTTGCCGGAACGTTCGATAGGCAAGAACGCCTTTCCTATCAATTCCCCCTTATTGTACGGCACAATGCTGAAAGCCTCTTCTCCGGATGAAATATTTTGGTTTTCCACCCAATAATTGGTAAACGTCACTTTCCCTTTGATAGGGGACTTCAGAACATAGGTCAGTTCCCAGTTTCTTATATCCGTTTGCAGCTGCATGAAAAGAGATTTCAACTGCAACTCCAGCTCATCCTTTTTATCAAGATACTGATACTCCGTGTCATATAGTGTTTCATACTGTTGCGTTATCTGAATATCCTGACTTTCAAGACCTGACACTATATTTTCATACGAAAGCCGGTTCTGGATATATGACCCGTAGCTATTTTCAAGTTCCAGGTCAGAAACAAGCCCCTTGAGATGAAGCAGCGAATCCCTTTCATATTGCTTATGGCTGATGCCAAGCTGTATCTTCATCAATCTCTCCTGCTTTTTCATATTCTCCGAATAATCTATATTCTTTGTTATCCTCCGCCTCATCATGTTGACTTTAGTTCTGTAATAGTCAAATACAATGAAACGCTTGTATTCGGACAAAGTCGTATAATATGACGAATATACATTCTGAAATCCTCCAAGTATAAGATCTCTTTTCGGAAGTGCAACCGAGTCAGCAGTCCACGGCACATTGTTTTCCAGAAAATCACGCAAATAAGCTACATCTCCGGCAAGCGCATCATTTTCTATCATCGCAAGATACATTCCCTTTTCTACATCTTGATTGTCCTTAACGTAAAGTTTCTGTATCTTCCCGCTGTATCTTGCAACGACAGTCACCGCAGGCCTTACCCCCGTAAGCTCTACAGCAGAAGAGATGACGTCCGGATATTTGAAAACGGCACTGCCTGCTATAAGCAGAAACATTATGATTGCCACAACAGTTATTCCCCATCTCAATATCCATGACGGGACACTGCTCAGCACCTCCTGAAATTCCTCGCTTCTCAGTTCTATGTCATGTTTCTTGTCTTCCATATGCATTCATAAACCAAGTTCAAGCTGGTTCTTTACGAGTTTGTAGTAAATTCCCTTCAACTTTGAAAGTTCACTGTGTGTGCCTTCCTCTGCCACCGCTCCGTTATCAAGCACGATTATGTTGTCCGCATTCTGCACGGTACTCAGGCGGTGCGCCACGACCACCACAGTCTTTCCTTTATAGAATCCATTCAAATTATCCATTATGGCACGCTCATTGTTTGCATCCAGCGCATTTGTAGCTTCATCAAAGAAAAGAAATTCCGGATTCTTATAGATTGCTCTTGCTATAAGTATCCGCTGTTTCTGACCCTGGCTGATGCCGTTTCCTTCCATTCCTATCCTTGTATTGTATTTCAGCGGAAGGGACTCTATGAAATCGCGGATGCACGCAGCTTCAACAGCGTGGTACAGACGTTCACGGTCTATAGCATCAGTTCCAAGAGCGATGTTGCGGGCTATCGTATCAGAAAAGATAAATCCATCCTGCATGACAGCCCCCGTGCTATGCCGCCAAAGGTGCGGATTGATATCCTTCAAGTCCACGTTCCCTATCTTCAGACTTCCTTTGTTCGGATTATAGAATCCAAGCAGAAGCTTTATAATGGTAGTCTTCCCGCTTCCGCTTGCTCCGACTATAGCAGTCACCTTATGCCTCGGTATCTCGATGTTTATGTCTTTCAATATGTATTCCCTGTCCGAACCGTCATAGCTGAAGCACACTCCGTCCAGCCTGAGGCTTCCGCTTTCCGGAATCTCATTGATACGCTCGTCCCGATTCTGTTCTTCATCCTCCCTGTTATGTATCTCATTGAGCCTTTCAAGACTTATCTTGGCATCCTGCAAAGACTGCGCAAAGCCGATGATCTGCCCTACAGGCGCCGACAGCTGGCCTATTATGTAGCTGACCGACATCATCATGCCAAGCGTTATCTCCCCTTCTATCACAGCCCTTGCGGATATATAGGAAATCAGCAACCCCGTTGTGCGGCTGAAAAAGATTGAGCCTATCTGCTGGTACTGGCCCAACGCCGTACTCTTGATGCTTATCTTGAAAAGCTTCACCTGTATGCTTTCCCAAAGCCACCTTTGCTGTTTCTCACAGTTGTTCAGCTTGATTTCCTGCATGCCGGTTATCATCTGCACCATGTTGCTCTGATTCACAGAAGACTGCGTAAAGCGTGCATTGTCCAGTTTTCTTCTGTAGCGCATAAAGAAAACAATCCACAATACATACAGTGTGTTTCCCACAATGAAAACCAGCAGAATCTGCACATCATAATAGACCAGAATAAATGCAAATACGATGAAGTTGAACAAAGAAAAAAACGTAGTCAAAGCATTCCCTGTCATAAAAGCCTGAATACGGCTATGGTCGCCTATGCGCTGCATGATATCGCCTATATTCTTGCTGTCGAAGAAGTGAAGAGGCAACTTCATCAGCTTCATCAGGAAATCCGAAATAAGCGCAATGCTTATCCGCGTGTTCATGTGCAGAGTTATCCAGCTTTGAATGAAACTGACCCCGGTCTGCGTAACAGCCAATACGAGCTGCGCTACCAGTATCAGAGTAATCAGATTCAGATTGTTATTGCTTATCCCCTGGTCCACTACGGCCTGAGTAAGGAAAGGAAGAATAAGCGAAAAGATACTTCCAAGCATTATCCCTATCACAAGCTGCAACAGCTGCGACTTATAAGGAAACAGATACCGGAAGAAGTAGCCGATATTCCGGTTTCCATCCATCCTTTCATCCTCCTGCTCATAAAATTCAGGGGAAGGACTTAAAGCCAGTGCCGTTCCGGCCTCCTCGTTTCCGTCTTTTGTAGAACACCAGCATTTGCGGAATCCCTGTTCATCTATCCTATACTTTCCGCGCGCAGGATCAGATATTCTGAAATAACGGTTTCCCTCCTTCCCTCTTATCTCGTAACACACCACAAAATGGTTCTGGTTCCAGTGCAGTATGCACGGCAGCGGCATATCCTCTATCAGCCTGCTCAAAGTGATACGCACCCCCTGCGTACGGAAACCTATGCTTTCTGCCGCATCACTTATGCCGAGCATCGAGACTCCTTGCCGCGTTATGAAACTTTTATCACGCAAGGTCTGCAAGGAATAGCTCCTGCCGTAATACTTCGCTATTATGCGAAGACAGGTAGGACCGCAATCCATCGCATCAAGCTGGAGGTAGTTAGGAAAACTCTTTATTTTCATTTTTATATGATATAAACTTTCATTCATAATCGTGCCTGCATAAGTATCACATTTCAGGACAACCGCAACAAACCACATATACCTAGGCCATTCTACATATCATATCCACACAAATCATAATGAAACCAAGCATCACAATTCATTTATCAGATTCACATATCCCATACGCATATACTTCAACTGATACCTATTTTTATAAGCTTCATACGCTTTCTTTCCCAAGTATTCGCATAACTCCTCCGAATCCAGCAATGACACAATAGCATTGGCCAAATCTTCAGCGATATTCTTCGGGCGTTTGCGGCCATTCAATTTTACTACACTGGCGTTCTCTCCTGACTTGAACATATCACTCAGACCATACCCGTCCGTAGTTATTATCGGAATGCCATTCATCATCATCTCTATTCCCGTATAAGAGCATTGCTCGTAACAGGAAGGAATCACTCCAATATCTGCTATTGCATACCATTTCTGCAATAGTTCCTTCGGCAGAAAGCCTGTTACCGTCATTCTACTTACCTTACACTTGTTGACATTCTCGGACTGCCAACAAAATAAAAACGCAGCAAAGCAAGTTTGTTAGCAATTTAATTTGTACCTTTACAGATACTCATTATTTATAACCACTTAAAAAAGAAAGATTATGAAACACACAATGCCTCTGCTTCCTTATCCGATGGAAGCACTTGCTCCGAAAATGAGCAAAGAAACGATTGAATACCATTATGGAAAGCATCTGCAAACCTATGTGGACAACCTGAACAGACTGATAGCAGGAACACCCTACGAAAACGCTCCGCTGGAAGAAATGATACGCACCGCTGAAGGAGGAATTTTCAACAATGCCGCGCAGACTTGGAACCATACGTTCTTTTTCGAGTCTTTAACGCCCTCACAAACTCCGGTTCCAGCTGAACTTGCAGAAGCGTTGGCCAAAGATTTCGGTACTATAGAAAAATTTCAGGAACAATTCACCCAAGCAGCAACCGGACTGTTCGGATCGGGATGGATATGGCTGGTAAAAGACAATCAGGGCAAGCTGTCTGTCGCAAGCGAACAGAATGCAGGAAACCCGTTGCGCAAAGGACTTACTCCCCTGCTTGTCATTGATGTATGGGAACATGCCTACTACATTGACTACCGGAACCGCCGAGCAGCATATATAGCCGCATTCTGGGAGCTGGTCAACTGGAACAAGGTTTTGGAACGGCTAAAAGCTTAAAGCCCTACTTACAGTACAACAGAACAGGAATCGGGCGCGCCAAGATACATGACACACTCTCTTAGACAAATAAAAAATCCCGACCAGAGCGAATCCGGTCGGGACAATCTATAAAGTATTTACAGATAATAAATCAAGCTTCTTCTGCTACCACTTCGAAAGGAATTTCTACAGAAACTTCCTTGTGAAGTCTTACAACAGCCGTATAGTGGCCAACTTCTTTCACCTGATCCTTGATTACGATAATCTTGCGGTCGATGTTGTGACCCAATTTCGCCAGTTCCTCAGCAATCTGAAGGCTGCCGACAGATCCGTAGATAGAACCTGTTGCACTTACCTTTGTCGCGATTGTCAATGCAACATCCTTCAAAGATTCTGCCACAGCTTCAGCATCCTTCTTAATCTTCTCCAGTTTGTGAGCACGCTGCTTCAGTTCTTCAGCCAGCATCTTCTTTGCAGAAGGAGAAGCCAGGATAGCCTTGCCAGTCGGAATAAGATAGTTGCGTCCATAGCCATCCTTTACGGTTACGATGTCATTCTTATAGCCCAAGCTAGCTATATCTTCTTTCAAAATTATTTCCATACTTATTCCTCCTTTATTTATTTCATCATATCAGTTACGTAAGGCAGCAAAGCCAAATGGCGGGCTCTCTTAACAGCCTGCGCAATACGACGCTGGAACTTCAAAGAAGTACCTGTAATACGGCGCGGAAGGATCTTGCCCTGTTCGTTCAAGAATTTCTTCAGGAATTCAGGATCTTTATAGTCAATGTACTTGATGCCATTCTTCTTGAAACGGCAGTATTTCTTCTTCTTAACGTCTACTGAGGGCGGAGTTAAATATCTGATTTCCGATTGTTGCTGTGCCATGATTAATTTTCCTCCTTTTTAGTTGATTTTAAACTTCTTCTCTTAGCTGCATATTCAGCCGCATACTTGTCTAATCTGAATGTCAGGAAACGGATCACGCGTTCGTCACGGCGGAAGTTCACTTCCAGTTTTGAGATTACAGACGGATCGGCTTTAAATTCCAACAATTGATAGAATCCTGTAGACTTCTTCTGAATCGGGTAAGCCAATTTGCGCAAGCCCCAGTTTTCTTCATTGATAATCTCAGCACCCTCCTGAGTCAGGATAGCCTTGAATTTCTCTACCGCTTCCTTCATCTGAACATCAGACAAAACGGGAGTCAAAATGAAAACGGTTTCGTATTGGTTCATACTAGTTCGTTAATTAATTATTAATATTAAATTTCAATTGCGGCGCAAAGGTACGTTTTTTTCTCTAACAAACAAAGAATTACGTTCTTTTTCTCAAATAAAGAATCTTAAACGGGGCGGCAGAAACATTTCATCCAACCGCAAAATGTCTTATCTTTGCACCTGCCGCTAAAACAAAAATCAATGATTGAACAATTCAACTTTGACATCCAGCTCATTTTCGCCATCCTCAACGGAAAGGTGTCGGCCGCCATCAACAGAAAGCTTCTCAGGAACTTCAGACAGAACGGACTCGACATAACGCCGGAACAATGGACGGTCCTGCTATACCTGTGGGAAAAGGACGGTGTCGCACAACAGGAACTTTGCAATGCCACATTCAAGGACAAGCCGAGCATGACACGGCTGATAGACAACATGGAACGGCAGCAGCTGGTTGTCAGAATGTCTGACAGAAAAGACCGGAGAACCAACAAGATCCACCTGACAGCCACAGGAAAAAACCTGGAAGAAAAGGCCCGATTCATCGCCAACAAGACACTGAAAGAAGCGCTGCACGGCCTGACACTTGAAGAACTGAAGGTCAGCCAGGAAGTCCTGCGCAAGATTTTCCACAACACCCAGTCCTAGCAGACGCAAAAGGAGAGAAGAAAAGAGGATGCGCCCCAGCACCTCTCATGCCGGCACATCCTCATGTTTTTTTCAGTCATTATCCGGAGTAATGAGCTTGTAGCCTTTTCCGTGGATATTGATGATTTCAATCGAATCGTCTTCCTTCAGATGCTTGCGGAGCTTGGTGATATACACATCCATGCTGCGCGCATTAAAGTAGTTGTCATCAATCCAGATAGTTTTGAGCGCAAAGTCACGCTGCAGAATCTCGTTGGCATGAGCGCAGAGCAAGCCCAGCAGTTCAGATTCTTTGGTCGTCAGCTTGGTCTGCTTGTCCCCAATAGCCAGAATCTGCTTCTGCGTATCAAAGGTAAACCGTCCGATTTTGTAGACCGTGCATTCCTTGTTGCGCTTTCCGCGCACGCGGCGCAAGATGGCCTCAATACGGAAAGTCAGCTCTTCCATGCTGAAAGGCTTCGTTATATAATCGTCCGCACCGATCTTGAATCCCTCCAGAATATCTTCCTTCAACGTCTTTGCGGTGAGGAAAATAATGGGAATCTCCGCGTTTGCCTGACGGATTTCCTGCGCCAAAGTAAAGCCGTCTTTCTTAGGCATCATCACATCCGTTACAACCAGGTCGTATTTATTTTTCAAGAAGGCCTTGAAGCCGGTTTCTCCGTCCGGAAACAGATCTGCAGAATAACCTTTCGCCTGCAAATATTCTCTCAACAGCATGCCAAGATTCTCGTCATCCTCGCACAACAAAATACGTAATTTTTCATCCATAAACTATTCGTCTTTAAATAAAGGTAATACAATAATAAACTTAGTCCCCACATTCAGTTCACTCTCAGCACGTATCGTGCCCTTGTGATCTGAGATGATCTTCTTCACATAGGCCAGTCCAAGACCGAATCCCTTCACATCGTGGCGGTTTCCGGTATGAACGCGATAGAACTTTTCAAATATCTTCTTCAGGTCTTCCCTCTTGATTCCGATTCCGTTGTCTTCAATAGAGATGCACAGCTTGTTTGCTTCATTCCATGTCCGTATCTTCAACGCAATGTCCACATCCGGACGCTTGTATTTCACCGCATTGTCCAGCAGATTGAACATTACATTTGTAAAATGCATCTCATCCACAAAGATGATGGGGTCTTCAGCGGCTAGTTCCGCGTCCAAGGTTCCTCCGCTGCTCTCAACCTTAAGGCGGAAGGTATTCACCACCCCGTTGATAACCTCATGCGCGTCAACCTCCTTCTTTTTCAGCGTCACGCTCTGGCGTTCAAACATCGACATCTGCAGCACCTTCTCCACCTGGAACCTCAAACGCTTGGTTTCGTCATTGATCACGCCCGAGATATGCTTGAACATTACCGGCGATTTTCCAACCGCAGGGTCATTCAGCATCTGTGCGGCAAGAGAGATGGTAGATATAGGCGTCTTGAACTCATGAGTCATATTGTTGATGAAATCATTCTTTATCTCAGTCAGCCGCTTCTGGCGGAAAATGATGTATATCGTAAATATAAACGTTATCAGCAGCACCAGCGTAAAGATGATTGAAGGAATCATGAAACGCACGGAACTGAAAATATAATCGTCGAGCGTAGGGAAAAAGATGTTAACAAATCCCATCTTCGCAGGAGGATCATTTTCAAAAAGCAGGCGCGAATAAACCTTCTCTCCGTCATACGCATAGTCCGAACAGCGGTAAACTTCTTTGCCGTCGCGGTCGGTCACCGAAAAATGATACGGAATGTCTATCCCGTTATTGAACAGTTCCGACTTCAGGAAATGGTCCAGCTGCTTGAAATTGACACGCTCTTTCAGCGGCTTGTCACTGGCTGTATACAATATGTTGTAAATAACCTCGTTCAGAAGCTCGCGCTGATAAATGTAGCGTTCCTTCACGATTTCCTGCAAGGCGCGTGATGTCTGCGGTATTGTCTTGCCCGTAGATATTATCACCTTGGGAACATTTGCCGGACGGCTCATGATCGTCTTGAGCTCGAAAGTAGAATAAGTAGACCCGTCAGGAGCTGTGATGGTATACTTGTGGTGTTCGACCACGTTCTCTCCCACTTGCTGCTTCTGCTGCTGGCTGCCGCGGGAAACAAGCCCGGAACGCTCCTGCTCGATGACATCCTTCTCCAGGTATTTCTTCGTTTCAACCAGTTCCAGATTATGCACGGCCTTGACCAGACTGCGGTTCACACCTTCCTCAAACTGGCCCCGCCTCATCTTGACCATCTCTTCTATATAGCTGACCTGCAAATACAGCAGGCTCAAGAAAGACAGTCCCATAATAACACCTAATATCCAAATTGTAGACTTTTTCATACAGACAAAATTAACTGCCAAACAAATAACTGTTACCGGAGTTAACAAGTTTTAGACCTACATTTTTCTTATATTAACCCAATATTCCATTTTAGTTAACAGAATACGCACTAAGCAACAAAAAGCAGTTCACTCACCTGCAAAAATAATATAATTTTAAACTAAGAACAAATAAATAGCCGCAATTGTTTAAGTCTGTAAAGGGAAAAAGGCTGCATTTCTTTCAAACACAGCCTTTTCACTTTTTTAATCTATTTGTTATGTCCGGTCAGAAAAAGACAAATCACATGTCATCCTTTTCCTGCTCTTCAAACTCTTTCATCAGTTTGTTCTGAACATCGGTCGGCACAAGTTCATAGCTTGCAAATTTCATGATGAACGACGCGCGGCCTCCGGTCAACGAACTCAGCGAGGTTGAATAGTTTGACATCTCTTTCAAAGGAACCTTAGCCAGCAGCTTCTCATAGCCTTTTTCGCTGCTCATGCCGATAATCATGCCTCGTCTGCCCTGCATGTCGCTCATCACATCTCCCAGCTTCTCGCTCGGCACAAACACTTCCACATCATAAATCGGTTCCAGAATCTTCGGTCCGGCATTCTTGAACGCATCGCTGAAGGCATGGCGGCCGGCAAGCATGAACGAAATTTCATTGGAGTCAACCGGATGCATCTTGCCGTCGTAAACGATGACACGCACATCGCGCGCATACGAGCCGGTCAAAGGCCCTTGCTCCATACGGCTCATGATACCTTTCAATATGGCCGGCATGAAGCGCGCGTCAATCGCACCTCCGACCACACTGTTAACGAACACTAATTTGCCGCCCCATTCAAGGTCCACCGTTTCTGTACCCTTCACGGTAATCTTGAATTCCTGACCGTTGAACTTATATGTATCCGGAGCAGGCATACCTTCGTAATAAGGCTCTACAATGAGATGAACCTCACCGAACTGTCCGGCACCGCCCGACTGCTTCTTGTGGCGGTAATCCGCACGGGCCGCTTTGGTAATCGTTTCACGATAAGGAATCTTCGGCTCGAGGAACTGCACCGAAAGCTTTTCATTGTTTTCCAGACGCCACTTCAAGGTGCGCAGATGGAACTCGCCCTGGCCGTGAACCAGAATCTGCTTCAGTTCTTTCGACTGTTCGACAACCCATGTCGGATCTTCCTCACGCATACGGTGAAGCACGGCCATCATCTTTTCCGTATCGGCCTCGTTCACCGCCTTGATGGCGCGGGTATATTTCGGATTCGGATATTTGATGAAATTGAAACGGTTGTCGCAATCTTTTCCGTTCAGCGTGTTTCCGGTCTTGACATCTTTCAGCTTCACCGTACAGCCGATGTCGCCGGCCCGCAGCTCGTCTACCTTTTCACGGTTTGCACCTGCACAGACATAAAGCTGGGCAATACGTTCTTTTGACCCTCTGTCGGCATTGGTCAGGTCATCTCCTTCATGAACCACACCGCTCATCACCTTAAAATACTGCACATCGCCGATATGAGGCTCAACGGCTGTCTTGAAGAAATAAAGCGAAGTCGGCCCGTTGGGATCAGGAGGAACAGGCACGCCGCGCGTATTGTGTACGGGAGGCATTTCGTCGACGAACGGAACCACGTTGCCCAGGAATTCCATCAGACGGCGCACGCCCATATCCTTTCCGGCGCATACGCAGAACACGGGGAACATCCCGCGTGCAGCAAGCCCCTTGCGGATGCCTTCGCGCATCTCGTCTTCAGTCAGCGAATCCGACTCAAAGAATTTCTCCATCAACGTTTCATCGTGTTCGGCAGCGGCTTCCACCAGTGTCTTGTGCCACTCCTGCGCTTTCTCCATCTCTTCGGCAGGAATGTCTTCTATGGTTGGAGCACCTCCGTCGGGGCCCCAAGAATATTTTTTCATTAAAAGTACATCAATCAACGCATTGAAGTCCGGCCCTGTAGACAAAGGATACTGAACCGGAACAACTTTAGAGCCGTAATTTTCCTTCAGCTGTTCGAGCACATGGTCAAAGTCACACTTCTCGCTGTCGAGCTGGTTCACCAGGAAGATGACGGGCTTTCCCAGCTTCTCCGTATAGCGGAAATGGTTCTGCGTACCCACTTCCGGCCCATACTGACCGTTCAGCAGAAGAACGGCCGTATCAGTCACATTCAAGGCTGTAATTGCGGCACCCACGAAATCGTCGCTTCCCGGACAGTCAATGATATTCAGTTTCTTGCCGTTCCATTCCACATGATAAACGGTAGAAAAAACAGAGTAGCCATATTCCTGCTCCACCGGGAAATAGTCGCTCACCGTATTTTTGGCAGTAATCCTGCCGCGGCGTTTTATAATGCCACTCTCATAAAGCAACGCTTCAGTGAGAGTGGTCTTACCTGCACCGTCATTGCCAAGCAGGGCAATGTTCTTGATTTCGTTCGTCTGATATACTTTCATGGTATTTCAAGATTTGATTTGTAAAAATAAGGATATGCTTTTCATATCTCTCGAATAAACGATTCGCAAAATAGAGATTAAAATCGGAAAAAGCAACAGAAACGGCAGTGTTACTAAACTATGTTTTCGGACATAAACCGCAGGCGCGGCAATACGCAGATTGTCGAAACCGGAATGTTTCTGTGGACATTCATCCAGTCGGGGCATACTTCCACGTTCCCAATCCTTGTATGTCATTGAATTTTGCCTCTTACGCTTCGGAAAATTCTACGGACCGGCACGTGAACCGTACGGATCACATGTGTGAACCATACGGACCACCTATATGAACCGTACGGACCACGTATGTGATCCATAGATTTTTTTCGGAAAGCAAAGAAAAACGTCACGGCGGAAAGCCAGAATACAACTATCCTTCAACCGCCTCACTTGCCCATGCCGGAAATAATGGCTAACTTTATCGGCCGAAACAGCAAGAAACATGTGCTATGGCAGGAATCTATATCCATATCCCCTTCTGCAAGAAACGGTGCATCTACTGCGACTTCTTCTCTACCACACAAAGTGAAAAGAAAGCCGCATACATAGAAGCACTGTGCCGCGAACTCATACTGTGCAAAGACTATATCGGAAACGAACGGGTGGAAACCATCTATCTGGGCGGAGGAACCCCGTCCCAACTGGCCGACAAGGAGCTTGCAGCCATCTTCAATACAATATACAGAACCTATCGGGTGGACAGCGAGGCGGAAATCACGCTGGAAGCCAATCCGGACGACCTCCGTCCCGACTATATCCGCATGCTGCGCACGCTTCCGTTCAACCGGATCAGCATCGGCATGCAAACTTTTCAAGACAAGATGCTGAAGATGCTGAACCGCAGGCATACGGCGGAACAGGCGATAAATGCCTTCTACGAATGCAGAGAAAACGGGTTTCAGAACATCAGCATCGACCTGATGTATGGACTTCCGGGAGAAACGGAAGCAATCTGGACGGAGGACCTGCAGCAGGCTATCTCCATGAAACCGGAGCACATTTCGGCCTATCATCTTATATATGAAGAAGGAACAGTCATGTGGAAGCTGCGCGAAGCGCACCGGATAGAGGAGGCGGATGAGGACCTGAGCGTCAATCTGTTCACACGGCTCATCCGTACGCTGAAGCAAAACGGATACGAACATTACGAAATATCCAACTTCTGCCTGCCCGGCTATCACTCGCGGCACAACTCGAGCTACTGGACCGGCAAGAAATACCTGGGATGCGGTCCGTCTGCCCACTCCTACAACGGAGAATCAAGGCAATGGAACATCGCTTCTTTGGACGGATATATAAAAGGAATAAAAGAAGGAACGGAAATTTCTGAAAAAGAAGAGCTTGACTTATACACGCGCTACAACGACTTTGTGCTCACATCCATACGCACAAGCCGCGGAATGCCTCTGAACAGACTGAAAGCAGGATTCGGTGAAGAACTGTACAACTATTGCCGGCAAATGGCACAGCCGCATCTGGCGCAAGGAACCATGGAAATCAGCGAAGAATCGCTGAAGCTGACCGAAAAGGGCATATTCGTTTCCGACGGCATCATGAGCGACCTGATGTGGGTGTAGCAAAAAGCCGGATCATGGCAGCTGCCACAATCCGGCCTTATTTCTTGCAATGACTCTCTGATTATTTTGCCAGACTATATACAATATCCATAATCTGCTTGCCCAACTCGTCAGCTTCCTCCATGGTAGAAGCTTCAGAATAAACGCGGATAATCGGTTCGGTGTTGCTCTTGCGCAGATGCACCCACTTGTCGGGGAAATCAATCTTCACACCGTCAATGTCATTGATCTCTTCATTCTTGTACATTTCCTTCACTTTGGCAAGAATAGCATCCACATCCGTTTCGGGAGTCAGGTCGATACGGTTCTTGGCTATGAAGTAATTCGGATAAGTGGCGCGCAGTTCGCTCACCTTCTTTCCTTCGTGTGCCAGATGGCTCAGGAAGAGAGCGATTCCTACCAGCGCGTCGCGTCCGTAGTGCGATTCCGGATAAATGACTCCGCCGTTGCCTTCGCCTCCGATAACAGCCTGTGTCGCTTTCATTTTGGTCACCACATTCACTTCACCAACAGCCGAGGCATTGTACTGCATTCCGTATTTACGGGTAACGTCGCGCAGGGCACGGGTAGAGCTCAGGTTAGAAACCGTATTGCCCGGCGTATGTTTCAGCACATAGTCGGCAACGGTCACCAACGTATATTCTTCGCCGTACATGACACCGTTCTCGCAAATGATAGCCAGACGGTCAACATCCGGGTCTACAACGAAAGCCACATCGTTCTTTCCCTGTTTCATCAGGCCCATGATGTCGCCCAGATTCTTTTCAAGCGGCTCCGGGTTGTGCTGGAAATCACCGGTCGGTTCGCAATACAGCTTCTCCACATGCTCCACTCCCAGACGCTCAAGCAGTTCCGGCAAAATGATACCTCCAACCGAGTTCACACAGTCGATGGCAACACGGAAATGCGCGTTACGGATAGCCTCAACGTCCACCAGCTTCAAAGCCAGCACGCTGTCGATGTGCTTCTGGTTATAGGTATTGTCCTCCGTATATTTTCCAACATGGTCAATGTCTGCAAACTCAAATTCTTCGGCGGCAGCTATACGAAGCACCTCGTTGCCTTCCGCAGCATTCAGAAATTCCCCATGTTCGTTCAGCAGTTTCAGCGCATTCCATTGCTTCGGATTATGGCTGGCAGTCAGAATAATGCCTCCGCACGCTCCCGACATGGTTACAGCCAGTTCCGTTGTCGGTGTAGAGGCCAGTCCGATGTTCAATACATCAAATCCCATCCCCATCAATGTACCGCAAACTACATTCTTCACCATTTCTCCAGAAATACGCGCGTCACGTCCTACCACAATCTTGTTGCTCGTCTTGGTGGTTGTTCTGCGAATCAAGGTAGCATAAGCCGAAGTAAATTTCACAATGTCTAAAGGATTCAGTCCTTCACCGGCGTGGCCTCCGATTGTGCCGCGAATACCGGAAATTGATTTGATCAGTGTCATAAGCTAAAAAGATTTAAACTATATGGTTAATGAATTGTCATCCAATCGTCAGTACAGATTATATGCAATTTCGTAATAGCACGGATAAACATATTGTTGCGCCGTAGACGTCCCTTCACTATGAGGAACAATGAGCTTGACTCTTGCCTGCTGGTCGGAACGGGAAGTGCGCGAAGGCTCCAGATAGCGGAGCGGAATCAGCCAGCCCGACGGAACAGCCACCGTACCGTAGCGTCCGTACATGCTGTAATTGTCGCTTCGGGTAAAAGAGGCCGAATAAGATCCGTCGCTGATGGTCAGCTTGAGATTCTCCCCTCCAATATAATAGTCAGGGTTCAGAATGTGCATGTTGGCCATCAAGGTGTCACCTGCCTCAAACATCTCGCTGCGCGTCTGCAACGCCACTTCCACAAAGCGGGCAATCATGCCATACGAACCGTCCGAAAGGACTTCCTTTCCGTTTCCTCTATAAGACACATGCATATAAACGCCGCTTTCTTCAAGCAGCACGTATTCGTTGTCAGCAAGATTCGTCGAGTCTTGAGCGGCAAACTCCGCCTCGCTGATAACCTTGATGTCATTCTGGTTAATGTAACTGTTGATGGCATCTGCCTCATCTTCTTTCATCTCTGCGTATGTTTTTCCGTTATCACAACTCTGAAGTCCTGACGACAATGCGACAACCACCAGCAATAAATAATAAAATTTCTTCATTTCAAGTCGTTTTCTGTGGACAAATATAGCGAATTCCATTCACAGGAAACGCCTTATTTTGTCCAATAAAGTCTAATATTGTCCAATAATAAAATCCTGTTTAATTCTGCAGCAGAAGATTCTCGTACTTGACCAGCGCCCGCTTGAAAAGTTCGATGGCCTCATCCATCGTTCCATAGAACTCTCCGCCGGAAGCATTCAGATGGCCGCCGCCATTGAAGAACTCGGCAGCCACTTTGTTGCAAGGGAACTTGCCGACAGAACGCAGCGATACTTTGATCATGTTTTTCTCTGTATCTTCCCGCAAGAATACGGAAAAGCAGATTCCCTTTATCTGAAGCGGCATGTTGACAAAACCTTCCGTATCACCTTTCATATACTGGAATTGTCCCTGCTCGGCCTTTGTCAGCCAGATCAGCGCTGAACGGAACTGGGCAAACACCTGCATCTTCTCATAAAGCACGTATCCCATCAAGCGGAGGCGGCCTTCTGAGTATGTGTTGAACACCCTCCGGTAAATTTCATCCTTGTCGATGCCTTTCGACAGCAGTTCACTGATAATGAAATAGATTTCCCGGCTGTTCGAGTTGTAGGTGAAACCGCCCGTGTCTGTCATCATGCCGGTATAAATACATTCAGCCCCCTCAAACGAGATATCGTCAAAGCAGCCCATACGGCAAATCAAGCGGAAAACCAGTTCGGACGTTGAAGAAATTTCAGGATGCGAAATGGTCACATTGCAAAAAGGCTCCGGATCCAGGTGATGGTCGACCATCACTTTCCTGCCGGGAGCCTCGCCCACAACTTTACTCATTTTATCAATACGCGACAGAGCGTTGAAGTCAAGACAGCAAATCACATCGGCCTCACCGATCAATTTGTCTGCAAACTCCGCATACTTGTCATAGCGTATGATATCTTTAGCGCCCGGCATCCAGCGTAGGAAGTCCGGAAATGCATTAGGAACAATCACATTGACGGTCTTGTCTTGAGAAGAAAGGAAATGATACAAGCCCAATGAAGAACCTAAAGCATCGCCGTCAGGAGAAACGTGTGTCACAATCACAAGCTTGCCTGCACGCTCGAAATAGGTTTCCACCTTGTCAATGTTAGCCTGAAGTATTACTTTTGACAACATATATGATTCTTAATAATCTGTTTGACTGTTAGAAGGAGCAAAAGTACAAATTAATTTTCAGAAACTACAACAGAATCAGACAAGAACCTTCCTTGGACAAATCCGTATAAGATATTTTAAGCAATTGGCATTCACGAATCAGACGATTTCTAAGATACTCGCTCAAGGACGAGTCTAAAACAACCGAACGGATGTCAAACATGCGTGCCAGCATTGAAACGCTGCCCTTAAACCCACGGCAGATATAAACATAATCCAAAGACAAACGGATATCCGAGGTTTTGTTCTGCCACATGTCCGACTTCATCACCCCGACCCTTACTCCTCGGATATTAAACACCCCGTCGGCCGTCTGCTGCAAGGTCAAGGTGTTGCCGCATTTCGTATAGACTCCGGATCGGGCAAAACAAAGGTAGCAAACCGACGGCCTTGACACTTCATACAGGCATGTAAGCAGAAACAGAACGGAAAAAGACAGGGTTACAACCACCTCCCGGCCGCGCTTCAGACCGGTTACAGCCCAGATTCTGTAAAACAGACCCAAAATGATATACAACAGCAAAACTTGAAGTCCGGATACATGCAATGACGTGATCTGAGCTCCCCATAACTGCCGCACCTCCGACATCGAAAGATTCAGCAACGATGTAGAAAGGTCGACAAGCCAAATGGCGGCGGTGCCAATGACGGGGACGGAAAACAAGACCAACGCAGCCAATGTTCCTCCAAGTATGCAGACCGAAAGCGGAGCCACCACCAGATTGGCCAGAAGAAAATAAGAAGGGAAAGCCCCGAAATACAGAAGAATCAGCGGAAAAGTTCCCAACTGCGCAGCCATCGAAAGAGCCAGAACATCCCACACATACTTGCAAAAAGAATTGCCTGCCTTCAGCAGACCAGAAAACAACGGATAAAAGAGAAGTATTGAATACACTGCGACGAAAGACAGTTGGAAACTGATGTCAAACAGATAGAACGGATTGAACACCAGCATCACGAAAGCTGTCAGACTCACGGCAAAAACACCGGAATAGGCATCTTTCGACAAAAGAGATGACAAAATATACAAGGAAAACATGATTACAGAACGTATCACAGGAGAACTCAGCCCGGAAACAAAAGCAAAAACCCACAAAAAGAGAACAATCAAAACCGAAGAAACAGAACGGCCGCCTTTAAACCGTTTCAACGGACGGAACAAAAAGAACAGAATGCCTGTCAGAATGGCAATATGAAGTCCGGACAACGAAAGCACGTGACTCGCTCCTGTCGCGCTGTACACATCTTCCAGATCAGATGTCAGCCGGGTGCGGTCGCCCACTGTCAGCGCGGAAACCACAGCAAGGACATCTCCTTCCAGTCCCCACTCCTGATATATCCCGACAATACGCTGCCTCACAAGCAAAGCACGTTGTGACACCGCAGGCTGATTCTCCCCGAACGCACGGATATCACCGGAGAAAACTATCCCTGCCCCGCTGATTCCCTGCCTCATCAGATAATCCCCATAGTCAAATCCGCTTAATTTTTCCAAAGACACCGGACGTGATATCTTTGCGTAAAAACAGATGCTGTCGCCGCACTGAATCGGACGGGACGCAGAATCCGGCATCCATGACAAAAGAACCGACCGCCCGACCGGCTCTTTTTCAGGCCGGCAGACAGTATCAAACGGATTCATCTGACAAGCCACATCCACTTTGGCCTGCATCGTTTTTCCGCGCGGATACGGCACATCCTTCACTTTGCCCCAATACAACATTGCTTTGTCTTCCCATCCGAACTTCACTTTTTCACGCTCGGCCAGAACCAGACCGGCTCCCAGGAAGAAAAAAGCAAGTCCTGACATACACCCGAACAAATAACGTCTGCCAAATGAAAAAGTCCGGAGCACGGCTAAAGACAATACCGAAAAAAACAGGAAACAGCCAAGAAGACATATCCATGAAACGACTCCCGACAGCAGCCTGTCAGACAAAAAAATTCCGGCTGCCAAAAAAACTGTCAGCCGGAATATAGGATAAGTCGTTAAAGAAGAATCAATCCTCACTCTTTTTCTATGCGTTCTTTAATTGATGAATCACTTCAATCATATCAGGAGCCTTAAAAACAGCGCTTCCCGCAACCAACACATCAGCTCCCGCTTCCGACAAAAGCGGCGCAGTCTGCAAATTCACGCCGCCGTCTATTTCTATTAACGCATTCGACCCGCTTCGTGCTCTCAATTCGCGAAGTTCACGTATCTTATTTAAAGTATGCGGAATAAATTCCTGCCCGCCGAAACCCGGATTCACGCTCATCAGCAGCACCATATCCAGATCTTGAATGATGTCAGACAGCATTGCTACCGGCGTTGCAGGATTAAGCGTGACCGCAGCTTTCATTCCAGCTTCCTTTATCTGCTGAATGACACGGTGCAGATGCGGACATGCCTCATAGTGCACATTCATCATCATTGTGCCGAGATCTCTGATCTGAGAAATGAACTTGTCCGGATTTACAATCATAAGATGCATATCCAAAGGTTTCTTGCTGATAGCGGCAACAGCTTTCAGAACCGGAAAGCCAAAAGAAATATTAGGGACGAACACGCCGTCCATCACGTCCAAATGAAGCCAGTCTGCTTCACTCCGATTAATCTGATCCAGGTCTTTCTCAAGGTTGGCAAAATTTGCAGATAACAAAGAAGGGGCAATCTTCAAGTCATTTCTCATATCTTCAATCATCAGTTGGACTATATTTGAAGAACAAAGTTAAACATTCTTTTTTTATTTACCAACCAACCGGCACTTATTTATTGCCCGAAGCTGAAACGCATTCCCAGTTGCAAATTAAAATTGAAAGGATGTTCTTTGCGGATGGTTTCAATGCCGCTTTTGTCATCAAAATAGTATGCGACTCCCGGTTCGACATACAGACCGACCTGCTTCGTAAAGTTTACCTGCGCACCCAAAGCCGCCATAACCGACCATTGCAGCGGATCGATATCCAAAGACTCAGACTCCTCATTGCGCAGCCCGCTGCTGGTGACATAGGCTGTCTTCACCTTGCCCGAAACACATTTTTCAACAGCCCCGCCTGCCAGTCCATAAAAGGTAAACCGGTCGTTTTTCCAGATAGAGCGCTGAACTTTCAAGGGGATACCCACGTAATGAAGGCGCTGCTCCTGTTCCATATATGCAGCCTCTCCCGAACGAGAGTCAGAAACCAGCAATGTATACATCAATCCTGTTTCCAACGCCCAGTCATCGTTGATATTCCAACGGAAAGAAGCGCCAACCGTTACCGGCAAATGATGGTTGACATCAGTCTTTGTTTCAAGTTCACGATTTTCAAACAGAACCTGGCTGTATGCAGCGGTCTTGTCGTCCATGGACCCCATCAGGTTTCCCACCCGATGTGAAGATACGGCAGCCAGACGTCCCATCCCGCTATAAGTGGAAGAAGAAGACACCGGCGTATTCCCCGCCAGTACACCCATTGAAAAGCCCTTCCGTTTTTTCGATTCCTTTGAAACAGAAAACAGTTCGTAGGCGTTGCGTTCCATCACTTTTCTGTCGACAGAGCGTCTTGCCTTTATGCTTTCTTCGGCAGAAGACGATTTACTGTCTGAGGTTTCTTTTTCATCCTTTTCCTTTATGCCGGGAACTTCTTCTGCGACAACAGACAAAGCCGACGGCACCGGAGTATTTTCTTTCGCATCTGATTCTCCGATGCGCGCGTTTATCGAAGGAGCGGCAGAATGAACGGCAGAAGACGGCGATGCCGTTTCCCGTCCGCTGTCCGGTTTCTGCACATCCGCCAAACGATGTTCAGGCAAAGCGTCTGGACGACTCTCTGCCATTTCAGATTCAGGAGCCAGCAATTCCTCTGCAACCCTGTTTTGTTCTTCAAGGTTGAAAGATGGAGATACCAAAAACCATACGGTCAGCGAGGAAACGAGCAAGACCAGCACTACCGCTGCAGCCCGCCACCTTACTCCGAACGGAACAACTTTTGGCGTGTTCAATTCCGTTTCCAGTTCCTCCCACAAGCCGTCAGGAAGAGGCTCAGAATAATCCTCCATCCGCTTATGCAGATTCTCTATCCATTTTTCCTCGTTCTCCTGTTTCATGAATTATGCTCCTTTCTATACTCCTTAATCTTACGTGCCATCAACATTTTCGCCCGATAGAACTGTGATGATGACGTATGTTCCGTAATGCCTAATATGTTAGCTATTTCCTTGTGGCTTTTTTCTTCGAACACATAAAGGTTAAACACCGTACGATAGCCGTCTGGCAGTTCGCTGATCATCCGCATCAATGCCTTCCGCGGAATGTCGCTCACCCCGTCATTCTCATCAACCATATCAGGAACTTCTTCTACAAGCACTTCCTGCTTCGCCATCTGTACATGTTTACGCAGGTATCCCAGCGCCTCATTCACCATCACCCGCGACAACCATGCCTTCAAAGAGCCTTGCCCCTGGTACTTAAACTGTCCGATAGACTGATAGATGCGTAAAAAGCCATCATGCAGCACGTCACAGGCGGTTTCTCTATCACCGATATAACGAAGACATATAGCCAACAACGAACCTCCATACTGCTCATACAATTCTTTTCGAGCCTGATTGTCCGCCTGTTTACATTTAAACGCCAGTTCTTCTTCCGTCATATCCGGTCCGTTCTTTGATTATTAAATGAATGAAATGCAAAAATACTGCACGTTTACCAACTATTTTTCGCATTATGCTGTTTTAACAAAAAAAGATGCAGTAATCTCCCCGTAAAATTATTTTTCTTATAGAACAAAAAACATATTCGCATGATTTCCACAAAAAACATAAGCTGCATCTTTCTTCTGTTCGCATCCGGCATTATGCTGCCGTCATGTTTTGACAACGACAGCAACGACATGTACGAAAGCGAATTCGGTTCGTATTCTACATTAGGAACAATTACAAGTACAGACAAACTGCTGATCGAATCAGACACCTACGGTCTGCTTGAGCCGGTCAACGCTTTTTCCTTTGAAGACGAGAAGGCAGACAGCACAGGCCAAAGGGTATTGCTGGACTTCAACTTCATTGAAAAAGACCCTCTGATTTATCCGGACAGCATACAGCCCGTGCAAGCCGTCCATTTATATAAGGTATTGACCAAGCCTGCAAACGACGTACGCACAAACGGAACAGACACGCTGCCGGATTTATCGCCGTACGGAAACGATCCCATACAGATCAACACCGCTACTATCAGCAAACATCATCTCAACATTCAGTTTTATGTGTTAGGATACTATGCAGATATAGCACACCGCATCAGCCTTCTGCTCACCGACGAGAGCAAACTCGGCGAGGATGGCATGCTGACAGTGGAACTGCGCCACAACGCAGAAAACGACTTGCAGAAAGAAGCCTTTTGGGGAGTCGTTTCATTCGAACTGTCCAGCATTCCGGAATGCAACAGCTCCCAATTCAAGGGATTCAGGATAAAACACACAGATTTCACCTATGCCTCAGCCGAAGAAGATGTGACATTCGCTCCTACGAACACACGAAGCAGGATGATTCCAAGCAATGCCCGTCACCTGCTTACCAAAGAATGAATGCGACAGTCTGATCATCTGACAAAGGCATCGGCTGAATGCCTGTAGCCTTTCATGAAATCAGCGATTCCCATTCTTTTCTTCCCGGCAAGCTGCAAGGAAAGTACATTCAGATAGCCGTCGGAAGTCGCAATATGCAGGTAAGACTTTCCGTCTGTTACAAACGCACCGGGTTCTAAAGCATGATCTGCAAAAATCTTTTGCGTTTCAAACAGCTTGAGGGTTGAAACCGTTTCTCCTACATGAAATTCTGTCCATGCGCCGGGATAAGGAGAAAGGCCGCGGATGAAGTCATAAATACGCTTCGTCCCCTGTGTCCAGTCAATCCGGCAAGTTTCCTTGAAAATCTTCGGCGCCGGATGCAGTTTTCCGGACAGCGGAACGCTTTCTTGAGGAACAGTCTTCACATTTCCGTCCAGAATCGCATCCACAGTTTTCAGCACCAGGTCACCGCCAAGCCGCATCAGCTTGTCATAAACCACACCTACATCATCTGTGTCAGCAATGGGAATCCGAACCTGATCAATAATTTCTCCCGTGTCTATTTCGTGCTTCAAGAAGAACGTAGTAATTCCCGTTTCGGTTTCTCCGTTGATTACCGCCCAATTGATCGGAGCCGCTCCACGATACTGAGGAAGCAACGACGCATGCAAGTTGAATGTTCCCAGACGCGGCATCGCCCAGACCACCTCGGGCAACATCCGAAACGCCACTACAATCTGCAAGTCAGCATGCAGGCTCTGCAGCTCTCCGATAAAAGCCTCGTCTTTCAGTTTCTCCGGCTGGAGCACTTTCAGTCCCTGAGATACGGCATATTGCTTGACCGGACTCGGCTGGAGCACACTGCCATGCCGTCCCATGGGCTTGTCGGGCATTGTTATTACCGCCACAACATTATATCCGCCTTCTACAAGACGCTTCAGGCTCTCCACCGCAAATTCGGGAGTGCCCATATAAACGATTCTCAAGTCTTTCTTTTCCATAAACACTTCTTCTTTATCACTCGGCCGAAAGGTCCACCATCATCTGCCGGTAAGTGCTCAGCACTTTTGATTTTGACACACAGCCGATATACTTATTGTTTTCATCCACAACAGGCAGATTCCATGAATTTGTCGAATCAAACTTTTCCATCACCACTTCCATCGAGTCGGTCGTAATGATTCTTGCCTTCGGCACCACCATAAACTCGGCCACATGATAACGGTGATACAGCTCCTGGCGGAAAATGATGTTACGGATGTCATCCAGCACCACCACCCCAATCAGCTCGTTCCGGATATCCACCACAGGAAACAGATTCCGCCCCGACTGCGAGATGGTCTTCACCATCTGCGCCAGATCCATATCCGGACGCACAGTCAGGAAGTCCGTTTCAATCACACTGTCCATATTCATCAGCGTAAGCACCGCCTTATCCTTATGATGCGTAATCAGTTCGCCGCTTTTGGCCAGACGCATCGAATAAATGCTATGCGGTTCAAACACAATGATCGTCAGATAGGCGCAGACCGAAACAATCATCAACGGAAGAAAGAGGTCGTATCCTCCGGTCAGTTCCGCGATAAGGAAGACACCGGTCAACGGAGCGTGCATCACGCCGGACATCAAGCCGGCCATTCCCATCAGCGCAAAGTTCTTTTCGGGAATATACGTGTTGCCTATATTAAATTCGTTGCACACATACGAAAAAACAAACCCTGCAATACAGCCAAGGAAAAGGCTCGGTGCAAAGATACCTCCGCATCCGCCTCCTCCATTCGTGGCGCTCGAAGCGAACACCTTGAACAGAATGATCAGAATCAGATACAGAACCAGCAGATGGGCATTGCCATAAAACAACGAATTGTTCATCACCGTTTCCCAATCAGAAATCGAAGCTCCGTTCAGAAGAAGCGAAATCGTATCATAGCCTTCGCCATACATCGGCGGGAAAAGGAATATCAGCACGCTCAGCATCGCACTTCCGATAAGGAACTTCACGTAAGGATTCTTATATCGCCTGAAGATATCTTCAATCCAATTCATCGAACGGGTAAAATACCAGGCTACAAGCCCGCAAAAGATTCCCAGCGCAATGGCATACGGAATACGTTCCAGCGAAAACGGATAATCGAGGTGGAACTGAAACATTGCCTCGGTGCCGGTAAGCAAATAAGAAACAGACGCCGCGGTCACGCTGGTGATAAGCAGCGGAAGCAGAAACGCCATTGTCAAATCCATCATCAGCACCTCCAGCGTAAACACCACACCGGCAATGGGTGCCTTGAAGATACCAGAAACGGCTCCGGCAGCACCGCATCCCACCAACAGCATCAGCGTCTTATGGTCCATACGGAACAGACTTCCCAGGTTGGAGCCGATGGCTGAGCCTGTCAATACGATCGGAGCCTCGGCACCCACAGAACCTCCGAAACCGATGGTTATGGCCGAAGCGCATACAGACGACCACACGTTGTGGCGCTTGATGCGGCTCTGCTTGCGCGAGATGGCATACAGAATCTTGGTCACTCCATGGCCGATATCATCGCGCACGATTTTACGGATGAACAGGCCGGTCACGAAAATGCCCACCACGGGATAAACCAGATACAGCCAGTTTGCGCCAGTCGTATCAAAGTTTTCTGTCAGAAACTCCTTGATATATTCCACAAGGAATTTAAGGATATAAGCCGCAAGTGCCGTAAAGATTCCTACAAGAAAGCTCAGAAGCAGGACAAACTGCTTGTCTTTGATGTGCTTCTCTCTCCAGAGAAGAAGATTTTGAAGAAAATTGTTCTTTTCATCAGTCGTTTTCATCGTCCTTCTCCTATTCTCTGATAATTTTCACTTCGCCTCCCTTGCCGAGTTTGATGATACTCGACGGTTTCGGATGTCCGGTTTCATCGCGCCGGTAATCAACGACATAGTCCACCGCATTCTTTATCTCATCGCTGATTTCACGGAATACGGCAGGAGCCGGCTGCCCGCTGACATTTGCCGATGTAGAAACAACCGCCTTGCGGAAGCTGAAGCAAAGCTGCTTGGAAAACGCTTCATTCGTCACGCGTATTCCCACACTGCCATCGGCGGCTATCAGGTTGGGAGCCAAATTCTTCGCCCCATCATATATGATAGTCAGCGGTTTCGTTGTCAGTTCGATCAGGTCCCATGCAACATCCGGAACTTCTTCCACATACAAATCCACTTTCACCGGACTGTCTACAAGCACCAGCATAGCCTTGCTGTCGGCACGCTGCTTGATTTCAAAAACCCGCTTCACGGCTTCTTCATTCGTCGCGTCGCATCCGATGCCCCAAACGGTATCGGTCGGATAAAGTATCACTCCTCCCTTCCGCATGACATCGCATGCCTTTTTAATTTCATCTTTCATCATAACTTCTTAGCGTTAAGTAGTCAAGTCGGCAAACAGCCTTTGCTGCTGCATCGGCAAAAATACAAATGATTTTTAGGATAAACGAAGAAAACTTTGATTAATTTTGCAGAAAAGCCTCTACAGCGCCTTATGGACACTTTCAGAAAAATCATTCACATCGACATGGATGCCTTTTACGCATCAGTGGAACAGCGGGACAATCCCGAGCTGAAAGGAAAGCCCATAGCTGTAGGACATGTCGAACAGAGAGGGGTGGTTGCTGCGGCAAGCTACGAAGCGCGAAAGTTCGGTGTCCGTTCGGCCATGTCGTCGGCAAAAGCGAAGAAACTGTGCCCCCAACTGATATTCGTACACGGACGGATGGAAGTATACAAAGCAGTTTCCGCCCGCATCCACGAGATTTTTCATGAATATACAGACCTGATCGAACCGATTTCACTGGACGAAGCTTTTCTGGACGTTACGGAAAACAAGAAGCAGATAGAACTTGCCGTAGACATCGCCAGAGAAATCAAACGGCGCATCCGCGAAGAACTGAACCTGGTCGCTTCGGCAGGGGTGTCATACAACAAGTTTCTCGCAAAGGTAGCGTCAGACTACCGCAAGCCGGACGGACTTTGTACAATCCACCCTGACCAGGCTACCGACTTCATTGACAAGCTGCCCATCGAATCATTTTGGGGAATAGGCCCCGTAACAGCACAAAAAATGCACAAGCTGGGGATATTCAACGGAAAAACACTGCGCGAATGCTCGCTTGAAATGCTGAAACGGCAGTTTGGAAAAGCCGGAACCGTCTACTACGACTTCGCCCGGGGAATAGACAACCGACCCGTGGAACCAGTACGCATACGCAAGTCCATCGGATGCGAACATACGCTGGAAAAGGACATCTCGCTCACGTCATCGGTGATAATCGAACTGTATCACGTGGCTTGCGAGCTGACGGAAAGGTTGAAAGCGAAAGACTTCAAGGGATATACGCTGACACTGAAGGTAAAGTTCAGCGACTTCAAGCAGATAACGCGCAGCCAAAGCACCCCGTTTCCGCTGTATAAGCTGGACACCATACTCCCTCTCGCAAAAAGGCTGCTGAAAGAGGTCGACTACGAACGCCATCCCATCCGCCTGCTGGGACTTGCCGTTTCAAACCCGAAGGAAGAACACGACTGGCCTTCCGAACGCCGGCCGGAATGGATTCAGCTCCAATTGAAGTTCAAGGACGAATGACGATTGGCACCCATCCGGAAAAATGCCCCGCCATTCCATCCGGACGACAGGGCCTTTTCATTATCCTATAACCGCAGGAACGTATTCCCCGCAGATCACTTATGCGTATGTACAATCTCCGTCGGAGCCAGTTCTGCATTCCGCTTTTCCGTCTGGTACACCACATTGCGTGCCAGTTCAATAAACGCTTGTCCGGTCACAGAGTTCTCGTCAAGGGCCACCGGAGTTCCTTTATCACCGTTTTCGCAGATGCTCTGCACAATAGGAATCTGTCCCAGCAGCGGCACATGCAATTCTTCTGCCAGACGCTTCGTTCCTTCCTTTCCGAACAGGTAGTATCTGTTTTCGGGAAGTTCGGCAGGCGTGAACCATGCCATGTTCTCAACCAGACCGAGAATAGGAACGTTCACCTTGTCGTTAGTATACATGTTTATGCCTTTCCGCGCATCGGCAAGAGCCACTTCCTGCGGAGTGCTTACAATCACCGCGCCTGTGATGGCGAGCGTCTGCAACAGCGTGAGGTGTATGTCGCTCGTTCCGGGAGGAGTATCCAGCACGAAATAATCCAGTTCGCCCCATTCCGCATCGCCTACCAGCTGTTTCAGCGCATTGCTTGCCATGCCTCCGCGCCACAGTGTCGCCTGGTCGGGATTGACAAAGAAGCCGATAGACAGCAGCTTGATTCCGTACTTCTCCACCGGAATGATCATGTCGCGCCCGTTGATTTCCTCTGCATAGGGACGTGCATCCTCTACCTGAAACATTTTCGGCACTGAAGGGCCGAAGATGTCTGCGTCAAGCAGTCCCACCTTATAGCCGAGCTTCGACAGCGCTACGGCCAGATTGGCAGCTACCGTAGACTTTCCCACGCCGCCTTTTCCAGACGATACGGCAATGACATTCTTCACCTGAGGGAGCATTTTCCCCGGTTCGGGACGGGCTGCCTGCCTGCTTTCTGTTGATATACTTACTTCCACGTCTTTCGACACGTAAGTGTGGATAGCTGTTTCAGCCGACTTTACCACCGACTTCATGAAAGGGTCGGTAGGCTTGTCGAACACCAGCGAGAAGCTGACCTTCATTCCGTCGATGCGCAGATTGTCGGCCACCATCTCAGCCTCAACAAGGTTTTTCCCGCTTCCGGGATAACGCACGGTTGCCAGTGCGTCGAGAATCAATTTCGGATATAATGTCATAACTGATCGTATTTTTTTAAGTTATACACAATGTTTTCATCTGCTCGTGGCCAGTCCGCTCCGCTTGCTTCGGTTATAGCTGCGATAGTCGTCGAGCTCAATTTCGATGTCCGGCTCATGCAGTTCCCCTTCCCGGGGCAGCCGGAAACAGATGTATTTGATATTCAGCCCGCGGTCGAGCCACTGCTGTTCGTAATAGGTGCGGATACTCAGAATCTCATCGTCCATTCCCGAATGATACAGGTCGTCAGTAATGAACTCGACGGGCAGGCGGTTTTCTTCAATCATACACTTCGTATAAGTGAACATGAAATTGCTGTCCGTCTTCAGATGCACCAGCCCGTCGGGAACCAGAAACCTGCGGTAACGGTTCATGAAGTAAGTCGAAGTAAGCCGTTTGGTCGCCTTCTTCATCTGAGGGTCTGAAAAGGTAAGCCATATCTCGCACACCTCGTCCCGCTCAAAGAAGCGGTCGATGATTTCAATGTTTGTCCGCAGGAAAGCCACATTGCCCAGCCCTTCGCGCAGCGCTTCAGTGGCTCCCGTCCACATGCGCGCGCCCTTGATGTCTACACCGATAAAGTTCTTGTCCGGATAGCGCCGGGCAAGCCCCACGGTATATTCTCCACGCCCGCATCCGAGTTCGAGCACAATCGGATTGCCGTTCTTGAAAAAATCACGGTTCCACCTGCCCTTCATTTCAAAAGGCACATCATCAACCACCGAATACGGATATTCAAACACATGCGGATACTCCGCCATATCTGCGAATTTCGCCAATTTTCCTTTTCCCATACGTCATTTCCTAATCCGCTCCAAAGTTACGGCTTTTAACGGAATAGGCAAAATAAAAATTAAGGGCGGAAAATATCGCCCGGCACCGCACGGAAAAAACAGAAGCATGCCTCGGAGCATTCTTTATCTCCAGGCTGGAGATAAAGATTTCCGCCGCACAAGTCCATGTTTCCGCTCCGCATGACCGGAAACGGCAAAGAAGATCTGCGGAAAAATCTGTGCCCGGAAAGGTGAACAACCGGCACGTTTGCCGTTTTCATATATAAACCACAATGAAAAAGTCACGCTTATGCGCTCCACACCATCCATTCTTATATATATAATGTATATATGGGCCTTCTTCTTTTCCGGATGCAACGGAATTGAAGACCATGAAACCCGCCTATCCTCCGGAATAAAGATTTTGGGGAACGACGTTTACGGCTTCGGCCCGCAAGGCAGATCTGCAGGCAAGACCGCGTTTCAGACAGGCGACCGGATTCTGTTCTTCAGCGACGGAACCACAAGTCCGGACGGCTGCATCCTCACGTTCGATGGGAAAGAATGGGTGCCGGAAAAGCCCTTCGGACCGAACGGAAACGGAAAGATGCGCTACACCGCCGTCTTTCCCGTCATGGATACTGACGGAGAAGGGCTCTTCGGAAAAGAGCAATTGTACGAAAGCAGCGGAAAGACATTGAAAGATGTCCTGTTCTGCCAGGACTCGTGCGCATACGGCAACGTGATCCGCCTGAAGTTCAGGCACCGCTTTTCAAGAATAGACTTCAATACCGACAGCCAGCTGAGCGAAAAAGTCACAGGCATGATCTGCAAGACTGCCGGCATCGAATCGTTCTGCCCCATAACCGGAAACATCATCTACAGCCGGGATTGCCATGAAAGCGAACTGCACGGTTCAGAAGAAAACACTTACAGCTTCATCATTCCGCCCTCCCCTGCCGGTGAAACACCTCCTGTAGAACTATCCTTGACCGGTTCCGGGCAAAGCATCTGCCAGACAACGGTCGAAAACATAACCTTTAAAGAAGGAACAGCCTATTCCTGCAACTTGAAATCAAAAGGTTCGGGACGCGGAATATATACGGCAGAAGATTTCATCGCCTTCACTCACCTGATAAACGGAGAAGCATACGATGACAGAAAGCTGGAGGAGTTCGGAGAAACCGCGGACGGAATCACCACGTACCGCCTGAAAAGCGACATCGCGTTTTCTGAGGAAGAGTCTGCCCGGATAATGGGAATCGGAATCAACTACAAGATGAACAAGGCATTCAGCGACATATTCGACGGAGAAGGGCATACGCTGTCGGGCATCCACCTGAACAGGAAGCTCAACGGATATTCCAATTATGGTGTCTTCGGTGACATAGCACCGGATGGGATTGTCAGAAACCTGAATGTCTGCAACATATCTTACACCCAGAACGGAAAGATTGCATACGTCGGACTGCTGGCCGGAATAAACAGAGGGAAGATTCATAACTGCATCCTCCAAAACGGATCGATGGAATTGACCGACGCAAACCAGTACAGCGGATTTATAGCCTACAACCAGGGTGATGTATTCAACTGCCTGGCCGAAAACGTCACAATATCAACCGATGACGCCAAAGACCCGGCCGCCGGACTGGTAAGGACCAACGCCGGGAATATCCTGAACTGCGGCATCGGACACGCAAGCTTCAAAAGCCCCGAAAACGGAGCGCACTTATGCTTCGAGAACAAGAAAAATATACAGAACTGCTATGTATACGGCCCGGAAGGCAAATACAACGCTCTCTGCTTCAACACATGGGAAACAAGCTACATGGCGTACTGCTACCTTCCGGACACTTACAAGAAAGACTTTATAGGAAATGACCACAATTCAGCCTACGAATTTATCCTGAGATACGACAGCCGGACATTCGTTCTGGAAGAAGGCGGGCGGAAACTCCATGAAAAGCTGAATGAGTGGATCGGCAGCACAGGTGCATCCGCTTATCCCGAACTGGAATTTTGCAGATGGAAACAAGGCGACACCCGGCCTGCCACCTTCATATTGCCCTGACGTTATGTTTTTTTTAATCAAATAAAAGAGAAGGTCTATCTAAATTGTTGTATTTTTGCGCCAAACGCAAAACTGATAGAGAAATGAACAAGAACAAGAGCCTTATTACAGTTATCGTGATCCTGGCAGTTATCGTAGCGGGGGTTTCATTCTTCGCTTTCAACCAGACTCAAAAGAATAAGGAAATGACTGAACTGTTTGCCATCGAGAAACAGGAAATGGAAAACGAATACAGCAATTTTGCCACACAATACGACGAACTGCAGATCCAGATAAACAACGACTCACTCCGCGAAAAGCTGGAAAGCGAAAAGCTGAAAACACAGCGGCTGCTGGAAGAACTCCGTCAGGTAAAGACCAGTGACGCAGCAGAAATCATGCGCCTGAAAAAGGAGCTGAAAACCGTGCGTGCAGTACTGCGCACTTACGTCATACAAATTGACTCGCTCAACCGGCTGAACGCGGCCCTAAAGCAAGAGAATGAGGAAGTAAAAAACAAATACTCGGCAGCTACCGTGCAAATAACCAACCTGTCGCAGGAAAAAGAAACCCTTCACCAAAAGGTTTCTCTCGCTGCGCAGCTGGATGCCACAAACGTTACGGTGCAGACGCAGAACAAACGCGGAAGAAACACTTCCAGAGTGAAAAACGTAAAGAAAATAGCCGTCACATTCACCATCGTGAAGAACATTACGGCAGAAACGGGAAACAAAACCATCTATGTGCGCATCGCCAAGCCCGACAACAGCATCCTGACAAAAAGCGACGCCAACCGGTTCAAGTATGAAGACCGGGAAATAGGCTACTCCATCAAAAAATACATCGAATATACAGGAGAAGAGCAAACTGTCACCGTATACTGGGATGTCGAAGAGTTCCTGCCGGCAGGAGAATACCACATCTATATCTTTGCCGACGGAAACATGATCGGACAGGGAGCTTTCTCAATGAAATAAGAGCAATGTTATGAGGGCGATTTTCAACAGACTTGTGTTGGCCGGAACTGTTCTGGCAGGACTGCTGTCTTCATGCGGTGAAGACCGCTCGGGAGAATATTATGCGCTGATAACTACCAAAACCTGGATATACAATGTCATGCAGGAGAACTATCTGTTTTATGAAGACATCCCCTCGGAAGACGAACTGGACTTCTTCGACAGTCCGCAGGATTTCCTGTCATCGGCAGCCTCAAGCAAGGACAAGAAAAACGGCGTGCTTTTCTCTCATGTGGATTCAATAGCCACCGGTTCGCGAGCCACAAGCACTTACCCGTGCTTCGGATTCGAAGCGGCCCTTGTCCGCACAACTGAAGGAACAAATACCATGCGCATCCTTTATGTCCAGCCGGACTCGCCTGCAAAAGAAGCCGGACTGAAACGCGGCGATTGGGTCATTGCTGTGGACGGAGAAGAAATCTCCCAAAGTTCATATTATGAAGACTACATCGAACGTCCTTCGGGAGCGCATACCTTCACATTGGGCAAATACAATCCTTATGTAGAAATTCCAGATGATGGCACGGCTGAAGACGACTACAACTATGCTGAGTTCGACACCATCGGAGTTGTCCAGCTTCCGGCTCCACGCTATGTGGAAGAACAGGATGTGCTCGAAGCAAAGCCCATCGAAGTAAGCTCGCATAACGTACTATACATCTTATATAATGAGTTCGGCGAGAATGCCGATGCGGTGGAAAGCATATTCACACAATATGCAGGCCAGTTCAGCGACATCATTCTCGACCTCCGCTACAATCCGGGAGGCTATGTTTCAACATCCCAGGTAATAAGCACGCTCCTTGCCCCACAAAGTGCCATGGGGCAGCCTTTCCTGAACATGACATACAACGACAAAATCAACAAAACGGAAACGTTGCTTTTCGACCCGAGCCTCCTCTCAACAGGAACTCCCGCTCAATACAACAACCTGTATGTCATCACGTCCGGCAATACGGCTTCTGCCTCTGAGATTGTGATCAACTGCCTGAGGCCTTACATCAACGGACGGCTTATCCAAGTGGGAGCGCCGACCTTCGGAAAGAACGTGGCCCAGCAATTGTTTACAGACACAAATTCTCCAAATATCGAACTTTGGCTCACAACCACTTACTTGAGCAATTCGCAAGGATATTACGAGTATTACGAAGACGGACTTCTTCCTGACTTTGAGATTGAAGAGAACTTGGGAGAAGATCTAGGAGAGTTCGGCACTCCGGGAGATTCGCTGCTGGCTCCGGTATTTTACCACATAGCCAATGGAAGCTTTCCTGTCACCGAAGTCCCGGGAGAAGGATCAAGCAACACAGGCAGCAGTCTGTCAAGCCGAAACGGACACGGTTCATTCGCCGGCAAATGCAAAATCATAGACAATTCCATAAATCACAGACTGAAACTGAATCTGCTGAACTGAGATGCGCCCATCTCGGTGCAACTTAACAAATTTATAAGCTGCATTGAGAATCTTTACAACAAATCTTTTTGGTTATTTGTTATAAAAGTATACATTTGCAATGTTGCATAAGCAACCAAATAACAAAGTTCTTCTGACAATGAAAAAGTTTTTTAGTCTTATTCTGGCCATTGGTACTTCCTTAAGCGTTTTTGCACAGCATACGCTCACTTTGGACAGTTGCCGGACACTGGCTCTGAAAAACAACAAAGAGCTGCTCATATCGCGAGAAAAAGTGAATGCAGCTCATTATGAGAAAAAGGCAGCGTTCACCAACTATCTCCCAAAAATTGAATTTGCGGGCGGATATATGCGCACTCAAAAAGAAATTTCCCTGCTAAGCGACGAACAAAAGCAGACAATCGGAAATCTGGGGACAGCTGCCGGATCGCAGCTTCAGCAAGGGCTGCAGGCACTTGCCGCCCAAAATCCCGGTCTGGCCGCCGGACTGCAAGGACTTCTTCCCGGTGCTGTTGCAGGAGTTACAAACGGACTGAACGCTGTAGGCGAAGGAATCGTAAATGCGCTCCGCACCGATACAAGAAATCTGACTGTCGGAGCGGCTACACTCACCCAGCCGATTTTCATGGGAGGAAAAATCATAGCATACAACAAAATAACCAAATATGCCGAACAGCTCGCCGAAGCTCAACATGCGACAGGACTGCAAGACATCATTTTGAACACAGACCAAGCATATTGGCAGGTGGTTTCGCTTGCAAACAAGAAGAAACTTGCCGAAAGTTTCCTGAATCTGGTCCAGAAACTGGACTCTGATGTCAGCAAGATGGTCAACGAAGGAGTGGCCACAAAAGCTGATGCTCTAAGTGTAAAAGTAAAGGTGAACGAGGCAGAGATGACACTGACACAGGTTGAAAACGGCCTGAGCCTTTCAAAAATGGTTCTCTGCCAACTGTGCGGTCTCCCATTGGATACAGACATCACACTGGCCGATGAAGACATGAGCAGCCTTACGCTTCCAAACGCTTATACAGAAGCCAATGTCAACACGGCCTTAGCCAACAGACAAGAGCTGAAAAGCCTGGAGCTCGCATCCGAAATCTATCGCCAAAAGGTGAATGTCGTACGCTCCGACTTTCTCCCTTCAGTTGCAGTCACAGCAAACTATCTGGTAACGAATCCGTCCCTCGTCAACGGGTTTGAAAACCGTTTCCGCGGAATGTGGGCAGCGGGAGTCATCGTAAAGATTCCGGTATTCCACTGGGGAGAAGGCATATATAAGGTAAAGGCAGCCCAAGCAGAAGCGAACATCGCCCGATACAAGCTGGACGATGTGAAGGAAAAAGTGGAGCTTCAGGTTACGCAAAGTTCCTATAAAGTAAACGAAGCGGCCAAAAGGCTGACCATGGCTGAAAAGAACATGGAAAAGGCTGAAGAGAACCTCCGGTATGCCAATCTGGGATTCAAGGAAGGAGTCATACCGACAAGCAACGTGCTTGAAGCTCAAACGGCGTGGCTGTCTGCACAGTCTGGCAAGATAGACGCCCAAATTGACGTAAAACTTAGCGAACTTTATTTAAACAAATCAATGGGAACATTAAAATAACATCGATATGGAAAAGACACAACGCAACAATATCATGCTGGCATTCATCACACTTGCAGGAGCCGTAGCAATCGTCAGCATCATCGGATTCTTCACTCTCGGAAAAGGAACAGAAATCATTCAGGGAGAAGCCGAAGCGACAGAATACAGGGTATCCAGCAAAGTTCCGGGACGTGTCCTGAAATTTTTTGTCCATGAAGGCGACAAAGTCAAAGCTGGAGATACACTGGCAATCCTCGAAGCGCCCGATGTCATGGCCAAGCTGTCGCAGGCGCAAGCCGCTGAGCAGATGGCACAGGCCATGAACGAAAAAGCGATCAGAGGAACACGAAGCGAACAATTGCAGGCAGCTTTTGAAATGTGGCAGAAAGCAAAAGCGGGACTGGAAATAGCCGAAAAATCATACAACCGCATAAACCGGCTGTATGAAGAAGGAGTGATGACCGCACAGAAACGCGACGAAGCCAAAGCACAGTACGATGCCATGAAAGCGACCGAGCGTGCCGCAAACGCACAGTATACAATGGCTAAAAACGGAGCGCAGCGGGAAGACAAGGCTATGGCTGCCGCACAAGTCGAACGGGCGAAAGGGGCTGTGGCAGAAGTTTCATCCTACATCTCGGAAACATACCTTACGGCCTCGGCAGATGGAGAAGTTTCTGAAATATTCCCGAAAGTAGGAGAACTGGTCGGCACCGGCGCACCGATAATGAACATAGCCCAGCTCGATGATATTTGGGTTACGTTCAATGTGCGCGAAGATTTCCTGAAAGACTTCAATGTAGGCAATGAGATAAAGGCATATATCCCTGCTTTGGAAAAGGATGCAACATTCAGAATAACCTATATGAAAGATTTAGGAACTTATGCCGCCTGGAAAGCAACCAAGACAACCGGACAATTCGACCTGAAAACGTTTGAAGTGAAGGCAAAGCCCGTGGAAACCGTAGAGAATCTGCGCCCGGGAATGTCTGCAATCATCGAAAAATAAGATTCAACAATGTCATCTGATATGTGGAAAAGTTTGTGGAACATAGCCCGCAGGGAAACATACCGTATCGCAACGAAGCCGATGTATCTGTTCTGCATCATCATCGCTCCGATATTCTGCTTCGTGTTCTTCTCTACCCTCATGAGCAAAGGGTTGCCGACCGACATGCCCGCAGGAGTGGTAGATCTGGACAATACGGCTACCACACGAAACATCATCCGCAATCTCAATGCGTTCCAGCACATTGAAATCACCGCTCATTACAGCAGTGTTACAGAGGCAAGAAAAGCCATGCAGCGGGGAGAAATCTATTCATTCTACTACATACCCAAGGGTACTACGGAGAAAGCACTGGCAGGCAGACAGCCCAAAGTGTCTTTTTATATCAACTACTCTTACCTGATAGCTGGGTCGCTGCTTTACAAAGACGAACGAACGATGTCCGAACTGGCCTCTGCTGCTGTCGGACAAGCTACTTTGCTGGCAAAGGGAGCCACCGAAGCACAAGCCATGGCTTTTCTCCAGCCAATCGTAATCGAAACCCACGCGCTGAACAACCCGTGGCTCAACTATTCGGTATATCTGTGCAATACGCTGTTCCCAGGAATATTAATGCTGCTCATATTCCTGACAACAATTTACACACTGGGGACAGAACTGAAAGAGAATACGGCAAAAGAATGGATGCAGATGGCCGGAAACTCTATCGCGACGGCTATAAGCTGCAAACTGCTTCCGCAAACCGTCATCTTCTTTCTGATTGCTGTTTTCTATAATATCTATCTCTACGGATACCTCCACTATCCATGCAACAACGGCATCTTCCCCATGCTGCTGGCCGGACTGCTTCTCGTGGTTTCCTCGCAGGCATTCGGAATATTCCTGTTCGGCTTGTTCGGCAATTTCCGCCTAGCCTTGAGCGCTGCGTCATTGTGGGGAGTCATCTCGTTTTCGATATCAGGCTTTACCTATCCGGTCATGGCCATGCACCCCGTACTGCAAGGCATATGCGTACTGTTTCCGCTGCGGCATTACTTCCTGATTTATGTCAATCAGGCACTCAACGGATACTCGGTCGTTTATGCCTGGGAGCCGATAGCAGCTCTGCTGCTATTCACATTGTTGCCGTTCTTCGTGCTGAAACAGCTCCGCACAATCATGCTGCACTATGTCTATCTACCTTAAACATTGTATTTCATGAACAATCATACACTTCCACATATCATCAGACAAGGTTTGGCTGGCTTATTCCATATCTGCTCGCATGAACTGAAACAGGTGTTCAAAGATCAGGGCGTGCTGATATTCTTTCTTCTGGTTCCACTGGCTTACCCTTTAATATACGCATTCATTTACACCAACGAAGTTGTAAGGGATGTGCCGGCGGCAGTGGTCGATTTAAGCAATACGGCACAAAGCCGGGAATTCCTCCGCCTTGTTGACGCGAGTGCAGACGTAAGAATCCAGTCGCACTGCACCGATATGGAAGAGGCAAAGACATTGCTGAAAGAAACAAAGGTATATGGCATAATCTATATTCCCGCCGATTTCAACAAAGACCTTTCGACGGGCAAGCAGGCAACTGTCAGCCTGTTCTGCGACATGAGCGGAATGCTCTACTACAAATCGCTGCTCCTTGCCTGCACCAATGCGTCTTTGTCTGTCAACAAACAGATACAGATTGAAAGGGCTGGAAACACAACCGACCGTCAGGATGAAATAACGACAGCACCGATCGAATACGAAGACATCTCGCTGTTCAATCCGCAAGACGGTTTCGCCAGCTTTCTCATTCCCGCCGTACTCATTCTTATTATCCAGCAGACGTTGCTGCTCGGCATCGGAATGTCTGCGGGAACTGCCAGAGAAAACAACCGTTTCCGCGACCTCATTCCAACGAGCAAACATTACCAAGGCACACTGCGCGTGGTAGCAGGCAAATCTTTTGCCTACCTGCTGATATACCTCATCGTATCAGCCTACATATTGTGTCTGGTTCCGAAGATATTCAGTCTGGTGCAAATCGCCCAGCCGTCCACATTGCTGGCCTTCATCTTCCCATACCTGCTGGCATGCATCTTCTTCGCCATGACCTGCTCGGTATTCATCCACCACCGCGAGTCGTGTCTGATGATTTACGTATTCACTTCCGTTCCGCTGCTGTTCATATCCGGAATTTCATGGCCGGGAGCAGCCATCCCCGAATTCTGGAAAGCGTTTTCTTACCTGTTCCCTTCCACATTCGGCATCAACGGATTTGTACGGATCAATACCATGGGAGCGGAACTCAACGAAGTGCTTCCCGAATACCGGGCATTATGGATCCAGGCCGGAGCATACTTCATCACCACATGCCTGGTATACCGCTATCAGGTTACATTAAGCCGTAAACATGCCATCGAACGGCTGCACCTGCTCAGACTCCGCAGAATGTCGGCAAAAATGCGGAAGGCGTGACACAAAACCCGCCTGTTCAGCTTTATTAACACAACGGCAATATTGAATCAAACAGAATACTTGTAGCTTTGTAACAATTTAACTGCAAGCATTTATGAAACACTATATTGCCACAGCCTTTATATTGGCTGCATCCGTCTTCGCAGGGAACAACTACGGACGGGCGCACGTTGCGGAAGAAAAGAAACAAACGTTCCGCATCACCGTGCTCAATACCGACGGGGCTCCCCAAAGCGGAATGATTCTGAAAATTTCAGGCTATGGAACAGAATATACCAGCAACGAGGAAGGGCTGTTTGAATTCGAACATGAAATCAACGAAAAAAATATCCGGACAGGAAACTTCTATTTCCCCGACGACAAACAGAAATCCGTAAAATCGCTGCGTCTGGACAAGGCAGCGACAGACACCATAATCCGCATCAACAGCCAGGAAGATCTGATACGCTACAAACAAAGCGGAAGAACTTTTCAGATCAGCGGCATTGTCAAAAACAGCGGACGCCCCATAGCAAACGCGGAAATATCCATCCAAGGTACAGGAAGACGGGCCTCGACAGATGCGAACGGTGAATTTGTCATCGAGGCCGACTACAACCATGTGGTTATGATACGCGCGGAAAAAATGGAAAACAAATACCTCGATGCAGATGTCTTTCTGGAGCATTCCGAAAAACCTTATACAATCAATATGATACGCAAGGGGGCCGACCGCATCTATGCAAGCGTAGAACAGATGCCCCAATATCCCGGAGGCATGAAACAGTTCTTCAACTATGTCCGACGAAAGGCACACACAACCGAACTTGCGGAAAAGACGCAGACCGAAGGAACCGTCATGATACAGTTTGTAGTGGAAAAGGACGGAAGCATTACATCACCTCATATCGTGCGCAGCCTGAAGGCAGAACTCGATACGGCTGCTTTGGATGCAATCATCGTGATGCGCGACTGGATTCCGGCAAAAGACCACGGCACGACCGTCCGCTGCAAATATTCCGTACCGGTTCCTTTCAAGCTTCCGAAACCGAAAGAACCGGAAAAGAAACCGGTATTGCCGAAAGATTCGCTCCTGGCCGACAGCATTGCAGCCGACTCAACGCACACCGACTCACTTGGACTCTTTGCTCCCATAGCTGCCGGAGATTCGCTGAAACTCGATTCTCTGCAGAAAAAGCTGGCATTGGCTAAAGACTCACTTTTCACAGACAGCCTGAATGTTCACCAGAAGAATGACAGCCTGCAAACCGATTCTTTAAAGGCCGTACAGCAACCTGCCGCCGAAGTGAAGCCCAAGAAACGGAATGCTTTTGTAAGATTCTTCCGCTGGCTGTTCGGAATCAAAGACAAAGAAGCGAAACCGCAGGCAGATGTTCCCGGGCCGGAGATGACGGAGGAGAAAGAAATTCCAGCTGCGGAATCGACAGAATGAATACAAACTTAAAAAAGATAGATGATGAAAAAGATTCTCACACTTTTGTTTTCGCTGCTTGTTCTCGCATCGGGAACAACGGCAAAGAACGTGACACTGAAAGATGCGGCCGGCGGAACTTACCGGGCACAGAACATTTACGGACTTAAGCCGATGCTTGACGGAGAGCATTATACACAGATAAGCTCCGACCACAAGCGCATCGTGAAATACTCGTTCAAGACAGGCAAAGAGGCCGGCACGATTTTCGATGTAGCGACAGCACGCAATATCGAACTCAAATCATTCGACGGATACATCATGTCGCCCGACGAAAGCCTGATCTTAATCCAAACAGAAACCAAGCCGATCTACCGCCGTTCGTTCACTGCGGTCTATTACATCTACAACGTGAAGAACCGCACGCTGGAACCGCTCTCCAACAACGGCCCGCAGCAAGTTCCGCTCTTTTCTCCCGACAGCCATCAGATTGCCTTTGTACGGAACAACAACATCTATCTGGTCAAGCTGCTGTTCGGAAACAGCGAATCTCAGGTCACAAAAGACGGAGAATACAATAAAGTCATCAACGGCATTCCCGACTGGGTATATGAAGAGGAGTTCGCGTTTAACCGCGCATTTGACTTCAGCGCAGACAGCAAGATGATCGCCTATATCCGCTTCGATGAAAGCGAAGTGCCCATGTATTCTTTCCAATGGTATAAGGGACTGGCTCCGGAAAAGAAAGCGTACGCCACTTATCCGGGCAGCTACGACTATAAATACCCGAAATCCGGAGCAGACAACTCTAAAGTAAGCGTACACACATACGACATCAAAAGCCATGTAACGCGCAAGATGGACCTGCAAATCGAAGCAGACGCCTATATCCCGCGCATCAAGTTCACATCTGATCCCGACAAGCTGGCAATCATGACGCTGAACCGCCACCAGAACCGGTTCAACATCTACATGGCCAATCCGAGAAGTGCCGTCTGCCAGGTAGCTGTCCGCGACGAATCGGAGCAGTATATCAAGGAACAGGCTTACTCCAGCATCGTGTTCTATCCGGAGAACATCGTTATGATGAGCGAACGCGACGGATACAACCACCTGTATCTCTATACCATCGGAGGGAATCTGGTAAAACAAATCACCAAAGGAAAATTTGAAGTGAAAGATTTTCTGGGATGGGACCAGAAGACAAACGAATTCTACTATACAAGCAACGAAGAAAGCCCGCTGAAAACAGCAGTCTATAAAATAGACGGGAAAGGAAAGAAAACCAAACTGTCCGCACGCACCGGAACAAACACTGCAATCTTCAGCACCAACATGATGTATTACATCAATACTTTCTCAAGCATCAGCACTCCCACCCTCATCACACTGAACAACAACAAGGGAAAGGAACTTGTCACGCTGCTCGACAACAGCCGGCTGAAATCACAGCTGGCCGAGCTGAACATGCCTCAGAAAGAATTCTTTACATTCAAGACCAGCGAAGGAGTTGAGCTGAACGGATGGATGATGAAACCGGCAAACTTCGACCCCAACAAGAAATATCCGGTCATCATGCATCAGTACAGCGGGCCCGGCTCGCAGCAAGTGCTCGACAAGTGGGGCATCGGCAGCTTCGGCGACGGCGGAATGTTTGAAGCCTATATGTGCGACAAGGGATTCATCATGGTCTGCGTAGATGGCCGCGGAACCGGAGGACGGGGAGCGGCTTTCGAAAAATGCACCTACCTCTCAATCGGCGTGAAGGAATCCACAGACCAGGCTGAAGCCGCCAAATACCTCGGAAGCCTGCCTTATGTAGACGGCAGCCGCATCGGAATATGGGGCTGGAGCTATGGGGGATACAACACGCTCATGTCGATGAGCGAAGGCTCGGGGGCATTCAAGGCCGGCGTAGCGATTGCAGCTCCCACCGACTGGCATTTCTATGACACCGTATATACCGAACGTTTCATGCGTACCCCGAAAGAAAACGGCGAAGGATATAACGCCTCCTCTGCCATCGGCCGTGTAGACCAACTGAAAGGCGACCTGCTTCTGATTCATGGCAGTGCAGACGACAACGTTCACTTCCAGAACTTCATGGAGTATAACGAAGCCCTCATACAAGCCGACAAGTATTTTGAAACGCAGATTTATACCAACCGCAATCATGGCATATCAGGAGGAAACACACGCAACCACCTGATGAACCGCGTTGCCGAATTTTTCATCAGAAAACTTTAAGCCAACGCTATGGAGCATTTGAGAAAACCGGACTGGTTGAAGATAGATATCGGGACTAACGCCCGCTACACAGAAACGAAACAGATTGTAGACACACACAAGCTGCATACAATCTGCACAAGCGGACGTTGCCCGAACTTAGGAGAATGCTGGGGAAGAGGTACGGCAACATTCATGATAGGCGGAAACATATGCACCAGAGCGTGCAAATTCTGCAACACGCTCTCGGGCAAGCCGCTCCCGCTGGACCCTTCCGAACCGGCACAAGTGGCAGAGTCTGTCCGCCTGATGAAACTCCGCCACGCTGTCATCACTTCGGTAGACAGGGATGACCTGGAAGACTTGGGCGCACATCATTGGGCGCAGACCATAGAAACCGTGCGCCAAGTTAATCCACAGACCACGATAGAGGCCCTGATTCCTGATTTCCAGGGAAGAACAGAGCTCGTACAGCTTCTCATCGAAGCGCATCCGGAGATTCTTTCACACAATGTGGAAACCGTGCGCAGACTCACTCCTGAGGTCAGAAGCGTGGCCCGCTATGACACCAGCCTGGCCGTGCTCCGGCAAATCGCAGAAAACGGAATCAAGTCAAAATCAAGCATCATGGTGGGATTGGGAGAAACTCCGGAAGAAGTGGAAGAAACAATGGACGACTTGCTTGCAAACGGCTGCAAACGGCTGACCATCGGACAGTATCTGCAGCCAAGCAGAAAACACTATCCGGTAAAAGAATACGTCACTCCCGAACAATTCCGGAAATACAAGGAAACCGGTATGAGCAAAGGCTTTGAGATGGTAGAGAGCGGACCGCTTGTACGCTCTTCCTATCATGCGGAAAGGCATCTTTGAGCCAACAAGTCCCGGCAGGTTTTCCGGCCCAAAGAAACCGGACAGACTGCGCGACAAACTGTATCTCCAACCTAAAGATATAAATCTCCAGCCTGAACACACATATCTTCAGGCTGGAGATAAACTTTTTACGGAAAAGCCTCCGCTTTTTCACGCAAGCTCATCAGATTTCCGGACAACAAAACAATAGCTCTTAAAGCCCTTTCCTCAGGAACTTCTGCCATACACTGCAAGAATCCCGGGCAACGCCATCTGCACAAAAAAACTCAAATCCGGAACGAACAAAACAAAAAACGAATTTGTTGCATAAAAAAATGCCATCACTATGAAACTGTTGATAAAATATAGACACAAGATCGTATCCTTCGGCCTGCTGCCTACTATAATCACACTGATAGGGCTGCATTTTTTCCCCGCCACAGCAATGCTCGGCATCGGACTGGCAATCAGCCTTATCGGTTTGGCCTACGATTTCTTCCAGCTTAAGTCCCTCAACTTTTTTCTACTGCAAGGAACCGCAGGCATAGGCACCTGCTTCTTGCTCCGACTCTTTACCGGCTACGAATACATACCTCCCCGCAGCATTACTCCCACGCTGGAATTCATGCTCCTTATCTTTGCCTTCATCTATTTAACGGCACCGGAAACATACCACAGCCTGCTCAAAAAGTTCCGGCTCGACTCCAGCATATCCTACCGGCTGGAGGCGAGAGTGATAGTCATTCTGTCGGGACTGCACCTGCTCAGCCTGTTTCTGCTCCAGAACGTGATTTCCATTCACACCAACTATGTGCATTACACCCTCGTCTTTTATGCTCCAGCTTTAATCTATATCATTTGCCTGATAATAAACATGACCGGAATCCGCATGGCAGCGTCAACTTACGAAAACCCCTGCTGCGTGATAAGGATAGCCCCCATATGCAACGGAAAAATTTACCTTATCCCCTATGCCAAGGCTGACTCCGGAAAACGCGTATGGGATGTTCCGCTGATCTTCCCCTTCGAGAAATGTCCATACAAAAGCGAAAGGTTTGCCGCCGAAAAGGTGAAGGCGTTTCTGCAAAAACAGCCGGGAAAGTGTTCGTTCATCTCTCCCCGCCTGATCCTGAAGTACCGGATTGACAGACTGACTCCCTATCCGATACAACTGTTCATACTTCCGATCGACAAAGAAGAGAAAAGCATTGCTCCGGAAGGCAGATACTTTACTTTTGCAGAGCTGATCGAATCGCCCGAAAATTTCAGCGAAATACTGCTGGCAGAGAAAGAACACCTGCAAATCTCTGCCAATCTATGGAAAGAATTCAATTTCAGATAATTCCGCAACATGCCGATGAAGCGACAGATACAGCCCATGCCTTCGCCGGAAAGCTGCATCTGCCCGCTTTGCATGCCATCACCGGCAGACCGGTTGCTGCCGGCAGCATGAGAACCATTCAATCAGACACATCACTGCATGTCAAGCGTAACCTTCAGCACATAGACCGGATAATGCTTCTCGCCGGCATCCAGCGCAATATGCAGTCCGCCGGCATCCTGCCTCCATTCGGCAGTCTGATGCGAATCCATGCATTCCACCGAAACAACCCGGTCCGAAGGACGGAAAGCAGACAAGGTGAAAGACGGAGCCGTCACATGGCGCACGATGACATAAACGGCATTGCCCTTTTGCGTATAGCGGAAGTCGGGCACAATTTCCTGAGGCGTTCCGTCGTACACCGCATCATGAAAAGCCTTCTCATTGCTTTTTTCCCGAACAGAAGGGTCATACAGTTCGCCATACGTATGCCACGGGCGTGTGCCGTAGATGGCTTCGCCGTTCGTTTCCAGCCACAGATGAAAAGCGTCCAGCCCCGGACGCGCCAATGCCGGGAAACAGCCCTTGCCGTCCGGACCGATATTCAACAGCAAATTACCTCCCTTGCTCACAATGTCGGCCAAATGACGTATCATTACATCCGGTTTCTTATAGACCGTATCATGCCGGTTGTAACACCAGTTCTTGCCCATGGTCAGGCAAGCCTCCCAGGGACGGTTGTCTATCCCGCCGGTCAGTTTCTGCTCCACAATGCTATAGTCGCCCATTCCGTTGCCGATGCGGCTGTTGATAAGACATTGCGGCTGCAGCGAGTGAATCAGCTCTCTGATCTCACGGCTCATGTCCTTCGTGACCAGCTCCGGCGTATCAAACCACAGAAAGTCGATACGGCCGTATTGTGTAAGCAGTTCGCGCAGTTGCGGCTTCACTTTCCGTTCCATATAGCGGGGCAGTTGCTTGGCATCTTCGTCCGGATAATCCCACGTGTTGCTTCGTCCGGCTTTCACGGGCCAGTTTGTCGGCACGTCAGGATCTTCCCAGTCACGTCCCAATGAATAGTAGAAGCCGAATTTCAGTCCTTCCTCCCGGCAAGCCTCCGCCAGTTCCTTCATGGGATCCTTTCCCCATGGAGTGCATTTCACTATGTTATAGTCGCTGCATTTGGAATCATACATGGCAAAGCCATCGTGATGCTTGGATGTGATAATGACATAGCGCATGCCGGCCCGGCGTGCATCCTTCGCCCACTGGCGGGCGTTGAATCCCGTCGGATTAAAGTCGTTAGCAATCAGCGCATACTCTTTCAGCGGAATGCGCTCGTAGAGCATGAAGTGCTCTCCCCCTTTGGCCGGATGCCCTTTCCAGTCGCCCGCCGTCTGTGAGTAAAGTCCCCAATGCAGGAACAAGCCGAACTTGGCCTCCTTGAACCACGCCAAAGAAGCCGTGTCAACAGATTGTGCGTTTCCCATAACCAGTACAAAGCCCAGCAACAGAGCGCATCCGATTCGCTTAATGTTTTCCAATCCCATATGCTCTTTAATATTAACAAAGATGATCGATCAATAACCAGATACATCCGGAGAAACATCCTTATTTGTAAATAAGGAATATGCACGGAATCTTATTCAGATCGGGCAAATGTCCCTTCCATTCCTTTACGGTGCGTGTCTGGATATACTCGCCTTCACAGGTGATGTTGGCAGCAATGCACAGGCGAGTCTGAGGACGGCACACATGCAGGATTTCTTCCATCAGCTTTTGGTTGCGATAAGGCGTTTCGATGAAAAGCTGTGTCTGGTTTTCCTGATAGACACGATTTTCAAGCTCCTTCAAGCGTCTGGCGCGCTCGGCGGGATCTATCGGAAGGTAACCGTTGAACGCGAAATTCTGTCCGTTAAATCCGGCTCCCATCACCGACAAGATAATAGACGAAGGCCCGACCAGCGGAACCACTTTCAAACGCTTTCTCTGCGCAATGGCCACAACATCCGCTCCCGGATCGGCAACCGCCGGACATCCCGCCTCTGAAATGACTCCCATCGAATGCCCGTCGGCCAAAGGCCGCAGATAGTCAGATATAGCCTCCGGAAGCGTATGCTTGTTCAGTTCATAGAAAGTCAGGCTATTGATGTCAACCGAGGCATCCACCTTCTTCAGAAAACGGCGTGCCGAGCGCACATCCTCCACAATAAAATGTTTGATATTCAGAATAATCTCCTTATTATAAGACGGAAGCACCCGCTCTATTGGAGTTTCTCCCAATGTAACAGGCAACAAATACAAAGCTGTTTCCATAATATTTCTCAATCAACTAATTGGACGGAGCCAGCATCTCACGGAAATCTGTTTTCTCAAGCAACTGGGCTACAGACATATCCTCATGGCTTTTCATCCATTTCTCAACCAACTGCATTCCGATCCATATGCCAAAAGACGGAGGCAACTGCTGTCCGGCAAAGACAAACCCCGGATTGGAAGAAATGTACGAGCGGATGATCATCGGGTCCGTGCTCATCAAGTGATTGCTGTCGGACATCCATTTCCACAGATCCTTGCCATGACTCCTGCACCATTTCAGTTCTTCGTCCGTATATCCCAAGGCAAACGCACCCGATTTGTTCTCTCCGAAGATATGCTCCACAATCCATGCTATTTTCCCGCGATGCATCATTATGTCAAACAATGCCCTGTGCCCCTCCTCCCAAGAGAAAGGGTATTGTCCCAAAAGATAAAATGCAAAGCAATCCGGAACGATACGCTCCGGCGACATAAACCGCCGCTGATAAGAATAGTAAAATTTCTTGTACAAAAGATAATCCGCTCCCATGTATTTGTCAAGGCTGAATCCCAGCAGACTGTCAGTTACGACAACCGACTGGTTCAAGGCAGCTATTTGAGAATAGACACGAGGAATCCTCAGCGAAGGGATTTCCTTTTTCAGTTTTCTGAAGCCTTTCGTCAATTCCTTTTCAACCGGCGTCATGTCTTTGAACTTCATGCCGGCATCTTCCATCAGCCTGACCAATATGGAATCGGAAAAGAATGTGCAGAAACGTCCGTTTATATCCGGCTGATCCACCGATCCAAGTTCAAGCACATCTTCAATGAGCAGACGGGTGGCATGCGACCATTCCGTGCTCATCCGCTGCCACGCCAACAGGCTGTTGAGTTCTGTAGCCTCAAACTGCAGGCGGTCATAGCGGAAGACTTTTATATCCACATCATCAGCCGGATTGCCCTTTCGCCTGTCCAACTGACAGGCAGAAAGCGCAACCAGACTTATTAATATGAATAAAAGCCTGTTCATTTATCCGTAAATGATATTGCCGTTAGCGTCTTTATATTCATCCAGTCCCTTTTCGTAAGTCGCCATCGCACGCAGACTCATGCCCACGCTGGAGAATCCTCCGTCGTGATACAGGTTTTGCATTGTCACCTTACGGGTCAGGTCAGAGAACATCACAATGCAATAATCCGCACATTCATCGGCTGAAGCATTGCCCAGCGGCGACATACGGTTTGCAAAGTCGAACAGCTTGTCCATCCCTTTCACTCCCGATCCGGCAGTAGTCATGGTAGGCGACTGTGAAATCGTATTGATGCGGACATTGTGTTCGCGTCCGTAAATGTATCCGAAGCTGCGGGCGATCGACTCAAGCAAAGCTTTTGCGTCTGCCATATCATTGTATCCGTAGAACGTGCGCTGTGCAGCCACATAACTCAAGGCTATAACCGAGCCGTAATCATTGATCGCTTCCAGTTTCTTGGCGGTCTGAAGCATCTTATGGAATGAAATGGCCGAAATGTCAAGTGTCTTGTCCAACATATCATAATCCAGATCATCATACGTGCGTTTTTTGCGCACATTCGGCGACATGCCGATCGAATGCAGCACAAAATCTATCTTACCGCCCAACACTTCCATCGAACGCTTGAACACGTTTTCCAAATCTTCCACGGAAGTAGCATCTGCCGGAATCACTTCGCAATTCAGTTTTTCTGACAAAGCTGAGACTTGTCCCATACGCACTGCAACGGGAGTGTTCGACAAGGTTATTGTCGCACCTTCTTCCACTGCACGTTCAGCAACCTTCCAGGCAATCGACTGCTCGTTCAAAGCACCGAAGACAATGCCTCGTTTTCCTTTCAATAAATTATAACCCATATTCTTTTTATTTGATATTGATGGGCAAAGATACAAACTTAATTTTCATTTCTCACACTTTTTAAAAGCAAAATATCTGAAACAGAACAAGAGGCTGTCTGAAACCTCCAGTAAACCAACCGAATCAGCCGCTTCACGACGGAGGCTGGACGCTTTTCCACAAAAGCAAAAAAAGACGGAAAGCGGCTGCATGCCCGCCTTCCGTCTTTTCATCTGCCGGAAATCTCCAGCTCTATTCTGCCTTGGTTTCCCAGCCCAACGCACTGGCGCCCAGCACTGCGGCGTCAGCGTCTTTCAACTGCGAAAGAAGCAGTTTGGTCTTTCCTGCATATATTTTCAGCACATTCTCATTGATAGCCTTCTGAATCGGTTTCATCAGGTAATCGCCAGACTTAGCCAATCCGCCAAACAGAATGATCGCCTCAGGGCTGGAGAAAGCGATGGAGTTGGCCAAAGCCTCACCAAGAACACGTCCTGTAAATTCAAATATATCCAGAGCGAGCTTGTCACCCTTAACGGCCGCATCATACACATCCTTCGACTGGATCTCATCGGCCGGAATGTTCCGCAGAAGACTCGGTTCGGTGCTCTGCACCAGCATCTCGCGTGCGGTACGAGCCACACCGGTAGCAGAACAGTATGTCTCAAGACAGCCCTTACGGCCGCAGCCGCACTGACGTCCTCCGCGTTCCACAATCACATGCCCCAGCTCGCCGGCAAAACCGTCGTGTCCGTAAACCAGTTGTCCGTTGATCACAATGCCGCTTCCCACGCCGGTGCCCAACGTAATCATTATAAAGTCTTTCATGCCGCGAGCAGCGCCATATGTCATCTCACCGATAGCCGCCGCATTGGCATCATTAGTCAATGTAGTCGGAATGCCTAACTGCTCTTCAAACATGGAAGCAAGGGGAATAATGCCCTTCCACGGCAAATTAGGAGCAAACTCAATCGTTCCGTTATAATAGTTGCCGTTCGGCGCACCGACACCCAGACCTTTGATCTTTTCAGCTCCGCCAAACTGAGAAATAAGGGGAATCAGCTTTTTGCAAACAGCATCCACATAATCTTCAATCTGCTCATACTGCTGAGTCTTTACAGAATCGGAAGCCAGAACATTTCCGCGGGAATCAACGACACCGAACACTGTATTCGTTCCGCCGATATCCATACCAACCACATAAGGTTTCTCTACATTGTTTATTGTCATGACATTTTAATGTTTAGGGTTAATTATTTGAAGCAAAAATAAAGAATCACATCATACAGAGCAAATTTTTCCCGCATTTATTTAAACGTTTGTGTAACTTTTTTATACCTTAGCAGCGTCTAACACGACAAAAAGGCTAAAAATAAAAGGAAAAGAAACAAGACTGATATGATCCGGCTGAAAGACATCAACAAAACCTACCATAACGGCGCTCCGCTTCATGTACTGAAAGGCATCAACCTCAATATCGAAAAAGGGGAATTTGTTTCTATCATGGGAGCCTCAGGATCCGGAAAATCAACGCTGCTGAACATCTTGGGCATTCTGGACAATTATGATTCGGGTGAATACTATCTCAACGACGTGCTGATACGCAATCTGAGCGAAACCCGGGCTGCCGAATACCGCAACCGGATGATTGGCTTTATCTTCCAGTCGTTCAACCTGATATCATTCAAGAATGCCATGGAGAACGTAGCGCTTCCTTTATTTTATCAAGGAATGAACCGGAAGAAAAGGAACCTGCTGGCCATGGAATACCTCGACAAGCTGGGACTGAAGGAATGGGCGCACCACATGCCGAACGAACTTTCGGGAGGACAGAAGCAGCGTGTTGCCATCGCCCGGGCCCTGATATCGAAGCCTCAGATTATTCTGGCTGACGAACCGACAGGCGCTCTCGACAGCAAGACATCCGTAGAGGTGATGAACATCCTCAAGGAACTGCATGACAATGAAGGCCTGACCATCGTTGTAGTGACTCACGAAAGCGGCGTGGCAAACCAGACCAACAAAATCATCCACATCAAGGACGGACTGATCGAACGGATAGAAAACAACACAGACCACAACGCTTCACCTTTCGGACAAAACGGATTCATGAAATAAGCATTATGACCGATCTTATACAGGAAATCTACGGAACCATCATGCGCAACAAACTGCGCACAGCCCTTACGGGCTTCTCGGTAGCATGGGGAATATTTATGCTTATCGTGCTGCTCGGAGCCGGAAACGGACTGATTCACGCTTTCGAAGGGCAGTCTGAAGGAATGATGATGAATTCGATGAAAATTTTTCCCGGATACACGTCACGCCCCTACAAAGGCATGCAAGAAGGAAGGAGCATTTCACTCGACAACAGCGACCTGCAAGTCACAGGCGCAGCCTTTCCCGACCATATCATTGCCACAGGGGCAACGGTAAGCCAGGAAAGCGTAACGCTGTCATTCGGAAAGGAATATCTTTCAATCGGAATCGACGGCGTGTTTCCCAACTACCCGGAGCTGGAAGCGATAAAAGTCAAAGAAGGACGTTTCATCAACCGGCGCGACATGACGGAGAAGCGGAAGGTTATGGTTATCCATGAAAAGACAGCCAACTCACTCTTTGCAGACAAGAGCCCCGTAGGAGAGTACATCAATGCGACAGGAGTAGCCTATCAGATTGTAGGGGTTTATACAGACCAGAACAGCTTCTCTCCCACTGCCCTTGTTCCGTTCACAACCTTGCAGGCCGTATATGCCAAGGGCGACAGCATCGACAACATTACCTTTACGACCAAGGCGCTCGCCGATGAGGCGGACAACGACGCATTCGAAGCAGACTATCGCCGCGTTATCGGAAACCAGAAACAGTTTGACGCGGCCGACGACAGCGCCATCTGGATATGGAACCGGTTCACGCAATACCTGCAGCAGCAAACGGCCACCCGAATCCTGCATACAGCCATTTGGGTAATCGGCATATTCACGCTGCTGAGCGGCATCGTGGGAGTAAGCAACATCATGCTGATCACTGTGCGCGAGCGTACGCACGAGTTCGGCATCCGCAAAGCGCTCGGCGCAAAACCTGCATCCATCTTATGGCTGATTGTTTCGGAAAGTGTCACCATCACCACTTTCTTCGGATACGTCGGTATGGTAGCGGGCATCGCTGCCACAGAATACATGAATGCCGTGGCCGGGAAGCAAACCATGGATGCCGGAGTGTTTTCCATGACCTTTTTCGAAAACCCGACAGTGGATCTGTCCATAGCCATACAAGCCACTCTCACATTGATCATCGCCGGAACGATGGCCGGTATTTTCCCTGCACTGAAAGCGGTGAAGATACGCCCGATAGAGGCACTTAGAACTGAATGAATATGAAACTGTTTGACTTAGACGTTTGGGAAGAAATACTTGTCACGATCACGCGAAACAAGACACGCAGCCTGCTGACCGCATTCGGCGTGTTCTGGGGAATATTCATGCTTGTCGCACTTATGGGCGGAGCGAAAGGCATGCAGCAAATGCTCTCGCGGGAGTTTGAAGGATTCGCAACCAATTCGGGATTCATGGGAGCCAACAAAACCAGCAAGGCATACAAGGGATTCCAGCAGGGACGCTACTGGGATCTGGAGAACGGTGATGTGACCCGCATACGGCGGAGCGTGAGCGAAGTAGACATCATCACTCCCAGCCTGGCCAAATGGGGAGTGGACATCATCTATGAAGACCAAAAAATATCCGGAACGCTCAAAGGACTGTATCCTGAATACGGAAAAATAGAAGAGCCGCTCATTTCCTACGGCCGTTACCTGAACGACATGGATGTGAAAGACAGGCGGCGCGTATGCATCATCGGAAAGCGCATCTATGAATCGCTCTTCCCCGGAAAAGAGAATCCGTGCGGGAAATTCGTCAAGATAAACGGCATTTATTACCAGGTGGTGGGAGTCAGCCTTTCATCCGGAAACATATCCGTCCAAGGAAGATCCGAAACGTCCGTTATCATACCGTTCACCACCATGCAGCAAAACTACAACTTCGGACAGAAAGTGCAAATGCTCTGCTACACGGCAAAAAAAGGATATTCCATCAGCGATGTGGAAAAAAAGGTGGAGCAGGTAGTGAAACGGGCACACTATATTCACCCGGACGACAGCCAGGCAATTATCCAGGTGAACGCCGAAGCCATGTTCAGCATGATGGACAACCTGTTTTCGGGAATACGGATTCTGGGATGGATGGTCGGCCTGGGCACGCTGCTGGCCGGAGCTATCGGAGTCAGCAACATCATGATGGTGACGGTGAAGGAACGCACCGTAGAAATAGGCATACGACGGGCTATCGGAGCGCGTCCGAACGACATTCTCCAACAAATACTTTCAGAAAGCATGGTGCTGACAATCATTGCAGGAATGGCGGGAATATCCTTTGCCGTATTTCTGCTGAATGCTGTCGAGGCGGGAACTTCCTCTCCCGGCTCTCCGACAGACTTCCAGATAAGTTTCTGGGAAGCGGTGGGAGCGTGCATGCTCCTGCTGATGCTGGGCCTGCTTGCCGGACTTGCCCCTGCATACCGGGCCATGGCAATCAAACCGATCGACGCCATCCGTGACGAATAATAGCCATAAGCTGAAAATATAAAACCAAAAATATGAAGAAGTTTATCAAAATCACCGCAATCATATTAGTAGCAGCGGTATTCATCGGCACATTCGCATTTCTCTACCAGAAATCGAAACCGGAAAAAGTGAGTTATCAGATTCTGAAAGTCACCGCCAAAGACTTGAAGCAGACCACCGTCGCCACGGGAAAGATCGAACCGCGCGATGAAGTGGAAATCAAACCGCAGATTTCAGGAATCATATCAGAGGTTTATAAAGAAGCCGGACAGACGGTCAGGAAAGGAGAAGTTATCGCCAAAGTGAAAGTAATCCCTGAACTGGGAACGCTCAACTCGGCGGAAAGCCGTGTGCGCCTGGCCGAAATGAACGGAAAACAGGCTGAAACGAATCTGCAGCGCATGGAGAAGCTTTACAATGACAAGCTTGTGAGCAGTGAAGAATATGAGCAGACACTCCTGGCAGCGCAGCAGGCACGCGAAGAACTGCAGGCGGCAAAAGACAACCTCGAAATCGTGAAAGAAGGCATCACCAAGAACAGCGAATCATTCAGCAGCACACTGATCCGCTCTACCATCGACGGACTGATTCTTGACGTGCCGATCAAAGTGGGAAATTCCGTAATCATGAGCAACACGTTCAATGACGGAACCACAATCGCCACCGTAGCAGACATGAGCGACCTTATCTTCCGCGGGAACGTAGACGAAACGGAAGTCGGACGGATTCACGAAGGAATCCCTGTAAAGATTACGCTGGGGGCCTTGCAGAACATGAAGTTCGACGCCACGCTCGAGTACATTTCGCCGAAAAGCACAGAAAACAACGGAGCCAACCAGTTTGAAATCAAAGCGGCCATAAACGTGCCCGACAGCATAACCATCCGCTCCGGCTATAGCGCCAACGCCGAAATGGTGCTGCAGCACGCAGACAATGCCCTCACCGTGCCGGAAAGTGCCGTTGAATTCAGCGGGGATTCCACATTCGTGTATATACTGACCGACAGCGTTCCGGAACAGAAATTCGAACGCCGCCAGATCGTGACTGGAATAAGCGACGGAATCAACACGGAAGTGAAAGAGGGTTTGAAGGAAAATGACGCCGTGCGCGGACTGAAAAACGAGAAATAAGTCATGAAACAGAACATCAAATCCATAAGCATAGCCATCGCCGCCTTTTCGCTGACGCTTCCGTGCGCGGCGCAAGAAAGATGGGATCTGGAAAAATGCATCAGCTATGCCGTCAGCCATAACCTGACAGTCAAGCAGCAGGAAGCAGCGCGAGATAAAAGCGCGATCGATCTGAATACAGCCAAATGGAGCCGGCTGCCGGATCTGAACGGAAACGCATCGCACTCGTTCAACTTCGGACGAAGCCTGCAGGCGAACAATACATACCAGAGCATCAACACGCAAAGCACGGGATTCAGCGTGAGCACAAGCATTCCGCTGTTTACAGGCCTGCAGATACCAAACACCATAGCCCTGTCGAAACTGAACCTCATGGCGGCCGTAGAAGACTTGAACAAGGCCAAAGAGGACATCAGCATACAGGTGGCCTCGGCCTATCTGCAAGTCTTGTTCAACCAGGAACTGGCCAAGGTTGCCGAAGACCAGGTAAGCCTGAGCAAAGACATGCTCGTGCAGAAAGAGGCGTTCTTCAAGAACGGGAAAGCCTCCGAATCGGAATGGATGGAAGCCAAGGCACGGGTGGCACAGGACCAGCTTTCGGCAGTACAGGCCGGCAACAACCTCAGCATGGCACTGCTCGACCTGAGCCAGCTGCTGGAACTTCCCTCGCCCGACAACTTCGACATAGAGGCACCGGAAGTGAAGATGGACCAGCTGGAAAAGGAACTGACCTCGCCCGCTGACATCTACAATCAGGCCGTACTGACCAAACCGGCAGTAATGGCGGCCATGTACCGTCTGCAGGGAGCGGCCAAAAGCATCAAGATAGCACAAAGCGCATGGTATCCCCAGCTCAGTTTCGGAGCCGGGCTGAGCACGAACTATTATAAGGTTTCGGGAAGAGAAAATGCACAGTTCAGAACCCAGCTGCGCGACAACTTCAGCCAGTATGTAGGCGTATCGCTGAGCGTTCCTATTTTCAACCGGCTAAGCACACGCAACAGGGTGCGGTCGGCACGCCTGGACCAGACAACGCTGTCGTGGCAGCTGGAAGAAACGAAAAAATCGCTCTACAAAGAAATCCAGCAGGCATACTATAATGCCGTAAACTCCAAGACACAATACTACAGCAGCGAAACCGCCAACGAAGCGGCGGAATCATCGTTCCAGCTGATGAAAGAGAAATATGTGAACGGCAAGGCAAACGCCACCGAATACAACGAGGCAAGGACAAACTGGATGAAGGCTTTGTCCGACTGCATTCAGGCTAAATATGAATACCTGTTCCGCACGAAAATACTGGATTTCTACAAAGGGATTCCGCTTACACTGGAATAAAGCATACAAACAGACAGTCATGAAAATCAACAAAGTACACCACATAGCGATTATCTGTTCCGACTACAGCAAGTCGAAAGACTTTTATACGCGTGTACTGGGAATGGAGCTGCAGCACGAATATTACCGCAAGGAAAGGGATTCCTACAAGGCCGACCTTGCATTAAACGGAAACTATATCGTGGAACTGTTTTCTTTTCCCAACCCTCCGGAACGGCCCTCCTATCCTGAGGCGGCAGGACTCAGACACCTGGCGTTCGAAGTGGCAGACATCGAATCGGCGGCCAAGGAGCTGGAGAGCAAAGGGGTAGGACACGAAAGCGTCCGCACGGACGAATATACCGGCAAACGGTTCTTCTTCATGCAGGATCCGGACGGACTTCCCATCGAATTTTACGAAGCATAACATGCCGGACCGCCATCCTTCTCCGGCGGCACAACCGCATCTCCGCCACCATCCGCTTGAGGCTGTGTCAAAACAAAATTTGGCCGGCAAAAAGTAATGCCACGCTGAACGGAGTGAAACACCTTGCATGCATCAGCTTATGTCACGAGTTCTTTCGCTTTGTCCAGGAAGGCAAAATGAAAGCCGCTGTTCATTTTGACACAGCCTCAGCCGGCCAAGAGAAGGCAAAGGGTATTCCTTGCCGCCGGACGAGGCAAACCCTTCGTCTTCTGCCTTTTCATTTTTCCACATAAAACAGCATTCTGCAAGCATTATGAAACAAATATTCCGAAATCCTTGACCGGGCATCCATTTACAAAAATCAATCTGCAACTGTTTTCTTAAGGAAACAAAAAGAGAAACCGCGTTCAGAAGGTATCAGAAGGGGACAGACCGCTCGGAACAGGAAGAAAAAAGTCACGGTTCCGGATAAAAAACAGCCCGTCATCCCACATAAAATGTCCCAACATCTTCCGGAAAACAACGAATCATCCGAGGCAACATATCCCGTCATCTTTTCCAGGCCTCCCCAAACGGCATTTTTCTCTCTCCCGACACCGGGAATACAACCCGTCTAAATGAACCGAAAAGATACCGGACAGTCCAAACGGGCGGCATAAAGAAAGGGAAAAGAACCCATAACCACCAAAGCAAACAAGATTGATGCAAAACACGGACTATTTGAAACTACGCCGAAGATGACGGCTGCGATTTTCCGCGCCAGACTTCCCCGAAGCCCGATACAGCCCAATCTCACCGCACGGGATTGTCATTCTGACAAAAAGGCAACTTTGCCGTTTCCCTCCTCTTCCGCTTGAGAATCCTCGCTCCGCCCTACTTCAGCACCTCTTCCTGTTCAGGCACACTTCCGCTCCGGATCCGCCATTCCTGCGGATACAGGTTGTTGGCACGATTGCCCACATTCTTCACGAAGCCCAGCGGATGCCCCCTGAAAGTGACCATCACATAGCCGCGGGGCATGTCGGAAGGCAACACGACCGCTTCCTTGCGCAGATAGGCTATCGCCTCCTTATAGCTGAGTTCCGCCTGCGGAAACGCATCGCAACGGCATCTGGTGCTCATGGCCAGCGAATGAGCAGGCTGCCAGTCCTTGCCTTTCCACTCGGCCAAGGTCACTCCGGCACAAACCACTTTCAGCCGTTCTTTAAGCCTGTCATACAAGTCGGCATGGGAGGCAGGAAACGCCACGGCACATTCGCCTTCAACCTCCAGACGGAACCGCCCGCCCGCAAGAAGCCAGTCCCCCATTTCTTTCGGAACCTTCAGCGGATTCTTGCCCGGCTTCTTCCCTTTGTCTTTCCGCGGCTTCCGGCATCTTCCGGCCGGCTCTTCCGCATCCGAAGTCTTTCTCAGAACAGCCATAAACAGGCCTTCTCCCGCCGTCTTGTGCGGGAAAAAGCGATAGACCGGAAACTCTCCTCCGGCCAGGTTTGCGGTTATATTCCAGTCCGGATCAACGCCAACGGGAAGCACCTCCGCTCCCAGCTCACCGGCTATCCACGCCACATTGTCTTCGTTCTCTTCCCGGTTAAACGTGCAAGTGCTGTAAATCAGCAGACCGCCTTCCTTCAGGCATGGCCAGACAGCCGACAAGATATCGCGCTGACGCTGCCAGCAAAGAGCCACATTTCCCGTGCTCCACTCTGAAACGGCCGTTTCGTCTTTCCGGAACATCCCCTCGCCGGAACAAGGGACATCCGTCAGAATCACGTCAAACACAGGACCCAGTTCCGTAAAGTCTTCGGGAGCATTATTGGTCACCACCACCTCCGGACTTCCCCATTTGGTCAGATTCTCCGCCAGCACCTGCGCCCTCGCACGGACAATCTCGTTGGCTACAAGCAGGCTCCCTTCAGGCAATGCACTCCGGGCTAAGGTTGATTTGCCTCCCGGAGCGGCACACAGGTCGAGCATAACAGCCTCCGATGTCACGTATTCGCCGAGCACCTTGTCGAGAAACATCGAAGCCGCTTCCTGCACATAATAGCATCCTGCATGCAACAACGGATCAAAAGTAAAGGCCGGACGCGAAGGCAGATAATATCCGTCCCTGCACCAGGGCACAGGCAGAGCATCGGCAAGCGCTCCACCGTATTTTTTCCGGTTGACACGAATGCTTACCGACGGTTCTCCGGCAAGCGCCGCTTCAAGTTTCTTCCACTCCTCATCGCCCAACAGCAGCCGGGTACGCTCTACAAATTCCAAAGGAAAGTCCATCTTTTTGTCACAATTAGTTGAGAAGATAAAAACAGTTCACACACATAAGGTCATTCCATACCAAACGCATCAGGATAATGCACCATGCCATGTATGCCATCCAGTCCCCCCGCCTTCAGCTCCATCGCCATGCAACATGCGTCAGGAGCGTCAAACGGAAATCTGATTCCGAACATGGAAGCTCTTCCGTAACCGAATCTCGGGTAATAGTCTTCATGCCCAAGAAGCAGCACGGCACCATACCCCAGTTCCAAAGCCCTCTTGTGGGCTTCGCGAAGGAGCATCCCTCCTATTCCTTTCCGCTGGTATGCCGGCAACACAGACAACGGGGCGACAGACAGCACCGTATGGACATCGCTGCCAGACACCACCTTCACTTCCGACAATAAGACATGACCTGCAATCTTACCGTCCGTTTCCGCCACCAAAGACAGTTGCGGAATGTATGCATCCGACCGGCGAAGCCGTTCAACCAGCAGATGTTCCGTATGGTCACTTTCTTCCACTCCCTGAAATGCAAGTCTTACGACCTCCTGCACCTGCCTGAAATCCTCTTCCGTTTCCTGCCGGATCATAATTACACCGTCCATCGTCTTTTTTCGGACAAAGATAACTATTTTCAAGAAATAAAGATGTTTCAGAATGCCGATATGCTCTTATACCGGTATTCTGAAACATTTCTTTGACCTATTAACTAATATTCAAGCCATTTCCGGAAAGGATATCATTCCGTGATTTCAATGCACCCCCCCCGGTTTCATTGCTTTCTTCTCCACCCGACTGGTAAACGGATTCAATATCTTAAGCGTACCACCCTTCTCTGAACGAACTGTTATACGTTCTACATTACCTCCCTTCATACTGGCACTGACTAGAAAAGCTCCCATCGCACGCATATCCTTGAAAGAAGCATCCAGCCAATACTCAGGCACAGCAGGAAATACGCGTATAACTCCCGTATGGCTTTGCAGAAGCATCTCCTGAATGGCAGATGCGCAAGCAAAGTTTCCTTCCAGCGTAAAGGGCCGGTACGTGAACCCGGAATAACCTTTTTTCAACTGATCCCCGTTGAGATGGAAACTGTTAGGCGAACAGAAAGCCTTAATAAAAATATGCAGCGAACGGGCAGCTGCGTCGCCATCCAGCACACGTGCCTGCATGTTGGCCAGCCAACTGTATGAATAGCCTACCCAACCTCGTGTTCCCATCTCTTCATAGTGATGGATAGAACGTCTGACAAGTCTTTCCACTTCCTTCCCCTGCGAAACGTCCAGCAAACCGAGCGGATGTATGGCCAACAGATGCGACAAGTGGCGGTGCGTATATTGCAACGGATAACCAGGAGCAATGCACAGACCGGTAGCATCGGAAGCAAAATCCGGCCACTCGCTCTCCAAATCTTTCCAGTGCGCTGCTTCTTCATCCAGTCCCAAAGCTTCCGCCATCTCCCGCGCCGCACGAAGCGTAAAGCGAATACATGCCAAATCGAAATTAGTCGTTTCCTTGAACCACGCATTCAGGCTGTTGTCATTGATTTCCGGAGAACTGGAAAGAGGCAGTCTGCGTTTCCCGTCAGCACCTTTTATGGAAATTTGCTCAAAATAGCGGGCAGCCTCTTTAACCCAAGGATATGCTCTGTCTTTCAAGAAATCCTGATCTGCAGAATATTTCCACTGAAGATAAAAATGATGTGCCAGCCAGCCGGAAGCTGCAGGCTGATGCGAGTATGGATTCCAGCCGCCGAGATTCTTACCGTCCAGCGTTGAGATACAAGGCACATTCAGCCCGTCTACTCCAAAGAACTGACGAGTGTATGCTTCGCTGTTGTCTTTAATACGCCACAACCAATCGGTAAAAACAGCCGACTCCTCCAGATGATTCGACGCATATCCGGGCCAGTAGCTCAGCTGGGTATTCAAATCGTTATGGAAATCTCCTCTCCAGGGAGGCGTCTGCCCGTTGTCAGCAGTCCAAACGGCCTGCAGACAGATAGGGGGCGCATCCTTGCGTGATGCCGCACCGAATTTGTACATTTCCAAATACCACTGCCGTTCCAGAACCTTGTCCGGCAAGTCTATCCGGCACTGTTCCCAATATTTTTTCCACCACTCAACGTGCTCTTGCAATGCAGAACGGAAGTCTTTCGTATAAGCGTCCATCATCTTGCCTGCGGCAGTCTGTTCGCTATACCATGTACCTTGTGTAGTAAGACAATAAACGCCCTCCAGCGAATGAGCATCCGGACAAGTCCAGCGTATGTCCACTTCATACTTCACATCGCCATATGCCTTCTGCGTATAAGTGATGCGATTCCCTTTGCGCACAGTCCTGCCCGGCTTGTAGCCCAAACGAGCCAGTGCATTCGAGGCAACCTTGCTTCCTTCCGGCGCCTCGAAAGCAGGAGCCTGCCAGTTCAATTCCAGCTTTCCGGGCAGATTGATAAAGCGGAAATGTCCCGTCCTGTCTGTAGCGCTGGTAAAGAACTGTCCTGCAACCCCATTCTTCCAAACAATTGTACATACGGCTGTACGCACGTCAAGGTCTACACTCGCAACTTCCCCCAAGGCTTTCACGGGAAACTCGATGGCTCCTGCCGGAATCTTCGTGGGAGCGATATCCCGGCTGGTACGCGCATCAATCATTTCATAAACAGGCTTCAGATCTTTCTTCTCCACCGCATCGCAGATAAATTTATAGGAATAGTTCGGCCCGCTGAATTCCTTTACAGGCCTCAAATCCCACAAATCCGCACGATCCAGTGCAAGACGCAGGTTCTCTCCCTTTTGCCATATCAGGGTTCCCATGATGCCATTGCCCAAAGGTATACCCTCGTCCCACACCGTGGGAATATGGTCAAAGTGCAGTCCGTGTACATCCGGCGAGCAGCACTCCCAGGTTGCCTGACAATCGTCCTGCAAATATTCACTTCCCACTTTTTTCAGACTGAAAAAACGTATTTGCGGATAGTTGGCTGCACCAATCTCCTGCGCCTGGTCAACAAGTCCGTTTGCCGGAGTCCATTCCATGTTAGACTGTCCGCTGCAAAGCCATACCTCTCCCAACATGACATCTTCCAGCATAATCCCTTCAGCCTCACGTTTCGGCTGGAAAATGCGAAGCGTATACGGTCCTCCATAATGCGCTGTCTTAACCTTCGCCATCCAGCGGCCATCATCTCCCACGCGGGCTGAAACCGTATCCTTTGAAGACCAGCTTCCAACAATACAAACCTTAGAGCCAGCTTCTCCCCAGCCCCACACCGGCACAGAATCCTGCTGCTGCAAAACAACATGATCCGAGAAGAGTGCAGGCAATGAAATCCGTGTATGCGACTGTGCCTTTACCGTCAAGCCGCTCCCAATGCCCAATGCAATCAATAAAAACAAATGTTTCATGGTATATATAAATCTGTAATTACAAAACGTCAGAAGGTTTGTCCTTAAGCTAGAGATGCATATCTTCAGACTAAAGATATACATTTCTAAACTGAAGATACATATCTCCAGACTAAAGATGCAGAATTTAACAGAACAACAATCCCGGTCTAACAATATCTGATCGATTCGCCAGACCGGACACTCACAAACGGAATGCCGGCAGTTCTTTCTTGAAGTTCACGTCAAACAACCGCTAACTCTTTGATAAAAATAGCTGTTATCTTAAAACATCGCGGCAGATTGCGTCCAAATATACATACCTGTACGTATCAGATTCGCTTTTTAGCTTTTTCTTTCATTTTTCATAAAACAAGGCATGAAACGAACAAAGACTTTACTGCGCGGAAAGTCCGGCTCCATCTTTCACTTCGCAACCATCTTTTACACAGGTTATTAACATTAATACAGCACACAATATATCCCCTCATTAGACAGATATGTATCCTTATGCCAAAGCATAAAAGAGCAAGGGACAGACAAATCAATGCGCCAACGGCATTCAATCTACTGCCAACAGATTATACAATCGATGCAAAAAAATCTCCCACTTGCATGATGCTTGTGGGAGATTCTTCGCGGCTCAACATGTCAGCACCCGAAGTGCATAACCGTGTCGCCAAAATCTAACCAGACCAAATGTCTGCATTTGAATGGTTCTCGGACAGCCAGAAAAGAATCTGTCAGCCCGGCTGTTACCGCTTCTTGCATTCAATGCGTGTTCCGTCTGCCTGTACGGCATATACCTTTGCGCCGTCCAGCGCAACAGACGAGGGCACATCAAATGTCAGGAAGTTGGAGAAGTAGAGCAGTTCGCTGCTTGGCGACTGGCGTATCTCAAAGGCTACGGCCTCATCGCCGTCAGTGATGCTGATACGGTTGCCCGAGCGCGTATAGCTCACCTCCTTCGTGATTTTCGTCCCTTCGCCTTCAAACTGCGTGTAATATCCTACATCGCCCACCTGATAGCTTTCGATGCCCACATCGCCGTTCTTGCGGTCTTCCAGGTAATAGAAAGCATGTTTGGGCGCGGGGAACTGCTTCATGTATTGCTTGGCAGATTCAATCATGGATTCATCCACCACGTAGTTCCATCTGCCGTACTGCTCGATGGTAGTATTTACCGGCTCGAAGAAGCCCCACATCTCGAAGAAGTCCGTGAGGTTTTCGTTTGCTGCCTGACAAGCTTTCATGGCAAACTTCAGCTGTCCAGCTCCCGGATCGCTCTCCACGATACGGTCTTCGCGCAGCAGTTTGAACAGCGTGGGCCAGAAGTCGGGCTTGTGGCCGCAGCGGTGATAATAGTTCCACAACTGCCAGTTCATGCGCATGTGCAGCTCTGCATCCTCGTTCTGGTGGGTGGCACTGCCCATGTTATACCAGCCTTGGCGGTTGATGCAGCGAGCGGTGGCAAGGGCGCTCAGTTCCTCGCCGCGCGAACAGTACTTGCCTAGCTTATAAAGGATGTAGTTGGAGAACAAATTGTTGGAAGACTCGGTTGAACTTGGCCAGTTGATGGCTTTCTGGTGTACGTGCCCTATTTCGTGGGCAGGTCCCCAGGCGTTGTCTTTGGCTGCCATCACATTGTCATACAGCAAGATATTGTTCAGGTACGTGTAGACGAAAGCCACGCGGTAGTCTGAAGCCCACATGTAGCTTCCTTCGGGCGAAATGGCGAAGAGGTGGTTGTTGACCTGCGAGGGGCGCACATCTTCGATGCCCATCAGTTCCTGCTGCCAGCCGATGATGTCGTCCCACAGGTTGATGGCAGAGAGAATGTCATAAGGCACGGCCTGCTTCATCTGCTGGCGGTGGAAGTAGAACATGATGCGTTCGCCGCGCACACAGAAGTACTTGTAGTTTGCTTTCCCGATCAGTTCGGCATACTTGTCGTTTGTTTTATGCGTCTCCAGGTCAAAGAAGCCGCTCACGATACCGCTGCCGGGCGGGATATGGATAGTTATCGGCTGGGCAGTGGGATTAAGCAGGTCAGCGGTATACATGACGAACAGCATGCCCCGCTGGCTGAATCCAACCTTGTTCACGCCTTCTTCCAGGAAACGTGTTTCACCCGAGGCTGCCGTCTGCACATAGTTTGTAGTGCCATCACTCGTGGTTTCTTCGCCGATGCACTGGATGCTAACGGACTGTCCGTGCGTGTCGCCCACCAGTACGATGACCGAATCGCCCGGTTCCACATAAATGCCGGTGGGATTGTCCAGATTGCTGTATCGGCTAGTCATCAGGTTCTGCGCCCATACTTCCACATCGCTGTAGGGTTTGTATGCCTGTACGCGGAATTCCTTTTCCCACGGGTCGTATGTGCCGTTGCGCAACTGTGTGGCGAGGCTGGCGAAATATCCCGGCAGCGCCTGTATCTGCGCACCGGTAGCATCGTCCTTCACCTCCGTGCAAGTGATGTCGGTAAACACTTCCAGCAGTTGCCGTTCCAGCTTGTTGTCCGGGTTCTTCTGGAAGAACTGCATTTCCGAGCAGCTCACAAAACCGCCCAGTCCGGACTTGACGGAGAACTTGATTTTAGTGACCTTGCTGTACGAGGGCGAGAAAGTAACGCGGCTCGCTGCATTCTGCATTCTGAAATTGTACGAACCTTGCAGCTGATAGTCGGGGTTCTCCTCCGTGGCTACATAGACATCCACTTCACCGAAGTTGCCGTTGCCGCTCCGCGTATTATACACGATGTAGTCAATGTCTGGCTTCTGCTCGAAGAAGTATTCCAGCGTCACAGGAAAATCTGCCGATTGGCTCCAAAGGGAATGGTAATGGTTTTCGTCTATCCGTCCGTCGTAGGTGTACTCTATTCCATTTCCCGGCTGGTACTCACTGGCCTGTGCACCCGTAGGAAATACCTGCACGTCGCCTTCCACCTCCACATCGTCTACGCCCGATGTCTTTGCTTCCTGCGTTACCGTGCAGGCGGCTGTTACCGAGGGGTCTTCAGTATAAGTATAGGTCAGCGTTACCGTGCGTTCCTCATACGTGGGATTGGCATCCACCGTGTAACGGTACACCTTGTCGGTCAGGGCGCGCGTAGGCACTTCGCGCATCCAGTTACATTCAGCGGGCAGGTCTATGGTATATTCAACGTTCGATGTCACCGTGATGTCCAGTCCGCCGCCGTCTGCAGAGATTGTGGGGTTCTCATCTTTCAACAGGATGGCAGGGCCATAGCCCAGCTGGCGCACCTGTATCGTATAGTTTGCCACACCGGAGGTCACGCTGACAGTTGCCGTGCGCACATCCGGTTCCTCGCTTTCCCGCACCGAAATCAGAATGGACGACGAGGTTGATGTGGGTTTTTCCTGCGACACGAGACACCAGGTTTCATCAGACGAAGCGACGCTCCATTGCGAGAGTTCCATATTGGTATTGACGGGAATGGATACATACGATGCTCCCTGCTCAAAATCTTGCTGCAGGTGCTGCTCGTCGATGCTGAATACCGGAGTCCCGCCGAAATTGCCTTCATCATCGCTACAGGCTGCCAAAACAAAAGCTGTGCAGATGATGCAGATAGACAAAAAGATGATTCTTTTCATTGGGGTGAAGTTAAAGTAAAACATAGAAAGGAAATAAGGGCATGCCATAGTTCAATTGTCATATCATTTTGTCATCTTCACCTGAGCCCTTTCGACCACGCTCAAGGTGACAGAATGATAGCAGCCTTGCATCATGACATACCCTATAGAGATTCAGAGATCAATTAATTGCCGAAGATTTGCATTTCACCACAGTTCCAATAAGACCCGGTGCATACATTTCCAGCGTTACTCTCAGTAACGGAGAAACGTACGTGAGTAAACGGCTCATTTGACGAAAACACGCCAGAGTCATACTCTTCATCGCCTGCAGTAAACGCATTAGTTACCTGACCGATGCAGTGCCAAGTTTCTCCATTGTTGCTGGCGTAAATCACCGTGTTGACGGGTGCTCCGTCGGCATTGGAATAACGGGTCCAGAAGTTGTAGGCGAAATGTTGGATAGGTGTGTTCAATGCAAAGTCTACGTATTGCCCATAAACAGGATCGTTTTCTCCATAATAATAGTCGCCATGCATGAACAAGGCACTGCCACGCCCATCAAACAAACCGGCGAGGCCGGTACCATCATAGTCGGCGATGCCGTAACCAGAAAGCATGTCGAGCGACAGCGGTATCTGGGCCAATTCACTCCGCTCTACTGTAGAGTTGATGCCCAAAATAAGCGTCTGGCCGGCTGTATTAATTTCAAAGTTTTCGTTTGATGCCCCAGTCAGTCGCAACGGCAATGCATACAGTCCATAGCCCAACTGTGATCGATCAACGGTTAGTGATAGCGTAGCGGTATTTGAACCTACAACGAAAGAACCTACTTCCAAACTGTAGCTGTTCGAAGGAAGCAGCGTATAGTCTGGGTAAACCGATGCATTGTATTCGTCCAGCAGACTTTGGTCTACATCTACGGCGCAATCGAAATTCCATTGGTTAGCAATAGGCATTATAATGTTTTGCGTAATGGTCACAGCCCCGTCGCTTGTGATGTCTGTCTGGTGGTAACCTGCATTGGCAAACCCGATGGAAGGCGTTTCCACCTCGGGCACGATAAACGCATACCGTTTGTCTGCATTGATAGAATCAGCGCTGCTAGTAATTTCGAACGGGATAACGTAAGTGCCGTCAGTACCAATATTTTCTTCGACAAGTTCAGGATTCATCGACACTGTCACCTGTTTGTAAAGGTCGGAAGATCCGAATGTCACTTCTCCTCCGGTATACGTATAGCAAGTGGCAGGCAATGCCTGATAGTTGTAGCCATGCGATAAGTTGTAAGCCTGCAATGCGGCTTTACTCATGGCTGTTATTGTAGCGGTAGTAGTGGCACCTAAGTTGGACCCCGATTTGTTTACCGTTAGATTATAGTCGGTATTTTCTCCTGTTTTATAGAGCGTTACCGCAATTTCTCCACTATTCCGGAAATAGAGGATGGTACTGAAGTCGCTCAGGAACTCATCCTTGTTGTCTTCGCATGCCGTGGGTACTATCAGAAGGCCAACGGCAAGTGCTGTTAATAATATATTCTTCTTCATGAATCGTCATTTTTATAAGGTTTGCATTACCATCCGTAATTCTGTACAAGCAAGCGGTTACGGTCCAGTTCGCGTTGCGAGAACGGATAGAGATAATGGTTGTTGTTGAAGACGCGGGTCTCGAACACCGTGCGTTGCCAGAATTCCTCAGGCGTATTGGTTAAACCTCCGGCAGTAGCATTGGTATTCATGCCATACATGGGCCCTCCGTCAGTTTCGGGGGCAATCATCCATGTGCGCGTGTCGAAGTAGCGATGGCGTTCGAAAGCCAGTTCCACACGGCGTTCCTTGCGGCAGAGATCAATAAGCTGTGCAGTGCTCGCATTGGGATAAACATCGGTGATGGGATCAAGTCCGGCACGGTCACGCAAGTCAGCCCAAACTTCCATAGCCAGATCTTCGTAGCCGGAAGGCAGAGCTACACCGCGGTTCTTGCACTCCAGCACGGATTCGATGAAGTTCAGATAAATTTCGCCCAGACGGAATACCGGGAAGGTGATGTTGCCCCAATTGCCCTGCGTGCTGTTCAACGTATGGTCGTAAAAGCGATTCACCAGATAACCTGACTTTGGATAGTCGTGACTTTGGTTGCCGTTTCCACCGCTGGCAAAGGAGATGGGACCATAAGAACTGCTTCCAGCCAGCCAATAGTTACCGCCAAAGAACACAGTGACGTAGAAGCGCGGTTCGCGGTCCTTGTACATATTGGGAGCAGTGACATCGTAGTTGCCAATAAGACTCCATCCGGAGCTTGGATAATTCCAAGTGGAAAGTTCCAATTCGGCTGCAACATTGTAGCCCGAAGCCGGGTCAGCAATCGGAGTACCGTCTGACTCATAGCCGGTAATAGGATAAATTCCCGTTTTCATGGCGTAGGCGTCAACCTGTTGCTGCGTGGGGCCAACACCACCGTATCCACTGACACCAGCCGGCACTGTGTTTATACCCCAATAGTAACGATTGTTATATCGGTTTGTCCAGATCAGCTCACTGTTCCAGGTCACGTTGGTTATGCCATAATAGTCTTCGTAGGGGTTATCGTTGCCTGCGCGGTACAGACTATAGCCAAGATCCATCACCGCTTTGGCAGCATCGGCAGCTTTCAGCCACTTGTTGGCCTCGTAGGTCTGCGGGAAGAGGTTCTGACCCGACTGCTCAGGGAAGTCCGGTGTTTCAGGATTGCGCAAGTCGCGATACAGCGTGTTGCCGTTGAACAGGTCGCGTGCTGAGTAGAGCAGCAGGCGTGAAATTACAGCCCGGCACGTACCTTTGGTAGCAAGCCCGTATTCGGTTTCTCCGTATTGAAGCTGCACAGCGTCGGCTTTGTCACATTCGGTCATTTCGCTTACCACATAGTCCACACATTGTTCCCACGTGTTGCGCGGACGGTAGAGTTCCTCTGTACTGGCGGTAAAGTCAAGCAGTTCATCACCCACCAGGAACACGGGACCGTAATCACACATCATCAGGAAGTAGTAGTAGGCACGGGCAAAACGTGCCTGCCAATACCATTTGTCAAGCTCTGCCTTCGTCACGTCGGGGTCAGTACAGTTGTACACGTTCTGCATGAAGATGTTGCACTCGCGGATACCCTGATAATAGCTGTCCATCTTGTAGTAGGGCACGGTAGAAGCATTCCACGTGCCGAAGTTGATATAACGGTAGGCGCGGTCGTAAGTGATGGTACACTCGTCCGAAGCCCCAAGATATGGATCAGAATCGCCAATGAAAGAACCGTCAAAGTTAGGCAGGAACGACATGCAGTTCAGCCAGTACTGACGCACGTAGTTGCGCGACAGCCAAATTTCATCAAAAGTAAGGTTTTCATCCTCCTGTCTGTCCAGGAAGTCTTCGCACGAGGTGCAAAGCAGTGTGCCTGCGGCGAAGCAACCCATAGTGAAGTATTTAATCAGATTTTTCATGTCTTTAATTCGTATGTTGGTGTTAGAAATTAGCATTGAAACCGATGGAGAATGTGCGGTTAAGCGGATAACCCGAACCGTCGGAAGTTCCCTTTTCGGGATCCCACAATTTGAAAGGACTGAAGCAAAGCAGGTTGTTGCCGGAGATGTAGAAGCGCAGCGACTTGATGAACGACTTCTGCAGGATATGCTGCGGCAGCGAATAACCGATTTCCATGCTCTTCAGACGCAGGAAAGAACCATCGCGCAACCACCACGTAGAAGCGCGGTTGTTGTTGGTAGAGCCTGCGCCTCCACTTCCTGCGCTAAGACGCGGATAGGTAACGCCAGCGTTCTGTTCGGCAGTATTGGTAGACATCCATACGTTGCCATACACGTCCTCATTGATGGCAGCACGTTCCATGTTGCCCGTTGAGAACGGCGAGCGGATGCTGCTGCCCGAAAGGAAGAAGCTGGTGCGTGCTACGCCCTGAAAGAAGAGATTGAAGTCCCAACCTTTCCACTGCGCGGTTGCACCGAAGCCATAGGTTATTTCCGGCAGGTTGGTGTAGCCGATGGCTACAGCATCCTGTTCGTCTACAATGCCATCACCGTTTACGTCCTGATACTTGATATCTCCCACACGGTATTCACCAAAGTTCTGTACCGGACTATTGGCGATTTCTTCTTCGCTTTCAAACAAACCAAGGGCTATCAGTCCGAACGGCTGCGTAGAACCGCCTGAGCCGAAAGGCTTGCCGATACGGTTCTGGTATCTGTATTCCCAATCGGGTTCATCATTGTTGATGAGTTTGTTGCGGTTGAAAGTGAAGTTACCGCGTGCGGTAATAAACAAATCGTCATTCACTTTATGCATGTATTCGACGGTAGCATCGAAACCTTGGTTCAGGGTTTCACCGATGTTCACGTAAGGCACGGTAGATACACCTACGATAGCAGGCAATCCGGCACGTTTCAGGAAAATTCCCTGGCGTTCTTCACGGAAGTAGTCAGCCTGCACGCGCACCTTGTTGAACAGCGAGAATTCCACACCCGCATTCAGTTTCAGGGCCTCTTCCCACGAAGCCTCCAGGTTTTCCACTTCGCCCACGCGGATGCCACTGCCGCCTTGGTTAGCGCTTTGTCCGTAGTACCAGCTGCCGCCAGTCACAATCGTAGGCTCATAAACCCAACGGCGGGTACCGCCGATATCATCGTTACCAACCTTTCCGTAAGAAGCTTTCCACTTCAGCATGTCAATCACCTTGGTAGCGGGTTCAAACCATTTTTCACTGGACATCATCCATCCCAAAGCCACGGCAGGGAAGAAACCGAAACGGTGGCCGCGCGCAAAGTTCTCGGAGCCGTTGTAACCCATGTTCACTTCAAGGAAGTAAGTATCGCGGAAAGCGTAAGTCAGACGGCCCGCGATACCCTGGTCCTTGTAGGGCAGCGATGCTGATGAACTGCCCGCCTGCGTATCGGTATAAATCTTATGGTTGTACAAGAACAGGGCGCCCACGCGGTGCTCGCCGAACAGACGGTTGTAGGTCAGCGATCCTTCCACATAGCGGGTCATGGTACCACTGCGGCCTATGCCGTAGGTCAGCGTTTCGTCACCCGTATGCACGGGTTCCCATATGCCGTCCCCGTTTTCATCGTCATAAATCAAGCTCCCGTCTTCAGCACGTCCGCGCGCATGATAGAAGGTCGGCGACTTGGAACGGCGTTGCAAAGTGGTGTTCCATGCGTCCCATGAGAACTTGATATTGGCGGTCAAACCTTTCAGCGGCTCCCACAAGGCACCGATGTCTTGGGTTACGCCGATGAGCGACTGGGCGGAGTTCCAGAATTGCTCGCGGTAGCCTGAGTGTACCAGCATATTCCACGGGTTATAACCCGAGTCGGATGAGGGACCGGACAGGCGGCCGTCGGAATATTCCACAGGGAAAGCGTTAGGCGAGGTCATGAAAAGATACGACCAGATATCAGAGTCAGTGTCGCCAAAGCCCGGACCGAACGACTTCTCATAGATGTTTGCCAGATTCAGGTTGATAACCGTACTCTTGGTCAGGTTCAGGTCCACATTGGCGCGGAAATTGAACTTGTTGTAACGGATAGACGAGTCGTAGCCGTAAATGTTGCCCGCATTTTTGTAGATGGAGCTTTCGTTATAGAACGAGCCGGCAACGTAGTAACGCACAATGTCGCTACCACCCGTAATATTCAGGTTAACACGCTGGTTGGCAGCCATATTATTAAACATGGTGTCAAACCAGTCCACATTGGGATACAAATCGGGATCTGCTCCCGAGCGATACATTTCAATGTCTTCGGCCGAGTAGTAATTGGTACTGTAGGCTTCGTTGTAGAGTTCCGCCCACTGTGCCGAATTAACCATCTTAGGCTTCTTGGTAGGCTGTGTAAAGCCGAACTCCGTACGTACGTTTACTTGCGGCTTGCCCACCGCTCCTTTTTTGGTGGTAATCAAAATAACACCGTTGGCACCGCGCACACCGTAAACGGCTGAGGCTGATGCATCCTTCAGGATGGAGAACGAAGCGATGTCTTCCGTGTCTACCAGGTCGAGGTCGCGCTCAACACCGTCCACCAATACCAGTGGAGAAGTATTGCCGGTAAACGAAGATACACCTCGGATGTAAAAATCGGCTGCACTGTTCTTGCCCGGCTCACCCGAACGGCTCATGGCGACAATACCTGAAAGCTGTCCAGCCAAAGCTGTAGAGAGGTTGGATGTGGGCACAATCAATTTCGTCACGTCCAGTGTAGAGATGGCTCCCACGACGCTTTCCTTGCGCTGGCTGCCATAGCCCACAACGACGACTTCGTCCAGCACCTCGTTGTCTGGCTGCAAAGTAACGTTGATACTGGTCTGGCCTACAAGCGCTACTTCCTGAGATTTGTAGCCGATATACGAGAAATCAAGCACTCCGCCCAGTCCTTCAACCGTGATGGAGAACTTACCGTCGGTATCGGTAATGGTTCCTGTCGTACTGTTGCGCAGATAAACAGTGGCGCCGACAGCCGGTTCATTGGTGTCGCCGGTTACCACGGTTCCGGTGATGGTGCGCTTGGTTTGTTGCTGCTCTACGCCTGCAACCGTTTCGCTTTCGCTGTCGCCCGTTCCTGTAACAGCCCGCAACGTGGTGGGCGAAAGAAGCAACGACAAAACAATACACGCTGCCATGTACTGTTTACTACGTAAGAATCGTTTCATTAGTTCATTGTTTTAGGGTTAGACAATAGGTTTATATTGGTTTGTTTCTATTTGCTATGGGCATACCCGACAGAGCTGCCCTTTTTTCCGTCCGCTGCACCGTTGACTGGATTGTTGCAGCCGGTGTTGTTTGCCGGAGACTGTTGCCTGCACTTGTTTTCCGGACAAGCTTCCGGCTATTACCAGAACTGGTGCCGGATAATGGTAAGCATTCTATTTCCCATGGTCCTTTATTAAATATGGTATACTCGCGCGGCATAGGCATTTGTCCCATGCCTTTCTGCCTGCACTATTTTATAGCAACTCTTTTTAATGAATGCCGCAATCAGCCATCCTCCGTTCGGTTGCCGATTCCCTCAGGGATGAAACGCCGTTCCATGTACTGATGAAACCAAGCATTCCCTTTCTGCCGAGTTACCTTGACTCCTTGTGAACATTCATTCTTTGATTACGATTTTCAATTCATCTGCCAGCCATGCGGAAACTTTACAGAAATGTCTTTTTGCAAAAGCTATTGACAGCCTAAAGTGTTGTTTTTGTATTTGACCTTCATAATGTTCATGCTTCTAGTATTGATTTGTATTCGACAAAGGTTCATAGGCTATTTCCTGCCTTTTGTCATATCGCTACAAATATACACAAATTTTATACACTATAAAGGATTTCTATAAAATAATTTTTATCTTTGTGCGAATTTGATATAAGAAACATAATTATTTCTCTGAAAATCAGAAATGTAAAAATAAGAGTGTCAAACTTACAATGACAAATATAACATTTAAGTGATTATCATTATATCCCAGGAACTAAAACCTTGTTTAAATTTTGAATTTTGAAAAGTGTTTCTTCTTTTATAAAAAAGACTATTTTTAAGTTACCATACCTAAAACAATTATGTATTCAATGGATTCCGGAAAAACATGGAGCAAACCACGGAAGACGAACGGCCATATACAACCAACATATGCTAAGTAGATGTTGAGAATCAGCCTATAAAAATCTGTGTTTCTGATCATATCATTTAATTTTGCACACTTGCTTAATTTCCCAAAGACTCCAGCTGTCAACCTTCGGATTCTTTTGCAATGAATCCTACAGATGCTTATCTTTGCACAGAAAAAAACAGGAAACATGGAAACAAATAGCATGAAAGGAGTCAATACATTGCGCTATTCGGACATCTTTCTGGCAATGTACTTCGACAATGGCAGAAGCTGCCTGCACCGCAACCATTCGCATGTGCTGGTCTATATGTATTCCGGAGAACTGGAAATAAAGGAGCGCGGCCAAACAACCAAACTGCACAAAGGGGACTGCGCTTTCATCCGCAAAGACTTCAGCGTGCAACTGATCAAGCAGGGATATAAAGGTGAACAGTTCAAGGCTATCTTTCTGATGTTCACCACCAGATTCCTCCGCAATTTCTACAGCAGGCTGAACAAGAATAATCTTCCGGAAAATGCGCGGAGAAACGAAATCAGCCTGTACAAACTGCCCTCCAACCGTCCGGACATCGCAAGCCTATTCGAGTCAATGACTCCCTACCTTGATTCCGGCATCCAACCCACGGACGAAGTGCTGAACCTGAAAATGACCGAAGGAATGTATGTACTTCTGAATACAGACCAAAACCTGTACGCATCGCTTTTTGACTTTGCCGATCCGTGGAAGATTGACATTATGGATTTCATGGAACAAAACTACATGAACGACTTCAGTCTGGAAGAAATGGCCAACTACACAGGGAGAAGCCTCGCCACATTCAAGCGCGACTTCAAAAAGGTAAGTAGCCTGACACCCCAAAAATGGATTGTCCACCGCAGGCTGGAAGCAGCATACGCACTTATACAGTCCGGCAAACAGAACATCTCTGACATTTGCTTTCATGTAGGCTTCAAGAATCTGTCGCACTTCTCGAAAGCATACAAAAGCATGTACGGCTGTTCACCGACAAACAGCCTCCAATCGGCAGGCATCCATTTGTAAAACCATAAACAAAAGCAACTTATGAATATCCAAGGACAGAACAACCAGATCACGTTTGCATTTCCGGACAGAGAAATATGCTGCCTGAATACAGAAGATACAAGAATCAGCCAATTGCTTGAAATGTCGGACATTTCCATTATCGGAAACGACAACCGCGTGCTTCTGCGCTTCGATTCGGAAGAAAGCGCAGAAGAATTGCTGACCGGCGGCGGATTTCTGCTCATAGTCAAAGGAAACAACAACCGCGTGGACATGGGAACAGTTATTGTCCGTCATTCGCCCATATTAGGAATGACGGGACTGAAACTCATCATCGGTCAGTTGCCAGGACTGGGGGCAGGCGTTTCGCGCACAGCCGACGGATGCACTGTAACAATAGGCAACAGGGTGGTTATCAATGGAGTCACACTTTATCTTCAAGAAGACGGATCACATGTCAGCATCGGTGATGACAGCCAGTTGAGCTGGGGAGTGGACATATGGTGCACAGATGCGCATACAATCACAAACCTTGACGGCATTCCCATCAACTACGCTGAAAGCATCGAAATAGGACGCCACGTATGGATAGGCAAAGATGTCAAAATCGGCAAAAACGTACGCATTGCCGATAACAGCATCGTAGGCTGGGGAAGCATTGTGACCAAACGATTCAACGAACCGAACGTGATCATCGCAGGCATTCCGGCAAAAATAGTCAAGCGCGGAATAAACTGGGACCGCAAGTGCATAAACAAATATATAAAAGGCATTTAACATATCCTTCCAACCAAAGAAAGGCTAATCCGAAGTGCGCTGGGAATGTCGTCTGCTGCCATAAGAAGAAACAAGAAGCGCTGCGGTTTCCAATAAATTGAACAGACGCAAACGCACATGCAACAAAAAATTGCCTACCTTTGCAGAAACAAACCAACAAAAGACAAATGAAACAATACCTTGATCTTCTCCACCGCATCCGGACGGAAGGAGTGAAGAAATACGACCGCACCGGAACCGGAACACTGAGCGTGTTCGGCCACCAGATGCGGTTTAATCTGGAAGAAGGCTTTCCGCTGCTCACCACAAAAAAGTTGCATCTGAAATCCATAATCTACGAACTGCTCTGGTTCTTGCAGGGAGATACAAATGTAAAATATCTGCAGGAGCATGGAATAAGAATTTGGAATGAATGGGCAGACGAGAATGGCGATTTGGGACACATCTATGGCTATCAGTGGCGTTCATGGCCAGGATACGACGGCAAGTTCATCGACCAAATATCGGAAGCTGTAGAAACAATCAAGCATAACCCGGACTCCCGGCGCATCATTGTCAGCGCATGGAACGTGGCCGACCTGAAGAATATGAACCTGCCTCCCTGCCATGCATTGTTCCAGTTTTACGTAGCCGACGGGCGGCTCAGCCTGCAAATGTACCAGCGCAGCGCCGACACCTTTCTTGGCGTGCCGTTCAACATCGCATCGTATGCACTCCTGCTGCAGATGATGGCACAAGTGACCGGACTCAAGGCGGGTGACTTTGTCCACACGCTGGGCGACGCACACATTTATCTAAACCACCTGGAGCAGGTCGATCTGCAACTGACCCGCACTCCCCGCCCGCTCCCGACCATGAAACTGAACCCAGACATAAAGGACATTTTCAGTTTCAGATACGAAGACTTCCAGCTCGATAACTATGATCCCTGGCCTCACATCGCCGGAAAAGTATCCGTTTAAAAACAAGAAAGACATGACATTATCCATCATTGCAGCAATCAACAGGAACCGCGGCCTGGGCTTCGGGAACCAACTGCTTTACTGGCTGCCCAACGATTTGAAACGTTTCAAGGCACTGACAACCGGACACACCATCATCATGGGAAGAAAAACATTTGAATCGCTTCCCAAAGGTGCGCTGCCAAACCGCCGGAACATCGTACTGACATCGCAGAAAAAGACATTTGAAGGAACAGAGTGCTTCAGCAGCCTGCAAGAAGCATTGGACGCCTGCCGGAAAGAAGAGGAAGTATTCATCATCGGAGGCTCCAGCATCTACAGCGAAGCTATGGCATTTGCCGACAGACTTTATCTGACGGAAGTAGACGATGACCAAAAGCCCGCCGATGTCTTTTTCCCGGAAATAAAGGAAACAGACTGGAAAGAAAAAAGCAGAGAATGCCATCCGAAAGACGAAAAGCATCTCTACTCCTACAGCTTTGTCGACTACGAACGATGCCGCCGACAATAACAGTCCGAAAAATCAGTCGTCATTCGCCAGATCCAGAATAGGCATCTGGCGCTTGATGGCTTCACGGAACGAAATGATCGTTTCAGAACGTGACAGCCCCAGCGGCTGCAGCTTATCGTGGATTATCTCCAGCAAATGATGATTGTTCTTCGCATAAATCTTAATGAACAGATCATACTGTCCGGTAGTGAAATGGCACTCCACCACTTCAGGAATCAACTTCAGCGCCTCGGTCACAGAATCAAACTGCTCCGGATCTTTCAGATAAAGGCCGATATAAGCGCAGGTTTCATATCCTATTTTTTCCGGGTCGATAATGAACTCAGAACCTTTAAGGATTCCCAAATTAGTCAACTTCTGGATGCGCTGGTGAATGGCTGCTCCCGATACGTTACATGCACGCGCTACCTCCAGAAACGGAATGCGCGCATTGTCTGCTATCAATCTTAAAATTTGCTCGTCTAAACTGTCTAATTGATGATGTCCCATCTCTTCTATATTTTTATTTCGGCAAATATAAGGATTTTCCTTTAAAAATCTTCCAGACTGATAATTTTTACCGCCAGAAAGTATGAAAGTCAAGTCGCCCCATACACGATGCAGTCCCAAAGCTCCTGATCCTCACCCCGAATATTTTTTGCAGATTCAACGGTTATTCGTACATTTGTATGCAAACGATAAAACTTAACCGTACATGAAAAGACATCTTCTCGCAGCTATCTGCATCGGTCTGTCTGCTTTCGCCGGACAGGCACAAAACTTTGACGATTATTTTGTAAATAAAACAATCAGGGCTGACTATATTTTCAGCGGAAACTCAGAAGCACAGGCTATCTGCCTTGACGAGCTCTCATCGCTTCCCCAATGGGCCGGCAGACGCCACCACCTCAGCGAACTTCCGCTGGCAGGAAACGGCGAAATCGAAATGAAAGACAAGGCAAGCGGCAAAATCATTTACCGCACATCCTTTTCAAGCCTTTTTCAGGAATGGATATGCGAAGCCGAAGCGAAAAAAGTAACCCGGGGATTTGAAAATACGTTTCTGATTCCTTTCCCTAAAAATACGGCCACCGTCACAATCAGGCTGAAAGATGTGTATCATAAGGAAACCGCATCATTGACGCACGAAATCGACCCGAAAGACATACTCATTCATCAGCGGGGCGACGAAGCTTCCATCACCCCCCACCGATACCTGCTCAAAAGCGGAAGTGAAGAAAACTGCATTGATATAGCCATTCTTGCCGAAGGATATACAAAAGAAGAAACGGAACTGTTCTACAAAGACGCACAGACCGCATGCGAGGCACTTTTCAGCCACGAACCGTTCAAGAAACTGAAGAGCCGCTTCAACGTGGTTGCCGTGTTCAGCGAATCAAAAGACAGCGGCGTGAGCATTCCAAGGCAAAACGAATGGAAGAAGACTGCGGTAAGCTCACACTTTGACACTTTCTACTCCGACCGCTACCTGACTACACGCAGCGTAAAGGCCATCCACAACTGGCTTGCCGGCATTCCGTACGAACACATCATCATTTTGGCAAACACCGATACATATGGCGGAGGCGGCATCTACAATTCATACACCCTGACCACAGCTCATCACCCGATGTTCAAACCGGTGGTCGTGCATGAGTTCGGACACAGCTTTGGAGGACTGGCCGATGAATATGCCTACGATGCCGCACCGAGCCCTCAATATCCCTACAGCATCGAACCATGGGAACAGAACATCACCACATTGGCAGACTTCGATGCAAAATGGAAAGACATGGTTGAACCCGGAACGCCTGTTCCCACGCCGGCACAAACCGACAAATCACTGATATACACCAAAGTAGGCGTATACGAAGGAGCGGGATATACGCAGAAAGGCATCTACCGCCCCACCACGGAATGCAGAATGAAAATCAATGAAGCGCCCGTATTCTGTCCCGTATGCCAGCGTGCACTGGAAAAGCTGATCCGTTTTTATACAGACAAATAACCTAAAAACTCAACCATCCGATGATTACATTTACAAGAGTCAACACATCCGACAGCAACTACCCTTTTGTTGAAAACCTGCTGCACTTTTCGTTTCCGGAAGCAGAACGGAGGGACGACGAAGAACAACGCAAGAATACAGATACAAACCCCAAGTTCTCCTGCTACCTGATAACAGACGGAGATATACAGGTAGGGCTGTTCACCCTCTGGAAGCTCGACGGATTCCATTATGCGGAACACCTCGCCACTTCACCGGAAGTAAGAAACCGGGGATACGGAAAACAAATCATGGAGAAAGTCAAAGAAATCGTTCCCGACATATTGGTACTGGAGGTGGAAGAACCGGCCGACGAGATGAGCATCCGAAGAATCGGATTCTACAAACGGTGCGGGCTGCAGCTGTGCGAGAAAGATTATTTTCAGCCTCCATACAGAAAAGGAGGGGAAGGAATGCCGCTCAAACTGATGTTTTACGGAACGGACAGCATCGACAACCGGTTTGAAGACATACGGAAAGACATTTACAAAGAGGTTTACGGGGTGTAACCCCAATAAAAGAACCGCCGACGGAGGCTCCTCCATCGGCGGTCATATTTTTTTTTCAAGGCATCTTTTTTTAAATCAGAACAGTTTCGAAGGATATTCTCCTGCATCCACCAAAGCCTGGAGCTTGTCGACTACTCCCTGACGGTCGGCTGCATATGTCACGCCAAACCATTTGGAAGTTGTGTCAAGCACCTTTACGGTAGCTGTACCTTCGTTGATCAGTTTGTTCACCATCAGCGGGATGAAGTACTCGCATTTCAGGTTGCTGATGTTTTCTTTCAGGAATTCGGCAAAATAGTCTTCTGAATATTTGAAGTAGTCGGGAGTAAAGCCCCACATGTTCATTGATACCGGAGTATTGTCAGGAATGCCGACCCATTCGCCCTTCTCATCCTTGTAAGAAACCACTCCGTCAACACGCATGATTTCAGTACGTTCAACAACGGTAGTCAAATGTGCATTTTCGTCCATCGCGCAGACACCGCGTGCCACCGTTCCGCTTTCAGACAATGTGTTGCCGATACGGAATCCTACCATACAGTAATCATTCTTAACACCTTCCGGGAGTTCAGACAGGTACTTGCCCAATACGGCAAAGCTGTCCCTTCCGTAAAAGTCATCTGCGTTGATAACGGCAAACGGTTCCTTGATTACATCCTTAGCCATCAATACCGCATGGTTCGTACCCCACGGCTTAACACGTCCTTCAGGACAAGTGAAACCCGCCGGCAAGTTATCCAGATCCTGGAACACTACCTCAACGGGGATATGATTCTCATACTTGCTTACAATCTTTTCACGGAAATCTTTCTCAAAGTCACGGCGAATCACAAACACAAGCTTACCGAATCCGCCACGGATTGCATCAAAAATAGAATAATCCATGATCGTTTCACCGCTTGGGCCCAGACCGTCAAGCTGCTTCAAACCGCCGTAACGGCTTCCCATACCGGCGGCCAATACAAATAAAGTTGGTTTCATAAGTGTATTAATGTTTAGTAACTGTACAAAGGTAAAAAAATAATGGCTATAAACGAATAGTTTCCCGACAAAATCTTTTTTTCAATACTTTTTTTATATATTCGCAAGAACTAACTAGAATTTTGAAAATGAAAAGGTACGTAAAATGGGGCGGAATCGTTCTGGCGAGTCCTATCCTGCTGTTTATAATCATCTGCATATTGCTCTATATTCCTCCCATACAGAACTTCATTGTCGGGAAGGCCACCCAATATGCGGCAGAGGCTACAGGAATGAACATACAGATCCGACGCATCTCTCTCTCATTTCCGCTTGACCTTGTCGTCCACGACACAAAAGTCACAGAAAACAATGACACGATTCTGAACGTCAGCAAACTGACCGTACAGATCCAAATGCTCCCCCTGTTCAAGAAGCAGGTGGAAATAGACGGGATAAAGATTGAAAAGGCTGCTGTCAACACGCTCAACCTGATTGAAGGCATGCAGCTGAAAGGAAACTTGGGGGAACTCTTTCTGGACTCGCACGGAGTGAAGCTGACTCCCGAAACGGCCGTTCTGAACAACCTGAAACTGAAAGACACACAGCTTGCCATGGTACTCGCCGACACGACCGCAGCCGACACGGCTGCAGCAAGTTCGCCTCTGTACTGGAAGATCAGGCTGGAAGATATCAGCCTCGAAAACGTGTCCTTCCTCATGCAGATGCCGCTCGACACGATGGACATGGGATTCGACATAGGAAAGGCATCCCTGCGTGACGGATTCATCGACCTCCACAAGGAAGCGTACACCGCCGAAGAATTCAACCTCCAGCAAACGAAAATCACATATAACTCAGGAAATGCGCCACACGAAGACAAAGGACTGGATCCTTCGCACATCGAACTGACCGACATCAACATCGGACTGGATTCAATCTGCTATGCAGGAAACAACATACGCGCCCTCATCCGTCAGTTCGACCTGAAAGAGCGTTCCGGACTTCAGATCGTGTCAACGCAGGGCGAACTGAGAGCCGACAACCAGGCCATCCATGTGCCATCTCTGCAAATAAACACGGCAAACTCGTCGCTTGAGTTCAATGCCACGGCCGACTGGAGTGTCACGGAGCAGAACAAAGACGGAAAGCTAAGCGCCCGCCTGATGGCCGACATCGGCAAGGCCGATCTGATAAAAGCCGTTCCTGACCTTCCGCAAGAGGTAACGAACGCACTGCCTTCCGCTCCAATACAATTACGCCTCGGAATAGACGGAAGCCTGGACGAGCTGCGCCTCACCACCTGCTCAATGGGCATTCCGGGCAATTTCCGCCTGGAAGCCGACGGCGTACTGCACCATATGCTGGACAGCATAGCCAGAGAAGGGGGAATCAGTCTGACCGGGAAGTTCATCCAGATGTCATTTCTGGAAAAACTGACAGGAGGCGTCACAATTCCTTCCGGAACAATATTGAAAGGAAAAGCTGAACTGAAAGGAAATGCTTTGTCTGCCGATACCCGAATCGAACAAGAAGAAGGTCTGCTGGAGCTGAAAGGAAAATTCAACATGAAAAGCGAAGCTTACGCAGCTTCCGTACTGGCAAACAACCTGAATATCCACAACTTCATGCCAAACGATTCAATCTTTGAGCTGACGGCGTCCGTCGCAGCAGAAGGAGAAAAGCTCGATTTCTTCTCGCCGGCTACCGTCATGCGGGCAAATGCGTCGCTCGACCACCTCCGGTATGGGTCGAGAGTGTTTTCAGGCATCGGACTTGACGCAGAGCTGAAAGACTCGGAAGCTGCCTTGCATTTCAATGCCAAGGATAATCTCATGCACATATCTTCGGAACTGAACGCCCGGATCAACCCGAAAAGAATCAGTGCCAAAGGCACCGTCAATGTGCTCAACCTTGACTGGCACGGACTGGGCTTTACGTCTGCTCCGTTCAAAACCACTCAAGACATCGAACTGAGTGCGGCAACCGACATGAAAAAGAGCCACAGCGCGAGGGTATCCATGAAAAACATCCATCTCATAACAGACAAGAAAACATTTACAACCAAAGACCTGCATGTGGGAGGGACTACGGCGCGCGACTCCATCCACTGCTATGCGAACGCAGGCGACCTTACTTTTCTGTTCCGGAGCAAAGGAGGCATTGACGAACTTGCATCCCAGGCGCAAAACGCAATCAATATGCTGAACGCGCAATGGGAAACACGCAAATTCAACTTTGACGAGCTGAAACAGGTTCTGCCCACCGCCCAACTGCGGATTTTCGCAGGGCACGATAACCCCGTTTCAAACACGCTCGCCATCCGGAAACTGTCTTTCAACAAGCTCAGAGTCAACCTGAAAACAGATCCGCAGGCGGGACTGAACGGAAATGCTTACCTGCTCGGACTGCACACAGACAGCCTGTCGCTCGACACGATCAGGTTCAATGCGGCTCAAGAACATAACGGACTGACTTTCAAGAGTGAAGTGAAGGCTGGGGACAAGCCCTATCAGGAGGCATTCGACATCACCCTTCAAAGCAGGGTGGATTCTACACATGCCAACGTGAACATCGGATATTTCAACGGGAAAAAAGAATGCGGGGTCGACTTAGGGATGACTGCCGGCTTGCAGAAGGAAGGCATCAGCCTGCATATCATGCCGCTTGCCCCGACACTGGTCTACCGCAAATTCTTCGTCAACGAAAACAACTATATTCTTCTCAGAGATGACGGGCGGATCATGGCAAATCTGTCCATATACGACAAAGACCACACCGGCCTCAGCCTGTATTCTACGCCCGACAGCCTTGCCACACAAAATCTTACACTGGGAATTAACCGGCTGGACATTGCCGAGTTCAGACGAATCATTCCCTATATGCCCGACATCGCAGGAATCATCAACCTGGAAGCGCACTATGTGCAGACGGACCAAAGCGACCAGATTGCAGTTGAAACAAGCATCAACAATCTGGCATACAGCAAACAGCCTATGGGCAACTGGGCGTTGAGCGCAGTCTACCTGCCCAAACAATCGGGAGTGCAGAGCATCGACGGATTCATCACAAGAAACGACGAAGAGATAGCCAGCCTCAGCGGTTCCTATTATCCGGCACGAAGCAAGGAAGAAACAGACAAAATAGACGCGAAGATGGAACTGCACCATCTCCCGCTCAACATAGCAAATTCGTTTGTCCCCGGAAGAACGGCAGTGCTGAGCGGAGATCTCGACGGAGGACTGTCTGTGAAAGGAGATGTCAGCGCGCCGCTGATCAACGGAACGATCAATCTGGACAGCGTAAATGTGTTCGTGCCCCAGGCATCACTGAACCTGCGCTTTGACGACCGCCCGCTTGAGATTAAAGACAGCAAACTGATATTCAACCGGTTCAAGATATTTACAAAAGGAAAAACGCCTTTCACCATCGACGGCAATGTAAATATGGCAGACATGGCAAACATCCAAATGAACCTGAAAATGGATGCCAACAACTTTGAACTGCTCAATGCGAAAAAGACAAAAGAATCCCTCGTCTACGGCAAGCTGTATGTAGACTTCCACTCCGTGCTGAGCGGAACTCCCAACCTGATGATGATTCGGGGGAACATGAACATCCGGGGAGGAAGCGACTTTACATACATCCTGAAGGATTCGCCGCTCACCGTAGAGGACAAGCTGGGAGAAACCGTCACATTCGTCAACTTCAACGACACCGCCTCTGTCAGCCCCGAATCCCTCCAGATGATTACACTGGGAGGTATAGACATGCTCATGACGCTTCATATCGACGAAGGAGTGCAGTGCCGGGTAAACCTGGACGAGCAGGGAAGCAACTACATGAGGTTTGAGGGAGGGGGAGATCTTTCATTCCAATATACAATGGAAGGAAACATGATTCTGAGCGGACGGTACACCCTGCTGAGCGGAGAGATGAAATACGAACTCCCCATCATTCCGCTGAAAACATTCCACATAAAGGAAGGAAGCTACATCGAATGGACGGGCGACCTCATGAATCCGAACCTGAACATCAAGGCAACGGAAAGAATGAGAGCCTCCGTAGCACAGGAAGGACAGAATGCCAGAACCGTCAACTTTGACGTGGGAGTATACATCACCAACCGGCTTGACAACCTGGGATTCACCTTCACGATCGATGCCCCGGAAGACGGAAGCGTGCAAAACGATCTTGCATCCATGTCGGCGGAAGAAAAGAACAAGCTTGCCGTAACCATGCTCGTTACGGGAATGTATATGGCCGAAGGAAATACTGCCGGAGGCGGGCTGGACGCCAACAGCGTAATGAATTCGTTCTTGCAGGATCAGATCAACAAGGTGGCAGGAAGCGCATTGAAAACCATCGACGTGAACTTCGGAATCGAACAGACCGACGACGGAGAAACGGGATCTACACGGACCGACTATAACTTTGAATTTGCCAAACGCTTCTGGAACAACCGGATAAGGGTAGTTATCGGAGGAAAGGTGTCTACGGGAAACAATGTGCAGCAACAGGACGAGTCCTTCATCGACAACATCTCGCTGGAATACCGGCTGGACGACAGCGGCACACGATATATAAAGGTATTCCACGACAAGACGTACGAGAATATACTTGACGGCGAAGTTACGGAAACAGGAGCAGGCATTGTCCTCCGCAAGAAGGTGGGAAAACTGGGCGAACTGTTCATCTTCCGGAAGAAAAGGAAAAATGACAAACCTACAAGCGCAGAAGAAAATGAAGAAACTGAATTATAAGACTCTACTGACCGGACTGATGCCGGCGCTCATTCTGGCATCCTGCTCCACAACCAAACACCTGGCCGAAGGAGAAGTGCTGTATGTCGGTACACCGACACCGAAAATCATAAACTACGAAAAGAGCAAGACCGGAGAAAGCACGCTGGAAGAGGTGATGGGGGCAATCAACGTGGCGCCGAACAATTCGTTCTTCGGAAGCCCGAAATCCCGCTGGCCGTTCCCCTTCGGGCTGTGGATATACAACCGGTTCGAAAGATACGACAAGGGAATAGGCAAATGGATTTTCAACAAACTGGCCGCCGACCCGGTCTATATCTCCACCGTAAACCCCGACACCCGAAGCAAAGTGGCCACCAACCTGCTGAAGGATTACGGATATTTCAACGGAAACGTAACCTATACGGTAGATACATTGAAAAATCCTAAAAAAGCCAAGCTGAACTATACCGTCAACTTCGGCCACGGATACCTGCTGGATTCTGTCATGTATGCCGGATTCGACGCGCGCTGCGACAGCCTGATCCAGGCAAACAAAGATGAAACAATGCTGCACAAAGACGACCCGTTCAACGTGAACACGCTGAACCAGGAAAGAGAACGGCTCGTAGAGCTGTTCAAGAACAACGGGTATTACTTTTACCGTTCCGAGTTCATCACGTTCCTCGCCGACACCATCATGAAGCCGGGATATGTCAACCTGAAAATCGCGCAGCAGCCCAACGTGCCGAAAAACGCCCTGAGAACCTATCATATAGGAAACACAACGGTCAACCTGATCGGACAGAACGGAGAACAGCCCACCGACTCGATCAAGTTCCGCCACTTCCAGGTCAACTATGCAGGGAAAAAGCCGGGCGTACGCTTCGGCGTACTGCGCAGAAGATTCCTCTACAGAAACGGCGAAATCTTTTCGCAACAGAAACAGAACTACTCCCAGCAGGCTCTGTCGCGCCTGGGCATATTCAAGTTCAACGAATTCAGATACAATCCGAAGGGCGATACAGACACGCTGGACATCACGATAAACGCCATGTTCGACTTGCCATACGACAGCGAGCTGGAACTGAACGTAAAGACCAAAAGCACGAAGCAGACAGGACCGGGAGCCGTATTCAAACTGTCTAAAAAGAACTTCAAGCGGATGGGGGCGTCGCTGAACCTGGAACTGAACGGATCGTACGAATGGCAGACCAGCTCGACGGTGGACGGAGAAAGCTCCGTGATGAACTCGTATGAACTGGGGGCGGCCCTGTCGCTGAACTTTCCGCGTCTGGTCCTCCCCTGGCAGCAGAACCGGATGAACGCTTTCCGCTTCCCCTCGCAGACCGACTTCAAGATCTATGCCAGCCAGGTGAACCGTGCGCGCTACTTCAAGATGCTCTCTTTCGGAGGAGAAGTGACTTACAACTTCCAGCGGCGGCGCGGACTGAAGCACACGGTTACGCCGGTGCATCTGGCTTTCAACATGCTGCAGAGGCGGACGGCCGAATTCAACGCCATCGCCAGCCAGAACCCGATGCTCTTCCACAGTCTGGACGACCAGTTCATCCCGTCGTTCTCTTATACGCTCACCTACGACAACACGTACAAGCAGAAGCGCAACCGCCTGTGGTGGGAAAACTCGCTGACCTCGGCAGGAAACGTAACCTCCATGATTTATGCGGCATTCGGACAGAGTTTCAAGAAACAGGAAAAGAAACTGCTCGGAAACCCGTTTGCCCAGTTCGTAAAATACTCCACAGAGTTCCGCTATCTGTTCAACATCAGCGAGAAACAGCAGATTGCCACGCGCGTGATGGGCGGTGTCATCTGGGCATACGGAAACAAGACCATCGCCCCCTACAGCGAACAGTTCTACGTGGGAGGTGCAAACAGCATCCGTGCGTTCACCATCCGTTCAATCGGACCGGGACGTTTCCGCCCGGCCTCCAGCACCAACTATTCGTATGTCGACGAAACCGGAGATATCAAGCTGGAAGCGAACATCGAATACCGTTTCCGCATGCTCTCCAACTTTTTGGGAGGGAATCTGAACGGAGCCGTTTTCCTCGATGCCGGAAACGTATGGCTGATGCGGAAAGACGAAGCCCGTCCGGGTGCGGAATTCACCCTCAACCGCTTTTTCGACAGCATAGCCACAGGCACCGGCTTCGGAATCCGCTACGACCTGTCGTTCCTTATCCTCCGCCTGGACTTCGGAATCGCGCTCCACGTGCCGTATGATACGGAGAAAAAAGGATACTACAACATCCCCAATTTCAAGGACGGCATGGGCATCCACTTTGCCATAGGCTATCCGTTCTGACCCCTGCCCTGCTGCCTGCCCCGGAATGTCCCGCAGGGCTGACGCATTAAAAAGAATACTGATTATTAAGTACTTATTATTCAGCATATACTGATTTTATAGGTAAAAAACAGCCTTTTTATCAGGCTTTAGTATATCTCTAAATATCAGATACTCTGAATATCAATGACTTTAGTAATGCGTCAGCCCTGGAATGTCCCGTTGCCTTCACCTCTTCACTCCAGTGAAGAAATCGTATCACTGGAGTGAGGAGAACGAATCGCTGGAGTGAGGAGAACGTATCACTGGAGTGAAGAGGTAGCTTTACCGGGACATATTCAAGTCTTCATGCCAGGCAAACGCACTGTAATCCAGCACAACAGAATTCATCAGCCGAGATTCGGAATCCTTTGCGCAGGATGCGGCAGGGGCGGCATGCAGCAGGGCGGAAAAGCTGCCATGCCACCCTCATCCACCCCCGCAGAATCCCCCGGCTCCTGCCCCGGCAACACCCCCCGCAGAAACCGTCCGGGGCGGTCCGGAGAGCCGGATGCCGCATTTTTCCGGATGCAGTGACACCCGCGTATCCGCTCGTCCGGCAAGCAGCTCCCCGATACCTTTTGTGAATAAAAATACAACGCAAATATTTTAAGCGTTTTTACCACATAAATTTCGCATAAATAGGGATAATTATCTACCTTTGCGGTGTTTTTATTGGTTGTTAACAGAATCTTGTGGTTCCATCCCTATGCGAAACGCATGGCATTTGGCAATTTCGAGAACACTTTACGGCAGGGGAAACGCCGCCGAGAAAGCAATCAATGCGCATAGAGAAACATCATTTAAAACACTTAATATATGTTTTTTACGTTTATTGTTGTCGTTATTCTAACGGCTGTTGTATTGGTAACGGCGGCTATCTGCATAGCCAAGCTTTTAGCTCCCCGTTCATTCAACCCGCAGAAAGGCGAACCTTATGAATGTGGTATTCCCACCCGAGGACAATCATGGATTCAGTTCAAGGCGGGCTACTACCTCTTTGCCATTCTGTTTCTGATGTTCGACATCGAAACCGTATTCCTCTTTCCGTGGGCTGCTGTAGCCCAGAAGGCGGGACTCGTTGCGGTGGCGAGCGTTACAGTATTTCTTGTAATCTTAGTGCTGGGCTTGGCTTACGCCTGGCGGAAAGGAGCGTTGGAATGGAAGTAAAGAAACTTGCTCCGATACGCTCCATGAAGTATGAGGAGTTCAAAAACAACGACTACCTGGAGAGCCTGGTAAAGCAGCTCAACGATGAGGGTGCCGGAGTGATTCTTACCACAGTAGACAGGCTGATCAACTGGGGACGGAGCAACTCGGTGTGGGGACTGCTGCTCGGAACGAGCTGCTGCGCCATCGAGTTCATGGCTCTGGGAGCCGGACGCTATGACATGGCCCGCTTCGGATTCGAAGTGACCCGAAACTCTCCGCGCCAGGCCGACGTGCTCATCGTGATGGGAACCATCACCTACCGCACAGCGCCGGTGATGAAGCGTCTGTACGATCAGATGGCCGACCCGAAATACGTGGTGGCTGTGGGCGGATGCACCATCTCCGGAGGCCCGTTCATCAAATCCTACAACGTAGTGAACGGCATCGATAAGGTGATCCCCGTGGATGTGTTCATTCCGGGCTGTCCGCCGCGCCCCGAAGCATTCTTCTACGGACTTATGCAGCTGCAGCGGAAGATGAAGGTGGAACGCTTCCTGGGAGGAGTAAACCACAAGCAACCGAAAGAAGAGGCGGAAAAAGCAAACGCCGCCAACAAGGAAGGAGGTGACGAATGAAACGTGACGATGTATTGAAAACAATAAAAGGGGCGGAAGAATGTCCGGGAAACGCCGGAGTCATCAAAGTTCCCCTGGAAGTATTCCACCAGACCGCGGAAGCGCTGAGAAACGACCCGCAGAGTCCGATGGACTTTTTGCGTGACATTGTGGGCATGGACTGGGGAGAAGAAGGTCTGGGTGCCGTGTATTTCATGGAATCAACCGCCACGGGCGAACAGATTGCGCTGCGCACGGCTACAGCCGACCGCGAAACGCCGCTGCTGCCCACCGTGAGCGACTTATGGAAAACCGCACTGATAAAAGAACGCGAGGTGTACGACTTCTTCGGCATCCGCTTTACGGGACATCCCGACATGCGCCGCCTGTTCCTGCGCGAGGACTGGATCGGATGGCCGCTCCGCAAGGACTACGACATGAACTCGAATCCGCTGCGTCTGGACAACGAAATCAACGCTGACTTTACAAAAGAATACCGCCTGCGCAAGGACGGCACGCTGGAAGGCATCGACCACCGCATCTTCGGCGAAAACGATTTTGTGGTGAACATGGGTCCGCAGCACCCGTCAACACACGGCGCGCTCCGCATGCGTATCGGACTTGACGGCGAGGTGATCACCAAGGTCGACCCCGTGCTGGGATACATCCACCGCGGCATCGAAAAGATGAACGAAAGCCTCACTTATCCGCAGACGCTGGGCATGACCGACCGTCTGGACTATCTGAGCGCACACCAGAGCCGCCACGCGCTGTGCATGTGTATCGAAAAGGCAGCCGGAATCGAGGTTTCGGAACGTGTGAAGTATATCCGTACCATCATGGACGAGCTGCAACGTATCGACTCGCACCTGCTGTTCTACTCATGCCTGGTGCTGGATATGGGTGCCATGACTCCGTTCTTCTACGGATTCCGCGAAAGGGAAATGATCCTCGACATCTTCGAAGAAACTACCGGTGGACGTCTGATACAGCACTACAACCTTATCGGCGGCGTGCAGGATGACATTCATCCCACTTTCTGCCAGAAGGTGAAGGAATTCATCGCCCACCTGAAGAAAGTGCTTCCCGACTATCACCGTATCTTTACCGGAAACGTCATCGCCGACACCCGTCTGAAGGGCGTGGGCATCCTGTCGAAGGAAGATGCCATCTCTCTGGGATGCACCGGAGGTACGGGACGTGCCGCAGGATGGAAGAACGATGTGCGCAAGCGTATGCCTTACGGCGTATATGACAAGGTAGACTTCAAGGAAATCACCTACGACACCTGCGACTCGTTCGCACGCTACATGGTCCGTATGGACGAAATCGTTGAGTCGTGCCGCATCATCGAACAGCTCATCGACAACATTCCGGAAGGCGAATACCGCGTGAAGACGAAACCGATCATCAAGCTGCCCGAAGGCATATGGACCTCGGCCGTAGAAGCGAGCCGCGGAGAATTCGGCGTGATGATCGAAAGCCGAGGCGACAAGACACCGTACCGCATGCACTTCCGCTCGACGGGACTGCCGCTGGTACAGGCCATGGACACGCTCTGCCGCGGATGGAAGTTTGCCGACCTCATCGCCATCGGCGCATCGGTCGACTTCGTGATTCCGGATATCGACAGATAAGTGAAGAATGAAGAATTTAGAACGAAGAATTTAGAATAACTGAAAACCTATGAACGATTATTATAACCTGGAGTCGCTTACCTCTGCCATCCACACCGCCCTGTGCGGCGTGATGCCCGAGTGGGCGGCCCTCACGATTGAAGGCATCATTGTGGGCGTGATCATCATCCTGCTCTATGCTGCTCTGGCCGTGGTCATGATCTACATGGAACGCAAGGTGTGCGCCGCATTCCAATGCCGCCTTGGTCCGAACCGCGTAGGCGGAAAAGGCGGTCTGCTGCAGGTGCCGGCCGACGTGCTGAAGATGCTCATCAAGGAAATCTTTACTCCGGCACATGTGGACAAATTCCTTTATGCGCTGGCACCCTACCTCGTGATCCTTGCCTCGATATTCACGTTCTCATGCCTGCCATGGCATAACGGAGGACTCATCCTGCACATGAATATCGGTATCTTCTTCGTGCTGGCGGCTTCGTCAATCGGCGTGCTGGGCATCCTGCTCGCCGGATGGAGCAGCGACAGCAAGTATACGCTGATGGGTGCCATGCGTAGCGGCGCCATGATCATCAGCTACGAACTTTCCATCGGAATCTCCGTACTCACCATGGTAGTGATGGCCGGAACGATGGACATCCACGAAATAGTAATGGGCCAGGCGGACGGCTGGAACCTTTTCAAGGGACACATTCCGGCTATTCTGGCATTCGTCATCTACCTGATTGCCGGCAACGCCGAAGCCAACCGCGGCCCGTTTGACCTTGCCGAAGCCGAACAGGAACTTACCGCCGGCTACCACACCGAATATTCGGGCATGCATTTCGGCTTCTTCTATCTGGCCGAATACATGAACCTCTTCATCACTGCCGGTATCGCCGTAACGCTCTTCCTGGGCGGATGGATGCCGCTGCACATTCCCGGACTCGACGGATTCAACGCTGTGATGGACTACATTCCCGGAATCGTATGGTTCCTCGGAAAAACGTTTGTCATCATCTTCCTGCTGATGTGGATCCGCTGGACCTATCCTCGTCTGCGTATCGACCAGATCCTGACGCTGGAATGGAAATACCTGATGCCGTCGTCGCTGGTAGTGCTCGTGCTCATGACATTCTGCACGCTGATGGGATGGACTTTTTAAGTTGTGAAACGCTAAAATGAACAATAAGATGAGTAGTTTGAAAGAATACTTGGAAGGTTATGCCGGCGGCGTGAAAAGCCTGCTGACAGGTATGGGCACTTCGATGAAGGTGTTCTGCCAGAAAAAGATTACTGAGCAGTACCCCGAAAACCGCCATACCACGCTCCACATTCCCGAACGCCACCGCGCACTCCTCACCCTGCCTGCCGACGAGGAAGGCAACCACAAGTGCATCGCGTGCGGCCTCTGCCAGATGAACTGCCCGAACGGCACCATCAAGCTCACTACGGAAATGCGCGAAACCGAAGAGGGAAAGAAAAAGAAGGTACTGGTGAAGTACGAGTACAACCTGGGCTCCTGCATGTTCTGCATGCTTTGCGTGAACGTCTGCCCGCACGACGCGATCAAGTTTACGAACGATTTCGAGAACGCCGTGTTCGAAAAGGACAAACTTGTGCTGACACTCAACAAAAAATAACGGAGGGCTTTCTTCCATAATATAAGACTATAACAATATGAGTATATCACTTCAAGAAATAGTGTTCTACGTCGTAGCAGCGTGCATTACCGTATTCTCGGTGATGGCCGTAACGACCGGACGGCTTCTGAGAGCAGCCACCTACCTGCTGTTCGTGCTTTTCGGCACAGCAGCAATCTACGGAATCCTGGGATACACCTTCCTGGGCGCCGTACAGTTGATGGTTTATGCCGGAGGTATCGTCGTGCTCTACGTGTTCTCTATCATGCTTACCCGCTCGAACAAAGACATGAAATACCCCGTCAGCTGTGCCAAGCTGCTCAGTGTGCTGGCATCGGTCATCGTAGGCGCGGGCCTCATGCTCTTCCTGGTAATGACAAACGGCTTCGCGCTGAATGTAATCCCGCAGGGCGACGAGCTTCCCGTAGAGAAAATCGGAATGGCACTGATGGGCATGGACAAGTATCAGTTCCTGCTGCCTTTCGAGGCTGTGAGTGTACTGCTGCTGGCCTGCATGATCGGCGCGATACTGATTGCGAGAAAAGAAAAATAAACGACTGTCTGCCCGCAGCCGGCTTAACGGCAGAATGGCGGAATACAAAAATTTAAAATTTTAAGAAATGGAAATACATGTCGTACACTATCTGGTTGTCAGTACAGTGATGCTGTTCTGCGGAGTCTACGGATTCTTCACGCGCAAGAACCTGCTGGCCATCCTCATCTCGGTGGAACTGATGCTCAATGCGGCAAACATCAATTTCGCGGTGTTCAACCGCTACCTCTTTCCCGACCAGCTCGAAGGACATTTCTTCAGCATGTTCGGCATTGCGGTAGCAGCGGCCGAAACGGCGGTGGCCATCGCAATCATCATCAATGTCTACCGTAACATGAAGCAGATCCTTACAGATGACATCACAGACCTGAAAGGATAGTGAACTTTAAAAACAATTCAAACTGAATAATTTTATGGAATATACAATTCTGATACTCGCGTTGCCGATGCTCAGCTTTCTGCTGCTCGGGCTTGCAGGCATGAAGATGCCGCACAAGGTGGCCGGTACCATCGGCACGATCTCGCTGGGCATCGTGACTGTACTGAGCTATCTGACAGCTTTCCGCTACTTCACGGCTCCGCGCACGGCTGACGGCACATTCGAAACGCTTATGCCGTGGAACTTCGAGTGGTTGCCGTTCACGGAATCGCTCCACATTGACATGGGCATCCTGCTCGACCCGATCTCGGTAATGATGCTCGTGGTTATCTCGACCGTGTCACTCATGGTGCACATCTACTCTTTCGGCTACATGAAAGGAGAGGTTGGCTTCCAGCGTTACTACGCTTTCCTGTCGCTCTTTTCCATGTCTATGCTGGGACTGGTGGTTGCCACCAACATCTTCCAGATGTATGTGTTCTGGGAACTGGTGGGTGTTTCTTCTTACCTGCTCATCGGATTCTACTATACCAAGCCTGAAGCCATTGCAGCCAGCAAGAAAGCATTCATCGTAACCCGCTTCGCCGACCTGGGATTCCTGATCGGTATCCTCATCTATGGCTACTACATGCAGACATTCGAGTTCGATCCTGCGCAGGAACGTCTGATGCAGGCCGGAATGGTGCTGCCGCTGGCTCTGGGGCTGATGTTTGTCGGCGGTGCCGGCAAGAGTGCCATGTTCCCGCTGCACATCTGGCTTCCCGACGCGATGGAAGGCCCGACTCCGGTTTCGGCTCTCATCCATGCGGCTACCATGGTCGTTGCCGGTGTATATCTGGTTGCCCGCATGTTCCCGCTGTTCATCGGCTTTGCACCTGAAACGCTCCACATCGTTGCCTACGTCGGCGCATTTACCGCATTCTATGCTGCCAGCGTTGCCTGCGCACAGAGCGACATCAAACGCGTGCTTGCCTTCTCGACCATCTCTCAGATCGGTTTCATGATGGTGGCGCTGGGCGTCTGCACCTCTATGGACCCGCACGAAGGCGGCCTGGGATACATGGCCGGCATGTTCCACCTGTTCACCCACGCCATGTTCAAGGCATTGCTCTTCCTGGGAGCCGGATGTATTATCCATGCCGTACACAGCAACGAGATGTCAACCATGGGAGGCCTGCGCAAATACATGCCTATCACGCACATCACATTCCTGATCGCGTGTCTGGCCATTGCCGGTATTCCCCCGTTCTCAGGCTTCTTCTCTAAAGATGAAATTCTGGCAGCCTGCTTCCAGTTCAGCCCGGCTATGGGCTGGATCATGACCGTTATCGCGGGCATGACCGCATTCTATATGTTCCGCCTGTATTATGGCATCTTCTGGGGCACGGAAAACAAGGAACTGCACGAACACCACACGCCGCATGAAAGCCCGCTGAGCATGACATTCCCGCTGATGTTCCTGGCACTCATCACAATCGTATGCGGATGGATACAGCCGTTCGGACACTTCGTTTCGTCTAACGGGCACGCATACGACATCCACCTCGACATGAACGTGGCTGTGACCAGCGTTGTTGTGGCTCTCGTAGCCATTGCACTGGCAACATGGATGTATGCGCGCGACAGACAGCCGGTGGCAGACATGCTGGCAAAACGCTTTGCAACCCTTCACCGCGCAGCCTACAAGCGCTTCTATATGGACGAAGTATGGATGTTCGTGACGAAGAAGATCATCTTCCGCTGCATTTCCACACCGCTGGCATGGTTTGACCGCCACGCTATCGACCAGTTCATGAACTTCATGGCCTGGTGTACAAATGCTGCCGGAGGAACTATCCAGCCGTTGCAGAACGGTAAGATCCAGACATATACTCAGTGGTTCTTCGGAGGTATCATTGTACTGGTGATAATACTTTTGCTCAGTTAATGTCCGGCTATAAACAATGAATAACGGAAGACGGTTCATTGCCGCCGGCAACGATTAACTGTTAACTATCAACTATTAATTCAAGAAAAGATGAATATATTAAGTCTATTTGTACTGATACCTCTGCTGATGCTGCTGGGACTTTGGATTGCCCGCAATGTCAGTCAGGTAAAGGCAGTGATGGTGGTCGGCTCCTCCGCCCTGATGGTGCTTGCTACATGGCTTACCGTCACTTATATCGGCATGCGCCAAGGCGGAGCCACCGAAGAAATGCTGTTCACCGACAGCATCATGTGGTATGCTCCGCTCCACATCTGCTATTCGGTAGGTGTTGACGGCATATCTGTGGTGATGCTGCTCCTGAGCGCCATCATTGTATTTACCGGAACTTTTGCATCCTGGAAGCTGAAACCGCTCACCAAGGAATATTTCCTGTGGTTCACGCTGCTGAGCACGGGAGTATTCGGTTTCTTCATTTCAACCGACCTGTTTACCATGTTCATGTTCTACGAAGTTGCGCTCATCCCGATGTACTTGCTGATCGGCGTATGGGGAAGCGGACGCAAAGAATATGCAGCCATGAAGCTGACTCTGATGCTGATGGGAGGTTCTGCTTTCCTGCTGATCGGCATTCTGGGCATCTACTACGGTGCGGGCGGTGAAACAATGAACATCCTCGAAATCGTAAAGCAAAAGATTCCTACTGAAATCCAGCAGATTTTCTTCCCGCTGACATTCCTGGGATTCGGCGTGCTGGGAGCCTTGTTCCCCTTCCATACATGGAGCCCCGACGGTCATGCTTCAGCGCCGACAGCCGTGAGTATGCTCCATGCCGGCGTACTGATGAAACTGGGAGGTTACGGATGCTTCCGTGTAGCTATGTATCTGATGCCGACAGGCGCAGCCATGTGGGGTGACTTCTTCCTGATTCTGACCACTATCTCGGTTGTCTACGGAGCGTTCAGTGCTGTCGTACAGACTGACCTGAAATACATCAATGCGTATTCTTCGGTAAGCCACTGCGGCCTCGTGCTCTTTGCCCTGCTGATGATGACGCGCGTAAGCGCCACCGGTGCCATTCTGCAGATGTTGAGCCACGGACTCATGACGGCCCTCTTCTTTGCCCTCATCGGTATGATCTACGGCCGCACGCACACCCGTGACATCCGTCAGCTGAGCGGTCTGATGAAAATTATGCCGTTCCTTTCTGTAGGCTATGTGATTGCCGGTCTTGCCAATCTGGGTCTGCCGGGTCTGAGCGGCTTCATCGCCGAAATGACTGTATTCACCGGCTCATTCCAGGTGAACGACGTGTTCCACCGCGCTTGCACCGTAATCGCTACCATGAGTATCGTAATCACTGCCGTATATATCTTGCGCGTTGTAGGCAAAATCCTCTACGGAACCTGCCAGAACCCGGAACATCTGAAACTGACAGACGCAACGTGGGACGAACGTCTTGCCGTGATCTGCCTGATCGCAGCTGTAGCCGGACTGGGACTCGCACCCTGGTGGGCAAGCGATGTAATCAGCGGCAGCGTAGAACCGATTATCAGCCAACTGATGAGATAAAAGATCAAACTATTAACTATAAATATTCATTCATATCATGAACGGATTCTTATCAATGCAGGCCGAACTGGGAATGGTGGCAGCGATTATCATCATGCTGCTGGCAGACCTCATCCTGAAACGGCCTAACCACAAGCCGTTGCAGGCGCTGGCCGTCGTCCTGACACTCGCGCTGACAGTGCTCTGTCTGACCGAGCCCGCAGGAGAGGCCTTCGGAGGAATGTATGCAAACACCTCCATCGCATCGGCTGTAAAAGCGATATTAACCGCAGGAACCCTGCTGGTGTTTACACTTGCCGGACGCTGGCTTGAACGCGAAGATACCAGCCACAAGGCCGGTGAATTCTATACGCTCACGCTCAGCACGCTTTTCGGAATGTACCTCATGGTCAGCTCCGGAAGCTTCCTGACATTCTATATCGGTCTGGAGACAGCCAGCATCCCGATGGCCTGCCTCGTGGCACTCGACAAATGGCGCCACCACAGCGCAGAGGCCGGAGCGAAGTTCGTGCTCAGCTCGATGTTTTCTTCCGCACTGATGCTTTATGGCGTGTCAATGATTTACGGAACAAGCGGAACCGCTTACTTTACTGATGCGGCAGCTATGCTGACAGGCACTCCGCTGCAAATTGCGGCCATGGTGTTCTTCTTTGCCGGACTGGGATTCAAGATCAGCCTTGTGCCGTTCCACGCATGGACTCCCGATACTTATCAAGGAGCGCCGACACCGGTTACCGGATACCTTTCAGTGGTATCCAAAGGTGCTGCAGCCTTTGCGCTGACAGCCATCATGATGAAGGTTTTCGCACAGATGGTAGAAAACTGGAGCCTGATGCTGGGCATTGTCATCGTAGTCACAATCACCGTAGCTAACCTCTTTGCCGTATTGCAAAAAGACATGAAACGATTCATGGCTTACAGTAGTATCTCTCAAGCCGGTTATCTGGTGCTTGGCACATTGGCCGACAGCGGACAAGGTATCGCCTCGCTGGTTTATTACCTGGCAGTCTATGTGGTTGCAAACCTGGCAATATTCGGCATCATCGGCATCGTTGAACAGCAGACCGGACGTACCGACCGCGACGCTTACAACGGATTCTACCGCACAAACCCGCACCTGACCTTCATTATGACGCTGGCACTGTTCTCTTTGGGAGGTATTCCTCCGTTCGCCGGCTTCTTCTCGAAGTTCTTCGTGTTTGCTTCGGCATTCCATGCAGGACACTGGCTCGTCGTATTCCTGGCTTTGGTGAACACAATCATTTCACTCTACTACTATCTGCTGGTAGTAAAAGCGATGTTCATCACTCCGACAGAATCTCCGGCACCGGCATTCCGTTCGCCGGCTCTGGCACGTACAGGACTGATCATTTGCCTTGCCGGTATCCTGGTTCTGGGTATATGCAGCGGAGTTTACGACTGGCTGACCGGTTTGTCAATGCAATAAACAGTTCAGACAAAGCCCAAGGGGAGGCTTATTGATGACAAAAGCTTCCCCAACCTCTTACTTTAGAGGAATTTCCATAAAAAAGGAAGCGGAACCGCGCAGCACATTGTGCGGTTCCGTTTCCTTTTTATGCTTTACCTGATAACAGACGCAACGTCCTGCCGAAAAAGGGCCGGATAGGTCTTATAACAACGGAAGGAGCGATTCAAGAGTCATACTATGCGAACCTTTCAAAAGAATCAAGAAACCTTCCGGCCTGGTCTTCCGAAACAATTCGCCCACTGCTGCAGCGTCCGGATAGTTTTCTACCGGAATATCCCCGGCAGACAAAGCAGAAGCAAACTCCGGCCCCACAACAATCAGCCGGTCGAGCCCCAAACCGGAGGCAAGCTCAAGAATACGGCGATGGTCACGGCCGGACGCCTCGCCAAGCTCTTTCATATCTCCCAAAACCGCCATCTTATGCGGTGCCTCCATCCGGGCAAAATTACACAATGCCGCTTCCATGCTCGTGGGATTGGCATTGTAAGCATCCGCTACCACACGGTTACGCTCCGTTTTGACCAGACGTGAACGGCCCTGTATGGGAACATAGCTTTCGATGCCTGCACAAATATCTTCCGGAGAAACTCCAAAACGGATTCCCACAGCGCAGGCCGCAAGCACATTCGGGAGGTTATAGGCCCCAACCAAGCAAGTATGCACTTTATACAATGCGTCCGGACAATTGCAGTCCCGCCATGCAAAAGAAAAACAAGGGTCTGACGATGCAGATTCCATGCTCTCTCCCCAAATGCGGACGTTTCCGGAAGTGCCGTATGCAACAGCATCCAGATCAGCAGCCATCATGCAAAGACGTGAGTCGTCAGCATTCAGAAAGATTTGCGAACCCTTACGCGAACGAAGAAAATCGTACAGTTCTCCTTTCGTGCGGGCTACCCCTTCGATTGAACCGAAACCTTGCAGATGGGCTTCTCCCACATTGGTGATGATCCCGAAATCCGGTTCCGCCACCTCCACCAGACGACGGATATCCCCCGGATGGCTTGCCCCCATTTCAACGATTCCGACTTCATGCTCAGGACGAAGGCGGAGCAGAGTAAGCGGCACACCGATATCATTGTTCAGATTACCCTCTGTGGCCAATACACGGAAATGCCGAGAGAGAACCGCACGCAGCAATTCTTTCGTCGTTGTTTTCCCGTTCGTGCCGGTAACTCCAATTAGGCGGGTGCCCAATTTCCTGCGATGCTCGCGAGCCAGCAGCCTCAACGCTTCCAGCCCGTCATCCACCAACAAGTAACGGGCAGAATCATCCGAAGGAATAACCCCTGGATCATCCACCACCGCATAGCTGCATCCGCCCTCCAATGCCTTGCCAGCAAAAAGATTCCCGTCGAAACTCTCTCCTTTCAAAGCTACAAACATAGCTCCCGGAACCGGACGGCGGCTGTCGGTCACCACGCCTCCCGGACAAGAAAGGAATACACGGTATAATGCGCCGACATCCGTCATCTTAATCCTCCTTTCCGCTACGTTGGAATTCGTCTATCAGGCTTTCGTCTTCAAAATAATCAATTCTCATCGCACGGCGCACATCGGCCATTGTCGCGGCAGCTACCTCTCGGGCCTGTTCACAGCCTTTGCGCAATATTTCGTATACCGAAGGAATATCTTTCTCATACTCGCTGCGACGCTTGCGGATCGGCTCGAGCGTTTCCTGCATCACGGCAGCCAAGAACTTCTTCACCTTCATGTCGCCCAGACCGCCGCGCTTGTAATGCGCCTTCAATTCATCCAGCGAAGGATAATCGGGCAGATAACGCTCAAAATGTTCGGGACGGCAGAAGGCATCGAGATAAGTAAACACAGTATTGCCCTCTATCTTGCCGGGATCGCTCACACGAAGATGTCCCGGATCAGTATACATTGACTTCACCTTGCGTTCCACCTCATCAGCGCTGTCCGACAAATAGATGCAGTTGCCCAACGACTTGCTCATCTTCGCCTTTCCATCTGTTCCCGGAAGACGCAGGCAGGCCGAATTGTCAGGCAGCATAATTTCCGGCTCCACCAATGTATTCCCATAGATGTAGTTGAAGCGGCGGACTATTTCGCGGCACTGCTCAATCATCGGTTCCTGATCTTCGCCGGCAGGCACATGAGTAGCACGGAAGGCAGCGATATCGGCAGCCTGGCTCACAGGATAGGTGAAGAACCCGGCGGGAATCCCCTCGCCAAAACCGCGCATGCCAATCTCTGTCTTTACCGTAGGATTGCGCTGCAGACGCGCCACGCTTACCAGATCTAGGAAATAGAACGACAGTTCGCACAGTTCCGGAATCTGGCTCTGGATAAAGAGTGTGGTACGCGAAGGGTCCAAGCCCACAGAAAGATAGTCGAGCGCCACTTCCATCACATTGGAACGCACCTTGGCAGGATTATCTATATTGTCAGTAAGAGCCTGACCGTCGGCTTCAAACACAAAAATACGGTCGTACAGACCGCTGTCCTGAAGCTCTACCCGACGGCGAAGCGAGCCTACATAATGACCGATATGCAGTTTTCCGGTCGGACGGTCGCCCGTCAGAATAATCTTTTGCTTTTTCATTTTTCCTGTTGTAAATTTATTTTTAAATGCAGCAAAGATAACCAAATACTTTGTTTTCTTCAAAATAAATTCTTTTCTTTGCACATAATCCTTTGATTATCCAACCATAAAACTACGATACACGCATGAAAAAACAACTTAAGAAAGTCCTGGTACTCGGCTCCGGAGCCTTGAAAATAGGCCAGGCAGGAGAATTTGACTATTCAGGCTCACAGGCGCTGAAGGCTCTCCGGGAAGAGGGGATACGCTCCGTACTGATCAATCCGAACATTGCGACAATCCAAACATCCGAAGGCATTGCCGATCGGGTATACTTCCAGCCCGTAACACCTTATTTTGTAACAGAAATAATCAAAAAGGAACGTCCGGACGGCATACTGCTGGCTTTCGGCGGACAGACCGCGCTGAACTGCGGAACCGAACTTTACCGAAACGGAATCTTGAAAGAATATGGCGTGGAAGTACTCGGCACATCGGTAGAAGCCATCATGAATACAGAAGACCGCGACCTCTTTGTAAAGAAGCTGAAAGAAGTAGACCTGAAAACCCCCGTCAGCCAGGCCGTATGCAACATGCAGGAAGCGCTTGAAGCTGCACGCAAAATAGGATACCCCGTAATGATCCGTTCGGCCTATGCCTTAGGAGGACTCGGCAGCGGAATCTGTCCGGACGAAGAGAAATTCATCGAACTGGCGGAGAGCGCCTTCACCTTCTCGCCCCAGATACTGGTGGAAGAATCCTTGAAAGGCTGGAAAGAAATCGAATTTGAAGTGATACGAGATGCCAACGACCACTGCTTTACCGTAGCGAGCATGGAGAACTTTGATCCGCTGGGCATCCATACGGGCGAATCCATTGTCGTAGCTCCTACCTGCTCGCTTACAGAAAACGAAGTGGAGCAACTGCAGACACTGTCAAGACAGTGCATCCGGCATCTGAACATTGTAGGCGAATGCAACATTCAGTACGCATTCAACTCTGACACAAACGACTATCGCATCATCGAGGTAAATGCCCGACTCAGCCGTTCGTCGGCACTGGCCTCAAAAGCGACAGGCTATCCGCTAGCTTTTGTAGCCGCAAAAATCGCACTCGGATATACGCTGGACGAAATCGGAGAAATGGGAACGCCCAACTCGGCATACGTGGCTCCCTCGCTCGACTACATTATCTGCAAGATTCCCCGCTGGGACCTGAACAAATTTGCCGGAGTTTCACACCGCATCGGATCGAGCATGAAGTCTGTAGGCGAAATCATGTCGATCGGACGCACGTTTGAAGAAATCATCCAAAAAGGCCTCCGCATGATCGGACAAGGGATGCATGGATTTGTGGGCAACGACCACACAAGATTCACGAACCTTGACGACGAACTGGAACATCCTACCGATCTGCGCATTTTTGCAATCGCCCAGGCATTGGAAGAAGGATACACAATCGAGCGCATCTACGAACTGACAAGAATTGACCCGTGGTTCATCGGCAAGCTGAAAAACATTGTAGACTTCAAGAATAAACTGCTTGCATACAATACGCTGGAAGAACTTACCCCCGAAATCGTGCGCGAAGCGAAAATTCTGGGATTCTCCGACTTCCAGATCGCCCGGTTCGTGCTGAAACCAAAGTCGGGAAACATGGAGAAAGAAAACCTGGCCGTCCGCGAATACCGCAAGAAGCTAGGCATACTGCCGGCCGTGAAACGCATCAACACGGTGGCATCCGAACATCCGGAACTGACCAACTACCTGTACATGACGTACTCCGTGGAGGGATACGACGTGAACTACTACAAGAATGAGAAATCGGTTGTCGTGCTTGGATCGGGCGCTTACCGTATCGGGTCATCGGTTGAATTTGACTGGTGCTCGGTAAATGCCATACAGACCGCACGACATCTGGGATACAAGTCAATCATGATCAACTATAACCCAGAAACGGTATCTACAGACTATGACATGTGCGACCGCCTGTATTTCGACGAACTCTCGTTTGAACGCGTGCTCGATGTCATCGACCTGGAACAGCCGCGCGGAGTCATCGTTTCCGTAGGAGGACAGATTCCGAACAATCTGGCGATGAAACTCTACCGCCAGTCGGTTCCCGTACTCGGGACATCGCCCATATCAATAGACCGTGCGGAAAACCGCAACAAGTTCTCCGCCATGCTCGACCAGTTGGGCATCGACCAGCCGGCATGGCAAGAACTGACCAGCCTTGATGACGTAAAGGATTTTGTCGGCAAAGTTGGCTATCCCGTACTGGTACGCCCGTCGTATGTGCTGAGCGGTGCGGCCATGAATGTATGCTACGATGAAGAAGAGCTGACCCGCTTCCTTCAGATGGCAAGCGAAGTGTCGAAAGAATATCCTGTCGTAGTTTCACAATTCATGCAAAACACCAAGGAAATAGAGTTTGACGCCGTAGCGCAGAACGGAGAGATTGTGGAGTATGCCATATCCGAACACATTGAATATGCAGGCGTACACTCAGGCGATGCCACGCTGGTATTCCCGGCACAGCACATCTACTTCTCCACTGCACGCCAGATCAAGAGGATAAGCCGGCAGATAGCCAAAGAGCTGAATATCTCCGGACCGTTCAACATCCAGTATCTTGCACGCAAAAACGAAGTAAAGGTTATCGAGTGCAACCTTCGCGCATCACGCAGCTTCCCGTTTGTATCGAAAGTGCTGAAGCGCAACTTCATCGAAACAGCCACACGCATCATGCTCGACGCTCCCTACTCACGTCCCGACAAGTCGGAATTCGACATCGACTGGATTGGAGTAAAGGCATCGCAGTTCTCGTTCGCCCGCCTGCAAAACGCCGACCCGGTATTGGGAGTAGACATGTCATCGACAGGCGAAGTTGGCTGTTTGGGCGATGACTTCAACGAGGCCTTGCTGAATGCCATGATTGCCACCGGCTACAAGATTCCGCAACAGAGCGTACTGCTGTCATCGGGCGCGACCAAATCGAAGGTAGACCTGCTCGATGCAAGCCAGATGCTCAGCAAGAAAGGTTACAAGATCTATGCGACGGCAGGCACGGCGACTTTCCTGAATGCGCATGGCGTACCGACCACTCCGGTATTCTGGCCCGACGAACGTCCGAACGCTGAAAACAACGTAATGAAGATGATTGCCGGACATAAGTTCGACCTGATCGTAAACATCCCGAAAAATCACTCGAAACGGGAACTCACCAACGGATACCGTATCCGCCGCGGAGCCATCGACCACAACATTCCGCTGATTACAAACGCACGCCTGGCAAAAGCCTTCATCGAAGCGTTCTGCGAAACGAAACTGGAAGATATCCGGATAAAAAGCTGGCAGGAATACAAATAAGGAAATGCCATACATTGCAAGGAAATCCGCCCTCAGACCAAAGGCGGATTTCCTTGCATTCTGAGGGTGTGCCGAAATAGATTTTGGCTATCAAAAAGCAAGGGAACGAAGTGAAACCTCTCGCACGCATCAGTTCCTTCGCTTTGCTTTGGATGACCAAATGAAAGTTGATTTGTGCTTCGACACACCCTCCTTTGTCGCAAGATGCATATGCCTCAATATCTCTTCAGACATCTAACATCTTTACTTCAAGGCATTCTCTATCGCATCCATCAGCTTCCGGAATTCATTCTCCGAGTATCCCACGGAAGAATATACCAGCTTTCCGTCTTTGCCAAACAAGTAGGCGCGCGGAATGGTCTGGTCTGCGAAAAGGGAATAAACCTTGCGCCCCGGATCGGCATACAAGGGGAAACTGAACTTCTTCCGTTCATTGTATTTCTTAAGCTCCGCTTCCGTATGTTCCCGGCCGACCACCAGCAACTTGAAATCCGGATTGTCCTTATAGGCTGGCCACAAGGATTTCTGCACTTCGGCCAGTTCCAGCTGACAAGGTCCGCACCAGGTGGCAAACAGACTGACCAGCACCACTTTTCCTTTCAAGCTTTCGGGAGTGACATCACCATAGCTCTCCGATTTCAACGTTATGGAGGGCATATCATCGCCCAACTTTACTTTATCTGCATCCGCCTCCTGCGCCAGGACATTTCCGGCAAACAGAAAGAATCCGCAAAACAATAATGCAAAAAACTTCTTCATCTTCTCTGTTGTTTTATATGAAACGGCACAAAGTTATCCGAAAACGCAGAAATATCCTGCAGGAGGCTTATCTTTGTAAACAGTTTTAACATTAAAAGAAATTCCGGATATGATGACATTCATTTCGTGCGCCAAGACGATGACCGCACGCAGCAAAATACACACGCCCGGCACGTCCGTGCCCCGCTTTGAGAAAGAGGCGGAAGCCAACGCGCTGCACATGGCGCAGTTTTCGCCCGAACAGCTCGGGAAACTGCTGCGCGTCAATCCCAAACTGGCAGCGGAAAACTGCCTGCGCTACCACAACTTCTTCTCCGAAGACAACCGCCCGCTTCCGGCTCTGACTTCTTATACGGGAATCGTATTCAAGCGCATCAGCCCAACGGATTTCTCGGAAGAAGACTTTCTTTTCGCGCAGAACCACCTGCTCATCACATCGTTTCTCTACGGACTGCTGCGCCCTTTGGACGGCATCAAGAACTACCGGCTTGAAGGGGACGTGAAACTGGCAGAAACAGGATACCTGACGATGTTCGACTACTGGAAGCCGCTGCTCACCGATTATTTTATCGGCGAAATCAAAAAGCAGGGAGGCATACTGGTCAATCTGGCCAGCGGAGAAATGAAAGAGCTTTTCGACTGGAATAGGGTATGCCGCGAAGTGCAGGTCATCACACCCGAGTTCTATGTCATGAAAAACCGGAAACCCTCTACCGTCGTTGTCTATACCAAGATGTGCAGGGGAGAAATGACAAGATATATCCTGAAAAACCGGATCGAAAGCCCCGAAGCACTGAAAGGGTTTGAATGGGAAGGATTCTCGTTTGACGAAAGCCTCAGCACTCCGCACAGCCCCGTCTTCACGCTGATGTAACAGCTGCTTCAACAATGTAACATCTCCGCCAATATTGACAAGGAAACGAAACACAGACGTAAAAGCCTATTCACCCCGATGATATAACGCTGTAACCTCGCTGCCCGATCTTTGCCGTCGGAAAAAACAAAGCATCGACTACAGCAATGAAGAGGTTAAGGAATTGGATCAGCGCAGCCGCATTCATGACACTGGCTGCCGTACAAGTTTTTGGGGCTGAAGAAACGGAAATAAACATCAGGGGGCGGATAAAAGACCAGAAATCAAAGGAACCGCTGATTGGAGCAACCGTCCAGATTGTGGGAAGCAACATCGCGACCGTCACAGACATCGACGGAAACTTCCAGCTGTCAGGAATAGAAGACGGCATCTATGACATAGAAATCAAATACGTAGGATACAAGACAGCCGTCAAACGGCAGGTAAAGATTGAGGACAACAAGATTACCACACTCGACTTCGAGATGGTTACCGACAACCAGATCCTCTCGGACGTAGTGGTAGTGGCCAAGGCAAACCGCGAATCGGAAAACGTGACGCTGCTCGAACAGAAACGTTCGGTGGTGGCTGTTCAGGCTGTCGGAGCCCAGGAACTTTCGCGCAAAGGGGTCAGCGACGCGCAGGGAGCCGTCACCAAAATATCCGGAATCTCACAGCAGGACGGCGTGAAAAACGTATTCGTCCGCGGTCTGGGCGACAGATACAACATCACCACCCTGAACCGCTTTCCGATACCCTCGGAAGACCCGGAATACAAAAACATCGCGCTCGACTTCTTCACGACAGACATCATCCAATCGGTAGAGGTTAACAAGGCGTTCTACAGCAACACGCTCGCCGACGTGGCCGGGGCAAACATCAACATCACATCTAAAGAGCTTACAGGCGAAGGAAAGCTGAACGTCAGCCTGTCGGGAGGACTGAACACACAGACTGTTTCTTCCGACTTTCTGAAAATGGACGGAGTGAACGCATTCGGATTCGCCGGCAAAACCCAGCCGGGAGAAAACTTCGACGGATACAGTTTCAGCAACTCGCTCGACCCGAGCAGACAGAACCTGCAGATCAACCAAAGCTATGCCATCTCAGGCGGGAAAAAGTTCCGCATTAACGGCAACCCGCTCTCGTTCTACCTGGTGGCAAGCCACAACAGAAACTATACGCACTATGACGAAGAAGTGCGCAACACCACGACAACCGGAACCTTGTCGCAAGACATGAACGGAAACATCTCGCAAGTGGAAACAAACCAGCTTGCCATGGCCAATCTGGAATACAGCCACGACAACAGACACAGAATCGCATACAACTTCATGATGGTGCATGCCGCCAAAGAATCGGTGGGCGAATACCTTGGAATGGACAACGACTATCAGTCGTCTGACACATACGAAGGCTTCATGCGCCGCCAGCAGGCAAACGACAACCTGCTGTTCGTGAACCAGTTGAACAGCAAATGGGAACTGAACAAGAAGTTCGACCTGAATGCCGGACTCTCCTACAACACGATCAAGGGAAGCGAGCCCGACCGGCGCATCAACAATCTTTCGAAGACGGACAGAGGCTATGTTCCGATGAGAGGCACCGGCGTGCAGCAGCGCTATTTCTCGGAACTGAACGAAAAGGACCTGAACATCCGCATGTCGCTCGTCTATAAGATAGCCGACCGCTTCGAACAGAACTCCAACGTGCAGATCGGCTACATGGGACGCATCATCGATGACGGATTTGAAGCCGCAGAGTACGACATGTCAGCCGTAAGCCAGTCAGTGTTCGACATCAGCGACGTGCGCTTTGACGACTATTACAACCAGACAAACTACCTCGCCAACAACTTCCTGCTGGACTATAACCTTGACGAATACAGCGTAAAGAAGAATATCCATTCGGCTTACGCGGAAGCTACCTACCAGCTGACCTCCGGCTTCATCGCCAACATCGGACTGAAATATGACGATGTATACATGAAAGTAGACTATAACGTAAACCGCGGAGGAAGCAAGGGAGAGCAGAAAATAGACAAGTCGTATTTCCTGCCGAGCCTAAACCTGCGCTACAACATCAACGACAGCCATACCCTGCGGCTCGCCGCAAGCAAGACCTACACCCTGCCGCAGTCGAAGGAAATATCTCCTTACCGCTACATCAGCGTAAGCTTCAAAAGCCAGGGTAATCCCGACTTGAAACCGTCGGACAACTACAACATCGACCTGAAATGGGACTGGTATCTGTCGCCTTCGGAACTGTTTTCGATAACCGGATTCTACAAATACATCAAGCGCCCGATCTCGCGTATCGAGGTGGCCAGTGCCGGAGGCTTCCTCTCCTATCAGAACATAGCGGACCATGCGACAGCTGCCGGCATAGAAGCGGAACTGAAGAAAGACCTGTTCGCACGCCAGCTCCCGGACAACGGCCTCAGCAAACTGAGCCTCGGAGTGAACGGAGCCTACACCTATACCCGCGCAAAGGTGCCACAGGCAACCGACCCGACCGGCTCACAGCTTGAAGGAGCGGCGCCCTGGATCGTCAACGCCGACCTGAGCTACCTGTTCCGCAAAGGCACGAAATCCCTGAGCACGGCACTTGTGTTCAACTATTTCAGCGACAGAATCTACACGATCGGAACGCAAGGCTATCAGGACATCGTTGAAAACGGAATCCCGACACTCGACTTCATCGCCTCCACACAACTCGGGAAATATTTCTCAATCAGCGTGAAGGCGCGGAATCTGCTCAACTCCACCCACCAGCTTACCCGCAAAGGAAACGCCGACAACAAAGAGGTTGTGCTGAGCAAATACAAGAGAGGAATGGACTTCAGCATCGGGCTGAGCTGTAACTTCTGATTATGACAAACAACTATTTACTAACTATTTTCTAACCAATTTTTATCAACATGAGAAAGCTATTTTTAAGCGCAATGGCACTCACGGCCATCGTATGCGGAATGAGTTTTACATCTTGCAGTGATGACGAAAATGCAACAGATCCGAATCCGGATGACAATAATCCGTCAGCCACTGAGGAAGCCGAAGACCTGCCCGGAGAAATCAGAGAAGACCTGACGCTCGACGCAAACAAGCAGTACTACATCAACGGAACCGTACACGTGAACGAAGGAGCCACCCTCACCATCCCTGCCGGAATGACCATCAGAGCAAGAGAAGGATTTTCAAGCTATATACTGGTTGAACGCGGAGGAAGAATCGTTGCGGAAGGAACTGCCGACGCTCCCATCACATTCACCGCTGACGACGAAACACAGGCAGAACCCGGATACTGGGGCGGACTGATTCTGAACGGAAAGGCACGGATTTCACACGCTACGGGAGAAAACGGAGAAGAGCCTGTGATAGAAGGCTCTACGGAAGTTGACACCAACTATCTCTACGGAGGAGAGGATAATACCGATAACTCCGGCGTTCTGACCTACGTCAAGCTGCTTTACACGGGCGCACGCTCAAGCGCAGACATCGAGCACAACGGACTGACACTGAACGCCGTGGGAAGCGGAACAAAAATAGAGAACATCTATGTGGCTGAAGGCGCAGACGATGCTATCGAGTTCTTCGGAGGTTCTGTAAACGTCAGCAACCTGCTGGCTATAAACTGCGATGACGACATGTTCGACTTCACCCAGGGATATACCGGAACATTATCCAACTGCTACGGAAGATGGGAAAGTGCATTCACCAGCACGGAAGAAGACCCGCGCGGCGTGGAAGCTGACGGAAACCTGGACGGAAACGGTCCCGACCACATTCAGCAGTCTGACTTCACGATCGAAAACATGACCATCGAAACGCTTTCTTCCACACAGTCAATGCAGGATGCCATCAAGATCCGCCGCGGAGCTACGGCAACCATCACAAACGCACTGGTGAAAGGTTCAGGAGCGATCGAAAACCTTGTAGACCTGACTGACTCCAAGAGCAACGCCGACAGCGCAACGTCCATCCAGGTAACCAAGGAAGCTACCAATGTGGAGGCAGACCAGAACAGCTCGAACACCGGAAACGGAACCGTAACCATCGAAGCCGGACACACCGGATGCCCCACCGACATCTTCGGATGGACAGGCTACACACTTTAACTTGTTTTTTCCCTTAATCTAACTTTCATTCATCTCCGGTTGCCGCGAATCATCTTCCGGCAGGCCGGAGATTTTTATTTCTCCGCCCGATAAAGGCCAATCCGTTTCTTTTTGCTACATTTGCATCAGTCTAACATTAAAACAGAAACTATGTATCCTTTGAAGTTTAAACCAATCTTAAAATCCACTATCTGGGGAGGCAACAAGATCATTCCGTTCAAACATCTGGACTGCCAGCAGGAGCAGGTCGGCGAAAGCTGGGAGATTTCAGACGTGAAAGGCGACGAGTCAATCGTGGCCAACGGAGCTGACGCAGGAAAGAACCTGACGCAGCTGATGAATGAATATAAAGAAAAACTGGTGGGGAAAGAAAACTACGAACGCTTTCACGGGGAATTTCCATTGCTCATCAAATTCATCGACGCGCAGCAGGACCTTTCGATCCAGGTTCATCCGGATGACGAGCTCGCGATGAAACGCCACAACTCAAGAGGAAAAACAGAAATGTGGTATGTAATCGGAACAGCGGAGGGAGCACACCTGCGCTCAGGACTCTCTCAAAACATCACGCCCGAAGAATATGCCCGGCGCATTGCCGACAATACGATCTGTGACGTGCTGGCTGACTACCAGATTCATGCCGGCGACGTGTTTTTCCTTCCTGCCGGACGCATCCACAGCATCGGAGCGGGGTCGTTCATCGCTGAAATCCAGGAAACATCCAACATCACCTACCGCATCTACGACTTCAACCGGAAGGACAAAAACGGAAACACGCGCGAACTGCACACGGAACTCTCGAAAGATGCCATCGACTATACGGTGCACGAAGACTACCGCACGCACTATACTCCGAAACAGAATGAAGGAGTGGAACTCGTGAAATGCCGGCACTTCACTACTTCGGTGTATGACCTGACAGAACCGATGACCGTCGACTACAGCGAACTCGACTCGTTCGTCATCTACATCTGCATGGAAGGTTCCTGCAAAGTCACCGACAACGAAGGAAACGAACTGCAGCTGCGCGCCGGCGAATCAGTGCTTTTCCCGGCCACTGCCCAAACAATCGACATCGCTCCGGAAGGAAGCGTGAAGTTCCTTGAAACATACGTCTGAACAAACCGTCAGGCAAATCATACAGCAAGGCACAAAGCCACGGCGAAACGCTGCGTCTTTGTGCCTTGCGCTTAAAATCTTATCCCGGCACGCCTTCCTTGTCCGGGCGTTTGCTCAGAACTTATACCCTACGGTAAAATAGAAAGCCAGGTTGCGCGTCTTGCTGTCGGGCATCACCTTGCACAGCCCGAACTCGCCGTCAAGCCCTACATTCCAGTGGGCGAAGTCGAGAGCCACACCAGCCTGCAAGCCGGCATCAAAGCGGTTCGCTCCTTCTCTGGTTACGCCAGTCGGCAAGGTTGAATCTCCAAACGAATCCCACGAAACGGTCAGGTCTTCCATTTCAACGTCGTTCTTCCCTTTGACACCGTATGCCAGATATCCTCCGGCCGAGAACACCATATCGAAATTGGCAGGCGTTCCCACATGGAATGCGGCAAGCAGAGGCATCTGGAAATAATTCAGGTTGCAGTGCGCGTCATACCTCGTTCCATTGTCATGAAAGTCATAAGCTATACCTTTCGACTCCCACATCAAGCCGGTCTGGAAAGACACCAGACCTGTCATCGGTATGTCAATGCCTACACCCACCTTCTGATTGAACAAAGGCGATGATCCGCTGGCATCCTTTCCCATCCAGGTGCTCATACCCAGCCCGAGATTCATGCTCCAGCCCACTTTTGTCTGCGCCCCTGCCGTCAGAACCATGCAGAAGCACAATAAAGCAAAAAATATACGCTTCATAATCTTAAGGGTTTAAAATTCATAATCAATGCCGATGGAAATGTTCTCTCCGTCCACCGTCACGCCGAAGCCGTCTTCGCCCATGCTTCTGTAGTAGTCCTTACGGTAGCCGGCAAATCCGACCTTCGTAATGAGGCTGAAGCTGTCGTTCAGCTTGATGGCAAGTCCCGGCTTGAATCCGATTTCAAAGCCGTTGTCCCTGTTCCCGTCTTTCACCTTGGTGGTAGAAATACCCACGCCCATATCGATGAAAAGGCGGACAACCTTGTTTTCGTAATACGAATAGCGCGCGTAGGGAGCGATGGCAAAAGACCTCGTCTGCGGAGAATTGTCCCCTTTTCCGTTGATCGCTATTCCCAGCTCGCCTCCCACGGCCCAGCGCTCGCTCAAGTTATATCCGAAATCGGGAGCGATGGAGAACGAGGTCCTGTCAGCTTCCGTATTTCTCCAAAGGCTGATTCCTCCTCCCAAATACATTTCCTGCGCCTGGGCTGACACAAAGCCCAGCACGGCTGCAATTACCAAAAGAAACTTTTTCATAATTTTCTGATTTTAGTTTTTATACTGTTTGAAAATAATACATCCGGACAGAAACGGGCTCACTTGCCGTTTTTATGCCGGTTAGCCCTGCGGCGCCGGTATTCCGCCTTCATCTTTGCCGCGCCCGAACCATGCTGGCCGGTAATATACGCTTTCTTTTTCGCTTTCGTCTTCACCTTTTCTTCCTTCCCCTTTCCGGACGGCGATTTTCCTCCTCTGAAAACGATGCCATCTGTAAGAACTTTTTCAATATCCATAAATCAATCATTTAAAATAAACAATGCTGACATTTTCGGCTTCCGCAAACTCTTTCAAAAGGCCTGCCATATAGTTCACCGAGTCTTCAAGGCCTTCACTTCCGCTGTAGGCGTTCATGATGGCAAGCAGCCGGGACGTTTGCAGGCTGATTTTAGTCCGCTCGTTGTCGCTTGTAGGCGTACCGACCCCTCCGGCAGCATCCCGGTATACAGGCATCCCCTCGATGTTCAGTTCGCCGCGCCCGATACCCTCGTAAGGCTCTCCCGCCTTTCCGATTCCCAGCACCAGACGGTCGCCTTGAATCTTGTCGCGGTCGAACCCGCCAATCGAATGTCCGCTATAAATAGACGCCAGATTGATCAGATCGACAAGCGTATCAATCTGATACAAAGGTATCCCGCGCAAGATGCGGCGGCACAGCGCCTCAGACGAAGGCCGGTAACGGCTGGGGTCCTTGCCGCATTTCTTGTAAGCCTGGCGGGTGGCCTGTATGGCAGGAATCAGCTTGATCGAATCCGTCGTATACCGCTGCCGGTAAAGCTCGGTAAACTCCCCTATCCGCTTCCACAGCTCTTCGCTATAGGCCGAATTCTTTACCGAAGCAAACACCGCCGCCCCGCAGAACCGGGGCCATGCCTGCCTCAATTCATCAGAAACTTCTATCTTCAAATCATTCATAATCATCTGTTATCTGAGAACAAAAGTAGCGATTTATCCTGCACATTCAAACCTTTACGTCCATTTTTGACAATAAATGCGAGAAAAAGCCGCAATTTGCATCCCGCACGGAAAGGCTGGTTCCGAAGAAGGCGGACAATAGGCCGGTGCAGAATCGGCTTTCATATCCCAACTGATTCCAACCGGTCCACCCATTACATTTCAAATGCAAAGGCTCTTAAAAATCGCAACTTGATGAAGATTTATAGCATACAGGCCGCATTCAATGAAAAATAATGAGTAACTTTAAAACCCGTTTCAATTAGGCAAAAGCCTCTTGTAAGGGTGCATCAAAAGGCAATGTCATGCACGAAGTGAAACATCTCGCATGCATCAGCCTATGTTTCCGAGCCTTTCGCTTTGCCCAGAATGACAAAATGAAGGCTGGTTTATGTTTCGATACCCCCTTATGCAAGAATCGGCCAAAAGAAGTTTAACATTCAGATTGATATGGAAACAGAAAAAATGAAAATGAAGGCGGGCAAGCTCTACGATGCCAACTATGACCCGGAACTGCTGGCTGAAAGGGCTGCTTGCGCCGACCTAACCTACGAGCTGAACCAGTTGCGCCCGTCAAAAGCAGAAGAACGCGACGCGTTGGTAAGGCGTATTCTGGGAAAGGTGAATGGCAGCTGCACCATCGTATCTCCTTTCTTCTGCGATTATGGCTACAACATCGAGGTGGGCGAAAACTTCTTCGCCAACATGAACTGCGTGATTCTGGACGAAGCCGCGGTGAAGTTCGGCGACAATGTATTTGTCGCTCCCAACTGCGGCTTCTATACGGCCGGACATCCGCTTGACTCAGAACGCAGAAACAAAGGGCTGGAATATGCGCGCCCTATCACGGTCGGCAACGATGTATGGATTGGCGCCGGAGTCAGTGTCCTGCCGGGAGTGACCATCGGCGACGGAGCTGTGATAGGTGCCGGCAGCGTAGTGAACAAAGATATTCCTGCCGGGGTATTGGCCGCCGGAAATCCGTGCAGGGTGATACGTGAGATTACAGAGAAAGACAAGGAACGATACATCTGACAAAGCAAAACAGGCAAACGAGAAAGATTACTCTTTCCTTGTCGGATTGCCGGGAAAGGAAAACATCACACAAGCAAGCAGCTGTTGAGTTTATACCCAATCTGCGGAAATCTGCGTTTCGAATAATCGGTTTGAATCCCAGCGAATTTAGGCGGCAATGCAGAACGTATGTTCCACACTGTGGAATCTGTAAACCGCATTGTGGAATGTATGTTTCACGATGCGGTTTACAGATTCCGGCAGCAGGCCGCGACAAATCCATGCCGGAAGTTTGCACTTCGGCAATTATTTCGTAGCTTTAAAACCTGTTTGAACTTTCTATCAAGACCGAAATGAAAAAGCCCGACGACTACACTCCCTACAAGGATAACTACTCAGAATCCGAACTGTGGAACAAGATCAAGAAGACGGCAAAGAAAGCCGGAGCAAAAGCGATATATGCCGCCCTGTGCTTCCATCCGGCATACCGCCGGCCGATTATCTCAGCAGCATGATGCCCGAAAGGATACGGCCGGAACGGATTCCCAGACGGCGGGCTGAAAAGAAGTCGGCCGGAGCATTGTAGGTGCAGATGCCGGAGAGTTCGACATTTTCCGGCAGGACTCCGGAGTCAAGCAACTGCATCCGGTTGGCTTCCCACAAGTCGATGTGCCATTTGCCGCGGCGGAAAGCGATCCGGTCCATTCTGAATCCGGCACTCCGGAACGCCTCATAAACCTCATCGCCCACTTCAAAGGCATCCGGCGAAATGCTCGGACCGATGCAGGCCGCAACGTCCTGCCCTCTCGTTCCATAAGCGTCAGCCATCACACGCAGTGTTTTTGCCGCAATCCCGGCCACGGTTCCGCGCCAGCCGGCATGAGCCGCCGCCACAATCTTCAGGCGGGTATCGAAAAACAGTATGGGAACGCAGTCGGCGGTAGAGATACAAAGGCACACCTCCGGAAGGCTGCTCACCAGCGCGTCAACTCCTTCAAGCAAAACCGCCCGCTCCGATTCATCTTCAAGCAGGAAGTTCCCGTCTATGCAGCGGACCTCCGTGCGATGCACCTGATGAGGGATAACCAGACACTTGGGACGCACCGGCATCAGCGAACAAAGCAGCCCGCGGTTCTGCGCTACCGATGTTTCAGAATCGCCGCAACAGGCGTTGCAGTTGAACGAAGCGTAGTTTCCCCCACTGTATCCGCCATGGCGTGTGGTAGAGAAACAAAAAATGTCGGAATGCAGCCCGTTCAAGCCATATTCCAACATCCTTCTATCTTTAACAAACTGATATTCCATTACTTTTCAGGTTCGTCTTCCCAGTCCTCTTCTTCATATTCATACTCGAAATCATCCGGATCGTCATCCTCATACACATAATCAAAGTCTTCGTCCTCACCCAGATCCTTCAGTTCCTCCTGAAGCTTTGTCAAGTCCTTCGGGCGATGGACAATCGCTTCGTGGCGCACGGCTTCCAGACGGTTGCTTTCCTTGTTCAGCTCGTTCCACAACAGGTCTTTCAACTGAGCGATTCCTGTCCCGGCCACAGCCGAGATGAATACATAAGGAACACCTTCGGGCAAAGTCGGCTCCAGCATTCCGACAAGTTCGTCATCCAGCAAGTCACACTTCGTGATTGCCAGCACACGCTGCTTGTCGAGCATTTCCGGATTGAACGTAGCCACCTCGTTGAGCAGGATTTCATATTCCTTGCGGATGTCATCCGTATCGCCCGGCACCATGAACAGCAGCAGCGAGTTGCGTTCGATGTGGCGCAGGAAACGCAGTCCCAGTCCCTTTCCTTCGCTTGCTCCTTCGATGATTCCCGGAATGTCCGCCATCACGAACGACTTGCCGTCATGATATGACACGATGCCCAGATTCGGTTCAAGCGTAGTGAACGGATAGTTGGCTATTTTCGGACGGGCGGCAGAAACGGCAGAAAGCAGCGTAGACTTTCCGGCATTCGGAAAACCTACCAGACCGACATCGGCCAGCAGCTTCAGTTCGAGAATCACCATCATTTCCTGCATCGGCTCTCCCGGCTGGGCAAAGCGCGGCGCCTGCCTTGTAGCCGTACGGAAATGCCAGTTTCCCAGACCTCCGCGACCGCCTTTCAGGAGAATGACTTCCTGTCCGTGTTCGGTAATGTCGCACACATATTCGCCGGTTTCCGCATTGTACACAACGGTTCCGCACGGCACCTCTATCACCTTGTCCTCACCGTCCTTTCCGGTACTCCGGCTTTTAGAACCGTTTCCGCCGTGTCCGGCAAACACATGACGCTCGTACTTCAGGTGAAGCAGTGTCCAGTAGTTGCGGTTTCCCCGCAAAATCACATGACCTCCTCTACCACCGTCGCCACCGTCAGGTCCTCCGTTTGGCATATATTTTTCACGGCGCAAATGTGCCGAGCCGCGTCCTCCTTTTCCGGAGCGGCAGTAGATTTTTACATAATCAACAAAATTCGATTCAGCCATAATCTTTTTTCAGTTACGAGTGACGAGCCAACGAGGTGACAAAGCTTATCCGGCCTTTTGTCACCCCGCACTTTGCCAACCCGTCAACTTCAATTTAAATATTTTCAATAGCCTTGCAGATATCGGCAAAGATACCGTCCATCGTGCCCAGTCCGTTGATGTGGCGGTAAGTTCCGTCTTTCTTGTACCAGTCGATCAGCGGAGCCGTCTGCGAATGATAAACCACCAGGCGTTTCTTGATTGTTTCTTCGTTGTCGTCGGCACGGCCAGACTCCTGCCCGCGCTTGATAAGGCGCGTCATCAGCTCGTCTTCCGGAACTTCCAGGTCGAGCATCACAGACACTTCCTGTCCGCGTTCTTTCAGCATCGCCTTCAGCGCGTCCGCCTGAGCGATTGTACGGGGGAATCCGTCGAATATCACGCCTTTGCTGTCTTTCAGGCTGTCAAACACACTTGCCAGAATATCAATCATCAGTGCGTCTGGAATCAGCTGTCCGTTGTCAATATAGCCTTTTGCAGTCTTGCCGAGTTCAGTTCCGTTCTTGATTTCCGCACGCAACACATCACCTGTAGAAATATGGTTCAGTCCATATTTTTCCACGATACGCGCACTCTGAGTGCCTTTGCCGGAACCCGGTGCGCCAAAAATTACAATGTTCAACATCTTTTTTACCTTTTTGTTATGTTATTATTACTGTTTCAGTCGATTACCGTATAAATGTCCCGGTAGTTACGTCCCAGTCCGTCATAGTCAAGTCCGTATCCCACGATGAAGTCGTTGGGAATCTTCATCGCCACATAGTCGAGGTTCAGGTCCACCTCCAGTTTGTCCGGCTTCACCAGCAGCGTAGCCACGCGGATGTCTTTCGGTCCGCGCCCTTTCAGCGTTTCGATGAGCCGCTTCATTGTCAGTCCCGTATCCACGATATCTTCCACAATCACCACCGTGCGTCCGGAAATGTCTTCATTCAGACCGACAAGTTCCTTCACTTTTCCCGTCGACGATGTGCCCGCATAGGAAGCAAGCTTTACGAACGATACCTCACAAGGTATATCCAGACACTTCATCAAATCGGCCGTAAACATGAAAGAACCGTTCAGCACACTCACAAACAGCGGATTCTCACCCTCAAGGTCGCGGCTGATTTCACTTGCAACTCTATGCACTTCACGCAATATGTCCGCCTCAGGAATGAATGTTCTGAAACGCTTGTCTTTTATCTGAATTTCTTTCATACACATTGACTGATTTTAAAATTGCCGCAAATTTACAGATTTTCCGACAAACCATTGCACGAGTCAGTAAGGTTTTAAACATATTTTCAACAGAACATATACTTCGTCTACCGCTTTTTTCGTACTTTTACCGACAAAATACGCCGCAGAGAACACAGAGCATCACTGACGTTTCATGTATCCTGTGCCCGCTGCCGGAAGAATTTCACTTTTATGCATGATTAATTAGCTAACGACATGAAAATCTTAACTTGCGCACAACAGAAAGAGGCTGATGCCTATACTATTGCCAACGAACCCATATCCTCCATCGAACTGATGGAAAGAGCCGCCGCTGCCATGACGCGGATCATCTGCTCACGCTGGGACACTTCCCACCGGATGATCGTGATAGCAGGAGCAGGCAACAACGGAGGCGACGCGCTGGCCATCGCGCGGCTTCTCGCCGACAAAGGATATTCCGTGAATGTGATTTTCTTCAACGTCACGGGGAAAATATCCGAAGAATGCCTTGCCAACGTGCGGAGGCTCGACGAAACGGCGATAGAAAGCTATACGGAAGTCACTAAAGAACTGACCATCCCGGCAATCAAGCCTACGGATGTCATCATCGACGGACTGTTCGGCTCGGGACTCGACAGACCGCTCGAAAAAGGATTCGCCAAGGTTGTGCAGATGCTGAACAGTTCGCCGGCACCCATCGTTTCGATAGACATCCCCTCGGGAATGATGGGAGAAAACAACTCTACGCTGAACCGCCCGAACATCATCCATGCAACGCTGACTCTCAGCGTACAGCTGCCCAAACTGGCGTTTCTGTTTGCCGAAAATGCCGACCTCGTAGGCGAATGGGTGCTGGTAGACATAGGCATCAGCAAGGATTTTCTTGAAAGAACTTCCACTCCCTACTCCATCGCAGAGGCTGAAGAAATAAGAAGCATCATCAAACCGCGCAAGAAATTCGACCACAAGGGCATGTTCGGGCACGGACTGCTCATTGCCGGCTCATACGGCATGGGAGGGGCAGCGGTGCTTTCGGCACAAGCCTGCCTGCGCTCCGGAATCGGACTGCTTACCGTACACACTCCGGTATGCAACCACGCGCTGCTTCAGGCTGCCGTTCCCGAAGCCATGACGGAAGACGATGTGCACGAGCATATCTTCGCCTCAGAAACAGACCTTGACGCATATCAGGCCGTGGCCGTCGGTCCGGGACTCGGACAGGACGATCTGACAGCCGAAGCGCTTTACGCACAAATCAAGAACTGCTATATGCCGATGATTGTCGACGCAGACGCGCTGAACCTGCTGGCCAGAAACAGCAGCAACCTGTCGAACCTGCCTGCCGACTCCATCCTCACGCCTCATCCCAAAGAGCTCGAACGCATTGTCGGACGCTGCTCCAATTCATACGAACGTCTGACAAAAGCCAAAGAACTGGCGAGCTACCTGCGCTGCTACATCGTGCTGAAAGGAGCATGGACGGCTGTCATCTCGCCTAACGGAAGCGTCAGCTTCAACCCGACAGGAAATCCGGGAATGGCGACGGGAGGAAGCGGCGACGTGCTGACGGGCATCCTGCTTGCACTGCTCTCGCAAGGCTACAACTCGTCGGATGCCTGCCGCCTCGGAGTTTATGTGCACGGACTGGCGGGCGACATTGCCTGCCGGCACATGGGAGAAATCAGCATGACAGCCGGCGATATCATCGCCGCGCTTCCTGAAGCCTGGAAACAATTGTCTGACAAAAACAACGTAAACCCTGAATAATATGAAAAAAGCCATTATCGCACTTGCACTGCTGGCATCTGCCGGCATACAGGCACAAGACATCTACACACCGGGCGAAGGTGAAGGTATCATTTATTTTCTCCCGAAAACACAGATAGTGGTAGACATTATCGCCACGCGCGTTGACTACAAGCCGGGAGAATTCGGGCTTTATGCCAACCGCTACCTGCGGCTGAACAATGTCAGCACCCGTCCGGAAACGCATTGGGAAATCAAAGACATCCAGGTGCGCACCGCCGGAATCCCGGATTCAACCAAGGCTTACATCATGAAGCTGAAAGACAAAAGTCTGGAATCAAATATCGAACTGACAGACCAAGGGATTGCAAAAGCTATCAACACCACTTCCAGCTATAAGGAGGAACAGCCGGAATACAAGCTCCAGGTTCCGCAGAAGCATGAGAATGCACACCAGTATATGACGGAAGACATTCTGCTGGCAGGCTCTTCGGCTAAGATGGCAGAGCTTACGGCCCGCGAAATCTATAACATACGCGAGAGCAAAAACGCCATCCTGCGCGGACAGGCCGACACAATGCCGAAAGACGGAGCCTCTCTGAAACTGATCATCAGCCAGCTCGACAAGCAGGAACGCGCGCTGACCGAAAGCTTCACCGGAGTGACAGACCGCACGGACAAAGTGTTTACATTCACGGTCAATCCGGAAGACAAAATGAGCGACAAGGTTTTTGCCCGCTTCTCTTCCAGACTGGGCGTTCTGCAAGCAGACAATCTGGCCGGAGATCCCATCAGCATCAGCATAAGCAACTCGTCATCGCTTCCGGCACCGGTAGAAGACGGGAAGAAAAAGAAGAAAATCGACGGTGTAATCTACAATATCCCCGGCAAAGGCAAAGTGAGCGTTTCTTTCCAGGGAAAGACAAAATGGGAGAACGAACTCCAGATAACGCAGTTCGGCTACACGGAAGTGCTGGTAGACGGACTGTTTGACAAGAAAGTGAACACGCGCGTGGTCTTCAATCCGGTTACGGGCGGTGTGATCAAGATTGACAAAGACTGAAATTCATCTAGACAACAAATGCAACAGAAGAGGCTGTGTCAAAACAGGAAATGACTGTCAAAAAGCAAATGACAGCTGATTTTCATTTTGACACAGCCTCTGTTTTTATGACTTTACAACGCTTTCGCCAGGCAGAAACGCGCACCGGCAAGCACCGACACTCTCCTTTCAGGCTTCTTAAACACAGCATTGCAGCCTTGGAGGCAGCCCGTTCAATGCCTCTTCTCCAGCATACTACAATCCTTCAATGACATCAGGTGAAAGTCCGGTAGCACGGGATATGGAAGAAACGTCAAGCCCCATCTCCTTGAGATTCCGCGCCACGTCTTCTTTCCCTTTTTCCATACCTTTTTCTATCCCTTCCGCAAGGCCCTTCTCCAGACCTTCCGCAAGGCCCTTCTGACGCTCGAACTCCATCACTGCAAGCTGGTCGCGGTAGACCTTGATGCTCTCGTCGTATTTCATCCGCTCCTCCTTGCTCAGGGCAGCAATGTCAACAATCTCCTCCAGCTTCTTAAAAACGGCATTGCGCGCCTTAAAAGGCAACCTGTTCAATGTTTCCATATTCTTCAATACATAAATCCAACGTTCAAAATCTGTCGCGCATTCAGACTCCTCCTTGTCAAACGAAGGAAGCTCCAGAAAAATGTAGCGCATCTTGTCGCTGAACTGCTCATGAGTTTCACGGTCGGCAAGAACGATGTCTGTGCGCAGCTTGCTCGGAAGGTCTGTCAAACGGAAGTTCACGAAGAATATTCCATAGACAGCCTTCAGGCTGAATTTCCAGTCCGATCCCCTTTCGCCCTGACGGGCTATCGCCTGAGAGAGGTAGTAAAGCGTACGCTCCCGGAAATTGACGTGCTCACGGTTCTGCATTTCTACGATAAACTGCTCGCCGTTCGAGTCTGTACAGTAAACGTCATAAATAAGACCACGGTCGTTTTCGAATTCCGGAAGAAGTTCCTTGTCCAGAAAATGGATATCCTCCACATGACGCTCGCCTTCCAGCAATGCGTTGAGAAAATCAATCAAAAGGTCCTTGTTGATCTCCTGACCGAAAATGCGCTTGAAGCCCACGTCTGTAAAAGGGTTGATGAATTTTGCCATAGCAGTAATGTCCTGAAAATTGCCGTTATAACGCAAATATACAGAATCCGGCAGATATAACAAAAAGGAACGATGAATTTCATTCCGTAAGGCTCAAATTCCGGCAATTGCAGGATTTTTCCCATCCTGCCCATCGACAGACAATAACCCAAAAAACCGTCGGCAACGGTCTGTGCGTCACCGACGGTTCGTACAATAACAAATACAAAAACTCTCTTAGCCGCTGCAAGGACTAAAAAGATTGCTTTTCCCAAAGCATGAAGGAAGCCTCCCAGGTATGCATCCTCCATACTTCCATGACTTTATTTCAATGCATTCAACCAGGCTGGAACATATCCCAAGCGACGTTCAAGCTGCGCTTCGTAGAGCGACTGCGGCTCCACAGGCGTACCGTTGCTCTCATCCAGCTTCACCTGATCCTGCACAAAGGTTACCGGTTCTCCATGGAAGCCTACAATTACCGGAGGCAGAATCTTCCAATACTTCCATCCCGAACGCCACCAGTCGAATTCCGTTCCTACATTTCCGTTGCCCTTCGGAGCCGGCGAATTGATGGAATTCATGTTCCAGATGGTCAAGTCGGCCAGATGATTAGGCACCTGTTCTGCATCTCCGCCCTGGCGCGTCTGCATGAAACCTCCCGTACAGCAGTCAATCAGCGTAGCTCGCGGCTGGGTTGCATGCGCCTCAAAGCAAGCGTCGCTTCCCCATGAAACACGCCAGATTACGGCACCCATGCTCGGCTTGGAAACGCCGCAGGCATGGTATTGCCCTGCTCCTTCCACAATATTCGACGAAGACCACTGATCGGCAAGCGGACGATTGGAGCGGTCGCGGACCGCACCGATAAACACACGGCTCGAACCTTGCGAGCGGATCGCTGCATGGCCTCCATTTCCGTCAATATCAATGTCATATGCTGAACAGTTGGCGCACGATATGATGGAAGCCGCCTCGCTTACGCTCGTGAACCGGACTCTGCGCATCCACGAGTTTACAAGCCGCATGAAATTGATCGGCTTGTAGGCGCCGTCGTCTTCCCAGCTGCGGTGATGCTTAAAGTCGGACACCGAATGGCCGACAAAACACAAGTCCTCCACACCCACGTTCTCGTAATGCCTGTACTTGCGCAACTGCCAGTCCCATTGCGGGTCCACCTCATGCATAATCGGTTCTTTGAAAGTCACCGTGTTGCCTTCAATCTTTTCAATCTGGTGAATATCTTCCACCTGCACGCCCTCTTCCGAAATGTTTGTCATGGTAGACTCCCATTCATACGGCTGAAGTTCCTGTGCCACCAGCTCCGGGCTGTTGTCGTGCAAATACAGACAAACCCATTCACCCTCGCTGAAAGCGTTTGCATTGGCCACTTCCACACTGAAGGTTCCTTTTGCCGCGCTTCCCGTCACGTCATAGACATCACTCGTCAGAAACGAATTGTGCTTGATGGTAATCAGAGTCGGCGACGAATACATGTAATCGTTATTCGGCAACATAGGGGTCTCCATGATAAGTCGGGTCTTGTCCGGCCCGTCACCCTTAATCACGAAGTTCCCGCCAAACATCGTAATCGCATGACTCGTATTATTTCCCCGGCTGTCCGTGTCACCAGAGGTTTTATTGTCATCCTTCGTATTGTCGTCTTCGTTATGCAGCACATAATCGCCCGCGGGGAAATAGATTACCACATTGGCGTTTCCATTGCCCGAAGATTTGTCCAGCCCATACTTTGCCATAATATCCAGCAAAGCCTGACGCGCGCCCACTTTATAGTCATCCATCCATTGTCTGACGTTTACACGCTCCCACGCAGCTTCCGGAGGAGCCTCTTCACCGTGCCTGTATCCGGCATACGAAAAGTCAAGCAGCACATTGCCGTCCGCACCGGCCACAAACTTGTTCCACGCGTCTGTAGTCGCCTTGCCTTCAACCGGCACGTTTATTTCATACGCTCCGCAGCGCAGATATATTGTCACTTTATCCCCGTCAACAAAACAGGAAGCAAACGGAGAGAAAGCGGATTTGCCCGCCTTGTCCACATCCCACACCTGACGTGTGCTCAACTGCTTCCATTCTCCCCCGTCAAATGAAACCTCCCAGTATCTTTTGTCGCTTAAACGGAGCTGGGGAGTCACCGCAGACTTGCCCGTCGAGCTCAATGCAGGTGCCGGCTGTCCGTCACTCCCTTCCAACGTTCCGGAGCTTCCGTCCAGCTCATACGTCCAATAGCCATTCCCGTCTATGCCGACAAGAGGAACAGAATTGACCTTCTCCTGTTCGGCATATATATTCAGAACATGGTTGTTGTCCAGTTCCATCACCGCGCTGCCGTCCGCTTCCGTAAAGCAAGTCAGCACTTTCACATGGCCTTCAGCCAGCGACTGCATATCCGCGATATCACGGTTCAGCTGAGAAAACACGTCTTCCGCCTGCGGAGTATCAGGCGTACCGGAATCTTCCACCGCATCATCCTTGCATCCTGGCGCGACAAGCAACAGCGCAGCCGCACAGAAGGCATACAGGAATCCTCTTTTCATCCACTTCCCTTCCATACATGTCAGACTATTTTATCGCATTCAACCATGCCGGGACATATCCCAGACGTCTTTCCAGTTGGGCTTCGTACAACGACTCCGGAGTAACCATCGCGCCTGTACTTTCTTCATAAGTCAGCTGATCAGGCTCATCCGTAAAATCAACAGAAGCGCCGTGTACACCGACCACAATCGGAGGATAAATCTTCCACCACGTGTCATTGGGCAGCCACCAATGGAAATCATTCGAGAAAGACCGTCCTTTCTCGTCCGTTGTACCCGTCACATTCAGGTTCCAGATGGTCAGGTCGCGCAAATGATTGGGAGCCTCGGTTGCCGCTCCTCCCGCATGGTAGTACACCAAACCTCCGCTGCACTTATCAAACAAAGTGGCTCTGGGTTGTGTGGCATGCGATTCAAAACATGCTTCCGTTCCCCACGTGCAGTTCCATACAACAGTGCCGATACTCGGCTTCGATACGCCGCAGCCATGGTATTGTCCGTGCGCAACATCGTCCGAACTTTCGTCACGCACTTTGCCTATAAACACACGGCTCGACTCCTGAGCGCGCACGGCTGAATGACCGCGTTTGCCTTCGATACGTATGTTGTATGCCGAACAATTGGCCGACTGGTCAAAGGTTACAGCCTCGCTGACACTGTCAAACGTCACATTACGCACCCACGAATTGACCATGCGGTTGAGCAGCAAAGGCTTGTAAGCATAGTCATACATCCAGGCCAGGCTTGTATCCACACCTTCACCGTGATGATAATATGGCGTAAGCATAGACTCGCCGCCCACAAAGGCTAGATCCTCCACCCCTACATTCTCATAATATTTAAACTGGCGGATTTCCCAGCCGTTGTTGAAATCCTTTATCGAAACATCAATGTCGCTCATGATCGGTTCATAGAACGTAACGGTTCCGTTGCCGACCGACTTCACCTGATGAAACTCTATAATCTGGACACCGTTTCTGTCTTCCGATTTGCCATTGCTGTCATAGCCGGGCACATTCGTTATGCTCCATCCGCTCCGGTAGTCGTAAAGCGGGCCAAGTTCCTTCTGCAGCAGGCCATCATCATTGCTGCGCAAGCGCAATTGCACCCACTCTTCAGGCTTTATATCCGTTGTAGAGGAAACCTTCACGGAAAAATCACCTTTCGACGCATTGGCGGTCACCGTGGCACGGCTTGGTGAATTAGCCGTATTGCGCGGACTGTTGGAGTGCCCAATGCTTATCAAGGCTCCGGTTGAAGCCTCATTCGTTCCGATATGATTGTCCATTATCAAACGAGTCTTGTCCGGCCCGTCACCTTTTATGATGAAATTGCCTCCGTAAATCAAATACGGCCTTTCGGTGTTGCCCTTCTCCTGCAAGACATAGTCCCCTTCAGGAAAATAAATCACAATTCTTGCATTAGCGTTTGTTGCGCTCGAATTTGATTTCCGGATCAAACTGTTTTCATCCAGAATAGCCTCAAAAGCATCGTGTGCGGTCATCGAATGGGCATTCATGTAATCTTTTACATTTATAACCTCGTACCCCCATGCAAATCCGTCGGCAGGAGCTTCTTCGCCATGCTTGTATCCGGCATACGAATAGTCAAGCAATACATTGTCCTCGCTGCCCATCACAAACTTCTTCCATGCCTCAGCAGAAGATGACGCACTCGCATCAACCGTCACAGACGCTTCACCGTTGCGCAACGACAATGTAAGCTGACCGCTGCCATCCATTTCAACCGATTTGTACAGAGAAAAGTTGGCAGAGGTCTTTCCTGTCATGTCAGCAGCCGGAGTATCAGAAAGCCGCTTCCACTGATTGCCGTTCAAAGAAACCTGCCAATAGCCGTCCTCGCCCAAGGCAACCTGGGGAGTATACACACCTTTGCCTGTTTTTCTCAAAGCCGGAACTGAATTCCCGGCCATATCAGTCAGCAAACCGCTTTCTCCGTTCAACTGTACCGTCCAATAGCCTTCTTCGTTCACGCCAAACAACGGAATGTCTGCATCGTCCTCCGTCCGGGAAACGGCAGTCGCGATTTTCCCGTCACTCAATTCCAGGCGATAGGCTCCAGACTCTTCCTGCGTATAATTCACCACCTCTGCATCACCCTCAAAAAGCGCCTGCAGCGCCGCAATATCCGCATTATACTGGTCAATAACGGAAGCTATTTCCGCCGGCTGTTCCGGTATTACAGGAGCATCGTCCTGAACCACTTCTTCGTCCGAGCATGCCGCCATAACCAGCAAGCCCAAACACCACATCCAATTTTTTAAAAGTCTTACACTCATAGTATCTAGTTTTTATGAAGTTTTTCAAATCCGCTCAGACTATATTCAAGCATAGTCCGTAACATAACAAATTTAATACTTTTTCCGACACTAAGAAACACAACAGGAAGCGAATATGAATTAATGAAAAATAAGATACCTTTTTTTGTACAATTATAGCATACGGAGCGTCTTGACACCCCTCTTTCATCAGATAAAGAACTAACTATGGATAAAATCTGACTTAGGCAGATATCCCAATGCGCACCATTGGCGCTCTTTACTTTTTTCTCCATCGTATCAGTCAGTTAAGGTTGAGCATTTGGTGCAAAACATGGATTATTATCTGGAGGTCCCCAAGCAGACCGCATTTAAAAATTGCATGAAAGCAAGCAACAGTCCCTAACGCAAGCCGCCCCGATGTCCACATGCAGGACACCGGGACGGCTATATTCTTAAGGCTAAATATTCCTCTTATAGGATTGCACCTTGCAGGAACAGATTATCTCATAGTCGAACCATAATCTGCATAAGCGTCACCAGGAATGAATACTCCATTCGCCGGATCGAAGGTTCCACCGTCGAACGGATTAGCGCTAATCTGTTCGATATCTTCCGCTCCATCCCAGCCGCAGCTTACACCGCCACTCTGATAGAACATTCTCCATCCCTGGCTCGTAGCATCCGAGCGGTAACCCACATTATCCTGACACAAACTTCCCGGTATGGCATTTGCAGTACGGAATACAATATAATAATTATTTATGCTGCCGTTGTCTGCAAAGAACAAGTTATTGGAAACCTGTGCATCTTGAACGGTAGAAGCATATACATAACTTGTCGTTGCAGACCCCGTATTGACGAATGTATTATTCTGCAAAACAAGTTTATTGATTGTTGCTGAAGAGCCGTTAAACAATTTGAAATTTGAAATCAAATTGCCGTCTGTCGCACAATAGAATACATTGTTTCTGAAAGTCAGCGTTCCATAAGTCGCCGTACTGGAGCCAACGCTAATAATAAAACGCTGGTCAGTCTTCCCTTCCGGATATTTTATCTTGCAGTTCTCAAGTACAAAGTTTTCATAACTTCTGTTGCTTGAACTGATATACGTAAGCGGCTGCTGAGTGGTAGACAATTCAATTTCACAGTTTCCAAATACAGCATTCTTGAATGCCGTATTACCATTTTGCGCCAGCAGATAAGACAAAGACGGCGAGGTTCCTGTATTATAAACTTCCGTAGCATCTATCTTGAGATTGTAGCAGAAGAACAGTCCTTTACCCTCGTTTCCGGAGGTTTCAGCCACTCTCAACTGCCTGTTGACTTTCAGTTCCGGCTTATCCGTCGGATTATCACCGATAAGTACCAATGTTGCAGCATTGTCACCCGTATTATCATAGCTGACATTTACACCTGATCGGATGAAATAAATGCCGCCCGGCTCAGTTATAGACTGATCGGAAGAAAGAACATGTATTTCTTCACCATCAAACATGTACTTGTTTATCTTCACATTTCCTGCCTGAACATCCAGTCCGGCCATAAAATCAGCGTAATAGCTGTCTGTCGTAGTGTGAACCTTTATTTCTGATGCCGCAGTATGCACGCCACGGGTAACTTCTACCGAAAGCACGCATTCGGAAGGAGTTTCAGGAGCTCTTACACTCAAGGTCAACGCCTGCTCTCCTGTAAGAGCCGAATAGTCAGGCACTGTAACCGTCCAGTCAGCAGGAGCAACGGCACGCACAATATCCCCCGACTCTAAGTTCACATTGACAGTCAGGTCTGTTCCATCACCGCCTTTAGCCACATACCAAGTATCGTTTTCCACATTCTCAGGCTCTACAATCTGGCATACCAGTCCTTCAACAATAGGAATAGTGTATTCTGTTCCATCCACTGTTACAGACAGACAGCCGTTCTCCACTTTCACCGCTTCAATCGGGTTAGTTCCAGATACTGTACCGGTAGCTTTTACATGAGCCCCGGTTTCATCCGTTACATAATCCCAAGTTGCGCCTTCGTCATATGATACCTGCCAAACCTTGTCTGTTCCCTCCGTTACTATCTGGAACTGGGGAGTCACTGTTACAGGCGTACCGTCCTGAGCCTTCGCACGCTGCCCTGTGTCTACGCCATCAACGAACCAATTTCCGTTATCACCGACAGTAACCTGCGGATATGTGATGTTATCGTCGTTTCCCTGTGTCAGCGTCATGGTCTGTCCGTTACTGAGAACAAGCGTATAAGTACCCGTAGCCTCATCATATGTGTAACTCTGGATGGTCTTGTTTCCGTCCAGCAATACGCGGATCACATTCATGTTGTCATTTAAAGCCTGCACCTGCTTCTCCATGTCTTCCACACGCGTGGTAAGCTCATCGATGTTCCGCTCCAGATCGTCCGTATTACATGACGCGAACGACAATGCGAACATTCCGAGAAGGATGAATGATTTATAGTATTTCATAATCTTTTCTTTTTAAGAATTCAATCAATTATTCAGAAACCGTCACTTTAAGCGGAACAATCATCCGGTAGCCCTCCGATTTTGCAGAGAAAATCTGGAAATAGACTGTATAGCTGCCAGCCGCCAGCCCGGAAGGAGCTGCAACGGTAAGGGTATGCTTTCCGTCGGTTGCAGAGGAGTCCGTTTCGTCCAGTTTCACTTCCAGCGGCGTAGGATCGATGACAACTTCCTCCACACTGGTCAAAGTCGCATTCAGCGTGACGCTTCCGCCTGCCGGTACTGTTGTTTCCGTAACCTCTTCTGCCGGAGCATCTGTAGTGGCGAAGGTCATGTCCAATCCGCCCAACAAAGCCACAGTATACTCTGCACCGTTCTCACCCGCAAGTTTAAATGTAAGCGATTTCCCGTCATCAGAAGGAGTCACATCTGCAAAAACGCCAGCCGGTATATCATCTACAGAAGCGATACCATAATTACCCTCGATCATTATGGGCTCACCGTCACCGATTGTATAGCACCAGCGTCCATCAACGACGCTTATTTCAGGCACTACGCCATCACGTCCGTCGGTAGGACGTGCAGAAACCTGCTCGCCGTTCACGGTCAGATAGCTCGTCACACCATCCAGCGTATAAGTCCAATAGCCGTCCGCATCGATGGCCAACACCGGAATATCTTCAGCGGGCATTCCTCCATAGATTACGAGAGGGTCACCCTCACTCAAAGTGAGGGTATAGTCGCCTTTCTCGTCCATGGTATAGTCTGTAATAAAGATTGAGCCTTGAAGCACAGCCACATCATAAAACGAGTTGATGCTTGTATTCAACGCCTCCAACCCACTGGCCAGTTCGTCCAGACGGGAGTTAAGTCCGTCTACATCTGCTTGTATATCGTCCCTTTCATCACACGCATTGAACGTGAACAAGGGAATCATGCTGAGTAATATTATTGCTATTCGTTTCATAATTCAATTGTTTTTTAGCGGGTTGCACCGCAATTTACCCCTGCTTTAACAATAAAGATTCCATTTTCAAAGTCTGCGGTTTGAAGCGGATCTTCCTCTTCCTGAGATATGGTCAGATTGACAGCTTCATCCGGTTTATTACTTTGATAGTAATATTGATAAGTCACATAATGTTCACTACCATTCATTTTACTATATGCCTTTATATTTTCAATTGTTGTTGTCGGATTTACTTTATTCACCGTATTCAACAAACGACAAGCATTTTGAGTGGTATTCTCCACATTATCCCAGAACAAGCAATTACTAATTGTCACTTGAGCATTATTAAAATGAGCACGCAACAATCCCCCTTGCCCTGATGAAGACATGTTAATAAACGTATTGTCCTTAATTGTAATAGAACCTTGGAAATCACCATACAAGTCATTACTTACAGCGACACTCAATATAGCACCGTTGTTACGGTTATTTGTAGAACGGGTATAAATGACATTGTTTTCTACATCAATGGACGCATTTACATCAATACATTTGCCTGTAACTGCAAAATTCAGAAGACGGCTTGTAGAAACGCCGCCGCTATTTTCTGATATGCAAATATCATTGTTAAGGAGCTGGATATTTTTAATAGAATTGTCTTGTCCTTTATCTCCATTAAACAAATGTCTGTTATTCGGAAGCGTAAACTTACAACCGTCAAATATTAAATTGTCAATAGTAGAAGTGGCATCGTCCGCCATATCAATAACCAAACATCCGCTAGTAAATTCAATATTTTGAGCAACAATATTCGAAGTTGTTCCACTGCCTGCAACTCGCAAACTTACAGCATTTGTCAACGAAATATTTACCTTAGCTTTTTTATTTCCCTCCAAATCATTAGAAAGCAGAATCAAATTAGAAACACCACTTAAAAGGGCATTCGGGAAATTCAATGTAGCATCCGTATCAATAATATAGACTCCGTCAACATTGTTCTCAATAGTTATGTCATCAGTTGAAGTCACATGAGTAACAGTCAGTCCCGATTGATTATTGAAGGTATAGTTCCCGACAGTTATATCTCCACCTTTCTCATATTTATCATAGACAGAAGTATAAGTCGGTTCTTCGGTTCCTCCACCTTCTATTCTCACCTTAATCTTGTCTACAGCCCAATACATGCCGCTATTCACACGCACTGTAACTTCAGAAGTGTTGTCGGCAGTCACTCTCGATGAAGCCCCCGTTGCTTCTCCGCTTGCAGGCGAATAGATAGCCAGCACATAATTGTTTTCTCCCTCAGAAGAATCTGCCTGCTCGATCGTCGCTCTCCAGCCTGCAGGGTAAGTTACGGAAGGAGTTCCTCCGGAGATCTGCACCGGAATCTCGGTACGGGAATCTTCAGCCACCTCCAGATAGCCGTCAGGATCTGACAAGGTCAAGCCCGAATCGTCTATCGCACAAACCAGTCCCGGCACAATGGCAACACTTGCCGTAGCCGTTTCACCCGTTGCATAATCGGTATAATAAGTGATGACAAACTCATTGCCCACCACTTCTGCCGAAGCAATCAGCTGGTCACCTACAACACCCATGTCTGAGTTGGCATCGCCACCAACCTTTTCCCAAGCACTCACTTCACCGTCACCAGTTACATAACGCACTTCCCAGCTTCCTTCATTCACACGGAATTCCGGATAACCTTGTCCGTCCGCTCCTGCATTTCCGATAGCCGGCACGCCAGTCGACTCACCTCGAACCGCCCAACAGGCGTCTGAACCGATTGTTATTTCAGGCACTTCTGCAGATCCCTGCACACCGATGTTCAAAGTAAGCGTTTCCCCGTTGCTGAGCGTAAGGGTATAGGCGTTTCCGCTCTGCGTCACGCTCTGAATGGTCTTATTCTCTGAATTGAGCACGAAGGAAATCGTTTCCAGATTCTCATTCAGCAGCTTCACCTGTTCCTCCAGAATGGCCACGCGGTTAGCCAGCGCGTCCACATCGTCCTGCAAGTCATCCTGCTTGCACCCCGTGAGCGCAAGCGCAGCGGTGAGGACTAAAAACAAGTATGATTTTATGTATTTCATAAATTATTCGTTTTAAAAGATTATTCGGTTACATTGACTACAATCTGGTATACTCCCCGATCCTCATGCTTATAGTTGCCGTTGGTCACTACGAAAGTTGCCGTATAGGTTCCTACATTTTCGTATGTGTGCGAATAAGTCGGCATGTCCTGCGAAATGTTCTTGACGCTCACGCCCTGATCGGGTTCACATGCAAGGATGTTGATCGGATCAGAAACAAGCCACGAAGATTTCCAATGCGAATCGTTTGCCGTTCCGTGGATATAGAAACTACCAGAACTTGCGCTCGACAGATTCCAGCGTCCAGCCACATTGGCCGTCACTGTTCCGTAACCGCTGTCCTCAGGCAAATAGCTCACCGTGCTTTTCCAGTCCTGATAATATGCAGTGTCACGTTCATGATGCATATTGACTGCGGTAAGCACAAAATCAGAAGCAAACTGTTCCGTAGTCTGTCCATTGCGAAGCGTATTCGTGATCTTCATCGAAGCGAAATTATAGCGCGGCTGTGCGACATTCACAGCATCCGTTTCATTGAAATGAGGATTTTCCCACTCATCCTTATTGTACGCAAAAGCAAGCACCAGATTCTTGTCAATGTAATTGACTACATCCCGTTCGTATGAGTTTCCGGCTACAACATTCTGTCCCATACCGACAAACTCATCCCGGTCAACCAGTTCATGCCATTTCCCGTCTTTCCAGAACTGGACAACAGTAGTCGAATCGGCCACAATGTCATTCTTTACCAATCCCGGGAAAGCCTCGAATCCGTTTTCCGCATCATCCATCGTATAGAATATATCCATACAATTGTTGCGGCGATTATTGTCATCCGCATAGATAGTGGTGCTCGTATAAACAGTAAACGACAAGACAGAAGAAACGACATCATCCGCCGAAACAGAAGTGCGGTCTTTGTAAATATACTGATGTCCCAGTTCGCCGCTATAGAAAGTCACGAAATCCGGTTCACCGTTAATGGTGAACTCTACGGGCTGTCCTTTCTTCGCCGTCACAATCATGCCGTCGTACATCACGTTATCATCGGTTACAACGCCAATGTTCACATCGTCAAGCCCCTCTGTCAATTCTTTGCTGCAAGAAGCAAGTGCGAAAGCCGACAGAGCGAAGGCATACATATATAAGGTATATCTTTTCATTGATTCAATCCTTTATTAGTGTTTTAACTCAGATAGATTACCATCCCGGATTGTTTGAAGTGATGGCCTTGTTCACAGACAACTCGGCATCCGGAATCGGGAAATAATTGTACGTATCGTCCAGCTGGAAATAAGTGTACACATTGCTCGGTCCCTGATTCCATTCACCTCCAATCTGCGCGAACTCTACCAGCTCACTCATACGCTCAGAAAGTTCTCCCCAACGGATCAGGTCGAAGTGGCGCAACATTTCAAAGCAAAGCTCACGCCCGCGTTCGTCCTTCAGCACCTGACGGAACTCGTCCTTGGTCAGCCCTTCCTGCAGATTGTAGCTTGCATCACCGTCGAAAGCACGCTGTCTTACCTCGTTCAGATAACTGATGGCATTTGCAGGACCGTTCAGTTCGTTCTCCGCTTCAGCCAGCATCAGCAGCACATCCGAGTAGCGCAATACCGGGAAGTTGATGGAAGTAAAGTTCTTGTCTTTCTTGTCAGCCTCGTATTCCCGGCGGAACTTCGCACATGCACGGGCAATATTCGCGGTGAAATGATTGTTTCCGCTTCTGTAAGTGTAATCTCCTACGCTGGGTTCCTGCCATGAGCTGCTCGTCGAATTATACATGTAGTCACCCTCACGGTACTCAAATCCCGGATACTGCTCTTCCAGTTCAGCCTCTTGCGCAGACGAACAAGTATACGAATAAGAACGTCCGTTATCATAGCTGTTCCAGACATTCAGCAGATTGGCTGTACCGTCTTCATCAGTCGACGCATTGACAAAATAATTTCCTTCATAGAATCTGCGTCCTGTCACTCCCGTATTCTTTCCGCCGCCTTCAACATAAACGAACGGCGCAATGTTCCACAAGAAGCGGCGGTCTTTTACCTTGAATTTCGCCAGCTCCCACGCAGCAGCTTTTTCTTCCGCTGTGCCTGAAGCATAATTCACCTGCAGCCCCATCAAATCGTCAATCGTATAGCTTGTCGAGATATTATTGGACGGGTTGGAGAAACCATGATTCACATCCATGCAATACAGGCGGTAAAGTTTCGGCGTAGAGAAGATAAACTCATACGCGTACCCCGGATCGGCAGAGCCAGTCACGTCTGAACTGTTCGACAAGTCAGGACCCGCCAAACCGATGATGTTTCCGATACGTCCTTCAGCCACTACATCCGAAGTGTTGTTTCCGGCAAACTCAATTTCCCAGATGCTTTCACTGCCGTCTGTATTATACTGGTTTGAGCACATGTCGATGAACACCTGCCAATAGTCGCTTGCCAACTGGTGTTTTCCGTAAACCTGCAAGGCAAAGTCTTTCGCCTGCTGGAAATATGAACGGAGCGTCGTTTCATCGCTCGGCGCATTGCCGTCCCGATAATGCTCACCGGCACGGAACAGGCAGACACGTGCCAGAATCCCATATGCAGCCGACTTTGAAATATGTCCCGGGTCGCTGGAGTCGAACTCCGGCAAACCGTTCTCCGCAGCCTCGCTCATTTCCGTCACGATAAAGTCATAAATCTGCTGCTTGTCGGTGCGCGGAGAGTCCAGGCCGGAAACGTCTTGAGTGGACGAAGTCTTAAAAGGCACGTCGCCCCAGCACTGCACCAGATTGAAATAATAGAACGCGCGGAGGAAACGGGCTTCTGCTATGTACTGCGACTTTGTCGCATCGTCAATGTCAGTCACACGGTCGATATTTTCCAAAAATATGTTCGCGCGGTTGATACCTGAATAAAGGGTATACCAGAAACCCGTTACTGCCGGGTCGCTGACTGTAGCGTTGTGACAAATCAGTCCTCTTGTGGCAGGCGCACGCCCGGAACCGCCATAATGAGAGAGGTCATCTCCTCCCACCAGATAAATGTAGTCAGCTCCATAGAAGGATGACTGGCTGAGTATGGCATAGATACCCGTAAGGAACGAGTTTGCCTCCTCCGCCGTATTGAAATAATTTTCCAATGTCAGTTTGGTCGGCTCCTTGTCAAGGAAGTTGCACGAAGCAAACATCCCGCCGAACATCATGAGCAATAGAGTATATTTAAACTTTTTCATATGATATATTCTGATGAATGATTAGACAGATGCAATTAGAATCCCGCACTTACTCCAAAACTTATAGTATATGCCCTCGGATACGACGAGAAATCAAGTCCCGGAGTCAGCGCACTGTTACGGATAGACACTTCAGGATCGTATCCCGAATAGCTTGTCCATGTCCACAGATTCTGTCCTGCCAGATAGACACGGAGCGAACTCAGTTTTGCCTTCTGTATCAGTTTGGTCGGGAACGTATAGCCCAAAGTCACCGTCTTCAGACGCAGGAACGAACCGTCTTCGATGATGCGTGAAGAAATCACACGGTTGGAAGAAGAGTTGGTGGCTGCCGGAATATCGCTGTCCGGATTTTCCGGAGTCCAGCGGTCAGCATAGCTCGCAAACTGGTTCAGCTCGCGCGATCTGTTATTGGAACTTTCAAAGAACAGGCGGTTGGCATTCATGATGTCGTTGCCGTATGACCACTGGAAGAACACGCTCAGGTCGAAGCCCTTATAAGTAAAGGTGTTGGTGAAACCTCCGGTATGGATAGGCAAGCCACGGCCGATAATCGTACGGTCATCTGAATTGATGATTCCGTCACCGTTCAAGTCCTTGTATTTAGGCATACCCGGCTGCGTATTGGTTTCGGTAGAGAAGTAAGGTACGCCCGACTTCAGCGTATAGGTATCGCCCGATTTGTTGAAATCGTCGTACTTGTATGTACCTTCGTACAAATAACCATACATCATGCCCATCGGCAAGCCAACCTGTGCAATGTAGCTCGACTGAGAGTTATAGTTCTGGTCGAAGTTGACGGCGCTCAGCAATGTGCTCTGTCCTTCCGAAAGTTCAAGCACCTCATTCTTGTTGAACGCAATATTGAAGTCTGTTGTCCAGCTAAAGTCCTTATTCTTGATGTTCACCGTACTCAGGCTCAGTTCGATACCATCGTTACGTACCTTACCGATATTGCGGGTTGCACTATAAAATCCTGAACTCAACGGGAGTGAAGCTTCCAGCAGCAGGTCGCGCGTGGTCTTGCGGTAAATATCTCCGGTAAAGTTGATACGGTCATCAAAGAAGCTCAAATCCAGACCAAGGTTCCACTGCTCGGTGGTTTCCCATTTCAGGTTGTTGTTAACGATAGAGGTAGGAACTGATCCCACATTCGTATTGTCATTATTGAAAGGATAGACACCGCTCGGAATGCTTCCGTTTGAAATATAGTCGCCTATATTATCTTTCAGCACCTGCAAGAGGGTATAGTATTCATATTCATCGATACGGTTGTTACCCGTGAGACCCCAGCTCAGACGGAGCTTACCGTTGGAAAGCACCTTCTTTAAAGGCTTCATGAACTTTTCTTCCGTAAACGTCCATGCAACAGAACCTGAAGGGAAGTAACCCCAGCGGTTGTTTTTGCTGAACTTGGAAGAACCGTCGGCACGGAAAGATGCCGTAGCATAGTATTTCGACTTGAAATTGTAGTTCAGGCGGGCCAGATAAGAGAGCATCGACCACGAACTCTTCGACGAACTGATGGTGCTTCCCTGTCCTTCCGCCATACCTGCCATTCCCAAAGACTCGTTCGGAATATGGATGGTGCGGAACGAATAGTATTCATAGTCAGAGTTCTGGAAAGTTACACCAGCCAATGCGTTGAAGAAATGCTTTTTGGCAATGTTAGTCTGGTAAGTAACCGTATTTTCATTCAACCACGTCAGACGCTCATTGCGTACAACCTGCGCATTTACCTTGTCCGTTGAAGTAGGACCTCCGTAACGCGTCTTGGAGTTGTTGAACTGATCCTGTTTGCGGGCATCATAAGTATAACCGGCAGACACCTTTACCTTCAGTCCCTTGATAATTTCATATTCTGCAAATCCGTTCAACTGCAAGTTGTTCGTATAGTTCTTGCGGTATTCATTCTTCAACGACAGAATCGGGTTGAAACGATAGTCATTCGTGGTATTCAGCGCATCATCAATCGCGTTATCCATCAACGAACTCAACGGTTTGTTAGGATAAGTGACCGGACGATATCCCCATACGCTGTAGAACAGGTTGTTCATACCGCTGTAAGAGTTTTCAGAAGGAGTAGAACCCGTCTGAATAGCACGTGAGTAGTTGGCCGTAATGCTCATGTTCAGCTTGTTGCGGCGCACAACCGTGTTGATACGGCCCTGCATACGCTTGTAGCCCGTTTCGAGCAAAATACCCTGCTGGTCATAGTAAGAGAGCGAAGCGTTGTAGCGCACACCTTCCGTACCGCCGGTGAGACGGAGGTTATGGCTGTGCTGCCATGCCGTGCGGAAGATTTCGTCCTGCCAGTCGTACTGCGGGATGTTGCGGTAATCGTCCAGCGTCCACTGCTTTCCATCATTATACATCAGATAGCCTCCAGATGAAGAAGTGGCTTGCTCCGGATACATCTCCGCCTGCAACTTCACAAACTCGTAGGCGTCCATCATCGGAATCTTGCGCGTCACATTCGACATCGTGACACTTCCGTCGTAAGTGAGCTGAGCCTTACCGATCTTACCTTTCTTGGTAGTAATAATTACGACACCGTTCGCACCGCGCGCACCATAAATAGCGGTAGCGGAAGCGTCTTTCAGGATATCAAGGCTCTCGATATCGGCAGGGTTGATGGTAGAAGCCATCGCCGCATCCTCCACGGGAAATCCGTCGATTACGTAAAGCGGGGAGTTGTCCTGTGTCAACGAGTTGTTACCGCGGATAACGATGTTCATCGTTCCGCCCGGCATACCTTCACTGGAAGACACGTTCACACCGGCGATACGCCCTCCCAAAGTCTGGTCAAACGAAGCGACCGGCGTGTTGAGCAGCTGGTCCATATTGGCTTTCGCTACAGAACCTGTCAGGTCACGCTTCTTTACTTCCTGATAACCTACTACCACCACTTCGTCAAGAAGCTCGGAGTCGTTTTTCAGCAAAATAGACATCGGCTTGGAAGCGTCAACTTTTACTTCCTGCGTCTGATAGCCGATGAACGAAACAACAAGTACGGCCTTCTTGTCAGGCACGTTCAACGAGAACTTGCCGTCAAAGTCCGTAATCGTACCTTGGGTGGTGCCCTTGATCATAACACTCGCCCCGATCACTGTTTCTCCGGTTTCGTCAATAACAGTTCCCCTCACGAGAACCTGAGCGAAAGCCGCGGTAAAAGAGAATAAGGTCAACAGCAACAAACTGAGAACCCTCTTCCTTAAATCAATTCGGAATTCGGTTTGCATATCTCTACAATTTACATTAAATAAAGGTTTTAAAACGTCATAAGCACAAATTTACAGCATTGTATCAAGAGAACGGTATAAAATCATTCACTTGATGGGACAAAAATATCCAATTTTCAAAAATATTACATCGGCATTAAATCTTACGAGTCTTATAAAGTGTTTTTCCAATAGTTGCGAATATAATAAATATATTTCAGAATCAAAAACGACATCCTCAAAAAAATCTTGAAATCTTTATCTCCGCGGAAAACAGGAAAAGTCAGAATGTCAAAAAGATAACGGGACATTTTTTTAATGTGAGCCGTCATCCTGAATGAAATGAGCCGTCAAATGCATTCAGATAACGGCTCATTTTTCAGAGATTATCAAACATCTTTTAACCAAACCAACATTATTTTTAAGTTAAAAATCAAAAGGGAACCACGAAAGTCACGCATAACAAATTATCAATCAGCAAATTACAGCAACAGGTAGACCACGAACGGAACCACGAAAGCCGTTTTACACCTTATTATATATAAAAAATAAAGAAAGAAACCCCTACCCCTTTATTTTTTCATTCATTAACAAACCTGGAAGATGCCTGGCTTCATCACGCAACGACTGAAAAACCGTCCAAGACATACGAAAACGGATACAGCAAAACGGAAAAGCCGTCCGCATCATTCCCAAGCATCGTCTTTATATGCCAATCCGTCGATGAAATACGCCGAGCTGTCGACAGAGCCATACGGAAAGATACAGATTCCTGCCTTTTCCGCTCCTTTACCCCACGAAGATTGAACGCAGAATCGAAAAACTTCGCGTTTCATTTGCCTTTGCGACCGCCATTCACTATCTTTGCCCGCAACCTTAACAGAAAAGAATCACAGCCATGAGAACATCCGCAGAAGAACAGCAAACCCAGAAGCCCATGAAGTACCTGAACCCAAAAGCCGACCCGACATTCAAGAAAGTGTTCGGAGAACATCCCGACCTGGTGATGAGCCTCCTGAACGCACTGCTCCCGCTTGAGGAGGGAGAGGAGATCACGGAACTTGAATACCTCCCGGCAGAAATGGTTCCCGACAATCCCCTCCGGAAGAACAGCATCGTGGACGTCCGGTGCCGGGACAACAGGGGAAGGCACTTCATCGTGGAGATGCAGATGGTATGGTCGCAGGAATTCCGCCAGCGCGTCCTGTTCAACGCGTCGAAAGCGTACGTGAGGCAGATCGAAAAGGGAAACGACTATTCCCTCCTCCAGCCCGTATACTCCCTGAACCTCGTAAACGAAGTATTCGAGCCCGAGCTCAGGGAATTCTACCACTACTACCGCCTTGTACACGTCGAGCATACGGAGAAGGTGATAGACGGGCTGCACCTGGTATTCGTCGAACTCCCGAAGTTCAACCCCCACACCTACAGCGAGAAGAGGATGCAGGTGCTATGGCTCAGGTACCTCACCGAGATAGACGAGCGGACGCGCAAGGTGCCGGAGGAGCTGCTGGAAAACCCCGAACTGAAGAAGGCAGTGGACGCGCTCGAAGAATCCGCGTTCAGCGACGGACAGCTGGCGGCCTACGAAAGGTTCTGGGACACGATCAGCGTGGAGAAGACCCTCTACAACAGCGGAATGCGCAAAGGCATTGAAAAAGGAATCAAGAAAGGCATCGAGAAAGGCATCAAGGAAGGCATCGAAAAAGGACGGGCAGAAGGCATTGCCGAAGGCAGGCTGTCCGTAGCGAGAAACCTCAAGCAGATGGGGCTTGACGCTGCGTCCATCGCCGAAGCCACCGGACTCGATGTGGAAGCCGTCGAAAGGCTTTGAATATAGGAGTGCCGCATTGCATTTAAAAGTTTGGAACAACGCATTACGGACACATACAGTCCATTTATGCAAGCATTTGGGCGGACGGGGATTCGCAACAATTCATTCGAATTTATTTGCTTTTTCATCCCCATTATTTGGAGAGTTTTCAAATAAAATCTATTTTTGCATCATTAAAGTGATCTTTTTACCGGAATCCGAATGAATAAGATAAAAAAGAAACTAAAGAAAATCCGTATTCACCATGAAGGAACCCATATCCTGCTGATAGCAGCACTGCTGCTGGCTGCCGCTAACGGACTGCTGTACTGGGGACTGGCATGGAAGATACCTTTTTATATCGTATTGCTTGCCAGCATAATCCTTTACGGACTGATGGTAAACTTCTTCCGATGCCCTATCAGAATCTTCAAAGGAGATACAGAAAAGGTTGTGGTGGCACCGGCAGACGGCAGGATCGTTGTCATAGAGGAAGTGGAAGAACATGAATATTTTCATGACAAACGGCTGATGATTTCCATCTTCATGGGAATCACCAACGTACATGCCAACTGGTATCCCGTGGACGGAGTGGTGAAACAAGTGACCCACCACAACGGACGCTTCATGAAAGCATGGCTGCCGAAGGCCAGCACCGAAAACGAACGCTCTACCGTCATTATAGAAACTCCGGACGGACAAACCGTAATGGCGCGGCAGATAGCGGGAGCGGTGGCAAGAAGAATCGTCACTTACGCCGAGCCGGGAGATGACTGCTACATCGATGAGCACATGGGCTTCATCAAGTTCGGCTCGAGAGTGGACGTTTATCTGCCTCTAGGGACAGAAGTCTGCGTAAAAATGGGGCAAGCAACCACGGGCAATGAAACGGTTATAGCCAGATTGAAATAAGATATGCCAAACGCAATTGTAAGAAACATACCGAATGCCATTACCAGTTGCAACCTGTTCAGCGGATGCATCGCGTGCTACATGGCATTTCACAGCAATTATGAGCTAGCCCTCCTGTTCATTGTGACAGGAGCTGTATTCGATTTCTTTGACGGAATGTCGGCACGGCTGCTGCGCGTATCCTCTCCCATCGGAAAGGAACTGGACTCGCTGGCCGACGACGTGACTTTCGGACTGGCTCCGGCAGCCATCGCGTTTTCGCTTTTTAAGGAAATGCACTATCCCGACTTTCTTCTGCCAATGGCCGGAATACTTCCTTACGCCGCTTTTCTGATCGCCGTCTTTTCAGCCTTGCGGCTGGCGAAGTTCAACCTTGACGAACGGCAGACCAGTTCATTCATCGGAATGCCGACTCCGGCAAACGCGCTGTTTTGGGGATCGCTGGTTGTTGGAGGGCATGAATTTCTGGTTTCGACCCATTTCAACGCCATTTACCTGCTTGTTCTGGTTATTGTCATGTCGCTGCTTCTGGTTGCGGAACTTCCGATGTTTTCACTGAAGTTCAAGGACCTGTCATGGGGACACAATAAGGTGCGCTACATATTCCTTATCGCAAGCATCCCCCTGCTTGTCGTTTTCCGCCTGAGCGGATTCGCGGCTGTGATAGTATGGTATATCCTGCTCTCGCTGCTGACTTATAAAAAAAACAACAACTAATTTTTCATGCTGCATCTGTTAGGAATCATAGTATTTATCTTCCTGTTTGTTCTGATAATCGGGGCAGTCATCCTGCTGCGTGTCGTAAAGGGGTTCTTTTCCATAGGCAAAAAGATGACGGGACAGGACTTCAGCCGCGAAAGACGCTCGCAAACAGCCGGCACAGCCGATTATTCAAATGCTGCGCAAAAGCAGAAAACGCCCAAGAAGAAGAAAGTTTTTGACGATGACGAAGGCGAATACGTAGACTTTGAAGAAATCAACGAACCGTAACTTTCTATCCGGGCAGAGGAACCACCCAAGCTCCAGCCTGCCCCTCAACGTCTTTTCCTGAAGAAGTCTTTCACCAAAGCAGCACATTCTTCAGCCATCACTCCGTCCACGACTTCCGTCTTGGGATGCAAGGCATCAGGCGCATACCTCCTGTATCCTCTTTTCTCGTCAGCCGCTCCGAACACAAGCCGTCCTGTCTGTGCCCAGGCAATCGCTCCGGCACACATCACACATGGCTCCACCGTAACATAAAGCGTACACTCTGTCAGATACTTGGCTCCCAGCGCATTCGCCGCAGCAGTAATGGCCTGCATCTCCGCATGGGCCGTCACATCGTTCAAAGCCTCTGTCAGGTTATGCGCTCTGGCCAGAACGACACCACGGCAAACCACAACAGCTCCCACCGGCACTTCTCCGCAATCGGCTGCCCTCCGGGCTTCAAGAAGTGCCTGCTTCATATAAAACAGATCATCCTTTTGATTCATTGCACAAAAATACGTATTTTTGCCGAAAAGAAAAATATGGCAGCACATAATGAACTCGGAAAGGAAGGCGAAACAGCGGCAGTTTCTTTCCTGCAGCAAAAAGGGTATCTCATCAGGCACACAGACTGGCACGACGGGAAAAAAGACCTCGACATCGTGGCCGAAAAGGACCATACGCTCATTGTGATAGAAGTCAAAACCAGAAGGAACGACAAGTACGGCCAGCCGCAAGAAGCCGTAACCGACCGCAAAATCCGCCATATCGTATCATCAACAGACTCATACCTCAACCGGTTTGAGATTGATCTGCCTGTCAGATTCGACATCATCACACTGATCGGAGAAAGGCCTCCTTTCGACATAGAACATATTGAAAACGCTTTCTTGCCGCCCATATGGTAAATGAACTATTTAAACGAACGATAAACTTCCCGGAGCCCGTCTTTCTGGAGGAAACGGTTTCTACCAACCTGTATCTGCAGGCATTATGCGACCGTATCAGACAGGAAGACCTGACTTGCGTATACACTTCCTTCCAGTCGGCAGGAAGGGGGCAGCGGGGAAACAGCTGGGAATCGGAAAAAGGAAAGAACCTCCTGTTCAGCTTCGTCGTCTATCCCAGCCGCCTGGAAGCGGGACGCCAGTTCCTGCTTTCACAGATAACCGCGCTGGCTCTAAAGGAAACGCTGTCGCAGTTTGCCGACAATATCCGCATCAAGTGGCCCAACGACATTTACTGGAAAGACAGGAAGCTTTGCGGGACACTGATCGAAAACGACCTGACAGGCACACACATAAGCCGTTCCATATCGGGGACGGGGGTGAATCTGAATCAGGAAAGATTCGCAAGCAACGCTCCCAATCCGGTATCGCTGAAACAAATCACCGGACACACGTATTGCCCGAAGGATATGCTTCTCCAGATTCTTGAGCGGACCGCACATTATTTCGGACTGCTGGAAACGGAACAGACCGGCGTGCTGACGACACGATACAAACAATGTCTGTACAGAAAAGACGGACTCCACAAATACAAAGATAAGGGGGGAGAGTTCATGGCATCCTTCAAAGACATTGAGCTGAGCGGAAAGCTCGTGCTGGAAGACGAAGACGGAGCCATCAGAAAATACATGTTCAAGGAAGTGGAATACGTGCTTCCATCCCCCACCCTTACCGGACTCAACAAAAACAGCAACACAACAGCACCATAAGATGAACCAGACAGACAAACAGATACTGCACATCGCCGTACCCTCCATCGTATCGAACATCACCGTTCCATTGCTGGGACTGGTTGACGTGACCATTGTCGGCCATTTGGGGTCGGCGGCATATATCGGCGCCATAGCCGTGGGAGGCATGCTGTTCAATATGATCTACTGGGTGTTCGGATTTCTCCGCATGGGAACAGGGGGACTGACGGCGCAGGCCTTCGGACAACGGAACGAGGCGGAAATCACCCGGATTCTGCTGCGCTCCCTTTCGGTCAGCTTTTTGCTTGCCGCCGCCCTGCTCATCCTGCAATATCCCATCCGACACCTCGCCTTCTTCTTCATCGATGCCAGCCCGGAAGTGCAGGACATGGCTACACGCTATTTCCATATATGCATTTGGGGAGCTCCTGCCACCCTCGGACTCTACAGCTTCATCGGCTGGTTCATCGGAATGCAGAATTCAAGATACCCCATGTTCATCGCCATCACGCAAAACGTCGTCAACATAGCCGCAAGCCTGTTTTTCGTATTCGCCCTCGACATGAAAGTGGCAGGCGTCGCATTGGGAACGCTTATCGCCCAATATGCCGGACTGCTGATGGCGTGCCTGCTGTGCCGGCACAAATACAAAAGCCTCCGCCCCTACGTCCGAAGACACAGACTGTTTGAAAGGCAGGCGATGAAACGCTTCTTCAACGTAAACAGGGATATATTTTTCCGCACGCTGTGCATTGTGGCCGTAACCGTATTCTTCACTTCCACGGGAGCGGCATACGGTGATGTCGTACTGGCTGTGAACACGCTGCTCATGCAACTGTTTACGCTGTTTTCTTACGTCATGGACGGATTTGCATACGCCGGAGAGGCGCTGTCGGGAAAATACGCCGGAGCCGGAAACCGCACTGCATTCCGGCAAACCGTCCGCCATCTTTTCTATTGGGGCACCGCGCTGGCGGCAGGCTTCACGCTGCTGTACGGCATCGGAGGAAAAGACTTCCTAAGTCTGCTGACCAATGACACGGAAGTGATCAGCGCCTCAGGCGACTATTTCGCATGGGTACTTGCCATCCCCGCCGCAGGCTTTTCGGCCTTTCTTCTCGACGGAATCTGCATCGGAGCCACCGCCACCCGGATTATGCTGCGCGCCATTTTCATCGCATCAGCCTACTTCTTTCTGCTCTATTACGGGCTCCACGGCACAATGGGGAACCATGCGCTCTGGCTGGCCTTCATTTCCTACCTGGGGTTGCGCGGAATAATGCAGGCCTTGCTGAGCCGAAAATTGCTCAGTCAAGGATTTTTTTCTACCTTTGCGAATAATCAATAAAAAACATACAGCCATGGCAAAATTCAAACGCATCTTATTAAAGCTCAGCGGGGAAAGCCTGATGGGAGAAAAAAAGTACGGCATCGATGAAAAACGCCTGGGCGAATATGCCCGGCAAATCAAAGAGATCCATGAGATGGGCGTACAGATAGGAATCGTTATCGGAGGGGGAAACATCTTTCGCGGGCTCACAGGCGCGGGAAAAGGGTTTGACCGCGTGAAAGGCGACCAGATGGGCATGCTGGCCACGGTAATCAACAGCCTGGGACTTAGCTCCGCTCTGGCGGCAGAAGGAGTAAGGGCGCGTGTCCTGACAGCAATCCGCATGGAACCGATCGGCGAGTTCTATTCCAAATGGAAAGCCATCGAAGCTTTGGAAAACGGCGAAGTGGTCATCATGTCGGGAGGAACCGGAAACCCGTTCTTCACGACCGACACCGGATCTTCATTAAGAGGCATCGAAATAGAGGCGGACGTGATGCTGAAGGGCACACGTGTGGACGGCATCTATACGGCAGACCCGGAAAAAGATCCGACAGCAACCAAGTTTGACGACATCACCTACGACGAAGTGCTGGCGCGCGGACTGAAAGTGATGGATCTGACCGCCACCTGCATGTGCAAGGAAAACAACCTGCCCATCATCGTCTTCGACATGGACACGGCAGGCAACCTGAAGAAAGTCATCGGCGGAGAAAACATCGGAACGCTGGTACACAACTAAATTAGCATTCACCGCAGAGGCACGGAACGCCACAGAAGGAAGCGCAAGAGCGTGCGCCTCTGCCGGCTCTGCGGTGAAAGCTCCATGCCGGTGTTCCCGCAAAAACCGTCAGTCCAGGGCAAACTCTCTGACCTCACCGTTCCGCATCAGCGGAATTACATTCATGCCTTCTGCCGGAATCTGTTCCAGCCAAGCCTGAACAGCACGGTTGATCTGCCCGTGACCGACCGCCAGCACCCGCTTTCCGTCATAATTCCGGCGGATATAATCAAGAAACTTGCCGGCACGCCGGTAAAGCATCTCCCATGTTTCCACATCAGCCGGAGGGTCGTTCCTGTCTACGGCACTCAGATAAAGTCCGGTCCAGCTTCCCCAGTCTATCTCACGGAGCAAAGGAGTCGTTTCCCATGGCAGCCGGCGTTCTCCCAGCGCAATCCTGACAGTGTCAACCACCCGTTGAAGATCGCTGCTCACCACAGCGTCCAGTTCAATTTCCTCCAATGCTTCTCCCAGCTCTGCGGCCTGACGTTTCCCCTCTTCGGTCAGTATCCCGGGCAAATGCCCTTGAAAAATGCGTTTCAGATTCTCTTCCGTCTGCCCGTGGCGAGCCAAATAAAGTGTAGTCATATTTTATAAGTAAGAATATACAAAAACAGATAAATGTCCGCCTGTTCCCGACCGGCAAAAAGCAGACATTCACGGCAAATTGTCATTTGCGGGGCAAATGTAGCAACAAAACCCCAACGGACAAAATCGGGCGAAATGAAAATCAGAAAGTTCGCCCGAATATTTCGCCCACCTATTGCAAAAGACTAAAAAATAGCTTACTTTTGTTCACAAAACATTGTTCTGAGAATAATATCTATTTAAACTGTAAGTAATATGGCAGATTCAAAAGCAATTATCAGCGAAGCTGAAGAGAAAATGAATATGGCAATCATGTATCTGGACGAAGCGCTGGCCCACATCCGTGCAGGAAAAGCGGATGTACGCCTGCTCGACGGCATCCGGGTAGACTCCTACGGAAGCATGGTGCCAATCAACAACGTGGCAGCCGTAACCACCCCCGATGCGAGAAGCATCGCCATCAAGCCGTGGGATAAAAGCATGTTCCGCATCATCGAAAAGGCAATCATCGATTCCGAACTGGGCATCATGCCTGAAAACAACGGCGAAATCATACGCATCGGCATCCCTCCTCTGACCGAAGAACGGCGCAAGCAGCTTGCAAAACAATGCAAGGGCGAAGGAGAAACGGCCAAGGTGAGTGTGCGCAACGCCCGCCGCGACGCTATCGACTCGCTGAAAAAGGCTGTGAAAGAAGGCATGCCGGAAGACGAACAGAAAAATTCGGAAGCCAAACTGCAGAAAATCCACGACAAGTTCATCAAACAGATTGACGACTTGCTGGCCGCAAAAGACAAAGAAATCATGACCGTATAACACGGCTGAAGCGGCTGGAGGGAAGGCCGGAACAGGCGCTCCTCCCAGCCGCCAACGGCCAACAATCAACTATCTGAAGAACTTGGAGAAAGGACTGGTAATAAGAAGTACAGGGAGCTGGTATCAGGTCAAGACTGACAGCGGACAACTGGTGGACTGCAAGATCAAAGGCAGCTTCCGCCTGAAAGGATTCAAAAGCACCAACCCGATAGCTGTGGGCGACCGGGTGCACATCACGTTGAACACGGAAGGTACGGCCTTCATCACCGAAATAGAAGACAGGAAAAACTATATCGTCCGCCGGGCATCCAACCTTTCCAAACAACTGCACATCATTGCGGCAAACGTAGACCAGTGCATGCTCATCGCCACGGTCAACCACCCGGAAACATCGACCATTTTCATCGACCGCTTTCTGGCATCGGCCGAAGCGTACGGTGTGCCGGTGGCTTTGATATTCAACAAGACCGACATCTACTCGGACGACGAGAAACGGCTGCTGGAAGGCCTGACCAACCTCTATACACACATAGGCTATCCGTGTTTCTGCATCTCCGCACTGAACGAAACCGGAATTGGGGAAATAAAAAAAATGCTTGCCGGAAAAATCACGCTGCTGTCCGGCAACTCGGGAGTGGGGAAATCGACGCTCATCAATGCCATTCTGCCCGGCCAGAACCTGAAGACGGGGGAAATATCCGCTGTTCACAACAAGGGAACGCATACAACGACCTTCTCTGAGATGTATCCCCTTGATGAGGGAGGATACATCATAGACACGCCGGGGATAAAGGGCTTTGGAACCTTTGACATGAAAGACGAAGAGGTGGGGCATTACTTCAAGGAGATTTTTGAATTCTCAGCCAACTGCAAATACGGCAACTGCACGCACCGGAACGAACCCGGATGCGCCGTACGGGAAGCCGTTGAAAAACACTACATAAGCGAGTCCCGCTACCTGTCGTACCTGAACATACTGGAAGACAGAGAGGAGGGGAAATACCGGGCCGCCTACTGACACATCCTTTTACCTGAAAACACATCATCTTATGGACAAACGAATCAAATGGGGAATTATCGTAATCATCACCGGCGGACTGGTTGCCGCCGGCATCCACACATTCACGCCGAAAGAAAATGAAGAACTGGCCGAAACGGAAGACACGCCCAGACAAAAGAGCCAGAAAGCACTGAATGTCAACGCAAAGATCGTGAAACCGCACCTGCTGACCGATGAACTTTTTGTCAGCGGAAAACTGGTGCCCGACGAAGAAGTGGACCTTTCGTTCGAAACCTCCGGAAAAATCATCGACATCAACTTTACGGAGGGAACCTTCGTGACCAAAGGACAGCTGCTGGCCAAAGTGAACGACAGCCAGCTTCAGGCGCAGCTGAAACGGCTGGAGGCACAGATGCCGCTGGCTGAAGACCGGGTGTTCCGGCAGAATGCACTTCTGCAGCGCGATGCTGTCAGCAAGGAAGCCTACGAGCAGGTGAAGACCGAACTGGCCACCCTGAACGCCGACATCGAAAACGTCAAGGCAAACATCGCCATGACGGAACTGCGCGCTCCTTTCGACGGCATCATCGGCCTGAGGCAGGTCAGCACGGGTGCATACGCCTCGCCGACTACAGTCATCGCCAAACTCACCAAAATCACTCCGCTGAAAGTGGAATTCGCCGTGCCGGAACGCTATGCCCGCCAGGTGAAGAAGGGAACAAACCTGACGTTCAAGATAGAAGGCTTCCTGAATGAATTCAATTCACAGGTATATGCCACCGAATCGCGCATAGACGACGAAACGCACACGCTTACCGTGCGCGCGCTCTACCCGAACAGAAACGGCGAACTATTGCCCGGACGATATGCCGACATCAGCCTGAAGCAGGAGGAAATCAAAGAGGCGCTGGCCATTCCTTCGGAAGCCATCGTTCCGGAAATGGGGAAGAACAAGGTGTTTGTCTACCGCGCAGGGAAAGCTTATCCCGTAGACGTGACGACAGGCATACGCACGGAAGCTGAAATACAGGTTATCAAAGGCCTGGCTGCCGGCGACACAATACTTACTTCGGGAACCTTGCAGCTGCGCACAGGAATGCCGGTCATTATCGACCGTATTGAATAACTCTAATTCCCTACATCCATGAACATATCCGAACTTAGTATCAGACGGCCGGTGCTGGCAACCGTGCTTACCGTGATTATCCTGCTGTTCGGCCTGATAGGATACACCACACTGGGAGTACGCGAATATCCGTCTGTAGACAACCCGATCATATCCGTTACATGCAGTTATCCGGGAGCAAATGCCGAAGTAATTGAAAACCAGATCACAGAGCCGCTGGAACAGAACATCAACGGTATCCCGGGCATCCGTTCCCTTTCGAGTACCAGCCAGCAGGGACAGTCACGCATCACAGTAGAGTTTGAGCTTTCCGTCGATCTGGAAACGGCTGCCAACGACGTGCGCGACAAGGTATCGCGCGCTCAGCGCTATCTGCCCCGCGACTGCGACCCGCCCACGGTTTCAAAGGCTGATGCCGATGCCAGCCCCATCCTGATGGTGGCCATCCAGAGCAACACACGCTCGCTGCTCGAACTGAGCGAAATCGCCGACCTGACCGTCAAGGAGCAGCTCCAGACCATTCCTGACGTGAGCAGCGTATCCATCTGGGGAGAAAAACGCTACTCCATGCGTCTGTGGCTCGATCCTGTGAAAATGGCAGGATACGGAATTACGCCCGTCGACGTGAAGAACGCGGTCGACGAACAGAACCTGGAGCTGCCGTCCGGAAGCATCGAAGGAAACACAGTGGAACTGACGCTGCGCACCATGGGACTGATGCACACTGCAAAGGAGTTCAACAACGTGATTCTGAAAGAAGACAACGGGCGCATCATCCGGTTCAGCGACATCGGTTACGCCGAACTGGGACCTGCCGACCTGAAGAGCTACATGAAGATGAATGGGGTGCCGATGGTGGGTGTTGTAGTGATTCCCCAGCCGGGAGCCAACCACATAGAGATCGCCGATGCTGTATACGAACGCATGAAGCAGATGGAGAAAGACCTGCCCGAAGACGTGACGTATACCTACGGATTCGACAATACGCGGTTTATCCGCGCCTCCATCGCCGAAGTGGAAAGCACCGTATATGAGGCATTCGTGCTGGTAATCATCATCATATTCCTGTTCCTGCGCGACTGGCGCGTCACCCTGATACCGTGCATTGTGATTCCGGTATCGCTCATCGGAGCTTTCTTCGTGATGTATGTCGCCGGATTCTCCATCAACGTGCTGACCATGCTGGCAGTCGTGCTCTCGGTGGGACTTGTGGTAGACGATGCGATTGTAATGACCGAAAATATCTACATCCGCATCGAACGGGGGATGAAACCGTTTGAGGCAGGCATCGAAGGGGCCAAGGAAATCTTCTTCGCCGTAGTGTCCACCACTATCACACTGGCGGCGGTGTTCCTCCCCATCGTCTTTATGGAGGGAACCAGCGGACGGCTCTTCCGCGAGTTCAGCTTTGTCGTGGCAGGTTCGGTCATCATCTCTGCCTTTGCGGCACTCACCTTCACACCGATGCTCGCCACCAAAATGCTGAAATATCAGGAAAAGAAAAACTGGTTCTACCGGAAAACGGAACCTTTCTTCGAAGGCATGAACAACCTTTACTCGCGCTCGCTCAGAAGCTTTCTGAAAAGAAGAGCCATAGCTATCCCCATCGTCATCGTCACAATGGCGCTTATCGGCATACTCTGGGGACAGATTCCTTCGGAAATGGCACCGCTGGAAGACCGCTCGCAAATCACCATCAACACGCGCGCGGCTGAAGGCGCCAGCTACGAATATATCCGCGATTATACCGAAGAAATAAACGCGCTGGTGGATTCTGTCATCCCGGACGCGGCATTTGTCACCGCACGCGTATCAAGCGGAAGCGGAAACATCCAGATAACCCTGAAAGACATCAAAGAACGCGACTATACACAGATGGAAGTGGCGGAAGAAATATCGAAAGCCGTCCAGAAGCATACGAAAGCGCGGTCGTTCGTCCGCCAGCAGTCGTCATTCGGAGGACGGAAAAGCAGTATGCCGGTGCAGTATGTGCTTCAGGCAGTCAGTCTGGAAAAGCTTCAGGAAGTGCTGCCCGAATTTCTCGCGGAAGTATACGACAACCCCACTTTCCAGATGGCTGACGTTGACCTGAAATTCAGCAGTCCCGAGATGCACGTAAACATCAACCGCGACAAGGCGGGAACAATGGGAGTAAACGTGCGCGACATCGGCGAGGCCCTGCAGTACGGGCTGAGCGGACAACGCATGGGATATTTCTACATGAACGGAAAGCAGTACGAGATTCTCGGACAGATCAACCGCCAGCAGCGCAACCAGCCTGCCAGCGTGAAATCCATCTACATCCGCAACGACAAGGGAGAAATGATCCAGATGGACAACCTGGTGGACTTTGCCGAAACCGTGGCGCCGCCGAAACTTTACCACTACAACCGTTTCGTGTCGGCCACCATCTCTGCGGGACTGGCCGAAGGGAAGACCATCGGCGACGGACTGGACGAAATGGACAAGATTGCAGAGAAGGTGCTTGACGAAACCTTCCGCACGGCTCTGTCGGGCGACTCGAAAGACTACCGCGAGAGTTCGTCGAGCCTGATGTTTGCCTTCATCTTTGCCCTGGTGCTGATCTACCTGATTCTTTCGGCGCAGTTCGAAAGTTTCAAAGATCCGCTCGTCATCATGCTCACCGTTCCGCTGGCCATTGCCGGAGCACTGATATTCATGTATTTCGGAGATATAACGATGAATATATTCAGTCAGATAGGCATCATCATGCTGATCGGTCTGGTAGCAAAGAACGGTATCCTGATCGTGGAATTTGCCAACCAGAAGCAGGAAGCGGGAGAAGACAAGATGCATGCCATCCGCGATGCGGCCCTGCAACGGCTACGCCCGATCCTGATGACCAGCGCAGCCACCGTGCTGGGACTGATTCCGCTGGCATTCGCAACGGGAGAAGGAGCCAACCAGCGCATTGCCATGGGTACGGCCGTTGTGGGAGGTATGCTCGTATCGACATTCCTGACCATGTATATCGTACCGGCAATCTATTCATACATCTCAACAGACCGATCTAAAAAGAAGAAAGCATGAAAAAGCATCTGTATATATTAGCAGCACTGGCAGGCATGGGCCTGTCTGCCCGGGCACAATACACATACACCCTCAGGCAATGCCTGGAAGAAGGACTTGCCAACAACTATTCGCTGCGCATCACACGCAATGAAGAGCTGGTCAGCAAGAACAACGCCACGCTGGGGAATGCGGGATACCTGCCCACCATTGACCTGACCGCAGGATACACCGGAAGCAACGACAACAGCAACTCGGAGTCACGAAGCACCGGCGAAACAACGAAAGTGCGGGGAGTCTACGACCAGACTTTGGACGCGGGCATTGACTTGAACTGGACCATCTTCGACGGATTCAACATCAGCACAACTTACAAGCAGTTGAAAGAAATGGAGCGTTTGGGAAAAACCAATACGCGCATCGCTATCGAAGACTTCATCGCGAACCTTACGGCAGAATACTACAATTACATCCAGCAGGAAATACGCCTGAAAAACTTCCGGTACGCCGTGATCCTCTCAAGGGAACGCCTCCGCATTGTGGAAGAACGGTATCATATCGGGAATTTCTCACGGCTGGACTACCAGCAGGCAACGGTAGACTTCAACGCCGACCGCGCCCAATACATCAAGCAGCGGGAACTGGTGCACACTTCGCGCATCAATCTGAACGAACTGATGGCCGCCAAAGACATGGACCGTCCGATCAAAGTGAAAGACTCGCTGATTGACGTAAACGAACATCTGGAATTCAATGAATTATGGAACGGAACACTCAACGCTAACGCCAGCTTGCTGCAGGCCGACCAGAATACAACCATCGCCCAACTGGACTACAAGAAAGTCCTGTCGCGGAACTATCCTTATGTGCGCCTGAACGCAGGATACGGATATACACTGAACAAATACGACGTAAACGCTACACGCCAACGGAGCAACTGGGGATTCAGCGGAGGAATTACCGTAGGATTCAACATATTCGACGGGAACCGCCGCAGAGAGAAAAAGAACGCCAGCCTGGCAATCCGTAACGCGCAGCTCGCCCGCGACGAGCTGGAACAGGGGCTGCGCGCTGACCTGAGCAATCTCTGGCAGGCATACAGAAACAATATCCGCCTGCTCAACCTGGAACGACAGAATCTCATCTCGGCCAAAGAGAACCACGAAATAGCAAAAGAACGCTACTTGCTGGGGGATCTGTCTGGCATTGAGATGCGCGAAGCCCAAAAGAGTCTGCTGGATGCGGAAGAACGTATCCTTTCGGCCGAGTACGATACCAAAATGTGTGAAATATCTCTGCTGCAGCTCAGCGGACAAATCACACGCTATCTGAAATAGCAGAACAGCCACCTTCCGGAAAGAGGAGCCCGGCGGAACCTTCGTTCATCAACGGGCGGCCTCTTTCTTCGCTTTTTCCACACGCACGACCTTTACAAGCCTCAGCCCGTACTTGACCGTTTTCCCGGCATTTAAGATCCGTGTGTTCTCAAAGCTGAACGTCTTGCTGAAATCAGCACACAAATACCTCAGATCATACTTGTTGAAAGGATCAAATCCCTGATCTTCCAGAAAGTCGCTCAACTCGAGAAGCGTCGCCGAGTACTGGTCGCGAAACGCTTCTGCCTCATCCAAGGTAAAGGGCCTCCATCCCCCTATCCCGTCTTCTTCATAACTTCCGCAGATTGAACGGGCATCATCAGTCCTGGCCAACCACTGGCGGGGAGCAAGCAATGTGGCCTTCACGCTATTTGCAGACAGCGGAACGACTTTCCAAGCGTAAAAAGGCCCCCACACAGCCTCTGCTTCAGGAAGCACTTCCGAGTAAAGGACCGTTCCGTCACCCGAATCCGGTTTCTGCTGTCCGCCATCATCCTCCCCATCTTCCGGCTTCTCCCAGTCCTCTTCCGATTCAATCTCAAAGTCCCCCAAGTCCAGTTCCACGTCCACACCCGTTTCCCATGATTCCACAGGCGACTCTCCCCCGATCTCGATTTTTCCGTCTTCTTTCCCGGCGAAACGATAGACCTTACCGGACTCAAAGGACGAGTTGTAATCATAGCCGTAAATCTTTTCAGCACCTCCCTGCTTCAATTTGACCGACAAGTGTACACGCGAAGCGTCGGCAGGAAACACATAGACAGGTCCTGCAATCCAGGAGCCGCCCTTCTTCTCACAAGCGACAGCAGCCAGACTGTAGTCGTTGCTGAGATCTCCGCCCAAGGAAATGCCCGAACTGACCGGAGATATGTGCAGCGTAACCTCCGATACATCAGAAGGAAAGAAAGGGAACGAAAAATAAAGGGCTGCGACCGCATAGGAAAGCGTCACCGAAACACCGGTGTCTTTCTCCAGCAGAAGACGGCTCCTCCCTGCAATCAGAGGAACATCCGCACAGCAGTCCTTGGCAAAAGTCAGGTACTGGCGGGGATGCACTTCCAGCGGAAGCACATATTCACCGGACGACAGTCCGGAAAACACAGACAACTGATAACTTCCGGCAGACAGGTCAAACACCGGAATTTCAGATACGGACGATACCGTGCGATCATACACACACTGGTTCCGCGAATCAAAAAGATAGATATCCAGCGGATAGACTGACGGGAAAATTTCAGCATTCCCCAATTCCAGATTCACAAGACAATTGCCGGACTGCGAACCTTCACTGCCATCTTCCGGCTGATAGCCTCCGCAGCCGCCCAGAAGGCAAAGCGTCCCGAATGCCGCGAAAAGCAAACTACATAGCTGTTTCATAAGACTTTTTTCTAGAAGAAACGCTAAGGACGCCAAGCCGTACACTTATCCGGCAAAGTTTTGCTTGCCGGGAGCCGGCATGCGGCCAGCCCCCGAATCATACATTTCAGAAATACTTCTCCAGCTTCTTGATCATCATGCCCAGGCAGAAGACAACCACATGGTCGTTCTCCCGGATCATCGTATTTCCCGTAACCAATACACCTTCTCCATTCCGGATCAGTCCGCCGATGGTAGCACCTTTGGGAAGGCCAAGATCCTTGACCGGCGCCTTTGTTATTCTCGATCCGGCCTTGACCGTAAACTCGGCAACATCGGCATTTGCGACTGTCAGACACTTTACATTTGACACATCCGCATCAAGCATCATCTGGTAGATATGGCTGGCCGCAATGAATTTCTTGTTGATGACCGTACCGATATCCAGACTTTCAGCCATGCCGATATAATCCACATTCTCCACCTCCGCCACCGTCTTGACAACCCCAAGACGCTTGGCGGCAAGACAAGCCAGGATGTTGGTTTCAGAGTTTCCCGTCAAAGCGACGAAAGCTTCCGTATTGCGTATCCCTTCTTCCTGCAGCAGGCCGATATCCCGTCCGTCGCCGTTTATCACCATCACCCCGTCGTCCACCAGCTCTGTCAAACGGTTGCAACGGTTCAGATCGCTCTCGATGATCTTCGTGCGCATATAGTCGGGAAGATACTGGCAGGTACGCACGGCGATGCGGCTTCCGCCCATAATCATGACATTTCTCACATCGGCCTCGTTTTCCTTGCCCGCAATCTTCCGTATATAAGGAATGTATTTCTTGGTGGTGGTAAAATAAACGATATCATTCAGCTTGATCATGTCGTCACCGCGGGGAATAATCGTATCCGCCCCCCGTTTGACAGCAACGATATGGAAAGGAATGTTTCTTCCTCCCAGCTCATGCAAAGGCACGTTCAGTATTTCTGCCGCCTCGCCCATCCGTGTGCCGATCAGCACCAATGCTCCTCCGGCAAACTCCCACCATTGCCTGATCCAGCTCATCTTCACAGCGTCAACAATGTCGCGCGCCGCCAGCATTTCGGGATAAATCAGCGAATGCACTCCCAGTTTCGCAAAAAACTCCTTGTGCTTGGGCAAGAGATATTCGTAGTTGTCTATCCGGGCCACGGTCTTCTTTGCTCCCATACTGGCAGCCAGCATACAAGCCGTCATGTTGCGGCTTTCGTCGGGCATTACCCCGATAAACAGGTCGGCACCCGCCGCGTCAGCCTCTTTCAGTCCGCTGATGGATGTAGGCGAAGCGTTGACAGTCATCAGGTCAAGGTTTCCTCCCGACGCATCCAGCTTCCTTTCATCTTCGTCCATCAGAATAATGTCCTGCTTCTCTCCCGATAAAAGTTTGGCAAGGTGAGTTCCCACCGCCCCTGCCCCGGCTATAATGATTTTCATTGATCCAACATCTGAATTATCGCGTTATATATTCCAGTTTCGTCAATCCCGCAAATTTTCCGAAGCTCCTGCACCGTTCCGTGCTGCACGAAGCAGTCCGGGATGCCCAGGCGTTTCACATTCGGAGCATATCCGTTGTCTGACATGAACTCAAGCACAGCGCTTCCCATGCCTCCCATCAGCACTCCGTCCTCAACCGTAACGATCCGCTTGAAGTTCCGTCCGATCTCATGAAGCATATCCTGGTCCAGAGGCTTCAGGAAGCGGAGGTCATAATGCGCCACGCTGAGTCCCGTATCCTGCTCAGCACGTGCCAACGCCCTGGCAGCATCGTTTCCAACTGGCCCGAGCGTAATCACGGCCAGCTCCGTCCCGTCCTTCATCTTGCGCCCCCGTCCCACTTCAATCTCTTCCAGCGGACACTCCCAGTCAACAAGCACACCGCGTCCTTTCGGATAGCGGATGACGAACGGACCTTTGCCGGGAAGCTGCGCCGTATACATCAGCTTCCGCAATTCGTGTTCGTCATAAGGCGAAGCTATTGTCAGATTCGGAACAGGACGCAGATAAGCCAGGTCGAACACCCCATGATGCGTAGGACCGTCTTCACCCACAAGCCCCGCCCTGTCAAGACAAAGCACGACGTTCAGCTTCTGTATGGCCACGTCATGTATGACATTGTCATATGCCCGCTGCATAAACGAGGAATAGATATTGCAGAAAGGAAGCAGTCCTTCTTTCGCCATGCCTCCGGAAAACGTCACCGCATGTCCCTCTGCAATTCCCACGTCGAAAGCACGTCCGGGCATTTCCTTCATCAGAATATTCATCGAACAGCCTGTAGGCATGGCAGGAGTAACCCCGACTATCTTGTCGTTTTGGCGCGCCAGTTCCAGCAGCGTATTTCCGAAAACCTCCTGAAACAAGGGAGGCTGCCCCTCCGTATCCTTTACAATCCGCTCGCCCGTTTCCTTGTCAAAGAGTCCGGGAGCGTGCCAAACAGTTGCCGACTCTTCCGCAGGCCCGTATCCTTTTCCTTTCCGGGTATGCACATGCAGAAGTTTAGGCCCCTTCATATCCTTTATTTCCTTAAGCACCCTTACCAGCGCCCCCACATCATGTCCGTCCACGATGCCGAAATAGCGGATGTTCAGCCCTTCAAATATATTTTGCTGCTGCATGAGCATCGATTTCAAGCTGTTGTTGAAACGTATCAGGCTTTTCCGCCGTTCCTCATTGAGCACACCCCAATTGTAAAGCTTGCGCGACAACAGGTTACGGAAACGGTTGTAGCCTTCCGACGTGTGCAGGTTCAGCAGATACTGTTTCATGCCGCCCACGCTTCTGTCGATGGCCATGTTGTTGTCATTGAGAATGATCAGCAGATTGTTCGGGATAGAAGACACGTTGTTAAGTCCTTCAAAAGCCAGTCCGCCGCTCATCGAGCCGTCGCCTATCACTGCCACCACATGGCGGTCGTCCTCCCCTTTTCCGGCAGCAGCCACAGCCATGCCCAATGCCGCGGAAATGGAGTTGGACGCATGTCCGCACGTAAACGTGTCGTATTCGCTTTCGGCAGGAGAAGGGAAAGGACAAAGTCCGTTCAGCTTGCGGTTCGTGCAGAAGCGGTCACGCCGTCCCGTCAGTATCTTATGGCTGTAGGCCTGATGCCCTACATCCCAGACGATACGGTCATACGGTGTATTGAAGACATAATGAACGGCCACAGTCAGTTCGATGGAACCTAAATTGGAGCCCAGATGTCCCGGATTACGCGACAGTTCATCTATAATCATATCCCTCAGTTCACTGCACACTTCAGGCAACAGGCTGACCGGCAGCTCCCTCAGATCACCGGGACTGTCTATTCTCTTCAACAAATCGTGCGATACTTGTTGTTCCATTCCAAATTCATTAAACTTTTATCGCACAAAAATAACATAAATATATATTAAATATTACATTTGCACCAAATTTTCTATCTATGGAGTTCAGGACGACAGTTGAAATGCCCTCCGACCACCCGCAGATTGCCCATTCGGACAAGCTGATGGTATGGGGGTCTTGTTTTGCAGAAAATATAGGGAAGCGATTGCTCGACAACAAATTCCAGTGCGACACCAATCCTTTCGGGGTTCTTTACAACCCGCTCTCGATAGCAAAAGCCGTCAAGCAGCTGATTTGCAGAAAACGCTATACGCCCGACGACCTGATGCATGAAAAAGACGTCTGGTTCAGCCTCATGCACCACAGCTCGTTCAATTCGCCCGACCGGGAACAATGCCTTCAGAACATAAACACACGGATAGAAAAGGGCATGGAATACCTGGAACAGGCATCCTGGCTCATTTTCACATGGGGAACAGCCAGAGTCTATTCATGGAATGAAAACGGAGAGATTGTTGGGAATTGCCACAAACTCCCTGAGCGGATGTTCTCGCGCAGGCTGCTTGCCACCGACGAAATCGTCTCAGTCTACGAAGACCTGCTGAACAGCCTGCATGCGGACAGCCCCAACATGAAAATGCTGTTTACCGTCAGCCCGATCCGCCATGCCAAAGACGGGATGCACGGCAACCAGCTCAGCAAAGCCACCTTGCTGCTTGCCATCAACGAACTTTGCGCACGGCTGCCGTTCTGCTACTATTTCCCTTCCTACGAAATCATGATGGACGAACTGAGGGACTACCGATTCTACGCCGACGACATGCTCCATCCCAGCCAGCTGGCAACCGACTATATCTGGGAGCAATTCTCCGGAACTTATTTGAGCGGCCCCGCACTGTCATTCATCAAACAATGGGAAAGCATCCGTAAAGGCCTTGACCACCGCCCGTTCAATCCCCAATCGGAAACTTACCGCAAATTTGTTAGTCAAATACTGTTAAAGATAAGAGATCTAAAAGAAAAATTTCCGTACTTAGATGTCCAAAATGAAGAACAAACATGTCAAGCTCTATTGAAGAAATAATCGCAGCCATCGGAGCAGAACGCATCGGTGACAGACCGGCTACAATCGACTGGATACTTACCGACAGCCGCTCATTGTGTTTCCCTGAAGAAACCCTTTTCTTCGCACTGAAAACCAAGCGCAACGATGGACACAAATACATAGCCGACCTGCATCGGCGGGGAGTGCGCAACTTTGTAGTGAGCGAACAGCCGGAAGAAACCGCCGGCAAATTCGCAGACTCCAACTTTCTGAAAGTAGCGAATCCGCTAAAAGCGTTGCAGAAACTTGCCGCCAGGCACCGCGAGAAATTCCAGATCCCCACAATAGGAATCACAGGAAGCAACGGGAAAACGGTGGTCAAAGAATGGCTCTACCAGCTCCTCAGCCCGGACAAAGTGGTCACCCGTTCACCGCGCAGCTATAATTCACAAATCGGAGTTCCGCTGTCTGTATGGCTGATGAACGAGCACACAGAGGTGGGAATCTTCGAGGCAGGCATCTCTGAAATGGGCGAAATGGAAACGCTAAGGCCCATCATCCAGCCTACAATAGGAATCCTGACCAATATCGGAGGCGCCCATCAGGAAAACTTCCCGTCACTCCAGGACAAATGCATGGAGAAACTGCAGCTTTTCAAGGATTGCGACGTGATCATCTACAACGGCGACAACGAACTGATAAGCAACTGTGTGGCAAAATCTCTTTTCACGGCCCGCGAGATAGCCTGGTCTACCAAAGACGTGGAACGCCCGCTTTTCATCGAGAAGATTCTGAAAGACGATACGGGAACGACAATAAAATACAGATACCTGGGCTTCTTCAAGGAATACAGAATACCTTTCATCGACGAGGCATCCATTGAAAATTCGCTGCACTGCCTGGCTGCAGCCCTCTATCTGATGGTGCAGCCCGACGAAATAGCCAGACGGATGCTTCACCTCGAGCCGATAGCCATGCGCCTTGAGGTGAAGGAGGGGAAAAACAACTGCATCCTGATCAACGACAGCTACAATTCGGACTTCGCTTCGCTTGATATTGCACTCGATTTCATGGCCCGGCGTTCTGAAGACAAAGGACGCAAGCGCACACTCATCCTGTCGGACATGCTCGAAAGCGGACAAACCAGCAAGCTGCTCTACAGGCAGATTGCCGATCTGGTGCACAGCAGGAAGGTGGACCATATCATCGGAGTGGGCAAGGAAATATCAGCGGCGTCCGGACGCTTTGACATCGAAAAGAACTTTTTCCAGACAACAGCCGAACTGCTCGATTCCGGGCTGCTGAACAGCCTGCGGAACGAAGTCGTGCTGATCAAGGGGGCGCGCATCTTCCATTTCGACAAAATAACCGACCAGCTGGAGCTGAAGGTGCATGAAACGATTCTGGAAATCAACCTCAGCGCCCTCGTTGAAAACCTCAACCATTACCGCAACAAGCTGAATCCGGAAACAAAAATTGTATGCATGGTAAAAGCCTCAGCCTACGGAGCCGGCTCGTTTGAAGTGGCGAAAACACTCGAAGACCAGCGCGTGGACTATCTGGCCGTTGCAGTGGCCGATGAAGGCGCCGACCTGCGCAAGGCGGGCATAAGCAGCGCCATCATGATAATGAATCCGGAACTGACAGCCTTCAAGACCATGTTCGACTACAGGCTGGAGCCGGAGGTTTACAGCTTCCACCTGCTCGAAGAACTGATCAAGGCCGCCGAAAGAGAAGGGGTTACCAACTTCCCGATCCACATCAAGATCGACACGGGAATGCACCGGCTGGGATTTTCCCCCGAAGAAATCCCCCAACTGGTCGAACGGCTCCACAAGCAGACGGCAGTGATTCCGCGGTCTGTATTCTCACACCTTGTAGGGAGCGATTCGCAAAAGTTCGACCCGTTCACGCGACAGCAGATCGAAACGTTTGAAAAGGCTTCACAAATCTTGCAGGACGGATTCAGACACAAGATACTGCGCCATATCTGCAATACTGCCGGAATAGAACGCTACCCCGGAGCGCAATTCGACATGGTCCGCCTGGGCATCGGACTTTATGGAGTAGACCCTTACACCAACAACATCCTCCACAATGTCACCACGCTGAAAACAACCATCCTGCAAATACATGATGTGCCGGCGGAAGAAACCGTAGGCTACAGCCGCAAAGGGATACTGAAACGGGATTCGCGCATCGCCGCCATACCGATCGGCTATGCAGACGGGCTGAACCGCCACTTGGGCAACGGAAACGCCTACTGCATCGTCAACGGCAAGAAAGCGCCGTATGTGGGAAACATCTGCATGGACGTGTGCATGATTGACGTAACGGACATCGACTGCAAAGAGGGTGACAAAGCTGTCATCTTCGGCAATGAACTGCCTGTCACCGTCTTGTCAGATATTCTGGACACGATTCCCTACGAAATTCTTACAAGCGTATCAAACCGGGTGAAACGAGTCTATTTCCAAGACTGATCCGGCTTCCGCCGAAATGGAGTCCAACTTTTTTCAGTCCGCAGAAAAAACGGACCGGCGCAGAATAAGCCCATACTTCTAACCTGGAGATATGAATCTCCAGCCTGAGGATACAGATCTTCAGGCTGGAGATAAAGTTTTTGCGAACGAAGCCATGCCTCTCCACGCAGATCGGCCAGTCTTATGGAACACGCAGCAGCGGTTCTCCAAGGCATCCCTCCCCCAGTCCGGCAGGCCGCAGTTATCCGAAGAAAAGTTATTTTCGGGACCCGTTTTCACAGATGTTCTAAATTTTTTCCTACATTTGTCCCCAAATCATAATGGAGTACAAAAAACATCATGCAAAACAATTTAGTTATAGTAGAGTCCCCGGCAAAAGCCAAAACAATTGAGAAATTCTTGGGAGCAGGCTACAAAGTTATGTCAAGTTACGGACATATACGCGACTTGAAGCAAAAGGCATTCAGTATCGACATCAACGATCACTTCAAACCGATTTATGTCATACCGGATGACAAGAAAAAAGTTGTGGCAGAACTGAAAAGCGAAGCAAAAAAAGCCGACATGGTATGGCTTGCATCCGATGAAGACCGCGAAGGGGAAGCCATATCATGGCATTTGTATGAGGTGTTGAAACTGAATCCGGAAAAGACCAGACGAATTGTATTCCATGAAATTACCAAATCCGCGATTCTGAAAGCAATCGAGCATCCCCGGAACATAGACATCAATCTCGTAAATGCCCAGCAGGCACGGCGCGTGCTCGACCGCATCGTGGGCTTCGAACTTTCGCCCGTGCTGTGGAGGAAAATAAAGCCGGCATTGTCGGCCGGACGCGTGCAGTCTGTAGCCGTCCGGCTCATCGTCGAGCGCGAACGGGAAATACACGCCTTTGTCAGCGAAGCATCCTATAAGGTGATCGCCGTTTTCCAGAATGCGGAAGGAGCGGAAATCCGCGCTACCCTGAACCAGCGCTTCAAGACAAAAGACGAAGCGCGCGCCTTTCTCGAAAAATGCAAGGAAGCGAAATTCTCGATCGAAGACATCGTGACAAGACCCGTAAAGAAATCGCCGGCTCCGCCTTTCACAACTTCTACGCTCCAGCAGGAGGCAGCCCGGAAACTGGGCTACACCGTGGCGCAGACCATGAGGCTGGCCCAGCGGCTGTATGAAAGCGGACTGATAACGTATATGCGTACCGACTCTGTCAACCTTTCGGAACTGGCATTGGGCACAAGCCGCGAAACCGTCATTTCGCTCATGGGCGAAAAATACGTGCACACGCGCCAGTACGCAACCAAGACCAAAGGGGCGCAGGAAGCGCACGAAGCCATCCGGCCGACCTATATGCAGAACGAAACAATCGACGGAACCAGCCAGGAGCAGCGTCTTTACGAACTCATATGGAAACGGACGCTGGCCTCGCAGATGGCGGATGCAGAACTTCTGAAGACAACGGCAACCATCAGTATATCCAACAACAACGACAAGTTTGTGGCTACGGGAGAAACCGTAGAATTCGACGGATTCCTGCGCGTATACAAAGAATCGTACGACGATGACAACGAACAGGAAGACGAAAGCCGTCTTCTGCCCGCCCTGAAGAAAGGACAGGAAGTAGCGCAGAAAGAAATTTCAGCGGTAGAAAGGTTCACGCAGCCGCCGGCACGGTACACAGAAGCAAGCCTTGTGCGCAAGCTGGAAGAGCTGGGCATCGGACGCCCCTCAACTTATGCCCCGACAATCTCTACAATCCAGCAGAGAGGCTATGTGGAAAAGGGAAGCAAAGAAGGAGTCAAACGTCCATACCAGGTATTGAGCCTTGTCAAGAACTCCATCCGCGAAACCAGCCAGACAGAAACTACCGGCAGCGAAAAGTCAAAGCTCATCCCAACCGATGTGGGATGCGTGGTCAATGACTTTCTGCTGCAGTATTTCCCGCAAATCATGGACTACAACTTTACAGCCAAGGTTGAAAAGGAATTCGACGAAGTGGCCGAAGGGGAAAAGCCATGGACAGACATGCTGGATACATTCTATACGAAGTTCCATCCTTATGTAGAAAATACCCTCGCTACAAAAAGCGAGCATAAAGTGGGCGAACGGATACTTGGAACCGATCCCGCCAGCGGGAAACAGGTGTCGGTCAAGATCGGGAAATTCGGACCCGTTGCACAGATAGGCACCTCGGAAGACGAAGAAAAGCCGAGATTCGCACAGCTGAACAAGGAGCACTCGCTCGAAACCATCACGCTGGAAGAAGCACTCGACCTGTTCAAACTGCCCCGTTCGCTCGGAGAAATCGAAGGCAAAGAAGTGACGGTGGGAGTAGGAAGATTCGGACCCTACATCCGGTATGACAACAAATATGTATCCATCCCCAAAACGATGGATCCGATGGGCATCACACTGGAGGATGCACAGGAACTGCTGAAAGAGAAACAGGAAGCCGAAGCCAAACGGGTCATCAAGACGTTCGATGAAAATCCGGACCTGCAGATCTTGAACGGACGCTACGGCCCTTACATCTCTTACCAGAAAAAGAACTACAAGATTCCGGAAAACATCGATCCTGCTTACCTGAGCATCGAATCATGCTTCAAGGTGATCGAGCTTCAGAATCAGAAGGCGGAAAACAGGAAAGCCAAAAGCGCCAAAGCCAAAAAGAAATGAAAAGAATCTTTTTAATCGGCTATATGGGGTCGGGAAAAACCACGCTCGGAAAGGCTTATTCCCAAGCTTGCGGCCTGGAGTTCATCGACCTCGACTGGTACGTGGAAGGACGGATGCACAAGACAATCAACGAACTGTTTGCGGAAAAGGGGGAACAAGGCTTCCGCGAAATCGAACGGGCCATGCTGCATGAGGTCGGAGAGTTTGAAAACGTAGTTATCGCCTGCGGAGGAGGGACTCCATGCTTCTTCGACAACATGCCGTACATGAACAGCGTCGGAACAACCGTATTTCTGGACGTAGACCCGGAAGTCCTGTTCCGCCGGCTTAAAATCGCGAAAATGAAACGTCCGCTGCTGGCAGACAAGACAGACGACGAACTGACCGAAACGATAAATTCGGCACTCAGCCAACGTCTGCCCTATTACCTGCAGGCTAAATACCATTTCAATGCAGAACAGCTTGAAAGTCACCGGCAGATTGAAAGGTCTGTAAAACTTTTAGACCAGCTGCTTAACAACCAAACAATTTAAGATACAGTATAAATATAGACTATGTTGTGAAATGAGAAAATGGCGTATTGAAGATTCAGAAGAGCTCTACAACATCACGGGGTGGGGCGTTTCGTACTTTAGTATCAATGACAAAGGTCATGTAGTGGTAACACCAAGAAAAGACGGAGTAGCCGTCGACCTGAAGGAACTGGTCGATGAACTCCAGCTCCGGGATGTAACCGCCCCCATGCTGGTACGCTTCCCTGACATTCTTGACAACCGTATCGAAAAGATATCCAACTGCTTCAAACTGGCAGCGGAGGAATACGGCTACAATGCAGAAAACTTCATCATCTACCCCATCAAAGTAAACCAGATGCGGCCGGTAGTCGAAGAAATCATCAGCCACGGGAAAAAATTCAATCTGGGACTGGAGGCCGGCTCGAAGCCCGAACTGCACGCAGTGATTGCCATCAATACAGATTCTGACTCTCTCATCATCTGCAACGGATATAAAGACGAAAGCTACATCGAGCTGGCTCTGCTTGCACAGAAGATGGGGAAACGGATCTTTCTCGTTGTAGAAAAGCTGAACGAGCTGCGCCTGATCGCAAAAATGGCAAAGCAGCTGAACGTGCGGCCCAACATAGGCATCCGGATCAAGCTGGCATCCTCAGGCAGCGGAAAATGGGAAGAAAGCGGAGGAGATGCAAGCAAGTTCGGACTGACGTCAAGCGAACTGCTGGAAGCGCTTGACTTCATCGAAGAAAAGAAAATGCAGGACTGCCTGAAGCTGATTCATTTCCACATAGGCAGCCAGGTGACAAAGATACGGCGCATAAAGACTGCACTGCGAGAGGCTTCGCAGTTTTATGTGCAGCTATACCGCATGGGATTCCCCGTGGAGTTCGTAGACATCGGCGGAGGACTGGGAGTGGATTATGACGGGACACGCTCTTCGAACAGCGAAAGCAGCGTAAACTATTCGATTCAGGAATATGTGAACGACTCGATCTCCATCATGGTAGACGCAAGCAACAAAAACGGAATCCCGCACCCGAACATCATCACGGAAAGCGGACGCTCTTTGACTGCGCACCATTCTGTGCTGATATTCGAAGTACTGGAAACGGCTTCGCTCCCTTCGATGGATGAAGAGTTTGAAGTAAGCCCCGACGACCACGAACTGGTTCATGAACTGTATGAAATCTGGGACAACCTGAACCAAAGCCGGATGCTGGAAGCCTGGCACGATGCCCAGCAGATTCGGGAGGAAAGCCTCGACCTGTTCAGCCACGGCATCGTAGACCTGAAGACACGCGCCCAGATCGAACGGATGTACTGGTCGGTAACGCGGGAAATCAACCAGATCGCATCGGGACTGAAACATGCTCCCGACGAGTTCCGGAATCTCGACAAGCTGCTTGCCGACAAGTATTTCTGCAACTTCTCGCTGTTCCAGTCCCTGCCGGACTCATGGGCCATCGACCAGATATTTCCCATCATGCCGATACAGCGGCTCGACGAACGGCCGGACCGTACGGCGACACTGCAGGACATCACATGCGACTCTGACGGCAAAATCGCGAACTTCGTGTCCACACGCAACGTGTCGCACGACCTGCCGGTTCACTCGATCAAGGCCAAGGAATCATACTACATCGGAGTCTTCCTCGTAGGAGCCTATCAGGAAATTCTGGGCGACATGCACAACCTGTTCGGCGACACGAATGCAGTGCACGTCAGCGTGAACGAAAAAGGCTATACCATCGACCAGGTTATCGACGGCGAAACGGTGGCGGAAGTGCTCGATTACGTGCAGTATAACCCGAAGAAACTGGTACGCACGCTTGAAACCTGGGTCACCAAGTCGGTGAAAGAAGGCAAAATCTCGCTGGAAGAAGGAAAAGAGTTCCTTGCCAACTACCGCTCGGGACTGTATGGATATACCTATCTGGAATAACATAAAGGTGCATACAACGATGAAAGAAAAACTGACTGTCATAAAAGTAGGCGGAAAAATCGTCGAAGAGGCCGATACACTCAGCCAACTGCTGAATGACTTCTCCCTGCTTCCCGGACACAAGCTGCTGGTACACGGAGGCGGACGTTCCGCAACACAGATCGCAGCGCAGCTGGGAATTGAAAGCAAAATGGTCAACGGAAGGCGGATAACCGATGCCGAAACGCTGAAAGTGGTCACAATGGTGTACGGCGGACTGGTAAACAAAACCATCGTAGCCGGACTGCAGGCCAGAGGCGTGAATGCCATCGGACTGACAGGAGCGGATATGGATGTCATCCGTTCTGTCAAACGCCCGGTAAAGGACATTGACTACGGATATGCAGGCGACGTGAAGAAGGTGGATGGCGAAGCGCTGGCCGGACTCATCCGGAAAAATGTGATACCGGTGATGGCTCCGCTCACACACGACGGCAAAGGACAGATTCTCAACACCAACGCCGACACCATTGCCGGAGAAACAGCCAAGGCGCTGGCAGGCTTTTTTGACGTAACGCTTGTGTACTGTTTCGAAAAAAGGGGCGTCCTCAGCGATGAAAGCGACGACAACAGCGTCATTCCCGTACTGACTCCCGACCTTTTCCGGCAATACGTAAAAGAAGGAGTCATCAAAGAAGGAATGATACCCAAGCTTGAGAATGCCTTCGAAGCCATAAATGCCGGAGTAACAGAGGTTATAATCACTTCTGCAAAAGCAATCGGACAGAACGGCGGAACTACCGTCAAAAAATAATTCAAAAAAAACAACGGGTGAGTGTAACTTTTCTGCCACTCACCCGTCTTCATTATAGAAAGCAATGCATGAGATCAGTTTCCGAAACGATATATTGCCGCTGAAAGACAAAATCTTCAGGCTGGCATTACGCATCACGCTCGACAGAGCTGAGGCGGAAGACATTGTTCAGGACACATTGATCAGGGTATGGAACAAACGTGATGAATGGGCCAACGTAGATTCGGCTGAAGCGTATTGCCTGACAATCGCACGCAATCTGGCCATCGACCGAAGCCAGAAGATGGAAGCACGGAACGTTGAGCTGACATCCGAAACGCAGGAAATGCCCGATGCGCTGACTCCTGAGAAAGAACTTGAGCGCGATGAGCAGCTCCGGCTCGTGCACCGGCTGATAAACGGACTTCCCGAAAAGCAGCGGACAATCATCCAGCTCAGGGACATTGAAGGCAAAAGCTATAAGGAAATAGCCGATATACTGGAAATAAGCGAAGAGCAGGTAAAAGTGAACCTCTTCAGAGCCCGCCAGCATATCAAAAGTAAAATGACAGAAATAAACAATTATGGATTATAAGTACATTGAACAACTTCTGGAACGCTACTGGAACTGCGAAACTTCGGCTGAAGAAGAACAGATTCTGCGCATTTTCTTTCAACAGAAAGAAATACCGTTGCACCTGCGTACCTATCAGCCCCTGTTCTCCTACCAGAAAAAGGCTGAAGACGTGAAGTTGGGAGAGGACTTCGACCAGCGGATTCTGCAAGAGATTGAACGTCCGGTAGTCAAGGCACGCCATCTGACACTTTATACACGGTTCATGCCTCTGTTCAAGGCAGCCGCCATGCTGTGCCTGCTGCTCACACTGGGAGGGCTGGTAAAATATGCGGCCTACAGCGATTCGAACGAGATAGTCTACATCTATGACCAGTTTGACAACCGCTCGGACAACCCTCAGGTCGCTTACGAAGGCGATTCGCTGAAATCCATCATTCCCGGCACCGCCAGCAAACCGAAGGTGGAACGGGAGCACAAGCAATAGACGAACATTTTTCATTTGCTTTTATATAAACAGTTAGTGCTTATAAAAATTAATTAAAACACCAAACGAGGCTGTGAAGTTTCAATTCTCTCTATTTGATTTACTAACTCAAATAAAAAAAGGATTACCGCGTGAGCAGTAATCCTTTTTTATTTGGCGAATCTCATTTTCCGTGTGCGATAACAAAATAATGTTATTTAATAGGTAAAGTTTTGAAATAATTTGACTTTCAATTGCATATTTGAATAAAAGGCACTATTTTTGGCAGTGCATGAAAATATCATTAACTTAAAATCCATAAATTAAAAAAGAAAAAAAGGAAAAGATGGAACAAGTATTTAGTTATATCATTGGGCTGGGAGCTGCCGTAATGATGCCTATTTTGTTTACTATTCTGGGGGTATGTATTGGAATCAAATTCGGGAAAGCGCTGAAAAGCGGTCTTCTTGTTGGAGTCGGATTCGTCGGACTTTCTGTTGTTACGGCACTGCTTACAAGCAGCTTGGGGGAACCGTTGAAGAAAGTGACGGAAATTTACGGCTTGAGCCTTCAAATCTTTGACATGGGATGGCCGGCAGCAGCTTCGGTGGCATATAACACTTCGGTGGGAGCATTCATCATTCCTGTCTGCCTGGGGATAAACATCCTGATGCTTCTGACAAAAACCACAAAAACAGTCAACATCGACCTTTGGAACTATTGGCATTTCGCCTTCATCGGAGCGGTGGTTTACTTCGCGTCCGACAACATCTGGTGGGGATTCTTTGCCGCTATCATCTGCTACATCATAACACTGGTGATGGCCGACCTGACCTGCAAGCAATTCCAGTCATATTATGACAAGATGGACGGAATCTCCATTCCGCAGCCTTTCTGCCAGGGATTCGTGCCCTTTGCGCTGGTCATCAACAAGGTGCTGGACAAGATTCCGGGATTTGACAAGCTGAACATTGACGCGGAAGGCATGAAGCGCAAGTTCGGCATCATGGGCGACCCGCTCTTTCTGGGAGTGATTGTGGGCTGCGCCATTGGAGCACTGGCATGCAAAAACACAGACGAACTCGTTGACGGAATCCCTGCCATTCTGGGACTTGGCATCAAGATGGGAGCCGTTATGGAGCTGATTCCACGCATCACATCACTGTTCATCGAAGGATTGCGTCCCATCTCAGACGCTACACGCGAACTTGTGGCCCGCAAATTCAAGAACAGCGCGAACCTGAACATCGGCATGAGTCCGGCACTGGTTATCGGACACCCGACCACACTGGTCGTATCGCTGCTCCTGATACCCGTTGCACTGTTCCTCTCTGTCGTGCTCCCGGGCAACCAGTTCCTTCCTTTGGCTTCTTTGGCCGGCATGTTCTATCTGTTCCCTGCCGTTCTGCCTATAACAAAAGGCAATGTGCTGAAAACATTCATCATCGGACTGGTAGGACTGGTAGTGGGACTGTACTTCGTGACAGACCTGGCTCCTTTCTTCACTCAGGCCGCCCAGGATGTGTTTGTAAGAACAGGCGACGCTGCCGTACAGATTCCTGACGGATTCCACGGCGGTGCCCTCGACTTCGCCTCAAGCCTCTTCTCATGGCTTATCTTCCACGCGGTATACAGCTTCAAATGGGTAGGTTCAGCCGTCCTCGTCATCCTTGCGCTCGGCATGGCAATCTACAACCGCACCCGTATCATCAAAGAAGCAAAGCATCTTGACAACGAATGAAAACTAACCAACAATAACAATAAAAAGCTTATGAAAAAATTTGCAATCGCAATGATGCTGGGCGTAGCCGCTCTTGCAGCAAACGCTCAAGTTAATGTACGCATGCAGACCGCATGTCATCCGCTTGATGTAAAAACGTATGATACTCAAAGACTGCGCAGCAGCTTCCTGATGGAAAAAGTGATGGTTGCCGACCAGATCAACCTGACTTATTCCATGTACGACCGCTTCATCTTCGGAGGAGCTGTTCCGGCAACAAAAGAGCTGTCGCTCGATACATTCGACGCACTGAAAGCTCCTTATTTCTTATATAACCGCGAGCTGGGCGTAATCAACGTCGGCGGCGAAGGCATCGTTACCGTAGACGGCAAAGAATACCAGCTGGGATTCAAGGAAGCCCTGTATGTAGGACGCGGCAACCAGAAAGTTACATTCAAAAGCAAGGATGCCAGCAAGCCTGCAAAATTCTACATCAACTCTGCACTTGCGCATAAAGCCTACAAGACTCAGCTGATCACCATCGACGGACGCAAAGGCTCGCTGAAGGCCAACTCTTTCCCTGCAGGAAAAATGGAAGAAAGCAACGACCGCGTAATCAACCAGCTGATTGTAAACAACGTGCTTGAAGAAGGCCCGTGCCAACTGCAAATGGGACTGACCGAACTGAAGCCGGGAAGCGTATGGAACACCATGCCGGCTCACACTCACAGCCGCCGCATCGAAGCATACTTCTACTTCAACGTGCCCGCAGGAAACATGATCTGCCACCTGATGGGACAGCCCCAGGAAGAACGCCTGGTATGGATGGCCAACGAACAGGCTATCATGTCGCCGGAATGGTCAATCCACGCAGCAGCCGGAACAAGCAACTACATGTTTATCTGGGGTATGGCCGGAGAGAACCTGGACTACAATGACATGGACAAGATCCCTTACACAGAAATGAGATAATGCAGCCATGCAGGTAACGGAAGGATACTTGCATAAACAAAAAGAGAATCTTTGAGGAGAATCTTCAGAGATTCTCTTTTTTGAATGCCCCATCCAAACCTGCATGTCCGGACACCCTTTGCCGACCAGACGCAATCTGGAACAGAAGAATACACAACCAATATCTTTTATCATGAATGCACTCGAAAGAACAGACGGGAAAAAGACGAACTACAGATGGATAATCTGTTTCATGCTCTTTTTTGCAACAACAGTCAATTACCTTGACAGACAAGTACTTTCTCTCACCTGGAAAGACTTTATCGCACCCGAATTTCACTGGACTGACACAAACTACGGAACAATAGCGGCCGTATTTTCCCTGGTCTATGCCATCGCCAACCTCTTTGCCGGACGTTTCATCGACTGGCTGGGAAGCCGGAAAGGATATTTATGGGCCATCGCCATCTGGTCTGTGGGCGCATGCCTGCACGCCCTGTGCGGATGGGCTACCGAAATGTCACTCGGCATAAGCGACGTGACAGGCATGATCGCCGCTTCGGGAGGGATCGCATCGACCATAGCAATCACCAGCGTGTATTATTTCATAGCAGCACGCATCATACTGGCCATAGGAGAAGCGGGCAACTTTCCGTCTGCGGTCAAGGTTACGGCAGAATACTTTCCAAAGAAAGACCGGGCGTTCCCGACAGCAATATTCAATGCAGGAGCCGTGGTGGGAGCCTTGATAGCTCCTGTCAGCATCCCCACGCTGGCCAGCTACTTCCAGGGAATCGGTGTCGGCAACGGCTGGGAAATGGCATTCGTCATAATCGGAGGACTGGGATTCATCTGGATGGGGCTTTGGGTGTTCGTATACAAGAAGCCCGAAAACAATCCGCACGTGAATGCTGCCGAACTGGCATACATACAGCAGGACAAAGACAGCGAACCGGCACAAGAATCGCCGCAGACCGGCGAAAACGGACCGAAACTGTCGCTATGGAAATGCTTCACCTACCGGCAGACATGGGCCATAACCCTGGGAAAATTCATGACCGACGGAGTATGGTGGTTCTTCCTCTTCTGGACTCCCGCCTACATTTCCGACGTATACGGCTACTCGTCGGACAGCAGCATGGCACAAATGCTCATATTTGTACTCTACGCCATCACCATGCTTTCAATCTTCGGAGGGAAACTTCCGAGCATCATCATCAACAGGACGGGGAAAAACCCGTATGCGGCACGTATGCAGGCCATGCTGATTTTTGCAGTGTTCCCGGTGCTCGCACTCTTTGCACAGCCCCTCGGAAGCATCTCCTGCTGGTTCCCGATCATCATCATCGGCATAGCCGGAGCTGCACACCAGTCATGGTCGGCCAACCTCTATTCGGTGGGAAGCGACATGTTCCCTAAAAATGCCATGGCCACCATTACCGGAATCAACGGCATGGCGGGCGGAGTCAGTTCGTTTCTCATCAACATGGGATCGGGGATGCTGTTTGACTATGCGGCAAAGACGCATCTGACATTCATGGGATTTGAAGGCAAAGAGGCAGGCTACTTCATCATTTTCTGCATCTGCGCCGTAGCCTATCTGCTGGCGTGGTGCGTAATGAAAGCGTTTGTACCGAAATACAAGCTGGTCAAGCTGTAAGGCTACGTTCCTAAAAGCTCACCGACAAACAGCAAAGTGAGGCCGCTCATGAAAGGACTGCAATCTTTTCAAGGCGGCCCCACTCTTTTCATCTATAAGTGCGCGAAAGAATAAGCCGCGAAGCACTGCGCCAAAGCCGGAAATCCCTGACAAAGAAGTCTGATACCGGCAAAAAACTTTATTCCACACTTCGGTTTCTATATTCTACACCGTGGTTTGCACATTCCACAGTGTCGTTTCTACATTCCACGATGTGGAATACAGTTTCTGACGAATTCTTCCGGCATTCTTAAGACATCCGGACACATTCATTCAGACACCGCACCGACAAGCTGATGCCTCTCTGCAAAGAAATGCACTCCCGCTATCTCCGGCGGAAAGCATGAAACAAAGAAAAAAGCAGCAACAGGATGCCGAGCTGATAGTGCCACAAGCCAGCAGCAGAATCCGGTCCGTCGACACAGCATAAAAGTACGACGCCCGTAACCGTCACCGCCGGAAAAACAGCCGACAAGACAAGAGTTGCCCACTCTTTTTTAGCGATGCCCCGTAAAACAAGCTTTTTATACCAGTCCCCGTGCCGCCTGAGATGAATCCCCGCAGACAAAAGCCAAAGAAGGCTGGCCAGCACATGCGCCACTCCCCAATTGTGCCACAACTCATGCCCGGCTCCATGTCCGGCAACATGCAGCCCGATACTGGTTACGGCTGATGCCAGAAAAGCCAATGGCTGCAACCGCTCCATACGGAACAACACGCTCCTGCTCTCCCGACGGACAGGATCCGCTTCATCCGGCCTGAAAAACACACCGTTAGGACAGGTCTTCACACATTTGCCGCAACCGATACAGCCATCCGCATTTTCAAATGCCACATGCCTGTGCCATAAAAAGCCGGCCTTGCCGATCACATTCCGCGGACATTGATCCACACACTTCCAGCATGCCACACAGCGGCATGGATCCATCGCGACATACTTTGTTTCCGTTCTTTTCATCTCACCTCCTTTTTTGCTGCAAAATTAGGCAGACCAGCGCAAAAGGAAGATAGACAGAGCGAGGAAGCACTTGGACTATTCAAGGTTCTTTTGCCTGAAGAGGCTTGGAGGCAGGCCGGTTGTCCGTGTGAACAGGCGGGAAAAATAGGCACAGTCTTCGATGCCGAGGCGGTTGGATATTTCCTTGACAGAAAGGCCGGTGTAGACAAGCATCCGTTTGGCCTGCAATACCATTTCATTGCGGATATATGAGCTGGCACTCATCCCCGTGACTTCTTTCACCACCTCATTCAGATATACAGGCGAAATGTTCAGCATCGAGGCATAATACGAGGGATAGCGGTTTGCGGCAAGGTGTCCGGCAAGCAGGCTGCGGAACGACAAGACGATTTCAACATGCCTGCGGCTATGCCTCGCCCGATTCAAACCGGCCTCCTGCACGGCTTCTGCCACAATGCCGATAAAAGTTTCCGCCAGCCGCCTTGCCGTTGCTTTGGCCTGCTCACCCGTGATGCAGTCCACTCTGCCCGCAAGGATGCCTGCAAGCTGTTTCAGTTCGCCCATCCGCCTCCCGTCAATCTTCACCGCCGGAGCGAACAGAAGGAAATTGTCGAATATATTCTTTTCCTCGCTTCCGACAAAGCTGCTGTCAGCAAAAAGCATCCATCCTTCTGCATCTTCCGAACCGATGAAACGGTGCACTTGCCCCGGCTGTATGAGAAACACTTCGCCTTGGGCAAAGCTGCATTCCTTGAAATCTATGATGCCGCGCCCCGTCCCTTTTTCCACCAGACCGACAATATAATAGTCGTCCTGATGGGCATAAGCCACAGGTCCGCTGCCGGTCTGCGGAGGAGCGATTCTGCGAAGACGCACTCCAAAATCCGAAAGCATAAAAGCTTTGTGCTGTGGAAGCTGTTGCGGCATATTCTTTTGCATTTCGATTCTTGCCTTCAATACCCGAAGAGGCGGGAATACGGGTCTTGCAGACCGGCCTATTTCTTCAGTTCCGGATATTGGATGCGCGTATGATACATTGTCTTCAGCTTTTCCTTGAACACCGTCTTCACCGTTTCAATATCCCTGAACGTTATCGGGCAGTCCTTGAAGTAGCCCTCCTGCACCTGGGCATCTACAATTTTGTCGACCAGCGAGGATATGCTGTCTTCGGTGTACGAAGGCAGGCTTCTTGAAGCCGCTTCCACCGAATCAGCCATCATCAATATGGCCTGCTCCTTGGTAAAGGGATTCGGTCCGGGATAGCGGAACACCGACATGTCCACATCCTCATCCGGATGTTCGTTCTTATAAGAAATGTAGAAATATTTCGTCAGCCCTTTCCCGTGGTGCGTCCGTATGAAATCCTTTATCACCTGAGGCAGATTGTTCTTGTCTGCCAGCTTCATGCCGTCTGTCACATGGTTAATCACGATCTGCGCGCTCTGCTTGTAGCTCAGCTGGTCGTGGGGGTTCACTCCCGACTGGTTTTCCGTAAAGAAGACGGGGTTCAGCATTTTCCCGATGTCATGATACATGGCTCCCGTACGCACCAGCTGGCTGTCGGCTCCGATACGGTTAGCTGCCGCTGCCGTGAGATTGGCCAACTGCAACGAATGCTGGAAAGTTCCGGGAGCAACCTCCGACATCTCCCTCATCAGCTTGTTGTTTATGTTTGAAAGCTCTACCAACGTTACATTCGAAGTGAATCCGAAAAGTTTCTCCAGGATGAACAGCAGCGGGTAGGTGAACAGCAGCAGCGCGCCGTTGAGCAAGAAATTGACATACATGCGCGTGTTCAGCTGCTCCCATTCGCTGACATGGATCAGATCAAGAGCCAGATACATCACCGCATACGAAAAGGCAACCAGAACCGCACTGCGCAGCAGCTGGGAACGCTGCGAAAGCTCGCGCAGGCTGTATATTCCCACCATGCCGGCCAGCGTCTGCAACAAGATAAACTCATGGGGCGAGCGCAGGCAGACAGAGCATAAGAGAACCGTAATCACATGCGCCATAAACGCCGTCCTCGAATCCAGAAATATACGGATAATCATCGGAATCATGGCAAACGGAACGACATAGATGCTCAGCAACGACTGTTCCATCATCAAGGAAGTGATGACCGGAAAAACCGTAATGATGATGAACAGCAGTGCAAGACACCGGTGCTTGCTGTAATAATCGTGGCGGAACAGTTCCAGGTATGTCATGAAGCATCCCACAAGTATGGCGACAAACAGCAGCTGCCCCAGCAGCGTCAGCCGCTTTTCTGTGACGGTTTCGCTTCTTTTGTCCCACTCTTTCTCAAGCGACTTAAGGATGTTGTAGGTGTTTTCATCCACAATCTCGCCGCGGTCAATGATTTTCTGGCCGTTCATGACGAATCCGTTTGCCCACGAAAGCTCGCGGAACAGCTCCTGCTTCGCCGTTTCAGACCGTTCGGCGTCATACGTGAGATTGGGCGTGATATAATCGTTCAGATTGCATTTCTGCAAAAGCGATTTCCGGTAACGCACCGTATCTGCCCCGATCAGCTTTTCATAAGCCTGTTTGAAAGTAAACACGTCCGACACCGCCTCCTGCTTCGACATGTTTCGGTCTATCACCTGTATCTTTGCAACCGAATCCCTGTCCAGCAGCGCCAGGTCGTTCGAAGCGATGACCCCCGCCGAATAAATGTTCTTCAGCGCATTTTCAATATGCCGCTCATAAGCCGGATGGGGAATGATTGCCTTCAGATTCTCGGCATAATCCTTTCTGAACTTGGCAATCATCGACTCGCCAACGCTCTTGTCCAGCTGGAAATAAGGGACATACCGCTTCATGATACTGTCCTGCTCCTTCTGCATCTCAGTATCAGGCTTATATATCGGGAAATCGAACGACGCCTGAAGCAAGCCATACTTCCATGGCTTGTTGATGTCAAATTGATAATTGAATTTGCCTTCACGCGGCAAAAAGTAAACGATAACCGACAATGTGACAGCAAATATGACACATTTATAAAGAAACTCCCGGTAAGAGAAGTTTTTTTCTGACGATAAAGTTTTCATCGGCAAGGATATTTTACCGCAAAATAAGGAAAAAAACGGGAAATTTAGATTATTTTTGCGATGTATTTTTAGAAAAGTCCATTATGTCAGAAAGAAGAGTAAGAGTCCGTTTTGCGCCCAGTCCGACTGGCGCACTGCACATCGGCGGTGTACGCACCGCTCTGTATAACTATTTGTTTGCAAGACAACATGGCGGAGATCTGGTTTTCCGCATAGAAGATACCGATTCAAACCGCTTCGTTCCGGGAGCGGAAGAATATATACTTGAATCATTCAAATGGCTGGGAATCGAATTTGACGAAGGCGTCAGCTTTGGAGGAAACTGCGGCCCTTACCGTCAGTCGGAACGACGCGAGATCTACAAGAAATATGTGAAGGTCTTGCTCGACAACGGAAAAGCCTACATTGCTTTCGACACGCCGGAAGAGCTGGAAGCCAAACGGAAGGAAATCCCGAACTTCCAGTACGACGCTTCTACGCGCAACGCCATGCGCAACTCGCTCACGCTGCCAGAAGATGAAGTGAACCGGCTGATAGCCGAAGGCAAACAATACGTCGTGCGCTTCAAGATCGAACCGGACGAAGAAGTTCATGTAAACGACATCATCCGCGGCGACGTGGTCATCAATTCGTCAATCCTGGACGACAAGGTGCTCTACAAATCAGCCGACGAACTGCCGACCTATCATCTGGCAAATATCGTAGACGACCACCTGATGGAGATTTCACACGTCATACGCGGAGAAGAATGGCTTCCGTCGGCACCGCTGCACGTATTGCTATACCGTGCGTTCGGATGGGAAGACACTATGCCCCGGTTCGCCCATCTTCCGCTGCTGCTGAAGCCCGAAGGAAACGGGAAACTGAGCAAACGCGACGGCGACCGGCTGGGATTCCCGGTATTCCCGCTCGAATGGCACGACCCGAAAACCGGAGAGGTTTCTTCAGGATACCGCGAATCGGGCTACCTGCCGGAAGCTGTCATCAACTTCCTCGCACTTCTGGGATGGAATCCGGGAAACGACCAGGAAATCATGTCGATGGACGAGCTGGTGAAACAATTCGACCTGCACCGGTGCAGCAAGGCCGGAGCGCGCTTCGACTATGAAAAGGCCAAATGGTTCAACCACGAATATATCCTGATGAAAAGCAACGAGGAAGTTGCATCCATGTTCGCACCTGTTCTCGAAGAACACGGCATTCATGCGCCGATGGACAAGGTGGTGACAGTTGTCGGACTGATGAAAGGACGGGTAAGCTTCATCAACGAGCTTTGGGACACATGCAAGTTCTTTTTCGTAGCACCTGCAGCCTATGATGAAAAGACAGTAAAGAAACGCTGGAAAGAGGATTCTGCCGAAAGAATGACCGAACTGGCAGACCTGCTCGAATCACTTGACGATTTCTCGCTGGCCCATCAGGAAGAAGTGGTCATGAAATGGATTGAAGACAAAGGCTACCACTTGGGAAATATCATGAACGCTTTCCGGCTAACGCTGGTAGGAGAAGGAAAAGGACCGCACATGTTTGACATCTCAGCAGTACTGGGCAAAGAAGAAACGATACAGCGCATGCGCCGTGCCATTGAGGTGCTCAAATAATCCGGACGACATGATTTATAATTTAGCTATACACATATATGCAGGTGCAGTCAGAATGGCTGCACCCTTCAACAAAAAAGTTTCCTTGATGCAAAAAGGAGAAAAGGAAGCTTTCGCCATTCTGGAAAAAAATATCATAAAGGGGGAAAAGTATCTTTGGTTTCATGCGGCCTCGCTGGGAGAATTCGAGCAGGGACGGCCGCTGATAGAAGAAATCAAGCGGAACTACCCGCAATATAAGGTTCTTCAGACTTTCTTCTCTCCATCAGGCTACGAAGTGAGAAAGAACTACAAAGGGGCCGACATCACCTGCTACCTCCCTCTTGACACGCCTCACAATGCCAGACGGTTCATCGAACTGGCACAGCCTTATATGGCTTTTTTCATAAAGTATGAGTTCTGGACTAATTATCTGAACGAGCTTCACCGCCGGCACATTCCAACATACAGCGTTTCTTCTATCTTCCGCGAAGATCAGATATTCTTCAAATGGTATGGCAGAAAATACAGCAAAGTGCTGCATACATTCACCCACCTGTTTGTCCAGAACCGGATATCGGTAGAACTGCTCAAAAAAATCGGCGTGAACAATACAACCATCGTTGGCGACACTCGTTTCGACCGCGTAATCGAAATCTATAAACGGGCAAAAGAATTGCCTCTGGTCGAAAAATTCAAGAGCGATGCTTTCACGCTGATTGCCGGAAGCTCATGGGAACCGGACGAAAACATCTTCATACCCTATTTCAACTCGCATCCTGAACTAAAGCTCATCATCGCACCTCATGTGATAGACGAGAGCCACTTGAAGTCAATCACAGAAAAAATAACACGCAAAGTTGTCAGATACACGCAGGCCGATGAAAAAACAATCGCCGAAGCAGACTGCCTCATAATCGATTGTTTCGGACTGCTTTCTTCCATCTACCGGTACGGAGAAATCGCCTATATCGGAGGAGGATTCGGCGTTGGCATACACAATGTGCTGGAGGCGGCTGTATATGGCATGCCCGTTGTTTTCGGCCCCAACAACAGAAAATTCAGGGAAGCCCTGGGACTTTTAGCCTGTGAAGGGGGATTTGAAATCCACGACAAGGAAGATTTCAAGGAGCTTGCAGACAGACTGATAACGAACAAGGAGTTTCTCAAAGAAACCGGAAAATCAGCCTACACCTACGTGCGCGAAAATGCAGGCGCACTGAAAAAGATAATGGAAAAGATCAGTGAGAAATTGCAATAAGACCAGACGCGATATTTTTTCAACAAAAGTCGGCCGGAACTTTCAATAGCTATCCAGCCGACTTTTCTGTTATATCAACTGTTCAAACAGCCGGCTTTAAATAATAACTCTCAAAATAAAAAAATCTAATAATAAGGATGTAGGCTGAGGAATCCCTCAGGCTTTTACGTTGATCCCGGAATTCCGAAGCAGGCACTCCTGT
>SDWH01000049.1 GCA_019550975.1 Bacteroidales bacterium SW299 | reverse complement strand
ATTTAGGATACCATTTGAGATACTCGTCATAAAGGGTTGGATACCCGGCAATTTTTAGTCGTTCGTTAGTCATAGAACTGTGTGTTATCCAACTGTCAGCGATACGCCAGTACCCCAGTCGAGTATAACCCCATTCATAGGCTTTCCTCTTAGGGATTCCACATCGAATCAGATTTGATATTCTCGTCTTAGGGTTTTTCCAAGATTTCCATATGCACATTCGTATGCGACGTCGTAACCACTCGTCTGTTTCAAGGAGAAGACGTTTCATGTTGGCAAGGTGGTAATAACCTATCCAGCCTCTTATATATTCCTTAAGTTTTTGTTTTCTACGTTCATAACCCATTCCATTGCTACGACCTGTCAGCCCTTTCAAACGGAGCTTCATCGTGACTTTGGATTTGGGGTGTACACATAATTCAAATTTACCTTTGGAGTTATAAAAGGAATAACCTAAGTATTTGACACCTTTGACATATGAGACGGTTGTCTTTTCCTTGTTTACTCTAAGATGAAGTTTACCCTCTATAAATCGGGTAATAGACTCCTTGGTTTGTTTCGCCGCACTTTTACTTCGGCAGAATATCATTGAATCATCAGCATACCGAACAAAGAGATGACCTCTTCGGGTTAGCTCCTTGTCGAGTTCATTAAGCATGATATTACTTAACAGGGGACTTAAAGGACCACCTTGTGGAGTGCCTTCGTTGCTCGCCTCAAACATACCATGATTCAGGATTCCGCTGCGGAGATATTTGTGTATAAGACTCACCACTCTTCCATCCTTTATTGTACGGCTCAGTATTTCTATCAGACGGCTGTGGCATACTGTATCGAAGAATCGCTCGAGGTCAAGGTCTACTACATATTTGTAACCTGAATTGACGATGTCTTTCGCTCTGCGTAATGCATCATGGCAGCCACGTCTCGGACGGAAACCGAAACTGTTTTGGCTAAACTGAGGTTCGTAGATGGGGGTCAGTACTTGGTTGATGGCTTGCTGTATCAGTCGGTCTACAACGGTCGGTATTCCTAACTGTCGCATCTTGCCGTTATCCTTAGGAATTTCCACTCTAAGGACAGGATTGGGACGGTAGCTGCCGTCAAGCACAGAGCATATCAGGCTTTTCCTGTTGGTGAGGAGCCATGGGAGAAGTTCATCACATGACATCCTGTCGATACCGCCACACCCTTTGTTTCTGAATACAGTCTTATAAGCCTTATTCAGATTCTCGGGTGAAAGAATAACTTCCAGAAGGTGCTCTCTGTCAAATGGTACTTCCACGACATTGTCTTCAACCATCCATATGCAGGTCTGCGCTCCCACATACCGTTCAGATTCCGTCTTAGCTCTCTGAGGACAGCCTGAAACTTCAGTTCCAGTTTTGTGCATTCGTTCCAGCATACGGTAGTTTTCAATTATTATCGTTTAAATAAAGTTCTGTCCTTCACAAACTTATCGACACGTTTGCTACTATGACATCTGCTGACTTCTCACGGCAAGCTTTACTCCGCTGATTTCGATTTTTTTTTCACTATTCTCATGCGTCCGTGAGACCTCCTCGGATAAGGGCATTAACTTTCAATCTTATGTCTGCTTCATTTACATCAACCGTTCCGAATAGCTATAGGGCTTTGGTTTGCTTTGCAACCTTACCCACGGTTATATGCCTTATATGAAGTTTCTGTTCGTCAGACCAGATGTTTGCCGCCAGCTTCTTTCAGATTCCAACTCGCGATGGACACCCTTGCTTTTGGCTGTATGATTCCCGCTATTAGGGCTCATTGGGGACTTGCACCCGTTAGCTAATACTCATGCCGAGCATACAAAG
>SDWH01000048.1 GCA_019550975.1 Bacteroidales bacterium SW299 | reverse complement strand
CGTTTTATTAACCGTTCATTTTTCCGCTTTTATAACCAGGAAGAACGATTCAATCTTCCTCCAGAAGCGTTTCGACGATGTATTCTTTGGTAAGTTCGTCGGCTGTACACCCAAACCATATTCCCTTTCTCTCACCGTTACCCATATAGCGTGCTCTCCGCTTCATCTCTTCTACAAACTTATCCGAGAAGACTTCAGTCAGAGGTATTGCTTTCGGCTCATCAGCAAGAGGATGCAGGAACAGATAGCCGTCGAAATTGTCAGCGTATGTTCCAGCTTCTGCATCAAACTTCATTTCATAAATTCCGTCAAAAGGCTCTTTGCCGAACGGGGAGTCCTTAAGCGCAAAACCCACCGCACGGTTTCCGTTCAGCTCAAAAGCCTTGTCAAAGACGCCTCCCCGTATCAGCGATTTATTGTTTCCTCCGTTATCGCTCGTCAGGACGTGCTGAAAAACAGTGAATACATTTTCCATTCCAAGGCGTTCTGCCAGCTGTGCTCCAGCTGTTCGGGACGGCCTCATTCCGTCAGGAGCTGAAGCAATCCCAGGAACTGATGTCTTGTATGCATGAGCGCATCCCACGAGAAACAATGCGCTGCGAGAATCTCTTTGCTCCGCAAACCATTTACAAATAACATCTGCCATGTGGGTGTTGCGGTCTTCGCTTACACTGTCTTCCGCCACAAACTCATCATGCGATGCTATTCTCGAAAAAGGAAGCTGAAAATCTGCCAGAACAACTTTTATTCGTTTCTCCTCCGGAAGACGATGATTAAGATGCCAGAGCGAACAAAGAAACTCATATTCACCCCTGTCCCACCATCCGTAAATCTGCTCCTCTCGGAAGATGTCCAAAACCATCTCGCCGCAAAGTTCATCAGCTCTCATAAACGCATCCATCTTCGGCTGGCACCACGATGGCAGTTCCATAAAGACAGCACCTGCGACATCAGCAAATCCGGGCAAGGCGATCAAACGCTTCAACATGTCCCACGATACTTTTCTCCGATGATATTCTCCGTTTATTACCAGTTTATGCGACTTAAGCATATCGAACAAAAAAGCTTCAGGTGATTGGGTGACCTGCCCAAGAAAATCAGCAAAAGGCTTAGCCGAAGCCGGAAGCTTCCTTATTAAATGAAGCCGCTTCAAGTTAGCATAACTTCTGAGCAACTTCTGCTGAAGTTCTTTACTGATTTCAGCAGAGTGATTCACCAACCCTTGACCGCCATTTACCCAACGTCCGTCCTCAATCCAGCAATAATTACAAAAGATGTATGGCTCTCCCATGTTGTGAGTGACAATAATCGCCACCGAATCCCGATACGACACGATACTGTCAATATACTCGTTCAAAATACGGGAACGGGAAGCATCGCTGACTTTCTCATCAGGTGCATTATTGTCAAAAGAGAATTTAAATGTTGATATATCCGTCCAATGCTTCCTTTTTCCCGAAGACATCACCCATGCCCTTGACAAGTAATAATCAAGAGGAGAAGACAAGTTTATCGAATCAAGCGAAAACTCTTTCACCTGCTTTCCTATATGCGCTGTTTGAAAGCCAGCAAGCGACTGGGCTAAGACACTCGACAAAAAGAACAGCATTACACCTAAAAACATGAATATTCGTTTCATACACAAATTCATTTTATGTTTTTACATTCTATTTCATTCCGTCTTGATAGAGTTTGCGGGGTTCTCTCTCGCCGTCCGCCAGCTCTGAACCGTAACCGTAAGGAGAGTGATGGCGGTGACAAGCAGGAACGAGATGAGAAATATCCATGCGCTGATGGGAGCCTTCTCGGCAAAGCCTTCAAGCCAGTGGAGGCCGATCCACCACCCGAAGGGCGCGGCTACGGCGAAGCATCCTATCAATATATAAAGGTAACGCTTGTTGAACATGCGGAGGACTTCGCCCGTAGTACTGCCGAATATCTTGCGGATGCCGATTTCCTTGCGTCGGTATTCGCTCTCGAACATGGTCAGCCCGAACACGCCGATCATGCTGATGACGATGGCGAGCAGGGAGAAGAGCAGAATCTGGCGCGTGAAGCGAAGCTCGTTGCGGTAGGAATTGTCAATCACCTCGTCCATGAACCGGAAGTCGAAATCGTGACCCGGAGTGAACTTCTCCATCGTCTTTTGCAAGGAGTGGATAACAGCTATTTTGTCTGTCCCGGCGGAGATGCGGACATTGACGATGTTTTCCCAGCACCCCCAGTCAGCATAGTCTTTA
>SDWH01000047.1 GCA_019550975.1 Bacteroidales bacterium SW299 | reverse complement strand
ATAGAAAGCATGCACTGGGACCTTGACCGCAACCTGAGGCAGGACTTTATCAGACGGAAAGATGCAAGGTACGCCAGAAACCTTGACACGATACAGAGGATGGTACTGGCAATACTCTCGATATGGAAAGGCAAAAGGAAAAAGCTCTCTGACAAGGCAAAGGGAACGGCCGAACTTATCGGAGAACTTTCCATGAACTTTACCGCAATAATACATATGCTGGCTCAAAAATGAGATAATTTGTAATTTCAGAGGATTCGTAACGTCTTGGGTATCAAATATACCAAAGTTCCTGCTTCCCATAAGAAGTGGGTGGGGGGATTATGTAACTTTATCTAAGTTTAAATGAAAGAGCCGTGTGTTGTCCCCGCTGGGGATGGCGGTTGTCGGGGCGGATTGGCATTGTCGATTGAAATAATTTATCTCACTTTCAGATAAAGGTCTTTGTTTGGCTTGCCATGCTCGTTGAGAGAATAATACAGAACGAAATTGCAACGGTGCATAAATCCGGCTCCTATATAGTTGGCATCCACCACGCGACTGTTCACTACCTCACAAGAATCAACCCGTGTTCCGGCAACCGTAACGGGAATCTTGAAAACGGTGAGCGTATCGGTCAATTTCCCTCCGTGCTGTTTGATTTTTTCTTCGTAAGGAAAGTGTGTTTTCAGCTGGTCTGCAAGTGCGTTGTTTACCTCCAATACTCCTGTATAACCCAAATCGAGCGTAAAGCGTACTTCTTCATTCAATCCATTCATATAAACCGGAATGGAATCCTCGCGCAATCCTTGAGGGAAATAGGTCATTCCTGCGGTCTCCTTTGCCAGCAGGTCTTTGTTATTGGAATGGAAAAGCGTCATCGTGCCCGCTTCCGTGTCGAATTTCCACGTGCCAATAGCCAACATTTCCGTTCCGAACACGCCTTCATCTATCACATCATATATCACGTTATCTTTGCGAATGCCGTTGAACATCGGTTCTTGGATGCTTGCCTCACCAAAAGCAATAGAAGTGAATGTGTACAATTCCGGAGAATTTTTCTCTTGATATGCATTGGTGCTTTTAATCGGCAGATTCCCCCAGTATTCGCCACCGTAGGCTTGGATGGAATCTTCGCGCATAAGGCTTGTCGCTTGCGTGTCGATGCGGAGCGGAATTTTGCGCGTACCGTTGAGGGTACAATCAAGCAGGAACCAGCCCTCTTTGCTGTATCGAATCGGATATTGATAACACGCATCTTCCGGCAGGGCTGAACGGTATGCAAGCGTATGCGAACTATAACGGATGAAAGGATAAACAAACCAAGCAGTTCCAGCAGCAATCAAGACTATCACTATCGCCGCGATAATCAAATTACGTTTTGTCTTTTTCTTCATTGTATTATTCTGTTAAATGTTAGTTTTCGGGTGGCGAAGATAACGAAAAGTAAGGAATGGGACAAAAGAAGAAAGAAAAACGTGTGTAAAATATACCGCAAGATAAGGTTAGTTGCCCCGACAAATATGACCGTACTGGTATTAGGCGAGAACGGTACGGGCAAGGAGCACGTTGCCGAGAAAATACACATGATGAGAAAACGGATGCTTGTTCATACGTGGGGTGGCAACGTAAGGGAGCTGAAAGGAACTGTACGCTCGGCGGTGCTGTTCACCGACGGGGATGTGATAACGGCTGACAAACTGGAGTTTGAAGCACCCATGTTGTCCGGCGAAACATCATTGTCCTTGAAAAACGAAGAAATGGAAAAGAAAAAGATAATCCGTGCTTTGGAGCAAGCGAATGGCAACCGCTCGCTGGCAGCCCTGTTGCTTGGCATCGGGCGCACCACCTTGCACAACAAGATGAAACAGCACGGTATATAAAGTATAATAGACATTATATAGATTAATTTGTTATATGACTCATTTTGTGCGTGATTCTGAAGTTGTGTAATCCACAAGCGATAAGAATCACCATATCTTCGAAACCGAATTTATGGCATCTGAACCGTTCTTTGACAATACGGCATTTTTTCATACCACCTATGGCATGCTCCACTTTAATCCTGATTCCGGAAATCCGCCTGTTCCCTTGTTTTTCAACGGTAGCAAGCTCTTTTCCTTTAGGTTTCTTCTTGGGCATGCATATTTCAACTCCATCCGGTCTGTGTCCGATGAAACCTGTATCTTGCCAGAGCCTGATGCCTTTGGGGAGTAGAAGAGGCTCTTCATCACAAATCTTTTTGTCATGGACATGGCCTTCGTATGTGGAGCTCAGCCATACAATCCTAAGATTGTTGGTACATAGCAGGTTATTCTTTATGCTATGAGTTTTTTTTACCACTATAGCATGCAGACTGCCTGTCTTCATCCAAAGGGCGTTGAAAAGGCCGCCCGGTTCCGTCCAACAAGACTTCTTCGCATCCCTGAAGAATGTGTATCAGACGTTTGGAGTTACGGTCCGGCAATTCACCGAGCGTTTTCAATGTACGCCGGAGAATCTCCGAAAGAAGGTGAATCCACCTGTTGGCCTGGGGCTGGGTCATCTCAAACTGAATGGCATGG
>SDWH01000046.1 GCA_019550975.1 Bacteroidales bacterium SW299 | reverse complement strand
CGGTATCATACCGTAATGACGACTGACTATGAGAACTATATACCTGGCTGTATGCCTTCTTTTCCTTTCTTTTCTTTCTGCAATGTCCGCTCCCTTCACATTTCGTGGGCTGACGGGTTCAGACGGCCTTTCCGACCTGACGGTCTGCGCTTTGTATAAGGATTCGTGCGGATATATGTGGATGGGGACTTCCACTTCTGTGGAGCGTTTTGACGGAATACACTTGAAGCATTATCCGATACCTGGTGAGAATGAGAAACTGAAATGGGTGAATACGATTGTAGAAACCTCGGACAACCGGATTTGGATGGGAAATGACATGGGACTCTGGCAGGTGGACGGTGATTCGTTGCGGCGGGTTGCTCCGGATGTAATTGCTCACGGCGTGCGGTCTATTTGCCAGGGTGATGACGGAACATTATATATAGGCAGCGAAACAGGATTGTACATTTGCCGGGACGGGGCTTTTGAATTCCGTCAGGTTGACTCAAACATCCTTTCTTCCGGTAATTTTGTCATCAGCCTTTATCTGGACAAGGCGGGCGGCAGTCTGTGGATGATCACGCGCAACGGTCTGTATGCCATGAATCTGAAGAATGGAAAGACAACTCACTATCCGAACAGCCTTTTCAAAGAGGAAAGCGAATGCTCCTATCGGACGATGACGTGCCTTGATTCTGTTTTGTATATCGGGACAATGAATCACGGAATCCTGCGGTTTGATATGAAAACAGCAGCTTTCTCCCGGTATGTTGATGTGGGATGCGATGTAATAATGTCCTTGTCGGATGATGGGAACGATATGCTCTATGTGGGGACAGACGGCAACGGCGTGCATTTCGTGTCTGTACGCGAACGGAGGATCGTGCGCTCTTTCCGGAATGATCCGGAGAGAAAGGAAGAGCCGGGGCTGCGTTCCAATTCCGTCTATTCACTTTTGGTCGACAGGGACAGTTTGGTATGGGTAGGGCTTTATCAGACGGGGGTTGACTATACTGTGCATCAGGAACCGTTATTTGCTGTTTATAAGACTCCGTATTTCACTTCCGAACACATTCCGGTGCGCAGCATTTACATTGGTTCCGGGAAAAAACTGATCGGTTCGCGTAACGGACTGTATTGCATTGATGAGCAGAAGCAGTCGGTTGTGCGTTTCGGAACACCTTCGCTGCGGTCTAACATAATTCTCACGTGTTATGCTTTTCTCGGCAAAGTTTATATCGGTACATACGGAGGAGGAATGTATGTGTTTGAGCTTGATTCCGGGAAAATTCTAGATTTTGATGCCGACGGTTCTGAGGCGTTCAGGCATAACAGCGTTTTTTGTTTTTCCTCAGATGAAGAGGGACGTTTGTGGATAGGTGCATCAACGGGTGTGTATTGCTATAAAGGAAATTCGCTCTTGCATCATTTTGATCATAAAAACTCTCCGCTGCCGGAGGGGAATGTCTATGTTGTGTTTTTTGATTCCATGCGCAAGGGATGGATCTGTACGGAAACAGGAATAGCCATTTGGGATCCGGCCTCAAAAACGATCAAGAAGAATGTTTTTCCGGAATATTTTCCGGACAAGGCAAAGGTCGGTTCCATGTTTGAGGATTCGGAGCATAAGCTTTACTTTGTTCCGTATAAAGGAAATCTTTTCGTTTCAGATCTGGCAATGGGCAAGGTCTATGAAATAGGGCCGGGCACTCCGCTGGAAGGAAAGGAAATCAGATTCGTTACGGAAGACAAAGACAGCTGTCTTTGGATTGGTACGGGGAGCGGTCTGTTCTATTATGATAAGAAAAACAGTTTTGTTCCCTATAATTTTGTGAGCGGCATTCCCGATCCGAACTTTCTCCCTTGTGAGCCGGTTAGAGGCAAGGACGGGAGAATATGGTTCGCTAATAATGAGGGCCTGCTTTATCTTCCGGAGAATTGGAAGCGGCAAAGGCGCGGCTTGCCTTATACGATGCATGTGACAGAAGTTTATGTAAACGGGAAATCCGTTCCGTTTCCGATGAAAGGCGGTGCTGGAACATACGGTAAGGTCATATTGGATCCCGAGCAGAATAATGTGACTTTCCGTTTTTCCGGATTTGCCTTTACCGATCCGGCTTATGCGGCATATGAATATAAGCTGGAAGGCTTGGAGAACGATTGGAAGAGATTGGTGGGGAAATCGGAAGCGGTATACTATAATCTTGAGCCGGGTGCATATGTATTCAAGGTCCGCCGTATGGGTGAGCCGGATACGGAAACCGGCATGGCCGTCAAAGTGCTTTCGCCGACGAACTGGAAGGCCTGGACTATAGGAATAGTCTTGTGCTGTATTGCAATGGTGTGTTCTTTCTTCGTTTATGTTGGGAGAAAAAGAAAGGAGCGGAAGAAGCTCGAGGCACCGAAAGAAAAATACCGGACCAGCAACTTGTCGGATTCCGAATGCAGACAGCTTGTCCGCAAGCTGGAGAATGCGATGTCAGAGAAGAAGCTTTACGCGAATCCTGACCTGAAGCTTATGGATCTGGCGGAGATTATCGGTGTTTCCTCACATACCTTGTCTTATCTGTTCAATCAATATCTGAAGAAAAGTTATTATGATTATGTCAATGATTGGCGGATAGAAGAGTTCAAGGAGCTGATAGCTCGGAAAGCACATGCAAAATATACGCTGAATACTTTGATAGAGAAATGCGGATTCGGTTCACGCGCTTCTTTCTTCCGTTGCTTTAAGAATAAGACGGGCATTACTCCGAATGAATACATAAAACAGTCTAATCAGTGAGCTGATCCGCCAGGCTTTCCTTTGCAAGTGTCCGTACGTTTCGGTTGAAGCGTGCGGACACTTGCTATAATTCCCCCTGTTGCGTGAAAAAGGAAAACAAAAGCCTCCCAAAGAGTCTTATTCAATTAAATAAGACTGACTTTTTTGTTGTTAAACCTCTGTTTTATAGAATGTTGTCTTGTGCGCGGTCTTATCGGGCGAAGATAGACATCTCAAGGGTGAAAAGATTCTTCTTCTTGTTCCTTTTAATCTACATT
>SDWH01000045.1 GCA_019550975.1 Bacteroidales bacterium SW299 | reverse complement strand
GAGTAAAAATTTTTTCTGACAAATATAATATCCCTTGTGTCGTGAGGAAATAATCCCCCCATTCATATTCTTTTATAATTGTAGCAATAACCATGCATAAACAATATAAATTAGTTTTATTGGGAAACAATTTATAATATTGCATAGATAAATTTATCAGTTTATTTACGACTTGTTTGTTCATTTGAGATAATTTTATGCTTAATTTTTCTTCATCTGTTAATAAGGAAATTATTTCTTTTTGAATACTGTCTTTAAGTGGAATCATTTGAAACATTAATGAGGATTGTGGAAGATGTGAAAGGTATCTTATATCTTCTTCGGTGAGCATTGTACTTTCAAAATCAGTTTTTAAATCACTATCATCATTAATATTAAATTTTTCATTGAATATCTTTATAAAAAGTTTAGGATAAGTTAGTTTATATCTATCAAATCCGAGTCCAACAGCTTTACAAAACAAACCTAATATCCATGAGAACCCATCAATATCATTTTTTCCCCAGTTAAAAGAAACGATTACTTCATTTATATTCTTCAATAATAATGAACACAAGCTATCCTCATTAATATTATTGAAATAAGGATTTGTCCTAAACTCATTGGCTAAATCATTAACCCATTTTTCATCGTGAGGTGTTCTCGTTTTTTTGTAACTAATCTCAAAGGATGTATAATAAATTTTAGCTTCCCCCATAATAATTATTTATATATATTAATACTTGCAGCGATGCATTCAGGGTCATTAGGCTGTTTATTTTTTTCTATAAAAATATATCCATTCACACAAATTCCTGCTCCTAATTGTGATGAATGTAAATAAAATCCATTTGAATCTGAACGTTTCATATTAGGTACTGCACTTTTTTTCAAAATCTCGTAATATTTGTCTAAGTCATCCCAATATGTTTTTTGAGTTGTAACTCGACTTTCATTGTCATTATCAATTATCAATAAAAATAATTGAGTAGGACTTAATGCATAAGCAATAGATTCCATATTTTCATCTAACTTTTGTTTCCCTATTTTTTTTAATGCAGAACCAAATGGTTGATATAAATCCACTTCTTTCTCAGTAAGTCCTAAAAATCCCATAAAAAGTGTTGATAGTGCTATTTGTTCCATCTTTAATTAGATTTAAATTAATGTTGCAAAAATGATGCGTTGATAAAGAGAGCTAAAGTCTGTTACAGAAATTCTTACAGGTAATCCCATAAAAATATTAGAACTCCAAACTTCTTCTCGTAATAGTGAAAGCTTTATTCCGCTACATAATATAGATATTATATTATTATCCGTATCAATTAATAATATCATAGAAGATATGTAAGCCCCACAAGGAAGTTTCAAGTCTACATCTTTTAGTGCGACCTTTTCGTATATTCCTGTTGTGTTATTTATTTTTTGTATATCCCCATGATATTGTAACTTTTCGATGAAGCGATAAAGATTGTATTTAGAATTATTATCCATAGATGTTATGTTTAAATGATTATTATTCAATCTTCTAATTTAGAAGATGAAGTAGTAGCAATCTCTTTCAGATTTAGATTTTATTATGGATTTAAATGGAACGCCATAAATAGTGCCCAATTGTTGGCATATTTCCAATAATTTAGGTGTTGTGTGTGTCGTCTTTACAGCAACTAAACTTAAATCTTCTTCTTTATTTAAGTACATGTATAAATCTTGATGTCCTAATCTATTATTCTGAAGCCAAATGCTAATTTGATAGTCGCAGACGAATAATCCTTCCAAATGTGGATTCTCCATATTACAATAACCTTCCATCACTTGATGTATTATATTGAACTGGTTAAATCTATTTTTAATCTGTTCGATAAAAGTTGCAGTTTTTCTATCCATTTTAGTATTATTATTTATGCCCACATGTTTTCTTTGATAAGCTATTAATAAAAAACATTGGAGAACTCATAATCAAATTATCTCTTGATTATCAATGCTTAAATTTTTCTGCAAATATATTAATATTATTCTTATCAAATAAACATAAAAGGAATGAAAGTGTATGAATCCTTGATTTTTAACAATCTGGAAAGGATTTGGAACATATATACTCTTTATACGGCTATATCTTTGGATATTTATAAACAGCTATCCCCAGTATGAATTATAAGAGTTGAGATAGTTCTAAAGTTTAAAAACTTATGGATTTGACCTGTTACTATAAGGCTGAAATGCCAAACACAAATAATCAGACTTTAGATATATCTGGAGTTTAAAATTTAGGTAGGACAAACTTTGATTGGGGTATATAAAGCTAACCTTGTTCTCGATTTGTCCTACCTGTAATTTAGAAGCTCAAAGATTCATAAGTCTGCAATATTTCTTCTTGTCTTAATCCTAAGTATCTTTTAGTAATGGCAACAGAACTATGATTGAAAAGTTCCATCAGCTTTACTAATGCCAGCTCTGAATTTTCACTGTTCATATTGTAGACCTGTCTGCCAAAAGTCTTTCTAAGGGAATGGCAAGAAAAGTTCTTAATCTTTAGCCTGTACTTCTTTTTCACTTCTTTAAGAATGATATTTATTCTCTGGACTGAAAAGACTGTGCCTTTCTGACTTACTAAGATGGGTGCATTGATTCCAACTGGTTTTATATGTTCGTAACATTCTCTGATATGTTCCTGTAGCTGGGGATTCAGTCTTATGGTTCTTACCTTACCTGTCTTTTTCTCAATTACAGTAAATTCGTCTGTATCTAATATCTGCTTCCATCTTAAAGATAGAATATCTGAGATTCTCAATCCTGTAAAACACCCTAAAGCTATAAGAAGTGATATTTTATAATTATCATCTTTTGCCAGTTTTCTAATAAGGTTCATTGCATCTGACCAAATAAGATAGTCTGCTGTTGTGCTTGAATATTTAAGTGACATAATGTTCTGTTTTATAAGTAAATGAATAAAAGTGAATATTAATTTTGAGTTGGATTTACTAACTCACTGATTACTAAGGAAACAATTATTTTTATCCAAAGTGAATATTATTAATAAAGGACACCCAACTAAAATATTGAGTGCCCTTATTTATGCTACAGCATTCCTTCATCTGCAAAACTGTAGTATTCTGTATCTGAAAGGATGATATGGTCTAAGATTTTTATCCTCATAAAATTTGATGCTTCCCTTACCTGTTTAGTAAGTCTTATATCTTCTGGACTTGGCTTTAAATTTCCACTTGGATGATTATGTGCCAGAATTAAAGCTACAGAATTAGTAAGTAATGCAGCTTGCATAATTAATCTGACATCAGCACAGGTTTCTGTGATTCCTCCCTCTGAAATTAGAGTATATCCTAAAATCTGGTTGGCTTGATTCAGGAACAGGACTTTGAAATATTCCTTGTAGCATATAGTTCCTTTCTTATATGTGGAAAGCATATATCTATAAGCATCCTCTGAACAGGTTACTTTTTGCTGATTCTTGAATTTGGGTTTGTAGGAAAGCTTCACTTCTCCTATCTTATAATCTATATTCATAATGTCAATTTTAAAAAGGTTTGTTTCCATATTTATAATCCAGTATAGAATTACAGATTCTATCATAAAAAGAGAACCCGCAACCTGTATAGAAATATCTATAATAGGTTGCTTGATATTCACGCTGCAATTCTTGGTTGTTCCTAAGCATATCATCTAATTTATCTAAGGAATGTTTCAATGCCTGTACTACCTTTATATATCTGAGATTGTTATCCACTTCGCCCAAACGGTTTTCTAAATCTCTGATATGATTTATAAGTTTATCTATCTGTTTATCCATGATTGTAAATTTTAGATGTTGGTAGAAATGAAAAAAGGACAACTAACTTAATAGCTGCCCTTTTCTCTCGCAATCAATAAAGCTCATTTAATCAATGAACCATTTATATTTCTCATCACCATGTAAAGCTGAATTGATTCCTAAAGCCATTTCTGTAGCATTTAAAGAACGGTCTAGGAAACTGTCGATGTATGAACTTTTGTTAGCCCCCGTGAGCAAATTATAAAATTTCCAAATATTAAGCTCACTTCCAAAGCTGCCAAAGTTATCATCATTGATGTATGCTTTGGCTACGCTGTTAATCTGCGTATCTGTAAGCAACATTCTTGGCAATGCCTTTTGATAGCCTGTTGGCAAGCATTGATAAAGTCGCATTCTACCTATTATCTGACAGAACTGGTGTTCACTCATAGAAGTGTTACCTAATTGCTGCATAAGATAAATATGCTTGGCTGGGTTGTAGTTACTGAAAAGTTCCAATGCTGCACGATATAATTCTGTAGTGTTGCTTACTCTCAAATCATCCTTGTAGCCATCTGTAAAGATGCACATGTTACAGCATACGGTATTTTTGAATCCTATAGCTAACCTAAAAATTTCTGGCACTTTTTTGCTGTATAGATTCATCTGGTTGTAAGCTCTCACACCTACTATGGAAAGATTAAGTTTATTTCCACCTACCGTTTCATAAATAGTTGGAACATCAATGCTGAAAGCTGCCCTTTCATAATAGATAGTCTTGTCAGATTCCAAAAGTTGATTGGCTGGCTTATGGATAGCTTCTGGGATTCTGCCTTTGATAATGTGGCTTGCTCTGATTGTGGCTTGTTCCACCTTTTCACCACTAAAGAAAGATTGTGCTGCATCCTGTATTGTTTCCACAAACTGAGCATGATTGATTGTAAGTTCATTGTCTTTAGAGAACACTGGAGTAATGCAATCATGTCTAAGATGATTCAAAGTTACTTCCTGCGTGTTGGCTTCGATAAAATGATTGGCTGGCTTTACTGGCTCATCCATGATAATGGTAGCTTCTTCTGCATTTTCACCCAAATTCATTCTTTCGCGATTCTGTGCCATAGCTGGCATAATAATTAAATTTCTCATAATGATAAATTGTTTAAATGATTATTGATTGAATTAACTCCAGAGCAATGAATCGCCCATGAAGCAATGAATTGCTTCGATTCCCTCTTGGTACGATTACAAATACTCTTGGTACATTTATAGGTGTGATACGATTAGGCTATTTATATTATCCATGTATTTGTGTATCATCCTATAAAGTCTATCAATGATGTGAGGTGAATAGTAAAATTTATAATGAATATGGGGGTGGGCAGTGTCTGCCAATTTTCATTTTTTCCTTTGCTTGGTGTGAGGGGGTATAAAATTGGGGTATGGTATCTCGTACAACATTTTTAGGATTGGGGCTATAAAATCCGTTTTTTACCTTGAATGTTGTCACATTATAAAATTAAATCTTGTATATCTTCCTTATCTTTCACATTCTGTTTTCTTCCTGCCAATCCACTTTCCAATGATTTTATAAAAGCGTGCATGTTTTGGATTCCTTCAAATTGTTTCTCTTTGTACCTCTTATAAATCATGCACTCTCTTGAAATAGGATTCCCTCTACTTTCATTATAAGCTATCATGTGCTCAAAGCGAGCTTTAACTTCTTCTACATATTTATCTTTAGGTTGGTCTATAATCAGACCTTTGGCTTTTAATATGGTTGAATCACCAACTTCATCTAATAAGTCCAGTTCTATTAGCTGGTCTATATATTTATTAATGGTATCATGTCCCATGTGAATTAGTTTTTCCAGTTTTCTCATGGGTAAAGTAATGGTATGGCTGTGTGGCTCTGCTGCACTGAACAGTTTAAGAATGAATCCTCTAAGTTTCAAATCCAATGTATCATTATATGAATCGTAAAACTCCCTGCTGATTCTTCTGTAATTTCCATAAGTAACTGGAGAAAAGATATAATCAGTCCAAGTTCTGTCCTTTCTGCCACTGTTCTTTTCTTGTATGGTAACTTCTCCTGTATCTCTTAACTTGTCATTGAATGATTTGGTTTTCCTGTTACCTTTATAGTTGGATTTTGATTCACCAACAAATGATGCAAGTTCCTCTATGGTAGTATCAGTTGTCAGTGTACTTTTGTCTGCTATTAATAGTAACACATAGGTTCTGTAAACATCTGCACAACCAAGTTTCTGGATAAGAGTATTATTCATTACGGTGTATTCTTTGAATGGTAGTTTCGTCATAAGGCAATCGCTCAATATGGTTAATAAGAATGATTTGGTTGGTCTTTAATAGAAATCTCATTTTAGAAGAACTTAATCTGTTGATTTTCCTTAGTTCGCTTAGCTTGTCATATATATGCTTGTTGTAAATCCACATATCATCGTTTTTTATAAATCCCCAATATCCAAATTACCATTGCAATGCTCGTAAGAGGATTGCATGGTCTAATAGGAGTGTAGTAGTAGGAATGTAGAGAGGGGGTGATTAAGCACACGGTAAAAAGGGAATAAGCACACCCAATAAATTAGACAAAATCAATCTCTGTACTTTAAATCTTATCTTTTCAGTAAGCCAGTTTCTACAATGAGATATAATAAGTAGTAACCTTTCCATTTTTCTTTCTCCTTGTCTTTAGATAGTTATTAATATTAGCCCATAAACCTATATGAACTCTGTTATCTTTTACTCCTTGTCTTAGTGCTTTTTCTCTGATTTGTTCATAAGTAAATTCCTGCATTTTAGAAA
>SDWH01000044.1 GCA_019550975.1 Bacteroidales bacterium SW299 | reverse complement strand
GGTAGTAGTGCTTGAAGTTGGCGAACGTGCCAAAATGAAATACAATCAGGATGGTCATAATCTCACCATCGGAAAGGGAGGCATTACGGTGCCGACGGCGGATTCCGTTTGAAGAAATAAGTTCGCCTTTAGCAATTTCCATATCAAATTTCTTGCTGAATTCATCTACCATACAGAAAATATCCGTAATTTTGTCTTGGGTAATCATAGATTCTGGTTTTTGTAAGTTATTGTTTGTCAGACTTAAATTTACAAAATATTTCTGTGATTACCTGTTTTTCTTTCCATTATTAGCTTATCCCGAACTCACGTATTGATTTTCTTTGTAAAACTATAGATGTCGTTTTTGCCTTCCTCCCGGATAATCTGACCGTAATCGTTATGGGGAGAACGGAAAATATTGTCCGTGAAAGAGGCATTGAATACATACCTTTCCGGTTTGGTCAGATTATAATTCAACTCCAAGTAATGGTCGGCGTAATTGAAAGGAGTAGTTATGCCTTTCAGATAACGGTTACGGTTTCCGTCCGGAAGGCTGAAAGACTGGTCCTCATCCATAAAACGGTCATTATAGTCACGATAGCTCACATAGTAGTTGAAACCGAACTCCGACAGTTTGTGATTGACCTTGATATACACATTGTCATGCCAAAACCGATCGTAACGGCATTGGTCAGATTGAATCCTCCAGCAACGCCCAACTCCATGCGCTTCACTACATAGTTGATGACGGCTTCCACATCCGTATTGGCATACCGCATATCCGGATTGTCAATGTATTCCACCCTCAGAACCTCGTCCGGCCTCAGAGTCTGAACCTGTGCGGTGGGTGCTTCAATATCGTTGATTCTTAACTGCACACGTCCTCCGCTTACGGTTGAAATGCTCCTTTCCATACTGTTCACCTTCAGTCCCGGAAGCTGCATGTGGTCCAGCAACTCATAACCGGACGTATCCGCTTTAATCTGTCTGGAAGAAGGTATCACAATCTGCCGGTCTATTTTTTCCACCACATTACTGCCTGTTACCGTTACGCCTTTTAAAGCCATGGCGTCCTGCACCAACCGGATATCTCCTAAGTTTATTTTCCTGTCCAGATTTTCTAATAGTATGGACTGCGGCTGGTAGCCTATGTATGAGACCTGCAACAGGTAGCTTCGGGAAGATAGATCTTTCAGGATAAAATTTCCTTTATCATCCGATGTGGCTCCTGAAACAAATACCGAATCCGGCAATGACAGCAACACCACATTGGCGTAGGGCAACGGCTGGCTGTCCTCGTCAATCAATTTTCCACTTATGGTTTGTGCCGATACCCCAACTGAAATAAGTGTACAAACCAATATTAATAACATTCTGATAGTTTTCATTTTTACAGTCTTAATCAATTTACATACGGCTCTTTTGGCTGTCTCCGGCTCCCGTTCCCTTGTATTTGCTCTTGGCTGCATTAAGTTTGTAACGGACTGTCACCACAAACTCCTGTCTGTCCCATACGCTTTGTTGATACAGATAATAGTCGCCGCTATACATGCTATAGCTTATCTTATTCGTATTGAAAATGTCATTGCCTCTCAATTCAACGCTCAAAGCATCATTCAGGAAACTCTTTCTGAGCGACACGTTCACATACCCGTTCGGTTTCTCAAAATAAATATTCTGTGTCGCACCCGGGCTCTGTATGTATGAATCAAGGCTCACCATGATATCTAAAGGCAACTCCCAAGTATTATTGAATGAAGCGGTAAATATGGGATTGTCCAAGTTTTTCGATTCCTTGAAATAATCGACAACCAGCCACTGTTTCTGCATTCCAATACCCAGCATAGGAGACCAGCACCCGATTTTAGGAGTGGCCGACAAAAATGTGGCAAACATGGGAACAGACTTATCCCAGTTGCGTTGACTTAGCATGGTCAGTGAAGCATCTTCATTTACCAGTTCTCCCCAATTAAGAATCCAGTCCTTTGTCTGAGAGTAGGACAATGACATTTGCAGGAATCTCCAAGCGGCGGACAGTGTCAGGTCGTGTATGATGGTAGGGCGAAGAGCCGGATTGCCTTTTTGAAGGGTAAATCGGTCTGAATAAAACACATTGTTACTCAACTCGCTGTAAGTCGGTCGTTGAGTTTTTGCCGTATAGCTCACCTGTGTCTGCACTTTTCCCAATTGAGTTGAGAATGAAATATTCGGAAAGAAGTTATCGAATGTACGGCTTTGTTCGTCAATATGCCTGCCGTCTTCGTAATAGTCAAACTTGACATGCTCATACCTCAACCCAAGCGACCAGTCGCCCCACGGAAAACTGCGGTTATACTCCGCATATCCGGCAGCATTGAGTTCCTCAATCTTGCTGAATGAAGACGGCACGTAATTTTCTTCGTTCAGATAGTCGTCATTTCTATGGGTATAGGTAACTTCACTGCCCACAACAAAAGTGCCTCCACCCAATGGGAGTGATAAAGTCAGCTTTCCTGCCACAAGCCGGTTCTTTACATGATTGGCAGAATGGACATCACGGCTTTCCGAAGTCTGGCTGGTTTCCTGAAATACGGAGTTGCTACGCTTGCCATTCTGAAGATAATCGGCATTGAAATCAAGATTCACATCTCCGAATTGTCCGTTATAGTATGCGTTTAATTCATGGTCAGGTTCATAATTATAGTAATCGCAACTGTTTACCTTTATGTTGTCATAGAATATATTATCCACATTTATATTGGTTTCTTTAGAAAGCGGATTCTCTTCCTTCAGAGTCTTTCCTGCCTTATATTTCATACCAAAAGTATGATTGTCATTCAGCTGATAATTGAATCCGACATTGCCGTTTAGCATCTTTGAATAAAACTCGCCATTGCTCTTCATATCATGATTCCAAACTTTTGTTCCTCTTTCTTCCAGTTTCATACTGAAATCCTGCCAGCTTTCCATTTGGTTGTAATATATAGAACCGAAAATATCCAGATTATCATGCCGGTAATTGAAGTTTGCCTGTTCTATCAAATCCGTGTTCTTCGACTGATAATAGCTGGAACGCAAATTGAATCCGAAACCATCCCCTTGACGTTTAACCGTTTGAATACGGACAACAGCTTTTACGGTTGCGTCATATCTTGAACCGGGATTACGGATAACCTGTACATTCTTGATTTCATTAGAGTTAAGTCGCTCAAGCTCAGATAAGTCATGCAGTTTTCTGCCGTTTATATATATAAGAGGTGTTCCTTTCCCGAAAACCTCAAATGCATCCTGCTTTTTGGTAATACCCGGTATTTTGGTCAATACATCATTGGCAGAACCAGCCTTGCTCAACACACTGTTCTCCACATTTGTCACCATAGCATCACCTTTCATGCGGGTCACAGGTAAATTACCTTTAACAACAACTTCACTCAATAGATTAATATCTTCTTGCATCACAATAGTTACCGGAGAATTTGTATGAGCTTTTGTTATTGGTAAAAAACCAAGACATGAAACTCTAAGTATATTCTCATCAGTAAATGGTCCTATACTAAAGTTTCCATTTTCATCACTTATCGTTCCTTGAACAAAAGAAGAATCACAACGATTCAATAACACAACATTGGCAAAACTTATAGGATTTCCACTCTCATCAATTAAAGAACCTGAAATACTCTGAGCCTTAATTATAAATGTATTGAATAATAATACCAATAATGTAACTAACTTTCTCATATTTCAATTTTTAACGCATTCCTAAAAAAGTCTCTAGATATTTTGTCAAGCCTTCACTATCTATTGAACAATTGAAAAATATCTTATTGTTAAATAAAAATAATAAGAATAATAAAAACACTTTTTTCATAATTGCATATCTATTTTGTTTAACTTTTCTATCGCAAAAATAGATACTAATACGATTATAAATCAAAAAATGATATAGATACGAGATAGACAAGTGTAATGATTATAAAATTTATAAATGTCTATAAATCAATATTTTAAGAATGCATCAATTTTTTAATATAGACAAATGCAATTCTCAATATTCCCAAAGCCAAATATCAAGGCTTTTTTCTTTTGAGAATTCACCCAACTCTGAATAAATCTTTGTTTTTATGCGAAGTTTACTTCGTGAAACTGATGTTGGAGCTATATTCAAAAAAACAGATATTTCTGTGATGGAAAAACGAAGTTTAATCAAACAGCATAAAATTATTTCGTGCTTACTGAGGGATGAGATTTCTTTTGATAATCGTTGTGTGAAATTATGAAATATATTATCTGTTACTTGACATATGTTACTTAGTTCCGTATCATTCAAGTAGACAGGCTTCAAATGAAGATTTCGTAAGAATGGTATTTGCGTCAACAATAAAGAACATAATTCTTTTTCCCTTTTTTCTAATAATAGAAGTCTATCAGATAAAGTCTTTACATTCGACAATTCATGAGAAGATATAGAATAGGAAGCAATCTTTTCATGCAGCATATTCTTCTCTAAAGACAAACGTTCATTTTCTTTTTTCAAATTCTTGAGTGCCTCTATCTGCTCAATATAAAGCTCCTTCTTCTTATTGTTTTCTGCAAACTGTGACTGAAGTTCTACAATATATGATTCGTTCTTTTCAACTTCCAGTTCTTTTTGATGTAGTTGTAAAGCCAAACTTGTTAACTCCTCTTCTTTCTTTTGTATTGTAATTCGCTTACGCAAATAAATATAAATAAGTAAAATACCCAATAGCAGAACTATCACTACAGTAAACATCCACCAATAGGTGATATTAGCTTTCTCCAACTCCAACTTTTGTTTTTCTGTAATTAATTTTTCATTATTATACTTTTCTTTATAGGCTATGATTTGTTTTCCTTTATCTATAGCAATAATAGAGTCATTATAAAACAATAATGAGTCACAATAAGTTTTCAGGTATTGGTTGTATTTAGGGTTCTCACTTAATCTATATAAATATTCATAAATAGATGCCTTTGTATAAATATTATCAGTATTCAATGCTTTATTTAGATAATAAAAAGCTGAATCTAATTTGCCTAAATGAAAATAGTTCTTGCCTATTAATGAGAATGGACGATATTCTATTGGAAATGACTGCAAAATACTCAAAGATTTTTCTATTTTATGACTATTCGTATACACTAAAGCTATTTCACGTTGAATGTCATAATAATAATCCGTATTTTTAAGTCCAAGCTCTGCTGCTATTGCACTACATCTTTGATAGGACTCTATCGCTTTGGGAAGTTTATTTGAGATACAATAGCATCTAGCTAAATATTGTAATGCACCCATTTGATACCGTAAGTTTGAATCTCTGACAGCATAATCGTATGCCTTTGTGCAGGATTCCAGTGCATAGTCTGTTAAGTTACGATATAAATATAACTTTCCTAAAGAAGACATTATAAGGTATCCTGTTTTATAATCTTCCGTTTTTTCTACTTCTGATTTACCTTCCAAATAATACTTCATTGCTTCTTCTATATGACCCAAATTGTAATTGATGTTTCCCATATAGAGGGCCGACATTGCCTTTCTACGGGCATTATTTGTAGGCTTGTAATAATCGTATGCTATCCGTACAAGCGAATCGGAAGAGATTTTCATCAGCTGTTTTACCTTTGCCTGTGAGGTCAGCAGACACCACAGCGCATGGTTCTCCTTATCAGTTCGTGACGAAGGAATCTCCATACTTTCCAATATATGCAATGAACTGTCCGGATGGTCAAACATGACCTTTTCTGCTTGTTCAAGTTCCGGCATCAGTTTGTCTGCTGTTTTATTTCCGTTGCATCCTGAATTTATCAAAATGGAATGTAATATTATAACAGCGTATATTATTTGTTTCATATAGTCATCATTTTCGATGCAAAAGTATAAAAATATTAATTTTAACTATGTTTTTTAGGGACATTTGTCGAGCATTTTTATCTAATTCCACTACTGTCCACTAAAAATGGACAAGGTTAAAAATTAAATAAATTCGGTTCACATGAATCATATCGGTCTTTGACATTTTTGAAATTCGATTTGTCAAACAAGTCACAGAGATGTGTTTTGTCGGTCAGAGAGATTCCGAGAATTTGGAGAGCTTCATAGACGCTGCGTTCTAATTTCATATCGTGTCGGACTATTGCTACCAAAAAGTAAGTAATTATCGCACAATAGATTTGTATGCGTACTGCGTTTTCCGATGTTCCCCAAAACTTCTTAATCCTGAGGTGTTGTTTTATCCATTTGAAGAACAGTTCAACACTCCATCTGTTTCGATAAAGCGATGATATCAACTTTGCAGAAGCGTCAAGACTGTTTGTCAGGAAGATATATCGTGTACCGTTCTTCAGGATTCTCAACGATGAGTTTTCTAAGTTCCTCGGGATAATCCTTAGAACTTTTATAAACCGTAAAGCACCCGATTACATCCGAAACTACACCTTCCGGCAATCTTCGTTTCCAGGTTTTAGGCCTGATCCGTACATTTGTTTTGGCTCGTACAACGAAGAAAGCACCTATACGACTTATCGTATTAAGGTTGCTGGAATCGTTATATCCGCGGTCGAATATGCAGTGCGCTCCAGATTCGTACGGTATCTCAGGCATAGCCTTTGAATCGTGAATGTTGGCAGGTGTAATATGCACAAATGCAGGTACTTCCGCTTCAACATCATAGAGCGTATGCAACTTTATTCCGCCTTTGTGTTTGCGAAATCTAGCCCATTCAAACACCGACAGGCACAGATCAATTGTTGTAGAGTCAAATGCGTAAACATGACCGTCAAGTTCGAATATTTTATTGATTCTACGCTTGCGGGCCTCGGCAATCATGAATGTTGCATACTCCTCGAAAATACGGTAATCACGTTGCTCATTAGCCTTACTGAGATTGCTTCGCGTTACAGACTTCCCGATTCCGAGATGGTAGAGTTTCCCAGCGTGTGCTTCCATAGCCACAACCAGATCCCGGAGGCTCTCTCGACTGGATAGCTGACCGAACATCATCGTAAGCAACTGATTCCAACAGGTATAGCTTTTGATATACTTGTTGCCATTGTATTTCTTCACAATGTATTTGAATTTCTCGTAATCAAGGAATTTAACTAATTGAGAGAAAACGTACTCGTCTTTAAACATAACGGTCTGATTTTGACCGCAAAGTTAAATTCAAGTCTCGGAAATCTAAAATTGCCTATAACAAATTGAATTTCAATAAATTCAAAGAACTTCTATGATTTTTTAGGGATATTCAGTAAATATAATAAAATCAGCCAACTAATTCATACACAATGTATTGCGAATTAGTTGGCTTTTTTGTATCTTTAGATATTCCCCCGAAAATAAGGTTTGGCAGCCAAAACGGGA
>SDWH01000043.1 GCA_019550975.1 Bacteroidales bacterium SW299 | reverse complement strand
CATAAATAAAGCGCGAAATACAACCGATGGCAACAAAAGAAAAAACCGTATATGTATGCACCAGCTGCGGACACGAATCGCCCAAATGGGCAGGGAAATGCCCGGCGTGCGGACAATGGAACACGTTTGTGGAAGAAGTGGTGCGGAAAGAGCCTGCCGTGGCAAAACATGTGGCTCACGGAATCGAGGGAACACGCTCGAAGCCGCAATACCTGAAAGAAATCGTGGCGGGCGACGAACAGCGCATCGACATGCACGATGAAGAGCTGAACCGGGTGCTCGGAGGAGGGCTGGTGGAAGGATCGCTTACGCTGATCGGAGGCGAACCGGGAATCGGAAAGTCTACCCTCGTGCTGCAGACTGTCCTGCGCCTTGCCGACAAGAAGGTGCTCTACATCTCGGGTGAGGAAAGCAGCCGCCAGCTGAAGATGCGGGCCGACCGTATCCCCCACTCCGAAAGCAACAGCCTGCTCATCGCCTGCGAAACGTCGCTGGAACAGATCTTCACGCATATCCGGAACGTTGCGCCTGATCTGGTGGTCATCGACTCCATACAAACCATATCTACCGAAAGCATCGACTCCTCTCCGGGCAGCATCGTGCAGGTCAGAGAGTGCTCGGCTGCCATCCTGAAGTTCGCGAAGGAAACCGGCACGCCGGTCATCCTCATCGGACATATAAATAAGGAAGGAAGCCTGGCGGGACCGAAGGTGCTGGAGCATATCGTCGACACGGTGCTTCAGTTCGAAGGCGACCAGCACTACATGTACCGCATCCTGAGGAGCATCAAGAACCGCTTCGGAAGCACCGCCGAACTGGGCATCTACGAGATGCGGCAGGACGGGCTAAGACAGGTGAGCAACCCTTCGGAGCTGCTGCTCTCGCAGGACCACGAAGGCATGAGCGGCGTGGCCATAGCCGGAGCCGTGGAAGGCATCCGCCCGTTTCTGATCGAAGTGCAGGCACTGGTAAGCACGGCAGCCTACGGAATGCCGCAACGTTCCGCCACGGGATTCGACCTGCGGCGCATGAACATGCTGCTGGCGGTGCTCGAAAAGCGCGTGGGATTCAAGCTGGCGCAGAAGGACGTGTTTCTGAACATCGCCGGCGGACTGAAGGTGAACGACCCGGCAATCGACCTGGCTGTCATCAGCGCGATCCTCTCGAGCAACATGGACACGGAAATAGAAACCGGCGTGTGCATGGCAGGCGAGGTCGGGCTGAGCGGCGAAATCCGTCCGGTAAACCGCATCGAGCAGCGGATAAGCGAGGCGGAGAAGCTGGGATTCAGCAGAATGCTGATTCCAAAACAGAACATGCAGGGACTGGACAGAAAGAAGATCAAAATCAGACTGGCGCCGGTAAGAAAAGTGGAAGAAGCATTCCGCGAACTCTTCGGATAAGATTTACGAACCGCAGATTTTCATAGATTCTTCACTTTAATTTACGATTATTCTCATGACATTCATAGATAAAGGAACAAACGAACTGGCGTATAAAATTATCGGATGTGCCTATAACGTACATCGTGCATTGGGTCCGGGATTATTGGAGAACACATGCGAAGCTTGCCTCTGCTATGAGCTTAACAGGCTCAACATCAAGTATGAAAGGCAAAAAGAACTGCCCGTACTATATGAAAATACAAGAATTGACTGTGGATATCGCATTGACATACTGATAGAAAACAAGATTATCATCGAACTTAAAAACGGTAGAACAATTCCACCCTATCCACACAGCCCAGATCATAACTTATATGAAACTGAGCAAAATCCATTTAGGACTGTTGATTAATTTCTTCAGTACAAACCTGCAACATGGAATCAAAAGAATTATCTTATAACGGATAAAATAAAAAACATACAAATCCGCGGAAATCTGAGGAAATCTGCGGTAAAAAAACAAAAGAAAACAACATGACAGAAGAATATCAATTGCGGGTTCTGCCCGAACAGGCAGCAAGCGAACAGTCGCTGAAACAATACATCAGCAGAGAAAAAGGAATGGATATCCGGACAATCCGGGCGGTACGGACACTCAAGCGGAGCATTGACGCACGCCAACGGACCATCTTCATCAACCTCAAGGTAAGGGTATTCGTCAACGAAGAACCGGAAAACGACGACTTCATCCGCACGGAATACCCGAACGTGGAGGGAAAGCGGCCAGTCATCGTGGTCGGCGCAGGTCCCGGAGGACTCTTTGCAGCCCTGAAACTCATCGAGCTGGGCGCAAGGCCGGTCGTGGTGGAGCGCGGAAAAGACGTGCGCAAGCGCAAGGAAGACCTGGCACGCATCAGCCGGGAGCACAAAGTGGATCCGGAATCGAACTACAGCTTCGGCGAAGGGGGAGCAGGAGCATACTCCGACGGAAAGCTCTATACGCGGAGCAAGAAGCGCGGAAGCGTAGACAAAATCCTCAACGTGTTCTGCCAGCACGGAGCAAGCACGTCGATCCTGGCGGACGCGCATCCGCATATCGGCACTGACAAGCTCCCGAGGGTTATCGAGAACATGAGAGAAACCATCCTTGCCTGCGGCGGTGAAGTGCATTTCGAAACGCGGATGGACGAGCTGCTGATCGAGAACGGCAAAGTGGCAGGCATCCGGACCAACCGGGGAACCGAGTTCCACGGACCGGTGATTCTCGCCACGGGACATTCGGCACGCGACGTATACCGCTGGCTCTTCGCCAACGGAGTGCCCGTAGAGGCGAAAGGCCTTGCTGTGGGCGTGCGCCTCGAACACCCGTCGCTGCTGATCGACCAGATACAATACCATAATAAGAATGGACGGGGAAAATACCTCCCCGCAGCCGAATACAGCTTTGTGCAGCAGGTTGACGGACGGGGGGTCTACAGCTTCTGCATGTGCCCGGGAGGATTCGTCGTCCCGGCAGCCAGCGGCCCGCACCAGCTTGTGGTGAACGGCATGAGCCCGAGCAACCGCGGAACGAAGTGGAGCAACTCGGGAATGGTGGTGGAGATTCATCCCGAAGACCTGGAAGACCCCGCGCTGCAGGTGCAGTCGGAGGCCCTGAAGGATTCTGCCGAAGAACTGACGGAACAGCTGATCCTGTCGAATCCGGTGCAGGACGGCGTACATCCGCTGGCAGTGATGCGCTTTCAGGAAAAGCTCGAACAGGTGTGCTGGCAGCAGGGAAACATGCGGCAGACGGCACCGGCACAGCGGATGGCGGACTTCACGCGCAGAAAGCTGAGCTACGACCTGCCCGACAGCTCTTACAGCCCGGGACTGGTGTCGTCGCCCCTACACTTCTGGCTCCCTCCGTTCATCAGCGAACGGCTGGGCGAGGGCTTCCAGCTCTTCGGAAAAAGCTCGCGCGGCTTCCTGACAAACGAAGCGGTAATGATAGCGGCGGAAACACGGACCTCATCGCCCGTAAGGATCGTGCGCGACCGTGAAACGCTCCAGCACGTCACGATAGAGGGACTCTTCCCCTGCGGAGAGGGAGCAGGATACGCCGGCGGAATCGTGTCGGCAGGAATCGACGGCGAACGGTGTGCCGAAGCGGCCTTCGCCTACCTGGAGGCTGTCACAAAATAAACTGTTCCAAGATGAAAGCATCCTCACCCGAAATCGCTATCCTCGAACAAAACACGCTGACGGCACTCGGCTTGCAGACCATACTGGAAGAAATGATTCCGAATGCCGTCATCCGGACTTTTTCCTCGTTCGGACAGCTCATCGACGATACGCCCGACATGTACGCGCATTATTTCGTGTCGGCCAACATTTATTTCGCGCACACGGCTTTCTTTCTTGAAAGAAGGCCGAAGTGCATCGTGCTCACCGCAGGCGAACAGCCGCTGCTGAACGGAATCCCCACGCTCAACATCTGCATGCCGCAGGAAAGGCTGGTCAAAGCCATCATGATGCTGCGGAAAACAGGACACGAAAGCATGCACCGCCCCCTACCGGAAGCGGCAGACGAACTGACCCCGAGGGAGATCGAAGTGCTGGTACTGCTCACAAAGGGACTCATCAACAAGGAAATCGCCGAAAAGCTGCACATCAGCCTGACCACAGTCATATCGCACCGCAAGAACATCACCGAAAAGCTGGGGATCAAGTCTGCGTCGGGGCTTGCCATCTATGCGGTCATGCACGGATACATCGACGCCGACAGCATCTGACAGAATCCGCGGTTCAAAAAAAATCGCCATGCGCTGTCGGAAAAGGCACAGACAATGGATTTGAATCTGCAGAACGCATTATCGCAAAAAAAATATATATTTGCATTTAACTTTAAGAGCCGTTTAAATTTTGTGCAGGTTTATTTTGCGAATTGTTTTCAAGGATGTTTTTCTGATTTCATGAGGATGATAGCAGGCTGTCTGACGAGTAAAAGTGGGGAAACAGACCGGAAACAAGCTCAAAAAGGGGCGGATAAAATACTTAATCGGAAAATTTAAACGCTCTAATTTAAATAAATTAAAAATCGTATTTGTGAGACGAAGAAGAGCAGTGAAATATTTATCAATCAGTAACAATAAATTAAAATAATGATGGATTGGAGTTCATTTAGTTTTATTGATTTGTTTGCAGGAATCGGAGGAATAAGGTTAGGTTTTGAATCCGCAGGAGGACATTGTGTCTTTTCCTCAGAGTTTGATAAAGATGCGTGCAAAACTTATCAAGCTAATTTTGGAGAGTATCCATCTGGTGACATTACCAAGATCGAAGCAAAAGACATTCCTGATTTTGACATCTTGCTTGGAGGCTTTCCTTGTCAAGCATTTTCTATTATAGGGAAAAAAGAAGGATTTGAGAATGAAACTTGTGGTACTTTGTTTTTTGAAATAGAAAGAATTTTAAGGGAAAAAAGGCCAAAAGCTTTTATGCTCGAAAATGTGAAAAACCTAACGGCTCATGACAAGGGAAAAACATTTAAAATTATTCGGAAACATTTGGAAGCATTAGGATACAATGTATATGCCAAGGTTTTAAATGCTTTAGATTATGGAGTGCCTCAAAAACGTGAACGAATCATTATTGTTGGTTTCCTAGACGATGTAATGTTCACTTTTCCTGATCCGATACCTGTTTCCCAGCGTAAAAAACTTGCTGATATATTAGAAGAAAAAGTTGATGATAAATATTATGTAAAGGAGCGTATTAAAGAATCTCGGTTAATGCGGCTTAAAGACCCTAATTATCCTAAGCCTTATATTTCACATGAAAATATGGCCGGAAGCATAACGCCTCACCCATATTCGTCTTGTTTACGCGCAGGAGCTTCTGCCAATTATATTCTCATAAATGATGAGAGAAGACCAACGGAACGGGAAATGTTAAGGCTACAAGGATTCCCTGAAAACTTTAAAATTGTTGTTTCTTATGGACAAATGAAACATCAAACAGGCAATTCTGTTGCTGTGCCAGTAATTTCGGCTGTAGCCAAGCAGATGATATTTTCTTTAAAACAACATGAATTGAACAAACAGTTATGATTACAGTAGAAGAAGCAAAAAGAGCATTGGATAGTGTCATAGAGAAGGGGCGGGTGCATTTGTACAAGCCAATTCAAGTGGCAGAGATCTTATACCGGAATAGAGTTTGCAAAGACATAGACCTTTCTAACCTGGAAGACTATAGAACGCAAAGCAAAAAGTGGCGTGACGCAGTAACTATTTCTCTTGTTGGACGCAAATGCACAAGCAGCGCTCGATTCCAGGATGATTTGTTTAATGCAAATGCAACACCACCATCAGTACTTGTTGTATTAGGCAGAGAAAACAGAAGAACAAATGGAGCTGTTGAAGCATATATATACAATCAATTTACTCATAAGCATATTCAGCTCAGCAACGCATTGGATTATTGTCTTAATGCTTCGGCAAAAGACTTCTACGTAAAGAAATTTATCGATTCTTTTTGGAACGAAGCTGGCTTAAGACGAAGCCTTGATAAAGTTTATGAAATTATTGTATATGCATTGTTCTCCACTTTGGTTGAAGCATTAAATTTAGAAGTGGAAATAACCGTTAAGGAAGAAGCATATCCTTTACTCAAAGAGTTTGAAGATTTTTCACAGAAAGTAATGTGTCTGGACAGTTCTTCTCCTCAATACATTCAAGAAGCCAAAATCTATAGGGTTGGAGTTACAAATGCGGCAGACCGTGGATTGGATATGTATTCTAATTGGGGACCTGCGATTCAAATCAAGCATTTAAGTTTAGATATCACTTTGGCTGAAAATATTGTCAATGGCGTTTCCAGCGATAAAATTGTAATAGTCTGTAAAGATGCAGAAAAAGATATTATAGTTTCTCTGCTATCACAAATAGGATGGCGAAGCCATATTCAAAGTATCGTTACTGAAAATGATTTGATAAATTGGTATGAAAAGGCATTACGGGGAAAATATTCTGCTGTATTAGGAGAGAAATTATTGCATTGTTTAGCTCAAGAAATCGCAGAAGAATTTCCATCAGTTGATACAACTCCTGAAATAATCAGATCAAGGCACTATGAGAACATAAAAGACAGTGCGTGGTACAAGTAATCCAGTGCCTTTAGTTTTCACTTACTATTGATATGGAAGAAAACTATTCGGTAAAATTGCGTTATGCTACTCGCAGCTGTTATAATGCAGTATGTTACCCTGCAAGCCCGGAACGTCCTGCAAAAAACAAAACCCAAACAACAATCCGCGTAAATCTGCGTAAATCAGCGGTTCAAAAAAACACCCACAGCACAAGAAAATTATCCTCATAAATTAGGATTGCAGGACACAAAAAGAACCCGTTACTTTGCAAGCGGAAAAAATAACCGCAACATGAAAAAGCATAAAATACTAACTGGACTGATGCTGGCTTCCGCATCCGCGGCTGCAGCCACAAACAACAACGCCGTCGGCACACTGCCGGGCGACACAACCAAAGTAATCGACATCGAAGAAGTGGTGGTCATCGCCACCCCGAAAGAAAACAGCCGCCTGAGGCAGCAGCCGGTGTCGGCAACCTCGCTCTCGCAGGAAGACATGTGCAACAACGCCGTCACTTCGGTCAAGTCGCTCTCGGCGCTCGTGCCCAACCTCTTCATCCCCGACTACGGCTCGAAGCTGACCACCTCGGTGTATATCCGGGGCATCGGCTCGCGCATCAACACGCCGGCAATCGGACTGTATGTCGACAACATCCCCTTCATCGACAAGTCAGCCTTCGACTTCAACTATGCCGATGTGGAACGCATCGACGTAATGCGCGGCCCGCAGGGAACCCTCTACGGACGCAACACGATGGGAGGACTGATCCGCGTCTTCACCAAGTCGCCCTTCACCTACCAGGGAACGGATCTCCGGCTGAGCGCGGCCACCTACAACAACTACCAGGCTTCGCTCACCCACTACCACCGCATCAGCACGCAGTTCGCCTTTTCGGCAGGTGCCTTCTACAGCCATAAGGGAGGATTCTTCAAGAACGACTTCAACGGAAAGCGCATCGACACGGACAACGAGTTCGGCGGACGCATCCGCGCGATCTGGCTGCCCACGGAGAACCTGAAGTTGGACTTCACCGTGAACTACGAATACACGAACCAGGGAGGATACCCCTACGAATATACAGGACGCACGGACGGAGAAACCGAAGACCGCGCCGGATACATCGGAAGAATATCATACAACAACGACTGCGGATACAGGCGGAATCTGGTCAACTCGGGAGTGAACCTGGAATACCAAGGCAGAAACTTCACGCTGAGCAGCGCCACGGGATTCCAGTATCTCTACGACCGGATGGACCTCGACCAGGACTTCACGGAACAGGATATCTATACGATCATGCAGAAGCAGAATTCGAAAACGCTGAGCGAGGAAATCGTCATGAAGTCGAAGCCGGGAAGCAGATGGCAGTGGACTACCGGAGTGAGCGGATTCTACCAGTGGCTGGACACGGACGCGCCGGTGACTTTCCGCCAAGACGGGGTGAAGACGATGATCGAAGACAATGCCAACTCCATGTTCCCCAGCGGAAACCCTGCCGCACCGACCATGCACCTCACCGTAAACAACAGCACGCTGCCGGTGCCCGGACGGTTCGAAACGCCGGTGCTGAACGGAGCCGTCTACCATCAGTCGACGCTGAACGACCTCTTCGTCGACGGTCTGTCGCTCACCGTGGGACTGCGTCTGGACTATGAGAAGATCAAGATGCACTACGATTCGGGAACCGACATGGACTTCGACTTCCTCTTCGGCATGGGTCCGATGCACATCACCAGCGAGAACCTGCACGCCATCAGCTCCTTCATCGGAGAGGAATCGGCCGACTACACGCAGCTCCTGCCGAAATTCGCCCTCGAATATGCATGGAATCCGCAGAACAATGTCTATGCAAGCGTAACCAAAGGATACCGCTCGGGAGGCTACAACATCCAGATGTTTTCCGACCTGATCCAGGGATCGCTGCGGAACGCGATGATCGACGCGCTCGCCGCCGACCCGAACTTCAAGCGCTTCGCCTCGATGCTGGAGAATTTCAAGACAGGCTCCGCTTCCATCCGCGAAGCTACGCTCTACAAGCCGGAATATTCGTGGAACTATGAAATCGGCACGCACCTGACCTTGTTCGGCGGAAAGCTCCAGGCTGATCTGGCCGCTTTCTACATGGACACGCGCGACCAGCAGATTTCCCGCTTCGCCGACAGCGGACTGGGACGCATCACGGTCAACGCCGGAAAGAGCCGGAGCATCGGCGCGGAAGCGAGCCTGCGCTCACAGATCACGGACGCGCTCAGTCTGTACGGCAGCTACGGATACACCTACGCCACCTTCACTGACTATACGCTGAGCGACACGGAAGACTACAACGGAAACTACGTGCCTTTCGTTCCGAAGCACACATTCACCGCAGGCGGACAGTACGTATTCAGACTGCGCAAATGTGCATGGCTGGACAACATTACGGTCAACGCCAACTATCGTGCGGCGGGACGTATCTACTGGACAGAGCAGAACAACGCCAGCCAGCCGCTCTACGGCATACTCAACGGCCGCGTCAGCCTGAACAAGGGCAACGGCCAGGTCGGCTTCTGGATAAACAACGCGCTGAACAAAGACTACCAGGCCTTCTACTTTGAAACGATGAACAGAGGATTCGCGCAGCAAGGCCGTCCCCTCCAGTTCGGGATCGACCTCAAATGCAGATTCTGAGGAAGAGGAGTTAGAGAAGCCAGAGAGGGCAGAGGAGTTAAAGAATAAAAGGAAATAATCCGCGTAAATCTGCGGTAAAAAATAAAACCCTGTGATACTCCGTGCCCTCTGTGGTAAAAGAATTAAAAAAATAATTTCAAATGTAGAACAAAATATACCATACCCATGAAAAATATGTACCAATAAATACAAAAATAGTCTATTGCTCTTATATTAGGGATATTCAAGAAATAGTATAAAATTAGCCAACTAATTCATTGCGAGTTAGTTGGCTTTTTTGTATCTTTAGGTATTCCCCCGTAAATAAGGTTTG
>SDWH01000042.1 GCA_019550975.1 Bacteroidales bacterium SW299 | reverse complement strand
CTTATATTTAATCGAGTTTATCGGACAGCAATATTAAACTTTACATATCTTTCTTATGCCCCACTCAAACCACACATCCTGTATTGTCTGATTGGGACATTACAAAAATATGTCATAGCAAAAAGAATCTCGGGAGTTATTTGTTTCACCCAACGGCATAATTTGTTCCTGCACTCATTTAATAACTTTTAATGCCGTAGCAAAGGAAATCATAAAAAGGCAAGGCCTGTCAAGGAAGAATGCGGGCCTGTTCCACCTTTTCCATCCAAAGCTCCGACATCCTTTTATGTCCAGCCGGAGTAGGATGGATTCCATCCCATATCCAATATGTATCCTGCGAAGTGGGTTCCTTGGCAAGAATTTCGTCAAACATTTCATCATACGGAAGACAAACAGCATGGTAATCGGCTGCAATCCTCTTTACAATACGTGAAAGACTATGCACAAGACTGTCACGCAACGCAAAATTTTTCTTATCCTTCATCGTACCTGTATAAGCGACGAACGGTGTCCCTAAAACAATCTTCAGGTCGGGATTCATACGCAAGGATCGGCCGAGCAAAGACCGGTAGCAACGTTCCCACGCCAAGGTGTCGAAAGGCACAGACATGTCGCCTTCTATATAATAATGTATATCATTCGTTCCAACCAGTATGGACAATACATCGGGATTCAGGTCGACCACGTCCTCTTTCCATCTCTGTTCCAGATCGGCCAATGTATTTCCACTGATCCCACGATTAAAGAAGCGGTATCCGTGATCCGGATAACGGCTTTGATAATAGGATGCACACAGATACATGTATCCGCTTCCATAGATATGATTCATGTCCCAATGATTCCGGGCAGAAGAAGGCATCGGGCCACCGTCGCTGCTTCCCCAACTTCCATCCGTTATTGAATCGCCGATAAACAGAATGCGAATCCCCTCGCAAAAAACGGAAGAAGACAAAAGAAAAAATAAGATAAAAAACATGTTGCGCTTCATATGCTGACTTTAATTAACAGTTTATTAACATTACAAATATAGACGTTTTATCTTTCCACAAAACACAAGACATGACTTACAAAACATTTGATACATCACTTAGAAACATCAGAAACACCCTGACGGCATCCGATGCAACAAGAGAAGCATTGGTTTGCCCGACAAAAAGGTTATATTTGCATGAGAAACAGTAACCCTATAAACATCTGGTATAATGAAAAATAAAAAAGCCATACTGAAACTGCTTTTCCTGTTGCCGCTTTCTGTCCTTGGACAGACAAAACCGAGTCTGACCTTATGGTATGACGAACCAGCCGCACAATGGGAAGAAACATTGCCGCTAGGAAACGGAAGACTTGGAATGATGCCTGACGGTGGAATTGAACGGGAACATATCGTATTGAACGAAATCAGTATGTGGAGCGGATCGGAAGCCGATTACAGAAATCCCAAAGCAGCCGAAAGCCTTCCTGCCATCAGGCAACTCCTCCTCGAAGGAAAGAACAAAGAGGCGCAAGAACTGATGTACACCAGTTTTGTCCCTGTAAAACCGGAAAAAGGAGGGACCTACGGAGCCTTCCAAATGCTAGCCGACATGTTTATCGATTACACATATACTGTACCGGATGATTCGGTCAAGAACTATAAACGATGGCTTGATCTGGAAGAAAGCGTAGCCTATACAGCATTCACTAAAGGAAAGGTCCGGTTTACCCGCGAATATTTCGTTTCCCGAAACAAGGATGTCATCGCAATTCTGCTGGATTCTGACCGTCCGGAAGCACTCAGTTTCCGCATCACATTAAGCCGCCCGGAAAGAGGGAAAGTCAAGAAGCAGAACGAAGGAGAACTTGAGATAGCCGGAATGCTCGACAGCGGAAATCCCGGGCAAGACGGCATATGCTATGCTGCATTCGCGAAAGTCATACCATGCGGCACACAAAGCCAAATGCAGACCCACAGCAACGGGACGATAGAGGTACGGTCAGCAGACAAGGCATGGATTATTGTATCTGCCGCCACCTCTTATCTTGCCGGAAATATCTACAGGACAGAGGCTCAGCGCCTGCTGAATGATGCAACACCCCCCAACTCCCTGATGCATATAAAAGAAGAAGCGGTCAAAAGCTACCGCAAACTTTTCACAAGGGCGGGAATAACATTACCGGAGAACAAACATTGTGCAGGATTCCCTACCGACAAACGTCTGGAAGCCTTCCAGCAGCAGGATGACCCTTCACTCGCAGCCCTCTATTACAACTACGGAAGATACTTGCTTATCAGCAGCACACGGCCCGGCAGCCTTCCGCCTAACTTGCAGGGACTATGGGCCAACGAACCGGGAACACCGTGGAACGGGGATTACCACACAAACATCAACATCCAGATGAATCACTGGCCCATAGAGCCAGGCAACCTTGCTGAACTGTACCAGCCGCTTATTGACCTGGTCAAACGGCTGGTTCCAAGCGGGGAAGAAAGTGCAAAGGCGTTCTACGGACCGGATGCAAAAGGCTGGGTGCTCCACATGATGACCAACGTATGGAATTATACCGCTCCGGGCGAACATCCCTCATGGGGAGCTACCAACACCGGAGGCGCATGGCTTTGCGCCCATCTTTGGGAGCATTACCTATACAACGGCGACAAACAATATCTTGCCGACATCTATCCGATATTGAAGGGTGCATCAGAATTTTTCCATTCGACCATGATACGTGAGCCGGAACATGGCTGGCTGGTGACAGCACCCACATCATCTCCGGAAAATGAGTTCTACACATCAAAAAACGACCGTACCCCAATCAGCGTCTGCATGGGACCTACCATGGACATCCAACTGGTGAGAGAACTGTATTCCAATGTCATAGAGGCAGCTAACATCCTGCAAACGGATTCCGTCTATGCTTCAGATTTGCAAAAAGCAATCGACCAGCTCCCCCCACATCAAATCAGCTCCAAAGGCTATCTGATGGAATGGCTGAAAGATTACGAAGAAGTCGACATGCACCATCGTCATGTATCACATTTATACGGACTTCACCCGGGCAACCAGATATCGCCGGTCAAGACTCCCAAATTGGCGGAAGCCTGCAAACAGACACTGGAAAGACGGGGTGATGGCGGAACCGGATGGAGCCGGGCCTGGAAAATCAATTTCTGGGCACGTCTGGGAGATGGCAACCGGGCCTATACTTTATTCCGGAATTTACTTTATCCGGCTTATACACATGCAAACCCGACGCAACACGGAAGCGGTACTTTCCCGAACCTGTTCTGTTCGCATCCGCCATTCCAGATAGACGGGAACTGGGGAGGAACGTCAGGAATAAGCGAGATGCTGCTTCAAAGTCAGGACGGATTTATCAGTCTGCTGCCGGCGCTTCCGGATTCATGGGACGAAGGACGTTTCTACGGATTCAAAGTGCGGGGAGGAGCAACTATCAGCGTTGAATGGACAGACGGAAAGCCGCAGAAAGTGGAACTTGTCGGGGGATGGAATCCTTGCCTAAAGCTGAAGACACCCGCAAACGCACAAAGAACATTATATAACGGAAAAGAAATCAACACTGAAGAATACATAAAAATGACCTTGAAAAAGGATGAAAAGGTGATTCTGACATTTCATTATTAAAGCGAATGCCCAATCTGCACATAAATTGTTAAGAAAGTATCAGACTAGCCTTCAGATTCCTCTTACATTTGTAAAAAATCAACCAAAATAAAAACAGATTTCATGAAAAACATTTCAAAACTAGCACTGGCATCCATGATATGCACAAGCTCTTTACTGCAGACGGGCTGCCAACAGAAAACGTCCGGGTCCGCCATTCCTTCTGATCCGGCAATTGAAGAAAACATCCAGCAATGGCTGAAGAAAATGACGCTGGAGGAGAAAATCGGACAAATGTGTCAAATCACCATTGATGTGGTAACCGACTTTGAGGCAAGCCAGAAAAACGGCTTTACTCTTGACAAGGAAAAACTGGATACAGTAATCGGAAAATATAAAGTAGGGTCCTTGCTGAACGTGCCGTTAAGCATTGCACAAAAGAAAGAAAAATGGGCGGAAGCGATCAAACAGATACAGGAGTTATCAATGAAAGAAATCGGCATTCCATGCATTTATGGCGTAGATCAGATACACGGAACAACCTACACGCTTGACGGAACAATGTTTCCCCAAGGAATAAACATGGCGGCAACTTTCAACCGTGACCTCGCGAAACGAAGCGCAGAAATATCTGCATACGAAACCAAGGCGTGCAATATCCCTTGGAACTTTGCACCTGTAGTCGACTTGGGAAGGGATCCGCGCTGGTCGCGCATGTGGGAAAACTACGGAGAAGACAGCTACGTAAACACGGAAATGGGCAAGGCTGCCGTAGCCGGATTTCAGGGAGAAGCCCCCAACCACATCGGGAAATACAATGTAGCAGCCTGCATGAAGCACTATATGGGATACGGAGTTCCGATATCGGGCAAAGACCGTACTCCATCGTCCATCTCACGCAGTGACATGCGCGAAAAACATTTCGCCCCCTTCCTTGCAGCCGTACGGAACGGTGCGCTGAGTGTAATGGTCAACTCAAGCGTAGACAACGGAATGCCATTCCACGCAAACAAAGAACTGCTGACCCAATGGCTGAAAGAGGACTTGAATTGGGACGGACTTATCGTAACCGACTGGGCAGACATAAATAACCTGTGTGTCCGCGACCACATCGCCGCAACGAAAAAGGAGGCTATCAAGATTGCTATCAATGCCGGAATCGACATGTCAATGGTTCCGTACGAAGTAAGTTTCTGCGATTATCTCAAAGAGCTTGTAGACGAAGGAGAAGTTCCGATGAGCCGTATCGACGATGCCGTAGCACGCGTATTGCGGCTGAAATACCGGCTCGGGCTGTTCGACAAACCTTACTGGAGCGTAGAAGAATACAGCAAGTTCGGTTCGGAAGAATTCACCAAAGTCGCCCTGCAATGTGCGGAAGAATCGGAAGTGCTGGTAAAGAACGAAAACAACGTGCTTCCCCTCGCCAAAGGAAAGAAGATTCTGCTTACAGGACCTAACGCCAACTCAATGCGCTGCCTCAACGGAGGATGGTCATACAGCTGGCAAGGGCATCGGGCTGACGAATGTGCGCAAGCTTACAATACAATCTACGAATCACTGTGCAATAAATACGGAAAAGAAAACATCATCTATGAACCGGGAGTGACATACGCACCCTACAGGAACGACAACTGGTGGGAAGAAAACAAGCCGGAAATAAGCAAAGCGGTTGCAGCTGCCGGAAGAGCGGATGTTATCGTTGCCTGTGTCGGCGAGAACTCCTACTGTGAAACTCCGGGTAACCTGACCGATCTCAATATGTCGTCAAACCAACAGGAACTGGTGAAAGCACTGGCAAAAACCGGGAAACCTATTGTTCTGATACTCAACCAGGGACGTCCGCGCCTCATCAAGGATATTGAACCGCTGGCAAAAGCCATTGTCAATATCATGCTGCCAAGCAATTACGGAGGTGACGCACTGGCCAACCTGCTTGCAGGTGACAGCAATTTCAGCGGAAAGATGCCGTTCACTTATCCGAAACACATCAATGCACTGGCCACTTATGACTACAAGCCGTGCGAAAATATCGGACAAATGGGCGGAAACTACAACTATGATTCGGTAATGGATATCCAATGGCCGTTCGGTTACGGGCTAAGCTATACCACCTACCAGTACAAAAACCTGAAGCTGGACAAGACGGCTTTCACGGCAGATGACGAACTGACATTCACGGTTGATGTAACCAATACAGGCAAGATGGCAGGAAAAGAAAGCGTACTCCTATTCTCGAAAGATCTGGTGGCAAGCAGCACGCCTGACAACATCCGGCTGCGCAATTTCGACAAAATAGCATTGGAACCGGGAGAAACAAAGACGGTTACACTGAAACTGAAAGGAAGCGACATGGCATTTGTCGGATATGACGGCAAATGGATACTGGAGAAAGGGGACTTCAAGTTCAAATGCGGTGACCAATGGATTGACGCACAATGCAGCCAAACCAAAGTCTGGGAAACGCCGAACAAATAAATGGAACACCTCTAACCGGAATGCAGGAATACGGAGAAATGAAGCAGATTCACTCCGTGTTCCTGCATTCTTCATCCAATATCAATCCTATTCAGACCTTGAAAGAAGTCAACAAAACAGAACAACCACTCATCCCAAAAGTCACGCATGAAAAACTTATTCCACTTATTCTTTTTTTTCGCCTGCATAGCCTGCCATGCACAAGGATACCAGAATCCTGTTATCCGAGGTTTTCATCCCGACCCCAGCATCTGCCGGGCTGGCAGCGACTATTATCTCGTGACCAGTTCGTTCGAATACTTCCCCGGAGTTCCTCTTTTCCATAGCCGGGACCTTGTGAACTGGGAACAGATCGGGCATGTGCTCACCAGAGAATCACAACTGAAGATAAAGGGAGGAAATATCTGGGGAGGTATTTACGCTCCTACCATCCGATACAACGACAGCATCTACTACATGATTACCACCAACAATTCGGACAAAGGAAACTTCCTGGTATATACTGACAACCCGCGCGGAGAATGGTCGGATCCTGTATGGATCAGCCAAAAGGGGATTGACCCTTCCCTCTATTTCGAAGAGGGACACTGCTACATGGTGAGCAATCCCGAGAATGCTATCTGGCTGTGCGAAATCGACCCGAAAACGGGAAAGCAACTTACTGAATCAAAACGCATCTGGGAAGGAACCGGAGGCCGTTACCCTGAGGGTCCGCACATCTACAAACGCGAAGGATGGTACTACCTGATGATCAGCGAAGGAGGTACGGAGTACGGACATAAAGTAACCATAGCCCGCAGCCGGAACATCGAAGGGCCTTACGAAAGCAATCCTGCCAATCCTATTCTGACACATATCAACAAAAATGCACAGGACAACCCCATACAAGGGGTCGGACATGCTGATATGATACAGGCACACGACGGCTCGTGGTGGCTGGTGTGTCTTGGGTTCCGCACGCAAAGCGGACAACACCATGTATTGGGAAGGGAAACTTTTCTTGCGCCTGTCTGCTGGAACAAGAACGGGTGGCCGGAAGTAAACGGGAACGGCACCGTCAGTCTGGACATGAAAAACACAAAGACACTTCCGCAAGTCAAATTGAAAGACACTTCCGACCAGAACTTCAATGGCTCCCGGCTGGGAGTGGAATGGAACTGGACAGGTAATCCCATAAAAGAGAACTATTCGCTTACTGAAAGAAAGGGATTCCTCCGCATAAGGGGAAGCGCCAACAAACTGGATGATTTCAACTGCTCTCCTTCTTTCATCGGGCGCAGACAGGAGGACATTGATTTTCAGGCTACGACAAAAATGCAAAAAGAAGGAAACGGCAATGCGGGAATCACCGCATACCTGTGTCCCTCCGCACATTACGACCTGCTCATCTCAGGCAACAAACTGAAAATCAGATACCGGATGGGGATGCTCCTCCATGAGAAAGAGATCTGCAAGATTCCGGAAGGAACCGTCCATTTAAGAATTGAGGCCAATGCGGATGTATACACCTTCTTATACTCACCCGACGGAATCCACTACACGGAAGCCGGACAGATGGACACACGCTACCTCAGCTCCGAAACAAACGGGGGATTTACAGATGTCTATCTGGGCCTGTTCGCTGAAGGAAAAGGACATGCCGATTTCGATTGGTTTGAATATATGCCTCTCTGCCAGTGACGGACACCGGAAAACTCTGTCCCGGCATCCAGAGGAACAGTCTGCATCGGAAAAACAAAAGGTGCTGCCGGGACACGAAGTTTCCTCCAGATCTTCGCTACTTTCCACAGATTTTCATAACTTTGCATTCAGAATGACTATTAAAAACAAAATGAGTTATGATACAATCAATGACCGGATACGGAAAAGCGACCGCAACATTCGGTGATAAAAAAATCAACGTCGAAATCAAATCGCTCAACAGCAAGGCTATGGACCTGTCTACTCGAATCGCTCCTCTTTACCGCGAAAAGGAAATGGAGATCAGAAACTTGATTTCAAAGGTTCTGGAACGGGGAAAAGTAGACTTCAGCATCTGGATTGAAAAAGACGCGGCTGAAACCGCCACTCCTATCAATACCGCTCTGGTTGAGAACTATTATAACCAAATCCGGACAATATCCGAGAATTGCCGTATCCCGCTGCCTCAGGACTGGTTTGCCACACTGCTGCGCATGCCTGACGTGCTCACTAAGGTAGAAGCACAAGAACTGGAGGAAGAAGAATGGACGGTAGTACGGAAAACCGTTGAAGAAGCATTGCAACGGCTCGTTGACTTCAGAAAGCAAGAGGGCGAAGCTCTTGAAATGAAATTCAACGAAAAGCTGGACAATATCGAACGGCTTCTGGAATCTATCGAACCTTTTGAAAAAGAACGGGTTGCGAAAATAAAAGAGCGGATAACCGATGCGCTGGAACGGATTCTCGACACGGACTATGACAAGAACCGTCTGGAACAGGAACTGATCTACTATATCGAGAAGCTCGACATCAACGAGGAAAAGCAAAGACTGGCCAACCACCTGAGATACTTCAGAGAAACAATGGCGAGCGGACACGGACAAGGAAAGAAACTGGGATTCATCGCCCAGGAAATGGGACGTGAAATCAACACCACGGGAAGCAAGTCGAACCATGCGCAGATGCAGAACATCGTGGTGCAGATGAAAGACGAACTTGAACAGATAAAGGAACAGGTACTTAACGTAATGTAAAATTCAACGGCTACATTTTATGAGCAAACTGATCATATTTTCGGCTCCTTCCGGATCCGGCAAGTCAACCATCATCAACTATCTGCTGAAGCAGAACCTGAATCTGGCTTTTTCAATCTCGGCAACCAGCCGTCCTCCCAGAGGAACAGAGCAGAACGGAGTGGAATATTTTTTCCTTTCACCCGAAGAGTTCAGACAACGCATTGCAAACGACGAGTTTCTGGAATATGAAGAGGTGTACAAAGACAGATTCTATGGAACGCTCAAATCGCAGGTGGAAAAACAGCTCGAAGCTGGACAGAATGTGATTTTTGACGTGGACGTTGTGGGCGGATGCAACATCAAGCGATTCTACGGCAACCGTGCGCTTTCGGTATTTATCCAGCCGCCTTCGATTGAAGAATTGCGCAAGCGTCTGACAGGCAGGGGAACAGATTCGGCAGAAGTCATAGAAAGCCGGATCGCCAAGGCTCAGTTCGAGCTGGACTATGCAGACAAATTCGATGTACGCATCATAAACGACAATCTTGAGAAAGCGGAAGCAGAAGCCTTGAAAGTCATTATCGAATTTATAAACAGAAAATAAACAGAAATGATGAAAATAAAGAATCCGCAGAAGACGATGTTCATGCTCACCATCCTCTGCATCGTTATCGGGCTTGCAGCCATCGCAGTAGGAATTGTGGCCGTCTATAAGAAAGAATACATCATTGCCGCGGCCATGCTGCTGGTGGCTGTCTGGCAAATATTCAATTTTCGCCAATGGAGAAAGGCTATAAAATAAAGACTGGCATATTCGGAGGAACATTCAACCCGATACATATCGGACACCTGGCACTGGCAAATTATCTGTGCGAATTCGGAGAAGTTGACGAAGTATGGTTTATGGTAACTCCGCAAAATCCGTTCAAGCGAAACGAAACATTGCTTGACGATTGGATGCGCCTGGAGATGGTAGAGGCAGCAGTAAAGGATTATCCGCATTTCTCTGCCTCTGACTTCGAGTTCCAGCTTCCCAAGCCTTCCTATACCGTGACAACGCTGAACAGACTGGCAGAGGTCTATCCCGAAAGGGAATTTCATCTGATTATCGGAGCAGACAATTGGGCATCCTTTGACCGATGGAAGTCGCCGGAAGAAATTATCCGGAAGCATCATGTGCTGATTTACCCGCGCAAAGGATATCCTCTCGACCCGGAAAGCCTACCTCCTCAGGCACGCATGGTTGAAACACCGCTGCTGGAGATAAGCTCCACCTTCATCCGCAATGCAATACATCAGGGGAAAGATATCCGCTATTTTCTTCATCCGGAGGTCTGCCGGATTATAAAGAAAAGAAATCTATATACAGAATAAGGGCATGTCCTGAGGCACGCTACCACAAAAGGCTTCACCCAAGAAAACAGCTACTCCCCAAACGGGAATGGCTGTTTCTTTCAAAAACAAGGCCATTAGTGTCCACTAAAA
>SDWH01000041.1 GCA_019550975.1 Bacteroidales bacterium SW299 | reverse complement strand
TACCTTAGACTTGTAACAAACTGCTTTTACTGTAATTGCCACGGTTTAAACTATGGTTTAAACAAACCGTTCAAATCACTGCTCAAACAATGGGTAAAAACAATAAAAAAGAGAACTACATTACTGTAACTCTCTGATTATTAAGTGGTGCCACCAGGAATCGAACCGGGGACACAAGGATTTTCAGTCCTTTGCTCTACCAACTGAGCTATGGCACCTTTTTCAATTGCGCTGCAAAGATAGTTGAAATAAATTAATGAACAAATTTTTGAGGCAAAAAAGAACATGATTTTTTGTGCCGCTCGAATCCGCAGGTGTCTTTTTGTTTTCGGAAGAGATGTTTTATTTGCATTCTGTAGTTCTGAGGCGGATTTTTCTGATAGGGCACTCTCTGTGAAATGACAAGGCAGCTTTCTTTTCTTAAGGAAAGCAAAACGCTTGCCCCTTTCAAAGGGTTTCTGGAGGGGGTGTGTCTGAAAATCCGGTTGGAATCGTCAGGTTTTTTCGCTGAAAATGTCCCGACATTTTGTGAAGTGTGTTGGGATATTTGCTGGAAGATGATAGGTTGTTGCGGTAAAAGTGTCCCGTTGTCTTTGAGAAAGGGCTTTGAAAACGCTGTTCTTTCTCCAGATTGCAGAATCCGGATGGATATGCGGATAAAGCAGAAGGAAAGTGAAAGGCGCAGTTGCGTGACAGGGGAAGGGCATAAGCTGTCTGCCGGAGGATTGGTGAAAGCAAAGTTGCCGATTTGCCGGCATACTGAAAATGTGTCGGCGGTTCTCCTTGTGGTTTTTCGTGCCGGGCCTTCTGCCGGGAGCGTATATCCTGCTCCTGCAGGCCGGGAGTGTCATTGTGTCAAAATGTTATTTGCAGCCTGCTGTCCGGTTTCAGTTTCCGGAGCGGGTGGCGTCCGTATAGGGGTTATAAAGTTTTTTGAAAAAAGTTGCGGAAAAGTTTGGGCGGATGAAAAAAAGTGCATACCTTTGCAACCGCAATCAGAAAGGAATTGCTTTCGGAATGTAGCGCAGTTGGTAGCGCACTACGTTCGGGACGTAGGGGTCGGGCGTTCGAGTCGCCTCATTCCGACAGAAGCGAAGATTGGTTTACTCCGGTCTTCGTTTTTTTGTTTGTTTCTGCTTCGTTCTCCTTTATCACATGAAAATTGTCCTAATATTTTGCAGTGCAGCATATTATTTGTATCTTTGCCGCGAATGGATGAATGGTGGAGGGGCGATGAAGCTCCTTTTTTTATTCTTAAAAATTGATTCATGATAGACAAAAACGTTGTAGCCCGTATTGTAAATGAATGGCTGGAAGATAAGGACTATTTTCTGGTTGACCTGACGATTAGTCCGGATGACAAGATTCTGGTTGAAATAGACCATGCGGATGGAGTGTGGATTGACGATTGCGTGGAACTTAGCCGCTATATCGAGTCGAAGCTGGACCGTGATGAAGAAGATTATGAACTGGAAGTGGGATCTGCCGGAATCGGACAGCCGTTCAAGGTGCTCAGGCAGTATCAGGTTCACGTCGGAAACGATGTGGAAGTGATGGATAATAACGGCAAGAAATGGGTCGGTACGCTGGCTGACGCAAACGAGGACAATTTTACGATAACGATGGAAGTGAAAGTCCGTCTTGAAGGAGCCAAGCGTCCCAAGCTGGTTGAACAGAATGTGACTTTTGCTTACGATGAAATAAAATACACCAAATACTTAATAAGCTTTAAATAATTATGGCCAAAAAAGAAGAAACAGTCAGCTTGGTTGATACGTTTTCGGAATTCAAGGAATTGAAGAATATTGACCGCACTACGCTGGTCAGCGTGCTGGAGGAATCTTTCCGCAGCGTAATCGCGAAAATGTTTGGAACGGATGAAAATTACGATGTAATCGTTAATCCGGATAAGGGTGACTTTGAGATTTGGAGAAACCGGGAGGTAGTGGCAGACGATGAGCTTACGAATCCGAACATGCAGATATCCTTGTCCGAAGCCCGCAAAATCGACGCGTCGTATGAAGTGGGAGAAGAGGTGACCGACGAGGTTATCTTCGAGAAGTTTGGCCGCCGCGCCATCCTGAACCTTCGCCAGACGCTGGCCTCTAAAGTTCTTGAACTCGAGAAAGACAGCCTGTATAACAAGTATATCGATAAAGTCGGCACAATCGTGAGCGCAGAAGTTTACCAGATATGGAAAAAGGAGATTCTGCTGCTCGATGATGAAGGAAACGAACTGCTTCTTCCGAAGCTGGAGCAAATACCGAGCGACTTCTACCGCAAGGGCGAAACGGTGCGTGCGGTAGTGGCGCGCGTCGACAACAAGAACAACAATCCGAAGATTATATTGAGCCGCACTTCTCCGGTGTTCTTGCAGCGTCTGTTTGAACAGGAAGTTCCGGAAATCAACGACGGACTGATCACGATCAAGAAGATTGCCCGCATTCCGGGCGAAAGAGCCAAGATTGCGGTGGAGTCCTACGATGAACGCATCGACCCTGTAGGTGCCTGCGTCGGAGTGAAGGGATCACGTATCCACGGGATTGTGCGTGAGCTCCGCAATGAGAACATTGACGTCATCAATTACACTTCGAACATCCAGCTGTTCATCCAGCGCGCGCTGAGTCCGGCAAAGGTTTCTTCCATCGTGATGCATGAAGAAGACAGAAAGGCTGAAGTTTACCTGAAGCCCGAGGAAGTTTCTCTGGCAATCGGAAAGAACGGATTGAACATCAAGCTTGCCAGTATGCTGACGGAATACACGATCGACGTTTATCGTGAGCTGGATGAAGAAGCTGCCGCCGACGAGGATATTTATCTTGACGAGTTTAAGGATGAAATAGACGAGTGGGTGATCAATGCCATCAAGGGCATCGGACTGGAAACCGCCAAGAGCGTGCTGAATGCTCCGAGGGAAATGCTGATTGAACAGGCCGACCTGGAAGAGAATACGGTGGATGATGTGTTGAAAATTTTAAAGGCGGAGTTCGAGAAATAAAGCAGCTGTCTGTAGGATGCAGAATAGCCTGCCTTCCTTTGGAACTTGCTGTGTGACTGAAATGAAATTTTCGAACTCTATTAAAAAATGACTTTTATGATAAGATTGAATAAAGTAACAAGAGATTTAAATGTGGGCATTGCCACGGTGGTTGATTTCTTGCAGAAGAAAGGATACACTGTAGAAGCCAATCCGAACACAAAAATAACAGACGAACAGTATGCTGTGCTCGTGAAGGAGTTCAGCAAGGATAAGGATTTGAAAATAGAGTCTGAAAAGTTCATTCAGGAACGGCAAAACAAGGATCGCAATAAAGCGTCTGTTTCTATTGATGATATTCAGCCTAAAAACGGCAAGAATGAAGTGATAAGTACGGTTGTCCCTGAAGAAATCCGTCCGAAGGTGAAGACAGTGGGAAGAATTGATTTGGATGAAATCGGCAGGAAGCAGGCAAAGGCCGTTCCGGCAGACAAGGCGCCGGACAATGCGCCGGAGAAAATGGCGGCCGACAACGAAAGAAGTGCAGCGGTTGAAGCGGATTCTGAAAAGGAAAATGAAAAACAGTTGCCTCAAGAAGATAAGAAGGAAGATTTGAAACAGCCGGAAATGCAGGCTGAAGATATGAAGACAGATTTGATGGAAGAACAGAAAAAAACGACAGAAGAAGTGCAGTCTGAAACGACAGAGAAAAAAAGCGGAGAGATTTTCAAGATTCGCCCCACCGAATTTAAATCGAAAATCAATGTCGTGGGACAGATTGATCTGGCTGCTTTGAATCAGTCTACTCGCCCCAAAAAGAAGTCTAAAGAAGAAAAGAGGAAAGAACGGGAGGAGAAGGACAAACAGCGTTTGGAGCAGCGCAAACAGATGAAGGACGCCATTATCAAGGAAATACGCAAAGGGGATGACCGGACCGACAAGTTCGGATCTGACGATAATGCGTCGAAAAAGAAAAAGCGTAACCGCATCAACAAGGAGCGCGTGGATATCAATAATGTGCCTGCCGGAAATGTGGGTGTGCAGCCGCGCAATGAAAAATCTGCGAAAAACGCTGCTCAGGGCGGAAAGCATAACAAGGACAAGTTCAAGAAGCCTGTCATCAAGCAGGAAGTGAGCGACGAGGATGTGGCAAAGCAGGTGAAAGAAACGCTTGCGCGTCTGACAAACAAGGGAAAGAACAAGGCGGCCAAGTACCGCAAGGAAAAGCGTGAAACCTTGCAGACCCGGCAGATGGAGCAGGAAGAGCTGGAACAGGAAGAAAGCAAGGTGTTGAAGCTTACGGAATTCGTTACGGCAAACGAGCTGGCAAACATGATGAATGTTTCGGTCACTCAGGTCATCTCTACCTGTATGAGTGTGGGCATCATGGTGTCTATCAACCAGCGTCTTGATGCTGAAACAATCAATCTTGTGGCCGAAGAATTCGGATTCAAGACCGAATATATCAGCGCTGATGTGGCGCAAGCCGTTGAAGAGGAAGCTGACGCCGAAGAGGATCTGGTTCCGCGTCCGCCTATCGTTACGGTGATGGGACATGTTGACCATGGCAAGACTTCGCTGCTCGACTATATCCGCAAGGCCAATGTTATTGCCGGTGAGGCGGGCGGAATCACCCAGCACATCGGTGCATATAATGTGCAGCTCGAAGACGGACGTCACATTACGTTCCTTGATACGCCGGGTCATGAGGCTTTTACGGCCATGCGTGCCCGTGGCGCCAAGGTTACGGATGTGGTTATCATCATCGTGGCTGCCGACGACAATGTGATGCCGCAAACCAAAGAAGCCATCAATCATGCGATGGCGGCAGGTGTTCCGATCGTGTTTGCCATCAACAAGATTGACAAGCCGAATGCCAATCCGGACAAAATCAAGGAGGAACTTGCCAATATGAACTTCCTGGTTGAAGAATGGGGCGGCAAATACCAGTCGCAGGATATTTCAGCCAAGAAAGGGATCGGCGTGAAAGAACTGCTTGAAAAGGTGCTTCTGGAAGCTGAGATGCTTGAACTGAAAGCCAACCCTAACCGTAAGGCTACGGGGTCTATCATAGAATCGTCGCTTGACAAGGGACGCGGATATGTGGCTACAGTGCTCGTTTCTAACGGAACATTGCATGTCGGTGATATCGTTCTGGCCGGAACGTCATACGGAAAGGTGAAGGCGATGTTTAATGAACGGAATCAGCGCATGAAGCAAGCCGGTCCGTCTGAACCGGTGCTGATTCTGGGACTGAACGGAGCTCCGGCGGCGGGTGATACCTTCCATGTGTTTGAAACCGAACAGGAAGCGCGTGAAATTGCAAACAAGCGCGAACAGTTGCAGCGTGAACAGGGACTGCGTACTCAGAAAATGCTTACGCTTGATGAGGTGGGACGCCGTTTGGCTTTGGGCGACTTCCATGAACTGAATGTCATTGTGAAAGGTGACGTTGACGGATCGGTTGAGGCTCTTAGCGATTCGCTGATCAAGTTGTCTACCGAGCAGATTCAGGTGAATGTGATACATAAGGGGGTAGGCCAGATTTCCGAGTCGGATGTTTCGCTGGCTGCCGCTTCGAATGCTATTATCGTAGGATTCCAAGTTCGTCCTTCCAGCAACGCGGCTAAGCTGGCTGAGCAGGAAGGTGTAGATATCCGCAAATATTCCATCATTTACGATGCGATAGAGGAAGTGAAGTCTGCAATGGAAGGAATGCTGGCTCCTACGGTTAAGGAACAGGTTACTGCAACGGTTGAAGTCCGCGAAGTGTTCAACATCAGCAAGGTCGGTATGGTTGCCGGTGCGATGGTGAAGACAGGAAAGGTGAAACGTACGGACAAGGCTCGGCTGATTCGCGATGGCATCGTGGTTTATACGGGTTCGATCAATGCGCTTAAACGTTTCAAGGACGATGTGAAGGAAGTCGGCACCAACTTTGAGTGCGGTATCAGCCTGACCAACTGCAATGATTTGAAGGTGGGCGATGTGATTGAAACGTATGAAGAAGTTGAAGTAAAACAAACTTTGTAAATAATTATAGACAGATTATTGGCAGATAAGGGCAGATTACATTGACTCCACTGACAACTTGCAAGAGGTTCCGTGTGGTCTGTGTAGTCTGCGCTTTTGTTTTTGGCATATGGAGGCGCTTGATTGGATTATTGCCGTTTTTCTGGGCATAGGCTTTGTGATGGGATTCATGAAAGGTTTCTTCAGACAGCTTGCTTCTCTGGTTGGCCTTATAGCCGGCCTGCTTATAGCCCGTGCCCTTTTTGTAACTGTAGGCGAGCAGCTTGCCGAGGCAGTGGGAAGTTCGGTTACTTTTGCTCAGATCTTGTCTTTCTTCTTGATTTGGATACTGGTTCCGTTTGCTCTTTCCATTCTCGCTTCACTCCTAACCAGGATGTTTGACGCCATCAGTTTAGGCTTTGTAAACCGTCTGTCTGGCGCATTTATGGGACTGGTCAAATACGCTTTTTTCATCAGCCTGGCAATCCATTTCATTGAGTTTGCCGACTCTAAAGATTTTTTAATTCATGAAACAGCAAAGCAGCGTTCTTTGTTGTATTATCCGATAGCTTCTTTTTCTGATGTTTTTTATCCTGTGGTGAAAGAAGCGGTGAAGGATTTAATTGAAACAACAGATATTAATATATAGAAAAAAGAATATGCAAATAGAATCCAATAAATATGTGAAGGAACTGACGCAGGAGAAGTATAAGTACGGTTTCACTACGGATGTTCACACGGATATCATCGAGAAAGGACTGAATGAAGACGTTGTCCGTTTGATATCTTCTAAGAAGGGCGAGCCCGACTGGTTGCTGGATTTCCGTCTGAAGGCTTTCCGTTACTGGCAGACGCTTGAAATGCCGACATGGGCGCATCTGACAATTCCGGAAATCGATTATCAGGCTATTTCCTATTACGCTGATCCTACGAAGAAGAAAGAAGGGCCGAAGTCGGTGGATGACATTGACCCTGAGCTGTTGAAGACGTTTGACAAACTGGGAATACCGCTTGAAGAGCGTCTGGCCTTGAGCGGTATGGCCGTAGATGCTGTGATGGACTCCGTTTCCGTAAAGACTACTTTCAAGGAAACCTTGATGGAGAAAGGCATCATCTTCTGTTCCATCAGCGAGGCTGTGCGTGAACATCCGGATCTGGTGAAAAAATACCTGGGTTCCGTTGTCGGTTATCGTGACAATTTCTTTGCTGCGCTGAACTCGGCGGTTTTCAGCGACGGATCGTTCGTGTATATTCCGAAAGGGGTTCGTTGCCCGATGGAGCTGTCGACCTATTTCAGAATCAATGCGGCAAATACCGGCCAGTTTGAACGGACTTTGATTATAGCAGATGATGACAGCTATGTGTCTTATCTGGAAGGGTGTACGGCTCCAATGCGTGACGAGAACCAGCTTCATGCAGCTATTGTTGAGATTGTGGTTCTTGATCATGCGGAAGTAAAGTATTCAACTGTTCAGAACTGGTATCCGGGTGATGCCGAAGGAAAAGGCGGCGTTTATAATTTCGTGACGAAGCGAGGCAATTGCAAGGGTGTCGGAAGCAAGCTTTCGTGGACGCAGGTTGAAACCGGATCGGCCATCACGTGGAAATATCCAAGCTGCATATTGAGCGGGGATGATTCGACAGCCGAGTTTTATTCTGTCGCAGTGACCAACAATTTCCAGCAGGCTGATACGGGCACGAAAATGATTCATCTCGGGAAAAACACTCGCTCTACGATTGTGAGCAAAGGCATCAGTGCAGGAAGAAGCCAGAATTCTTACCGAGGGCTGGTGAGGGTTTCTGAAAGGGCGGACAATGCCCGCAACTATAGCCAGTGTGATTCTTTGCTGTTGGGCAGCCTGTGCGGAGCACATACTTTCCCTTATATGGATATCCATAATGAAACAGCAGTGGTTGAACACGAGGCTACAACTTCCAAAATATCCGAGGACCAGATTTTTTACTGTAACCAGCGGGGCATTCCTACAGAAGATGCCGTTGGCTTGATCGTGAACGGCTATGCCAAGGAGGTGCTTAACAAGCTGCCGATGGAGTTTGCCGTGGAGGCTCAGAAGCTTTTGTCGGTTTCGCTAGAAGGAAGTGTGGGATGATTGAGTTATTAATTATAAATTGTTCATTTTTTTGAGATGTTAGAAATTAAAGATTTACATGCCAGCATCAATGGCAAAGAGATATTGAAGGGTATCAATCTGACCGTAAAGTCGGGTGAAGTGCATGCCATAATGGGGCCGAACGGCTCGGGAAAAAGTACGTTGAGCAATGTGCTTGTCGGACATCCGGCTTATGAAGTGACAAAGGGAAGTGTTTCTTTTGATGGAAAAGACTTGCTGGCCATGTCGCCTGCAGACAGAAGTCACGAGGGGCTTTTCCTTTCTTTCCAGTATCCGGTGGAAATTCCCGGAGTGAGCATGGTGAACTTTATGCGTACGGCTGTGAATGAGCAGCGCAAGTATCGGGGACTGCCGGCATTGACGGCCAGCGAATTCTTGAAGCTTATGCGCCAGAAGCGCGAGATTGTAGAACTTGACAGCAAGCTTGCCAACCGCTCGGTGAATGAAGGATTCTCGGGGGGAGAAAAGAAGCGTAACGAAATCTTCCAGATGGCTATGCTTGAACCTAAGCTGAGCATCCTTGACGAAACGGATTCCGGACTTGACATTGATGCGCTCCGCATTGTGGCTGAGGGGGTAAACAAGCTGAAAACCCCGGAAACAAGCTGCATTGTCATCACGCATTACCAGCGTTTGCTTGATTACATCAAGCCCGATATCGTGCATGTGCTGTATAAGGGACGCATTGTGAAAACGGCCGGACCGGAACTGGCACTGGAACTGGAAGAAAAGGGTTACGATTGGATAAAGAAAGAATTAGGAGAATGAATATGGCAGCCGAACAACAATACATCGACCTGTTTACACAATATGAGGCTTTGATTTGCCAGCAGAGTGCCGACATTCTGAATGCTCCCAGAGCAAAGGCTTTTGCTGACTTCGAAAGACAGGGCTTCCCGACCCGTAAGCAGGAGAAATATAAATATACGGATGTCGGCAAGTTTTTTGAGCCTGATTACGGCTTGAATCTGAACCGGCTTGAGTTTCCTGTCAATCCGTATGAGGTGTTCAAGTGCGATGTGCCCAATATGAGTACATCACTCTATTTTGTAGTGAATGATTCGTTTGACAAGCATGTGCACCCTTCGGCCCAATTGCCCGAGGGGGTGATTGTGGGAAGTCTGAAGGATATGGCGGAGGCTCATCCTGAGCTGGTGAAAGGATATTATGGCAAGCTTGCCGATACGTCGAAAGATGCTGTTACGGCTTTCAACACGATGTTTGCCCAAGACGGCGTACTTGTTTACATTCCTAAGCATACGGTGGTTGAGCGTCCGATTCAGTTGGTCAATATTCTGCGAGCCGACGTCAACTTTATGGTGAACCGCCGTATCCTGATTGTGCTGGAGGCCGGAGCTCAGGCCAAGATGCTTGTCTGCGACCATGCAATGGATGAGGTTAATTTTCTGTCCACACAGGTTGTGGAAGTGTTTGCCGGTGAAGGAGCTGTTTTTGACTTCTACGAACTGGAGGAAACGCACAACAGCACCGTACGTTTCAGCAACCTTTATGTCAGACAGGAGGCAGGAAGCAATGTGCTATTGAATGGAATGACCTTGCATAACGGAACGACACGGAATACGACAGAGGTGCAGCTGGCAGGAAGAGGTGCGGAGGTGTGTCTGTGCGGAATGGCCATTGCCGACAAGAACGAGCAGGTGGACAACAATACATTCATCGATCATCAGGTGCCCGACTGTACGAGCAACGAGTTGTTTAAATACGTGCTTGACGATCAGGCGGTGGGCGCTTTTGCAGGCAAAGTGCTTGTGCGCGAGGGAGCACAGCATACCAATTCGCAGCAGACAAACCGCAACTTGTGTGCCACCCGGGAGTCGCGCATGTACACGCAGCCTCAGTTGGAGATTTATGCTGACGATGTGAAGTGTTCGCATGGAGCGACGGTAGGACAGCTGGATGAAAATGCACTGTTTTATATGCAGCAGCGGGGTGTCAGCCTGAAAGAGGCGCGCTTGCTGCTGATGTTCGCTTTTGTCAATGAAGTGGTGGATCATATCCGGATGGATGCGCTGAAGGACAGGCTTCATTTGCTTGTCGAGAAACGCTTCAGGGGTGAGCTGAACAAGTGTAAAGGGTGTGCGATCTGTAAGTGATTCCAAATAAAAAGAAGGGTTCCGACTATGTATGATATAAATGAAGTGAGGAATGATTTCCCGATTTTATCTCGCACGGTCTACGGCAAGCCGTTGGTGTATTTTGACAATGGCGCAACTACGCAGAAACCGCGCTGTGTGGTCGAATCAATTGTAAATGAATATTATTCGGTGAATGCCAATGTGCATCGAGGCGTGCATTTTCTGTCCCAGCAGGCAACAGAGCTTCATGAGGCGTCACGGGAAACGGTGCGCAGGTTCATCAATGCGCGCAGCATCTCGGAAATCGTGTTTACGCGGGGAACGACAGAAAGCATCAATCTGGTGGCCTCGTCGTTTGTGGGCAGTCAGATGAAAGCGGGCGATGAAGTGATTGTTTCGGTTATGGAACATCACAGCAATATTGTGCCGTGGCAGCTCCAGGCGGAGCGTTCGGGCATTTCGCTGAAGGTTATTCCGATGAACGACCGGGGAGAGCTTCTGCTGGATGAGTATGAACGGCTGTTTTCTGAACGGACCAGAATGGTGTCGGTGACACATGTTTCCAATGTGCTGGGGACAATAAATCCGGTCAGGAAGATCATTGATGTGGCTCATGCGCATGGCGTGCCGGTCTTGATTGACGGTGCGCAGAGCATCCCGCATATGCCCGTTGACGTGCAGGAGCTGGACGCGGACTTTTATGTGTTTAGCGGGCACAAGGTTTACGGTCCCACAGGAATAGGTGTCCTGTATGGCAAGGAGGACTGGCTTGACAGGCTTCCTCCTTACCAGGGTGGAGGAGAGATGATCCAGAACGTAAGCTTTGAGAAAACTACCTTTAACGAGCTTCCATTTAAGTTCGAGGCGGGCACACCCGACTATATCGGGTCAACTGCACTGGCTAAGGCCATAGATTATGTTTCTGCGATCGGCATGGATCAGATTGCGTCTTATGAGCACGAACTGACAGTTTATGCTATGAGCCGTTTGAAGGAGATTCCTGGAATGCGCATTCTGGGAGAGGCTGACCATAAAAGTGGAGTGATTTCTTTCCTTGTGGGCAATATTCACCATTTTGATATGGGTACTTTGCTCGACCGTTTGGGAATTGCTGTGCGGACTGGCCATCACTGCGCCGAACCTTTGATGCGCCGGATGGGAGTTGAAGGTACTGTGCGTGCTTCCTTGGGCTTGTACAATACAAAAGAAGAAGTTGATGCATTGGTTGCCGGTGTAGAGAGGGTGAGCCGGATGTTTGATTGATGGCGCTGCTTTAACGTCAAACGGCCTGCATCTGGTTTGCAGACTGAAGCAGGCCAATTCTCCTCCTTTGCTTCTTTAAGTTTGGCATTCGGGAAAAAGCTTTCTGCAGAAAAAATTGCATCTCTGGACTGGAGATATATGTCTTTAGTCTGGCGATAAACTTTTCTGCGGGAAGCTTCGTTTCCAAATGGGGTTTAAATCTTAGATCCTGAACGGCCGTGTTCTGTATATTTGTCCGGTCGTCAGCCTGAATTTGCGGTGAAAGTCGTTTCAGGTGTCTGTTTTTTTCTTTTTCCCTCATGTCCTCTTTCGGCTTTGTATTATATAT
>SDWH01000040.1 GCA_019550975.1 Bacteroidales bacterium SW299 | reverse complement strand
CATACAGGCTTCAACCGCTCTTCGCATATCAGCCAATTCGATAATAGAGGCTAAAAAAGTAGGTACTTTCGTAAAAAAGTAGCATCTTTGCACTATGAATTGGATTGAACACGTAACCGTACTGGAATTATTGATAAAAGGCTTCATCGTGGGGGTGGTTGTTTCTGCTCCTTTGGGACCTGTGGGCGTGCTTTGTATCCAGCGGACTCTGAACAAGGGGCGCTGGTTCGGTTTCGTGACCGGGCTCGGAGCTGCGCTGAGTGATATCTGCTATGCTTTGCTGACGGGGTATGGCATGAGCTTCATGGATGAGCTTATCGTGAAGCACCAGATTGTTTTGCAGATTGTGGGGAGCATCATGCTTTTCGCTTTCGGTATCTATACTTTCCGCAGCAATCCGGTAAAGGCATTGCGTCCTTCTTCGGGCAAGCGTGGGACCTATCTCCACAATTTTGTTACGGCTTTTTTCGTGACGTTCTCCAATCCGCTGATCATATTCCTGTTTATCGGACTCTTTGCCCGTTTCTCGTTTGTGATGCCGGGAAGTCCTATCGGCTTCCAGCTCGTTGGTTATCTGGCGATTATTATCGGTGCGGTAAGCTGGTGGTTCAGCATCACTTATTTTGTGAACAAGGTTCGTGCGCATTTCAATGTACGGGGTATATGGGTATTGAACCGCATTATCGGCGTTGTGGTGGTGATTGCTGCCATTGTGGGGATTGTGCTTGCGATAAACGGAACGTCTTTTTCATAAAACAGTAATCTATGTATATTTCTCAGGAACTGAAACAGAAGAACATTGCGGAATATCTGTTGTATATGTGGCAGGTGGAGGACCTGATAAGGGCCAACGGAGGCGATATAGACGGAATCCGGAAAACGGTTATCGATCCTTATCCCGTGTCTGATGAACAGAAGTGTGCACTGGAACAGTGGTATCGTGACTTGATTCAGATGATGCGCGATGAAGGAGTAATGGAAAAGGGACATCTTCAGATTAACAAGAATGTCATCATCTGGCTGACAGACTTGCATCTGCGCCTGTTGCGCTCGCCGAAATTCCCGTATTACAGTGCGGCTTATTACAAGGCACTTCCTTTCATCGTAGAACTGCGCGCCAAGGGGGCTGATAAAGAGGAGCCCGAACTGGAAACATGTTTTGAAGCCATGTACGGGGTGCTTCTGCTGAGGCTTCAGAAAAAGGAAGTGAGCGAGGCTACCCAGGGGGCTATCAAAGTGATAAGCGACCTGCTCGCTATGCTGGCCGGATATTATATAAAGGATAAAAAGGGAGAACTGGAACTTGAATAACTGAATAATTGGAAGAATGAAATATGGCCAACCAACAAATAGAAAGAAGAAGAACATTTGCGATTATCGCACATCCGGATGCCGGTAAAACTTCGCTGACGGAAAAACTGCTGCTTTTTGGCGGACAGATCCAGGTGGCGGGAGCAGTGAAGTCGAACAAAATCAGAAAGACAGCCACGTCGGACTGGATGGATATCGAAAAGCAGCGTGGTATCTCGGTAACCACTTCGGTGATGGAGTTTGATTATCGCGACTATAAGGTGAATATCCTTGATACGCCGGGACATCAGGACTTTGCGGAAGACACGTACCGCACGCTGACAGCCGTAGACAGCGTAATCATCGTGGTAGACGGAGCGAAAGGTGTGGAAACGCAGACGCGCAAACTGATGGAGGTGTGCCGTATGCGCAACACGCCGGTCATTATATTTGTGAACAAGATGGACCGTGAGGCGAAAGATCCGTTCGACTTGCTGGACGAACTTGAGAACGAACTGGTTATCAATGTGCGTCCGCTGACATGGCCGATTGAGAGCGGACCTCGTTTCAGAGGGGTTTACAATATCTATGAGAAGAAGCTGAACCTTTTCCAGCCTTCCAAGCAGGTGGTGACGGAAAAGGTGGAAGTGGATATCCATACGGAAGATCTTGACAATCATATCGGTTCTCCGCTGGCCGAGAAACTCCGTAACGAGCTTGAGCTGATAGAAGGAGTGTATCCGGAGTTTAATGTCGGCGACTATCTGAAGGGTGAGCTTGCTCCCGTATTTTTCGGTTCGGCTCTGAACAACTTCGGAGTGCAGGAATTGCTGGACTGTTTTGTGGAGATTGCTCCAAGTCCGCGTCCCGTACAGGCGGAAGAGCGCGTCGTGATGCCGGAAGAACCTAAGTTTACGGGATTTGTCTTTAAAATAACGGCTAATATTGACCCGAACCACCGTTCGTGCGTGGCTTTCTGCAAAGTCTGTTCGGGCAAGTTCACGCGCAATACTCCGTATCTTCATGTGCGCCACAACAAGACCATGCGCTTTTCTTCTCCTACGCAGTTTATGGCACAGCGCAAGACTACGGTTGACGAGGCTTGGGCGGGCGATATCATCGGTCTTCCGGACAACGGGGTGTTCAAGATTGGAGATACGTTGACCGAAGGCGAAATTCTGCATTTCAAGGGACTGCCCAGCTTCTCTCCCGAAATGTTCAAGTACATCGAGAATGCAGATCCGATGAAGACAAAACAGTTGAACAAAGGCATTGACCAGCTGATGGACGAAGGTGTGGCCCAGCTTTTTGTGAATCAGTTCAACGGGCGCAAGATTATCGGGACGGTAGGCCAGTTGCAGTTTGAGGTCATCCAGTATCGTCTGGAGAACGAATATAACGCCAAATGCCGTTGGGAGCCGGTCAGCCTGTACAAAGCATGTTGGATTGAGAGCGACGATCCGGCCGAACTGGAAGCCTTCAAGAAGCGCAAGTTTCAGTATATGGCAAAAGACCGCGAGGGACGTGACGTGTTCCTGGCCGATAGCAACTATGTGCTTCAGATGGCTCAAAATGATTTCAAGCACATCAGGTTCCATTTTACCAGTGAGTTTTAAACTTAGAATATTATGGGTATCTTGAACGCTATTTTAGGAAATGCTTCTTCGCTGGATCCTGACTCTTTGAAGAAAGAGTACGGCGATCTGCTTTGTGAAGGGGAATTCATCGAACAGGCTTTCGTGATCATTCGTGACAAATGGGTGTTTACCAATAAACGTCTGATTATTCAGGACGTACAGGGGGTGACCGGGAAGAAACGTGAATACCATTCTATTCCTTACCGTTCGATTGAGCGTTTTTCGATAGAAACGTCGGGAACCTTTGACGATGATTGTGAGATGAAGCTGTGGGTGAGAGGTTGTGCAGAACCTTTTGAGCAGGAGTTCAGCCGGGGTACAGACATAAAAAGGATACAGCGCGAGCTGGCAAAATATGTGCTGTGATGACAGCTTTAAAATGAAACTTCGGCGGTAACAGCTGCTTGTTTTATGTGAAGTGGAGGCGCAGTCTTGCTTGAGACAAGTTGCTGCGCCTCTATTGTATTGTGTGCGGTCAGATTCTGTTTGCTTTCCGCTTTCTGAACCATACGACGAACCACACAGCGGCTATTATTGTACAGATGATTCCGATCGGATAGGCTATCTGCGGTGGAAGCCCGAGTCCTTCGGGGGCAATAACGATGTAGGTGCTGCACACGCTTGTCATGAACAGGGCAGGGACAAGCGTAAGCCAATAATTTTTCTTGGCTTGCACCATCCATACGGTAATCGCCCACAGGGTGAATACGGCCAGCGTCTGGTTGCACCATGCAAAATACCTCCAGATGATTTTGAATCCTTCCGCATCGCTGAAACTGTATACCAGCAGTCCGATGGTTACCAGAAAGATGGGTATACAAATAATCAGTCGTTTGCGTATGCTCCGTTGCTCGATGTGGAAAAAGTCGGCGACAATCAGGCGTGCGGAGCGGAGGGCTGTATCTCCGCTGGTAATCGGTGCGGCCACAATGCCGAGAATAGCCAGTATGCCTCCAAAGCCGCCCAGCCATTTGATCGAGATGTCGGTAGCGACTTTTGCGCCTGAATAGGCGATTCCTGTAGCTTTGTCAACAATGCCGTTTTCCTGGAAGAACCAGGTGGCGGCCGCGGCCCAGATAAGCGCAACGATGCCTTCTGTTACCATCGCTCCGTAGAATACCGGACGGCAATGTTTTTCGTTAGTGATGCACCGTGCCATGAGCGGTGATTGCGTGGCATGGAATCCGCTGATGGCTCCGCAGGCAATGGAAATGAACATCATCGGGAAAATAGGATTCTTTTCGTATTTTGTGCCGAACCCGTTCCACATCTCAGGCAGGTCGGGGCTTTTCACGTAGAGCATCACCAGAATACCTACCGCCATGAACAGAAGGGCGACCGCAAAAAGCGGATAAATCCGTCCGATAATCTGGTCGATGGGAAGCATGGTAGCAAGCACATAATACAGAAAAATGACAGCCATCCAGAAATAGACATCGAGGTATTCCGGAGTCATTCCCGCAAGCAGCTCCGCCGGTCCGGAAACGAATACTGCGCCTACCAGCACCATCAGAATCATGGTGAATATGCATGCCACTTTCTTTGTGCGTTGTCCCAGAAAACGTCCGATTTGTTCGGGAAGGCTTTCCCCGTCGTGCCTGAGCGAGAGTGTTCCGGAGAGGAAATCATGTACGGCTCCTGCGAATATTGTTCCTACTACAATCCATATATAGGAAGCCGTTCCGAACTGTGCTCCCATGATGGCTCCGAAAATCGGTCCCAGTCCGGCGATGTTGAGAAACTGAATCATGAAGATTTTCCATGTCGGAAGCGGGATATAGTCCACTCCGTCGGCTTTGGTGATAGCCGGAGTCTTGCGTGACGGGTCAGGGGCGAAGATGCGGTCGATGAACTTTCCGTAAATCCAATATCCTGCCAAAAGCAAGACCAATGCGATGCTGAATGTAATCATAGTTTTATTTTTGACGTTAAAACAGCGCAAAAATAATAAATATGTTACATGCTTGTTCTTTTTTGTGTATGAATTATAATTAAATTCTGAGTTTTTATGGGATAGTGCAAAAAGGTAATCTGATATTCCATGGTTTTGCTCTTTTGATATGTCTTGCTGTCTTTGTGTAAAAGAGTCTTGGGGTGTTCCTTGTTAAAACTCTGTTTTTGCGGGGGGGTGGAATTGTTGCAGTTTTCTTTGTCGCAGGTGTGGAATAGAATAAAGCAACAAACAAATTAATGGATTGAATTATGTTTGTAAGATAAAAAAATCCCCCGTTAAGGTCGAGGGAAACCTAATGTTTTCACAACGGAATAATCCTTATTGTGATTTGCTTCAAATTAGTATGGCAAATTTAAGAAGAAAAATAATTTTTTCCAATTTTTATGGCGAATTTTTGTAACTTTGAAAAGTTGTCTAAATAATTATCCAAATAATATACCATGAAAAAGATATTAGGCCTTGACGTGGGGACCAATAGTATTGGTTGGGCTGTGATTAATGCGTCTATAGACGAAGAGGGGAAAGAGCATCTGAATAAAATTGAATGTGCAGGCTCGCGTATAATTCCGATGGACGCGGCTGTATTGGGTGATTTTGATAAAGGAAATTCAAAATCTCAGACAGCTGACCGTACACAAAGCAGAGGAGTGCGCCGTTTATATGAACGGGCTCGCTTGCGGAGGGAAAGGTTGCATAGAGTTTTAAATGTATTAGGTTTTCTGCCTTCGCATTATGCTTGCTATATAGACCGTTATGGAAAGTTCATAAACAGCGCTGAGCCTAAATTGCCTTGGAGGAGAGATGAAAAGGAAAAGCCTGTTTTCATTTTTCAAGATTCGTTTGATGAAATGTTGGCTGATTTCCGTCGTAGCCAACCTGATATGCTGTCTGATGGCCGTAGGATTCCTTATGATTGGACGATCTATTATTTGCGTAAGAAAGCTTTGACGCAGAAAATACGGAAAGAGGAGCTGGCTTGGATTTTACTTAACTTCAATCAGAAAAGAGGCTACTACCAATTGCGTGAGAAAACGGAAAGCAAGCAGTCGTCCAAGACCCGTCAGTACTTTGATAGCCAGGTGGTTGTTGATATTGTTGACACAGGTCAGATTTATAAGGAAATGAAAGTGTTGGTGGTTGTATTGAAGGATGGATCAAAAGGGAAAATATTCAAAAAAGAGATTCCTGAGTGGATTGGTTTGAAGAAAGATATAATCGCTACAGTAGATCTTGATAAAGATGGAAACGATAAATATGATGAGAATGGCGATCTTTGTTGCCGTTTCAAAGTTCCGACTGAGCAAGAGTGGGACGAAGAATGGGAACTGATAAAGGCAAAGACTCAGAGTGAACTGAATGCAACAGGCAAGACAGTAGGTGCCTATATTTATGATACTTTGCTGCAGATGCCTAGTCAGAAGATACGTGGAAAACTGGTGCGTACCATTGAAAGGGAATATTATAAGAGTGAGTTGCATCAGATTCTGGAGAAACAGAAAGAGTTTCATGAGGAGTTTCAGAATAAGGATTTGTTTTTAGCCTGTGTCAACGAACTTTATCCGCAAAACGAGGCCCATCGCAATGAGATAAGCGGACGGGATCTGGTTTATCTGTTTATTGAGGATATTTTGTTTTACCAGCGTCCGCTCAAGAGTAAAAAATCATTGATATCAGACTGTCCTTATGAAGAATATGTTCATGCTGATGAAAAGACTGGTGAAGAGAAACATTTCGGTGTGAAATGTATTGCCAAGTCGCATCCATTATATCAGGAATTCCGTTTGTGGCAGTTTATTTCAAATTTACGTATATATCAGAGAGAAAAGGTCATAGAAGGTAAAAAATGTTTTGATGTAGATGTTACGTCTGTATTTTTAAAGACTGAAGATGACTATACCGATTTGTTTGACTGGCTGAACAAACAAAAGAGCATTAAGCAGGATGCTTTTCTTAAATATGCAGCTTTCGGCTTGAAAAAGAATGAAGCGAACAATTATCGGTGGAACTATGTGGAGGATAAGGTTTATCCATGCAATGAAACCCATGCTTTTCTTCTTGAACGGCTGAATAAGGCAGGCGTAGCGTCTGATTTCCTGAATAGCCGGGAAGAGGAGTTTTTATGGCATATTCTGTATTCCATATCAGACAAGGAGGAATTGGATAAAGCTTTGGGTAAATTTGCAGCGAAATATGGACTTGATGTAAAGTTTGTGGAAGTATTTCGTACTGCCCCTCCTTTTGAAAAAGATTACGGTGCTTATTCAGCTAAGGCCATCAAGAAACTGCTGCCTTTGATGAGGATGGGAAAATATTGGGACGAAAAATCTATTGATGAGCATACTCGTGAACGTATCGGAAAACTTGTTTTGGGCGAATATGATGGTGCAATACACATGCGTGTGAGAGAAAAGTCTATCCATCTGACTGATGTTTCTTCGTTCAGAGGGCTTCCGCTTTGGCTGGCATGTTATGTGGTTTACAACCGTCATTCAGAATCCCGTGATTTGCAGAAATGGCAAACGCCGGCAGATATTGATGGTTACCTGCGTAAGTTCAAACAGCATTCGTTGCATAATCCCATTGTGGAGCAAGTTATTCTTGAAACGTTGCGCGTTGTCCGGGATATATGGAAACAAGTCGGGCATATTGATGAAATTCATGTAGAACTGGGGCGTGAAATGAAAAATCCCAAAGACAAGCGCGCCAGAATAACTCGTCAGATACAGGAAAATGAGAATACAAATCTTCGTATCAAGGCGATGCTTGTTGAGTTTATGAATCCGGAGTTTGGAATAGAAAATGTGCGCCCTTATTCTCCAAGCCAGCAGGATTTATTGCGGATATATGAGGAAGGAGTGTTAAATAGCGTAAATGAACTCCCGGATGAAATAGCTGACATCATAAAAAGATTTACGGATAGTGATGTAAAGAAACGTCCTTCCAGATCTGAAGTATTGCGTTATAAGCTTTGGCTGGAACAGAAATACCGTTCGCCTTATACTGGTGAAATGATACCTTTAGGCAAATTGTTTACTCCTGCTTATGAAATAGAACACATTATACCTCAATCCCGTTATTTTGACGATTCGTTCAGCAATAAAGTGATTTGTGAGGCGGAAGTCAATAAGCTGAAAGACAATTTGCTGGGGCATGAATTCATTGTCAAGTTTCATGGAGCAAAGGTTTCGTTGTCAGGAGGAAGTAGCGTGAATGTTTTCTCTGTCAGTGATTACGAGCAGTTTGTAAAAGATAATTATTCCCGTAATCAGACAAAGTTGAAGAAGCTTATGATGGATGATATACCTGAGCAGTTCATTGCGCGACAACTGAATGATAGCCGTTATATCAGTAAGTTGGTCAAATCATTGCTGTCTAATATAGTGCGTGAAGAGAATGAGCAGGAAGAAACCTCAAAGAACTTGCTCGTTTGTACGGGTGGCGTTACTGACCGGTTGAAGAAGAATTGGGGTATCAATGATGTGTGGAATAAGATTATACTTCCTCGCTTCCAGCGCTTGAATGAACTGACTGATACAACTCGTTTTACTGCGCTTAATGCAAGTGGTCATGCGATTCCGTCCATGCCATTAGAATTGCAGAAAGGGTTTAATAAGAAACGCATAGACCACCGTCATCATGCGATGGATGCCATTATTATAGCTTGTGCTGGTCGGAATATTGTGAGTTATCTTAATAACGAGTCGGCGTGTAAAGGTGCTAAGATTTCCCGTTATGATTTGCAACGTCTTTTGTGCGATAAGCAGAAAACAGATGAGATGGGGAATTATCGTTGGATGATAAAGAAGCCGTGGGATTCTTTTACTCAGGATGTCTATGTTGTTTTGCAGAATATAATCGTTAGTTTTAAGCAGAATCTCCGTGTTATCAATAAGACCGTTAATTATTGCCAGCATTATGTTGATGGAAAGAAAAAAATGGTGAAACAAGAAAAAGGGGATAGCTGGGCTATAAGAAAACCTTTGCATAAGGATACTGTGTCTGGCGAGGTAAATTTGCGTGATATAAAGACCGTGACTTTGAAAGATGCATTGAAGAATCTTAACGTTATTGTGGAAAAGGATTTAAAGAAGAAACTGAAAGAACTGTTAGAGATGCATCTGTCAGATAAACAGATAAAACAGTATTTTGAGGTGCATAAGGAAACGTGGAGGGATGTTGACTTGAAAAAGATAAAGGTTTATTATTTCACGAAAGAAACAAAAGACCGCTTTTTTGCTGTTCGTACGTTACTTGATACAAGTTTTAATCAGAAAAAGATAATCGGAAAAGTGACGGATACAGGAATACAGAAGATATTGCTCCGACATCTGGAGATTAATGAAAACGATGTTGAGCGGGCATTTTCTTCCGAGGGAATAGAACGGATGAACAAGAATATAGTCATGCTTAATAACGGGAAATGGCATCAGCCTATTTATAAGGTGCGTATTTATGAAAAGGCTGATAAATTTGCAGTAGGTCAGACAGGGAATAAAAGTTCAAAGTTCGTAGAGGCTGCTAAAGGAACCAATCTGTTCTTTGCTGTTTATGAAACAGAACAAATAAACCAGGGAACAGGTGAGGTTGTTCGTAAACGAAATTATGCAACAGTTCCGCTGAATGTCGTTATTGATCGTCAGAAACGCGGATTGCCTTCTGCTCCGGAAGATAAGAATGGGAATCTGCCTAAATTTGTCTTGTCACCTAATGACTTGGTCTATATACCTACTCAAGAAGAACTGGAAACAGGGCATGTTGTTTATCCGTTGGACAAACAACGGATATATAAAATGGTTAGTTGTACAGGAAATCAATGTTTTTTCATCCAATCCTATGTAGCTAATGCTATTGTTGATAAATGTGAATATTCGGTAATGAATAAAATGGAAAGAGCTATAACCGGAGAAATGATTAAAGAAATCTGTTTTCTTGTTCGAGTAGATAGATTAGGTAATTTAAAGGCTGAGTTATGATAAAGAAAACACTTTACTTTGGTAATCCGGCTTATTTATCATTGCGTAATGCTCAGTTGGTTATCAAACTTCCGGAAGTAGAGAAAAATGCTTCTCTTCCGGAAGCTATGAAACGTCAGTCGGAAATATCCAAGCCGATAGAAGATTTGGGAGTTGTAGTGTTGGATAACAAACAGATTACCGTTACTTCCGGTGCAATGGAGGCTTTGTTGGAAAACAATTGTGCACTTATTACTTGTGACAGTAAAAGTATGCCTGTAGGACTGATGCTGCCTTTATATGGTAATACTACTCAAAATGAACGTTTCCGCAAACAATTGGATGCATCCTTGCCGTTGAAGAAGCAGTTGTGGCAGCAAACCATACAGTCTAAAATAGCGAACCAGGCAACAGTGCTCTCGGAATGTACAGGTGAGGAAGCGAAATGTATGTATGCGTGGGCAAATAGCGTGCGTAGTGGGGATCCTGATAATTTGGAAGCACGTGCAGCTGCCTACTATTGGAAAAATTTGTTTTCTGATGTGGAAGGGTTTACCCGTGAGCGTGAAGGAATCCCACCTAATAATTTGTTAAACTATGGGTATGCGATCCTGCGTGCTGTGGTGGCGCGAGGGCTAGTGGCCAGCGGCTTGCTGCCTACTTTAGGAATACATCATCATAATCGTTATAATGCTTATTGTTTGGCAGATGACATTATGGAACCTTATCGTCCGTATGTTGATAAATTGGTGTTTGACCTTTGTGGCCAGTATGGAACAAATGTTTTTCTGTCAAAAGAAATAAAGGTTGCAATGCTTTCCATTCCTACGATTGAGGTCCGTATTAGCAGGAAACGTAGTCCGCTGATGGTGGCAGTCGCCCAAACTACGGCTTCTCTTTATAAATGTTTTGCTGGAGAATTGCGTCGAATTGTTTATCCAGAATATTGATGGATCGGTTTAGTGAATATCGGGTTATGTGGGTATTGGTGCTTTTTGATTTGCCTACGGAAACTAAAAAAGATAAGAAAGCGTATGCTCTTTTCCGAAAGAATTTGCAGCGTGATGGTTTTACCATGTTTCAGTTTTCTATTTACGTCCGGCATTGTCCCAGTAGTGAGAACGCATCTGTACATATCAAGCGGGTGAAATCCTTCCTTCCGGAATTTGGTCAAGTAGGCATTCTTTGTATTACAGATAAACAATTTGGACAGATAGAGTTGTTTTATGGAAAGAAACCACAAGGGGTAAAGACTCCAGGACAACAGTTAGAGTTGTTCTGAAACAACAAATCCCGTCCTATTGGGCGGGATTTGTTGTTGAAAACGAACTTTTTTCTTTTTCTAAATCTTTCTGTAATCCATTGAAAATCATGTTGTAATAAAAGATCTGTTGTTTTCAATGGTTCAAAGATACTAATTTGAAAGCAAATCACAACTGGGATTGATTTTTTGCGGAAATGCAAATAGTTGTTTTCAATGGTTCAAAGATACTAATTTGAAAGCAAATCACAACTTCAACGGACAAAGTTAGCGTATTATTTCGTTGTTTTCAATGGTTCAAAGATACTAATTTGAAAGCAAATCACAACTTTTTGAAACTCGCTCGTATACTGTTTTCGGTTGTTTTCAATGGTTCAAAGATACTAATTTGAAAGCAAATCACAACAAGTCCTCTATCGTATAAATCAATGGTCTTGTTGTTTTCAATGGTTCAAAGATACTAATTTGAAAGCAAATCACAACCAGGTCGTTTGCCTGAAACTGGTTCTCTTTGTTGTTTTCAATGGTTCAAAGATACTAATTTGAAAGCAAATCACAACTACAGCAGTTCAAACTCCACAGCAAGGCATGTTGTTTTCAATGGTTCAAAGATACTAATTTGAAAGCAAATCACAACTACTTTAGAATAATATCCTTAACTTTGTTGTTGTTTTCAATGGTTCAAAGATACTAATTTGAAAGCAAATCACAACGAGCGCGGTGCAGATATCTGCCAGTTATGGGTTGTTTTCAATGGTTCAAAGATACTAATTTGAAAGCAAATCACAACAAGAACCTTATATTGATTTTGCCGGTCATCGTTGTTTTCAATGGTTCAAAGATACTAATTTGAAAGCAAATCACAACCTGCTGCTGCTGCTGTTGGAAACTCTTTTTGTTGTTTTCAATGGTTCAAAGATACTAATTTGAAAGCAAATCACAACTGAACCGACTCACTGCAAGGATGGGAAGTCGTTGTTTTCAATGGTT
>SDWH01000004.1 GCA_019550975.1 Bacteroidales bacterium SW299 | reverse complement strand
TGTTTTTATTCATGATTCAGTTGTTTATATGCGAAGGTATATATTTTCATGAAAGCCGCAAGAATCTGCCGGGAATTTGCAGACGGATGCGTTTGGCAAATGAAAATGGCGGTGCAGGCTCTCTTGCCGACCGCCATTCTGTGATTTGTTTTTATAGAAGAGATTTAAGTTGTTTTGGCAATAAAGACTCGCATTCGCCCATTGACAATTGCTGGTACATGGAGTCGAGTCTTTTTTACAAATCATACTGTTTCATGACAATCTTATTCTTTCTTGCCGCTTCCTGCATGCCGTTTTGCACTAACGGTTGCTTCAGCATATTTACAAAGTTATGCTTTTTTTACGAATATACAAAAAATAGGCAGGTAAATTTGGGAGATTTTGATGCCATAACTTAGAATGAAGCTATTTTTAGGTAGAATTTGGCTCTCTTATAGATTGAAACTTTTTTGAGAACGATGCTTTCTCACCGCTGTCTGTTGTGATGAATTAAGGTGGAAAAGGGAAAGGATTCACAGCGTGGCTTACAAATTAAAAGCAAGAGCCAGTTTCGATACCGGTTATACGTTTGTGCCAAATTGCGCATAGTGGCATTGAGGATTATAATATCTGGTGTTCTTTTCTTGCAATAACCGAAATATTTGTCTTATTTTGCCACCGTTTTTCAGAATGAAGATTTATGGAAGATTTCTTATTGACAACGGTGCAAATATCCGGAGAGCGGGAGAACAGCCTGCTTAACAGAAAAATGATTTTCCGGATTCTAGGCATTCTGCTTACTATGGAAGCGATGCTTTTTCTGGTGTGCATGGGAGTTTCCCTGTACTATCAGGAGGCGGACTATATATATTTTGTTTATTCAGCATTGTTGAATGCGGGAGTAGGAGGGCTGCTGATTCTAGGGGGGCGGAATGCGAAGAATATTGTAACTCGCAGGGACGGCTATTGTGTAGTTGCTTTTACGTGGCTGCTTTTCACTGCCTTCGGCATGCTTCCCTTTTATATCAGCGGGAGCATTCCTTCTGTTGTCGATGCCTTTTTTGAAACGATGTCCGGATTCACGACAACAGGAGCTACGGTGCTCGACAATATTGAATCGCTTTCTCATGGAATGCTTTTCTGGCGCAGTTTCACGCATTGGATCGGAGGGCTGGGAATCGTTTTCTTCACGATTGTCGTATTGCCGATTTTCGGAGTGGGCAACCAGGTGTTGTTCAAGGCTGAGGCTACGGGCGTGACGCACGACAAGATCCATCCGAAGATCAGTGTGATGGCCAAATGGCTTTGGACAGTGTATTCCATTCTGACCATTGTAGAAACCGTTCTGCTTGTGATTGGGGGGATGGGATGGTTTGATGCCGTCTGCCATGCTTTCGGAACGACTGCTACGGGAGGATTCTCCACAAAACAGGCGAGTGTAGCCTATTGGAACTCTCCGTTTATCGAGTATATCATTGCCATATTCATGATCTTGTCGGCGATGAACTTTTCATTGTATTTCATGTGCATGAAAGGGCGTTTCGGCCAGTTGTTCCGCGATGATGAAACGAAATGGTTCTTAGGATCTATCCTTATAGTTACGCTGCTTATCGCTGTTTCGCTGGTCTTGCAGAACGGCTATGGGGTTGAAGAAGCTTTCCGCAAGTCGCTTTTTCAGGTTGCTACGCTTCATACGTCAAGCGGATTCGGTACGGACGACTATATGAAGTGGGCTCCGTTTACGTGGGTGCTGCTGATGTATTGTATGTTTGCCGGAGGCTGCACCGGATCTACCAGCGGCGGGGCTAAAATCATGCGTCTGCTTATCGTGGCCCGGAATATCAAGAATGAATTCCGCCGTATGATGCACCCGCGTGCCGTGCTGCCGATCAAAGTGAACCGTATGGCTGTTTCTCAGTCCACCATATCGATGGTGAGCACATTTATTCTGCTGTATCTTGCCTGCATCTTTGTCGGGTGGCTGGTTTATATGTTTATAGGACTCGGTACGATGGAGGCTTTGAGCATTACTGTGTCGAGTATAGGAAACGCCGGACTGGCGATGGGGGCGTTTGGACCCGCCTATTCATGGAATGCGTTGCCGGAAGCAGGAAAATGGCTGTCGTCTTTCCTTATGCTGATAGGACGTCTGGAACTGTTCGGCATTCTGCTGATGTTTTCTCCGAGTTTCTGGGAAAAGAGATGACCCGTAAAAAAAGAACAGAACCCTGAGCGCGTTTAAATTTTCCGATTCAGTATTTTGTCCGCCCCTTTTTGAGTTTGTTTCCGGTCTGTTTCCCCGCTTTCACCCGTCAGACAGCCCGCTGTCATCCTCGTAAGAACAGAGAAACATCCCCGAAAACAATTCGCAAAATAAACCTGAGAAAATTTAGAAACTCTTAGAAACTGTTTTGAATTTCTCCAAAAAGTTTTTCTTGGCTTGATGTGTTCGTTTTCGTGTGTGCTTTGGGCTATTTTTTGGTCTTTTCCGCTTCTGTTCTTCGTCAGATAGCCCGCTATCTTCCTCATCACACAAACGGAAATGCCTCAAAAACTCATCCCAAATCAGCACACGATAAATTCAAAACAGTTTCTTAAACGACAGGCTCTAAAAGTCGTTTGGCGTATGATCTTTTAGCGTTCTGTCCGTTTTTTCATGTTCTGGCTTGTTTGCCTTAGTCGATGAACCGTTTCGTGAGTTGTCCGAACTCATCGATGCGGCGGTCGCGGAGGAACGGCCACCAGCGGCGTACGTTTTCGCAGCGTTCCATATCGATTTCAACCACCATATTCTCTTCTTTCAAGTTGTCTGCCTGGGCTATAATTTCGCCTTGCGGACCGGCAACGAAACTGTTTCCCCAAAACTGGATTCCGTTTGTCATGCCTGAAGGGTCCGGCTCATGTCCTACGCGGTTTACGGCAATCACAGGAAGTCCGTTGGCAACAGCATGTCCGCGCTGTACGGTGACCCATGCCCCTAACTGGCGCATTTTCTCTTCTTGTGTATCTGTGCTTTCCCAACCGATGGCTGTGGGATAAATCAGCAGTTCGGCTCCTTTAAGCGCCATCAGGCGTGCGCCTTCCGGATACCATTGGTCCCAGCACACCTGTACGCCGAGTTTCCCGACGGATGTTTCGATGGGCTCGAATCCCAGATCGCCCGGTGTGAAATAGAATTTCTCATAATAGGCCGGATCGTCAGGTATGTGCATTTTCCGGTATTTCCCGGCTATGCTTCCGTCTTTGTCGAATACGACTGCTGTGTTGTGATAGAGTCCCGGTGCGCGGCGTTCGAAAAGTGACGTTACCAGGACGATTCTGTAGGCTGCGGCTATTTCACTGTAGAAGCCGGTGGAAGGTCCGGGTATAGGTTCTGCAAGATCGAACATCCCGGTGTCTTCTGTCTGGCAGAAGTAGGGAGTGTTATGGAGTTCTTGAAGGATGACGAGTTGCGCTCCAGCCTGTGCTACAGCCGCAATGTTATGATGCAGCTTTTCAAGGTTCAGTTTGATGTCGCTGGTGCATGATTGCTGGACTATGCCAACGCGGATGGTTCTTTTCATATGTTCAATTTGCTTTTATAATGAAATAACGGATTCTGGATATTGCATTGTCACGCAATGGAGCGAGCCATGCTGGCGGATCAGTGCGCGGCAGTCTATGCCGACAATCTCTCTTCCGGGGAATGCTTCAGCCAGCACTTTAGCTGCTTTCGTGTCATTTTCCGGCTGGTTGTATGTGGGATAGAGTACGGCTTCGTTCATGACCAGAAAGTTGGCATAGGTTGCCGGAAGCCGTTGTCCGTCGTCATCATAAATGGCGTCGGGCATAGGCAGGGGGAGCAGATGAAAAGGATCGCCGTCCAGCGTGCGGAATGTTTTGAGTTGGTTCTCCATTGACAGCAGTGCGCCATAGTGCTCGTCGTTCCTGTCTGTACACTGTACGTAAGCGATGGTGTGGTCAGGGCAGAGCCTTGCCAGCGTATCGATATGGCTGTCTGTATCATCCCCGGCCAGATAGCCGTAGTCAAGCCAAAGCACCTGCCTCAGGTTGAATTTCTCAATAAGATACCGTTCGATGTCTGCGCGTGTCATGGTATCATTGCGGTTAGGGGCAAGCAGACAAGTGGACGTGGTGAGGAGGGTTCCTTCACCGTCGCTTTCTATCGATCCGCCTTCGAGTACGAAATTCCGGCAGTTGGTGTAGTCGCCGTTCAGTATGCCGCTTCCGGAAAGGTGACGGTTGATCAGATTGTCTTTGTTGGCTGCAAATTTCATTCCCCATCCGTTGAAGCAGAAGTCAAGCAGCAGCGGGTCTGCATGTCTGTCTATGAGCGTGATGAATGCGTGGTCGCGTGCCCATGTATCGTTGGTAGGGCATTGTACGAAGCGTATCTGCTGCCTGAAAGGGAAGTCTTTCAGTTTCTCCGGAAAGTTGGGCGCTACCACCAGCAGCGGTTGCCGGGACGCTATTTCGCGGGCTATGTTCAGAAAACATTCTTCTACTTCATCAAGCATATATGCCCAGTCGGTTTCGTTATGCGGCCAAGTGAGCTGTATGTAACTTTGCTTATGCCATTCAGCGGGTAAATAATAAGTTTTTTCCATGTTTGAATTGCTTTATCTTCATTCTTGTTCTCTTTTCTGTTGCGCAGCCGGCTGATTTTGCAGTGCTGCCTTGCGTTCTTCTTCTTCCGCTTGTCTGGTAGTGCGGTTCCGTTTCCGTCGCAGGAACCAGTCAAACAGTTCTCTCCAGTTGGTGAAGTCCTTTTTGTACATCAGGCCGATGCCTTGAGTTGTCAGGGTTGACTTGGTGAAATACCGGTCGTTGGTCTGGTTATATCCTCTCAGGCGGAATTCGCCGTTGGGTGTCAGAAGCCAGATTGCTTCGAAATCTCCTACAAAGTTGGTGTTCTGCAGCGTGTTTTCGCGGTATCCGAAGTTTCCGTTAATTATCAGCCGGTTGTTGAGAAGGCGTCCGGAAAGGATTGCTTCAGCCTCTACGTCGCTCCATCCTTTTTCGCCTGTTGTCAGGTTGGTTCCTACGTTCCAGTTCTGGCTGTTGATCACTTGCGAGAGCATGTTGTTGAGCTGTCCTGACAGGGTGCTGAAAGCCAGCGAGCTTGTTGCGTCTGTCTGGGTGGCATTCTCGGCTGCGATATCGTAGGTGTAGAATTTGCCGATGCTAAGCAGGTAGATGATCTGTGTGTTCATCTGTTCTTCCGTGCTGGTCAGGCTGCGCACCAGTTCCCGGTCTTCTTCACTGACCGTGGGAAGCTCCAGATCAAACTTCAGTTCCGGTGATGTAAGGTTGCCGCTCAGGTTCATCAGGCAGTTGACCCTTACGTTGCCTTTCGATGATGATGCATCGGCTATCAGGTCGTTGAGCGAGGCCGAATTGACCGTGTATACAGCCTGTATGTTGAGGTCGGCGCTCCGCGGATTGCCGCTGAACGTTACTGTTCCTCCCGGCTGGAGTATAAAGTCTTTCCGGATCACGTTTTGGAGGCTCATTTTGTATATTCCCTCAGTTATATTATAGGTGCCGAAAATCTGGAAATTTCCTTTGTTGTAGAAATTGATTCTCAGGTTCCCGGTGCCGTGTGCCGATATGTTGTCGCCGGCTGCGGGATCCATGATGATTTTCATGCTTGCCTGCTCGGTCGGTTCTATTTGCAGATTGATGTGGACGTCCGCCTGGTCCTCGTTGTCTTCATCCTTGTCCTGTGAATTCAGGTAATGATAGATCTCAGCGTTTACATCAAGCTGCTGCCGGCGTGGAGTATGGTCTACAAATGTTATGAAGCTGCTGTTTGTCGCTTCTGCCGCAGCCTTCAGTATGTATGAGAAACTTGTCTGAGCGTCGGCGCGCACCGTCCCGTCCACGTTTAGCTGGTTGTCCCCTCCTTGTATGCTGACATTGCCTGTGGCGTAGATATGCCCGTAGAAGGGAAACTCCGGAGAGCCTGCCTTTGTATCGTAGACAAGCATGTTGTCGGTGCTGAAGGAGAACCGGTAGTGCATGTCTTTCATTTTGGTATGCGTAAGGATGCCATGAGCAAGCCCGGTATGTCCTTTGCTGTCTTTCAGCCTGACATTTTTAAAGCGGAAAATTCCGGAGGAGATATGGACAGAATCAGTTTCTGCTTCGAACCGGGTGTTGAGAATGTTGACTTTCATTCCCATGCGCGCTTTTGCACTGCCTTCGAGGTCGAGCTGGGCGAACGGTCCGAACAGCCGGACGTTTCCGTACGCTTCTCCGTTCACGTCGCTGAATATCTTTCTGACAAAAGGCTGGAGAAAAGACAGCGGTGTACCTCCGGCACGGATGTGCAGGTCGAGCCCCTTTTGTTTGGGCGATATGTATCCGTCGACGAATGTCGAGCAGTTTGCATCGCGCCTGATGTCGGCTGTCAGTCTGATTCCCCCAAGTTCCTTGTCCCAGGATCCCTTGATGGCAGCCTGTCCCAGCAACGCTTCGTTGAGGGAGAAGTTGTCGGCATTCAGCCGTGCCTGAATGTCCGGGTCAGTCATGAGGTTGCGCAGGCAGATTCTGCCGCTTACATTTCCGTTGAAGCTGACTGAACGGAACTGTATGATGTCCATGAGGTAGTTCAGCCGGATATTTTTCATGTCAACAAAGCATGAATCAACGTTGTTTTTGCCGATTCTTCCGTTTGCGCTTATATATTGGTTGCCGTGCTCGAAGAGAAAATGCCGGATTTCGATGCTGTCTTTTTTGATGCTGAGGTTTGTCGGATGCATTTTCCAGACAGTATCATTCAGAATGACGTTGCTTGGGTGTATGTCGATGTTTGTTTCCAGCTCGTTTGTGGAGGGGTTTTTAAGGAATGCGGTTACCGCCTCGATTTTTCCGCTGAATGTCTGGCGGGTGTTGTTTCCCCAGAACAGTGTGGTGCTCAGCTTGTCGTTCCGGGCTTGCGTTTGCAGGGAGATGTTGAACATCGCCCCCTTTTTCATCAGCAGGCTGGCGCGTAACTGGCATTGCAGCCTGTCGGTGTCGCCGTTGCACAGCAATGTTCCCGATTCGTAATATTTTCCCTGATAAGTGAACTGAGGCAGGTAGCCGTTTATTCTGATGTTATGCAGGCTGTCGTTGAGCTGTCCTGAAAAAGTGGCGGGCATCTGCAGTTCGAAAGGTATCTGCAGGGCCTTGTTGAAGAAATCGCTGTTGTCGACAGACAGCCGGAACCTGAAGTTGTTGTTGGTTTCAGCATCCTTTTCTTTCTGCGACATCAATGAGGGGATATGCTGCGATATGATTTTGCGGATGCTTGTCAGGACGGTGCGGTAGGAATAGTTTCCCAGCACCTCGCCATGCAGGAAAGGCGATTCGATCCGGACGCTTTTTTCTGTGTTGCCCGAAGGTCCTGCCAATACCTGCAAGTATGGCATGAAATAGCTTTTTTCGCTGTCTTCCGGACTGTTTATGTTGAGGCTGTCCAGCGTTATTTTTCCTTGCATGTCGTCGATTGAATGCCCGCTGAAGTCTGCTGTAAGATTGAGAGAAACATTTGTATCTTCGTATTTTTCAGTCAGGCGCAGTTTGTTCGGACGCAAATTCCGCATTACAGCCTTCAGGTTGAAATCCGGAGTCTGTTGGCCGGTGACGAAGCTTCCGTTGATCTCGATGTTGCCGTTGGGGTCATTCAGCGAAACGTGTCCGTTAAATCCTCCCGGCTTAAGATTGCCGTCAAGAAGAATTTCCTTGTAGACATATTTGTTATATTCGAGCGAGGTGACGGTTCCTTTAATGTAAGATTCAGGAAGCTTGTTGCGGTATTTGAAGTCCTGAAGTTCAAGATTAAACGAAGCGTTGCCCAGTTTGTCTTCTTTCCCGAGCAACAGTCCCAGTCCGAAGTCATCAGCCGACACTTTTCCGGAATAAGTCTTCAGTCCGCTCACTGTGTCGGTAAACATGGTTATGTTGGCGTTTATGTCGCCCGGGTCTGTCTGGAACAGTCCGTGTGCGGTCAGTTGGGTCGGATAGCCTGACAGGTCGCCTTTGAAGTAAACATATCCCAGCCGTTTCAAGATGGGCGGGACCTGCGTTCCGCTTCCTTTGAAGTTCTTGATCAGCCATTCGATTCCCGTTTCGGTGAGCGAAGCCTTTTTCACGTTTCCGAAAAAGTAAGGACGGAGCGGGGCTGTGTTTCCGTCAGCCATTCCGGTTGCGCTGAGTTCCAGCCCTCCGTTTGCCCCGTTCAGTGAAAAGTAGGGGATGTTTATCTGCTTCCCTTTTCCATGGAAGCGCAGGTTCATGCTCACAGAGTCTGTGAAGTTAGAAAGAACCGGAGCGAAGGCTGACAGGTCGGCCGGAGTGACACAGGCCCGTATCCGGCCACCGTATTTCAGGTTGTCGGAAACCGCGGCCGGTTTGTTGAGGTCTTGTCCGCTGATAGCCAGCGTGTCGATGGAAACAGCCGAGCGGGGGAGTCCCATGAACAAGTCGTTCAGGCAGATTTCCCGTTGGTTGGCCGTAACTTTGAAGCGGAAGCGTTTGAGCTGGAAGCCGCTTTGTTCGCTGAAGCTCATGCGGCGCAGCTGGAGGTTGAGCGAGTCGCTTTGAAAGGCTTTCAGGGATATCGTTGCTGAAAGATTGTTTATGGCTATATGTCCGGCATTGAACACGCCCTTTGTTTCGGGCACGGATTTGATGTCGTAGCTGAACTGTCCGCGTCGTATCAGAACAGAATTGATGCGGAGGTCTATGGGTCGTCTGGCCTGTGTCTTATTTTCAGGCGTCAGTGCATCAATGATGAACTGGCAGTTGAGGGGAGCTTCCGGGTTGTCCCTTGTCAAACTGACATTGAGTCCGAAAAGCTGGGCGCTGCTGATACGTATCTTTTGGTGGAAAAGAAAAGACAGGTCGACTTTTGCAGACAGGCGTGAGATGTGGAACATTTTCTCTCCGTTCCGGCCGTCAATCCGAACATTCTGTATGATGATTCGGTTGAGAAATCCTAAATCAATGTTGCCTACCTGTACGTTGGTCTGGAAGAAACCGGAAAGCTCTTTTGAAACCAAGGCCGACAGGCGCTGCTGCACTCTCGGCGTACCGACAAGAGCTATCAGTCCGAAATAGCACACCAGTATGAAAATAATGGTGAAGCGGATGGTTTCTTTTATACGTGCGGCTCGGCTCATTTTCCTTGATTTAGCTGACAAAATTACAAATAACGTTTGAATAACTCTCTTAGGGGAACGGGTTATTAGTAATTTTTTACGTCTTGGCTCCAGAAGGTATGATTCCGTTCCGGTTTGCTGAAACGGTATTCCGGTTTCATTAGCCGCAGCGCATCGCTGAAGGAACGCTTGAACGCCAGACACGTTCCTTCAGTTTCAATCGGCGGCAGGAAATAATCATCGCCCAATCCGTTTCTTTATGAGGCTGCGGTGGGTCATTCGTATCCCGGATTCTGTTTCATCGTTTCGTTCATCTCGAGTATTTTTTCGGGAATGGGGAATACGGTGGTAAATCCGCTCGCTTCATTCTCCAGTTGGGGGCGGAAGCTGTAGGACCGAGTGAAAGTGCCGAAACGGATCATGTCTTGGCGGCGCCAGCCCTCCCATGCGAGTTCCAGCTGCCTTTCTGCCAGCAGATTTTCAAGTGTGGCCGTCCGTGGAGCGGCACCTACCCGGCCGCGCACCTCGTTCAGTTCTGCATCGCCGTTTTCTCCGTTTCGCACCTTTGCTTCGCTTAGCATCAGCAGCACGTCGGCATAGCGGAACAGAACGATGTCGTTGTTGATCAGTTTCCCGTCTTTCAGTGCGTTCTTGTCCACCTCGTATTTTTTCATCCGTGCTCCGGCGGTTTGTTCGTATGCGCTTCCTGAAAGGTCGATACCGACCTGCCAAGGCTCGTAGACCAAAGGCGTTTGTCCGTCGTCCAGCAAGACGGGATTCCCGTCCAGGTCTTTTACAGGACCGGCGAAATAGCAGAAATCAAAGCGCGGATCGGTGTCGGGAGTGTCATATCCGAATGTTTCCAGGGCTTCGGGAGTAGCGCTCGAACCGTTCTCTCCGCTTAGTCCATACGCTTTGGCATGGTTGTAGTGCCGCGAACGGAACAGATAGATGAACTGGTTGGTGTAGAGCGTCTTGTCCATCGGTATGACAAAAATGTTTTCCTGCGACGATTCGTTGAAGATGGCAAAGTTGAGTGTATAGTCCGGTTCCAGCGTGTATCCGGCGGCAGCGATCTGCCGGCAGTAGTACTCTGCGGTTTCCCAGGCGTTCAGACGGCTGCCTTCTACGTCGAAGAACAGCTGTTTGCCGTCGGGCCTGTCAGCGTCTGTCCACAGGTCGTCTGCATACACTTCGGCATTCAAAGCCAGCTTTGCCAGCAGGAAATGTGCCGTCGGCTGTGTCATTCTTCCGTAATAGACGCCCGGCTGGTTGCTGCGCTCCTTGCTCAATAGGGGAGCAGCCTCTTGCAGTTCGTTGAAAATGAAGCGGAACGTCTGGCTCCGGTTCTGCTGCCTGATGTCGCTTACGTGCACGTCAGAGGTTAGGAGCAGAGGAATGTTGCCGAACAAGTCCATTGTGTAATAGTAGAACATGGCTCTCAGTGCCTGCACTTCTGCCGTGTAGATGCGTGTGTCTTCGTTCGGATGCTTCTGGGCGTACGACTGGATTGCTTCCAGCGATTTGTTGCACAGGATGATGGCCCTGTAGAGATACTCCCACGTGTCGTGTATCGCATCGTTGTTCACTCCCCACCGGTGCAGGTAGAGTCCTTGCCAGAATCCTCCGTCATACCAGTCGGCTCCTCTTGTCGGCATGATGGCTTCGTCGGTGGTAAAGGTGTTCAGGTCGTATACGCCTCGCCCGGTTCCTTGCAGTCCTTGGCTGTCGCTGTATCCGCCGATGTGGTTGTAGAGCGACAGCACTCCGTTCTGAAACAATTGCTGCAGCGTTTCGTAGGCCGTGCTTTCGTCAAGGCTGTCGCGTGGATCTTCTTCCAGGAATTTGCTGCATGAAGTAGCTCCAGGCAGGAGAAAGAGCAGCAAAAAGATAAAGGCATATTGTGTTTTCATAACGTTCCGGATTAAAAGTTGAGGTTAAGGCTGACGGTATACGTGCGCGAAAGCGGATAGGTGCGCTTGTCGTCCACTCCCAGCGTGTTGTTTGCCAGACTGGAATTTATCAGTGGGGTAAGTCCCGAATAACTGCTGATGGTTCCCAGATTGTTGATGGTGCCTGCCAGACGCAGCCCTTTCAGAAAGCGGGTATGCTTTAAGGGGACAGTCCATCCGACGGTAAGGTAATCGAAATTGACGTAATTGCCGTTCTCCAGCCAGTAGTCGGTGGCCGTCTGGTCCTTTATCATCTGCCCGGGTGCATCTTCCAGCACGTTGTAGTCGGGCAGGCTGTTCATGTTCATGTACGAGAGGGATGTTCCGTTGTATATCTTATGTCCGAAAGCTCCGTTTATCTGCAAAGAGATGTCCACGTTCTTGTAGCGGAAGCTGATGTTTGAGCCCAGCAGCGTTTTCGGGATGGCTTGTCCGGCTATATAGCGGTCTTCTCCGTCTTCCAGGTTTACCCCTCCTCCGTTCAGGTCGGCTATCTGATAGGTGTATCCCCCTTGTCCGTCCGAAACGAGCCCTTCGCAGTGAGGCAGGTAAAAGACTCCCAGAGGCTGTCCCACGATTTGGTATACGATGTTGTTGTATCCTCCGTGCGTGCCTGCTCCGTTCAGTCCGGCTATGGCCGTATATTCGGAAGCCGACACATATTCTCCGTTGTACATTCCGCTCAGCGAGAGAAGCTTGTTCTGCTGGAAGGTGATGTTGGCATTGATGTTCAGCTCCATGTCTTTTGTCTTCAGCGGAGTGATGCCTATGGATATTTCCGTTCCGCTGTTTCGCATGGAGCCCAGGTTTGCCAGCAGGGTGTTGTAGGCAAAGGGCGGCACGCTGACATTGTATGAATAAAGCATGTCCGTGGTCTTCGAGTTGTAGTAGTTGACCGAAAGCAGAAGCCGGTTGCCGTACAGCCCCAGGTCGAATCCGGCATTGAATGTGCGCTTCACTTCCCATTTCAGGTCGGGATTGACGTTCCGGAGGCTTTCGTATGTGACGAGAGGCGTGTTGCCGACGGGCGTTATCCCGTTGGGGCGTACCAGAGCCATGGTGGTATATGAGTCGATGCCGGCCTGGTTGCCTGCAAGTCCGTATCCCATGCGGATTTTCAGGTTGTCTATATAGCGGAAACGTTTCATGAAGGCTTCTTCCGAGATGTTCCACGCAACGGACGCAGAAGGAAAGAATCCCCATTTGTGGTTTGTCCCGAATTTGGACGAAGCGTCTGTGCGTGCGTTTAAGGTCAGGACATAGCGGTTGCCGAACGTGTAGTTGACGCGTCCCAGAAACGAAACCAGGTGCGGGTCTTCGTAATATGATCCGGTGCCTTCCCACGGGCGGAGCGCTCCGCCCTGCAGGTTGTTGAACCCGTTTTCGTCGGAAGAAAAGTTGGTTGCAGTGGTGTAAAACCCTTTATATGTGTCTTTCTCCAGTTCGCCCAAAGCCAGCACATCGAAGAAGTGCGACCCCTTGCGCTTGCGGTAGGTCAGCATGAGGTTTCCCAAAAGCGATTCCGATTTGCGGTCGCCCCGGTAAGCCTGTCCGTGTGCCCATACGCTGGTAGGGAGGTATTGCGAGTCTTCGCTGTCGCTGTATGTGTACGAGCCGAACAGTATCAGTTTCAGATCCTTCATCAGATGGAGCGTGAGCCGGGCGTGGGCGCTGAAGTAAGACGTGGCATTCTGGTTGTTCACTTCCATCCATGCCAGCGGGTTGGTGATCTGGCTGGCTGCGGTTATCTGGTCCCATCCTCCGGTTTCGGGATTCTTATGGTTGGGAAAGGTGGGGTTGAACGTTGCTGCCGAATAGAATGTCTTCTGGTAGTCGAAAAGCGTCCGGTCGCGCTTTACGGAGCCGAACAGTCCCAGTTCGCAGTCGATGAGTCCGTCCAGCAGCTTCTGGCTCATGTTCATGTTTGAGGTGAACAGCTTCATGCTTTCGTTCTGTATGACTCCTTCGCGGTTCTGGAAGCCCAGCGAAACGCGGTAGTTTGAAGCCTCTCCTCCTCCGTAGAAAGCTATGTTGTGGTTCTGCTGCAGGCCTGTCTGTTCGATTTCTTTCTGGAAATCCGTGTCATAGCCTTTGTCAAGGAAGTGCAGGCCGTTCTCGGCAGCCACCTTCCGGTATGCTGCGCCCGAAAGCATGTCTAGGTGACGGTAAACGTGGGCTATTCCGAAACTGCCGCTGTAATTTACGCGCGTCTTTCCGGCCGTTCCTTTCTTGGTGACGATGTTGATGACGCCCGAAGCTCCTCGTGATCCGTACTGTGCCGTTTCGGAAGCGTCTTTCAGGATGGTGAAGCTTTCGATGTCGGCAGGGTAGATGGATGTCAGCATGGTCAGATCGCCCAACACGCCGTCAACGATGATGAGCGGATCGTTTCCGCTTGTCAGCGAAGTGGTTCCCCGCATCCGCACGGACTCCAGGGCCGCCATGCCGTTGCTGCTTTTCAGAATGGTCAGCCCTGCCACGCGTCCTTGGATGGCTTCCAGGGGATTGGTGATCTGTTCTTTGTTCATCTGCTGTTCGGTGATGCGTTCTACCGAACCCGAAAGGTTGATCAGGCTGCCTTGGGCATACCCGATGTTCAATACAGAATCGCGTACAGATTCTGTATGCTGTTCTTTTTCCTGTGCCGCCAGCGTTTGCGGGCACAATGAAGAAAAGACGATGCAAGCTGTCAGAAGGTGTTTTTCTTTTTTCATATCATTTCTAAGGTGCGCGGTTTTTGCGAAAATAAACAATATTTTTGACAAATCCTAATCATTGGCGGGGCAGATGAGGCTGCATTGTTCTGTTTGCGGCAGGCGGATTGGGAGATTTTTATGTATCCGCAAGCCGGCCGAAGCCTTTGGAATGTTTGTCTTCAGTCTGGATATCTGTATGTTTAGTCTGAAGATATATATCTTTAGGCTGGAGATTTGCATCTCTAGGCTGGGGATAAAGATCCTTGCGGGCTGCATTCGTTTTTCTGCGGCCTTCTCGCCGATGCGCCGATTGCTCACCCGGTGTTGCAGAATGCGGACCGTGCCGGGTGGAATGACACCGTTGCGGGGAGATTTAAAGAAATATTTCAGTAATTAGGAGGCGAAAGATGTCTTTCGTTCTTTTTTTTCGTTATTTTTGCAGACAAAATATTGAAACCATTTTTTGTAATCCAATATGGCAAATTGTATCAAATTGTGTAAAGGCCTGGACATAAACCTGAAAGGAAAGGCTGCGGCGGAGGTAAAGCCAGTGAAGGAACCGGGATTCTATGCACTGTGTCCCGATGATTTTACGGGCGTTTCTCCGAAAGTCGTTGTCAAGGAGCAGGAGTATGTAATGGCCGGAGGACCCTTGTTTATCGACAAGAATCATCCAGAAGTTAAGTTCGTGTCGCCCGTCAGTGGAGTTGTGACAAGTGTAGAGCGCGGGGCGCGACGGAAAGTGATGAGCATTACCGTGGAGGCTGCTGCGGAACAGGATTTTGAAGAGTTCGGCAGGAAAGAAGTTGCGTCGATGGACGCGCAGGCTGTGAAGGAGGCTTTGCTTGAATCGGGTATGTTTGCGTTTGTGCGCCAGCGTCCGTATGACGTGATAGCTGACCCGTCAGTGGCTCCGAGAGCTATTTTCGTTTCGGCTTTCGACAGCAGTCCGCTGGCTCCCGATTTTGAGTTTGTGCTGAAAGGGCAGGAGGCTGATTTTCAGACAGGGCTCAGTGCTTTGGCCAAGATAGCGAAAACGTATTTAGGTGTCAGCGTGCATCAGACTTCTTCTGCGCTGACCGGGGCAAAAGATGTGGCCGTTACGGTTTTTGACGGTCCTCATCCGGCCGGAAATGTTGGCGTGCAGATCAATCACATCGCTCCCGTAAACAAGGGAGAAACCGTTTGGACGGTCGATCCGCAGGCTGTGATATTTATCGGGCGCCTGTTCAATACGGGGCGCGTCGATCTGACGCGCACGGTTGCGCTGACCGGTTCGGAGGTGCTGAAGCCTGCCTACTGCAAGCTGAAGGTAGGTGCTCTGCTGACAAATGTGTTTGCCGGCAACGTGACTCCGGACAGCGAGCTGCGCTATATCAGCGGAAACGTGCTGACGGGAAAACAGATTTCCGCCAATGGTTTTCTGGGCGCATTCCACAGCCAGCTGACCGTGATTCCGGAAGGCAGTGGCGTGCATGAAATGCTGGGATGGATTATGCCCCGTACCGGAGATTTCAGCGTGAGCCATTCTTATTTCAGCTGGCTTTCGGGCAGAAAAAAGGAATATGTGCTCGATGCGCGTGTAAAAGGCGGAGAACGCCACATGATTATGTCAAACGAATATGACCGGGTGTTCCCGATGGACATCCTGCCCGAATATCTGATCAAGGCCATTATAGCCGGCGACATTGACCGGATGGAGGCTCTTGGCATCTATGAAGTGGCTCCGGAGGATTTTGCCCTGTGCGAATTTGTCTGTTCATCGAAGATGGAACTGCAGCGTATCGTTCGTGAAGGCCTTGACATGCTCCGCAAGGAAATGTGCTAATTTCAAATTAAAACCGTTATAATAGAATGAATGCATTAAGAAATTATCTTGACAAGATAAAGCCGAACTTTGAGGAGGGAGGCAAATATCATGCTTTCCGTTCCGTGTTCGATGGATTCGAAACCTTTCTGTTTGTTCCGAATACGACTTCGAAGACGGGAACTCACATCCATGATGCCATCGACAGCAAGCGGATCATGTCGTTTGTAGTGATTGCGCTCATGCCGGCGCTGCTGTTCGGAATGTACAATGTTGGCTATCAGCATTTCCACACTGCCGGCATAGAAGGCAGCTTTTGGGAAATGTTTTTCTATGGCTTCCTGGCCGTACTGCCCAAGATTATCGTGTCTTATGTGGTGGGACTGGGAATAGAGTTTGTTGTGGCCCAATGGAAGAAGGAGGAGATTCAGGAAGGATTCCTGGTTTCGGGAATGCTGATTCCGATGATTGTTCCGGTAGACTGTCCGTTGTGGATGCTGGCCATTGCCGTCGCTTTCTCTGTGGTCTTTGCGAAAGAGGTGTTCGGCGGTACGGGAATGAACATTTTCAATCCGGCTCTGGTGACGCGCGCTTTCCTGTTCTTCGCTTATCCGGCAAGCATGTCGGGCGACAGGGTGTGGGTGGCCGGCGAAAGCATTTTCGGGATAGGCGCAACAGTCGACGGGCTGACAACCGCCACTCCGCTGGGAATTGCCAAGACTGCCGCTACGGCTGCCGACTGTCCGGCTTTTTCATGGGATATGGTGACCGGACTGATTCCGGGATCGATCGGCGAAACCAGTGTCATCGCCATAGCCATCGGAGCGGTGATTTTGCTGTGGAGCGGTGTGGCAAGCTGGAAAACCATGCTGTCGGTGTTTGTTGGCGGCGCGCTGACGGGAGCGGTGTTCAATGCGTGGGGACCGGATACGGCCATAGCGCATATGCCCTGGTATGAGCACTTGTGTTTGGGAGGGTTCTGTTTCGGAGCCGTATTCATGGCGACCGACCCGGTTACTTCTTCGCGTACCGAGAACGGCAAGTTTGTGTATGGTTTCCTGATTGGAGCCATGGCAATCATTATCCGCGTGCTCAATCCGGGTTATCCCGAAGGGATGATGATGGCGATTCTGCTGATGAATATCTTTGCTCCGCTCATCGACTATGTGGTGGTGGAGAACAATATCTCACGCCGTGCGAAACGTGCTGTGTCTAACAACTAAAACGGGATACGATGAATACAAACAGTAATTCTTATACGATTGTTTATGCTTCGGTACTTGTGGTTATCGTTGCATTCCTGCTGGCTTTTGTCAATTCTTCACTGCGCGATCTGCAGGGCAAGAATGTGGAGCTTGACACGAAGAACCAGATTCTTTCGGCACTCAATATTCGGGGGGTGAAGGATGTGGAATCGGAATTTGCTAGGATTGTGAAGGAAGATCAGATCGTTGCCGGCGACGGAACGCTGACCCCTTACGAAGGCAAGTTTGTTACCGGTTACGAAAAAGAGTTCAAGGAGAACGGACGTGCCCATATCTTTGTATGTGAGGTGGACGGCCAGAAAAAATATGTGATTCCCGTTTATGGCTCAGGCTTGTGGGGAGCTATCTGGGGATATATAGCCTTGAATGAGGACAAGAATACGGTTTACGGCACTTATTTCTCTCACGCTTCCGAAACTCCGGGACTGGGAGCTGAAATTGCCGGCGAACATTTTCAGGGCGAATTCAAGGACAAGCAGGTAATGGACGGCGAAAACATCGGACTGGGCGTGGTGAAGTTCGGAAAAGTGGAGAGTCCCGAGTATCAGGTGGACGGCATTTCCGGAGGAACGATCACTTCTGTCGGTGTGGATGCCATGCTGAAAAGTTGTTTGGCGCATTACACTAAATTCTTAACTTTAAAAAACGAATGAGGAGGAGATAAACGATGGGAAATCTATTTTCAGCAAAGAACAAAGAGGTCTTTTCTGCTCCGATCAGCATGAACAATCCGGTGACGGTGCAGGTGCTGGGCATCTGTTCGGCACTGGCTGTTACTTCCAAGCTGGAGCCGGCCATTGTGATGGGACTTTCGGTTACCATCATTACGGCGTTTTCCAATGTGGTGATTTCATTGATCCGGAAGACTATACCGAACCGCATCCGCATCATCGTGCAGCTGGTGGTAGTGGCTGCGCTTGTAACCATTGTGAGCGAGCTGCTGAAGGCGTTTGCATACGATGTGAGCGTACAGCTTTCGGTTTATGTAGGTCTGATCATTACCAACTGTATCCTGATGGGACGGCTGGAAGCGTTTGCCATGGCGAACGGTCCGTGGGAGTCCTGTCTTGACGGCCTTGGAAACGGTTTGGGCTACGCCAAGATTCTGGTGATGGTGGCTTTCATACGAGAACTTCTGGGATCGGGAACCCTGTTGGGATATAATATACTGAATTACGATGCAGTGAAAGAGGCAGGTTACGTGAACAACGGACTCATGCTGATGCCGCCGATGGCTTTGATCATCGTGGCATGTATCATCTGGTACCAGCGTGCAAAGCATAAAGAACTGCAAGAAAATGATTAACGTCTAACCGAAAAGAAATTATGGAACATTTTTTTAGTTTATTGGTCCGTTCGATATTTGTGGACAACATGATCTTCGCTTTCTTCCTCGGCATGTGTTCGTATCTGGCTGTATCGAAGAATGTGAAGACCGCTGTCGGTTTGGGCATTGCCGTAACTTTCGTGCTGGTGGTGACCCTTCCGGTAAATTATCTGTTGCAGACTAAAGTGCTGGCGGCCGACGGCATTCTGGGAATCGACCTCAGCTTCTTGAGCTTTATTCTTTTCATTGCGGTTATAGCAGCTATTACGCAGCTTGTGGAGATGGCGGTCGAACGCTTCAGCCCTTCGCTTTATGCGTCGCTGGGTATTTTTCTGCCGCTGATTGCCGTGAACTGTGCCATTATGGGAGCGTCGCTCTTTATGCAGCAGCGCATCAATCTTACTCCTTCCGATCCGAAATATATAGGTGATGTGTGGGATTCCATTTCATATGCCTTAGGTTCGGGGCTGGGATGGATGCTTTCTATCGTGGGGCTGGCTGCCGTTCGCGAGAAAATGGCCTATTCGAATGTGCCCGCTCCGTTGAGAGGTTTGGGCATCACGTTCATAACCGTCGGACTGATGGCGATGGCCTTTATGTGTTTCTCAGGTTTGGACATTTAACGGAAAGGAAGCAAGACTATGGATATGCATTTTATATTGGCAAGCATCGGAGTGTTTCTGGTGACCATTCTGGTGCTGGTTGTGATTCTGTTGGTGGCAAAGAAGTTTCTGGTGACTTCCGGAAAGGTGAAGCTGACCATCAACGGTGACAAAGTGATGGAAGTTGAATCGGGATCTACGCTGCTCAATACGCTGGCGGTAAACGATGTGTTTCTTTCGTCGGCGTGCGGGGGCAAAGGCTCGTGCGGACAGTGCAAGTGCCAGGTGCTTGATGGAGGAGGCGAGATCCTTCCTTCTGAAGTGGGACATTTCAGCCGCAAGCAGCAGAAGGACCACTGGCGTTTGGGCTGCCAGGTGAAAGTGAAGGGCGACATGGCTATCAAGGTTCCCGAGTCTGTTTTGGGTGTCAAGGAGTATGAATGTACAGTGATATCCAACAAGAATGTGGCCACTTTCATCAAGGAGTTCAAAGTGCAGTTGCCTGCGGGAGCGCACATGGACTTCATCCCCGGATCGTATGCGCAGATCAAGATTCCCGCGTTTACGATGGATTATGACAAGGATATAGACAAGGCACTGATCGGTGACGAATACTTGCCTGCATGGAAGAAGTTCAACATGTTCTCATTGAAGTGTGTGAATACGGAGCCGACGGTGCGTGCCTATTCTATGGCGAACTATCCGGCAGAGGGAGATGTGTTTATGCTGACAGTGCGTATCGCCACTCCGCCGTTCAAACCGGACCGCAGCGGATTTATGGATGTCAATCCGGGTATCGCTTCGTCTTATATCTTTACCCTGAAGCCGGGTGACAAGGTGCTGATGAGCGGTCCTTACGGAGATTTCCATCCGATATTCGATTCCAAGAAAGAAATGATATGGGTAGGCGGTGGTGCAGGTATGGCTCCGTTGCGTGCGCAGATCATGCACATGACGCGTACATTGGGCACGAAGGATCGTGTGATGCATTATTTCTATGGAGCACGTGCGCTGAACGAGGTGTTCTATCTTCAGGATTTCCTGCAGCTGGAAAAGGATTTTCCGAATTTCCATTTTCATCTTGCGCTTGACCGTCCGGATCCTGCTGCCGATGCGGCTGGTGTAAAATATACGGCGGGATTCGTTCATCAGGTAATGTATGATACTTACTTGAAGAATCATGAGGCGCCTGAGGATATTGAATACTACATGTGCGGTCCCGGACCGATGTCGAATGCAGTAGTTAAGATGCTTGACAGTCTGGGAGTTGATCCAAGTTCAATCATGTATGATAACTTTGGAGGATAAATCTCGGAGCATCATATAAAATGGAGAGAGGTGTGCCATGCGGGGATTCCCGTTTTGGCACACCTTTTTGCTGATTTATGCCCGAAAGCCGATGCGAGGTATCACGGCCGTTTCTATCTGGCGAGGCTTGAATTTGAGAAATGCCGTTTCAACATCTTCTTTTTCAACCGTCCGGCAAGACTCTTTGTCAATTGCTCCGCCCCGGTTCAGCACCCGTGCGGCCATAGCCGGAAGAATGCCGCTATACACATATTGCTCTATCCAGCGGGCATTGCTGAAGCTTTCTGTCTTGTCGGCAACCGCTTCGCTGATGGTTTCGTACAGTTGCCTGCCCGCTTCGCCGGTCAGGATATATTCTTCTTTCCGGAAGAGTTGCAGGGCTATTTCCATCAGCTCGTCTGCCGAATAGTCCTCGAACCGGAGCGTGTGAGGGAACCGTCCGCGGAGTCCGGGGTTGGTTGCCAGCATTTGGTTCATTTCCTTTTCATATCCGGCCAGAACGACTATCATGTCCGGGCTGTTTCTGGACAGGACTGTGAGCAGGCATTCGACAGCCCGGTATCCGAAATCCTTTCGATTGTCTTTGTCTGCTGTCAGTGTGTAGGCTTCATCGATGAAGAGAACATTGCCTTGCGCTTTCCTTAAAATCTCCTGCATGTTGCGTTCTGTTTCGCCGAGAAACTGTCCTACCATCCGGCTTCTTTCCGTCACGATTACGTCGCCTTTCGAAAGGAGTCCCATCGCATGGAAGATTTTTCCGATCATTCTGGCCACTGTCGTTTTTCCTGTTCCCGGGTTGCCCGTGAATATCATGTGGTGGATGCCTTTTTTCCGGACGGCCAGTCCCATTCTGCTTCGGAGATCATCAAACTGCAGTTGGTTGAATGTTGCGTTGAGAAGCTGTTTCACCTCGTGAAGTCCGGTCATTGCATTCAGTCCGCTCATTTCCTGTTCGAATGATGTGTCTTTTCTGTCGGTAAAACCGTCGTGTATGTCTTCGGCCTTAATCTTTGAAAGCTCCTGTTTCATGCTTGTTTCCTCCTGGCATTCCATATCCAGAATGCGTTGCCGGAAGCAGGGAAGAATGGAACCGGTGAAGAACTGTTCCACCTGTTCTGCCCCCCAATTCTTCAGTTTTCCTTTGGCATCCATGCCTGCCAGCAGTTTGGTAAGGCGCAGCTCCGCTTCTTCCGAGAATGAGAACTGCTGCTTTTTCAGCGTGTTCTGGAGAGCATGGGCGATATCGGAAACCGTATAGCTGCATAATCCAACGCTGTTTTTCTCGGGGAAGAGGTCTTTTAGCGTCGGATTGGTTTCGAACACTTGATTGATTTCGGCATCTGTTCCAAGGAAAAACAGCGTGAGCTTCCGCTCTGTCTTCAGTTTCTTTTCCAGTTTTTGAAAGAATCTGTTTTCGTTGGCATTCAGCAGGGCATACAGATTGGAGATGCAGACAACGCCTTCTGTCAGTCCCTCGAACAGTCCGTTGACCGCGGCATAAGGGTCAGCCAGGTTTTTCTGTTCGGTCAGTTCTTCTGTATCCACATAGTTGAAATTTCTGGTTTCGCAGAGAATGAAGGCGAAATCTTTTATTGCGTTCTTTGTTCCTTCAGTTTCTTTTCCGATGAACAGGAAATTCATGTTCCGTCTTATCGGACCCAGATCGCAGTCTTTCCGCATTAAGTTCAGTGCGTTGTCCTGAAAGTATTCCATCGCCTTTCGCTTTATGCTTCCGAATCCGGGGGTACGCCTCAGCTCGCTCCAATAGAACGAGTTTCTTCGGTCGGATTCCATGTATCTCAAGAGTATGTACTCGGATGAGTGTTTCTTGATGCTTTCACTCATCTTTATGGATATACTTTCATTTTCCAGGCTGAAAGATATTTTATGGAAAGGTTCTCCGTTGTGGCTGAGCAGGCAAGTGTATTGGCCCGGCATCCAGATAAACGGTGAATTGAGGCTGGTGCAGACTTTTCTGCTCTGCGGCATTTCAGGGCTTTGTGAGATGAAAATCCTGTCCATGAGGAAAAATGATTCGTCATAACAGCAGGCTGTGAATTCATCGTATTTCCGCATGGCTCTTGAAAGACTGAATGAAAGACTTATCCGTCCGGAAGTGCCGGCAAGCGGTGTCCGGTCACGATGCAGCCGGATGTTCCGTATGTCGGGATGTGCCAGATGGCGTCCGTCGGGCAGGATGGAGAACGAGAACCTGAGGTTTGTTCCCATGGCTTCAAAGTTGCAGTCGCTTTCCGACGCTTCCAGGTTGTTGAGAAGCAGAAAGTATTCGCCCGGACTCAGGCTGTCGCCCAGCTCGGAGAAATCGAAATAAATGCCGTCTTCGTTCGGGATTTCCTTTCGGATTGCAAGTGCTTTCCGTTTTCCTTTCTTATACAGCCATGCCTGCACTGCTTCATCGTCGCAGCATCCTTCATTTTCTACCTGCGTGACAAACAGAAAAAAGGATATTGCAAACCGGGTGTCGGGGAGGCAGGCCTTGAAGTTCGTTTCCTTGTCCATCAGGTTGTTTCCGTCAAGAATCAGTTCAGCCGACCGGAAGGAGTAGGTGGCGGGCGAAAAGCCTGCAGGGACAATGTAGTCTATATTGTCATACGTGCAGCGTTCGGTTTCTGTTTTGTTGGAGTCTTCTATAAATTTGTCAAATCCGTCAGTCAGTGGTGTTTCATTGTATACATTATCAATCATGGCTTCAAGTTTTTAACGGTGAGATATTTCAATAAGGTGCATAACAAAAAGAGGACATGCAGTCTGCATATCCTTATTAGGATAACATGTCTTCATTTGAAAAATGAGGACATGCATTTAAGAACATTGGAGTGTTTCGGATCTCCCAAGATTTCTCCAGCCCCGTCTGCTTTGGGCGCACTTAACCTGTTTTGCCGGAGGGGTGTCCATCAAATCAAAGAACACGACAACATTCACTTTCACGCCTTGCAACGTCTTGTTGCCGGCTGGAATGATTTTCTGTCTGTTTTCTTTGATTTGAAACTTTTGAAGCATGATTGGTCTATTTCATCGTTCTGCCGCAAATATAGAAACAGGTGTTGACATGTACAAGTTTTTTGCCGGATTTCTGTGAAAAAAAATGAGGGCGCAGCTTTTTGAAGCCGCACCCCCGTCAGTCAAGCAAGAAATCTCAGCATCCATGCATTTGCCGGCGGTCTTTCGGCAGAAGGCTTTGGATGCCTGATATTTTAATTCCAATATCCCGGCATGGCATCGTAGTCTGACAAGCCTGTGCACTCACGGAAACATCCCGTATAATTATTGGGCGTTACGAATTCGGTATTATAATTGCTGCGTTCATAGAGGTGTACTTTCGTGCCGCTTCCTATCGTTGTATAAGGCGATTCACCGGACAAAGAAGTGCAACCTTTAAACAGTGAGATAAGGAATCTCAGTTGACGGTTATTGTCAAACAGTGAGGCTGGCAGCGACTGAAGGTTAGAACATCTCTCAAAAGTACTTTCCAGATATTGCAGGTTAGTACAAGCTCTGAACAAATCAGCAGGCAATGTTTTCACTTCTTTACAATCGCTGAAAGCAAAAGACGCATCCCAAAGCTCTGTGAATGAGTCAAACAGGCCGTCAGGTATTTCTCTCAGGCTTGTACAACCCTCGAACACTCCTTTGCCGCCGTTTAAATGATCATCACGGCGACTGCATTTGCCTATGTAATTCACCTGCTTATTATGGGCAAACAGTCCGGACGGAATTGAGGTCAGCGAAGTGCAGTCGCCGAAAGTGCCTTCAAAGCTGGTAACCTTGGTGCAGGCATCGAAAAGTCCCGCAGGGATTGCTTTCAGTCCGGAACAGCTGTGGAACGTTGTTTCGAATGTGGTTACCTCCGGGCAATTGCTGAACAGGTCGGCAGGCAATTCTGTCAGTGAGGTGCAACTGATGAAAGTACGCTGAAAACTCTTTGCTTTCGTGCAGTTCTTGAATAATCCCTTAGGCAGAGAAGCCAGCTTTGAACATCCGCCAAAAGTGAAGTCGAAACTCGTTGCATTGACAGCATAGTCAAAGAAACCTTCGGGGATTTCCGTAATGCTGGTTTCCGTGAAACTTCCTCCGTATGGTTCTACACCAAAGTGTTTCATGTTGCGGAAAGCACCTTGTGTATCCGTTGCCACGTACGAAAGGCTTGTGAAATAACCCAGATCGATTTCTTCCAATCCCGTATATCCCCATTGAAGAATACCTAACAATGTATTTTCCCGTGCAGAAGTAGGAGCAGTACCGGAGGCGCTAAGGCTCATATTGGTCATTTTCCCGCTGAAACGTACTTGAAACTCGGTGGTCGAGGTGACATTGTACTTATGATAAATGTTGCTATGGTATGTTCCGCTGTTCACTGTTTCCACTGTGCCGTCTCCCCAATCCAACGTACCTGTTGTGTAATCGCTGTGAAGAGGTATATATACCGTAAAGTTATTGGCAGGGTTGGCACTGACCAGCAGCACAAGGTCTTGTTCGCTTTCCCCGGCAGCTGTGGAAGCGGTGTATTCGCTGTAATAGTCATCGTCTAACATGTTGCCGAACTCGTCCCGCGGACGGATATAGAGATAATAGGTTGTATTTGCGAAAAGGCCGTCGAAATCCAGTGTAAACGTTGTCTGTCCTTCTGACAAAACAAGTTCTTCATGTTCATGTTGCCAGTTGTCAGAAAGAATGTCTGACGCCTCCGAACTGGAAAGGGGAGTTTCAGAAAGATAATAGCATATTTCTGCGGTGGACTCGGTAGCTGTGAAAGGGAAACTAAGGGTACTGAAGGTAGACTGTACATTGCCGTCCAGCGAGCAGAAGGGCGGCGCTTCCTGTACGATGTTCAGAGAGGCAAGGTTCTTTCCTCCGGAAACGATGTTCAGTGTGGCTTGTCTTGAGCGTACTTCTTCACTGCCTGTTTCATCGTTATATTGCAGATGGTTCTGAAATACGTTCAGCATCACTTCGCATCGTCCGTTGTTTCCCATGTCAGGCGGCGTTACTTCATAGACGTAAACGAACTCTTCTATCTCGTCCGTCGTAATTTCGACCTGCGGAGCAGCCAGGTTGGTGTAGAGAACCACCGATATGGGTTCCAATGGATTGGAGGGTACGTCAAGCTGTGAATTCTCAAAACGCGCGAAGGCAGAAGCACCGTCCAGTGTGTATTCATCGTCGGAAATCCCTGTCGACGGGTCATTGTTTTCCGACCATTCGTCATCGGGATCATCGGAACAGCCGCTAAAACTTGAGAAGAGCAGAAGAGGAAATAATAACAGTAACCAGTTTCGTAACATAAGCTATAAGATTAATGGTAAATTGTATATTAATAAAGAATCAGCGTTTGCGGACCGTGATAATTCCTTTGGCTATGGCGGTCATGAGGAGGTCGACCACGTTGCGCGCCCCCAACTTGTCCAGCAGATGGCGGCGATGCGTGTCAACGGTATTGGTTGATACGCAAAGTTCGCGTGCTATTTCCTGCGTGGTCTTCCCCTCAGACAGCAGTTTCAGCACATCCAACTCTCGTGGAGTCAGCGTGTCGCGCCGTTGCTTGTCGCTGTGTTCCATTTTGGCGCGTGTCCGACGCACTTGCTCGCAGTAATAGGTCTTTCCCCGCAATATGCGGCGGATGGCTTCCAGCATTTCGCTCGGATAAACGGACTTGAACAGAATACCGTCCACCTGGCGCTGCAGCAGTTCCTTGATGCACCACAGCTCTTCGTGCATGGTGTTCACAATAATGCGTGTGCCGGCATTTTTCTCGCGGATGCAGGCGATGACATCCAGCCCCGACATGTCGGGCAGTTCCAGATCCAGTACGCACAAATGAAAATGTTGGGATGTAATGAGGGAAATGGCTTCTCGGCCGGATGATGCCGTACAGATATGCTTCACATCCGGCAATGAACATTCTATGATGTATTTCAATCCTTGCAATACCAGTTCGTGATCGTCCACCAGTAGCATCCGTATGTCTTTCCCTTCTTCCATCAATTCAGTACTATGTTTAGAACTATGTTGCAAAGAAAAGTTTTTTTAAGATATACGGCATCATCAAAAACCGTGATTTTAGAGGCTTTGTTAGTGGTTTTTCGGTCAAATCATGCCTGTTGTCGGTATGCGGGACCTGTTTTTCCAATGACAGCTTCTGTCGTCGTCTTGAATTCGGCGCGTTCCCGATGCGGAAACTGCCGTTTCATTTTCGGGTTGTTTCATAGGCTGGCAGAACCTTTCCTTTCACAGCCTGCTGTAAAGACAGGGGAGCAGATGCCGGTCTGTTGCCCGTCTGTTGGTTGGGGAATTATAGCTGCATGATCCCGTCCAGTTTTCCGTTGATGAACGAGAGCATCAACATGTGCCCTCTCGACCGGTACTGCCAGTTTTCGTGTACCCCGTCGTACAGATTCATCACGTTTACGTTTCCGGGTTTTCCGAATATTTCGCGCACGGCTTCCTTCGGCATTCCGATGTAAAGCGAATAAGATTCCCCTTTCCATTGTATTTCCGTGTACTGTCTGCTCTCTTCCTCCTGCGTCCGTGTCGTCCGGGTGTTGCGCTCCGGAGGTGTCTGCTGTGTTATTTCTTCGGGAAGGGCTTCCGTTTCTGCAGCTATTTCCGCTGTTGTCACCGGTTTCAGCTGCGGCTTTGCTGCTGTATGCTGAGGTTCGGGTTCCTGTTTCTTTACACGCTTCTGTGGCTGTGCGGATACCGTTCTCTTTTCAACAGTTCGGGACTGGTGCGTTTTGCTCTCGCCGGCGGTAGTTTCGGGTGCGGACGGTTGTTCCTGCTGCACCACCTGTGCCGTTTCTTTTTCATCTGTCTGGCTTTTTTCGTTCAGCGAAGAGATTCCCCAAAGCGAGGCCAGAAACAATGTGAGGAAGGAGCCCATGACGAGTCCGCATCCGAAGTGAAAAATGGGTTTCATAGCTGCTGTTCATTGGTTTGTCCCGAATTTACGAAATATTTCCGGAATAAACGAATAAAAAGGGAGAAAAGGCACCGGATGGCTTAGAAACTGTTTTGAATTTCTCCAAAAAGTTTTTCTTGGCTTGATGTATTCGTTTTCGTGTGTGCTTTGGGCTATTTTTTGGTCTTTTCCGCTTCTGTTCTTCGTCAGATAGCCCGCTATCTTCCTCATCACACAAACGGAAATGCCTCAAAAACTCATCCCAAATCAGCATACGATAAATTCAAAACAGTTTCTTAATAGAAAGGTCTTTATGAAGCCACTCCGTGCCAGTGACAAATCATGTGATTCATTGTACTATTCCGGTTATTCCTTGTTCAACAATAAAATATGTTCTCACAGCAACAGCCATGGTTCTTTTCCTATTTTGTTTCGTTGTCTGAATCGAAGGTCATGCAGGCAGGGCACACCCCTTTTATCAAGACCTCGCAATCCTCCTGCTTGTAATTGCCATGCAGTTGGTAGCGGTGTACCGGGACATCCTTCAGGCATATTACGGCATGGCAGATTCTGCAATAGAAATGCACGTGCGACTTGTTTTCCCCATCCGTGTTCAGGGCGTACTTTGTAGTTGTGTTGTCCACCACGATACGGTGTACAATCCCCATGCCGACAAGCACCTGCATTGTGCGGTAAAAAGTCACACGGTCATAGATTTCGCCCATGTCCTCCTTTATTTCTTCTTCCGTGAGGGGAACCAGCTTCTGTTGCAGAATCGTGATGACGGATATGCGCTGGGCACTTTTTTTCAGTCCCTTTTCTTTCAATATATCGGTTGCGTTCATAATTTGTATTGATTAAGACGGGTGCAAAGATACGTTTTTTGTCCCGTGTGATGAAATTTAACTAAAATAGAATATGAAACATTGTTGCATTTACAAGGGAAGTATTATCTTTGCACGCGAGCTTAGAAGAATGAAAAGGAAAAGAAGAAACAGGATCATCATCGCATGGGTACTCTTGCTAACCCTCATGCCGATAAGCATCGTGAAGGCAACGCACTTTCACGATGGAGCCATGGCTGCAACCTGCCACGCTTCCGCTTCCAGCCATTCGCAAGGCAGCGATGATGGCGGTACGTGCCCGATATGCCATTTCTTCTTGTCGCCTTTTGTGGAAGCACCGGCTATTCTTCTTGTTCCTTTTGCGCAACCGGTCTATATTTTCATCGACTGTCCGTATGCGGATGTCATCCAGAGAAAAGGACCGTCACCCTCGTTGCGTGCGCCTCCCTATATGTTTGTTTAGATAAATCCGTTTACGGTCTTCTGTCCCTTGTAGAGAAACAGGATTTGCAACTGATGCGTTATGATGCAGGAAAGGTTGCACTTTGTCCGGACAGGAGGATTTACACAACAAACAGCAACATTCATTTTTTTTCAGATGGAAAAGAAGACATTGATGACCATGCTTCTGTTTTTCGTCATTCCTTGCCATGCGCTCTGCACGATGAACGCAGAGCCTCTTTGTGTCCCTGTTGATACAGTGAAGGCCGATGTTTCTGCCGACAGTATCGGGCGCATGATGAGGGACGGCATTTCTCTAAAGGAAGTGGTGATAAAAGGAAACAGCGGCTATAAGGAGATACAGATGCGCTCGGCACAGAACACGCTGGGTGTGACAAGGGGGTATGTGGAGGACAACTTTGGCGGCTCGCTGATGCAAACGTTGGAGAGGCTGCCGGGCGTGAAAGCGATGGCAGTAGGATCCGGAGCATCGAAACCCGTTATACGCGGATTGGGATTCAACCGTGTGCTGGTGGCGGAAAACGGCATCAGGCACGAGGGACAGCAGTGGGGGGATGACCACGGGCTGGAAACCGACCAATATGCCGTGGACAAGGTGGAGGTCATAAAAGGTCCGGCAGCGGTCACTTACGGCTCCGATGCCATCGGCGGCGTGATAAACCTCATAAGCGACCGTGCACCGAAGGAACGCTTCGGCGGCAGCGTGAACCTGTTTGCCCGGAGCAACAACGAGTCTGTCGGCACCACGCTCCGCATGGCGGGGCGCAGCGGCGACTTCTGGTACAAGGCGAACGCCACGCTCATCGACTATGCCGACTATCGCATACCCACCGACAGCATACGCTATTATTCCTATTACATCAAGCTTCACGACCGGAGGTTGCGTAACACAGCCGGGCGCGAACTTGACGGAAGCCTTCTGATCGGCTACGAGGGAAGCCGTATGAAAACTTGCTTCCGCATGGCGGATGTGAATACACGCAGCGGTTTCTTCGCCAATGCCCACGGTCTTGAGGTGATGCTGTCGGACATAGACTATGACCGTTCGTGCCGCGATGTGGATTTGCCCTCTCATACGGTAAACCATCTCATGCTGTCTAACCGCACCGAATGGCACTGGCACGGCGGGGCAGTGGAGGGCAGTTTTGTCTACCAGCACAACCGTCAGAGCGAGCATTCGGAACCCGTTTCCCACGGATACATGCCTGTTCCTCCGAATACGCTCGAGCGCCGTTTCACGAAGCAGACGGTATCTGCCGGCATCCGGTTGCGTCTGATGCTCGGACGGCATTCGCTGCAAGCGGGAGCAAGTGCCGAATACCAGAAAAACCGCCGTGACGGATGGGGCTTTATTTTGCCCGACTTCGGGCAACTGGCGTTCGGCGGATATGCTTACGACCGTTTTGTCGTCAGCGATGACCTTATTTTCAGCGCAGGCATACGCTTCGACCGCGGTACGGTGCGTATCCACAGCTATCGTGACTGGTACAAGACACCGCAGCCGGACGGTGATTCCGTATTTGTGCAGCGCTCCGCCGGCATGAGGCAGTCGTTTGGCTGTTTCACATGGTCTGTAGGCGTCAACCGGCGTACAGGAGATTGGCTGCTGAAAGCCAATGTAGGCAAGAGTTTCCGTATACCCACTGCCAAGGAACTTGGCATGAATGGTATCAACTACAACATCTTCCGCTACGAAGAAGGCAATGCCGGATTGAAACCGGAAGAATCGTACCAGGCGGATGCCGGGCTGATATACGAACATGGGTCGCTGGATGTGTCATTAACCCCGTATGTCAATTATTTCCCGAACTACATCTATCTGAATCCCACGTCCGAATATCGCGAGGGGTTGCAACTCTACCGATACATGCAAAGCCGGGTTATACGGTGGGGCTTCGAGGCTTCGCTCTCTTGGCGTTTCCTGCGGCATTTCGTGCTGGAGGCGGACGGGGAATACCTGTATGCGCGTCAACTTTCGGGCGAGAAGAAAGGATATTCGCTTCCTTGCTCTACCCCATGGTCGGCACGCATGGAACTCCGTTGCGGGTTGCCTGTCAGCGATGAAGACGACAGCGGCTTTGTGGCTGTGGAATGCCGGACAGTCGGGGCGCAGAATGAAGTCGTGCCACCCGAGGAACCCACTCCCGGATATTGGCTTTTGGCTGCGTCAGCAGGGAAGTCGTTTCGCTTTGGCGGAAACGTGCTGCGTGTGACGCTCCGTTGCGAGAACATCCTCAACAGACGGTATTTCGATCACACCAGTTACTATCGACTGATAGGCGTACCCGAACCTGGGCGCAACTTCTCGCTTATGGCTGCATGGAGTTTCTAGATTACCTGTTAATATAAACCGGGCATACCGCCCATAAAAACACCAAAGACAATGAAACAGAGAATTTTGTTGGCAGCATCGTTGCTGCTCAGTACAATCACATTCGTAGTATCGTCGTGCGACAGCGACGGCGAACAGACTGGCGTGGCAAAACCCGTGGTAGCTTTTGCCGAGGTAGGAAGCGGAAACGGCAAGTCCGTAGTAGCAGGGAAAGACCTGCATCTTGAAAGCGAGCTGGAAGCCGAGGGGCTTATCGGACGCATAGACTTGAGCATTGCAAGCGCGGACGGTACAAATGCTGTGCTTGCCGCATCATGGACCGACGGCAAGTATATCGGTGTGCGCAACGCTACATTCCACGAGCATGTGGATATTCCTGCCAATACCGCTGCAGGCGACTATGAACTGACGCTGGCAGTCACAGACCAAAAGGGGCAAAGCACGGCGGTCACGTCCGAACTGAAAATTACCGTGCCTGCCGATGGGGCACCCAAGGTGGCACTTGCTGAAGTGGGTAAAGATGACGGCAAGACAGCCGCAGCAGGAGAAGAGCTGCATTTGGAAGCGGATATAACTGCACCCTTGAAAATCGCCGGGATAGAGGTGGAGCTGCACAACAGTGATGCCGGATATGAGTTTACGTCCATTTTCACAGGCAAGTATCTTGGGGAAACTTCGGTTCACTTTCATGAACACATCGAAGTGCCTGCCGATGCTCCCGCCGGTGAATACCATCTTCACTTTACCGTGACAGATGCCGAAGGCAATGCCACGACCGAAGAAGTTGAAGGAATCCAAATAACCGAAAAATGAACAACCGGGCTGTCCGTTCTTGCCATTGCATGGCGGACAGCCTCATTCAAATCAGATACTCAAAATGAAGAAGATCGTATTTTTAATGCTTGCCGCCGTACTGGTGGCATCATGCAGTTCCGGCAATGAAGATGACCCGGCAAAAGACATGGAGAAGCCGGATTTCACAGACGGAGAACTTCCGTCGCCGCTCGACTGCGAGGTTTATCATAAAGGTGAAACCATCGCTTTCCGATATATCTTTACGGACAACCGGGAACTGGGCAGCTTTAACATCGAGATACACAACAATTTTGACCACCACTCTCATTCCACATCGGCAGCTGACTGTACGCTCAATCCGAAAAAGAAGCCTGTCAATCCTTGGGTCTACAATCAGGACTACTCCATTGAACCGGGGCTGATGCTGTTTCATGCAAGCGTAGATATCGATATCCCCGAAAACATCGATACGGGCGACTATCACTTTATGGTACGGCTGACAGACAAGGCGGGATGGCAGCAGTTGAAAGGCATCAGTCTGAAAATTGTAGAGTAAGGTTCAGTGGCTGATTCTTCGTCTTATCAAGACGAGCGGCATTCCCATTTCCTGTTGATTGCCAAATTTTGTGTTGGCACACCCTCTATATAAATCTTCTGGAATCAATGAGTGATTTCAACTTTGTCAAGTATTCCGGTCAGGCATGCAATGGCAACTCCGTAATTCGTCATCGGCACGTGCTGTTCCTTAGCCGAAGCGATTCTGTTGAGCACATATTTGCGGGTGAACATGCAGGCTCCGCAATGAATGACCAGGCTGTAGGGGGAGAGGTCTTCCGGAAAATCGTTGCCCGACACCACATCAATCTGCAGTCCCCCGCCTATGCGTTTGCGCAGCATGTTCGGAATCTTCACCCTGCCGATATCCTCTGTCATGGGAGCGTGGGTGCACGCTTCGGCTATCAGCACGCGTGAATCTTCAGTAAGCCTTCCGATGGCTTCCGCACCTTTCAGGAAATAATCGATGTCGCCCTTGTATTGTGCGAAGAGTATGGAGAATGAAGTCAGTCTGCTGTCCTTCGGCTTTTTCTCGTATACTGTTTTGAAAGCCTGCGAATCCGTTATAATCAGTCTGGGGGGACGTGCAAGCGCTTGGAGCATCTGGTCCATCTTGTCTGTGGTGCAGCTCATCACCAGGCACTTTCTGTCGAGAAGCTCCCGTATGGTCTGCACTTGCGGAAGGATGAGCCTTCCTTTGGGTGCTTGCAGGTCTTGCGGCATGACCAGCATGACGGTTTCTCCCTCTTCAACAAGTCCTCCCAGCAGTCCGCGGTTCATGGTTTCGTCGGGCAGCAGCTGGGCAATCCGCCGGTGTATTTCTTCCGTTCCCTGGTGCTGCTTTGCACTGACTGGAAGCGGCACCTGTCCGCATATCTGCTCGATTTGCCTCATAGTCTGTTGGGGAGCGTCAAGCAGGTCACATTTGTTGAGAACCCAGATAACGGGCACATCTTTTTCTTTCAGCCGTCCGGCCCATTGCATTTCCCGGGTGATGTCGCCGTCTGTGCATACCATCAGTGCGATGTCCGTGCGCTCCATGACGCGCAGCGTCTGCTTTATGCGCAGTTCGCCCAACTGGCCCTCATCGTCAAGTCCAGCCGTATCGATGAAGACACAGGGACCTATGCCATGAATTTCCATTGCTTTCAGCACGGGGTCGGTGGTGGTTCCGGGCACGTCAGAAACGACAGATATGGTTTGGCTGGTCAGCGCGTTTATGAGTGAAGACTTTCCGCTGTTGCGTTTGCCGAAGAAGGCAATATGCAGGCGGTTGGATCGGGGAGTTTCGTTCATAGAATTGCGTATTAAATGTTTGCGTAAGCGGCTTTTCCGGAAGAATCAGAATCGGAAGTCGCGTTTGCCTTCTTTGATCCGTGTCAGATTTTCTACGGCACGGCGGCGTATGGCAGGGTTGGGTATTTCTTCCATCTGCCGGCGGATCATGTCTGTTCCGAGAAGCCTTGTTTCCGGAGAAGCGTAGTCCTCCAGATATTCTTGCAGTGTCATCAATGCGTTGGGAGTGCAGCAGTTGGCGATTTGTCCGGTCTTGACCAGCGACATGAAGCGGTCGCCCGTGCGTCCTTCCCGGTAGCAGGCAGTGCAGAAGCTGGGTATATATCCTAATTTCAGCAGCCATGCCACCACTTCGTCCAATGTGCGGTGGTCGCTTATGTCGAACTGTGCTGAGCTTTCTTCCGGAAGTTCAGCTTCTGCATATCCGCCCACGCTGGTGCGCGACCCTCCGCTTATCTGGGATATCCCCAGTTCGAGCACCCTTTCGCGCGACCGCTGTGATTCGCGGGTGGAGATGATCATGCCTGTATAAGGTACGCTGATGCGGATGACCGCTACGATTTTCTGGAACACTTCATCGGAGATGGCATCCTTGAAGCTGCCGGCATCAATGTCGTCTGCCGGACAGATGCGGGGCACACTGATGGTGTGCGGGCCTACACCGAAGGCCGCTTCCAGATGTTCCGCGTGCATCAGCAGCCCGACGAAATCATACCGGTACGTATTCAGTCCGAACAGCACGCCGATGCCCACATCGTCTATGCCTCCTTCCATGGCACGGTCCATCGCTTCCGTATGATAGGCATAGTTGCTTTTCGGTCCGCGTGGATGCAGCTTTTCGTAGTTTTCTTTGTGGTAGGTTTCCTGAAACAGGATATACGTGCCGATGCCTGCATCGCGTAGTTTCCGGTAGTTCTCGACAGTTGTGGCTGCTATGTTCACATTGACGCGTCGGATGGCTCCGTTCCTGTGCTTGATGCTGTAGATGGTTTTTATGGATTCCAGGATATAGTCTATCGGATTGTTCAGCGGGTCTTCTCCTGCTTCAATAGCCAGCCGTTTGTGCCCCATGTCCTGCAGGGCGATGACTTCTCTCCGGATATCTTCCTGAGTGAGTTTCTTCCGGGCGATATGTTTGTTCTTGATATGGTACGGACAGTAAGTGCAGCTGTTGATGCAGTAGTTTGATAGGTACAGCGGTGCGAACATGACAATCCGGTTGCCATAGAACTTCTGCTTGATTTCACGTGCCAACCGGTAAATTTCATCGGTCAGTTGCGGATCGCTGCACTCCAGCAGTATGGCAGCTTCCCGGTGCGTGAGTCCTTTGCAGGCACGGGCCTTTTCAAGGATGGAACGTACTGTGCCGAGATTGTTTGCATGCTGTTTTGCATAATCGAGGGTTTCTATGATTTCTTCATGACAAATGAATTCTTCCGCTTTTCTGGATTCTTTTTTATACATAATTATAGTGTTCTTTTCGTTCTGGAAGGGTGATCTCCCCGTCCGTAATCAACTTCGTATCCGATGCTTTTCAATTGCCGGTTCAGTTGCCGCAACCCTTCCGCAGATTCTGCTCCCATCGAAGCCTTGTTGTTGTAGAGCGCGTATTTGCTCCGCTCTTCTGCCGGAGAGAGGTTGGGCATCACCACGTTTGCTCCGGCCAGAATTCCCCGTTCGCGTCCTTTGGGCGAAAGGGTGGCAAGCGCAGTGGTGGAAGGTATGAGCGCATGCGGATGCATCAGTCGGAAGATCGAAAGCATCAGCAGTGTCTGTTCCAGTCTTCCCGGAGGAGATGCAGCGAAAGGTGTGTCGCAGTGTGGGATGAAAGGGCCGATCCCAATCATCTCCGGACGGAACTTTTCGATGAAGAGTATGTCTTCTATCAAATGATTCACTGTCTGCCCGGGGCTTCCCACCATGATGCCCGTACCCGTCTGGAATCCGATTCGCTTCAAGTCGTCCAAACAGCGGAGCCGGTGGGCGAGCGACATGCTTTGGGGATGCAGTGTCCGGTAATGCTCCGGATTGTGCGTTTCGTGGCGAAGCAGGTACCGGTTTGCTCCGGCCCGAAAAAAACGTTCGTATGATTCGGCCGGCTTTTCTCCCAGCGAGAGCGTGATGGCTGCGTCGGCAAATTCTTCACGGATGCGTTTGATGAGTTCTGCCATGGCTTCGTCTGCGGCTTCGCTTTCTTCACCTCCCTGCAGGACAAAGGTACGGAATCCGAGAGCATATCCTTTCCGGCAGCACTCCAGCACGGTGTCATTGTCCAGCCGGTAACGTTTCACAAGGCGGTTGCTCCGTCGGATACCGCAATAGTAGCAGTCGTTCCGGCAGCCGTTTCCAATCTCAATCAGTCCGCGGATATAGATTCTGTTTCCGAAAGATTCTTGCGCCACTTCCCTGGCTTCTCCGCAGATATCCTCCAGCATCTCGGGTGTGCATCCGGTCAGCAGCGTGCAGAATTCGTCGGGAGCTAACGTGTGTTCCCGACGAAGACGCTTGATCAGTTCTATCATAAGAAGAGTTTATTCTTCGCGGAGGTTCTCGTATTTCAGTGTACGTTTCAGCAGGTCCTGGTTCAGTTGGCGGCGGCCTGCCATCGGATCGTTGTGCGCGCTTGGTCCGGTCACGCATCCTCCTTCGCATGCCATCATCTCGATGAACTGTGCGTCCACTTTTCCTGTCTTTGCATACGCACGGAGAACGCCGATATTCTTCTTGTTGAAGTCAGAGAACTGAAGCACTTTGATGCCGTCTGCTTTGGGACCCAGATAAGCCTTGACAGCTCCTGCAACGCCTCCGGCCTGTGCGAATCCGTGAGCCTCGCAGACCGATTCGTATGCCACCTTGTAAGGATTGGCTTGTTCCAGTTCGATGCCCAGTCCGCGGAAAATCGGATGCAGTTCTTCGAAGGTGATCACATAGTCCACACATTCGTCGCGCTGCGCTTCCTTTCGTTTGGCGATGCACGGACCGATGAATACGATTTTAGCGTCCGGATATTTCTTGCGTGCGATGCGTGCAGCATAGTACATGGGCGAGCCGGTAGACGAAACATACGGCTTCATGCCGGGGATATGCTTGTTTACCAGTTCGATATACGACGGGCAGCAAGAAGTGGTCATGAATTTCTGTCCTTCTTCCAGCTTTTCCAGCAGTTCGTGCGCCTCGTTGCTTGTGGTGTGCATGGCACCTTCCGCAACCTCGATTACATCAGCAAATCCGATTTGTTTCAGTGCGCCGTATACTTGATCGATGCTGGCTTTGAACTGTCCCAGTACAGAAGGGGCGGGAAGAGCTATCACTTGTTTCCCGTTTCTTATTTCTTCCAAAACGTCGAATACCTGAGATATTTCGAAGATGGCTCCGAAGGGGCAGGCATTCAGGCATTTCCCGCAATATATACATTTGCTCTCATCGATATGCTCGATGTAATTCTCGTCCTTGCTGATGGCTTTTACCGGACATGCTTCTTCGCATGGCACAGGGATGTATACGATGGCATGGTAAGGGCAGCTTTTATGGCACAGTCCGCAACTTATGCACTTGTCATGGTCTATGTGCGCCTGTCCGGTTTTCTTGTCGAAATGGACGGCTCCCTTCGGACAGTTCATGTAGCAGCTTCTTGCCACGCATCCGCGGCAAAGGTTGCTTACCTCATAGTTGACCTGCACGCACGAAGAACACGCTTCGTCGATGACGCAGAGGATGTTCTCCTTGATCTTTCCGCGGCGTTCCAACGCTTTGCGGGCATATTCGGACAGAGGAGTCAGCTCATCGGTTTCGTCGGTCATGTCCCATCCCAGCAACGGAAGCAATTTGTATCTGTTGACAGCGCGTTCCTTGTGTATGCAGCACCGTCCCACGGGCTGCGAGCGGCGGGGTGTCATTTCGATGGGGACGCGGTCAATCTTCTCAACAAGTTGGTTTTCCTTCCATAAGGCTACCAGATTTTCCAGCAGCTTATGACGGACAATCATTACGTTGTTAGTAAAAGCCATGTATGTAAAAAGTTAAAAGTTAGTATTCGTTTCGGGGTTTCATGTGCGGGATATGCAGGACGCATGCCTGATCCGGGAAGCCTGCTTATGCGGGCAGGCGTTTATCTGTCCGTATTCTCGGCAAGCGCTTCATGAAGGATAAAGGTCGTGGCTCCCAAACTCACCACGGCGCCGTCTTCAATCCGTATGCGGTCTTTCGGCCCGAGCAGGCTGTTCATCAGGAACGTGCCCGTCACGCTGTTGTTGTCGCGCAGCGTATAGGTCAGTTTTCCCTGCTTGTTTCTTGAAACATTGATGTAGCAGTGTCTTCTGTCCAGGCTCGGGTCATTGCTTTCAATGGGTATGTCTATCTTGTCCCCCTTGTTGCGCCTTCCGATCAGGTTGTCTCCTTCGTGGAGAGGGAACACTTGTTTGTAGGCGAAAATGTTTTCGATGACTGTTATGTTGCCGAAATCCTGTATTCCTTCTTTTTCGTCAACTTTTTCTTCGCGGCGGTTGGCTGCGTTCAGCTTTGTTTTTCCGATACGGATGCTGAATTGCTTTTTGCAATTGTCGCAGACAAAGACGAGCGACTGTCCTTCTTCGTATTTTGTTTCATCAAACTGTATATAATTGTCGCACTTGGGGCATCTGACACGTTTCATAAGCGGAAAATAAGAATAAGATGGTTATTTGGATGTGAAGACCCATGCATTCTTGAAGCTGTCAATCTTTCTGATCTCCTGCACTTTGCGGTAAGCATCGGCTTCATTCGAGAAGTGCCCGAGGGCGATGCGGAAGCGGCCGTTCGACTCTACGACTTCTGCGTCTGTATAGCCGTCTTTTATGAAGCTCTTCAGCGTTCTCTGCGCGTCGGCATTGCTGGTCAGGCTGGCCACTATGACATAGGAACGTTTTCCGGAAACCTTCTTTTCAGTTTTCTTCTCTGCCTTTTCTGTTTTTTTCTCCACCTTTTCAGTCTTCTTCTCCGCCTTTGCTATGTTTTTTGTTGCTGTTTTGGCCGCTACGGTTTCGGTTTTTACTTTGACCGGCTTGAGCGTATTGATATTGTTGCGCGCTTTTTTCTTGTCGTCTTCTTTGCTCGGGCTTTCTTGCTTTTGCAGAGAAAGGGAAGTGGCGACAGACTGGTCGCGGATGGCATCGAACATGTCGATCGAGCCGAGCGAAGCGAAGTTGGCGTCGTCTATGTAAGTGTTCTCTACCGGAGTGGAGAGGATAAAGAACAGCAGAACAGCCGCTGCAACCGCTACAGTGGTGCGCAGCCAATTATACAACGAAACCGTTGTTTTGCTTTCGTCCTTGGCGGGCACGGGAACGGAAGGTATGCGGCGGATTTCAGCGAGAGGAGCCATGCTGAATCCTTCCAGGCCGTAAAGGTCCGGAGTGAAGAAAGAACGGGTTGACGGTTCAAACTCATACAGTCCGTTCATATTATAATATAATGTGCCGATATTTTCCAGCTTTACCTGTCCTTCCCGATAAATGTCTTCTTTGATTGCGTTTACCGTCTTTTCAATTCTTCTCGTTGCGTCGGGAAAGTCGGTGTTGTATGTCTGCATGTATGACTGCGCGAGCAATCCGTCGTTGATGATGAGTTGCGGATTAAACCCCACGGTGCGCATGGGAGGCTCGAATATATGTTTTTCTTCTGCATAGGATGCCGGACGGTTGTGCGCGATGAATCCCCCCAGCCCCGGAACGATGACACAGTCGTTCTCAAGCAGCAATACTTCTATATGTTTCGCTAATTCATTCATAACGCAAAATTAATATTTTTTTCTGTTATCTGAAGTATCTTTCTGAGTCAAATTTCTCATCTAATCCAAATTTGTTATAATTTTGTGCGCTGAAACATTTAAAAAAACAGTTCAAGGGTATGAATATAGCTATTGTCGGAACAGGATACGTGGGCTTGGTGTCGGGCACTTGTTTTGCAGAAACCGGAGCGAATGTGGTTTGCGTTGATACGAACGCCGAAAAGATCGCGTCGTTGAATAAGGGTGAGATTCCCATTTATGAGCCGGGGCTGGAGGAAATGGTTCTCCGTAATGTAAAGGCCGGCAGACTGAGCTTTACGACTTCGCTCGAAAACTGTTTGGACGATGTGTCTATCGTATTTACGGCTGTCGGCACTCCTCCCAATGAGGACGGAAGCGCAGACTTGCAGTACGTGCTTGAGGTGGCTCATACTATCGGGCGGAACATGAACCGTTATGTGCTGGTGGTGACAAAGAGCACGGTACCTGTGGGGACGGCGCGCAAGGTGAAGGCCGTGATAGAGGAAGAGCTGCGCAACAGAGGCGTTCAGATAGATTTCGACGTGGCTTCCAATCCGGAATTCCTGAAAGAAGGAAATGCCATAAAAGACTTCATGACTCCCGACCGTGTGGTGGTGGGCGTTGATTCGGAAAGGGCGAAAGAACTGATGAGCAAGCTTTATCGTCCGTTCCTCCTCAACAATTTCCGGGTGATATTTATGGATATACCTTCGGCTGAAATGACCAAATATGCGGCCAACTCAATGCTGGCCACCCGCATCAGCTTTATGAATGACATTGCCAATCTTTGTGAACTGGTGGGCGCCGACGTAAACATGGTGCGGAGCGGTTTGGGGTCAGATACGAGAATCGGGCGGAAATTTCTGTATCCGGGCTGCGGATACGGCGGCTCCTGCTTCCCGAAAGACGTGAAGGCGCTTATCCGCACGGCAGAAGAGCACGGCTATTCGATGCGCGTGCTCAAGATGGTGGAAGCAGTCAATGAAGACCAGAAGGATATCCTTTTCCGTAAGCTTGAGAAATATTATGAGGGGAATCTGAAAGGCCTGACAATTGCTCTTTGGGGGCTTGCCTTCAAACCTGAAACCGATGATATGCGCGAGGCTCCTGCACTGGTGCTGGTTGACCGGCTGCTGAAGGCGGGATGCGTTGTGCGTGCTTACGATCCGGCCGCCATGGACGAGGCCCGCCGCCGTTTCGGGGATGCCGTCTATTATGCCTGCGACATGTACGATGCCTTGCTTGATGCTGATGCCTTGCTGCTCGTGACCGAATGGAAAGAATTCCGTCTGCCCGCATGGGGAGTCATCAAGAAGACAATGAACAATGCCGTCATTTTTGACGGACGCAATATTTATGACAGAAAAGAACTTGCCGAATCAGGCATTGCCTACCATTGCATCGGAAGCAAATAGCCGGCTTGGCAGAGGCAAGGCATAAGGAAAGAATATGAGAAAGTTTCATTTCACGGCACTCTGCGTGCTTTTATGCGTAGCGTGTAACTCGTCGCAGAAGAACGGCGAAGAGCGCAAGGATGAGATTGATTCGACGGCTGTGCATGAGCTTCAGGGGATATGGCTGGATGATAATACGGAGCTTCCGCTTTTCAAGATCAAAGGCGACAGCATCTATTATGCCAGCCAGATAAACCTGCCCATGTCTTTTACGGTGAGGAATGATACGCTGGTCGTATTCGGGGCGGACACGTTGAACTATCCGATACAGGAAAGGGGAATGTACTTCCTGCGATATCGGACGCTTGCCGGCGATATGGTTTCCCTGCACAAGGCCGAAACGGACACGATCTCGTTCGGAACAGCGGTGGAAGTGCCGGAAACGGCCGATGAGGTCGTTGAAAAGGACTCTGTCATCGTTTATGGCGGAGAACGTTTCAGAGGGTATGCTTACATCAATCCGACCAGAAAGAAAGTTGTCAATATGGGCGTGAGCGAAGAAGGGCTTCCCGTTGAGAACATTTACTACGACAACATTATCCATATCTGTATATACCAGGGAAAGAAATGCCTGTTTGCACGCGATATGAATAAGGAAATGTTCTCGCAAGTGGTTCCTGCGGATTTTCTGCGCTCTGCCATCTTGTCTGATATGAATTTTGCGGGGATCGACAGCGAAGGCTTCTGGTATCAGGCCACTCTTTGCGTTCCGGGCGGTGCCATTTGCTATAACGTAAGACTGGGCATCAGCCGTGACGGAGAACTGACCTACCGGGTAAGATAGTTCCTGACGCCTCTTTTGGCTGTTGCATCTCCGTTTTCCGGAGGTTTTCTTGTTCGCTTCTTTTTTGCGCTGAGCAGTTGAGGCGTATGTGTTTTCCCATGGGAAATACGCACATGCGCCTGTGTATTCTATAGTCCAGCGCGTGAACCGTACGGTCCACATACGTGGACTATACAGTCCAGCTGCTGGACTGTATAGCCCAAACGCTGGAACATAGAATTAGCTCCGGTATCATTCGGATTGTGTCATTGTTCCCGTATATTGGGTCCGGAATCTTTCAGCAGTGTAAATACGAATTCAAGGCCTCCTTCTGCTCTGTTTTTCGCGAAGATTGTGCCTCCGTGGAACATGACCGCATTTTTTACGATGGCAAGGCCGAGGCCGGTTCCTCCCAGTTTGCGGGAGCGTCCCTTGTCTACCCTGTAGAACCGTTCGAACAGGCGGTTCAAGTGTTCTTCAGGGACTCCTACGCCAGTGTCGGAAAAGCTGAAATAATAGTAGCGTTCGTCCTCCCGGAAGCAGCTGATGGTTATTTTGATGTTTGTGCCTGCATAAGCTATGGCATTGTCTGTCAGGTTGCGGAAAATCGAGTACAGCAGCGAGCTGCTTCCGGTCACAATAAGGTTCATCGGCATCTTGTTGACCACCGTGATATGTTTCTCTTCAAGTCCCATAGCCACCTCGTTCAGAATGTTTCCGACAATCTTGCTGAGGTTGACCGTTTCCTTTTCCACCATTTCGGGGGCTTCGTCCATGCGTGTCAGCACCGATATGTCGCGGAGCAGGTAAGTCAGGCGGTTGCTTTGCGCGTAGCTTCGCTCAAGAAACGAGCGCACATTTTCCTGCGGGATGTTGGGGTTGTTGATGATGGTTTCAAGATACCCTTGGATGCTGCTTACCGGAGTCTTCAGTTCGTGAGCAATGTTTTGGGTAAGCTGGCGTTTCAGGCGTGCCTGCTCTTCTTCCTGTGTCATGTCATTGATTGATATTTCGAACGACATGTCTTGAAAGATGATGCACTCGATAGTGAAAGAGCGCGCGTTTTTGTTGATGTGCATCGAGAAGCGCTTCTCCTCTTTGCTGAAGCTCTCCGTGCTGATGTTCTGGGACAGAAAGTCATTGATGGGCTGGAGCTCAGGTATGGAAAAGATTTTTTCTGTCGAATGCAGATGCCTGTCGGATATATTGTTGATGTATTGAGTGAAAAGATTGTTCACCAGGATTTCTTTTCTCTCTTTCGTAAACACGCCCAGCCCCTCGTGCGATGTCTGAAGATGCAGAATCAGTTTCTCGCGCTCGATGTATAGGGCACTTTTGGTGCGGTGCAGTCTTTTGTAGATTTTGATGATATGCTGGGAGATTTCTCCTAATTCGTTTTTGGGGAACGTTTGCAGGATGTCCATGTCGATAGGCTCATTTCTGTCCGCTTTCATGGCGAACTGCTGCAATTTGGTTACCGACACTCCCAGCTTGCGGGTGAAGCGGTAGAAGATCACAAGCAGAAGAAAACAGATGATGAACGCGAACCACAGGTAGCCCGAGTCTGCGCGCAAATGTTCTGCCAGACTTACGTTATAGGGAAGCGCAGAGCGTACAATGAGCCGGTAGGGAGGGTAGTAGCGTGCCGAGTAAAAATATTCCTGCCCCTCATTCGATTCAGACTGCCTGCCTATCGAGTATCCGCTTCCGTACATTAAGGCTTCCTGTATTTCTTCTCTGTCCGCGTGGTTCTCAAACGATTTCCAGTTTCGGTTTGTGTTGTCGTAAATCACCTGTCCCGACGGTTTGATGATGGTGACCCGCAGGTTGGGAATCATGTGCGTGGTGACATAATGCTGCATGGTTTCTCCTGTAAAGCCTTTGTTGTCGGCGATGAAACCATATACCTGGTTGTTGTAGTTTTGCAGCTGGATGTTCAGCAGTTCTGATTTGAACGACTTCTCTCTTTGGTACTGGAAGAGGATGAAGCAGACGGCATAGCTCAGAAAAAGGAACACGACGGAGAGGAACAGCTTTTGGCTGAACGAAAGAAACCGTAAAGAAATTTTAGTCATGGCAGTTTTAGCAGTCGCAGTCTTTTTTATTCACATTCAAAACAATATCCATATCCCAGGCGAGTAACGATTCGCTGGCCGTATTCTCCGATTTTCTTGCGGAGGCGGGTGATGTTTACATCAATGGTACGGTCAAGCACGTAAACTTCGTCGTGCCATACTTTGGCAAGGATGTCTTCGCGCGAGAACACTCTTCCCTGGTTTTGCAGCAGAAGCAGAAGGATTTCAAATTCCTTTTTTGTCAGCGGAGCTTCCTCGCCGTTGATGGTCACCTTTTTCTGCGGTATGTTTACCACCAGCCCCTTATATGCAAGCTGTTCGGGAGTCTGTGTCTGCACTCCGGCTGTGCGGCGCAGCACGGCCTTTACTCTCATTACGACCTCGCGCAATGAAAACGGTTTGGATATGTAGTCGTCCGCGCCCAGGTTGAATCCGGTGAGCGTGTCGTTTTCCGTGTCTTTGGCGGTGATGAATATGATGGGTATGTTTTGCGTGTCCTTGTTCTTTTTCAGCATGCTGGCCATCTTGAAGCCGGAAATTTCTCCCATCATCACGTCGAGCAGCAGCAGGCTGTACTGAGCCAGATCCAGTTTGAGAGCTTCCTCTGCGGAGTTGGCTGTGTCTACTGCATATCCTTCCATTTCAAGGTTGAATTTCAGAATTTCGCACAAATCTTCTTCGTCATCTACGACCAATATACGATAATCATTGTTCATGGTTTGTTTCCGTTTTTTATAATTAGAAATGTTTGGTCTGTTTTTGAAGGCAAAGATGGCCGTATCTTGTTTCTTCCTTATGAAATAACTGTTACAATTATGTTACAGTTTGGGGCGGGTAAATTCTCCGGCCAACGGGTGGCTCAGTTCGTTGCGTATTTCTTTCGGCGATAGATTGTGTCCCAGCAGAAACATCAGTTTGGTGAGCACGCTTTCTACCGTCGAGTCATATCCGCTGATCACGCCGGCATCAATGAGCTGCAGTCCGGTTTCGTAGCGCGCCATTTCTACCATGCCTGTCTGGCATTGCGATATGTTTACTATGACGATGCCGCGGCGGGTGGCGTCGGCCAGCAGGCGGATGAACCATTCCTTTTGCGGTGCATTTCCCGATCCGTATGTCTTGAGGACTACGGCTTTCAGTCCCGGAAGGTTAAGTACGGTGCTTACGATATTTTCCTGTATGCCTGGAAAGAGGGTCAGGATAATGACGTTTGTGTCGAATACATAATGCGCGTGCATCGGCAGTGTCGGATCCACTTTCCGGATTTTGTCGTATTCATACTTGATGTGGATGCCCACTGTGGCGAGAGCCGGATAGTTGTATGAGCGGAAAGCGTTGAAATTTTCCGCGTTGATTTTGGTTGTCCGGTTGCCTCGGAGCAGATGATTCTCGAAAAAGATGCACACTTCGGGCACAATGGCTGTTCCGTCCGCGTGTTTTGCGGCCGCGATTTCGATGGAAGTTATCAGGTTTTCTTTTCCGTCGGTGCGCAGAACGCCGATCGGAAGCTGGCTTCCGGTAAGGATGACCGGTTTGCTCAGGTTCTCAAGCATGAAGCTCAGTGCCGAGGCCGTGTAAGCCATCGTATCAGTTCCATGAAGAATGACGAATCCGTCGAAATTTTCATAGTTGTACTCGATGATCTTCACAAGTTTGGCCCAAAGTGACGGTTCCATGTCGGAGGAGTCGATGGGCGGATTGAACTGATACGATGAGATACGGTAGTTGAACCGCTTCAATTCCGGTACATTTTCCTGCAATTGGTCGAAGTTGAACGCTTCCAATGCTCCGGTTTCCGGATTCTCTATCATACCGATTGTTCCTCCAGTGTAAATGAGCAGAACGGAAGGATAATCTGGTCTTATCATGTTGTCTTTTGTTTCTATGCTTAATTGGCACAAAGATAGTATTTTTCGGTGTGATGGAGAAGAAACGGGATGGAAAAATAGCAAAATGTACGCGTCCTGCCCGGTTTTTTATTGTCTGAGCGCATCCAGCAGACGGTCGGCCGCTTTAGCTGCATCGCCTTTTTCTTCTTCCAGAAGTGTGATGAACTTGCTTCCGATGATACATCCTGCGGCGTATGATGAGGCTGCTTCGAATGTCTGCCGGTTTGAGATTCCGAAACCGATCATCCGCGGATTTCGCAGATTCATTCCGTCAATCCGTTTGAAGTAAGCCTGCTTCTGTTCGTTGAAGTTCTTTTGTGCTCCGGTGATGGCGGCAGAGGAAACCATGTAGATGAATCCGTCGGTATGTTCGTCAATCTGCCTGATTCTTTCTTCGCTTGTTTCGGGCGTGATGAGCATGATGATTCTGATGTCGTATTTTTCTGCCGTGGCTCGGAATTCTTCCTGATACTCCTTGAACGGAAGGTCAGGGATAATGACCCCGTCGATTCCGTATTCGCGGCAGGAGGCGCAGAAGTTTTCAAATCCGTATTGCAGGATAGGGTTGAGGTAGCCCATCAGTATGAGAGGGACGGTTACGTCTTGCCGGATGCCGGCCAGCTGTCCGAACAGTTTGCGCAGCGTCATCCCGTTGCGCAGCGCATGCATGGCTGCGTTCTGGATCACGGGACCGTCCGCCATCGGGTCGCTGAACGGGATTCCGATTTCTATCATGTCTATTCCTTTCTTTTCAAGCGTGCGTATGATTTGAGGTACGCTTTCCGGTGTCGGATCTCCTGCGCAGAAATATACCGACAGGATATTGTGTTTTTTTTCGCTGAATAATTTGTTGATACGGTTCATAATGCTTGTTGTTTTTGTTGTGAATACATTTTCTTGAATTCTCTGATAAACTTGCCGAGGGCTTCTGTATCCTTGATGCCCGGCGCCAGTTCGAACCCGCTGTTCAGGTCTATTCCTGCCCATTGCGGGTGGGTGAACCGGGACAATGCTCCGATGCTGTCCGGATTCAGTCCGCCGCTCAGGAGGAAGGGGGTGCTTCCTGTATAGTCTTTCAGCAGGCTCCAGTTGAAGGAGCGTCCCGAGCCTCCATGTTCCGTGCAGGGTGTGTCGAACAGGAAAAAGTCGCAGGAGTTCTCGTAGGGAGCGACGGAATGCAATGCTTCCCTGCTCCCCACGGAAAAAGCCTTGATTGTTTTCAGTCCGCTTTTCCGCAGTGTGCTGCATTGTTCCGGCGTTTCTTTCCCGTGCAGTTGTACCAGTTCCAGGTTCCACTCGTCTGCAATCTGCAAGATCGCTTCTGTCGCTGCGTCAACGAATACCCCTACACGCCCGACCGTTTCGGGCAGATAGTCGGGCTTGCGGTGGACGCAGCGCGGAGAGGGAGGATAAAAGATGAATCCCATCCATTGAATGTCCGTTTTTTCGGCCTGGCGGATATTTTCTCCGTCGGTCATGCCGCATACTTTTACGATCATAGGTCCAGGCGTTTGATGAAGTCAGACAAAGTTTTTCCCGGATCGGGCGTTTTCATGAATGTTTCTCCGATAAGGAAGCCCTGGTAGCCGGCTTCTCTGAGTCTGTGTATCGTTTCGGGCGAAGATATTCCGCTTTCTGAAACACGGACGGCATCTTTGGGGAGCTTCCCGGCCATGCGGAACGAGTTCTCTACGTCAGTATGAAAGGTCCCCAGGTTCCGGTTGTTTATTCCCACCATGTCCACGTACTCGTTATAATGCCCCAGCTCTTCTTCACTGTGCAGTTCGAGCAGGACCTCAAGGTTGAGGGTGTGGGCTTCCTGTGCCAGCAGGAAGCAGTCTTTGGGCGACAGGGCGGCGGCGATAAGCAGAACAGCGTCGGCTCCTGTCAGTTTAGCCTGAAGAAGCTGGTAGCGGCTGATGATGAAGTCTTTCCGAAGAACAGGCACTTCCACCGCCTTGCGTATGTTTGCCAGATCCTTCAGCGTTCCGCCGAAAAACGGTTCGTCTGTCAGTACCGAAAGTGCTGAGGCTTTGCTCCGGACATATCCTTCGGCCACTTCAAGCGGGTTCGCATCCCGGTTTATCCAGCCTTTTGAAGGCGATTTGCGCTTGAATTCGGCGATGATTCCCACGCGTGATTCGGCCAGCGCCTTTTTCATGCTGCGGCCGTCTGCCGGCCTTCCGTCAAGCATCTCTTCCAGCGCCGATTCGGGTACAGACGCTTTCTGCTGGGTCAGTTCAATCTGTTTCTGTGCTATGATATCATGTAGAATGTCTTTTTTCATGTTGTTTTGTTCTGATGAGATGTTCAGTTGTTTAGTTCGATGAATTTTCTGAAAGTCTGCTGTGCCCTGCCGCTGTTGAGCGATTCGCGTGCTATTGCCACACACTCTTCGATCGATTTTGCAGGCTCCATGACCTGAATGGCGAACGAGGCATTGATCAGCACACAGTCTGTCTGCGCTTTTGTTGCCTCCCCTTGCAGCACATTGTCGAAGATGCGGGCCGCTTCCTGCGGCGTGTTTCCTCCGTGGAGCTCTTCCTGCTTGACGAGCGAGAATCCAAGTTCGGAGGGACGGTGTATCGTTTCATAAAGGTTTGTCATCACCTTGAACTCGTCGGTGAGCGAGATCTCGTCGTATCCGTCCAGGTTGTTTACTACGGCGAAGCCGATGCCGAGCTGCTGGAGCGTGTTGGTGTACAGGCGCATCTGTGGAAGGTCGGCCACTCCCAGCAGCTGGTATTCCGGCAGGCAGGGATTCACAAGCGGTCCGAGGAGGTTGAACAGCGTGCGCACTTGCATCGCCTTCCGGATGGGAGCTACCGTCTTCATGGCCGGATTGAAGAGGGGAGCGTGGAGGTACGCCATTCCGCATTTTTCGATCGAGCGTTCCAGCATATCCTGCCGGTTGGTGAATTTTACTCCGTGCAGTTCCATTACATTGCTCGCCCCGCTCACTGATGTGGCTCCGTAGTTTCCGTGTTTGGCCACGTGATAGCCCGCTCCGGCCACGATGAAGCAGGCACAGGTTGAGATATTGAATGTGTTCTTCCCGTCGCCGCCCGTACCCACGATGTCGATCGGACGGTAGGCTGCCAGGTCAACCGGAATGCGTGAAGCGAGCAAGGCCTCTCTGAATCCGATCAGTTCGTCCACTTTTACCCCTCTCATCTGGAATACGGTCAGGAACGCGGCTATCTGCGCCTCGTTGCATTCTCCCTTTGTGATGCCTGCCATCAGTTTGCACGCTTCTTCCTGCGTAAGCGTTTCGTGATTGAATAGTCGTTTAAGTATCTGTTTCATAGTTGTATCTGTTTAGTGGTTTATCCAATTGCGGAGCATTTGTTTTCCGTCGGGAGTAAGGATTGATTCGGGATGAAACTGGATGCCCCGCACGTCCAGTTCTTTGTGCCGGAGAGCCATGATGTGCCCTTCGCTGCTGACGGCAGTCACTTCGAGGCATTCCGGGAAGCCGTCCGTGTCGACTACCCACGAATGGTACCGTCCCACGCTTATCTCACGGGGGAGTCCCGCAAAAATAGGGTCGTCGGCTACGATCGAGATGCGGCTTTGTATGCCGTGATAAACGCTCTTTAGGTTGGTGAGCCTGCCTCCGAATACTTCTCCGATAGCCTGTTCGCCAAGACACACTCCGAGGATCGGCTTTTTTCCGGCGTATGTGCGGATTACGTCAAGCAGTTTTCCGGCTTCTTCCGGCACCCCCGGTCCCGGCGAGAGCAGAATCCTGTCGTATTTTCCGAGCTCGTCCATCTCAAACCGGTCGTTGCGCACTACGGTGACTGTTGCTCCCAATTCTTTTACCAGATGACTCAAGTTGTATGTAAACGAGTCGTAATTGTCTATGATTACAATATTCATGATATAGTTTGCTTTTTGTTACAGCTGTTCGGCAAGAAAGATAGCCTTTCTCAGTGCCGCCAGTTTGTTGTTTACTTCCTGCAGTTCGTTTTCTTCATTGCTTTTGGCCACGATTCCGCCTCCGGCCTGAAACCAAAGTTCGTTGTTGCGGCTCACGAAAGTGCGGATGGTGATGGCCTGGTTGAGCGATCCGTCGAATCCGATAAATCCGATGCATCCGCCGTATGCGCCGCGGTTGTGCGGCTCCATTTCGCTGATGAGCTGCATGGCTTTTACTTTCGGCGCTCCGCTCAGCGTGCCGGCCGGAAACGTGTCGACGAATGTCTTGATGGGATCTGCCCCCTCGTCCAGTTCTCCGCTTACCCGGCTTACCAGGTGGATGACATGACTGTAATATTGGGCTTCCTTGTAGAAATCCAGGTGTACGTCGTGGCAGTTGCGGCTCAGGTCGTTACGCGCAAGGTCTACCAGCATCACGTGTTCGGCGTTTTCTTTCGGGTCTTTCAGCAGCTGTTCCGCCAGTATCCTGTCTTTTTCCTTATCTCCGTTTCTTCTTACGGTGCCGGCGATGGGGTCGATGGTTGCGTGGCGGCCTTCAATCCGGCAATGCGTTTCGGGCGAAGAGCCGAAGATGCGGAAGCCCCCAAAGTCGAAATAAAACAGATAGGGCGAGGGGTTGATGCTTCTCAATGCACGGTAGAGCTGGAAGTCGTCCCCTTCGTAGCGCTGGACGAACCGCCGTGAAAGAACGATTTGGAATACATCTCCACGCAGACAGTGTCCGATGCCCCTGCGTATGTTTGCTTTGTGCTCTTCGTCGGTCAGCGTACTGGTGACGGGACCTGTGGCGCGAAACTGATAGGTGGTGTAGTTGCGGTTTTCAATCGCTTTCTTCACCTCCTCGATATGGTCGGGTTCGTTTTCGTTCTGCATCTCCACCAGGGTCATTTCGCTTGTGAAGTCGTTGAATACGATCAGGTATTTATAGAGGATGTAGAGCATGTCCGGCGCATCGTTCTTGCTGTCTTTGCTGTCTTTGATGGGGATGTGCTCGAAATAGCGGATGGCGTTGAACGTGGTATATCCGTAAAGTCCGCAGTATCGTGCGTATTCTCCTTCTACCTTGAAGCGCGAGAGGAACTTGCTGATGGCGTTTTCGGGTCTGAACGATTCGGTGAGATCCAGTTCTTCCCTCGATCGGTCGGGGTAGACCATTACGGCTTTCCCGTGGCCCACAGACACGCTTGCTATCGGGTCGAGTCCGATGAACGACCGGTTGTTTTCAGATCCGTGGTAGTCGGAGCTTTCCATCAGGGCACTTTGCGGAAACAGGTCGCGCAGTTTCAGATAAGTGGTTACCGGCGTATGCAGGTCGCCGAGAATCAGTTTGTATTTTGTATGGTAGTGAAATGTTTTCATGTCTTTATGTATGTGATAAGTGATGTTTGAAGCTTATGTCTTTTCATTGCATGAACTTCAGGTAAGTGTCTATGTCCTTGTCGCCCCGGCCGGAAACCGTGAGCACCACAATGTCTTCGGGCTTGAAGTTCACCTTTTCGAGCGCGCCCAGGGCATGTGCCGATTCGAGTGCAGGTATGATTCCTTCAAGGCGGGTCAGTTCGAATGCGGCGCGGACGGCCTCGTCATCGTTGACGGCAAGAACTGTAGCCCGGTGCTGTCTGGCCAGATTTGCGTGCATCGGACCCACGCCCGGATAATCCAGTCCTGCGGAAATGGAGTAAGGTTCCAGAATCTGTCCGTCTTCGTCCTGCATTACCAGCGTGCGCGAGCCGTGGATGATTCCCGGCAGTCCGGCTTGGATGGTTGCGGCAGACAGTCCCGTTCCGATTCCTTTCCCGCCTGCTTCGGCAAGCACTATTTTCACCCTTTCGTCATCGATGTAGTGGTAGACGGTTCCGGCTGCGTTGCTTCCTCCTCCGATACAGGCAATCAGGTAGTCGGGATAGTCGCGCCCTTCATGCTCGGCAAGCTGCCTTCTGATCTCCTTGCTTATGACCGACTGCAGCCGGGCCACCATATCGGGGTAAGGATGAGGCCCCACGGTAGAGCCGATGATATAGTATGTGTCGGCCGGATGACAGCACCAGTCGCGTATGGCTTCGTTGGTTGCATCCTTGAGTGTCATGTTTCCGCAAGTCACCGGCACCACTTTCGCTCCCAGCATCTTCATCCGCTGCACGTTTACATACTGGCGTTCCACATCGGTCTTTCCCATGTATACCACACATTCCATGCCCAGCAGGGCGCATACCGTCGCCGTTGCCACTCCGTGCTGTCCGGCTCCCGTTTCGGCGATGATCCGTTTCTTTCCCATGCGCTGCGCGATGAGTGCCTGTCCGATGGCGTTGTTGATTTTGTGCGCTCCCGTGTGGTTCAGGTCCTCGCGTTTCAGGTAGATCCGGCAGCCGTATTTTTCAGACAGCCTTTTGGCGAGGTAGAGCGGAGAAGGACGCCCCACGTAGTCGCGGAGCAGCGTGTCGAACTCCTGTTTGAAGCCGTCGCTTTCCATGATGCGCAGGTACGAGTTTCTCAGCTCTTCCACGCAGCGGTGGAGTATTTCGGGGATGAATGCTCCGCCGAACTCTCCGTAGTAGCCTTCTTGATTCACTTGATAAGTCTTCATGATGTTTTTGTATTTTAGTGTGATTAACTGATTTGTCTGGGGATAAAACAAAAAGGGCTGCCGTAAAGTACGACAGCCCTTTTGCTATATGGTTTGCTCTATTTGGATGGTAACATATACACGCGACTGGTTTCCCTTACGACTTTGGAAGTTGCAAGAGGCGCCACCAGAAGAATGTATTTACCATTGTATGTAACATAGCGTTGTATTATCTGTTGTTTTATTGCCGGATTGTTCCGGTTTGTTTCTATACGGTTGCAAATATACGGATAAATTTGAATAGCCAAAACTTTTTCTCTGTTTTTTTGCCGGAAATCTTGCATCTCTTGTTTTTCTGTTGCAGGGAGAGGACTGTGTGCCTCCGTCGGCCGGAGGCTTTGCGGCACTGCCGGCGAATGTGACGGAAAGGTGGCCTTGCGGGACAAAATCTGTATCTCCAGCCTAAAGATATAAATCTCCAGGCTGGAGATGCCAATCTTTAAATTAAAGATGTATGTCTTCAGGCTGGAGGTGAAGAATCTGCCGGGCATTCGCCGGTCTGTTTCCTTCATGTGCCGTGCGCGATGTCCCGCATGGTTCAATCGTTTGCAAATTTTAGTCTGCGGACAATTGCCGTTTGCATAAAAAACAATAACTTCACCCCCGTTTTTTTATTGATGGCGTAAAAATGGACGATTTGAAAATAAATGACCTTACGGTGCGGGAGCATCTGCTGCGGCTGGCGGCGGAAGGAAACCGCAAATTCACGGAAAGCCTGCATCCGGGCGTTGAGCATATATTAGGTATCCGTGTGCCCGATCTGAGAAACCTGGCCAGGCAGATTGCCAAAAACGACTGGGAACTGTTTCTGGAGAGAGCCGACAATGATTATCTGGAGGAAAGGATGCTTCAGGGGCTGGTGCTCGGTTACATCAAGCCCGATGACGACATCGAGGCATATCTTCATCGGGTGACAAAGTTTGTGTGGGTAATCGAAAGCTGGTCGGAATGCGATGTCTTTCAGTTTGCCGGAGGAAAGGCTTATTTCAGGAAACACCAGGAGCGCATATGGGAATATCTGAAAGAGTGGCTGAAATCGTCGCGGGAGTTTGAGGTGCGTTTCGGCGTCGTGCGCATGATGGAATATTATGTCGACGGGGATCATCTGGATGAAATGTTTGCCTGCTTCGAGCAGATCCGGCAAGAAGGATACTACGTGAAGATGGGAGTGGCATGGGCGCTTTCGGTATGTTTCGTCAAGTTTCCGGAACGGACGATGGAATATCTGAAACATTCTTCGCTGGACAGCGACACTTATAATAAGACATTGCGGAAGATTATCGAGTCGAACCGCGTTCCGGCGGATACGAAAGATCTGATAAGAAAAATGAAGAGGGTGGGCTGAAACGGATTTTCAGGCACAAAGACACGAAGCCGGAAAAATGCTGTATGCCTTGAATCCGGCATCCTTTTCTGCGGCTTCGTGTTTCAGTGCCTGCCGCTTGTTCATTGGCGCGCTTTCTTCTGTGCGCCTGTCTTTTTGAGTCTGTCGTCACTGCATCCCCGGGATGCGTGCGGGCAGCCTGCGCATCCGTATCCGCAACCCGGATCCTTGCTCTTTTTTCTGAACAGAATCTTGATGTAATGCCGGAACGCGAATATCACGCATCCGGCAACTATTATATATACCAGTATGTCTTGTAAGTCCATAAGCTTTTCGGTTTAGAACAGGCTGCCTATCTGATAGACAGCGAATGAAACGATCCAGGCAAGAGCCGTGGTATAGAGGGCGGCGAAGGCTGCCCATTTCCAGCTTCCCGATTCCTGCCTGATGGCCGCTATTGTGGCGATGCAGGGGAAGTAAATCAGCACGAACAGCATGTAGCCGTAGGCGGCCAGCGGTGTGATGGGGATGCGTTCGGACAGGTTGATGTTCTCTACATCGTCTTCATTGGTGTAAAGCACGCTCAGTGTGCTTACGACCAGCTCCTTTGCGCCGACTCCCGAAAGGATTCCGATTCCCATCTTCCAGTCGAAGCCGAGCGGCTCGATGGCCGGTTCGATAGCTTTTCCCAAACGTCCGATATACGAGTTTTCCTGCTGTTCGGCGGTTGTGGCGTATGCCTCATGGTTCGGATAGTATCCCAGGAACCAGATGATGATGGAAGCGATCATGATGATGCCTCCCATTTTCTTGAGGTATTGCTTGCCTTTGTCCCAGGTGTGGCGTGCCACAACTTTGGCGGTCGGCATCCGGTAGGGCGGAAGTTCCATCACAAACGGACTGTCGTCGCCTTTCACGATGAATCTGGTGAAGACGCGCGCCATGAGTACGGCCAGCAGGATGCCGATGGCATAGATGGAAAGAAGCACCAGACTGGCTTTGGAGGGGAAGAACGCGCCGATCAGGACCAGATAGATGGGCAGACGGGCGCTGCACGACATCAGCGGGTTGATGAGCATTGTGACCAGCCGTGCCTTGCGGCTCTCTATGATGCGCGAGGCCATGATTGCAGGAACGTTGCATCCGAAGCCCATGATGAGCGGAATGAACGACTTCCCGTGAAGCCCCATCTTGTGCATGATTTTATCCATGATGAAGGCCGCGCGCGCCATGTAGCCCGAATCTTCCATGAACGAGATGAAGAGATAGAGCAGCAGGATGTTCGGAAGGAACACGATGACGCCTCCCACACCGCCGATGATGCCGTCGATTACCAGATCTTTCAGCGGTCCGGGCGACATGAAGTGCTCTACTCCTGTCCCGATCAGTTCCACCAGCCATTCGATCCATGCCTGCGGATAGGCTCCGAGCACGAAGGTGGCTTCGAACATGATGTACAGAAAGATGAAGAATATGGGGAATCCCCAGATGCGGTGAGTGACAATGCTGTCGACCACACGGGTGAACGCTTCGGTGTTTGTGTTGGTCTCGGTATAGGTTTCTTTCAGCGCGCCCGAGATGAATGCATACTTGGCATCGGTGATTGCCTGCTCGCTGTCTTCGTTCACAGCCCGCTTCAGCCGCTCCGCTTCCTTGTCGCGCACAGCCAGGATATCCTTGCCGTTTGGCAGCGGGGCTACAACCCTGCTCTCGATGTCCTTGTCGTTTTCCAGGAGCTTGATGGCAAGGAACCGGGTGGAATACTCATGGCGGATATTGTCGTTCTTGCATATTTCCTTTTTCACGGCGTCGATGCTCGCTTCGATTTCCGGCCCGTGGTTGATGTGGATGTGGCGGATGAAGCTCTGGTGGGCGAAAGGGTCTTCCTCTTTCGGGCCTTCATACTTGTGTCCCTGCACGCACTGGTCGTGCCATTCGCGGAACTCGCGCAGCACTTCGTTCTTTATTTCCTTCTTCTGCCCCATGAAGTCGGCTCCTTCATAAAGCCCGATGATGACGTGGAAAAGGTTGTCAACGCCTCTGCCTGTACGGCTGACGGTGGGCACGATAGGCACGCCGAGCAGTTCGCTCAGCCCGTGTATGTTGAGCTTGTTCCCGCTGTGTTCCAGCGCGTCATACATGTTCAGCGCGATAACCATCCGCACGTTCATGTCGATGAGCTGTGTGGTAAGATACAAGTTCCGTTCCAGGTTTCCCGCGTCTACGACGTTGATGATGACATCGGGGGTTTCTTCTATTATATGCTTCCTGACGTAAAGTTCCTCAGGACTGTAGGCCGAAAGCGAATAGGTGCCCGGCAGGTCTACCAGGCGGAAGTGGTAGCCTTGGAAATCGAAGTGCCCTTCTTTGGCATCGACGGTTACCCCGCTGTAGTTCCCTACGTGTTCGTGTCCTCCCGAGGCAACGTTGAACAGTGAAGTCTTTCCGCAGTTCGGGTTTCCCACCAGTGCCACGTTGATGGTGCGCCGTTTGCCCCGGGCAAGACGCCTCATCGTTTCTTCCGGCACCGGTGTGTTCTGGGTGATCGGCTTCAGAAATGTGTCTTCGTTGTTTTGCGTGCGCGCTTCTTCTTCGCTTACGACTTCAATCATGGCGGCCTCCTGACGCCGGAGCGACACTTCGTAGCCCATGATTTTGTATTTTACGGGATCTTTCAGCGGGGCGTTGAGTATGACTTCTACCGTTTTTCCCTTGATGAATCCCATTTCAATGATGCGCCGGCGAAAGCCTCCGTGACCGAGCACTTTGACAATCATTCCTTTCTGGCCGGTTTCTAATTCAGACAATCTCATGTTTTATTTTTTTAGTTTGGTGCAAAAATAGATTATTGTATCGGTTCATGCAAATTATTTAGATTGTTTTTAAATAAAAGCGGTCCGGTTGCAAGAATCGTTTTTCCCGGACGGCAATTGTGGAGGGAAATTTATATGTTTGCATTATGTTTGAACAAAAAGTAAGTGCATTCATACAAGAAAAGCGCTTGTTCGGTAAAAGCGACAAGGTGCTTGTGGCGTTGAGCGGCGGGGCAGACTCGGTAGCGCTGCTTCGTGTCCTGCTTCGTCTGGGCTATCATTGCGAGGCTGCGCATTGCAATTTCCATCTTCGCGGGGAAGAATCTGTGCGCGATGAGAAGTTTGTCGTTTCGCTGGCTGAAGATTTGGGAGTAAAGCTCCACAAGACAGATTTCGATACGGCGGGCTATGCCTCTGATAAAGGGATATCCGTTGAAATGGCCGCACGTGACTTGCGCTATGCGTGGTTTGCCCGTGTGTCGGAAGCTGTGGATGCGAAAGTGGTTGCGGTAGCTCATCACCGGAATGACAGCGTGGAAACTTTTTTGATGAATCTGGTCAGAGGCACGGGAATAGACGGCTTGCTGGGGATTCGTGCGGTGAGCGGAAAGGTGGTCCGTCCGCTGCTTTGCGTGGATAGGGAAGATATATTGGATTATCTGAAATATCTCGGTCAGGATTACGTGACTGACAGTACGAATCTTCAGAGCGAGTTTACGCGCAACAAGCTCCGGCTGGAGGTGATTCCGCTGCTTGAGTCTGTCAATCCGTCGGTTGTTGAAAGCATATCCCGAACGGCTTCTCGGCTGGAGGAAGTGGCTGAAGTGTATCATCGGGCTGTGGCCGAAGCCGCAGAGCGTGTGCTGGCAGGAGAAAACATGCTTGACGGAGCTGTTTTGCTGCGTGAGCCTGCCCCCAGATCCGTCTTGCATGAAGTGCTGTATCCGCTGGGGGTAAACGCTTCGCAGCTGGATGATATTTTTTGTTGCCTCCGGCTGGGTGAGTCGGGCAGAATGTTTGAAACTTCCGGGTATGTGTTGGTGACAGATCATGGGAATCTTCGGTGGAGGGTGCGCCAGGAAGATGAACGCATGTTTGTGCTGCGGTATGAGATTATATTGACTGAGGCTCCTTTTGATGTGCCGAAGGACAGGGCGGTGGCTTATCTGGATGCTGACAAGGCCGGAGATGAATTGCTGCTGCGCAAGTGGCGTTCGGGCGACAAGTTCGTTCCGTTCGGCATGAAGGGCTTCAAGTCCGTGAGAAACTATCTGCGGGATTGCAAGAAGTCGCTTTTCGACAAGGAACGGCAGATGGTTGTTTGTGCGGGAAAAGATATTGTGTGGCTGGTGGGAGAACGTGCCGACAACCGGTTCAGAGTGACTCCGGAAACACGTAGAATCTTGAAAATGTGGGTGGAACTTGGTTGATTTGTACAAAAAGAAAATGATTGTATTAAAAGATGCAAAAAAAGCTGGCGGAAATATTCAGTTTGAAGCAAATGTGTTTACATTTGAATATGTTTAATTTAAAACGAAAATAAGATTATGAATGAAATTGTTGCAAAAATCAAAGAATTGTATGATTCAATGATGACAGATGCAGATCTGCAGATTGAAAAAGGAAACAAAGCTGCAGGAACTCGTGCACGCAAGGCATCTTTGGAGTTGGAAAAGGCTTTGAAGGAATTCAGAAAGGTTTCTTTGGACGAATCAAAGAAATAAGACTCGTGGTGCATTTTTGTGCAAGAGAAGGAATTGCAGACTTGTTGGTAAAAACATGAAGCAACTCCTTCTTTTTATATATGTGTCTGAAACGGACTGTCTGCATCGGCTGGGAAGAATTTCTTTCAAGCCGTTTTTTTATTTTTTAAAGAGGAAAGCGTTTCTTTTTGGCTGGAACTTCCTACATTTGTATAAATGTTTTTATCTGGACGATGGTTTTATATGATTTGAAAGACGGTATCGGTTGGGTAGCATGGCTCTGGATGCTGGTGCTGGCTTCATGCAAGCCTTCTGCCAGCCGGCTGAACGACGAAAAGGTCGATTCGCTGAATTGTCTTTCATATGAAATGCGCTATAAAAACCTTGAAGAAGCTTCCCGTCTGGCGGACCAGGCATGGAAGCTGGCCGTAGAGGGAGGATCTGCAAAGAAGGCGGAGGCCTTGAACAACCGCGGTTTCTGCGCATTCATGCGGATGGATTTCGAACGCGCCGCTTCGCTTTACAAACGTGCGACTGATGCAGGAAGAAATGAAATAGAGCGTCTGGTCGCAGATGTGGGAATGATGAAAATCTGCCAGCGTACTTCGATGAACAAAGAGTTCTATGATTATAGAAACAGTGCGCTTAATCGCATCCGGCGCATTCGGGAGGAAGGCAGGCTTCAGGATGAGAGATTGCAGAAACGTTTCGATTATGCTCTGTCCGAATTCTATATCGTTTCAGGAGTCTATTATTATTATCTGGACCAGGAAGCCGAGGCTTTGGCTTCCATTGATTCCATTCCGCTCAGCTCGTTGCGCAACGACCGAGGGCAATGGCTGTATTATATGTATATGCGAGGGTCGGGAGGAATGTATCAGGCGCCGACACGTGAAGAAACGGTGCTTGGAGAGTTCTCGTATCTTGTAGAATGTTTGCAGGCAAGTTCTGATAGCGGTTATATTTACTTTGAAGCCAATGCGTTGCAGGCTATGGCCGAGATGCTCAACTTCAGGAGGAACCGGCAGTTGTTGGTCCGGGAAAGGGCGGGATTGCTGCGTATGGTCAATCCGGAAGAACTCCCCGTCGATAGCTTGCCTTTGCGTTTTGCCCGTCATGCCCTGAAACTTTTCAAGGAGTATGGCGACTGGTATCAGATATCGGGGACATACCGCACGATTGCCACTTATTACAATTATTCGGGACAGTCGGAAAAGGCGCTTCCCAATTTGCAGACAGCATTGGATTATGTGAACCTCCATCATGAGAGGTATTATCATTGTGAGGATACAACCGACCGCCTGCGTACCTTTATTCCCAATGCGGCTTCTTCGATCGAGCTGAAGTGGATTAATGAGGAGGGAATCAAGACTGTTCCGGAATGGGTCGCACGATTGCGTGAACAGTTGAGCCGGAGCTATTCGGCCTTGGGCATGAAGGCCGAGTCTGACTATAACCGGAATATTTATCTGGATATTCTTGACTATACCCGTCAGGACAAGGAACTTGAAAGCCGTTACGTCGCGCTGGAGCGTGAGGGAAGGCAGTTGAATGTGCTTCTGGTTATGGTTATCGGCGGGCTGTTCGCGTTTGCCTGCCTGTTTGTGGTGCTTAACCGTTATTGGAGGAAGAAGAATCTTGCTTATGTGGAAAGGCTGAAGCAGGTGCTTTTGCTTTGCCAGCACATTACAGGCTCTGTTCCTGCCGATGCTGTATCGCAGGACGAGGTGGCTTTGGCTGTGTCTGAAACATTGCGGAAAGGTCTGGATGCGATGTTCGGAGTGTCTGACTTGCAGATATGTCTTGCAGATATGGACGGTGAAGAGGCTGTCCCGGACGATGACAGGACAGTTCGTTCGTTCGCTTTGGTTTCTCCGGGAAAGACAGTTCAGGTAGGAACGTTGCGGCTCTTTCTTTCTGCCGCACTGCATAAAGAGGATATGGCTTTGTTGAATCTGCTTCTGCCTTATGTGGCGTGGACCATTGAAAACGGATTGAATCTTGTTTCGCTTGACGATGAGAAGAAACAGCTCGAGAAGGAGCAGTATATCCACAGACAGCATCTGATTGACAACAAATGCAGAAATGAAGTGAAGAAGGCTTGCCTTTCGATCGTAACGGGCATACTTCCGTTTATAGACCGGATGGTGAACGAGATCCGGAAACTTCGGACAGAGGCGCTTCGGCAGAATGATGAGGTCAGCCGGATGAGGCTGGACTATATAGGCGAACTGGCTGATAAGATCAATGAATACAACGATATTCTGGCTTTGTGGATCAAACTGCGCCAGGGAACGCTGAGTCTGAAGATTGAGAATTTCGCCTTGCGGGATTTGTTTGCCGTGGCAGCCAAGGGACGGCGTTCGTTTGAGATGAAACATCTGCAGCTTGTTGTAAAGGATACGGATGCCGTTGTAAAGGCAGACAAGGCCTTGACATTGTTCATGATCAATACCTTGGCGGACAATGCCCGGAAATATACGCAGGAGGGAGGACACGTTGAACTTAAAGCGGACGAAGGCGAAAACTATGTGGAAGTGTCGGTTACCGATGACGGCCCCGGACTTTCTGAGAGTGACATCCATCGGATTCTCGATGAGAAGGTTTATGATTCAAGTGTTATAGGCATGGATACGGCGTCGGACGTGTCGCAGCTTCACAAGCAGAAAGGCCATGGGTTCGGCTTGATGAACTGCAAGGGCATAATCGAGAAGTACCGCAAGACGAATAAGGTGTTTGATGTGTGCCTGTTCCGCATTGAAAGTGCTCCGGGAAAGGGAAGCCGTTTTTACTTTCGTTTGCCGAAGGGAATCAGCCGCGCGCTGTTGGCTGCAGGTATGGTTTGTGCTGTAGGGCTGGGAGCTTGTTCTAAGGCTACGTCGGGAACTGTTTCGGCCGCCGCGGATCCATTGCATGTGTCGCATTATGACAGCCTGCTTGCGATAGCTAATGATTACGCCAACTGGGTGTACGACTGCAATGTGAACGGGGACTACCAGACTGCCATCCGGCTGGCCGACAGTGTGCTGTACTTTATGAACACGCACTATCTGGAATATTCGGGGCGGAAATCACCTTTGCTGTCTTTGTACGATACGGATGAAGCGGGTGAACTTACGTGGCTTGCCAACCGTTTTGATACGGATTATTATATATTGCTTGATGTGCGGAATGAAGCGGCGGTCGCTTCTTTGGCATTGAAGGATTTTCGTCGTTACCGTTATAACAATGCGGCTTACGTTTCGCTTTACAAGCGTTTGAGCCGTGATTCGTCATTAGAGGAATACTGTCTTCAGATGCGTCAGTCGGCAGGAAACAAACTGATAGCCTTGTCGATATTCGTCATCATCGTTCTGGGGTGCTTCATCGCCTATTATGTGCTGTATTTCCGCCGCCGTTTCCGCTACCGTTACAATATGGAGCAGGTTTTTGCCGTAAACAAGGCAGTGTTTTCCGCTTCGCTGAATGCCGAAGGAAACAATGTCGCTTCTGATGTGCTGGATGTGATGTTTGTTGAAATGAATGAATTGCTTCCGCTGGAGAATCTGGCCTTGGCTGTAATGGATGAAGAAACTCACAGTCTGAGATTTACGTGCCGCCAGAAGGCGGACGGTGAGGACTGGGAGGAATATTTGCGGAAATGCTACGAGGCGGGCAAGCCATCATGGGCCAGAGAAGGCGGTTGGAGCTGCCTGCCTTTGTGGATAGAGGCCGGAGGCGACTCGCGCTGTATCGGCGTGCTGGCTTTGAAGGCCGAACGTTCCGATATCCGTGAAGAAGACAGGCTGCTGGTTGAACTGGTCTGCAATTATCTGGCAGTCATCCTGTATAATACCATAGTGCAGGTCAGCCGCAAGTGCCGCGACATCGAACTGGCTCAAGATGAGGCCCGACGGGTTCTTTTTGAAGAAAACCAGCTTCACGTTCAGAATATGGTGCTTGATAATTGCCTTTCTACAATCAAGCACGAAACGGTTTATTATCCGAATCGTATCTTGCAGATGGTAAACCGCTTGGGCGAAATGGACGGAATGGAGAAGAAGGCGGTGCTGGATGATATGGCAGAACTGGTGGAATATTATAAAGATATCTTTACGCTGCTGGCATCGTGTGCCGCCCGCCAGTTGGAAGAAGTGACTTTCCGGCGTATGGAAGTTGACATGAAAGCGTTGGCTGACGAGGGAATGAAATACTTCAGCAAGCTGATGCGTAAGCAGGATTTTGCCGTGGAGCTGACGGTTGAATCGCAACCTCTTTGCGCTACAGGTGATCCCGTGCTGTTGCTCTTCCTCCTGCAAAACCTGATAGACGAAGCCGTGCGCGTGCGGATGCCGGGGCATCTGAAACTGATAATCCGTCAGGATGGCGATTTCGTGCGGACTGACTTTATCGACAGCCGGCGTGAGATGACTCCGGAAGAACTGAACGGTCTTTTTTATCCCGACAAACGGAGAATGTGCGGCGGAACCGATGGGATGACTTTGACCGGGACAGAATACCTTGTTTGCAAGCAGATTGTTCGTGATCATGATGAGTTTGCAGGAAAGAGAGGCTGCCGTATAAACGCTTGTCGGGCAGAGGGCGGTGGATTTGCAGTATGGTTCACTGTACCATTCCGAAGGAAGAATAAATGAAAACAGACAGAATTTGCATAATATGGATAAATTTAAAGTGATTATTGTTGAAGACGTAAAACTCGAGTTGAAAGGAACTGAAGAGATTTTTCGTCATGAGATACCCAATGCTGAAGTTATAGGGACAGCTATGACCGAAGCAGAGTTCTGGACGCTGCTTGAAGCGAAGACGCCCGATATGGTGTTGCTCGATCTTGGACTGGGAGGCTCGACTACAATCGGTGTTGAAATATGCTCCCGTCTGCATCGGGAACGTCCGGAACTGAAAGTGCTTATCTTTACGGGCGAGGTGCTCAATGAGAAACTTTGGGTCGACGCGCTTAATGCGGGGGCGGTGGGTATCATTCTGAAAACCGGCGAACTGCTTACAGCAACCGATGTGCAGGCTGTTATGGACGGCAAGCGCTTGGTGTTTAATTATCCGATTCTTGAGAAGATCGTAGAGCGTTTCAAGCAGACGGTTGAAGCGGAACAGCGCAGGCAGGAAGCGATTGTGGATTATGATATCGACGAATATGACGAACGCCTGCTTCGTCATCTGGCATTGGGGTATACGAAAGAAATGATCACAAACCTCAAAGGCATGCCGTTTGGGGTCAAGTCGATAGAGAAGCGTCAGAACGAGCTTGTCAACCGCCTGTTCAAGCCCAGCGAACGTACTGGCGTAAATGCCTGCCGGCTGGTGACACGGGCCTTCGAACTACGTATTTTGGATATCGATAACCTGGAGCCTGACGATGAATAGAAAATCCTTGTTGCATCCGGCCACTTGCTTTTTCCTGCTCACGGTGCTTGCTGCGTTTATGTCGTGGGTAGGCACTGTTTACGAGTGGGAGGGGGTGAAAAGTCTGTTCAGCGGCGAAGGCCTGCGCTGGATGCTTCATTCTGCGGGCAAGCTTTATGTCTGTTCGGAGGTTGTCCCTGTCGTACTGGTTCTGTTTCTCGGCTGCGGCTTGTTCTTTCATTCCGGCCTTTGGAAAATCTGCCTGAAGTTTTTCAGGCATAAAGCTTCTGTTTCGCATAAGGAACGTCATGCCTTGTTTGTGTCTGTGTCTTTTTTCCTTGTTTATTTTTGTGCGCTTGCTGTTCTTGCGTGGGGACCGTGGAATCTGGTGCGGAGCGTGAGCGGCACGCTTTCCGGGTCGTCGTTCGAGGAGGGCATCTGGTGTCTGATATCATTGGGAATCGGCCTGGCATCGGTTGTTTACGGTTTCTCTTCCGACACTTATGTGTCCGACCGTGATATTGTCCGGGGCATGGCTTTTCTGTTTGCGCAGAAGGCCTCATACTTTGTCACTTTGTATTTTGTCCTTCTGTTTTTTGCCTGTCTGGACTATTCCGGCATGGCAAGAGCTGCCGGGGTGTCCGATGATGTGACGGAAGGTCTGTGCTGGATTGTCTGCATATTGCTGTTGGGGAGGAGCGGTTGACGCGCTTTTGTTGGTTACGAGATGACAGTTTCCGGATTTCGTTTAAAGACGGCGGAAAATGAATGGTTGCACATCAGATTCTGTATCTCCAGCCTAGAGATACAAATCCCCAGCCTGAAGATACACGTCTTTAGGCTAAAGATGCATATCTCCAGGCTGGAGATGAATGTATTTACGCCTTCGCCGGCGTATTTCACTGGCGGAAGAGGCTGTTTCTGTCAGCCGGCGGAACCGGGGTTTTTCATGACCAGCTTCACTGCGGCCCAGTTGCGCTTCTCGCGGTGGTGCACGAACTCCATTCCAAGGCTTTCTCCTTTTTCGCGGATGGCAGGGATGTCTTCCACATAGAAGCCGCTCATGTAGATTTCAGAGCCTGGATGCATGCAGGCGGCATAGGCCGGCAGGTCGTTGAGCAGGATGTTCCGGTTGATGTTGGCGATGATCACGTCAAACGGTTTCCGTCCTTTCAGCAGGGATGCGTCCCCCAGTTCCACCGTAATGTTTGAGATGCGGTTCAGGGCGATGTTGTCGCGCGAGTTGTTCACACACCAGTCATCGATGTCGATGGCGGTTACGGGATCGGCCCCTCTCATGCTGGCAAGTATGGCGAGGATGGAAGTTCCGCACCCCATGTCGAGCACCGATTTTCCGCTGAGGTCTGCGTCCAGCAGCTCGGCTATGATGGAGCTGGTGGTTTCGTGGTGTCCTGTGCCGAAAGCCATCTGCGGGTTGATGACAATGTCATATTCCGCCTTCGGATAATCTTTGTGGAAAGTGCTGTGGATGACGCACCGGTCGCTGATGACAATCGGCTGGAAGAAATTCTTTTCCCATTCCTCGTTCCAGTCCTTGTCTTCCGGTTCGTCGATGGTATAGGTGATTGCCGTGCCGGGAATGGGAAAGTTTCCTACGGTCTGCTTCAGCGTGTCTTCGTCGAACAATGCCTGCTGTATATAGGCCTTCATGCCCTTTTCGCATTCAACAAAACTCTCGAATCCGATGTCGGCTGCAAGTGCCGACAGTACATCGGTGGCCGTTTCACTGTACGGCTGCACATTAAAGGTTACTTCAAAATATTTCATACGTATATCGCGGGTTTAGTGTGGCGGAACATGGTTCCGCCGGATCGTTGTTTGTCCGTGCGCAAAGATACAGCTTTTAGGGAAATCCCTATGCGGAAATAGGGATTTCCTGCTTGCAGACTCCGAATAACTTCCTAAATTTGTATCAGAATAAAAAGGGGAATTATAAAATTAAGGCGATATGATGAAAAGTAGAATATTTGCTTCGCTGCTGTTGGCCGGCTTTCCGTGGCTGGTGATGGCTCAGAGTAACGACGACCTTTATTTCGTTCCGAAAAAGAAGACGGAAGCGAAGAAGGAAGCCGCCGCTCCGGTTGAGAGGACGGTGGCGGTTCCGAAACAGTCGTCGAACACAACTGTGTATGCGGCTCCGGGATCTACGGTTGTAGTGAAGGATGCTGCTGGAAAGATGCGCGATGTAGACGAGTACAACCGGCGTTATACTTCGCGCGACAATACGTTCAGCTATCGGAATGATACCTTATATATCGAGGAGAAGCCCGTTGGCGAGCGTGGAGAATGGGTGAACGGTTTCGAAGGTTCGCAGGATGACTATGAATATGCCATGCGGATCGTCCGCTTCCGCAGCCCGGCGTATGCCATTCCGGTCAGCAGTCCGCTGTACTGGGACGTGGTATACGGCGCTTTCCCTTCGTGGGACTGGAACGTATACGATGACGGGCTTTATGCTTATGTATTCCCGACCTATTCCAATCCGCTGTGGTGGGACTGGCGCTGGAACTGGAGCATAGCCGGTCCGCGTTGGGGCTGGGGATGGAACTGGTACTCTCCGTGGTATTACAGCAGCTGGTATTCTCCATACTGGTACGGCGGCTATTGGGGCGGCTGGTACGGCGGCTGGTATGCAGGCTACTGGGGCGGCTGGCATCACCATCACTATCCTTATTACGGATGGGGAGGTAGGCACTATTCCTACAATAATAGACGGGGTGAAGTCGGTATTCCGAGGCGGGGAGGAAGCTATGCTTCGGGTCGTCCGGTTTCAGGCAATTCCTCTTATAGAGGAGGGGGTGTTTATGACCGGAATGGACGTACGGGAGGACGTGTGGTTTCCGGAAACCGAAATTCGGGAACATCTGTCAGAAACGGACAGGCACGAGGATATTCAAGAAGAAGCCAGTTGGGAGGAAGTTCTACTTATACTCGACCGAGCAGTACGAGAACGAATTCATACAGAAATACGAATGCGTATAACAGGATGAACAATTCTAGATATAACAACAATACGAACCGAGGAACGAACTACAATAGAGGAAGCTCGGTAGGCGGTTCTTCACGCTATAGTGGAGGCAGTTACCGTTCGAGCGGTGGAACAACTCGCAGTGTAGGAAGTGGTGGTGGAGCTCGTCGCAGATAATCGAGTTAGTATTTATTTTAAAAGGGAAAAAATATGTCGAAGTATAAAATGATAGCAGCGGCCGTTCTTGCAGGATATGGATTGACGGCGATGTCGCAGACTCAATATGACGCAGTAACCTATTCAAGTAAAGAATTGAATGGAACGGCTCGATTTGTCGGCATGGGTGGTGCTATGAGTGCTTTGGGTGCAGATATTTCAGTGATGGGAACAAATCCGGCTGGTGTGGGCTTGTTTAGAGGCCATGACATCGCAGCTTCTTTTGGGTTTAATTCTTCGCAGGCTGAAAGCGACTTTTCGGGTACGAAAATGACTGATAAACGGATTCGCGCTTCGTTTGATCAGATAGGTTTTGTCTTGTCTAATAAAATAGGAAACCGTACGACTTTGCGTTATATAAATTTTGGCTTTAACTACCATAAAAGTCGTAATTTTAATAGAGTGTTTCAGGCAGGCGGAATGCTTAACGGCGATTCGCAAACCCAGCAGATGGCAAACATGATTTGGGGGGCTGTAAATAACATATCAGAATTGGATGACATTTATAATTATAATAGTGGCGGTCCAGGTCCTTATAGTCCGAATCAAGTGAATTATCCTTATTTGGGGGTAATGGGAGTGCGTACGGAATTGGTTGGTGTTGGTTCGTTTCAAGACGAACAAGGTACATATGAAGCTCCTATAGGTTGGTATGGTGATGCAAACGGTTATAGAAGCCAAGAAGAAGGAGGCATAAATGCGTATGATTTTAATATATCTGCCAATGTAGAAGACCGTATTTATTTGGGGCTTACAGTGGGAGTTTATGATATCAATTACCGTCGTTCTACCTATTATACGGAGGATATCTATGATGGGGATAATAGCGGATATTATGAACTGAGAAATTCGTTCCGGACAGATGGTACAGGAGTCGATTTGAAGTTTGGTGCAATTTTTCGTCCTGTAGCAGACTCTCCTTTCCGTTTTGGTATCGCTGTGCATACTCCTGTATGGTATGCATTAACTGATACATATTCTTCAGAAGTATATTCGAACTTGTTATACGGTGACGGAACATCTTTTGAAGGAACAGAATCACCTGCAAACTATGTAGGAGGGGAAACGGTGAGAGAATACAATCTTACGACGCCATGGAGATTCAATCTGAGTATGGGTACGGTGTTAGGCGGTATAATGGCGATAGGTGCTGAATATGAATATGCTACTTATCCAACTACTGAGTTGAGCTATACTGACGGATATAAGATGGAGAATCAGAACGCATATATTGATGAGGATTTGAAGGGAGAGCATACGGTGCGGTTGGGAGTAGAAACGCGCATTACTCCTTCATTCAGTTTGCGTGCTGGATATAACTATAGTTCCGCTGTATTTAAGGAAACCGCTTATAAGGCGTTGGAGTATAATGATATGCGTACAGATGTTGAGTATACGAATAATTTTGGAAGACATACAGCAACAGTAGGATTGGGATATGCTGGGAAAATGTTTTATGCGGATTTAGCTTATAAGTATGATGCGTATAAGTCTGATTTTTATGCGTTCAGTTCGGAAACCCTTTCTGCAACGAAAGTAAATAACAACCGTCATCAGCTGCTGTTTACTTTAGGCGTACATTTTTAAGCGAAATACATATTGTAGAAAAGACTGAAGCCGCAAAGTTCAGAAGAGATTCCGGACTTTGCGGCTTTGTTCTTTGGTGCGCCCTGTTTCTTACAGCTTGTTCAGAATGCGGTCCATCACCCAGTTGGTCGGCGTGGCACTGATGCCGTCACACGTGCAGATGGCTTTGCCTTGGAGGTGTTCTACCACCGCTTTGATCAGCGGGAGCTGTACGTGCGGCGGGTTGGGCGGCAGAATCTCTTCACGTCCCCTTTCCGTGTGAAGCGCTATCGGTTCGTAGGTGAAGACAGAGAAGCAGATCATTCCCTTGTCGCCGATTATCTCAATGCGGTCTTCTTTTGCCGATTCATGGGCCACAAAGCACCACGAACCCGATCCGGGAAGTCCGGAGTCGAACTTGAAGCATGCGCTGATGGTGTCTTCAGCTTCATACAGTCCGCCCCGGTTGCTCTTGTAGCCTTCCGCTTCAAGAATGCAGCCAAACATGTCCTGCAACAAGTCCAGCTGATGAGGGGCAAGGTCGTAGAAGTAACCGCCTCCTGCGATGTCGGGCTGCACGCGCCACGGCAGGTTCGTTTTGTTGTAGTCAAGATCGCGCGGAGGTTGGGCGAAGCGGATCTGTATATTGATTACATTGCCGATTTCTCCTTCCTCAACCAGCTGGCGCACTTTCTGGAAGTAGGGCAGATACCTCCGGTAATACGCCACAAAGCACGGCACGCCCGTTTCCTTGGAGATGCGGTTGATGCGTGTGCAGTCTTCGTAGCTGGCGGCCATCGGCTTTTCGATATACACCGGCTTTCCTGCTTTCATGGCCATGATGGCGAATGTGGCATGCGACGAAGGGGGAGTCGCTATGTAGATTGCGTTTACATTTTCGTCCCCGATAAGTTCCTGGGCATCGGTATACCAGTTTGGGATGTCGTGCCGCATGGCGTACGACTTTACCTTTTCTTCTTCCCGGCTCATCACCGCCACAACTTTCGATCCCTCAATCATGTTGAATGCGGGGCCGCTCTTCTTCTCTGTCACTTCACCGCAGCCGATGAAGCCCCAGTTTACGTTCTCAAGTATTCTCATAGGCCTGAAAGTTTAGTTGAAATATTTTTTGTACAGTTTTTTGTATTTGTCCGTTTTCATGTATCTCTCCAGCCAGTTGTTCAGCGTGTCGAGGAGGACGGGCGAACGCTTGTTTACTCCCCATGCGTAAAACTGGGTGAATCCGATATCTTTGCTGATGTCCAGGTTCGGGAATGCGGCAAGTGAGGCCGAAGCGATGTTTTCGTCGCATACGGCATAGTCGATGTCGCCCGCCGAAACCATTGCCAGCAGCTGTTCGGGACCGTAGTCTTTCACTTGTCTGATATAGATGGTATCCGCGATTTCATTGATGAGGTTATGGATGCGCAGCAGTCCTGGAGAGCCTTCTATGATGTGCAGCGTTTTGTGTCCCAGCTCCAGCTGGCTGTTGATATAGAGGCTGTCTTTTCCTTCTTCTTTCTTCCGCTGTACCAGCACCTGCTTGCTTAGCAGGATGTGTTTTGTGAAAAGCAGCGAGTCTTTGAACTGGGTGGTAACCACCGTTCCTGTTGCCAGAATGTCATATTTCCCTTTGACTATTCCTTCCAGCCTTTCCTCAAAGCTCATTTCCGGAGTAACCGAAAGCTTCAGCTTCTTTTCTTCGGCAAATGCGTTTAGCAGTTCATAGTCGAATCCGTCGATGGTGTCTTTGTCCACGTGGTAGCTGATGGCGTTGTATTCTGTTACGGCGTTCAGTGCTCCCGCTTCCATTATTTCCGGATAATCTCTCGGGGCGGTCTGCTCTTTTGCATCCTTCTTTTCACCGATGAGTCCGCCTATGATGAGCAAGACGACAATTCCGCCTGCTGCCAGATAATATGTGTGTTTCCTTAGCATGAATGTAGAGGGTTGTTGGCGTTAGTCGAAGAAATTCCACGAGATTCCGATTTTCAGGATACGGGGATTCAGCGGATAATGCGGGATATAGAAGTAGCTCTTGTCGCCGTCGCGCTGAAGCAGGTTATACATCTGCACAAAGATTCTTGTCCGTTTCAGGTGCAGGTTGATATATCCGTTAATCATCGGATAAGCTCCCAGCTTGTATCTGGTATCGCGGTTTTGCAGATAGAACTGCCCGATCGCAGGCGCATAGTCGGGTGCATAGTATTGGGTGAAATACCTCAGATCGGCTCCCATTTCTATGTTGAGCACCTTTTTTGCCAGAGCAAACTTGATGTACAGGTTGTGGTAAAGCACGAGTTCCGGCAGCGGGAGCACGTCTGCATTGCTTGTTTTCTGATAGGTCACTTCGTTGTCCAGATGAAGGATTCCCAGCTTGAAGTCCTGCCTCAGGGTTGCGCTGAACACCTGGATGCTTCCCGAATGCTGCCGGACGGCCATGTCATTCTTGTAGCTCACATCTCCGTTCTTGGCGGTGTATTTTACGGAAGCATTGTCCAGGTATGTATAGTTGGTTATGTTTTCCACTCCGGCTTTCAGCTGGGTGCGCCAGTGGTCTATGCTCAGCTTCCCTTCGATGCGGGTGCGCATTATTTTCGACAGGTCATTGTCCCACCAGTAGTGTTTGGAATGGAAATGACGGAAGTAGAAAGTCGGATTCAGGTTTTTGATGTATGCGTTGGCCTCCAGTCTTACAGTGTCGTTGAAGAGGCGGAAATTCAGGTCCCCGTTTCCCTCCACCGTGAACTGTCCGGCATCTTCGCCCAGCATCGCGATTTCTCCGGTCACATTGTAGTGGAAAGTCTTTCCCTGCTGCTTGATCAGCTGTCCGCCGATTGACAGCACATTCTCCTTGTGTGCGGTAGCGATTCGCTGCCCCGGATTTCCGGTGATGGTGTCCGTCATGGTGAAGCTGCGGTGTTCAAAGCTCATGAAAGCGGTAAGCCCTGCTTTTGCCCACTTGTTGAAACCTTCGCGCAGGGCAATCCCCACCGTATTCTTGATGGAGAAATGGCGGGTTACGTCCAATGAGTCGGTTCCCAGATAGTTGTGCTCGAAATAATCGTTGTTCTGGCTTACATCGTATGATACGTATTTTCGGCGGTCTACATCCACTTTGACACTATGGATGAAGCTCGTTACCGGGACAAATACCTGCTTGGTGACCGTATCGTTTTCCTGCGTCACGTCGCGGTAGAACCCCAGGTTGTAGCGGTGTGTCAGAAACGCATGGTAGCCTGTGTTGTTGTTCCAGATGTCAACCAGGTTGGTGGGGATGTTGTAGGTTTCGTATGTGCGTTCTCCCTCCGCCATTTCCAGCGGGTTCGTTACGTATCTGTCGTCCGTTATACCTCCGTTTTCGGCCACCTTCAGGTTTTCGTTGATGAAGTTGAAATGCATTTCGTACTGGTCGCCGTGGTAGTATGCGAAGAGGTTTCCGTTGAAAAGGGCGGTCGACTGGTTCTGATATTTTCCTCGTCCGTACGTATAGTCGATGTCGAATCCGAATCCCAGGCGTTTGTTTACGTTTACGGCGAAATAAGCCTTGAACCTTTCTTCTCCATACCTGCCGTCACCCTGCTTGTAGTAAGTGAGGTTGGTGAAGGGCGACTTTGTGTTGGTGTAGATGACGTCGCTCGGCTTGCGTACCGTGAAATCGTACGGGTCATAGAAAAAGAACTGGCTCGGATCCTTGCGTTCGAAGAATACGTGCGAGATGCGCGGCGCTCCCAGGTTTCCTAAAAACGAATAGTGTCCGGTGGGACCTCCGGTGTCGTTGGTGTTCTGGAATCCGTGCATCAGCGTGTCTACAGGTACGGGTGTCCTTTCTCCGAACCTTTCTTCAATCTTCCATGCGTGAAGTCCGATAGGTATCGTGTTGGCATCTATGACAGAAGTAGTGTCAATAGGATTTCCGTTCCGGTCATACTGGTTGCTGTTGAGGCCGGAAGCAGATGTGCCGTACTGACTGTATTGGTTTTGTATCATGTTCTGCGCAACAAGATTGCCGCACAAGAGGATGAGTATCGCTGCAAAAAGTATCTTTTTCATAACGGGACAAAGATACAATAAAAATGCGAAAAGATAAGAGTGGCAGTCAAAAAACAAGTTAAGCCGGAATGATCGGCCGGATTCTGGCATGGAGCCGTGCTGCGATTGTCAGGCGGCCGTGCGCAGAAACACGGAGCTTCAAGGATTTATGCGGATGAGCATCCGGCATTTTCTCTGCGGCTCCGTGTCTGTTTGCCTTGTCTGCGGTCTGTTTCCTTTATTTTTCCACCTCTCTGATGATGTCCATGCCGATTTTTACGGCCTCTTCGTTCATCGGAATCAGGTGGTGGTGTCTTTCGGGAAGCGTCTTGTAGAGTGCTTTGACCACGCTTTCGACAGACACGACCGGACGGATCTTCAGCAGACCGCCCAGCACGATCATGTTGAACGTCTTGGCCATCTTGCGTTCGTTCGCTTCGTCCATGGCGTCAATGCGGAACACGCGGATGTCTTTGCGTGTGGGAGGGTTGATGATTCCGTATCCGTCATATATCAGTACGCCGCCCGGTTTCACCTTGCTCTCGAATTTGGCCAGCGAGGGCTGGTTCAGGATGATTGCGGTGTCGTATTTGCTGAGAATCGGAGAGGAGATGCGCTCGTCGCTTATGATGACGGTCACGTTGGCCGTACCTCCGCGCTGTTCCGGTCCGTATGCCGGCATCCATGTCACCTCCTTGTTTTCCATCAGTCCCGAATAGGCGAGAATCTTTCCCATGGAAAGCACTCCCTGTCCGCCGAAGCCGGCTATGATAATTTCTTCTTTCATACGATTCAGGATTTATTTGGTTTCAGTTGTATCTTTCAAGTCGCCCAGCGGATAGAACGGGAACATGTTCTCTTCCATCCATTTGTTTGCCTTTTCCGGAGTCATCTTCCATCCGGAGCTGCATGTCGAAACGATTTCCACGAGGCTTGAGCCTTTTTTCTGCATCGAGCTTTCGAAAGCTTTGCGGATGGCCTTTTTCGCCTTGCGGATGGCTCCTACCGACTGCACCGACTGGCGGGTCACGTAGCAGGTCCCCTGCAGGGTGGCTGCTATTTCGGTCATCTTCAGCGGATAGCCGTGCACTTCCGGGATGCGTCCGTAAGGGCAGGTTGAAGTCTTCATGCCCAGCAGCGTGGTCGGAGCCATTTGTCCGCCGGTCATTCCGTAGATGGCGTTGTTGATGAAGATGATGGTGATGTTTTCGCCGCGGTTCAGCGCATGGATCGTTTCCGCCGTTCCGATGCAGGCAAGGTCACCGTCGCCCTGGTAGGTGAACACCAGCCGGTCGGGCCACAGGCGTTTGATGGCGGTGGCCAGGGCAGGGGCGCGTCCGTGGGCGGCCTCCTGGCAGTCGATGTCGAGATAGTTGTACATGAACACGGCGCAGCCCACCGGACTGATGCCGACAGCCTTTTCGGCCATCCCCATTTCTTCGATCACTTCCGCAATCAGCTTGTGCACTACTCCGTGGCTGCATCCCGGACAATAGTGCATAGGGTTATCGTTCAGCAGCCGAGGCTTCTGATAAACCAGGTTCTCGGGCTTCATTATATCTTCTTTAGTCATAATGTTCTTCTCCTTCTTCTTTTAATTTTGTCTTTTTGCAAGAAACGCAGTACATACTCTGCCATTTTGATGACGATTGAAACCATACATACATAGATGTACAGGAAAGGATAGTCCTCGCTTGCGGTGAAGAAAAGGACAATGGAGGCGGCGGCTCCGACCATGAACAGAATGTTCAGTATGTTTCTAATCAGTTGGATGTTCATGTCACTGCTTGTTTATCAGTTGGGTCTGGATTGCTTCAATCACCTCGTCCGGATCGGGAACGATGCCGCCCAGACGGCCGAAATGTTCAACCGGCACCTTGCACTCGACGGCCAGCTGCACGTCTTCAATCATCTGTCCGCTGTTGAGTTCCACCACCAGTATGCCTTTCACCTGTTCGGCTCTTTCCTTGATGGCTTTGCCCGGGAAGGGCCAGAGCGTGATGGGGCGGAGCAGTCCTACCTTGATGCCCATTTCGCGTGCGTGCTCCATCGACTTCTGCGCGATGCGCGCGCACGAACCGAAGGCGACGATCAGGTATTCGGCATCTTCGCAGTGGATTTCTTCGTAGCGGGCTTCCTTCTCCTGGATTTCCGCATATTTGGCCTGAAGATGCAGGTTGCGCTGTTCCATCACGGCCGGGTCGAGTTCGAGCGAAGTGATGATGTTCGGCTTGCGTCCCTTGCATCCGGTTGATGCCCACGGGCATTGCGCGATCACTTCCTCTTCGGTGCGGCGCGGGCGGGGTGCCGGAAGCACCACTTTCTCCATCATCTGCCCGATTACTCCGTCGGCAAGGATCATGGCCGGGTTGCGGTATTTGAATGCCAGCTTGAAGGCAAGGTCAACGAAGTCGGCCATTTCCTGCACGGATGCCGGAGCCAGCACGATAAGCCGGTAGTCGCCATGCCCTCCGCCCTTTGTGGCCTGGAAATAGTCGGCCTGGCTTGGCTGGATTGTGCCCAGTCCCGGCCCTCCGCGCATCACGTTCACCACGAGGCAGGGCAGCTCGGCGCCTGCGATGTAGGAGATTCCTTCCTGCTTCAGGCTGACACCCGGACTTGAAGACGAGGTCATTACCATCTTTCCGCTTCCTGCGCCTCCGTATACCATGTTGATTGCCGCAACTTCACTTTCGGCCTGGAGGACGACCATTCCGGTCGTTTCCCACGGCTTCAGCTCGGCAAGAGTTTCCAATACTTCCGATTGGGGAGTGATAGGATATCCGAAGTAACCGTCCACGCCGATGCGTACAGCCGCGTGCGCGATGGCTTCGTTACCTTTCATTAAAACGACTTCTTCTGTCATAGTTCTTTTCTTTTTTGTAGTTGATTCTATTCTTCACACTTTGCTCTGTAGACGGTCAGACATCCGTCGGGGCACACGATGGCGCATGAAGAGCATCCGTTGCAGGTGTCTTCCACTACCTGCTGGACAAAATTATATCCTTTCTGATTAACTTTCGGGGTGAGTGACAATACGTGGAGCGGGCAGGCAACCACACAGAGGTTGCATCCTTTGCACCGTTCGGTATTCACAACGACCACACCTTTCATTTTAGCCATAAGTCTTACGTATCTTTATTGATTAAACATGTCTTTGTTGTAGAAGCTGAGGATGTCGAGCGCCATGTCGCGCGCTTCAGCCGCAGGGCTTTCGGGATCCAGGGCGATAGCCTCCTGGTAATTGTTGAGCGCGCCCTGCCAGTCGCCCAGCTTGCGGTAAGCATTTCCCAGAAGGTAATAGGCTTCGGCATTCGTTTCGGGCGAAACGGCCATAATCTCCCTCAGCCTGATGATGGCTCCGTCCACGTCGCCGTCGTTGATTTGTCGCTTGATTCTTGCCAATAATTCGTTCATGCTTTTCTTGTTGGTTGTAACCTCACAAAGATAGTCTTTAATTTGATACCACATCCGTTTTTTCCGGACAAATCATTTTGGAAATTGATAAATAAAATAGTTTCGTAATTGTAAGCCGTTGTCTGTCTGTCCGTTGCCGCCCGGCATAATGATTGTGATTGAAAAGGTTGCGTGTTTAACCAACTGCTCTCCGGACTGGCGTGCAGGCGTTTTTCTTCTTTCTTTTGGAGGGGTTGACATTCTGACAAAATGCTGTTTCCGCCTGATGAGAATGCGCTGTTTGCGGCCGGATGTGGGGGAGGCAGGGAAAAACGCAGGGAGATGAATCGCAATGCGGTCCGGTAGTCTGACGGTTGTGCCTTTTTCCGGAAAATGTTTTTCTGTGCTGCGTTTTCCATTGCTTTTTGTCGTCGTTTCCGGGAGAGGAGTTTCTTTTCGTCTTTTTGCCTTTGTGCTTTTCTTCGGCCGTTCCGGAGAGAAGAAGGCGGCTTGAGGACGGCTGAAAGGGCTTTCCGCCGCCTTTTGTTTTATGTGACGGGACATTTTACTGCAAATGTCGGCTCGTTTTTGTGAAAAGACCGCGGTGTTTTGCTTTGAATGTCGGGACATTTTGGACTTGTAATCGGCTGTTTTTCTTCTTCGGAGAGCCTTCTGGAGGGGGTGATGCCTTGCTTTTGCAGTGAAAACGATTCTGGTTTGTTGTTTTCAACGGATTGTCCGGTTATGAAAAAGCCGCTTCCGGTGTCATTATGTTCGGAAAGAAACGTGTATGGCAGAGAAATGTTTTTTGTCGGTTGCGGTGGTTCTATATGTGGAAACGTATTGTTTTTTAGGAGAATTTTTCGTATATTTGGACAGATGAAAGGATGTTTAAATTAGGCATAAAATGAAGTGGAAGATTTTAGGATTGTCCCTCTTGTTCTGTTGTGCCAGCGCAAATGCGCAGCCTGCCGTAGGGCAGGGCAATTCACTCCTTACGCTTGATGAAATAGCGGAATGGATTTCCGGTCACGTGAGGTTCCCCGAAGGAGCTTCGCGTTACGGCGTGGCCGGAGTGGAGCGGTTCGTGGTCAGTTCCGCTTGGGACGGAAGGGTTTTCATCACGAGCGGCGTGAACACGCTCAGCCCTGCCTTTGATCGTGAAATAAGAGCGTAGTTTCCCGCGCCCCGCGTTGCAGGTTTGGTGGCTGCGGCATGGATGACATCTACAAGCTGGTGGAGGTTGACTTTCCCTCGCTGATGCCCGACACGTTGCGTGAGGATGTTCTGTGCGTGGGCCGTCACCTTCCTCCCCGTTTTCCGTTGAAGGGAGAGAAGAGTGGCTATCTTGACGGGAGGGAAGCGTTCGTGAAGTGGCTCTCCTCCAGGTTCCGTTTCCCCCGTCACTCCGATTTCTCCGGCTATTGCGATACGTTGTCACTGTGCTATACGGTTTCGGAAGAAGGGCGTATGGAGGATGTCCGTGTGGAGGGATGCGGCAATGCGTCTGTCAGGTCGGAGCTTGAGAGGCTTCTGAAGCGTTCTCCCCTTTGGGAGCCGGCTCTGACGGAGAGCCGCCGTCCGGTACCGGTATCCGTAGAGGAGAGGGTTGTCATCCGTCCGCATGACGGTGGGCGCAATGCGCAGCTTGCCGTGTGCGTGGACGAAGTTTGCAGGAATTCCTCGTCTGCCCCTTCGGACCTTGACATGATTGTGCTTAATCCGGAGGTCCGGAGTGAGTATGGCAGTGATAAAAGCTTCTTGCGTACATTGCGTGATAGTTTGAAAGTGGACAAACGTGTCCGTTATGCAGGATTTTTTGTTGTGGAGCGTGACGGGAGTGTGAGCAACCTGCATATAGAAACGGCGGACAGCCTGATGGGCAATGCTCTTGCTGCTCTGATAGTTAGGAGCGAATGGCTTCCTGCTCTGCAGGGCGGCGAGAAGGTGCGTTCGATATATACGTTTAGCGGTGTGCAGTCACCGCCAGCACGTTATGTGTATAATATTCCGCCATACAATGTTCCACTATATTATATGCGTAATGTATCATCTCGTTATTTATATAATTTTCCATTGCATGTGGATTCGTATAAAGCGAGATGGCATTATTTAAAGGAGGCTTATCCTGGCGCGGAGTCCATAATACACGGTGCATCGAAGTCTGTTTATTTATCTGATAGTAATTATTATGAATTGTTGATGAAACGGGGATTTCCTTTGCTTCCTATAAAGAAAAAGGCAAGAAAATGAACGCAGGTTAATGAGGCGTTTGTTGTGTTTGTATTCGGCAAGTGTTTGTGGCTGCATGTCGGCAATTGTCCGCCTTTCGTCCGCAGGCATGCGCCAAAGATATTCAGGGGCGTTCCTGCAGGCGAGGGGCGGACTTGTTGCAAGTTTGTATGTTATCTTGGATTTTGGGTCACGTTCGGATTCGAGTCGATTTCCGTTTGGGGAATAGGCAGGGCGATGCGCAGGTCGGTCGGTTCGATAACTTCTGCATTGGCTGTTTCCAGCGTCCCCAGATGCCATCCTCCCTTGCGGGTGATCGTTTTCTTGTTCCGAAGGAAGTCAAAGAATATCTGCCCTTCGCCCACAAGCTCTTTTCTGCGTTCTTTCAGCACACGGTCAACCGTAAGGTCGGCATCCGAAGCTACCTGCATCGAGGCGTTAGGCGTGCGCTGGCTGATGAACGTGTTCAGATACCCCCGTGACTCCGACAAAGCCGCGCCTCCCAGATGAGCGCCGGCTTCGGCAGCGTTCAGGTAAACTTCAGAAAGGCGTATGATGCAGATGTTGTTGTCTTTTGGGTCGCCGGTCTTTCCGGGGAACTTGCCGAGAAACACCCTGCGGTTGCGGGCGGCTCCGGGCAATGCGGCATTGTTTTCGATCCTTGAATACTGCGTGACACTGTGGCGCACATCGTCCGGATCTTCTTCCAGGAGCGTAAGATAGTCTTCCGTCAGAATCAGGTTGTTCCAGTCGGTGGAGTTTTCGTTGGCATATACCATCGGAGCACCTTCTCCTCCTGTTCCTCCGCCCCATTCCGACGGTTCTGTGGTGCTGATATACAGTTCAAAGAGCGACTCCGACTGAAAGTCTTGTCCCCAGACACCGGGATATTCGCTGATTGTGTATAATGAATAAAGTGCGCCTGCATTCTGTATCACATCGGTTGCCGCTTCATAAGCTTTCTGGTATTCGCCCATGTCGAGGTAGACACGCGAGAGCAGTGCCTGCGCCGCCCAATAGTTGACATAACCGTCACGGCGCTCCCTGCTCAGGCCGGACAAGGCATCTGTCATGTCTGTAACTACTTGCGCATAGCATTCGGCCACTGTATTGCGGGCCGGAAGATAGTCGGGTGTAACGGCTTTGGTGACTATTGGAACGCCCGGTGACGCACCGTTGTCGTATGTATAAGGCATTCCGAAAAAGCGTGTCAGGTTGAAAAGAGCCAGTCCGCGGAGTACAAGTGCTTCGGACTTGATTGCGGCAAGCTGTTCTGCATCGCCGTCGGTGATGCTTCCTTCATCGATGTGCTGGATGATGTTGTTTGCCTGACGGATTACAATGTAAGGCCGCTGCCACGGCAAGACAATGTTGAGATTGTCTGTTGCGATGGCGTTGTATTCATAATAGGGCGACACACGTTGGCCGGAGTCTTTGCCTTCGCGCGCCTGCACATCCATGGCACGGCAGTCGCCGTAGTACCAGTAGTTGTCGCCGTAATAGCTGTGTTGCGATGTTTCACGGTACACGCCATTTAAGGCTGTCTGCAAATCGTTTACCGTAGAAAGGGCCTGCTCTGTAGTGACAGAAGTCGACGGGTTCAGGTCGAGCCAGCTTTCGGAGCAGGAGGCGGCTGTCAATGAAGCCGCCAGCAGCAAATATTTGGAATATCGTTTCATATAATCGTTTTTTAATGTTTTCAGGTTGCTTATGTGTTTATAATGTCAGTTGCACGCCGAAACTGAATGTGCGCATGGGCGGAGTTTCGCAGAGCACTTCTCCGTTTACCGGAGTTTCGGGGTCATACTGTTTCCATTTTGCCCATGTCAGCAGGTTGCTGCCCGAAAAATAGATGCGTGCATTGTCGATGAACGCCTTGTTCACCCATTGCTTGGGCAAGGTATAGCCCAAAGTGAGGCTTTTCAGGCGCAGGTGGTTCGTGCTGTGGATGTAGCGGGAAGAGTTGTTGGGTCCCGGTGCTTCACCGAACACGAAGCGGGGAACGTCGGTTTGGTCTCCCGGCTTCTGCCAGCGGTCGAGCGCATAGACCGGAAGGTTGCGTCCTTTTGACCCTGCCCCGTCGCCATAAATGCTGTTCGTCCCGTTTTCGATGTAAGTGCCGGCCCTGTCGAAAGAATATCCTCCGAGCGAATAGGTCAGGGTGAAGCTCAGGTCGAAGCCTTTGTAGTCGAACATGTTTGTCAGTCCTCCCGAGATTTTCGGTTCAACCGACTTGTAGGGAACCGACTGTGCCTGATCCGGATTGGTTGTCAGTCCGCGGTTATAGGATCCGTCTTCGTTTTGCGTGTTCAGATAGTATTGGGCTTTTCCCGTTTGCGGGTCTACCCCTGCAAACTCCTTCACGTAAAAGGTATAGTAGGGAAGGCCCACTTTATGGATAAACCAGTTGCCTTCGATCGACTGGTCGAGCTGTCCGTTGAGCGATACGACTTTGTTTCTGTTGTGGCTCAGGTTCAAGACGGTGGTCCAGTTGAAATCGCTGGTCGAGAAGTTCATTGTGCGCAGTTCAAGTTCTCATCCTTTGTTGTTCAGCTGCCCCACGTTGGCAAGATAATTGGTAAATCCTGTCGTGTTGCTGATAGGCATGTTATACAGCAAGTCTTTCGTGTCCCGGTTGTAATATTCCAGACTTACGAAGATGCGGTTGATGAACGCCACGTCAAGTCCGATGTTCAGATTGTAGTTTTTTTCCCATTTCAGTCCGGGGTTAGGCTGTGACGACTCATACGACCCCGCATTTCCCATATAGTTCTGTCCGTAAGAATACAGTCCCATGTATCCGTAAAGGCTGTTGGGCTGGTTGCCGTTTACGCCGTATGAGGCTCTGATCTTCAAATCGGTGAGCACATTCTGCAAAGGTTTCATGAAAGCTTCGTTGCTGATGTACCACATGCCCGATACAGACCAGAAGTTCCCCCACCGGTTTCCCGGGGCAAGGCGCGAACTTCCGTCCCTGCGGAAGCTTCCGGCCACGAAATAACGTCCGTCGTAGTCGTAGTTCAGGCGGGAGAGATACGAAATCATCCTGTAGTCCTGCGTAGAAGAGTTGAAAGCGTTGATGACGGCGGCATTGTCGGGTTCGGTAAGAATATCCGAAGGCAGCCTGTATGCTTCTCCCACCGCATGGTCGTTGTCGTAGCGTTCCAGTTCGTAGGCTGCAAGCACATCCAGGTGATGTTTGCCGGCAAACGTGTGGATGTAATTCAGAGAAGTGGACGAATTTATTTTTCCATATTCGATAAAGCCCTTGGCCGTGCGCGCGTCGCTTCCGCTCTTGGGCCCTGCTGAGCTTAACGGATTGTAGTATCGGGAATCTTTCTGGATATTATAGTCATAGCTGAGCGTTTCTTTCAGCTTCAGTCCTTTGACAAGTTCGATGGATGCATATCCTGTCGAGAACATCCTGGTCATGCGCGTCCGGTTATAGTCAGTCAGGATATCTCTCAGCGGATTGAGTGTCGATCCTTCGTATGCGCCTGTATAGTTGCCGTTTTCATCGCGGACGGTCATCGACGGATTCATGCTGACCGCTACGTCAAAGAAGGGGTTGATGGCCGAGGTACGCTCTTCATTCAGTTCCTGGTTCAGTTGAGAGAACATGATGTTGGCTCCCACTTCGGCGATGCTTCCTATTTTGCGTGTAAGATTCAGGCGTGCGGAGTAACGCTCCAGGCCCGAATTTTTTGCCAGACCTTCCTGCTTGTTGTATCCGAGCGAAAAGTAGTAGGTGGTTCTTTGTCCGCCTCCCGAAACAGAAGCCTCGTAGTCTTGCTGGGTAGCGGTGCGGAGCAGTTCTTTGCGCCAGTCGGTATACCCCAGGGCGGGAACAGAGGCGTAGCTGTCAATCTGCTGGTCGGCATAAGCGGTTGGGGACTCCATCCCCTGGTCGGATGCGTAATTCACCAGGCCCTCATAGAGCAGTTCGCGGCGTTGTTCGCCGTTCAGTGTGGGGCGGAAGTCCACAGCGGCATTGGAGAACCCTCCTGAAATGTTCAGATTGACTTTCGTTTTTCCGGACTTTCCTTTCTTGGTTGTGATGAGAATCACTCCGTTAGCAGCCCGTGAACCATACAGTGAGGCCGCTGCTGCATCCTTGATGACCGTGATGTTTTCAATGTCCGAAGGATTCAGCGAACTCATGATGTTGGTCTTGGAGTTGTTCATGTACGAAGCGTCGTAGCCTCCCGTACTCAGGCTTCCGGATGTGACAGGAACGCCGTCGATGACGAACAGAGGCTCTTGCGAGGCGTTGAACGATCCCATGCCCCGGATGCGGATGCTTTGGGTTGCTCCCGGCTGTCCGGAGCTGCTTGTAATGCTTACGCCGCTGGTCATGCCTTGCAGCTTCTGTTCTACGCTCATCACGGGAATGTCTTTCATCATATCCGCCCGTACCGTACTTGCCGAGCCGGTGAACGATGATCTCGTGAAGTTGCCATAACCGGTCACCACCACTTCTTGCAGGAGATGTTCGTCGGGCTGCAGGGCAATGTTCAGTTTGTTGCTCCGCATGATGCGCACTTCCTGCGTTTTCATTCCAAGATAAGATACAACCAGCACTTTGGCGTTTTCCGGTATCGTGAATGTATAGCGGCCGTTGATGTCGGTCGCGGCGCCCACAGAAGGGTTGTCCTTGAGCACAACAGTTGCGCCGATAAGCGGTTCTCCGTCTTCGGCAGATGTGACAATCCCTTGAATGGTGCGGTTTTGCGCAAATAGGACCTGACTTGTAAGTCCTATTGCAAAAAGCAATAAGATTTTTAACTTTTCCATGTTCCTTTCTTTGGTTTCTTTTTGTTGTGCAGGCAAAGAATGTACCCGCGTGCCGGTAAAAGAACATCACGGTTTATAAAATACTGCAAATCAGTAGATAGTGCAAGCGGAAGATTGTCGGAACGGAAAGGGAAAACTGTGGAAATCTGTAGAATAATTCTACAATGTGAAACGGAGGGAGCCAAACATTACGCGTTGGAGCGTATTATTAACAGAATGCACCATCGGTCGGGTGGTTTAATCTGTTGGAAAAGTTTTTTGAAGATGTCATTATTTGCGCTAACTTTGTGGGGGTCAATCTGACATGATCTTGAATAACTAACTTATATCCGATAGTAGAAGATGAACAGAATTCTTTCAAAAGAACATTTTTCAGAAAAGGTCTTCAAGCTTGTGGTTGAAGCTCCTTTGATAGCGAAGTCGCGCAAAGCGGGACATTTTGTGATTGTACGTGTGGGGGAAAAGGGCGAACGTATGCCATTGACAATTGCAGAAGCTGACCCTGTGAAAGGAACCATCACGCTGGTGGTGCAGGAAGTCGGCCTGTCGTCTACCCGTTTGTGCGAACTGAACGAAGGCGATTATATCACTGATGTGGTAGGTCCGTTGGGGAAGGCTACGCATATAGAGAACTTCGGGACAGTGGTCTGTGCCGGGGGCGGCGTGGGAGTGGCTCCGATGCTTCCGATCGTGCAGGCACTGAAGGCTGCCGGAAACCGTGTGATTACCGTGCTTGCCGGACGGACAAAAGAACTGATCATTTTAGAAAAGGAAATGCGTGAAAGCTCTGACGAGGTGGTTATCATGACCGATGACGGCTCTTACGGAAACAAGGGACTGGTTACCGAAGGAGTTGAGGCAGTTATCAAGCGCGAGAAGGTGGACAAATGTTTTGCCATAGGTCCGGCTGTCATGATGAAGTTCGTGTGTCTGCTTACCAAGAAATACAATATTCCGACTGATGTTTCCCTGAATACCATCATGGTGGATGGGACAGGCATGTGTGGCGCGTGCCGCATTACGGTTGGGGGAAAGACCCGTTTCGTCTGTGTGGACGGTCCGGAATTTGACGGCCATCAGGTAGATTTCGATGAAATGCTGAAACGTATGGGTGCTTTCAGGGATGTGGAGCGTGAAGAAATTCACAAGCTGGACGAACATCCGCAGGCTTGCAAAGCCGAAGACAGTCTGACCGACCGGAATGCTCCGTGGCGCGAAGCGCTTCGCAAGCAGATGAAACCGAAGGAACGCACTGCCATTCCGCGGGTGAAGATGAATGAGCTTGACCCGGAATACCGTTCGCATAGCCGCAAGGAAGAGGTAAATCTGGGGCTGAATGAGGAACAGGCGCTGACCGAAGCGAAACGGTGCCTGGACTGTCCGAATCCTTCGTGTATGGAAGGCTGCCCTGTCGGCATCAATATTCCTGCCTTTATCAAAAATATCGAGCGGGGTGAGTTTCTCAGCGCTGCCAAGGTGTTGAAGCAGACGAGCGCGCTGCCTGCCGTGTGCGGCCGTGTGTGTCCGCAGGAAAAGCAGTGCGAATCGAAATGCATTCATCTGAAGATGGGGCACGAAGCTGTTGCCATCGGTTATCTGGAACGTTTCGCTGCCGATTACGAGCGTGAAAGCGGACAGATTTCGGTGCCGGAGATTGCCGGTAAAAACGGCATTAAGATCGCTGTAGTGGGTTCGGGACCTGCCGGACTTTCGTTTGCCGGGGATATGGCGAAGAAGGGTTACGACGTAACGGTGTTCGAGGCTTTGCATGAAATCGGCGGCGTGCTGAAATACGGCATTCCCGAGTTCCGCCTCCCGAACAAGATCGTTGACGTGGAAATCGAGAACCTCTCGAAGATGGGGGTTACGTTCGTGAAAGACTGCATCATCGGAAAAACAGTCAGTGTGGCCGATCTGGAGGCTGAAGGCTATAAGGGTATATTTGTAGCATCGGGAGCCGGCCTGCCTAACTTCATGAATATTCCGGGAGAAAATTCCATCAATATCATGTCGTCCAACGAATATCTGACGCGTGTCAACCTGATGGATGCTGCAAGTGAGGACTCGGACACGCCGGTTCCGTTCGGGAAACGTGTTGCCGTTATCGGAGGCGGAAATACTGCAATGGATTCGGTGCGTACTGCCAAACGTCTGGGAGCCGAACGCGCCATGATCATTTACCGCCGTTCGGAAGCAGAAATGCCCGCCCGCATTGAAGAAGTGAAACATGCAAAGGAGGAGGGCGTGGAGTTTCTTACCCTGCACAATCCGATTGAATACATCGCTGATGAGCAGGGGCGCGTGAAGCAGGTGGTGCTCCAGAAGATGGAGTTGGGCGAACCTGACGCTTCGGGACGCCGGAGTCCGGTTCCTGTTCCCGGGGCAGTGGAAACCATAGACATTGATATGGCCATTGTGAGTGTAGGAGTTTCTCCGAATCCGATTGTGCCGAACTCAATCGAAGGCCTTGAGCTGGGACGCAAGGGAACAATCGCTGTAAACGAAGACATGCGCTCGTCTATCCCGACCATTTACGCCGGAGGCGATATCGTTCGTGGCGGTGCTACGGTGATTCTGGCAATGGGTGACGGACGTCATGCCGCCGCCGCAATGGACAAGCAGCTGCGCGGATAAGATGCGGCAGGCATGATATAAATGAAGAAAGTGTGCCATGATTAAATGAACCGGACGGAAAGACCGCAGTGTGCGGAAAAGGAAAGACACTGTCCAAAATTTTGTGTAAATGGAAACAGGATTCCGTTATAAGTTTCTTCTTATATCTGGATTCTGTTTTCAAATATAAGCATAAACTGGTTCATAATCAGTCCCCAGTTTGAAATAGGCATCGTCCATTTCTTTTCGATCTCCATAAGCGAAAGATACACGGTCTTTTTGACGGCATCATCCGAGGGGAATGAAAGCTTTGATTTGGTGTACTTTTATGGGGCGTATAACGAAGCGGTCTTTCAATGGTGATGGGCAAAATGGCGAAAATTGTTTGTTTATAGGCAGTTACGGACGGAGGTCTGAAAGGTGCAAATAATTCGAAGCGGTTTTTCTGCTTTACATAGGCTTACATCGGCTTTACATTTCATGGCTCCATTTTTGGTGATTTGCTTGTCCGTAATGAGTTATCGGTTTTAATATAACCCATTCTTGAACGGTGGACAACACAAATGTACACTGGATAAAATCCGTCAGCTCTCTTTTTTTCTTACGACTACTTTAAATGTTGCCATATCAGATTGATTTATAAGTTATTAAATGGTGTATGCGTTGGTGTATGCGCCACTGTTCAAAAGTGTATGCGTGGTGTATACAAGTACCGTTTATTGGGCTCATTTTTTTGCGGACAAATGCACGAACCGCCTAAAAACAACTTAGGCTGTAATGTCTGAAAAAAACAGTCCATTACAGCCTAAATCAATGATTATCTTATACTGTTTATGCTTCCTCTATTGCAGCCTGCGCCGCAGCCAGTCGGGCAATAGGCACGCGGAACGGAGAACAGCTTACATAATTCAAGCCCACTTTATGGCAGAACTTGACTGATGACGGTTCGCCTCCGTGTTCGCCGCAGATGCCGCATTTCAAGCCGGGACGTACAGAGCGTCCTTTTTCTACAGCCATCTTGATGAGCTGGCCTACACCGTTCTGGTCGAGCACCTGGAAAGGATCCACTTTCAGAATCTTCTTTTCCAAGTATACAGGCAGGAACGAAGCGATGTCATCGCGTGAATAGCCGAAAGTCATTTGAGTCAGGTCGTTTGTTCCGAACGAGAAATACTCTGCATGTGAAGCGATACGGTTTGCTGTCAGTGCGGCACGAGGTATTTCAATCATCGTACCCACTTTGAACGGCACTTCAACTCCTTCTTGTCTGAACACGCGCTCGGCGGTAGAGCGGATTATTTTTTCCTGCGCTTCAAATTCATACAGGATACCGATAAGCGGCACCATGATTTCCGGATGCGGATCATATCCTTCCTTCTTCAGCTCGCATGCTGCACTTAGAATGGCTTCTGTCTGCATTTCAGTGATTTCCGGATAAGTGTTTCCCAAACGGCATCCGCGATGTCCGAGCATCGGGTTGTGTTCGCACAGGCTGTCTACACGCTGGCGTATGTATTCCACTGTAACGCCCATGGCTTTGGCCATTTCTTCCTGTCCTTTCAGGTCGTGCGGAACGAACTCATGCAGGGGAGGATCGAGCAGACGGATGTTTACCGGATAGCCGTCCATGGCCTTGAAAATGCCCTTGAAGTCGTTCTTCTGGTAGGGCAGCAGTTTTGCGAGTGCCTTTTTGCGTCCTTCAACGTCCGGCGCCAGAATCATTTCCCTCATGGCGATAATCTTCTGGTTCTCGAAGAACATGTGTTCCGTGCGGCAGAGGCCGATACCTACAGCACCGAATTTGCGGGCCACTTCCGCATCGTGCGGCGTATCTGCATTGGTGCGGACCTGCAGGCGTGTATACTTGTTGCACAAATCCATCAGCTTCGCGAAATTGCCCGACACTTCAGCGGCCTTAGTCGGCACTTCGCCCTGATAAACTTCGCCTGTGCTTCCGTTGAGAGAGATATAGTCGCCTTCCTTCAGGACAACGCCGTCGATTTCTACAGTGCGCGACTTGTAGTCAACGTTGATAGCTCCCGCACCCGATACGCAGCATTTGCCCATGCCTCGCGCCACTACGGCAGCGTGTGAAGTCATACCTCCGCGGGCGGTCAGGATACCTTCTGCAACAGTCATTCCGGCCAAGTCTTCCGGCGAAGTTTCTATGCGTACCATGATCACGCGGCGTCCTTCGGCATGCCATTTGGCTGCGTCCTCGGCGAAGAATACGATCTGGCCGGTTGCAGCTCCCGGAGAAGCAGGAAGTCCCCGTGTAAGGACTTTTGCGTTGCGGAGCTCTTCTTTGTCGAATACCGGATGGAGCAGTTCGTCCAGCTTGTTCGGTTCGCAGCGCAGGATGGCAGTCTTTTCGTCAATCAGGCCCTGTTCCAGCATTTCCATGGCGATGCGCACCATGGCAGCTCCCGTGCGCTTTCCGTTTCGTGTCTGCAAGAACCACAGCTTTCCTTCCTGAACGGTGAACTCCATGTCCTGCATGTCACGGTAATGGTTCTCCAGTTTGGTCTGCAATGCGTCGAGTTCCTTGTAGATTTCGGGCATGGCTTCTTCCATTGACGGGTATTTGCTTGCGCGTTCTTCTTCGGATATGCCCTGGAGTTTGGCCCAGCGTTGTGAGCCGATCTTTGTAATCTGCTGCGGCGTGCGGATACCTGCCACCACGTCTTCGCCCTGTGCATTGATCAGGTATTCGCCGTTGAAGAGGTCTTCACCTGTGGCAGCATCGCGCGAGAAGCATACTCCGGTGGCCGATGTGTCGCCCATGTTTCCGAATACCATGGCCTGGACGTTGACGGCTGTTCCCCATTCAGCCGGGATGCCTTCCATCTTGCGGTACAGGATGGCGCGTTCGTTCATCCATGAGTCGAACACGGCGCAGATGGCTCCCCACAGCTGTTCGTAGGCGTCGCTTGGGAAGTCTTTTCCTGTCTGTGTCTTTACCGCTTCCTTGAAGCGTCTGACCAGTTCTTTCAGGTCTTCCACTTCCAGTTCGTTGTCCAGGCGGACTCCTTTCTTTTTCTTCACGTCTTCAATGATGGCTTCGAACGGGTCGATGTCGTCTTTGTTGGCGGGCTTCATGCCTAAAACCACATCGCCGTACATCTGTACGAAGCGTCGGTATGAGTCCCATGCGAAACGTTCGTTTCCGGTCTTGCGTGCCAGTCCGGCCACAACGTCGTCATTCAGTCCCAGATTCAGAATCGTATCCATCATGCCCGGCATGGAAGCCCGTGCTCCTGAGCGTACGGAAACGAGCAGCGGATTTTCGACGTCGCCGAATTTGGATTTCATCAATGTTTCGACACCTGCGATGGACCGTTCCACATCGTCTTTCAGCAGTGCTACTACATCGTCTTTTCCTTTTTCAAAATATTCGTTGCAGACTTCGGTTGTTATTGTAAAACCGGGAGGTACCGGAACGCCTATCAGATTCATTTCTGCAAGATTGGCGCCTTTGCCGCCCAACAGGTTGCGCATGTCGGCTTTGCCTTCAGCGTATCCGTTTCCGAACGTGTAAACTCTTTTTGTTTCCATTTTGTTCAGTATGATTTTAATGGTTATAAATGTTTCTTTTTCTAAGAATGGATGCAAATCTATGTAAAAAATGTAATATATCAAATGCAAAACACGTGTTGTTGGGCATGTTTTGCAATATCGAGTTGTCAAAACCGCCGCTTGCCTGCCGTTTTGCATGTTTGCCTGCGGGTGGCAGGGCGGTTTCGGGGCTGAAAAAGAGGGATGCGCTGCACCGTTCTTTATCTTTAGTCTGGAGATATATATCCTCAGTCTGGAGATCTGTGTCTTCAGGCTGAAGACGTGCATCTCCAGCGTGGAGATAGAGCTTTTGTCCCTCAGGCTGGATTTTTTATCCGACATGGACTGCAAATCCGTGTATGCGGCATACATGTTTCGTTATGTGTGGAAAAATAATTACCTTTGCCTCCCGAATTGGATTTTATTGTAAACGAACGTGGCAAGAAAGAAAAAAGAACTTCCTTTACTTGAGAAGGTGACGATAACAGATGTGGCCGCTGAAGGAAAAGCAGTGGCAAGGGTGAACGATTTGGTAGTGTTTGTGCCGTATGTGGTGCCGGGGGATGTGGTGGACTTGCAGGTGAAGCGCAAGAAAAACCATTATGCCGAGGCTGTGGCGGTGAAATTTCATGAACGCTCTGCCATGCGCGTCGAGCCGTTCTGCCAGCATTTCGGCGTTTGCGGGGGATGCAAGTGGCAGTGTCTGGCCTACAGCGAGCAGCTGAGGTACAAGCAGAAGCAGGTGTTCGACAACCTTACGCGCATAGGAAAGGTGGAGCTGCCTGAGTTCCGTCCGATTCTCGGTTCGGAAAAGACCTGCTTTTATCGCAACAAGCTTGAGTTTACTTTCTCCAACAAGCGCTGGCTGACGGAGGACGAAGTGAAGCAGGACGTGACGTACGACCAGATGAATGCGGTGGGATTCCATATCCCCGGAGCGTTTGACAAGGTGCTGGCCATTGAGAAATGCTGGCTTCAGGATGACATCTCCAACCAGATCCGCAATGCCATCCGCGACTATGCTTATGCGCACAACTTTTCTTTCTTCAATCTCCGCACGCAGGAAGGGATGCTGCGCAACATGATGGTGCGCACTTCTTCCACCGGCGAACTGATGGTGCTCCTGCAGTGCAAGATCACTTCCGACGGGGAGCTTGACCGGATGAAGGAGCTTTTGGACTACGTGGCCGGCAAATTCCCGCAGATCACCTCGCTTTTGTATGTGGTGAACAACAAGTGCAACGACACCTTCGGGGATCTTGAGGTGAATGTTTTCAAGGGAACCGACCACATCTTTGAAGTGATGGAAGGGCTGCGTTTCAAAATCGGACCGAAGTCGTTTTATCAGACCAATTCCGAGCAGGCGTATAATTTGTATAAGGTGGCGCGCGAGTTTGCCGGACTGACGGGGAATGAGCTGGTGTATGACCTGTATACCGGAACCGGAACCATCGCGAATTTCGTGTCGCGTCGGGCGCGCAAGGTTGTGGGCATCGAGTATGTGCCCGAAGCGATTGAAGATGCAAAGGTAAACTCGGCCATCAACGGCATTGAGAATACGCTTTTTTATGCGGGCGACATGAAGGACATCCTGACGCAGGAGTTTATCAGCGAACACGGGCGTCCGGATGTCATCATCACCGATCCGCCCCGCGCCGGGATGCACGGCGATGTGGTTGACGTGCTGCTGTTTGCCGAGCCGCAGCGCATTGTCTACGTAAGCTGCAATCCTGCCACACAGGCGCGCGACCTGCAGCTGCTCGACTGCAAATACCGTGTGGCTGCTGTCCAGCCGGTAGACATGTTTCCTCATACGCACCACGTTGAAAACGTTGTGCTTCTGGAAAAAAGATGATTCTTGGGTAAAAAAACAATCGATTCTGATATATGTTGAAGAAAAGCAAGGCGGGAGGACGTCCCAGGGCACGTGCCGCCGCAAAATATACGGTTTATAATGTGACCGAACCGGATGAACTGATGTCGTTTCTCATGAAGAGCATGGCCGGAATCAGCCGCACGCGCGTAAAGTCGCTGCTGACGCACCGGGTGGTGCTGGTGGACAATAACATACAGACACAGTATAACTTTCCTCTGAAACCGGGCATGAAGGTCCAGATCAGCAGGGAAAAGCATAACCGCGAATTTCGAAATCCGATGCTCAAACTGCTTTATGAGGATGCCTATCTGATTGTTGTGGAGAAAAAGGAAGGGCTGCTTTCTGTTGCCACCGACCATCAGAAGGAGCGCACAGCGCAGCATATCCTTAATGAATACGTGAAGCGTGAGAACCGGAACAACCGTGTCTTTGTGGTGCACCGGCTGGACCGGGAAACGTCGGGTATCATGATGTATGCCAAGGATGAAAAGACCCAGCATACGTTGCGCGACAACTGGCACGACATTGTGACCGACCGCAGGTATGTGGCCGTGGTGTCGGGTGAGATGGAAAAGGACCAAGGCTCTGTAGAGTCCTGGCTGACCGACCGCAAGCTGTATGTAAGTTCGTCGGACTATGACGACGGAGGAAAGTATGCGCTGACTCATTACAAGACCATCAAGCGCGCCAACGGCTATTCGCTGGTGGAGCTCCAGCTTGAAACGGGGCGCAAGAATCAGATCCGCGTGCATATGCAGTCGCTCGGGCATCCGGTTGTGGGAGATGAGCGTTACGGATGCCCGGTTGATCCGCTGGGCAGGATGGCTCTCCATGCCTTCAAGCTCTGCTTTCACCATCCGGTGACCGGAGAGCTGATGGCGTTTGAAACGCCTTATCCTTCTCCGTTCAAGAATCTGGTCATGAAGAGCAGGCAGATGTAGGCTTTTGGATTGGAATGTCAATTTTCAGCAGACTATGATTAAGAATATACTTTTTGACTTCGGGGGCGTGATTGCCCCGATCGACAGGGAGAAAGCTGTAGAAGCGTTTGTGCGTCTGGGACTAGCCGACGCTGACCAGCGTTTGGACAAGTATCACCAGACGGGGATATTTCAGGAGCTTGAAGAGGGCGCTATTGACGCCCAGACCTTTCAGGACAAGCTGGGCGTGCTTTGCGGCCGCAAGCTGGAGTGGGAAGAAACGCGGCAGGCATGGCTCGGCTTTTTTACGGGGGTGGACGAGGCGATGCTGGAATGCCTGGAAGAGCTCCGCAGGAGGTACAGGCTGTATGTGCTCAGCAACACGAATCCCTATGTGATGGACTGGGCGTGCAGCGAGGAGTTTTCTGCCCGCCGCAAGCCCTTGAACGCATATTTCGACAAGCTCTATCTGTCGTATCAGCTGGGAGTGCTCAAGCCCGACGAGCGGATTTTCAGAATGGTGGTTGAAGACAGCGGAATAGTGCCCTCAGAAACGCTTTTCGTAGACGACGGGGCATCCAACATCGCTGCCGGACATAAGGCTGGATTCGTTACGTATCAGCCGGAGAATGGCGAGGACTGGCGCGATGCGCTTCAGACACTGCTTAAAGACTGAGCGTCTGTCCGGCCCTAAAGGGAAAGCCCTAACAGGTTTAGGGATTTTCCCCTTTAATCTTAGGAATTATCTTTTTCTGCTTTCATAGGGTTTCCTTACCTTTGTGCTATAGAAAAAACCAAAGGAGGAAACATTATGAAAACATCAGTTCGAAAACTCTATTATATAGCGGCTTTGGCTGCGCTTGTGATTTTGCTCCCGTCGTGTGAAGTGGACTTCTCGATCGGCAACAATACGCTTGACTACCGTGAGAATACGGAATATCTTTGCAGTTTTGTGTGGGTGGACGAATGGTCGGATTCCGACGGTTTCCACAGGCAGGAAATCACTTTCTATCCGGACAATACGGGCGAGGACTATGTCCGCATCCAATACCGTGACGGATATGTGCAGGAATCCCGTTATGTATTCACGTGGGACTGGTATGATGCTTTCTATACAAGTATCCGCATGCACTATGGGGGAGGCGACTATTCGTATATGGACAATATGCAGATGTATGACGGACGTCTGGACTGCCTGCTGGACGGTTATCCGGTTACTTTTTTCGGGTATTGATTGAACAAAACAGGAATTTGCTTTGTTTATATTTATTCAAGGCGTGTGAATAAGTGTGTTTTCAATAGGTTTTATAGATAATTTTAGTTTCCGTAAGACAGCCGGTTTGTGAATTGCCGGCTGATCTTGTTTTAAATGGTGCGGGTCTTTGTCTGACAGTTCTGAAAAGATTCGCCCTTATGCAAAACACCCCGCCACTCTTTTTAAGGCAATCGGTTGCTTTAACAGGGGTGACGGGGTGCTTTTTTGTCTTTGCGGTTATTCTTTCGGTTTCAGCCAGCGGTCAAGCCAGTTGAAGAAGGTGCGCTGCCAGAGCACGCCGTTCTGCGGCTGGAGAACCCAGTGGTTTTCATCGGGGAAAATCAGCAGTTCGGCAGGTATGCCGCGCATCTTGGCTGCATCGAAGGCTGCCATCGCCTGGTTTGCAAGGATACGGTAGTCTTTTTCGCCGTGGATGCAGAGAATCGGGGTGTCCCATTTGTCTACGAAGCGGTGGGGAGAGTTGGCAAAAGTGCGTTGGGCTGTGGCGTTGTTCTTGTCCCAGAATGCTCCGCCCATATCCCAGTTGGCAAACCATTTCTCTTCCGTTTCCAGATACTGCATTTCCATGTTGAAAATGCCGTCGTGGGCTATGAAAGCCTTGAAGCGTTTGTTGTGGTGTCCGGCCAGCCAGTATACGGAAAATCCACCGAAACTGGCACCTACGCATCCCAGATGGTCTTTGTCGACGAACGGCTCTTTCGCTACTTCATCGATGGCGGTCAGGTAGTCCCTCATGCACTGGCCTCCGTAATCTCCGCTGATGGCTTCATTCCATTCCACGCCGAATCCCGGCATACCGCGCCGGCAGGGAGCTACAATGATGTAGTCGTTCGCTGCCATAATCTGGAAATTCCAGCGGTAGCTCCAGAACTGTCCCAGCGGACTTTGCGGACCGCCCTCACAATAGAGCAGAGTGGGGTACTTCTTTTGTGGGTCGAACTGCGGCGGATAAATTACCCATGTCAGCATGTCTTTTCCGTCGGTGGTTTTTATCCAGCGTTCTTCCACACGGCCCATTTCCAGCTTGTCGTAGATATGCTTGTTTTCGTTTGTAAGCTGTGTTGCTTTTGCAAAATTGCCGTCAAACTTTACCGGAACCGAATAGATTTCGTCTGCCTGGCTCATCGAGTGGCGTGTGGCAATCAGTCTGTCGCCGCTCAAGCTGATGCTTCCATAGTCATGCAGTCCCTCCGTAATTTTGACCGGTGCCTTGCTGTCTTTCCAGTCATTCAGTCCCAGGCGATAAATCTGCTCTGTTCCGTGCCATGTGCCGGTCAGATAGAAACCGTCTGAAGCAGGAGTCCATACATAAGTGTCAACATTGGTTTCAAATGCACTTGCAGCATTGAATTTTTCTTTCTTCTCCAAGTCAAGGACATACAGGCGGTTCAGATCGCTTTCATAACCGTCGTGTTCCATGCTCTGCCATGCGATGAACTTTCCGTCGGGCGAGAACTGCGGATTGATGTCGTAGCCTTCGTTCTTGTCGTCTTTCTTCTGGGGATTCGCGGTATAATCTTTGCAGAGATTCTCGGTCTTGCCGGACGCCACATCATACAGATAGATGTCGCTGTCGGTAGAAACGGCGTATGCCAAGCCTGTCTTCTTGCGGCAGGTATAGGCTATCTTGTCCGAAGCCGGACTCCATGCAAGCTGTTCTACTCCCCCGAAAGGTTTCATCGGCGATTCATAAGGCTCGTCTTTCAGGATGTCGGTCGCTTCGCCCACCTTGTTTCCGTCAAACGGGGCTATAAACGGGTGGGGAATGCTTTCTACCCATTCGTCCCAATGCTTGTACATCAGGTCGTCAATTATTTTTCCGCTTGCCTTGTCAAGGTCGGGATAAATGTCAGCGGTGCGCTTCCCGTATTTCACTTGCGATACGAAAAGGACTTTTGACTCGTCCGGTGAGAACTTGAATCCGTCCACATTGCCTTCTATTTCCGACAATTGTTTGCGTTCCGTTCCGTCCGGATTCATTTCCCAGATTTGTCCTTTGCTGAGAAAAGCCAGCTTGCTTCCCTTTTTTATCCAGACCGGTTCGCTTTCGCTTGCTGCCGAAGACGTGAGGAGTTTGTTGTCTGAGCCGTCAGCGTTCATTACATAGATGACCGTATGGCTCTTGTTTTCTTTTACGCTGTAGTAAGAAACGGTGTAGGCAATCTGTTTGCCGTCGGGCGAAACGCTTGAAGAGCCGATGCGTCCCATCGCCCAAAGTATTTCCGGAGTCATCCTTCCGTTGTCTGCTGTGATTTCCTGCCTCCCGATGATCGGCCCTTCGTCCGTCGTTTTGTCGGGAGCGGTACACGATGAAGTCGCCAGTGCGATGGCGGCTGTCATGGTCATAAGATCTGTTTTTTTCATGATAGTTTGTTCTATTGTGATTTGTTTTTCGTCTTTAGTTGGCAAATTTACATAAAAACGTATGAAAGGCAGCAATCCAGGCCGGCAAATAATATGCGGTCAAATAAAAATAGCCCTGCTTTGTGGGGCAGGGCTATCGTTTTGGTACGCTTTATTGTGAAATCAGTTTTTCTTATTATGATTCTGCGTCTGCTTCATCCGTTCCATGCGTTCTTTCTGCAGGCGTTCCTGTTCTTTCTGCAGCGCTTCGAGCTTGGCCATCAAACCGCTTGGCTTTTGCTGAGAAGGCTCCCGCTTGTTGGCTTCCAGCTGTGCGAGCAGCTTCTTCTCGTCAGTCATTTTGCGCATGATCCACATGATGAGGATGCTCATCAGTCCCGAGATAAAGTAGTAGTAGCTCAATCCCGACGCATAGTCGTTGAAGATAAAGAAGAACATCAGCGGCATGATATACATCATCCATTTCATGGCAGCCATCTGCGGATTGTTGCCCATGTCCTGCTGGCGCATCATCACAATCTGGTTGATAACCGTGGTGGCACTGAAAAGCAGGCAGAACAGGCTCAAGTGATTGCCGAGCAAGGGAATGTGCATGTTCCAGCTGATCAGGTCGTCGTAGGCCGAAAGGTCGTTTGCCCAAAGGAAACTTTGCTGGCGGAATTCGATCGCGTTCGGCACGAAGAAGAACAGCGCCATGTAGACCGGAGTCTGCAGCAGCATCGGCAGACAGCCTCCCATCGGACTCACATTGTATTCGCGGTAAAGGGCCATCGTTTCCTGCTGTTTCTTCAGCGCATCTTCCGGATTGGGATATTTTGCACTGATTTTATCTACATAAGGCTTCAGCGCACGCATCTTTGCCGACGAGATGAACGACTTCCATGTGGTGGGAAGCACGAGGATTTTTACGATGATCGTCATGAACAGAATTACAATGCCCATGCTCAATCCCAGTCCCGACAGCCAGTCGAATAGATTGATGGTGAACCACCTGTTGATGAGGCGAATGATCGGCCATCCCAAATATACCAGATCTTCCAGTTCCTGATCTTTGTTCGAGAAGCTCAGGTCGTTGCTTGCCAGCAGCGTCTTGAAATGATTCGGTCCGAAATAGAACTGCAGCCGTGTCGGTTTTGCACCGGTCGGATCGAAAGGAGTAGACATTTCTGCTCTGTAGTCTTTCATGTATCCGCTTCCCTGCACTTCCAGCTTTGAATCGAGCGAGGCGTTCATGAAGCACTGTTCAGCCATGAATACGCATGAAAAGTACTGGTTCTTGAACGCTACCCAGTCGAGCGCTTCGGGAATATCCTTTTTCTCGTCGCTTGTTTCGCTCAGGTAATCGAAGCTTTCGCCCACAGGCTTGTAGGTGAGCGAAGTATACCGCTGTTCAAAGTTGAATCCCTTTTCCATCTGGCGTGCCCGTTGCTTCCAGTCGATGCCCATGCTGTTTGTCGTCGAGTGGAAAAAGTTCTGCATGCCTGTGGCCTGTATGGTCAGGTCTACCATATAAGAATGCGGCAGCAGTTTGTAGTTGAGATCCAGATGTCCTCCGTTTGATACGTTCAGCCTCATGGTGACCGTACTGTCAGTTTGGTTTACGGTTTCAAAATACAGGCGGCTGCTGTTCATGTTTTCTGCTTTTCCGTCGAAGCTGAAGTTCATGGCAGCGTCATTTCCGTCAAACAGAACCAGCGGCTGGTGCTCTTGGTCGTTGTATTCTTTCAGCATGGCCGAACAAACCCGTCCGCCTTTGTTCGTGAACTGCAGCTTGATGAATTCGTTTTCAAGGGTAGTTCGTTTTTCTTCGCCCTTGGTTGCTTCAAAAAACAAAGATGTTGTATCATTCAACGCTGCTTCTTCGGCCAATGCCGCCTGCTTTTGGGCCTGTATCTCCTTATCCCGGATTACTTGCTGGATAGAATCTTGATAGTGCTGAGCTTGCGCTCTTTCTTCCTGACTGGGGCGGTTGTAGATTCCAAATCCAACAATCACCACTCCGATCAGCACAAATCCCACTAACGTGTTTTTGTCCATTTTTATCTAATTGTATTCGGTTTCTTATATTTATTTGTCGATAGCCGCCTTGACGAACGACAGGAAAAGCGGATGCGGTTTCAGCACCGTGCTGCTGTATTCCGGATGGAACTGTGTACCGATATACCATTTCAATGTGGGTATTTCGATGATTTCCACAAGGTCTGATTCCGGATTGATGCCCACGCATTTCATGCCAGCCTTTTCAAATTCAGCCTTATAGTCGTTGTTGAATTCGTAGCGGTGGCGGTGGCGTTCCTGTATGTGTTCGGTCTTGTAAGCCTGGAATGTCTTTGAGTTCTGGTCGACCACGCATTCGTATGCACCCAGACGCATGGTTCCGCCCATGTTGGTGATTGACTTCTGCTCCTCCATAATGTCAATGACGTTATGCGGAGTCTTTTCGTCCATTTCGCGGCTGTTGGCATCGGCGTATCCCAGCACATTGCGCGCAAATTCGATGGCCATGCATTGCATGCCGAGGCAGATGCCGAATGTCGGCACGTTGTGTGTGCGGCAGTATTTGGCAGCGATGAACTTTCCTTCGATTCCTCTTTGGCCGAAGCCCGGGCAGATGATGATTCCGTCCATGTCTTTAAGCTGTTCTTCCACGTTTCCTTCAGTCAGCTTCTCGCTGTTGATGAAATGGATATCAGCCTTGTGGTCATTGTAGGTTGCAGCTTGCGACAATGCTTCGAGGATGGATTTGTATGCGTCCTGCAAGTCATATTTTCCTACCAGTCCGATTTTCACCACTTCCGTAGCGCTGTGCCGGCGGTTTAGGAATTCTCTCCACGGTCCCAGTGTAGGCGTTTCGCCTACAGGCAAGCCCATCTTTTCAAGAATCGTCACGTCCAGCTTCTGTTCCTGCATCCGCAGAGGCACTTCATAAATCGTCGGCATATCCATCGACTGTACTACTGCGTCTTCGTCTACGTTGCAGAACAGCGCTACTTTTTTGCGGAGTGTGGCGCTGAGCTCATGTTCGGTGCGCAGTACAAGGATGTCGGGCTGGATGCCTACCGACTGCAGTTCTTTAACCGAATGCTGTGTAGGCTTTGTTTTCAGTTCGCCTGCTGCAGCCAGATAAGGCACGTAGGTGAGATGCACGCACAATGCGTTGCGTCCCAGTTCACGCTTTAGCTGACGGATGCTTTCAAGATAGGGAAGCGATTCGATGTCGCCTACCGTACCTCCGATTTCTGTAATTACGAAGTCGAATTTGTACTTGTTTCCCAAGAGCTTCACATTACGCTTGATTTCGTCTGTGATGTGAGGGATGATCTGGATGGTTTTTCCCAAATAGTCACCGCGGCGCTCTTTGTCGATCACACTCTTGTAGATGCGGCCTGTGGTGATGTTGTTGGCTTTTGTCGTCTGTATGCCCAGGAAGCGTTCATAGTGTCCCAAGTCAAGATCGGCCTCATGTCCGTCTACTGTCACATAGCATTCGCCGTGCTCGTAGGGATTCAGAGTTCCCGGGTCGATGTTGATGTACGGGTCGAACTTTTGGATGGTTACGCTGTAGCCTCTTGCTTGCAGCAACTTACCGATTGATGAAGAGATGATGCCTTTGCCCAATGATGAGGCAACGCCACCTGTTACGAAAATGTACTTTGTTTCTGCCACAATATGAATAGTTTAAAATTTTAATCAGCAATAAAACTGTTTTCTATAAAGATGCAAAATTAGAAAAAAAAAGCCGAACCCGCAAAGGCTATTGCGTGTAAAACCTTTTTTTGTTGCATATAACGGCTGCTTTTTGTAGATTTGCCGAAATTTAATAGGCAAGTAGAAAATGAAGAAGATGGGATTGGTGGCTGTGTTTCTGGCAATGGCGCTGTGTGCGCTTGCTCAGACAGCCAAGGTGTCCGGACTGGAGTCCGTGGCAGATACGGCGGTTGTCGTGATTCCTGACTCTGTGGTAGTTCAGGTTCTCGACTCTCTTTCGGCTGTTTCAGCGGCCGACAGTGCAAAGTTGTCGGTTCGCAGAGTGACAGAACAGAAAGAGCAGCCTTCGCCGCAGCTGCTGGCTTTCAACAGGACGGTGAGAGATTTTCGCAAGAGATACGATGAAATGCTTGAACGGTGGGATGACATATACCTTATTATAAGGGGGATTCCTGTGAAATCTGACTATTACAAACTTTCGATGCCTGCAACTTATTATCATGCGGCGATAGAGCAGGCCTGCAATATTGACGGATGGAAGCCTCGGATTCCTTTTCTGAAGGATGATTCTGTAGCAGTGCGGCCGTTTCCGCTGAAGGATCTCCGCCGTTCGGAGAAGATCGACCGTTACATTAACCGTCAGCTGCTTTCGTTTTATCTTGAATATCCGAATCTGGTGAAACAGAACGAGGCTAATCTGGTCGGATTGAAGCCCTTGCAGGGAGAAAAGTTTGTGAAGGACGAAACCAAGAAGTCTATCCTGCAGGTTTTGCAGATACCTGGCCGTCCGCGGGAAGTGGTGCAGAAAGACCTGCTTGTGTTCAAGCCGAACTTCTGGACATTGACGGGCAACGGCTATTTGCAGTTTTCGCAGAACTATATTTCCGACAACTGGTATAAGGGAGGCGAAAGCACGAAGTCGTTCCTTTCCGGACTGACCTTGCAGGCAAATTATGATGACCGCCAGAAAATACAGTTCGAAAACAAACTGGAATGGAAACTGGGCTTTATTACCGCTCCTTCTGATACCTTGCATAGCTATAAGCCTAACAATGATATGTTCCGCCTGAGTTCTAAACTGGGTATTAAGGCTGTCAACTCGTGGTATTATACGCTTTCGGCCGAGTTCAAGACTCAGTTTTTCTCGAACTATGAAACCAATACCGAAAATCTGGTGTCTGCTTTCTTTTCTCCGGCTGAGTTGAACGTCGGTCTTGGTATGGACTATAAATATATAAAGGATGGGGTCTGCAACCTGTCCGTACTGATCAATCCGTTAAACTATACGCTGTATAGTGTGTCAAGCGATAGGGTAGATCCGACCAAGTTCAATGTAAAGGAAGGGCACAAGCACGAGAGTGTCTGGGGTTCTCGTCTGGAATCTACATTGAAGTGGCAGATCATTTCTGTTCTGCTGTGGGAGTCCCGGCTTTCATACACTACGAACTACGAAAAAGTCCTGGCTGAATGGGAGAATACATTCACCTTTACCATCAACCAGTACTTGTCGACTAAACTGTTCATTCACGGCCGTTTCGACGATGGAGTGACGCGTGAATCGGATGACAGTTACTTCCAGTTGCAGGAACTTTTAAGTTTCGGCTTGAGCTATACGTGGTAAGAAGGCTTGTCACATGCTGCAGAAGAAGGAAATCAGCAGCGGCACGCTTATTTCCAGGATGATTCCGTGCAGGATGGCAAGCGGAACCATGTTCTTTCCTGAATAGCGGTTTACCATCGGCAGCATTACATCCATCGAGTTGATTCCTGCTGCCGAGATGGGAGCGAGTTTTCCGAACATTCGGGTGAACAGGGGTGCTCCTATGAGCGAAATCATTTCGCGGATGATGTTTGCCAGCAGGGCCAGCGTTCCCAGTTCGGTTGCTATCTGTATGCCGGCCGAAGCCTGTTTTATTTCTGTAATCAGCACTGAAGACAGTGAATAATAAGCAAATCCGCTTCCTACAGCCATGCAGTCCGCTGTTCTCCATTGGCTGATGGCAAAGCTGGCGAGGAAGGAGAAAAGCAGCGTTCCGGCAATGGTGGACAGCGGCAATATCAGCATTCGGGGAGAGAGAAAACGGATCATGTCTTTCAGGTCTTTGTTTGAACCGATGCTGATTCCCACCTGGAAAATAAGTATGTAAAGAATGATAATCGAGGTGTTTCCCTTGAACCAGTCTTCCGGAATCAGGCGGTTAAGCCCTGTCAGACCTCCGGCGATGAATACGCAAAGTATAATCAGACTATTTTTCATCTTTACCTCCTTTCCTGAAAATCAGACGGTATGCCAGGTATGAGGCGCAAAGGCTTCCGGCTGTTCCTAATATGGCCAGCAAAGCTGCCTGATATCCGAACTTGTCGAGATTGCTTATCAGTTCGTCGTTGGATCCGATGGTAACTCCGAATGTAAAAAGCATACAGAAGATTGTGAGTGAAATTGTCTTTTCCACTTTGTGAAGCAGTTCGACACGGCGGAAAATATAGCCTGTGCCGATGCCGATGAATAATAAAATCAATACGTAAAACATGGCTTTTCAGTTTAGCAAAAAGACCCTGTCCTTTGGCCTTTTCACAGCAAAGGGCATGGCAATTTTTGCCGGTTCATAAAAAATAATCACTTTAAATACGGGGGTTGCTGCGGATTATTTTAGATGAAGCCGGTGAACCAGTGTGCGACAAACCTGCGGTGTACCGCGCACCGCTGTACACACTCGTTCAGTTTGTATGTGTTGCTAAAACTCATTGCCATTTTTCGATTTCGGGCCGCAAAGATAGATAATTTTCTCGAAACGATGAATTAATATGCGATTTTTATTTAGAAAAGGCGGTAAAAACTGTCTGGAAGGCATTTGGAACGGTTTCAGAAGCTTCCTGATGTTCAAATATTCTTAAATTCGCCGGCTTCAGGTCGGTAATGTTTTGTAAGTTGTATATTTGTTGCAGGGTAAACGTAAAAAACAGCTTTCGCAATAAAAGGCTGCGTATCCCAAAAACAGGATGGAATGGCTTTTTGGAGTTATTTATAGCATATTTTTCCTGAAGGTTAAACATCCTTGGTATCGCTTTGTTGTACATATTACATATATTATTTAATATAAATTGCTTATGAAAACTTTACATGAGGTCGGAACGTTGGGCGGATGGATGAATGATGTGCTTATATCATGGGGAATCCCATCCGAATATGCCAATATGTTTGACGAATTTGTGGTGGCCGCACTCATTATTCTGTTGGCCGTGGGTCTGAATTATTTTTTTCAAGCCATTGTGGTAGGAGGCATCAAACGATATGCACGCCGTTTTCCTTACCGGTGGAATACTTTGCTGGTGAAGCGTAAGGTTGTGCATCATTTGCTGCATGTGGTGCCCGGCGTATTGATTTATCTGCTTTTGCCTTTAGCTTTTGTCAAAGGCAAAGACATGCTGGTGTTTTCGCAGCGCATTTGTGCTGTCTATATCATTGTAGCTATCCTGCTTACGCTGAATGCCATGCTGCTGGTGATGCTTGACATTTACAATTCGAAGGAAATCCGTAAGAATCATCCTATTCGCGGACTTGTGCAGGTGTGTCAGGTGGTGCTGTTCTTTCTTGGAGGCATACTGATTGTGGCTACACTGATCAACAAGTCACCGATAACGCTCTTTGCCGGTTTGGGTGCTGCGGCGACGGTGCTGATGCTGGTCTTTAAAGACAGCATTTTAGGATTTGTGTCAGGAGTGCAGCTTTCGGCAAACGACATGCTGCGCATAGGCGACTGGGTGACATTGCCTAACGGAATGGCCGACGGAATCGTGCAGGAAATTACATTGAATACCGTAAAGATCCAGAATTGGGATAACACCATTACTACCATTCCTCCGTATACAATGGTAAACAGTACATTTCAGAACTGGCGGGGAATGCAGGAAAGCGGCGGCCGTCGGGTAGACAAGCGTATCTGGCTGGATCTGGATACGATACGTTTCTCTACACCGGAAGAACTGGAGCGTATCCGTAAAGAAGTTCCCCTGATGTCTGATTATGTTCCTGCCGAAGGAGAAATGCCGACCAATTCGCAGTTGTACCGTGAATACATCGAACGCTATCTGATGAGTTTGCCGGTAGTGAACCAGGATTTAGATCTGATCATTGCCCAGAAGGAACCTACAGAGCGCGGCCTGCCCATACGGGTGTATTTCTTTTCACGTGTCAAGGCTTGGAAACAATACGAACATATCCAGTCGGACATCTTCGATCATCTGCTGGGTATGGCACCCCGTTTCAGTCTGAAGCTTTATCAAGGAATCTGATGCGTGTTTTACATGCATCAAAATCTGCCAGCTATTGCTCTGCTTCAGTTTGCGAATTGTTTCCGAAGATGTTTTCTGTTTCTGTGAGGATTGTCGTGATGAAGAGAAACAGACCGGAAACAAACGCAAAGGAAAGCAGAGCGTATAACTTGGCAGGTAAAATGAAAAAGGTCTAAAAAATAATCTGTTTGTTTTCCCCGGCTTTTAAGCGGATTGTCTTTTTATGGCCTTTGTAACTTATCGTCATTTTGCGGTCTGTCTTTGATCGGAAAGTGGCAGAACGTAAGGTCCCTTCCTTCCAGACCATATCTGTTTCAATTCCCGGCCGTGCACACAGTCCTTTCACTTCTCCGTCTTTCCATTGGGGCGGTAAGGCCGGAAGCAACTGTATTTCTTTCAGGTGGCTTTGGATCAGCATTTCTGCAATGCCGGCTGTACCTCCAAAGTTTCCGTCTATCTGGAAAGGCGGATGCAGGTTAAACAGGTTGTCCGCTGTGTTCTTCTGGAGCAGGAGATTTACATTCTTTCCGGCTTCTTCACCGTCCAGCAGACGCGCATAGAAGTTGATCATCCAGGCACGGCTCCATCCGGTGTATGATCCGTTGCGGTTCGCTTCGTTTTCATTGTAGTATCGGCGACGTTCAATGGTTTTCCGGGCGGCTTCGAACAACTGTTTGTTCGTTGGAGTGATTTGCGTGCCGGGATATAGTCCGAACAGATGCGAGATGTGGCGGTGTCCGGGCTCTGCTTCTTCATAGTCCTCTATCCATTCCTGGATTGTTCCGTAACGGGTGCTTATCCGGATGGGAGGAAGTTGTTTTCTGACTGCTTCCAGCCGGCGGTTGAAGGACATGTCGCTTGGTACGATTCTTCCCGCTTCAAGGCAGGCATCAAACAGTTCATGGATGATTTCGATGTCCATTGTCGCGCCATAGGTCAGATTATAATTCTTCCCGTTCAGCCGATAATGATTCTCCGGCGAGTTGGAAGGAGCAGTCACCCAATGTCCTTTTTTGTCTTTCACCAGGAAATGGAGCAGGAACTCGGCAGCCTCAGCCATGCAGGGATAAGCCTCTTCACACAGATACTTCTTGTCTTCCGTAAAGCGGTAGTGTTCCCATAGATGCAGAGCCAGCCATGCGCCTGCTATGGGGAAAGTTCCCCAACCCACTCCGTCACTGATGGACGTGTGTCCGTAAGGGTCGGTCAGGTGGTTCAGGGTCCATCCTTTTGAGTTGAAGGTTTTTCGGGCGGTGACACGGCCTGGCTTCCTCAACGCATTGATAAAACGGGAGAACGGCAGTACCGTTTCCGGGAGATTGCATACTTCCGCCGGCCAATAATTCATCTGTATGTTGATGTTGGTATGGAAGTCCGAACTCCAGACTGGGTAAATGTCCTGGTTCCAGATGCCTTGCAGATTGGCAGGCAAGATTCCCGGACTGCGTGAAGAGTTCATCAGCAGGTAACGTCCGTATTGGAAATAGGTGACAATAAGCGGCAGATCCGTTTCACCTTTTTTTACCCGTGCCAGTCGTTGGTCGATGGGTAAGTCTGGGGCTTCTCCCAGATGGAAAGACACGCGGTTGAAAAGCGAGGCATGCTCTTCCATATGCCGTTTGCGGATGGTGTCATAACATTTTTCGTCTATAGCTTCCAGCAAATCCTTGCAGCGCTGCATCGGATCGATGGATGAGTCAAAATCCAGTTTGCTGAAGTTGTAGTCGGTAGCGGCGGTGAAATAGAACACGGTTTCATCTGCCCCTTCCACGTAAAAGGCATTTGAACGTACTGTCATTTTCCCTCCTTTGTGTTTGCCCCGAACCAGTCCGGCAAAGCGTTCGTGCAGTCCGGGAGCACACATGTCTTCTTCCGGCAGGTCAAACACTTGCCCTTCGATAGCCAGGGTGTTTTTATCCAGCGGGTATGCTGTGGCATCCTGCTGCCGGGTATATTGCAGGCGGAAAGTCAGTGCTCCCGGCTGGTCGGCCCTGATGCGCAAGGCCAGTACATCGTCCGGAGCAGAAACAAAGAGTTCGCGTGTATATGTAACGTTTCCGATGCGGTAAGACACACATGCCAATCCGTTTTCCATATCCAGTTCACGGCGATAGCTACTGCCTTTGACCGATGAAGTGTGAGGTCCCCAAAAGTCAAGAAGCAGATTGCCGAACGTCTGATAAGGCCGGATGCGCATGGGATTGCTTTTCAGGCTTCTTTCTGAAAGTTCTTTGGCCTTGTCGATCTGCCCTTCCAGCAGGAGGCGTTGGATTTCGGGCAGGGTAGAAGAAGCGTCTGCATTGCTTTCTACAGGCATACCGCCCCACAGGCTTTCTTCATTCAGTTGGATATTCTCCGATTTTATTCCACCGTAAATCATGGCTCCCATCCGTCCGTTTCCTACAGGAAGAGCTTCTGTCCATTTGGAGGCCGGATGGTCATACCAAAGTACGTGGTCCGGATTTTTGGCGCTTGCAACAGGCAATACAGCCAGCATTGCTCCCAGAGTCACTGCCAGTTTCAGGCGGCAGCGGCTTTTTGATGTGATGAACTGATTTTTCATGCTTATTTTTTCAGGTATATTCATTCTGTATCGTTTTATCTGCGTCAATGGGTCAGGACACGACAGAGAAAGTTCCTTTCAAACGGATATCCTGGTAAGAGCGGCCTATTTTTACCGAAAACTTTCCAGGCTCTACCACATACTTCATTTCTGCATTCCACAAGCCTAGTTGGTTGTAAGGTACGGTGAAAGTTATGTTTTTTTCTTCTCCAGGTTGCAGAGCAATCTTATCAAATCCTTTCAGCATGGCTATGGGAGTGACTATGCTTGACACTTCATCGCCGATGAAGAGCATCGGCACTTCTTTGCCTTCCCTTTCTCCGGTATTTTTCACGCGGAAGGAAATCTTCACATCCTGTCCGGCGGTTACCAGCGTATCCATCTTCAGATCCGAGTATTCAAAGTTCGTATAGCTTAATCCATGTCCGAAGCAATAAGCCGGGCGGTCGTCGGCACGCGAAGAACCCAAGCCATAGCCGGTGGTATAGCGGGTGTCGTTCTGATAATAGTACATTGGAATTTGTCCGGCATGCTGAGGTATGGTGACGGGCAGCTTGCCTGACGGGTTAACCTTGCCGAACAGCACTTCGGCCACGGCCTGTCCGCCATACATGCCCGGTTCCCAGGCATCCACAATGGCCGGAACATGACGGGTAGTCCATTCGTTGTTCAGCGGTTTCCCATTGACAATGACAACCACTGTCGGGATTCCGGTACGGCTGACAGCCTGTATCAGTTCTTCCTGCCGTCCGTAGAAATCAACGGACGGTCTGTCAGCGGATTCTCCGTATGTGCGGAGTCCCCAGTCAGAGCGCAAGCCGTATCCTCCCACCGCTATGACGGCCAGGTCACAGGTGCGTGCTTTTCGGACAGCGTCAGCGATGCTGTAGTCTGAAATCTCGCCGCCTTCTTCCAGTATGCGCGCTTGTGTTACCGGGTCGGTCGTATCTGTTTTGTCCTTAGATGCTTTTCCACGGATGCGTCCGCTGTTGCTGTAAATCACTTCGGCCTTTCCTTCTGTTTCCTGGCATACTCCCTCCAAAATGGTAGTCACCATTTCTTCCGGCTGAGGGTTTGCCCAGTCACCCAAAATAGCCTGGTTGTCAGCATTGGGTCCGGTCACCAGAATCCGTCTGTATTTTTTCATGTCAAGTGGCAGGAGATTGCCTTCGTTTTTCAGCAGTACGATGTTTTCTCTTGCTCCCTCCAAAGCCAGTGTCCGATGATCTTCTGGTGCACAGACCTCTTTGGCCGGGTCTGCATAGCGGTTCTCAAAAAGCCCCAGTTCAAATTTGACACGCAATATACGGCGCACCGCATCGTCTATCCGCTGTTCGGGTATTTTTCCTTCTTTCACCAGTTCTTCCAGCCAGGGACGCATCAGTCGGGTGCTGTCCCCTCCATAATACATGTGCATGTCCAGTCCGGCATCGAAAGCTTGTCTTACGGCATCTTTCTGGTCGGCTGCTACATGGTGGATTTTTATCAGGTTTTCCACGTCGCCCATATCGCTGATATAAAATCCGTCGAATCCCAGTTCATCTTTCACTACATCCGTCAGCAGCCATTTTGAGCTGTGAGCCGGAATGCCGTCCACGTCGTTGTGCCCCGGCATGATGGTCATGCAGCCAGCTTCGACAGCGGCTTGGAAAGGAGGCAGGAAGTAGGAGCGCACCTCCCGCTCAGACAATTTGGCCGAAGCGTGGTTACATCCTCCTACGGAAGCTCCTCCGCCCAGCAGGTGTTTTACGCTGACCGCTACACGATCCTGCGGGTTTTCCCAGTCTTGCAGACCGGACACGGCACAACGCACCATCTCGCTGGCCAGATAAGGGTCTTCTCCATACGTTTCTCCGGTACGTCCCCAGCGGGCATCATGCACGATGTCCACGCAGGGTGCGAATGTCCATTGATTTCCGGTTGAACGGATTTCAGAAGCCGATGCCGCGTACATCGCTTTCACCAAGTCGCGGTTGAAGGTTGCAGCCATACTGATTGCGGACGGAAAAACCGTTTTCCCTGACAAGACCCCGTAGCCGTGCGCGGCGTCCACGCCTATCAGATAAGGTATCTTCAGCCGCGTCTGTTCAGACAGTTGCTGTATTTCGTTCATCACGTCCGGTTTGCCTTCGCCTATCCAGGCTCCATAGTCCAACTGTCCCAGCTCCTTTATTTTCTCTTTGTCCCAGACGGGCACCATGTCCATCTGACCTATTTTCTCTTCCAAGGTCATTTGCGAAAGCAATGCTTCCACCCGTTTTTCTGTAGGTTGCGCGGCGTCCATATACACTGAGGTATCCGGTTCACCGTTGCCGGTGCAGCCGTACAGCATGCTTGCTGCAATGATAAGCAGCGGCCATTTGCTCTTTTTCATTGTTTGGTTTCTCATTATAAGGTTATTGATATGTTAATATATGTCTTTATCTTTTGCAGATTTCGTAAAGTGTTCCGGACTCTGTAGAAAACTCGATGGTCGGTTCCATGTTGCTGTCAGCAGGCCCTTGTTCCGTGCAAAGAACAGAGAGTCTTCCTCCGGTGTGCATATTCCGTATGCTTTCTCTTTTGTGCTATTTGTAGAGCAGGAGCATAATATGCTGCATGCTATGAACAGCGTGAAATTTGTTCCTGGTAGTTTCATGTCTTTAGTTGGAAAAAATCCGATAAATAAAATAAAAGTATTGTTTTCTATGCTTTAGAATTTGTTCGACAATGTGACATTCAGCGTATTCTGCGCCTTCACTTCCAGTTCTTTTGTTTCGTATCCTTTTTTATTGAAAACCAACGTGCCGGCAGAAGTCGCCCGAATAGTGTATTCTCCTTTTTCGTTGGTCGATACACTTCCTTTCTCTCCCTTCACACTAACCTGCACATTGTCCAGTGCTTTCGCCTGCACGTCCCTCACGATTCCCCTGACTGTCATGCTCTTGCCCTTTGCTGTCGGAGTCACTTCGGCCTGTGGCAGAGCTTTCTTTTCCATCTTGTCCTGCTTTTCGCCTACATGGAGCGTTTTCTTGAAGAAAATGTTGTCGGAAGCAGTTCCGATCATAAATTCAAAATCCCCGGGCTCTACCGCATACTGCATGTTTTTGTCATACAGTCCCAGCTCGTCCACCGGAACGGCGATTTCTGCTGTAGCGTTTCCGCTGGCAGGCACCGTAACTTTGGCGAAGCCTTTCAACTGTTTTGCCGGCATGACCACGCTGCTTACCAGATCCCTGACATACACCTGCACCGTTGACTTTCCCTCAATGGCACTCGTATTTTTCACATTCACCCGAATGTGTACGGTGTCGGTCAGGCTATAGGTGTTTTTGTTGAAGCGTACGTCACCGTATTCAAAATGAGAGTAGCTTAAACCGTGTCCGAATGTCCACAAAGGTTCAGGATCAGAAAATACATAGTCACGTCCCGGTCTGTTGATGCGTCCCGGCGAGCGATAAAATCCTTTGTCGGAGGGCAGGCGGTTGTAGTGTACAGGCAAGTGTCCCACGCTTTGGGGGATGGAATAGCAGAAGCTGCCCGATGGATTTACTTTGCCGAACAGGATGTCGGCAATTACTTCACCTTCTCTTTCGCCTCCGTACCATTGGAACAGGATTGCAGGAATATGCTCTTTCTCCCAAGCGATGGAGAATGGGCGTCCGGTTGCCATTATTAGAACCACAGGCTTGCCGGTTGCATAGATCTCCTTTATCAGGTCACCTTGAACGCCGGTCAGATTTAAATCTGTCAGGTCATAGCCTTCACCGCAAGTGCAATTGCTGTAGTCGCGTGCCAAAGAGGCGCTGCAGATCCCATGAACAACAGCACGACATCCGATTTTTTTGCGGCGGCCACCGCCTCTGCAAATCCCGACCTGTTGTCAGAAACCAGATCGCATCCTGCTGCATAATGAACATCCAGTCTGTTTCCTGCAAGATTGCGTATTCCTTGCAAGGGCGTAATTCCGTCTTTGTTGTCACGGCTCCAGGTATAGTCGCCGAACTGTACCTGATTGGCATTGGGACCGATGACTGCAATAGATCTCAGGCTGTTTATGTCGAGCGGCAGCAGGTTGTTGTCGTTCTTTGCCAGCACCACACTTTCTTCCGATATTCTGCGTGACAACGCGATGTGTTCTTCGGTATGCACTTTTGCATCGTATTCTTCAAGGGGAAGCCCATACGGATTTTCAAATAATCCGGCCTTGAACTTCGCATAAAGAACCCTTGAACAGGCCTGGTCTACATATTTTATATCCAGTTTGCCCGAGCGTACCATCTCTGGTATGCGGGCATAACAGTCGCTGGACGCTTCCAGGTCGGTGCCGGCTTCCAATGCCATCTTGGCAGCCTCTTCAGCATCAGCCGCCACTTTGTGAAAACTGTACAGCATAGATACAGCTCCCCAGTCTGAATAAGTATATCCTTTAAACCCCCATTCGGTGCGCAGCAAATCAGTCAGCAGCCATTTCGATGCCGTGTTCGGAATCCGGTTGGTCGAATTGTAGGCCGTCATTACAGCGTTCACCCCCGTCCTTTTTACGGCCACCTCGTATGGTTTCAGGTAAAACTCTCTTAAATCTCTTTCGCCGGCCTCGGTGGAAGCCAAGTTCAGTCCGGAAGTGGGGATGCCATGAGGGCCAAGCACTTTCAGCATGGGTGAAATGCCGCCGTCGATGTATCCGTTGATTTCATGCACTCCCATCTGGGATACCAGGAACGGATCTTCTCCGAAACTCTCTTCAACGCGTCCCCAGCGCAGTTCGTGTATCACATCAATGACGGGAGATAACACTTGATTCACTCCCATAGCCTTCAGTTCTCCCGAGATGGCCTTTGTCATCTGGTAGGCCAGGCCGGGGTTGAATGTGCAGCCTAATGCCACAGCTTGCGGGAAGATGGTGGCTCCGTCCTGTACGGCTCCATGAAGCGACTCGGAAACGGTGAAGATCGGGATTCCCAGCCGGGTGTTCTCGATGCAGTATTGCTGGATCTGGCGGGTGTATCGGGCCATTTCTGTTCCGGTTAAGGTCAGCCCTTCAACGGCTCCCCATCCTAGCGTGCCGATGATGTTTTTCATTTTGTCCAGATCTAAGGTACGGTCATCGTTCAGGATGCTTCCTTCGTGTATGTGGCGCAGTTGGGCCGTTTTTTCTTCTATGGTCATGCGGCCCAGCAGATCCTGCACTCTCGCTTCTATCGGCTGTGACGGATTTTTATATATAGGTGTGGGCTGTGCGTAAGACAGTATCGGGGCTGTCGAAATGAATGCAGCTAATGCTAATCGGAGTATGGGATACGTTTTTTTCATATTTGGTATTTTTTTCTTAGGTTGGTTGTTCTGTGCCGCCGGACCAGACTGAAATGCATGGCATGTATGCAAATTTGAATGATGCGCCGGCTTTGCAGGTAATTGCCGTTTTCTATGGGTCGGACGCAAGGGCGCAAAGCCGCAGCGGGAAGCACCGGATTTTCATCCGTATGCTCCCTGCGTCTTTGTGCTTCTGCACCCTTGGTTTATATCAGTAGAAGAAGCATTTGGTTTCTCCCTTCAGCTTAACTGGGCTGGACAAGATGCGGGATGTGAACCGTTCGGGAGCGCTCGGGCAGACATTGCCGGCATATACGGTGACTGTTCCCGGAGCGGTATTGGTATTTCCGCAATCGTCTACGTAAGCCAGGTCGTGCGTCGAGAGTTTGAAGACTACTGTTTTCTGTTCGCCCGGCTGCAAGGCCACTTTCTGGAAGCGTACCAGCTGGCAAATCGGAGCTTCCGGAGCAATGGCTTTGTGTGACAGATAAAGTTGCACCACGTCTTCGCCCGTACGCTTGCCCGTGTTTTTCACTTCCACACTTACGGTCAGGCTGTCGCCTATCTGCATTTCCTGAGGGCATTGCAGCTTGCTGTATTTGAAAGAAGTGTAGCTTAGTCCGTAGCCGAACGGATACAGCACGTCGCCTTTGAAATAACGGTAGGTGCGGTTGGACATGGAGTAATCTTCGAATGGCGGAAGGTCGGCGTCGGAACGGTAGAAGGTCACAGGCAGTTTTCCCGACGGATTGTAGCGTCCGAACAGAATGTCAGCCAGAGCCATTCCGGCAGCCTGTCCGCCATACCATGCCTGGATGATGGCCGGTATGTTTTCCGATTCCCAGTTGCAGGCGATGGCACTGCCCGACATGCAGACAAATACCATCGGCTTGTTCAGCCGGCTCAGCCGTTTCATCACTTCAGTCTGTACGGCAGGCAGCTGGATGGTGGTCCGGTCGCCTCCAATAAACCCTTCCGCTCCTCCTGCATCTCCCTCTTCACCTTCCAGCAGGGGAGAGATTCCTCCGGCATAGATAATCAGGTCTACATCCTTGTAGCGGTCGGCAAGATGTTCAAGGTCGGCATCTTTATTCAGTCTGGTGAAGTCCGATACCGCGTCGTATACAACTTCGATGCCTTTTTCCTGCTGCAAGGCTTCCAGCAGCGTCACGTTGTTGCTGGGTATGCCATTGTAGTTTCCGAGCTGGGTTGTTTCATTGTAGGCGTTCGGCCCTATCAGCGCTATTTTTCTGTATTTGTGCGACAGGGGCAGCAGGTTTCTGTCGTTTTTCAGCAGCACCATAGACTGCCGTGCTATCTTCAGTGCCTGCTCCTGGTGCGGACGGCATTCCAGCACGCTTTGCGGAATGTTGGCGTAAGGCACTTGGCTGGGAGGGTCGAACATGCCCAGGCGAAACCGTATCTTCAGCAGTTTTTTCAGAGAGATGTCTATCTGGTCTTCGGTGATCAGTCCGGCTTCTACAGCCTTTCCCAAGGAGCGGTATACATCTCCGCATTCCAGATCCGTTCCGTGCAGTACGGCATCGGCTGAGGCCGAAATGGAATCCGGATGTGTCTTGTGCCCGTAGAGAAAGTCTGTGATTGCCCAGCAGTCTGAAGTGACATATCCGTCGAATTGCCAGTCGTGCAGCAGTACTTTCCGCAGAAACAGGTTGCTTCCGCAGCAGGGCTGTCCGTTGAAGCGGTTGTATGCGCACATTACGCCAGAAACTTTCGCTTCTTTTACCAGACGGTAGAATGCAGGCAGATACGTTTCGTACAGGTCGTGCTCGCTGGCCGTCGCATTGAACGTGTGCCGCTGCGGTTCCGGTCCGCTGTGCACGGCGAAGTGTTTGGCGCAGGCCGACACTTTCAGGTAGCGGGGGTCATCTCCCTGCAGTCCTTTAACCATGGCGATGCCCATTTCAGAAGTCAGGTAAGGGTCTTCACCGTAGGTTTCGTGTCCGCGTCCCCACCGGGGATCCCGGAAGATGTTTACGTTCGGTGTCCAGAATGTCAGTCCGGTGTACCGCTGGAGGGTATTTCCTTTCTTTACGGAAGTGTTGTAGACGGCCCTGCCTTCATCGGCAATCATTCCGGCCGACTTGAACAGCTCTTCCGGATTGAATGTGGCCGCCAGTCCGATGGGCTGGGGAAATACGGTCACCTTTTCCGTGGAGCGGGCCACTCCGTGCAGGCATTCATTCCACCAGTTGTAGTCGGGTATGCCGAGGCGCGGTATGCCTTTGGAGGTATGAGTCATTTGGGAAATCTTTTCCTCCAGCGTCATGCGCGACACCAGGTCGTCGATACGCACATTCATAGGCAGTTCGGTGTTGAGGTAGGGTGGTGTGTTCTGTGCATGTGAGAAATGCGTTGCTGCTCCCATGAGTCCGCACAGGAGGAGCCGCATGCAAATAGTTCTGTTCATGGTATGTTCAGATTTTTTAAGGTGAGCAATGTTTTAAACAGTCGGGTGGCATCAGAACCTTGTCTGTATGTCACATCTGAAACTGTCAATGTTTCTCGATTTCATTTTGCAGAACCTTTTTTAACCGTTGCACTTCATCTGGGTATTGGCCGGCCAGATTGTTCTTTTCTGCTATATCTTGCTTCAAATTGTACAACTGGTCTGAAGGACAGTTTCCGGTTTCCACATTCGTATAAGCATTATAAGCTTGTTTGTTATTGGGGGTGATATACTTCCATTCTCCATCTGATACAGACAAAGCCCCGGCAGACTCTATGATATAGTCGCGTCCTTTTTCCGACTTGCCTAACCAGGAGTCCAAATAGCCGTTGCTGTCTTTTCTCTGTTCCGCATTCAGCGTTGCTCCCAGCATTTCGGCCATTGTGCCAAGAAAATCGATTTGCGATATCAATGCAGAGGAAACGCCCTTTCCAACCTTTCCCGGCCAGCTTACAATAAACGGAACGCGTGTTCCCGCTTCGAAATTGCTATACTTGCTTCCGCGGTAAGGTCCCCACGGGCGATGGTCGCCTAACAGCTCCACTGCACGGTCCTTGTATCCGTCATCCACAACCGGACCGTTATCGCTGGTCAATACAACCAACGTGTTTTCTGTCAGCCCCAATTCGTCGAGTGTATCCAACAGTTTGCCTACGCTCCAATCGAACTGAAGGATTGCATCGCCCCGGTATCCCATTCCGCTCTTTCCCCTGAAGCGTTCGTTAGGGAAGCGCGGCACATGAATGTCATTCGTTGCACAATACAGAAAGAACGGTTCGTCCTTGTGCGACTTTATGAATTCAATGGCATGGGCAACAATGCTGTCTGCTATGTGTTCGTCTTTCCACAAAGCCTTTCCTCCGCCTTTCATATAGCCTATGCGACTGATGCCGTTTACGATCGCCTGGTCGTGTCCGTGGCTTGGCTTAAGATTATACAGCAGTTCTGGGTTGTCTTTCCCTGTGGGAACGCCGGGAAAAGGCTTGCGGTAACTTACTTCTATTGGGGCGGAAGCGTCGTAATTGGCCACTTTTCCGTTCTCTACATAAACGCAGGGCACCCTGTCGGCTGTTGCAGCCATTATGTAGGAGTAGCCGAATCCTATGTCCGACAAGTTAGGACTTATCTTTTCGTTCCAGTTCTGTTCTCCGGTCTTGTTTCCGAGTCCCAGATGCCATTTGCCGATGGCACACGTTGCATATCCGTTGTCTTCAAACAGGTCAGCTACCGTATATTGTTCCGGACGTATAATCATGCCTGCATCACCGGGCGCAACTCCCGTGTCTTTTCTTCTCCACGAGTAATGGCCTGTCAAGAAAGAATATCTCGACGGGGTGCTGGTTGCAGCCACTGCATGAGCATCAGTAAAGCGCATGCCGCTATTGGCCAGCCTGTCCACATTAGGTGTGCTGACCGTGTTGTTGCCATTGCAGCTCAAGTCCCCATAGCCTAAGTCGTCGGCCATTATGACAACCACATTCGGTTTTTTGACCTGCTGTGCCATCAGCAGTGACGGGCACAATGCACAATGCAGCAATGGTATCCAATTCAGTTTCATGATAAAGACAATTAAATTCCTTTTTAATTCTTTTCCGTTTTTCTTGTCAAATAGTTCTTCGGATTATCATTATCCAACGATGTATAGGGGCATACACAAAAAATACGGAGCCGCAGGAATTCATTTTTCTCTGCGCCTCCGTATCTCTGCGTGTGGAGCCTTACTTAGACTTGTCTTCTTCGGCCCATTCCTTTGCGCCCTGCTCTTTCAGCTTGGCAGTGAAAGCCTTGGCCTTTTCCATGCTTTCCTGTTCAGCTTCGGGAGATGCATAGGCATGTTTGTAGCCTTTCACCACGTTCCATTCACCGCGTGTAAAGTCGGGGAACGCTACGGGAGCGCATCCGTTGTCCATCGAGAGTTCTCCCAGTTCGGCCAGACAGCACCATTCGGCAAGGTCGTAAACGTCCATGTCGAGCGGCAAACCGTTTTGCAGGCAATATACCAGACGGCTGTCCATGATGAAGTCCATGCCTCCGTGACCGCCCACTTCCTTAGCCATTTCGCCGTATTTCTTCAGAATGGGGTGCTGGTATTTCTCTACAAGCGCCTTTGATTCGTCTGCAGGCAGGAAGCCGTGGGCGCTCAGGTCGTCCACTTTGGGCTGTACGCCCGAAGCCGAGAGCTGGCTGGCATCCAGCGCATAGCCTTCCACCGGATACTTGTTGGCGAAGCCTTTGGTACCTGTCAATTGATACAGGCGGTTGTAGGGCTGCGGAGTCATTACGTCGTGCTGTATTTCAATAACCTTGCCGTTTTCCGTGCGGATCAGGGTGGTGGTATGGTCACCGTTGCGGAAGTTGCTGCAAGTAGAGTCTGTGCGCTCTTCTACCAGCGCTTTGCCGACAACTGACTTGGTGTCCATGGCTACCAGCGTCTTCATGCGGTCGCCGCGGTGGATGTTCAGCGCCTGTGCCACAGGGCCGAGTCCGTGAGTGGCGTACACATCGCCGCGGTGGCGCATGTTATAGTCCAGACGCCAGCCCAGCTTGTCATCCTTTCCGTTCTTCCAGTAGTAGTCCCAGAACTGGTCGAGATTGTGGATGTAGGCACCCTGTGCGCGGAGAATCTCTCCGAATACGCCGTTTTGCGCCATGTTCAGCGTGTTCATTTCAAACCAGTCGTAGCAGCAGTTTTCCAGAATCATGCAGTGCTTGCGGGTGGTTTCACTCAAATTGACCAGTTCCCAGCACTGCGACAGGTTCATGGCCGAGGGTACTTCGATAGCCACGTTCTTGCCATGTTCCATGGCGTATTTCGCGATGGGGAAGTGATGCAGCCAGTCGGCGGCGATATACACGAGGTCGATGTCTTCGCGCTGGCAAAGCTCTTCGTATCCTTTCTCGCCGTAATAGATGTCAGCCTTGGGCAGAGAAGCCGCCTTCAGGTACTTCTGGCAGCGTTCGGCACGTTCTTTTTCATAGTCGCACAGAGCCATGATCTGTGTGCCGGGGATGTGGGTAAAGCGTTCCACCGCTCCCGGACCGCGCATGCCCAGTCCGACAAAACCCACACGGACCACTTCCATCTTGGGTACAGTCAGTCCGATTACACTTTTTTGTCCGGCAGGGCGTTCGGGAGTTTCTACTACAATTGTCCCTTTGTCCCAACGCCATTCGGTTCCCTGCGCGCCTGTCTGCACGGCGGAATCCTGCTGTGCCGTGCAGGCTGTCAGACCTGTCAGCAGGCACAAGCTCAACGATAAATACTTCAGCTTTTTCATTTTAAAAATACATTTTATATGAATAATAAAAAAAGTGGTTATGCAAGTCAGCAGTCCGGCAGCCGGTGAATATCCGCCGGCTGCCGGAAGGAAACCTGATGGAGGATCCGGAAAGATTTATCTCCAGGTTAAAGATACGTATTTTTAGGTTAGAGATATGTATCTTTAGGCTGAAAATTTATATCTTCAGGTTAGAGATAAAGATTTTTTATGGAACGGGGCTTGTTTTTTCCGTCGTTCCGCAGTTCCTTTCCGGTTTCCGGCCCTTTTGTTCCCCATTTTTCCGGCAGACGGTTGCGGATCGCCTTTGGACTGTCCTTTGCAGAACCTGGGCGGAATCTATGAAACTGTTTTGAATTTCTCCAAAAAGTTTTTCTTGGCTTGATGTGTTCGTTTTCGTGTGTGCTTTGGACTATTTTTTGGTCTTTTCCGCTTCTGTTCTTCGTCAGATAGCCCGCTATCTTCCTCATCACACAAACGGAAATGCCTCAAAAACTCATCCCAAATCAGCACACGATAAATTCAAAACAGTTTCTTAGTCTGTCAGCAAAGTCAGGTCCTTTCCAGGTTTGGGATAATGCTTCGACGCGATGTACTTCTTGGTATCTTCCACCATCTTGGGCGTGATCTCAAACCGGTAGTTCGCGTAGTCGCCTACCTCGAATGTGCCTGTAACGAAGAATCCCCATGCTTCGAAGAAGTCGGTCAGGTCTGTCTTCAGCAAATCGCAGCTCACTTTGGCAAACTCATACATGTTGTTGATGGAGGCGTTTCCGTGGCCTTTGTCCGGATGGGTGCGCATGTATTCCATCAGGTCGGCGTAGAAGTCCTTGTATCCTTTCTCCTGGGCATACAGGTAAAGCTGCCAGAAGGGAACCAGTTTTTCGAACGGGTCTTTTACGCACATGATGAACGGCTTTTCGGCTGCTTCTACCACATTCTTGTGGGCGTGTTCATAATTGTGGCTCTTGCTCAGACGGCTGGGCTGGCCTGCCTGACGCGCCACATACATCGTGAAGAGGTTGTTGCTCACTTCGGTCATCCCGCCCCAGGTAAGCTGCGGACGCATCTGCATTACGTGGCCGATTTCGTGATTCACTCCCCAGTCCTTGTAGATGTCCGGACCTAATGCCGATTTCATCGTGCCGTCGTTGCCGAGGAAAGCAACCCCGTCGCCGTCGCGGAACATGAAGTAGTTGAAGTTGACGCGTGCCAGAATGCGCTTGGGCGGTATGCGGTTGTATTTGACTGCACCGTTGAAGGTGTATTGCTGTTCCATGATCTTGTCGTAGGCTTCGGCCAGTTCCTTGCCCTCTTCATAGCGGAACTTCTTGAGGTATTCCACCGGATAGGCAAGCTGCATGTAGCGTGTCTTTACGTCCATCACGGGACTTACGGCATTGTCAAGCAGGCGTTTCCAGTCTTCGTTGGTCTGATTTTCCGCATCGAAGAATCCGTTCACCTTTCCCGTCACGAAGTGGATGGTGATGGCAGGCGCGGTTTCCGGATCGTCGGCAAAGTAGTCGATATAGACGTTGCCCGCCTTTTCCACGTTGATTACGTTGACACCCTCGTGCAGCTCATACCGTTGTCTTTTCAGTCCCCAGCCTTCCGGGTCTTTGGTTGGTTCGTAGCCGGGAGTCGGCTGCCGCATCCAGTCGGGTATGAGCAAGGCAACCCTGCGTCCGTGCAGGTCGCCGGCCAGCACCACGTTTTCGCCTTTTTCCAGGTAAACGCCGGTGATGTTTTCGTAGCGGCTGTATCCGTCATACAGTTTGAGCGCCTTTTCCAGTGTCTCGTTCGAAGGGACGGGCTTATAGCTTTTCAGCAAGAGTCCGGCCTGGTAAGTGCCGGCCTGCATCTGCTCGGCCAGTTGCTTCATGAGCGGACTGCTGAATTCTTTCAGTTGTTTTTTCTTGAAATTCTTTCCCAGTTCCGAAGCGGTCCAGTCGCTGAAGTAATTCAGGTCTTTCGTGATGGCCTGGGTGGAATACGAGGCGGTTTGTCCGAGAACGGAAGTGCCGATGCAGCACAAGGCTGCCGCCGTCCATGTTCTGAGTGTTTTCATGTCAGTAGTTCTTTCGTTAATGTTTATTCATAAAATGGTTGTTAACTCTTTGGCAAAAATAGCCTTTATCTTTTGATGTTACGGCAGATTGCGTCCAAAAGTGTATACTTGTGCGTGCAGGCTTTGCTTTTTAGCTTTTCTGTCCGGTCGTCGCAGGGGAGATTCGGAACAAGGCAGGGATTTTTTTTGTTCAGAAGGGCTATTTAAGGCTTGTTCCGTTATAATGAAGTGTAAAGCAGCTTGTTAACATTTATGTCTTGGATTATATATCCCCTTTTTGGACGGATATGTATCCTTGTGTTCGAGTGTTAAAAATAAAAGGATGGACACACGTGTACTTCGATAAAGAAAATATAAGCCTTGTCTATTATAATAGATTTGCATATTTGCAAACAGAAAAACTCTAATTAAAGTTTTATTTATACTTTTTATACACTTAAAATTTAATGCCTATGCATCAAAAAGAAAAGAGCCTGTTGCAAGGCTGTATTTCCAGCCTATTGGTAGGAGGTACTTTGTGGCTGTCGGCTTTCCCGGCCTGCGCTATTCCGGCGGAGAGTCTGGCGAAGGATGTGGCCGCATCAGTCAGCGCAGTACAGCAGAAAGGACATGAGATTACAGGTACGGTAACGGATGCCAAGACAAGCGAACCCTTGATCGGGGTGACTGTAATGGTGAAAGGGACTACCAATGGTGTCATGACTGATGTAGACGGACAATTCCGTCTGAATTGTAAAGAAGGCGATGTGCTTCAGATTTCTTACATCGGTTATGAAACCAAGGAAGTGAAAGTCGGTTCGTTGAAAATGTACATGGTTGAAATGAATGAGTCTGCCGAAATGCTGGAAGAAGTTGTGGTTACCGCTTTCGGTGTGGGACAGAAAAAAGCCAGTATGGTAGGTTCGGTCAGCCAGGTGCGTTCAGAGGATCTGCGTGTGCCCTCTGCCAGCTTGAGCTCTTCTTTCGCCGGCCGTCTGTCGGGTGTGATTGCCGTGCAGCGAAGCGGTGAGCCGGGTGCCGACGGTGCAGACTTCTGGATTCGCGGTAAGTCTACGTTCAGCGGCGCGACGGGTGCCCTGATTGTATTGGACGGTGTGGAAATCAGTGCGCAGGAACTGAATGCCCTTGATCCTGAAGCTATTGAAGGATTCTCTATTCTGAAGGATGCCACGGCTACCGCCCTCTATGGTACGCGCGGTGCCAACGGTGTCATGATCGTAACGACCAAGTCGGGTAAGAATCTGGACAAACCGATCATCAATTTCCGTCTGGAAGGTGCGCTGACTCAGTTGACTGACGTTCCCCAGACGGTGGACGGCGTGACTTACATGAACTTGTATAACGAGGCGCTGACTCGTCCCAATGCATCGGGCACGCCTTACAGCGAGGACAAGATTAACGGAACGCTGAATCATTTGAATCCTTACATTTATCCGGACGTGAACTGGTATGACGAGATGTTCAAGCGGAACGCTTTCTCGCAGAAGGCCAACTTCAATATCCGGGGCGGAAGCAAGAAGATGGATTACTTCATGAGTGCCGGAATCAAGCACAGCGACGGTAACCTGAATTCCATGAGTTCGGACTATTTCTCTTACAACAACAACGTACGTGTAACGAACTATGATTTCATCAACAATTTGAACGTATACGCTACGCCGACAACTAAACTTTCGTTGGGACTGAACCTTTCGGTAAGGGACTGGAAGGGTCCGAACATGTCGGTGAACGATATCTTTGCCTACAGTTTGATTGCCAACCCGGTTGACTTCCCGATCATGTATCCGGCAGGCACGGGAGGCATCGTTACGGAAGATATCATGTGGGGTGCCAAGTCGGGCGGACCGTATGATACAGGATTCCGAAACCCGGTAGCTGAATATGTGCGCGGCTACCAGACCAACATGCAGAGCATCGTGACTGCCAACTTCAAGATTGAGCAGGACTTGAGCATGCTGCTCCCCGGCCTGAAGTTCAGCGGCTTGTTCTCTTACAAGAACAAGAATATCACGATTGTTCACCGCAGCAGCGCATACAACGGTTACGAACTGGAGTCTTATGATCCCGAAACGATGGACTATACCTTACGCAATACAAACAAGGAGGTGGATACTGCCATCAATACGACGGGCGGACATGGCGGCGAGCGCAACATGTATCTGCAGGCCATGCTGGACTATAACCATACGTTCAACGACGTGCATGCCCTGAACGTGATGTTCCTCTTCAACCGCCAGCAGTATGACACCAATATCCCCAGCGATTTGTTCAGTTCGCTGCCGAAGCGCAAGCAGGGTATAGCGGGCCGTATATCGTATGCCTATGCCAACCGTTATCTGGCGGAAGCCAATTTCGGTTACAACGGTTCCGAGAACTTTGCTCCGGACAACCGTTACGGTTTCTTCCCTTCGTTTGCCTTGGGTTATACCATTTCGGAGGAAGATTTCTGGGAGAAGCTCCGTCCGGTAGTGTCCATGCTGAAGATCCGCGGTTCGTGGGGTCTGGTCGGTAACGATGATACCAGCAAAACAGTCGGCCGTTTTGCCTATCTGGAAGATATCTCGCTTTCGGGTGGTCCCAGTTATGTCACCGGTACTAATCAGAATATTAAGCTGAGCGGTCCGAAATGGAACCGTTACTATAATTCCCAGTTGGGCTGGGAGGTAGGCGAGAAATGGAATGTGGGTATGGACCTGCAGCTTTTCAATTCGCTGAACCTTACGTTTGATGTCTTCAAGGAAACCCGCCGCGACATCTTCTTGTCCCGTTCAGGTACCATTCCCCAGTTCCTCGGAATGGCAGGAGCAGCCGTTTACGGCAATCTGGGAAAGATGAAGAACGAAGGTGTGGATCTTGCATTAGACTATAACAAGCAGGTAAACAAAGACTTGTTCATCTCGTTCAAGGGAACGTTCACCTATGCTCACAACACCATTCTGGAGCGCGACGAACCGCCTTTCCGCGAATATCCGAACCTCTCTACCATCGGTCATTCCGACGGACAGTATCTGCTCTATATAGCCAACGGTCTGTTCCCCGACGAAGCTACCATCAAGAACAACCCGAAACAGAATCTGGGATTTGACCCGCAGCCGGGTGATATCTGGTATAAGAACCTTCCCAACTATGCAGGCGAGTATGACAACGTGATAGACAGCAACGACCGTATGTATGTGGGCAATCCGAAAGATCCGGAAATCGTCTACGGTTTCGGACCCTCTGTCAAATGGAAGAACTGGGACTTCTCATTCTTCTTTCAGGGTGCCGCCAAGACATCTATCCTGATGTCCGGTTTCCATCCTTTCGGTTCGCAGGGCATCAACAACGTGTTCCAATGGATTGCCGACAGCCACTGGAGCGAGGATAATCCCGACCCCAACGCCGAATACCCGCGTCTGTCGAAGCTTGACAACCCGAACACCACGGCTTCGTCTACTTTCTGGCTGCGCAACGGTGCGTTCCTGAAACTGAAGAACGCGGAAATCGGCTATACGTATAAGGGATGGCGTTTCTATGTAAGCGGAAGCAACCTGCTGACATTCTCACCCTTCGACTATTGGGATCCGGAAATGGGAAGCGGAAGCGGCTTGAAATATCCGACCCAGCGTGTGTTTAATTTCGGTGTACAAGTAACATTCAACAACAAATAAACGAACGATGAAGAATCTATATAAACTGATGCTTGCTCTGGCTTTGACCGGACAGCTGACATCATGCGACTATCTGGACATTGTGCCGGATGAACGTGCGCAAGAGTCCGATACCTGGAAGACTCCCAATTCCATTAAAGGTTACCTTTATTCTTGCTACGGATATATGCCTTTGCCTCGTCAATACCCCGGCTCTTACTGGTTGCCGGAAGAAATGACGGCTGTGACCAAGGAGCTGTTCACTACCTTCAAGTATGGCACTTACAGTCCTTCCAGCTTAAGTTATACTACCCAAACATGGGCCACAGTGTGGAACGGTATCCGTCAGTGCTATAAGTTTGAGGAAGCTTTGGAGAACGTTTTCTCTACGAATGTCAGCGAAGAGACAAAAGTCACCTATAAGGCAGAAGCTGATTTCCTGATCGCTTACTATCATTTCTTGTCTTTGCGTTCCTACGGACCGACCATGATTATCCGCGGTGTCATTGACCAAAACACGCCTATCGCAGACTTCCCCGAGCGTAGCAGCTACGATGAAGTGGTGCAGTTCATTAATGACAAGCTGGATGAAGCCATTCCCCATCTGCCCGACACGTGGAGCGGCGACGATTACGGACGTGCCACTCGTTTGCTGGCACTGGCTTTGAAGTCGCGCATGTACCTCTATGCCGCTTCGCCTTTGTTCAACGGAAACTCGGAGATGTACAGCAGCTTTGTCAGCCCGATAGACGGACGTCACCTCATTTCGCAGGAGTATAGTGTGGAAAAGTGGCAGAAGGCTGCCGATGCATCGAAGTATGCCATTGATGAACTGGAAAAGGCCGGCTTCCATCTGTATGATGATGCGGCGGCAGGCACACCTACCGATGACAAGCCGGGACTGCCCAATGCGGCTCAGCGTCGTCTACGCTATACGATTCTGGACTTTAATAATAATCCGGAAGTCATCTGGTGCGATACGCGTAATGAAGAATATTATGGAATCCAGCGCCGTACAGCCCCTCGGCAGAATTCAGGAACATATAAAGGCGGCATTAGTTGCGTTATATGTCCTACATTGCAATCTGTGGAGCGTTTCTATACAGAGAACGGTTTGCCTATGGATATGGACAAAACCTATGACTATGAAAACCGTTACGAATACATTGACGCTCCCGTAAACAATGATGGCAACAATTACGATGGCGGCTCATCGGCGGGCAAGGTGATGAGCCTGACCACTCACCGTGAACCCCGGTTCTATGCTTGGGTGGGATATCACAACGGTTATTTTGAGTTCAACCGTTATGAAGACAAGGATCCGGGCAACGGTGATCCGGCTAAGAGAGTTGTTAAGTTGCAGTTTTTGAAGAATGATCCGCACGGACGCGGTAATCGTACAGACGCTGAGTATTCTATTTCCGGATTCGCCAATAAAAAATGGTCTTATCCGAGCTTTCAGGGAGCTATGATCGAGTGCCCGATGGTACAGTTCCGTTTGGGTGAAATCTATCTGAACTACGCTGAGGCTTTGGTAGAGCTTAACCGCTTGGATGAAGCCAAGGTTTATATTGACAAGATTCGCGAGCGTGCCGGCATTCCTTCGGTAGACGAGGCATGGAACAACTACTCCACCAACCCCGGCTATCAGGACACACAGGATGGCTTGCGCCAGATTGTGCGCCAGGAACGTATCAACGAGCTGTACTTTGAGGGGCATCTTTTCTTCGATTACCGCCGCTGGAAGGTGGCCGAACAGTTTGTGGGCATGCCCGACCGCGGTTTGAACACGCTGGCTGAAACTATCGAAGATTTCACGCCGATGGATCTGCCGTTGCAGCGCAGCTTCCATAAGGGGCAGTATCTGATGCCGATTCCGCAGGACGAAATAAACAAGGCTCCGCAGATTGTGCAGAATCCGTACTATTGATTTAGGAATGTCGGATGGCGGCGGGCCGGAACAGGATATGCCCGGCTTGGCTTAAGGTTGTTTCCCTGCTTGCGGGAAGGAGCCGGGGACAGGCCCGCCGTTGCTTTTGACACGGAAGAAAGGTAAAAAGAAAGATTGCTACGTAGGGATAAGGGAACGCAGGCAATGCAGATTCCGTATATATTGATGCGCATCCGGGATTGTCGTATCCCGTGTGTGCCGGTTATCGGCTGCATTGTCTGTATTCTTTTTTAGAATGAACACTTATTTTCTAACGGATTAATTCGTAAAACATGGAAAACATGAACAACTTTCTGAAAACGAAGGCGGCGGCTCTCTTTGCGGCTGCTGCTCTTCTCGGCGGCTTGTCCGGCTGCTGGGACGAAAATGAATGGGAAAGCATTCCGAACGGCGCATTCCTGCAGGTAGCGGAAACTTCCCTGAACTTTGATTCGCCTGCCACAACCTATCAGCTGGAGGTGAAGTGCAATGAAGAATATGTCGTAGGTTATGGCAACGGACTGGAGAACTGGTGTACGGCAACGAAGGACGAGCTGGGCGACCTGACGCTGAACATCACTGAAAACACGGAAAAGGACGTGCGTCGCGGCGAACTGTATATCAAAGCGCTGTCGCAGACAGATACCATCTCTGTAGCGCAGCTGGGATGGGGAAAGGCCATTCTGGTGTCTGAGACTGTGGTGAACATGAGCGAAACAGGCGGCGAGTTCGATATTGACGTGACTGCCAACGTGCCTTATAATTTTGATTTTGCTGGCAGCGACTGGGTTCAGGAAACCGCTTCGGCTTCTTCACGCGCTTATGAAACGGTGACCAAAACCCATCACTTCTCTGTTCTTCCCAATAAGGGAGAAGCGCGCAACGCTTCGATTACTGTAGACGATGTGGAAGGCAGCGAGGATATCGGGGCCGCTACATTTACTGTCAGCCAAAAGGGGCTGGGCAGCTACGAACCGGGAGCGCCTGAAACAGGAAATGATATCAAGGTGACAGTCAGCAGCGTGACAGGAATGGACGGTGACTGGAGGCCGAACCGCGATTATTCGAAGATGATAGACGGTGTTGCGGTTGCTGGCGAAGATGAAGGCTGGCTGAGCAACTGGCAGGATCCGAAATATCCCAAATGGTTTGAATTTACGTTTGACGAACCGCAGGACATTGACTATGTCAATTATATAGCCAGCTACAAGGGGCACTTCAAGAAAGTAAAGATTGAAGTCTATACGGACGTGAACGTACAGCGGACGGCCGGATATACTACTGTGTTTGATGGTGAACTGGTCAAGAACAACAGCGGCTCCACACGCATTGACTTTAACCAGCCTCAAGCAGGAGTGACAAAAGTTAAATTTACACTGGAAGACAGTTGGGACACAGGAGAATGCCGCTGCTGCGAAATGGAATTCTACAAGAAAGACCCGAACACCTTTGACTGGACGACGCTCTTCGCCAACCCCGCCTGCACGGAACTGAAGTCGGGCGTTACGGAACAGGATATCCTGTCTTGCGAACACTCGTTCTACAAGAACATGGCATGGTACATGTACAACGACCGCTATCCGCGCGAGTTCCGCATTGCCGACTACAAGGCATATCCGCATCCGGATGTGCAGGCTAAGGAAAACAAGACTACCACCTACAGCCTGCTTGACAATCCGACCGGCATTCAGGTGGCTGCTGACGAGAACCTGGTAGTGATGGCCGACCTGAAGGGACAGGAATCCGTAAAGATCCGCGTGCAGAATCTGGATACGCCGGGAGAAGACGGATTCGGAGGAAATGAATATGCGGTGAAGGAAGGCATCAATACTATCAAGATGAAAGAAAAGGGACTGGTGTACGTGATGTATCACACGGCCGACTATGAAACGGCACCCGAAATCACGCTGCACTTCGCCTCCGGAAAGGTGAACGGCTATTTCGACAGCCAGAATCCGGCACACGAAGGACGCTGGAACGAGCTGCTCTCCGCCGCCGTAGACAAGCATTTCGATGTGGTAGGCAAGTACGCTCACCTCACGTTCCCCACGCTGAACTTCGTGAACAACACCCGGGACGGCAAGGAACTAATTGACACGTATGACGAGCTGGTGTACAACGAACAGGTGTTCCTGGGACTGGAGAAATACGGACGCATGTTCAAGAACCGCATGTATTTCAACGTGATGTACTCTGACAGCTACATGTATTCTACCAGCTACCGCACTTCGTATTCGGCCGGAACGATAGACGCTCTGACCGATCCGGACAAGCTGCGGACAACTGACTGCTGGGGTCCGGCGCATGAAGTGGGTCACAGCAACCAGACACGTCCGGGACTGAAGTGGCTCGGAACAACGGAGGTGACCAACAACATTACGGCTCTTTACATCCAGACCACCATCTTCGGAAATGACTCCCGCCTGGAGTTGCAGGACTTCTACAACAAGGCGTGGAACAGTCTGATGGTTCCGGGAATCGCTCATGCGCAGGAAACTGACGTCTTCCGCAAGCTCGTCCCCTTCTGGCAGCTGGAACTGTATTACGGAAAGGTACTGGGCCGCACGCCGACTCAGCAGGCAGACAAGGGCGGCTTCTATCCCGACGTGTATGAATATGTCCGCACAAACGAAGATCTGGAAACGGCAGGCGAACAGCAGCTGGAATTCGTATACAACTGTTGTGTGAATGCCAAGGCCAATCTGCTTGACTTCTTCGGCAAGTGGGGCTTCCTGACTCCGGTGGATACGGAAATCGACGACTACGGCAAGGGCCGCCTTACAGTGACGCAGCAGCAGATTGACAATCTGAAAGCGCGTGTGGAAGGATTGGGTTACGCCAAGCCCGATGTGGCTCTGGAGTATATCACAGACTACATGGTGGACAGCTACAAGAACAAAGACAATGTGGTTGCAGGCTCAGCTTCGCGCAGCGGCAACACCGTTACGCTGGCCAACTGGCAGCATGTGGCAGCTTTCGAAGTGAAAGACGCTTCGGGCAAACTGGTTTACGTGTCCGAAGGCATCGCTCCGGGATCGTCCAGCCGCGAGTTTACGTTGACTACCGACTGGGCAAGCGGTTTTACGGTATACGCAGTGTCGGCTGCAGGCAACCGTATGCCGGTGAATTTCTGAACCGTCTGAATCATGGCGGAGTGCCGTCATCAGACGCATGACGCTGTGTGAAATTCTATATCTCTAGCCTAGAGATATAAATCTCCAGCCTGAAGATGCACATCTTTAACCTGAAGATATGTATCTTTAAGCTGGAGATTGTTTTTTCATGTCTGCCGGAAACATCTGTTCCGGCCGTGGCATTCTTTTTCTTATATGCTTTTCATTAGTTTCTGTTCTTTTGCCTTTTTCATCTGTGCGCCAAATGCAGCCGTCTGCTTCTCGTATTGTTCGCTGGTGGCTGCGTTCCGGTTTTCGTCCGGATCCGCCTGATGGTCAAACAGCAGCTTGCCGGTCAGTTGCCGTGCGTCATTATGCCATTCGGCGTAACTGTACCGTCCGTCCACCAGATTCTTTCCTTTGACCCATTGGATGTAGGCATAGGGGCGGTGCTTTTTTTGCGGTTGGACAAGTGTGGGCAGAAAACTTTTTCCTTGCAGATGCGAGGGCAGCGGGATGTGGCAGGCTTTGCACAGGGTGGGATAGATGTCGACGAATTCAACAATGCTTTGCGAACAGGCGTGTTTCCATCCGGGACCTTTGATGATAAGCGGAACGTGCGTGGATTCTTTCAGCAGCGTGTGCTTTCCCCAGAAGTCGTGTTCTCCCAGATGCCACCCGTTGTCGCCTAACAGTACGACGATGGTATTTCTGTCCAGCCTGAGCCGTTTGAGTTCGTCCAGCACCAGGCCGATCTGTGCGTCGACAAAGCTGACGCAGGCGTAATAGGCGTGCCGGGTTTTCCGATGGAACGCTTCGGAAGATGTATCGTTTGTTTGAGTATATTGGCAGATTTCCCGGGAACTCTGCACCTGCTTGGGCAGTCCCGACGGACGGTATCTGTTGCCGGCAATTGCTATGCTGTCTTCTTCATACAGATCCCAGTATTTTTGCGGGGCGATGAAAGGCAGGTGCGGCTTTCTGAAACCGACAGCCAGAAAGAAAGGCTCTTTCCTTTCTTTCAGTTCGCCCAGTTTCTGTATCGCTTTCCGTGCAATCGTGTTGTCTTCGTAGCAGCTGTCCGGCAGGTCGGCCGACTCATAATACGGTCCCCGGTGACTTCGGGGATGCAGATCTTTTTCTTCGACGGTCTTTTTCCATACATTCCATTTGTTGTAGGTTGCCCAGTCGCCGCTTGCCGGACTTACAATCCACGGAGTTTCGCTCCAACTGTCCGTGCGGTCGTCGTGGTGATGGAACACTTTTCCTAACGAAACCGTATGGTATCCTTGCTCCTTGAATGCCTGAGGGAGGGTGGTGACTCCGGGCAGGTCGTTTTGGGAGTATGTTTCGGCATCGACAAATCTTTTTCGTTCAAAGTCCGGATATACGCCTGTCAGCAGGCTGGCGCGTGAAGCGCCGCTTACCGGCACGTTGCAATAGGCATTCCGGAATACGACAGACTGTGATGCCAGCCGGTCGATGTTGGGTGTCTGTACCGGGCTTCCGTAGCATCCTAATTCCGTCCGCAGGTCATCGACAAAGATGAACAGGACGTTTTTCTTTTCCTGCGCATGCAAGGAAAGCGAGCACAGGCAGGATGTGACCGACAGCCATCCTGTCTGCTTGACGAGTTGTTTGAATGATGTTTTCATGTCAGTAGTTTTCATTGTTTTCGCAGGCTCTAAGATAGGTATTTTTATTTATGCGGCGAGAATAAATAGTCCAATAAGGCATACGTGCAGATGCAGGTCTTTGTGAAAAATATAATATATTGATAAATAGAGTTTTACTCAGTGTAAAGAAGGCTTTAACACTCATTCGTTGGCCGCATTTGTAGCTGGTTTGGACAAAATCTCCCCTTACATCCGTATGTTAAATCGAAAAGGGCACATGATATATCCCCTAATTTTGGATGAATCCTTACCAGTGCATGTGCTGGATTTCCTACTTTTGCGTCATGACATTGAACTGAATTAATGAACCGTGACGGTGTGTCGCGAGCGGATTGCGCATGCCGCCACAACTAAAACAATTATCGTTTATGAATAGAAACAGCAAGGTAAAATTGATTGCGGCTTTCTGCCTGTCCTGCGCGTTCGGTCTGCTCCACGCGCAGGATGCGGAGAAGGCATTCGTTAAGGAGAACATGACTTTTGCGGCCGGGCAGTACCGGCTGATGTTGCAGACTCCTGTCCAGGGCAAGGACGGCAAGGGTGTGATGCCTCACAGCACGCGCAAGGACGGGACAGTGTCGAAGGCGAGCATCTACATGTGGACTTCGGGCTTCTTTCCGGGCTCTTTGTGGTATCTGTCCGAGTATCTGGGCGACAAGGCTCTTCAGGATTCGGCTTTGGTTTACACGCGCAAGATGGAGCCTGTCAAGTCGTTCACGGACAACCACGACATCGGCTTCATGATGTATTGCAGCTACGGCAACGCCAACCGCTTTTCGCCTCAGCGCTCCTACCGTGACATACTGGTGGAGTCAGCCCGCTCGCTCTGCACGCGCTACCGCGAGAAGGCCGGCGTAATCCAGTCGTGGAACGGCTTCCGCTCGTGGCACGGCAACAAGGTGTACGACTTCCCCGTCATCATCGACAACATGATGAACCTTGAGCTGCTGTTCTACGCATCGCGGGCTACGGGTGACCCTTCGTTCCGTGACATAGCCGTTTCGCACGCCAGGCATACAATGATGAACCAGGTACGCGACGACTACAGTTGCTTCCACATCGTATACTACGACAAGGAAACGGGCAAGCCCATCAAGGGTGAAACGTCCCAGGGGTATTCGGACAACTCGGCATGGTCTCGCGGACAGGCCTGGGGCATCTACGGCTTCACGATGTGCTACCGCGAAACGAAGGATCCTTCTTTCCTGACAACGGCCCAGCGCATGGCCGACTTCTATCTGGACCATCCGAACCTGCCGTCCGACAAGGTTGCGTGGTGGGACTTCAACGCGAACCAGCCGGGCTACGTTCCGGGCGTGCGCTCGAACGCGAACAATGTGGTGCTGAACTACCGCGACGCTTCTGCCGCCGCCTGCACCGCTTCCGCGCTGCTTGAACTAAGCACGTACAGCGAAGGCAAGCTCGCGAAGAAGTATCTGGAAGGCGCCAAGGCGATCCTTCACTCGCTGGGCAGCCCCCGGTATCGTGCCGAACTGGGCAAGAACGGCAACTTTATTCTGATGCACAGCACGGGCGCGATTCCTCAGAACGGGGAGATAGACGTTCCGCTGACTTATGCCGACTATTATTTTCTGGAAGCGCTCTACCGCTACGACAGGATATTGGACGGCAAGCCGCTGTTCTGAGGCTGAATCTGCGGCGGGCATACAAAAAACAGGCACGGGGGACACAGAGTTGCAGAGAAAAATATTAATTTCGGCCTTGTAAATTTTGTGTTTCCGGTGCTTTTGCATTCGTCGTGCGCGGGGCATAACTGCCGGATGCTTTGTTAATTGAAAAAACTGCTTATGAAAACAAAACTGATTCGCTTGCTTTGTGTTTGTCTGATAGCTGTATCGGCATTGCAGACAACAGGTGCGCAGACTGCGCTTGCTCCCGTCCGCTGGGAGCGTTTGAATACGGAATTGCTGGCCGATCCGTTGGCGGACCGGACTATACAGCTCTTCCGCCAGGGACTGAAATATCCTGTCAACGACTGGTACAACAAGGTAAAGGGCTATGGAAGCCAAACGGGCAAATACCTGGACTTCAAGGGGAATACGGAACATTACATCCGTCCGGTCAGCCATGTAGCGTTTTCGCTGGCTGTAGCTTTGCGCTTTCATGTCTATGATGAAGCTGTAACAGGAGTGCCGGTATCGGAGGCAAAGGCCATAGCTGTCCGTCTGATCCAGTCGCTGGCTTACCGTCATAAAGCCTGTATCGGAGAAGAAAAGGGATGGGGAAAGCAGTGGCAAAGCGCATGGTGGGCTTCGCAGGCGGCTTTTGCAGCTTGGCTGCTGTGGGACGAACTGGATGATGAAACACGCTTCCAAGTCTGTAGCATGACCGTGTATGAAGCAGACCGCTTTTTAGACTACAAGATACCTTATTATAAAGACAAGGCGGGAAAGGTGATTTACAAGGGCGACAGCAAGTCGGAAGAAAACGCATGGAACTCTGATATGCTGGTATTGGCCTCGCTCATGTTTCCCGAACACCCGAACGCTCCCGTATGGCACCGCCGGGCAGTGGAACTGCAATTGTCTGCCTATGCTTCCCCTTCGGATATTCACAGCGGGAAGACTGTAAACGGAATTTGTCTGAAGGACTTTCTGAACGGAAGCAACATGGAGGAAAACGGAACGGTCGTCAATCATGGCATCGTGCATGTGGACTATACGGTGGCTTTCATGCAGAATGCCATCAATGTGCTGCCTTATGTGCTGGCGGGAAAACAGGCGATGGAGGTTTCGCTGTTCAACGGCGACCGTATCTATAATGCACTGAACAATCAGCAGTTCGACGGACATACTATGTACGTGCGAGGTAAGAACGGAGAGGCGACTCATGAAATTTATTTCCCGGAGGGGAACGACTGGGGCACCAGCAAGCAGGTGAACTGCTGGCTGATGGATGTGATAGCTCACTGTTTCGGGCTGGACAAGGGCATGAAACCATCTGCGGCCGACTGGATGAAGGTGCGCGAGGATGAAATGCTGCGCATGCAGGGGCGGAACTCCAATGGCACGTATTATCAGGGAAAAGAAGATCTGTTTCCTTCCCGCGAAGAGTTTCTGCTGGCGGAAATCGCTTTCGGCTATCTTTTCCTGTGGGCGGACAACAGCCGGTTACTGCAACTCTCGAATGCTGCCTACCGTATGCCGTCGGACTGTGCGGATGCCGCCGTGCTCTCTCCTTCTGAAGAAATGGACATCTATCTGTGCATCGGCCAGTCGAACATGGCAGGGCGTGCTCCCGTTCCTGCGGACATGCAGGATGACACGCTCGAAAACGTGTGGCTGATGAACGGAGAAGGCGGGTTTGAACCTGCCCGTCTTCCGCTGAATGCATACTCCAATATCCGGAAAGACCTTTCCATGCAGCAGTTGGGACCGGCGTGGACTTTTGCCCAATGCGTAGCGCAGAAAGGACATCAGGTGGGACTGGTTGTCAATGCACGGGGCGGAAGCAGCATCCAGCAATGGGAAAAGGGACAGAAACTCTATGAGGCTACTGTAAAAAGACTGAAACAGGCATTGCGTTCCGGCAAATTGAAAGCGATTTTGTGGCATCAGGGCGAAAGCAACTGCAGCGGTCCGGACCGGATCGCACCGGAAGAGTATGAGAAAAGACTGATTGCGCTGATGGAAAATCTGCGGAATGAGGCGGGGGATGCGCATGTGCCTGTCATCATCGGGCAGTTGGGGCAGTGGAAGTGGGCCGGAAGGAAAGACATCAAAGCATATAACCGTATGCTGGAGTCGGTGCCCGGCAAACTGCCAGAATCGGCATGTGTGTCTTCCGACGGACTGGAACCTGCCTTTCCGGGGACAGAGGATCCGCATTTCGGTGCGGAGGCCCAGCTGGAGTTCGGGAAACGGTATGCCGCCGCATTGGAGAAGATCCGGGCACATGCGGGCAGATAGTGCATGACAGGATAAAAATCGTTTGTTTCAAAAAAAAGTGAAGATGAGAAAAGCAGGTTTTTGGATAACCGTCTTGTCGGTATGGATGGCCGTCTTGTCGGTTCAGGCATCGCGTGTGGATACGGTTTGGGTGAAAAGCCCTTCCATGAACAGGGACGTGCAGGTAGTTTATATAGTTCCCCGGCAGGCTTGTGCCGGACAGCCGGAGGCCTGTCCGGTCATATATCTGCTGCATGGGTATGGCAACAATGCGAAGAGCTGGCTAAAATATAAGCCCGAACTGCTTCGCATTGCAGACGAGAAAGGCATCATGTTTGTCTGTCCCGACGGAAAGGACAGCTGGTACTGGAACAGTCCTTTGAATCCGGACTATCGGTTTGAGGAGTTTGTTTCCAAAGAACTGGTGCAGTATACTGACAGTCATTACGCGACAGTCGCATCGAGAAACGGGCGTGCCATAACAGGAAACAGCATGGGCGGACACGGTGCGCTGTGGAACGCCATGCGGCATAAGGACGTGTTCGGTGCGGCAGGAAGTACCAGCGGCGGAGTGGATATCCGTCCTTTTCCTGGCAACTGGGGGATAAGCAGGCAGTTGGGCGCATATGCCGACAACCGGCAGCGGTGGGAAGAGCATACGGTTATCAGCCAGACAGGCCGGATAAAAGACGGTGACCTGGCTCTGATTGTCGACTGCGGCAGTGGGGATTTCTTTCTGAAAGTGAATCTGGAGCTGCACCGGCTTTTGCAGGACTGCGGTGTCGGACACGATTTCATCGTTCGTCCGGGAGAGCATAACTGGACATATTGGATTAATTCGATCGATTATCAGATCTTGTTTTTTGAGAAATATTTCAAACGGCGGATGTCCGGCGTAAATGCGAAGCAGACAAAGTAAGGCATTTGGCGGATATCCCGAAAAGAGAATCGTAATGTTGAACTAAATAAAAAGGTTATGAAAAAAATGAATTGCTTGGTGCTGCTGTTGGTGGCAGTGCTGATGTTGCCTGCCGTACCGGTACAGGCGAAGAACAAAAAAGAAAAGGCGGAACTGGAAATGTCCACCGGTGCGCAGGACCGTGAACAATGGGTGAAATGGCTGTGGAAAATTTCTTATCCTGTCATACACAATCTGGCGGAAGGGACCTTGCGCAAGAATATGCCGATTGAATCACCGAGCGGCAATCCTGCCGGGTATGATGAAATAACCCATCTGGAAGCTGTAGGCCGTACGTTGGCTGGCGTGGCTCCCTGGCTGGCCTTGCCTGATGACGATACGGAAGAAGGTAAATTGCGCAAGCAGATGCGCGAAGAGGTTCTGAAAGGGTTGAAGAACGCTGTTGATCCGGCATCGCCCGACATGCTGAACTTCACCAAGCAGGCGCAGCCCATCGTAGATGCGGCTTATGTGGTTCATGCTTTTCTGCGTGCCCCGAAAGCTTTGTGGGAACCGCTGGATGACGTGACGAAGAAACGTTTTCTGGATTCGTTCAAAGCCTTGCGCGACCGTACGGGTGCCTACAACAACTGGCTGCTCTTTACCGGTCTGACCGAAGCCTTTCTGCTGCAGCAGGGCGAAAAAGCCGACCAGTTCCGCCTGCGTGTGTCGAAGAACAAAATACAGGAATGGTATGTGGGTGACGGCTGGTACAGCGACGGAAGCAAGTTCAGCATGGACTATTACAATTCGTATGTGCTGAATCCGATGATGGTGGCTATGCTGGAAACGCTGGTTCCTTTGCGTTGGGCAAGCCAGAAGGAATATGAGCAGGCCCTGAACCGCATGATACGCCATGCTGAATTCTGTGAACGCATTATCGGTCCGGACGGAACTTATCCGGCCTTCGGGCGTTCGGTGACCTATCGTACCGCTGCCTTCCAGTCGCTGGCCGATGCAGCTTTGCGTCACAAGCTTCCTGAAGGAATCAAGCCAGCACAGGTGCGTTGCGCCCTTACTGCCGTACATCGCAACATGTATGACGGAAACCAGAACTTCGATGCAGACGGATGGCTCGTGCTGGGCTTCAACGGCCATCAGCCGAATATAGCGGACGGCTATACTTCTACGGGCAGCCTTTATATGGCGACGCTGAGTTTCCTGCCGTTGGGCTTGCCTGCCGATGATCCGTTCTGGACGGACGCTCCAGCCGACTGGACCACAAAGAAGGCATGGGCAGGAGAACCGTTCAAGAAAGATTATAAGGTGGAGTATTGACCGGGCTGCCTGCATAAGCTGGCACAGGGACACAAAGCTGCAGAGGAGGATTCCGGATTTGGACTTTGTGTCCCTATGTTTTTTGTGTTTGAATATCATCTTTATCCTTATGTTGTTTGACGAATAGAAAAACAGGCTATGAAAAGCTTTTATTATTTGGCCGCGGTGCTTGCGGCGGGCTTGCTGGCGCAGACGATGCCGGCACAAGCCAAAGGGAAAAAAGTTTCCGGGAATTTTTATTACAAAGGCTGGACTGACCTTAACCGGAACGGCCGGATGGAAGTATACGAAGACCAGTCGGCCTCTGTCGATGAGCGTGTGAAGGATTTGCTTTCACGGATGACGCTTGAAGAGAAGATTGCCGAGCTGAATCTGGTTCCGTACTATGCGAGTCAGGATTCGGCTGTAAGAAGCAAGATACGGCAAGGAAAGATCGGCGCGCTGCTGAAAGCTAACGGGGCGGAACTGAACCGTTCGTTGCAGAAAGAAGCTGTAGAGTCGCACCGCCTCGGTATTCCGCTGATATTTCATGAAGATGTGATCCACGGCTATCGGACCATTCTGCCTGTCCCGTTGGGCGAATCGTGTTGCTGGGACCGTGAATCGGTGAGGAAGGGAGCCGCATTAACCGCTAAGGAAGCTACTGCCGCCGGTATCCAGCTGACTTATGCCCCTATGGTGGATGTTTCCAATGATCCTCGTTGGGGGCGTATCATGGAAACCTCTGGCGAAGACCCTGTTTTGTCGGCGGCATTGGCTGCCGCCCGTGTAAAGGGATTTCAGGGCGAGGACTTGAAGGATAAAGAAACGCTGATGGGATGCGTAAAGCATTTTGCCGGATATGCAGCGTTAAGGGGAGGACGCGATTATCAGAATACGGACTTTTCGTTGCGCGACTTGCAGGAACAGTATCTGCCTCCCTTTCAGGCTGCCGTCAATGCCGGCGTGGGGACGCTGATGTGTTCGTATACTTCGTATGACGGAGAGCCGGTCACCATGAACCGGTTCATGAATCATGATGTGCTTCGCGGACAGTTGAAATTTGAAGGACTGCTTATCTCCGACTGGACAACCCTGAGCCATGCCGTTGCCGAAGGGGCTGCGGCCGACGGCAAGGAAGCTGCCTGCAGGGGCATGAACAGCGGGCTGGAAATGGATATGGCTTCTTCGCAATACAGCCGTCATTTGCTGGATCTGGCGAAAGAGAATGCCGTGTCTGCAGACGACATCACAGAGGCGGCACGGAAGGCACTTGTCGTAAAATTCCGCCTCGGACTGTTTGACGACCCGTATGCTTACTTTGATGCGGAGAGGGAAAAGCGGACTTTGCTTTCGTAGGAAAACCTTGACCTGGCGTGCGAGCTGACTGTGCCGACCATGGTGCTGCTGAAGAACAGGGACGAGGCTTTGCCGATAGAGAAACCTGCCACGATAGCCGTTGTCGGTCCTTTTGCTTCGGACAAGACCAATCTGCTGGGCAGATGGAGCATGAAGGGACAGACGGAAGAGGCTGTCAGTGTGGAGGAAGGGCTGAAGGAGGTGATGCCCGAAGCGGACTTTAAGGTTGTAGGCTGCAAGCTGGGAGAACTGAACGATGCGTATGTGTCGTCTGCCGTTGCAGCAGTCCGTGAAAGCGATATCGCAATCGTCTGCCTGGGCGAAAGCGCGCAAAACAGTGGCGAGGCGGTGACGATGGGCAAGATAGAGCTTCCGCAGGATCAGATAAATCTGCTGAAAGCAGTCAGGAAATGCGGAAAGAAGGTTGTGACCGTACTGTTCAACGGGCGTCCCCTTGTGTTGGAAGAAGTGCTTGAGGCAAGCGACGCCGTGTTGGAAGCATGGCATCCCGGTACGATGGGCGGCAAAGCTGTTGCCTTGCTGCTGAGCGGAAAGGAGAATCCTTCGGGGAAGCTGACCCAGACTTTCCCGAGGCATAGCGGACAGATTCCTGTAGCTTATAATGAAAGAAGGACGTTTACCAAGATAGAGCCGGGCGATTTGCCCGAAGGCCCCCAGTTCCCGTTCGGGTTTGGACTGAGCTATACGCAGTTTGAGTATTCCAATCTGTCGGTCAGCAGAGAAACACTTGGCATCGGCGATTCGTTGAACGTTTCCGTTGATATCAGGAACACCGGAAAGCGCAAAGGCCGTGAAGTTGTCCAACTTTATATCCGTGACAATGTAGCAACCGTAGTGCCGAGGGAAAAAATGCTGCGCGACTTCTCTTCCGTCACTTTGATGCCCGGAGAACAGAAGACCGTGAACTTTACGTTGCCTCCCGAAGCATTTAAGATTTACAACAACAAGATGCAATATGTGGTAGAACCGGGCGAGTTTGTTATCATGGTGGGACCGGATTCACAGCGGCTGTCGTCGAGAAAGGTTCTGGTCCGTGCCGATGGCGAATGAATGATGGACATAAGTGAGATGTGTGTAGAATCTTGTATATATCAACAGATTTTCAATCGTATTGTATGAAAAACATTGGCATAAAGGTGGCTTGTGCAATTGTGCTGGCAGTCTTGCTCTTGTCTTTGCCCGTTTCGGCGCAGCAAGTGTACGAGCCGCGTCCTTCGGAAAAACCTTCCAGGTATCAGAAGCAACAGATCAGAAGGAAGTACGGCATGTTTATCCATTTCGGCATCAACACATTTAATGATACGGAGTGGTCGGATGGCAGTTTGCCGCCCGGCTCGTATCGCCCGGATACGATTGATGCTGCACAGTGGATAAAAACGGCAAAGGATGCCGGCATGAAATACGTCATTCTGGTGGCGAAACACCACGATGGATTTTGCATGTGGGATAGCCGGTATACGGACTATGATGTGGCCCGTTCCGGCAATGCGACCGATGTGGTGAAAGCCGTGGCACGGGAATGCAGGAAACGGGGTATCCGTCTGGGGCTGTACTATTCACTGTGGGACAGGAAAGTGAACCCCGACGTTCAGAATCCGGAGAGCGATGAAGCCTACAACAGATACATGCTGGCGCAGCTGGATGAACTGATGGACATCACGTCGGAATACACCCGGATCGTGGAGTTCTGGTTCGACGGCAGTTGGGCGAAACCCAGTTACCGCTGGCCTGTGAGGGAAATTTATGAAACGATAAAGAAACGCGAGCCTCAGTGTCAGATTGGAATCAACTGGAGCATCGGTCAGGATGCCAACCCCAACGATCCCGACGCTCCGAAGGAATCGGTGAATATCAAGCCGGACAAGCAGAAGGAGGGCGCTCCGATCCGGTATTTTCCGAGCGACTTCCGTTTGGGTGACCCGATGCTTCCGGCCGATCCGGATCCGAAACTGTTTGTCCACAATGGCAAAAAGTATTACATGCCTTTCGAGTCTACGGTATGTATTTCCAAACGCTGGTTCTACCATACGTCCGACACGGTCTATAAGTCTGTGGCCGAACTGAAGGAGGTTTATCAGCGTGCCACGGCACAGGACAATATCCTGATTCTGAACGTTCCTCCGGCAAGAAACGGAAAGATGAGGCCGGGAGATATCGACTTGCTGCAAAAACTGAAAAAAGCAATCGGCGTGAAGTAGGCACGCCCGCACAGCACTTCGGCGTGAAGGGCATCTCAGCTTCCATCTGCATCCGAAAAACCGGGTACGGATGGAAGCGTCGTTTATGGGAAAACAATCCGTAAATCAGTTACAATCGTCAGTAAATAGGTTATTCTCCTTCTGATGGCGGTCCGTTATCTTTGCATTGAAGTTAATTCATAGAATCATAGATTATGGACCGAAGAAATTTTCTGAAGCAGGCATCGAGCTATGCCTTGCTTGCCGCCGGGACAATGGCGGGAGTGTCGGGCGCTTTTGCCGGCACGCCATCTTCTTCGAACGGACAGCCTGACAGGATGTCCGATGAATCAAAGCAAGGAGGAAATATGGAACAGCGCAGTTTGGGCGGACTGAATGTGTCTGCCATTGGTTTAGGATGCCTGCCTATGGTGGGCTATTATGGCGGAAAGTACGAGAAGAAAGACATGATAGCCCTTATCCGCAGGGCGTACGACAAGGGTGTCACATTCTTTGATACGGCTGAGGTGTACGGGCCGCATACCAGCGAAGAGTGGGTGGGCGAAGCCGTCGCCCCGTTCCGGGATAAGATAAAGATAGGAACAAAGTTCGGCTTTGGCGTGGAAGAGGGACAGCCGACCGCTTTGAACAGCCGCCCCGACCACATCCGGCGTGCTGTGGAAGGCTCGTTGCGCCGTTTGCGTACTGACCACATTGACCTGCTCTACCAGCATCGCGTAGACCCCAATGTGCCGATGGAGGATGTGGCAGGCGTGGTAAAGGATCTGATGCAGGAGGGGAAAGTGCTGCACTGGGGCATGTCGGAAGCCAGTGCACGTTCCATCCGCCGCGCCCATGCAGTCTGTCCGGTCAGTGCCGTGCAGAGCGAATACGCCATCTGGTGGCGCGAGCCGGAAACCAAGATATTCCCCACCTTGCAGGAGCTTGGCATTGGCTTTGTGCCCTACTGTCCGCTAGGACGCGCTTTTCTTACAGGCGTTATCAACGAAGACAGCCGTTTCAAGCAGGGCGACCGCCGTTGGAACCTGCCGCAGTTCCAGCCGGAGGCTTTGAAGCACAATATGCCGCTGGTCTATCTTGTCCGGGAATGGGCGCATCGGAAAGGGGTTACTCCGGCGCAGTTCGCTCTGATATGGATGCTTTCCCGCAAACCGTGGATTGCTCCGATACCCGGCACGACCAATCCCGGCCATCTGGACGACTTCCTCGGTGCGGCTTCTGTCCGCCTTACTCCCTATGAAATGGAAGAGTTTGATGCGGCTTATGCAAAGATAGACCTGATGGGGCATCGTGCCGACCCGTTCACCGAAAGCCAGATTGACAAGTAATCCCGATAAAGCGAAGAAATATGGAATATGCAGCATTGAATAACGGAGTGAGGATGCCGATGCTGGGCTTCGGTGTCTATCAGGTGGATGATCACGAGGTATGCCGCCGGTGCGTGAGCGATGCCATAGCCACGGGCTACCGTCTGCTCGACACGGCATCGGTCTATCTGAATGAAGAGGCGGTGGGAAGAGCTGTGAAAGAAAGCGGTGTTCCGCGCGGAGATTTCTTCCTCACGTCCAAGGTCTGGATACAGGACATGGGGTATGAACAGACGTTGCGGGCGTTCGACCGCACGCTTGCCCGGTTGGGCACGGACTACCTCGACCTGTATCTTGTCCACATGCCGTTCGGCGACGTGTTCGGAGCGTGGCGGGCGATGGAGCGGATTTACAGGGAAGGGCGCACACGTGCCGTCGGCGTATGCAATTTCAGCATTCCCCGCCTGGCCGATCTGGCAGCACACTTTGAGGTTGTTCCTGCCGTCAATCAGGTAGAAACACATCTGTTCAGCCAGCAGCAGCCGATGAAGCGGTATGCCGACGTGAACGGCATTCTTCTTGAAGCGTGGTCGCCTTTTGCCGAAGGCAGAAACGGCTTCTTCAGCCATGCAGTCCTTTCGCGGCTTGCACGGAAGTATGGGAAGACTGTGGCGCAGATAGAGCTTGGCTGGCTGATGCAGCGGGGTATCGCGGTTATTCCGAAGTCCGTACACAGGGAGCGCATCGAAGAAAACTTCGGTTCCATCGGTTTCAGGCTCTCGGACGAAGACATGGCAACGGTGGCGGCATGCGATACAGGAAAGCCCGTGGTGGGCGATTTTGACGACCCGGCCTTTGTGAAAGACTTGTGCGGCCGGAAATATGACATCTGAAAAAATCCGTTGTATGAAAGCAATAAAGTTTATTCCGCTGTTGGCCTGCCTGTTGGCGGCAATGCCGATATTCGGGCAATCAAAAGAAAAGAATGAAAGCATGAAAACAAATTCAATCAGACTGACAGTCAAAGTCGGCAAGACATTCACCGCTACTTTGGCAGACAATTCTTCGGCAGACGCTCTGATGAAGCTGCTGTCTGAAGGAGATGTGACCGTGGAAATGGAAGACTACGGCAACATGGAGAAGGTAGGTCCGCTGGGAACGGATCTTCCGCGCAATGACCGCCGGATTTCGACTGGCCCCGGCGACATTATCCTTTATCAGGGGAAATACCTGGTAATCTATTATTCGACCAATTCGTGGAACTTCACCCGGATCGGAAAAATAGACAATGCCGACGGTGCGCAACTGAAATCGGCACTGGGAAGCGGCGGTGTGACGGTGACGCTTTCGCTGAACCGGTAGGCCGTTTATGCCTGGGTGTGCGGGCCGGATAAGGGCGGAAAGGAAGTGGCCTGTACGGGAAAATCGTCTGGGCGTTTTGCAGTGAAATGCAGCTTTCCGCGGAGCAATCTGTATCTCCAGTCTAGAGATGCAAATCTTCAGCCTGGAGATATATGTCTTCAGTCTGGAGATACATATATTCAGCTTGAAGACAGACTTTTCAGCGTGAAGCTCCGTCTGTCTTTCTGATGAATCCGGGACATTTGTACGGATGCCCGCATATTCCGTAAATAGGTTTGTTTTGTCAGTAAATGCGTTATCTTCTTTTCCGCCTTATCACCCTAATTTTGTAGTCAGAAATAACTTAAAAATGATAAGCAGACATGAAAACGAGAACATTGGGAAGACAGGGACTGTCCGCTTCGGAAGTCGGGCTGGGCTGTATGGGATTTACGCAGAGCTATCCGCCTTATCCCGACAGGAAAGAAGCCATCGCCACATTGCGCGAGGCTGTTGAACTGGGCGTTACGTTCTTTGATACGGCTGAGGTTTATAGTGCATTCAAGAACGAGGAACTGGTGGGGGAGGCTTTGGAACCGGTTCGCGACAAGGTGGTCATCGCCACGAAGTTCGGATACAATCTGGTGGATATGCCCGACCTCAACACATCGGCACGCCCCGTAAGTCTGTCAAGCAAGCCCGCCACCATCCGCAAGGCGGTGGAAGGGTCGCTCCGCCGTTTGCGTACCGATCACATCGACCTTTATTATCAGCATCGGGTAGACCCTTACACGCCGATAGAGGAAGTGGCGGACACAGTGGCTTCGCTCATCAGGGAAGGAAAAGTGCTGTATTGGGGGCTGTCGGAAGCTGCCCCTGCCACGGTGCGCCGCGCACATGCCGTCTGTCCGCTTGCGGCGGTGCAGAGCGAGTACTCCCTGTGGTACCGCCAGCCGGAGAAGGAACTGCTTCCTGCGCTGGAAGAGCTGGGCATCGGCTTTGTTCCGTTCAGTCCGTTGGGAAAGGCTATGCTGACCGGACGCTTCGACCGCAATACGACATTCGACCAGACAGACTTCCGCTCTGCCATACCCCGTTTCCAGCCGGAGAACCTGAAGCATAATGTAGCTTTGGTGGAATATGTAGAGGAATTGGCCCGCCGGAAAGAGACGAGTCCTGCCCGCATTGCCATCGGCTGGCTTCTGGCACAGAAGCCGTGGATTGTCCCTATCCCGGGAACAAAGCGCATCGAACGCATCAAAGAGAATATTGGCGGCGCAGACGTGCGTTTCACGGACGTAGAACTGGCTGACATCCGCCGTCACCTGGACAGCATTGAGATAGTTGGAGGACGATACCCTGAAGACCAGGAGGCACTGACCGGCAAATGACAGGATTATGGAAATGAAGCGAATCATAGCCTGTATAGCCGCTTTGGTGCCGGGCGTCATGCTTTATGCGCAGAAGCCGGTAGATGTGCATGCGCATATCATCCTGCCTGAATATAAGGAAATGCTGCGGCGGCACGGTGCGGAACTGGAAGAAACCTTTCCGCTGCCCGGGTGGGATACGGAACGTCATGCTGCTTTTATGGACAGCGCGGGCATAGGCTGTGCCGTACTGACTATGCCCGCTCCGCAGCCCTATTACGGCAACGTGGAGGAAAGTGCCGCCTGCATCCGCTGGATTAATGAAGTTTCGGCGAAGGTGAAGGCCGGGCATCCCGGACGTTTCAGGTTCTGCGCCTCCCTGCCTTTGCCAGATGTGGATGCGGCTGTCAGTGAAGCTGTGTACGCTCTTGACACGTTGGGGGCTGACGGCATCAAGCTGGCCACCAACAGCCGCGGACAGTATTTGGGTGATGAAGCACTTGACCCGCTGATGGAAGTGCTGAACGAACGTTATGCCGTGGTTATCATCCATCCGCACCGTCCTTCGCCTTGTCATGAGGGTATCGTGCGAACCACGCCGCTCGCTATGTATGAATATCCGGCAGAAACCACACGGGCTGTAGTGAATATGCTGGCGAGGAACGTCCTCGTGCGCTATCCGAGTCTGAAAGTAGTCGTGCCGCATTGCGGCTCGTTCCTTCCGCTTGCCATCCCGCGCATGAAATCCATTCTTCCGGCGATGACAGCCAACGGATCAATGCAGCCCATTGACTGGGAGGGTAACTTGTCGCGGCTTTATTATGACCTGGCTGGCAATCCCACGGCAGAAGTCATCCGTGCCTTGCTTGCCGTCACCTCGCCGGAACATATCCTTTATGGGTCTGATTATCCGTATCTGCCGGAGAGTGTGTTGCGGAACAACCTGAATAGACTGAAAGAAACGCTCGCAGCCGACGGAGAGCTTGCCTGGTATGCGGACCTGTTTCTGTGGGGCAATGCATCCCGGCTGTTCGGCATAAAACAGGAAAACAACTTTTAAACCAGAAAACAATATGAAAAAGAATATCGGCCATATGCTGGCATTGTATCCCACACCCGCAGCAGTGGTGGGTACGGAAGTAAACGGAAAAGTAAACTGGCTGCTCGTTGCCCATGTGGGCATTATCGGGCACGACCGCATCATGTTGAGCATGCACAAGGCTCATTACACCAATCAGGGAGTGAAGGCTACAGGCAAAGTTTCTGTCAATATGGTAGACTAAGCCATGCTGGAGCGTGCCGACTATGTGGGATGTGTCAGTGGGGCAAAGGTAGACAAATCAGAAGTGTTTGCCTGGCATCCGGGCGAAGCCGGAGCTCCGGTCATTGATGAAAGTCCGCTGGTGATGGAATGTGAGGTGGTCGACAATTAAGAAACCGATACGTTCGACAACTTCATCTGCAAGATCGCGAATACCTATGCTGAGGAGAGCGTCCTCAATGATAAGGGAAAACCGGACTACAGCAGGCTGAAACCCGTTCTCTTTGAGATGCCCGGCTATACTTACCTGCGGACAGGGGAGGAAATCGCGCCATGCACGTCGCTTGGAAAAGCACTTAAACAGCGCAAGTGATGGAGCGCAGGGACTTTTTTCGCAAATCCCTGCTTGCGGCTGCAGGGAGCGTTGTCTTGGGAAGCGGCATCGTGAAAGCCGTTGGAAGTTTGAACACTAAAAACAATAGCACAATGAAAATAACAGTATTGACCGGCAGTCCCCGCCGGAACGGAAATTCCGCTTATCTTGCGGAACAGTTTATCAAAGGGGCGCAGGAGAAAGGGCATGAAATTTACCGTTTCGACTGTGCCTTCAAACAGGTGGAACCTTGCCGCGCATGCAACCGTTGCGGCATGGACGGCCCGTGTGTGATAAAGGATGACTTCAACGAGCTGCGTCCGCATCTCCTTGCGGCCGACATGGTGGTCTTTGCCACTCCGATGTATTATTTCGGTATCTCGGCACAGATGAAACGGGTAATCGACCGCTTCTATGCCATCAACGGACAAATCAAAGGCCATTACAAGAAGGCCGCTTACCTGATGACGTACGCTGATACCGCGAAAAAGGAAGCGGAGCCTATACTTCTGCATTACCGCACGCTGATGGATTATCTTGGCTGGGAGAGCGTGGGCGAGGTAGTTGCTTCGGGTGTCTGGACGGCAGGTTCCATACGCAACACGCGCTATGGAGAGCAGGCTTATCAATTGGGGAAAAGTTTATAACAGATATTGCGCGATATGAGAAAACAGATTGTTCTTACAGCCTTTCTGCTGGCAGGATTGTTGCCGGCAGCGGCGCAAACCGGCAGCAAGACGGATCGGATAGAAATGTGCAAGGAAAACTATCGCACCCTTTTCGGAGGCGAGGCTCTGACCGGACAGGGTACGGATCCGGAGATGATGGACATTCTCCAGAAATTCATATTTGGCGAAGTGTTTGCTACGCGCAGTCTGAGCATGAAGCAGCGTGAAATGATAACCTGCGTCACTCTTGCCACCATGCAGACGCTTCCGCAACTGAAGGCTCATGCAGGAGCCGCCTTGAATGTGGGTGTCACACCCGTGGAGCTACGTGAGGCGATGTATCTGACAGCTCCTTTCATCGGCTTTCCGAGGATGCTCAACGCTGTCGGAACGGTGAACGAGGTGTTCAGGGAACGAGGCATCAGCCTTCCTCTGGATAACCGGACAACCGTTACCGAAGAAAACAGACACGAGAAAGGCAAAGCAATTCAGGACAAACTGTATCGCGGAGGGATCTCCGCCGTGATGGAAGGCGTGCCCGGCGGAATGGGCGAAGATGTATCACGTTTCCTGACCGACTGTTTCTTTGGCGAAATATATACTCGCGGAGCACTCAGCCTGAAGGCAAAGGAGCTGCTCGGCTATTGCATTCTGACCACACTTGAGGCGGAAAGCCAGTTGCAGTCGCACTTTCACGGCAACATCAATGCGGGCAACACGCCCGAAGAAATGACGGCTGCGGTCATCCAATGTCTTCCGTATATCGGCTTTCCTGCGGCAATCAAGGCACTGCGTATCATCAGCCAGGAAGCAGCCAAACCGGCGGATTCGCCCCAGGACAACTTGGTACGCCTATCGAAAATAACTGTCGATGCAGGCCGGCTGGACGAATACAATGCGTATCTGAAGGAGGAAATAGAAGCTTCCATGCGGCTGGAACCGGGCGTGCTCACCCTTTATGCCACAGCCGAGAAGGATGCGCCCGACAAAATCACCATTCTTGAGATCTATGCCAACCGCGCCGCTTACGAGAGCCACCTGAAGATGCCGCATTTCCTGAAGTATAAACAGGGCACGCAGGAGATGGTAAAGAATCTGGAACTGGTTGACACAAAGCCCTTGATTCCGGGACTGAAGATCAAGTAGGTCAGACCGTCTGAAAATGACGGCAGGACCGGAAGCTGTTTTAACCGGATCTGCTGCTTTCTTTTGCGCTTTGATCTTCAGAACAAAATATTTTGAACCGATGGGCAAAGCCTGTATTTCCCAAACTCGCTACCTTTGCTTCAGAACATAAAATATGATAAATCAATTGGATATGGAAACAACATCAGCAAGCGGAAAGGTAGCTCTCGTTACCGGCTCCGCAATGGGTATCGGCCTTGCCTGCGCCGAAGCGTTTGCCAAAGCGGGCTATATTACTGTATTGGCTGACATCAAGGAACCTGTGGAACAGGCTACAAAACTGGCGGCAGAAGGCTGCAAGGCTGTGGCTTACCGCTGTGACGTGTCGGACACGCAGGAAGTAAGGAAAATGATAGACTGGATTGTTTCTGCCTACGGACGATTGGATGCGGCCTTGAACAATGCCGGCATCCAGACACCGCAACGTCCGATGGCGGAGATTACAGACGATGAGTTTGACCGTACGGTAGCTGTCGACTTGAAAGGTGTGTGGAACTGTATGCGTTACGAAATCCTGCAAATGCTGAAGCAGGGTGGCGGGGCGATAGTAAATACTTCGTCGCAGGGCGGCGTGACAGGTTTCCCCGGGCAGGCTGCCTATATCGCCTGCAAGCACGCAGTCATCGGACTGACCCGCACGGCAGCCATTGACTATGCTGCAAAGGGCATCCGTATCAATGCCGTGTGTCCGGGTGTTATCCGCACGCCGATGGCAGAAGACCTGATGCGGCGTAATCCTGCGCTGGAAAAGGAACTGGTGCGTGACATTCCTGCCGGGCGGCTGGGAAGGCCGGAGGAAATTGCCGACGCTGTGCTGTGGCTGTGCAGTCCGCAAGCAAGTTTTGTTGACGGCCATGCATTGCTGGTGGACGGGGCTTTTTCAATTCATTGAACTTTTAATCAAAGTAAAGACATGGGAAATTTGAACAACAAAGAAGGTTTCAGCCGTCGGGGGTTTCTGAAAACGGCGGCTGTCGTGAGTGCTGCATTGGCCGTTTCTCCGGCTTTGGATAAGATACAGGCAGCCACTGGTGCGGCTTCCGGAAGCAAGGCAACGTCTGCCGGCGATGCGAAAGCAGCAACCGTTGCCGCTCGCCGCACGCTGGGCACGGGAAAGGCGGCGTTTGAGGTATCAGCGTTGGGCTTCGGCGTGATGGGCATGACTTACAACCGGAGCTGTCATCCCGACAAGAAGCAGTGTATCCGCCTGCTTCATGAGGCAATGGACCGGGGCGTGACGCTGTTCGACACTGCCATTATCTACGGTCCGTTGAACAACGAAGAGTTGGCTGGTGAGGCTCTCGGCGCATTCCATGGGAAGGTAAACGTGACGACCAAGTTCGGACACGAAGTCATAGACGGCAAGGCTACCGGACGTCAGGACAGCCGTCCGGCTACCATCCGCCGTTACTGTGAGGAATCGCTGAAACGTTTGCGTACCGATGTCATCCCGATGTTCTACCAACACCGTTTTGATCGCAACACGCCGGTGGAGGACGTGGCTGGGACTATCGCCGATTTGATGAAGGAAGGCAAGGTCTTGCACTGGGGAATGTGTGAGGTCAGTGCTGAAACTATCCGCAAGGCACATGCTGTCTGTCCGTTGACTGCTATCCAGAGCGAGTACCACCTGATGCACCGTGATGTGGAAAAGAACGGTGTGTTGGACGTATGCCGTGAGCTAGGGATCGGCTTTGTGCCTTACAGTCCGATGAACCGGGGCTTTCTTGGCGGCGATCTGAATGAGTATACCGAATTCGATCCGCACAACGACAACCGTACTACGCTGCCTCGTTTCACTCCCGAGGCCATGCGTGCCAATTACCGTATAGTGAATGTCCTGCAGCGCTTCGGCCGGGAACGGGGCATGACTGCGGCGCAGCTTGCACTCGGCTGGCTTTTGCAGAAAGAGCCGTGGATTGTTCCTATTCCCGGCACAACGAAGCTTTCGCACCTCGAGGAGAACTTGCGCACGCTGGATTTTGCCCTGACTGCTGAAGAATGGAAGCAGCTGGAAGATGCTGTCGCCGCCATTCCGGTGACGGGCGACCGCTACAACGCCGAACAGCAGAAGCAGGTGGGCTTCTGAAGCTTGAACAGTGGGGGTGCCGAAACAGAAACCTGCTCTCATTTGATATGCAGCTGATTGTCTATGCTGCAAATAAAGCTTTTGCTATTGTTCTTCTTGGTGTTGCAGACAGGTGAAAATACGCACAAGCTTGTAGGAAATCAGGATTGCTTTATAAAAATGTATGAGGAATTGAAAACGACTATCTCACGCCGCACGTTTCTGAAGCGGAGCGTGGCGGCAGGCAGTGCGGTGATGGCAGGCAGTATGCTTTCTGCCGGTGCTTTCGTGTCAGGAAAAAGCCCAAAAGAACAGTCGGGAAATACAGCGGACGGAATGCTGCACGGTGTGTGCGACATTCATTTGCATTGTGCCCCCGACAGCAAAGTTCGGATCACGGACGAACTTTCGTTTGTCCGTGATGCCCGGCGGACGGGTTATCGTGCTGTAATGTTCAAATCTAACGACTTCAGTTGTCACGACCGCGCTTATCTTATCCGTCAGGCAGTACCAGATTTCGAGGTGTTCGGCAGCATGTGCATGAACCGTGTGCATGGCGGGCGGGTTAATCCCTTTGCTGCCGAGAAAGCGGTGAACACTACCGGAGGATTGTGCCGGTGCATCTGGATGCCTACGCAGGATGCCGTGTATCAGAATCTGAGCTGCTGCGGCAAGAAAGAGGGTATACCTGTGCTGGACGACAGTGGCAGGGTGTTGCCTGAAGTGGTGCGTGTTATGGAAATCTGTGCGGAGGCCGGCATCATCTTTGCCACCGGCCATTCTTCGCCCGAAGAATGTATCACGCTGGCACGCAAGGCACGCGAGGTGGGTGTAGGGAAATTTGTCGTCACTCATGCCAATTCCGGCATCTGGACGATGACCCACGAGCAGATAAAACGTTGCATCGATCTCGGCGCATGGATAGAATACAGTTACCTTACCAACCTTTGGGGACCGGGAACCGGGTTGCCGGACTTCATCCGGCTGAGTGATGAGGCGTTTGCTGCCTTTGCCCGCATCAATCCGGAACGGAGTTTCATTACGACAGACCTGGGGCAGGCAGGTATGCCGCACCCGATTGAGGGAATGCGCCGCTGCATTGAGGCTCTGTTACGGAACGGACTGGCTCAGGAGGATGTGGACTTGCTGGTACGCCGCAATCCGTCGGAATTGGTCGGACTGGCGGAACCTTAAGGGCTGTTTGTCTGTTTTACAGACTTCTCCGGAATAAAAGCCTGTGATTTGAGAAATATGCACAATATCTTCATTCATTAAGAGTCTGTCGTTTAATTTTGCTCAGGCTTATTTTTCGGATGTTATCGGGGACGTGCTTCTGTTTTGTGAATATTGCTTGAATGGAAAATCTTCTAAAAATAAAATACGTATGAAAAAGTTCTTTTATCTTCTGCTTATGACAGTACTGACATTAGGCTTTGTAGCCTGTAGTGATAACGAACCGGCAACGGAGGAACCTCCGACGGAAGAGCCCGGAAGCAACGGGGAAGATGTCGACAGTGGTAATGGGGGAGAACTTGGCGCGGCGGATGATCCGGTGACGGGAAATACGTTGATCGTATATTACAGTTTCACGAACAATGTGCATACCATTGTTTCTGATTTGCAGACCCAGATCGATGCGGATGTGCTGCGCGTAGAGCCGGCCGAAGAGGGAATTGACTATGCGGCCAACAACTATGCTGTAGGGAGTGCTCTGATTTCTGCCATACGGAACAATCCGGATGATGCTTCATCTTACCCTGACATCCGGACGACAGCAGACAATCTGGATGAGTATGACATCATCATTGTAGCCGCTCCGTTGTGGTGGAGCAACATGGCCGCTCCGATGCAGACCTTTCTCTTCAGGTACGGTGATCGGATGGCTGGCAAGCATATCGGGCTTGTCGTGTCGAGTGCAAGCAGCGGCATCAGCGGTGTGGAAGCAGATGCCGAGCGCCTTATTCCGGAAGGGAATTTCATGGAACCCAGCTTGTGGATACGTTCGTCGCAGACTGCTGCCTGTCATTCTATGCTGGCAGACTGGCTGGAGGATATAAATTATGTTTCGCCGGCCGCCAATTGAAAAGAAAGCAGCTGATAACTGCGGGATGCCGGCGCATGTTCCGAAAGCAGAAAAGCATTCTTGAAAGCGATGTCCGGACTGGGGCAGAGCCGGATATGGGTACGCTTAAAAATTGGGAACATAGCGGCTGTCGCTTGATGCCGTTGCCGCTATGTTCCCGTTGGTCAGAAATGAATGCTGTCGTTAAAAAACAGGTTCTGGCATTTCCGGAATCATTTCACTCCCAGATCTTTCATTGTCCGAGGCTCAGGAACGCCTGGCAGAGGCTTGCGCTCTTTCAACTGCTCGAGAGCTACTTCGATGGCCTTTTCCAACTGCTGGTCTGTACCGGATTGTTCCCGGATGGGATCGTTGTCGATGAGGATGTCCGGATCAACGCCGTGGTTCTCCACAATCCACTGGCCGGTCTTGGCATCGTAGTTGGTGAAGAATGGCACGCGGATGTCTGTGCCGTCCATATAGGGCAGGGAACCGCTGATGCCCACGATGCCTCCCCATGTGCGGGTACCGATGACCGTACCCAGCTTGTTGGCTTTGAAACTCCAGGGGAATAGGTCGCCGTCAGAAGCCGAATATTTGTTGATGAGCAGGATTTTCGGGCCGTACTGTGTGGCATCGGGAATGGTGCCTGTCCGGGTAGACGTGCGCGACATGGTCATGCGGTAGGGCTTGCGGAGCAGGCGCTCGATGATCATGGGCGATACGTTGCCTCCGCCGTTGGCCCGGTCGTCGATGATGAGGGCTTCTTTGTCGAGCTGCGGGTAGAAGTAGCGGGCAAATTCGTTCAGGCCCTCAGGTCCCATATCGGGGATATAGATATATCCTACGCGCCCATCGGTGGCTTCTTCCACACGGCGCAGGTTCTTTTGCACCCAGTTATAGTGATAGAGCGGATATTCGTTGTCCGTGGGTCTTACCACAACCTTGCGGGCACCGTCGGCTGCGGCCTTGGAGCTGACGCTCAGTTCGGTCAGTACGCCTGCTTTGCCGATAAGGAGCTGGTAGATGTTGCGCACGGAGGTGGTAGGCACACCGTCGATGGCTGTGATATAGTCGCCCTCTTCAATGTTCATGCCCGGTTCGGTGAGAGGCGAGCGGAGCTTTTCGCTATAAGGTGCGCCGGGAAGTATTCTGTCGATACGGTAGAAGCCTGTTTGCTCGTCGCGGCTCAGTTCGGCACCCAGCAGGCCCATGCCGATACGTTCGGGCTTTGGATATTCACCGGGGTTGACGTAAGCATGTCCGCATGCCAGTTCGGCAATCATTGCGCCGATGATATAGTTCAGGTCGAGGCGTGTCTTGACATAAGGCAGCAGCACGGCATATTTCTCCTTGATGGCTTTCCAGTCCACCCCGTGCATGTTTTCTACGTAGAAGCCGTCGCGGTAGGCACGCCAGGCTTCGTCGAAGATTTGTGCCCATTCCTGTTGATAGTCTATCGGAGCCACCATGTCATCCAGACATACCTTGTTGTCCAGTGTAACCTTTTGTGTGGACAGTTCGCCCACATAGAGGGAGTTGCCGCGCATGTAGAGAACCTTTTTGCTGCCATCCATGGGTGCCATGACAGCATTTTCGGCTATCAGTTCGTCCTTCTGGTCTTTCAGACTGAAGGCGTGCGTGCCATTGTCGCCGTAGTACCACACGGTTTGTCCGTCGCTGTACAGGTTCCAGTAGTTGCCGGCAGATAAGGGCAGCTTGACGATACGGCCTGCGATTCCTTCGGGAGCAATCTCCACAGCCTTGTCTTCAGTCTTGATATCTTTCTTCTTCGCGTCCTTGGCAGGAACTTTGCCGCCTTCCTCTTCCTTGTCGCTGTTCACCGCTTCGTCTGCGGGCAGGAAAGGCGAAGGCGTGTCGTTTGTCAGCAGAGCCAGGTAAATGCCGCCCATGCGGGTGTAGACATGGTTCCATTCCAGACGTCCGTAGATGGGGTTGAAGTCACGGTCGGATTCAAAAATCAGGTATTTGCCGTCAGTGCTGAATACGGGCGAAGAGGAATTGTACCATTTCTCCGTAACGGGATATTCCTGTTTTGTGGCCAGGTTGTAGACATAGACTACCGAAAAGTCGTTGGCAGCAGGCTTGGTGTAGGTTATCCAGCGGCTGTCCGGTGAGAAGTTCACGCCGTAGAATTCTTGTTCGGGATTCTGCATGACTATGTTTTTTGTCTTGGAGGCCACGTCTACGGTGACAATACGGTTCTTGCGGTCAGTGTAGAGTACAGTCTTGCTGTCGGGACTCCAACTGAGGCTGCGGATGTAGGTGTCGTTGCCTGTGGTCAGTTGGACGGGTTCGCCTCCTTCAGCGGGTTGCAAGTAGATTTCAGTTTCACCCGTGCGGTCGGAGATGTAGGCTATGTATCGTCCGTCAGGACTCCAGTCGGCTTCGCGTTCGTTGGCACCGGGGGTACGGGAAATGTTGCGCGTTACACCTTTTGTGGCGGGCACGTCGAATACTTCGCCACGTGCGGTTACGGCCAGGCGTTTACCGTCGGCCGAAAGTCTGGCTGCGGTCACATAGTCGGCTACATGCTTCTGTTCGGTGCGGGCATAGATGTTTTCAGCGTTGAGCGTGATGCGGATCTGCTCGTTCTTGCCTGTCTGCGGATCGAAACGGTAGAGGTAACCGGCATATTCATACACAATCTGCTTGCCGTCGGTGCTGGGGAATTTGATGTCGTAGTCGGTATAGTCGGTTATTTTCTCCGTCTGTCGGGTAGCGGTGTGGTAGACGAAAAGGTTCATTGTCCGGTCGCGGTCGGAGATAAAATAGATGTCATCGCCGATCCACATGGGGCAGATATCTTGTGCCACGTTGTTTGTTAAATTCTCTACTTTCTTGGCATCGGGATCGTAAAGCCATATATCATCTGCCATGCCGCCACGGTAATATTTCCAGTTGCGGAATTCGCGGAAGACGCGGTTGTAGGCCATTCGTTTGCCGTCCGGTGCATAGCTGCAAAAGCCGCCTTCGGGCAGAGGGAGAGCTTGAGGCATGCCGTCAGACAGAGGCGCTGTCCACAAGCGTCCGTCGAAGCCGTCGCTGATGCGGTTGCGGTAGACGACACCTTCGCCGTTGGGTGTCCAGGTCATCACGATGTTGTTAGGCCCCATGCGGTCTCCCACATCGTCGCGCGCATTGGTAGCGGTGTAGGTCAGACGCCGGGGTTCGCCTCCGTCGGCTGGAATAATATAAACCTCGCGGTTGCCGTCATACTCGCCGGTGAAAGCAATGGTTTTGCCGTCGGGCGAGAAACGCGGAAAGATTTCATAGCCCACGTGCGATGTCAGCCTTCGGGCCTCACCGCCTGCAATGGGTGCTGTGTAGAGGTCGCCGGCGTAGGAGAATACGATGTCCGTGCCGTTTGTGGCGGGGAAGCGGAGCAGCCGTGCTTCGTTGCCGTCGGCTTTGGCTCCCGTCGCCGCGCTGAGGGCGAGCAGGGAGAAAAGGAATTGCTTCTTCATGTTGCTTCTGTGTTTTTTTTGATTAAACCATTACAAAGTTAAACTGAAAAAATTGAAATCCAGCGGTGCACCGGCAGGATTTTGTCTGCTACGCGCACCAGGCAGTTCTTCGTTACACAATTCGCAATTTCTCTCGAAGAAAAGGACAAGCCTTCTTTTTCTGTTATTATCTGTGAAAGCCGTAATTTATATACAACATATATCAGACAATCCTTGTATTTTTGCAGCGTCAAAAAGAGAAAAACAAAGTGAGCAAGATAAAGAACGAAACCAACAGCCTGCTGGCGATGATCCGTCAGGGAAAGCCCATGACAGGAAGGCAGCAATTATGGCTGACCGTCCAACTGAGTGTGCCCGCAATTGTGGCGCAGCTTTCGTCCATCCTTATGCAGTATATCGATGCGTCGATGGTGGGAAGTCTGGGAGCCAATGCGTCGGCTTCCATCGGACTGGTATCTACAACAACGTGGCTGTTTTGGGGAGTATGTTCTGCTGCGGCTACGGGTTTCTCCGTGCAGGTGGCGCATCTGATAGGAGCCGGCGATATGGAAAGGGCGCGGGCTGTGCTGCGCCAGTCAATCGTTTCCGTCTTTGTCTTCAGTCTGCTGCTTGGACTGGCCGGGGTAGCCATCAGCGGTTCGCTTCCCCGTTGGCTGGGAGGAGATCCGGTTATACGGCGCGATTCTTCGCTGTACTTTCTCATTTTTTCGCTTTTCTTGCCTATGCTGCAACTGAACTTTCTTGCCGGAGGCATGCTCAGGTGCAGCGGCAATATGCGTATTCCGAGTATGCTGAACATACTGATGTGTGTGCTTGATGTCATATTCAATTTCTTCCTGATATTCCCTACGCGCGATGTGGAGCTGTTCGGCAGCACGTTCCGGATGCCGGGGGCAGGCTTGGGAGTGGAAGGAGCTGCTTTGGGAACGGTTTTTGCCGAGGTCGTTGTGGCTGCGTTGATGATGGGTTACCTGGTTACCCGCTCGCCTGAACTGAAACTTACGGGCGAGAAGGGCCGGTTTATTCCGCGCAGAGCCGTTTTGAAGCAGGCAGCCCATATTAGTCTGCCTATGGGACTGGAGCATGTGGTGATCTGCGGGGCGCAAATCATGACAACTGTAATCGTGGCCCCGCTCGGCATTATTGCCATTGCAGCCAATTCGTTTGCCATCACTGCCGAAAGTCTTTGCTATATGCCGGGCTACGGTATTTCGGATGCGGCTACAACCTTGGTGGGGCAGAGTCTGGGTGCCGGAAGAAGGGAGCTGACACGGAGATTCTCGCGTATGACGGTTTATATGGGAATGGGCGTAATGGCATTTATGGGCGTGCTGATGTACGTGTTCGCTCCCCAGATTATAGGTATAATGACGCCTGTCGAAGAAATTCGCACACTGGGCACTTCTGTGTTGCGCATAGAGGCGTTTGCCGAACCGATGTTTGCTGCGTCTATTGTTGCATACGGTGTGTTTGTGGGTGCAGGCGGAACGCTGGTGCCCAGTCTGATGAATTTCTTCAGTATATGGGCGGTGCGCCTGACGCTCGCTTTCTGGCTGGCTCCGACTATGGGGCTGCGAGGAGTATGGCTGGCCATGTGCATCGAGCTGTGTTTCCGCGGAACGATTTTTCTGATACGTCTGGAGCGCGGCAAATGGATGGAAAAACGATACAAGATAAGTCAAACCTAACATATTTTAGCATAGAAGATGAAATACAATTTTGATGAAATGATTTCGAGGCGGAACACGAACTGTATCAAATGGGATGCTTCTGCCGATTCTGAGATGCTGCCCATGTGGGTGGCTGATATGGACTTCCGAACGGCCCCTGCCATCGTGGAAGCATTACAGAAACGTGTGGCTCACGGCATTTTCGGGTATACCCGTGTGCCGGACGAATATTACCAGGCTGTAATCAGCTGGTTGGACCGCCGGCACGGCTTGAAGACAAAGAAGGACTGGTTCATTTATACTTCGGGGGTGGTTCCGGCTATTTCGGCAATTATCAAGGCTATGACTGAGCCGGGTGACAAGGTGATTCTCCAGACTCCTGTTTACAACTGTTTCTTTTCTTCGGTGCGTAACAACGGATGTGAAATCTTGAGCAATCCGCTTATCTATGCCGGACAGACTTACCGTATGGACTATGAAGATCTGGAGCGCAAGGCGGCAGACCCGCGCGCCAAAGTGCTGGTTCTCTGCAATCCTCATAATCCAGCCGGAAGAGTGTGGACGCATGAAGAGCTGGTAAGGCTGGGCGAAATCTGCATCCGTCACAATGTGCTGGTCATTTCAGACGAGATCCATTGCGAGCTGGTTTATCCAGGACACAAGCATCTGCCGTTTGCTTCCATTTCTGAAGAATTCCTGAAGCATTCAGTTACCTGCATTTCTCCAAGCAAGGCTTTCAACATTGCCGGACTGCAGATTGCAAATATAATCGCTCCGGACGATGAAATCCGCCGGAAGATAGACCGTGCCATCAATGTCAACGAAGTGTGCGACGTGAATCCGTTCGGCGTAATTGCTACCATTGCGGCATACAATGAAGGGGAGGAATGGCTTGACCAGCTCGTAGGCTATATTGGGGAAAACTACAAGTTCATGAAGGATTTCTGTGCAGTGAATCTGCCGGAATTTCCGCTGGCGGTGCTTGAAGGCACTTACCTCGCATGGATGGACTGTTCCGCTCTTCACATTCCTTCGGAAGAACTGGGCGTAAGGCTTCAGAAGGAAGCAAAGCTCTGGCTGAATGCGGGAGCGATTTATGGTAAGGATGGCGATAACTTCATGCGCTGGAATCTTGCCTGTCCGCGTGAAAGGGTAGCGGACGGTCTGAACCGTTTTCTTGCTTTCGTGAAGAATAACAAGTAATTGTCAGCGGTTGAGTATTTTCATCGCGATGTCCATGTAACGGATAATGTCGGTGGTAAGTTCACGGCGGTATATGTCGCTTCGCTTGTGTCCCAACCTGACAACGATCGCATCGTGTGAGGGGATAGCTATGGCATATTGTCCGAGCATACCGCGCATATAGGGGTTTGTCTGTCCGCGGTAGTGCATGATCCATGTCTGGAAACCATAATAGTCCAGCGAATCCTTGCCCCATTGGTCTTTGAGGTAGGATGCGGGAGTCATGGCTTCGCTCAAGTACTTTTCCGAAACAAGCTGCCGACCGTTCCAGTTTCCGCGATGGAGCATGAGCCGTGCAAGGCGCGCTATGTCACGGGCGGTGGTATGGAAGCAGCAGAATGCTTTCTCGTCACCGCCTTTCTTGTCTAAAAGCCAGTAGGCATTGCGTTCCGCCTGCATCGGCTTCCATAATTTTTCTTCCGCATATTTGCTGAGCGTCTGTCCGGTGGCGGCTTCGATGACAAATGCCAGCAACTGCGTTTCGCCGCTCCGGTAAGAATATTGTATGCCGGGTTGTTCGTTGACATCCAGTTCTGTAACTAGCTTGTACAGGTCGTTTCCGTAATAGCCGTGGGTCGTTACGGAGAACAGGGAGGCATACGATTCGTCCCAGTCCATCCCGGCACTCATGGTGAGCAGGTTGCGGACTGTTACTTCTTTTTGTTTTCCTTTTGTGTATTGAGGAATGTAAGTGCTTACCGGATCGTCAAGGTTGTGGATTTTTCCTTCGTCAAGAGCTATTCCGGCAAGAAGTCCTACTATGGTCTTTGTTGCTGAATAGATGTTGGATGTAAGGCTGTCGTTCCACCCGTTCCGGTAACTCTCGAATACAATACTGTCGTGCTGGATAACGAGAAAGGCTACAGTTTTCAGCTCATCCAGATAAGCGGAATCTTCGGGTGAAAGGCGATGACGGTTATAGTCGTTGGTATGGGGCCAGAACCATACCGCAGAAGGGGTGTTATGCACCGTGTCACGATGAAATGTGTTGAGGTCGTCGATGACGGGCATCAGATGAATCAGTGCTTGGCGTGCGTAATAAGGGAGTGAGACATAAATTGCGGCAGCCAGCAGGATTCCCGCAGAGATATATAGAAGTATTCTTTTTCGTTTCCTGTCCATAGAAGGCGATGTTTATACATTGCCCCAAAGATAAGAAATTGCAACAAAAAAACGGACAAATCTGATTTATTTTCAGATATTGTCCGATCCTTTAAGTGATTCCGCCGCGATTCGAACGCGGGACCCACAGCTTAGAAGGCTGTTGCTCTATCCAGCTGAGCTACGGAACCATCCTTGTGTGATGTGTGATATTTGTAAAGCTTTTAAGTGATTCCGCCGCGATTCGAACGCGGGACCCACAGCTTAGAAGGCTGTTGCTCTATCCAGCTGAGCTACGGAACCATCCTCAATTGCGGATGCAAAGGTAGAGTTTTCTTTCGAGATATACAAATAACGGATTGACTTTTTTATCATGCAGCCGCATATCAGGAGTAACGCTTGGGATAACGCAGCAGGATGCTGAGCAATGCCGCTATGCCTAAAGCCATCGGATAATACAGGTAACAGACGATGCTGAGAGGAGAAAGCTGCGTCAGTCCGGCCGCTATCAGCATTTGTGCTCCGTAAGGAATGATGCCCTGCACCACGCACGAGAATGTGTCAAGGATACTGGCGCTTTTCCGTTTGTCCACATGATACTCGTCGGCAATGTCACTGGCGAGAGGCCCGACAGTAATGATGGCAATGGTATTGTTGGCGGTGCAGACGTTGGCCAGGCTCACAAGGGCGGCAATGCTCAGTTCAGCTCCCCGTTTGCTTTTGATATGCCGGGTAAGCTTATGCAGGATGTAGTCTATCCCTCCGTTGAAGCGTATGAGTTCGAGCATGCCTCCTGCCATTAAGGTAATGATGATAAGTTCTCCCATGCCTACGATTCCCTGTCCCATGCTTCCGAACCAGCCGTACACGTCGAAGCTTTCATAGCACATGCCGATGATGCCTGCCGAGAGTATTCCGAGAATCAGCACAAGCATCACGTTCAGTCCGGTTATGGCAGTGCCTAATACGATAATGTATGGAATCACTTTGACCCATTCGACCGGACTGGCAGGATGGGTGACTTCTATGTGGCTGCCGTATATAATATAGTATATGAAGACAACGAGGGCAGCGGGTATTGCAATCATGAAATTAACACGGAACTTGTCGCGCATTACGCAGCCCTGAGTGCGCGTGGCGGCAATGGTTGTGTCGGAAATGAACGATAGGTTGTCGCCGAAAAACGCTCCCCCAACTACGATTGCAGTCATGAATACGACGCTGACATCCGTTTTGGAAGCAATGCCTGCTGCAACGGGAACGAGTGCGACGATCGTTCCTACAGAAGTTCCGATTGACAGGGAGATGAAGCAGGATGCAAGAAAGATTCCTGCAAGAAGCAGGTTTCCCGGAAGCAGCTGCATGGTGAGATTTACGGTGGCATCAATAGCACCCATTGCTTTGGCTGACTCGGCAAAGGCTCCCGCCATGATGAAAATCCAGATCATGAGCATGATGTTTTTGTTTGCTGCTCCGCTGGAATATTGGATAAGGCGGTCGTTCAGACTCAGTCCTTTGGTTGTTGCCACTGAGTAGATGGAAGCCACCATGAAAGCGACGGTAATGGGCACTTTATAGAAGTCGTTGATTATTAACGATGTGACAAGGTACATGCACAAGAATACCGCTAACGGGCTTAAGGCCCATGCGCTCGGCTTGTTGACAATAGGGGTCAGTTTGTTATAGTCCATTTTCCATATCTGTAGTTAAGAACGCGCAAATATAACACTTTTCCGTCTGAATGTCAGTCGTTCGCACTGTCATAGACATGTGTGTCGAAGTAAAAGTCGATGTTGTCTACAGAAATCAGGTGGATAGGCATGTAGTTGCAGCTCTTTACCCTTTTCTTGAGGATCAGATGATTGCAAAGACATTCGATGCTGTCGTATCCCTGAACGGTGGGCTGCTGGGCTATAATGAAGTCGATATAGCCGTTTTGAAGGCATGCGACATTTCTTCGCAGCAGGTCATATCCCATGAGATGAAAGTCCTTTTTCCCGTATGCTTGCATGTATTCGCCGATTATATACGCTTTTGAATTGAAGGTAATGCCGCACTTGATGTCCGGGTGGGCGCTGAAAAACTCATTCATCAGTTTTTCGTTCTGCTCCGGTTGTTTCGCATAGAGATTCAGTTCCCTTATCTTCATCTCCGGGCAACATGTTTTCATGTATTCATAAAAGCCTCTTTCGCGGTGGAGCTGCTGGTTGGAGCCTAGCCGTCCTTCATAAATCAGCCGGAATACGACTATTTCATTAGCTCCCATGGCGAGCAGGTGAAGTATACGTGCTGCAAAGTAGCCGCTTTTCTGGGCATGTTGTCCGAAAAAGGCGAGTGGAGAAAGATTGGGAATATTTGAGTCTATAAATATATAAGGTATATTGGCCTCCCGCAGTTTGTGTGCAAGTTCTTTGGTTTCTTCTTCGCTGGCGGGTGAAAGAACTACACCGTCGGGGCGCGCGTTCAGCACTTTTTCTCCCTCTTCTGTGAATGATCCGGATTCGTACTGGTCGTAGCAGAAAGACTGGAGCGATACGTGGAAGTCTGAAAAGGCGGTTATGGCCTGGCCCATTCCGTTTTCTACATCTACCCAGTAGTCTTCTTCGGCGTGCGCCGGAAAGAGGCAGGCAAACCTGTATTTTTTATTTGATGCCAAGGCGCTTGCGTACATATTCGGCTGATAGTTAAGTTGCTGCAAGATCTCTTCTACCTTTGCCCGGCTGGCTGCTGATACGCCGGAGCGTGAATGAAGCACCCGGTCTACTGTTCCTACGGAAACTCCTGCCAGGCGCGCGATGTCCTTGATCCGAATCCGTTCTTGCTGATTGTCTATGTTTGTCTTCATGAAGAGCTTTTTGTAAAAAAAATTATTATCGATACAAATATATTACTTTTTTTGGTATTTAAAAAATTAATCGTACCTTTGTGTGCGTGCACAGAACGGGAGATTTGTCATAAAATTGAAGTCCGCTGTGTTTGGAAGACACATTAATTTTACAACAAGCATAAAAAGAATTACAATGGGAAAAATTGTTACTTTAGGCGAAATCATGTTGAGATTGTCTACTCCAGGCAATACTCGTTTTGTTCAGTCAGACAACTTTGATGTTGTTTATGGCGGTGGTGAAGCAAATGTGGCTGTGAGCTGTGCCAACTATGGACACGACGCTTATTTCGTAACTAAGCTGCCGAAACACGAAATCGGGCAGAGCGCAGTGAACGCATTGCGCAAGTATGGCGTGAAAACCGATTACATCGCTCGTGGCGGCGACCGTGTGGGAATCTATTATCTTGAAACAGGAGCATCCATGCGTCCGAGCAAGGTGATTTATGACCGCGCTCATTCTGCAATCGCTGAGGCTGATCCTTCTGACTTCGACTTTGACGCTATCATGGAAGGTGCTGACTGGTTCCACTGGTCGGGCATTACTCCGGCAATTTCTGACAAGGCTGCCGAACTTACCAAGCTGGCTTGTGAGGCTGCGAAGCGTCATGGAGTAACTGTTTCCGTTGATTTGAATTTCCGCAAGAAGCTTTGGACTAAGGAAAAGGCGCAGTCTATCATGAAGCCGTTGATGCAGTACGTAGATGTTTGCATCGGCAACGAGGAAGATGCTGAGCTGTGTCTGGGATTCAAGCCGGATGCTGACGTTGAAGGCGGAAAGACCGATGCGGAAGGGTACAAAGGTATCTTTACTGCAATGGCAAAGGAATTCGGATTCAAATATGTCATTTCTACGCTGCGCGAATCTTACTCCGCAACGCATAACGGCTGGAAGGCTATGATTTATAACGGTGAGGACTTCTACGTGTCTAAGCACTATGATATAAATCCGATTATTGACCGTGTAGGAGGCGGTGATTCGTTCTCCGGAGGTATTATTCACGGACTGCTCACCAAACCGAATCAGGGTGAAGCCTTGGAATTTGCTGTTGCGGCATCAGCCTTGAAGCATACCATCAACGGTGACTTCAATCTGGTTTCTGCTGAGGAAGTTGAAGCTTTGGCTGGCGGTGATGCAAGCGGACGTGTTCAGAGATAATTTATAAATGAATCCTGTAAATCGGAAATAAAATGGCAAAATTTGATAAGATAGCTGTGTTGAACAAGATCGGTTCAACCGGAATGGTTCCCGTATTCTATCACAAGGATGCGGAAGTTGCGAAGAAAGTTGTAAAGGCATGTTATGACGGCGGTGTCCGTGCGTTTGAATTCACCAACCGCGGTGACTTTGCGCACGAAGTGTTTGCTGAAGTTGTTAAGTTTGCTGCCAAGGAATGTCCTGAAATGGCGATGGGTGTCGGCTCTGTCGTTGATCCGGCTACGGCTGCCCTTTATTTGCAGCTGGGTGCCAACTTTGTGGTAGGTCCGCTGTTCAACCCTGAAATAGCAAAAGTCTGCAACCGTCGTCTGGTGGCATACACTCCGGGATGTGGCAGCGTTTCAGAAGTAGGTTTTGCTCAGGAACTTGGGTGCGACCTTTGCAAGGTTTTCCCGGGTGATGTGCTTGGGCCGAAACTGGTGAAAGGTATGCTGGCTCCGATGCCGTGGTCAAAGCTGATGGTTACCGGCGGAGTAGAGCCGACTCAGGAAAATCTGACCTCTTGGATTAAGGCGGGTGTTTTCTGTGTGGGCATGGGCTCCAAACTCTTCCCGAAAGACAAGGTGGCTGCAGAAGACTGGGCTTACGTTACTGAAAAGTGTAAGGAGGCTCTTGGCTATATCGCCGAAGCACGCAAATAAGTAAAAATTCATTTTGTTTAAAGGTGTATAAATGAAAAGCTCTGCCTGTGCCTGAAAAAGCATAAGGCGGGGCTTTTGTGTTTTGCTGTTGCGCTGACGTTTCCGGGATTTGCGTTTGCCGGATTGCTGTGGATATGCCCTGTGTGTGTGGCTTGTAAAAAAACGGTCCTCCTTATTAAGTTTTTGTAGTTTCTTGAGCAAAAATTGCTCAAATTCAAGGTTTTTTTTGTACATTTGCGCCGGATAAAAAAAATTGATGATGAAACAGCTTTTGAAACCTGATTACATTTTTGAATCGAGTTGGGAAGTGTGTAATAAAGTTGGAGGTATTTATACCGTCTTGTCAACACGAGCAAAAACTTTGCAGGAAGATTTTCCGGACAGGATTTTTTTTATTGGCCCTGACTGTTGGAAAGGCAAGGATAATCCTTCGTTTATTTCTGATGATGAACTGTTGAAGGCATGGCGTGAACATGCGGTAGAGAAGGACGGGCTTAATGTGAGAGTGGGCCGCTGGAATATTCCCGGCAAACCGATGGCCATTCTGGTTGATTTTACGCCTTTCTATGCTAAGAAAAACGATATCTATACGCAGGCGTGGATAGATTTCAATGTTGATTCGCTGCACGCTTACGGTGACTATGATGAAGCGTCGATGTTCTCCTATGCCGCAGGAAAAGTGCTGGAAAGTTTTTACCGTTTCTGCCTGAAGCCTTCAGACAATGTCATTTATCAAGCCCATGAATGGATGACCGGATTGGGCGCCTTATATATCCGAAAAACATTGCCGCAGATTGCTACAATCTTCACTACACATGCCACTTCCATCGGCAGGTCGATCGCCGGCAACAACAAGCCTCTCTATGATTATCTTTTTGCTTACAACGGTGACCAGATGTCGCGCGAACTGAATATGGAATCGAAACATTCCATCGAAAAACAGACAGCGCACAATGTTGATTGCTTTACCACCGTAAGTGAAATTACCAATAATGAATGCAAGGAATTGCTTGACAAGCCTGCTGATGTGGTTTTGATGAACGGGTTTGAGGACGATTTCGTTCCCAAGGGCGATGCGTTCAGCGAAAAGCGCAGGAAGGCACGCGGGGTTCTGCTGAATCTGGCAAACAAGCTGCTGGGTACTGATATCAGTGAGGATGCGCTGATTGTGGGAACCAGCGGACGCTATGAGTTCAAGAACAAAGGTATAAATGTCTATCTGGAAGCCCTGAACCGCCTTACGCGCGACAAAAACCTGAAGAAGGAAGTGGTTGCATTCATCAATGTGCCCGGATGGGTGGGAGATGCCCGCGAAGACTTGAAGGAGCGTCTGGCCAGCGACAAAAAGTTTGATACTCCGCTGCATGTGCCGTTTATCACCCATTGGCTTCACAATATGAGCCACGACCAGGTGCTGGACATGCTGAAGTATCTGAACATATCAAATGCGGCCGATACGAAAGTGAAGGTGATTTTTGTCCCCTGTTATCTTGACGGAAGGGATGGTATCGTGAATATGCCGTACTATGATTTGCTTATCGGCTTTGACCTCACTGTCTATGCTTCTTATTATGAGCCGTGGGGGTATACGCCGCTTGAAAGCGTGGCTTTCCATGTGCCGACCATCACGACTGACTTGTCGGGGTTCGGACTGTGGGTGAACTCGGTTGAAGGACATTATGGCATGCTGGAAGACGGCGTGAAAGTTATCCACCGCACCGATTACAACTATTCGGAAGTGGCCGATGCCATTAAGGATACGGTTTCTGAATTTTCTTCGCTTGACGGAAAGGATGTGCTTGCTATCCGGCAGAAAGCGGAAAATATTGCGGAAAAAGCCTTGTGGAAGCATTTTATAAAATATTATTATGAGGCATACGATTTCGCTCTGCGGAACAGGACGGAACGTCTGGCTCGAAAAGACAACTGATTTGTGATTTTTTTTTAAGTTTTTGAGATATGAGAATTAAAACAAATTGTGCGAATGCTCCTGTTTGGAAAGAGGTTACTGTGAAATCTCGTATTCCTGAATCATTGAAGATGCTGGAAGAAATGGCCCGCAACATTTGGTGGTCATGGAACGATGAAGCAATTGAAATGTTTAAAGAACTCGATCCGGAACTGTGGAGTGTGGTAGGACAGAACCCTGTCGCCCTGTTGGAACGTCTGAGCTATGAAAAACTGGAGGCGTTGTCTGTAGACAAAGAGGTATTGGGGAGAATTGAAGAAATTTATGCAAAGTTCAAGGCTTATATGAGCGAAAAGCCTGATTCTACGCGCCCGTCTGTAGCTTATTTTTGCATGGAGTACGGTATGACCCATGTGTTGAAAATATATTCCGGCGGTCTGGGTATTTTGGCCGGCGACTACCTGAAAGAGGCTTCCGACTGCAATGTTGACATGTGCGGTATAGGCTTCCTGTATCGTTACGGATATTTCACTCAGAGCCTGTCTATGGACGGACAGCAGATTGCAAACTATGAAGCGCAGAACTTCGGAAGTCTGCCTATCGAACGCGTGAACGATGAAAACGGACAGCCGCTTGTGCTGGATGTGCCGTATCTTAACTATTATGTACACGCATTCGTGTGGAAAGTTAATGTAGGACGTGTGCCTTTGTATTTGCTGGATACTGACAACGAAATGAACAGCCAGTTCGACCGTCCCATCACTCACCAGCTGTATGGCGGTGACTGGGAAAACCGTCTGAAGCAGGAAATTCTGTTGGGTATCGGCGGTGTGCTGCTGCTCAAGCGATTGGGTATCAAGAAGGATATCTATCACTGCAACGAAGGACATGCGGCTCTGTGCAATGTGCAGCGTCTGTGCGAATACGTAGAAGGCGGTCTGTCATTTGACGAAGCACTCGAAGTGGTGCGCGCTTCTTCGTTGTATACCGTGCATACTCCGGTTCCCGCAGGCCACGACTACTTTGACGAAGGTCTGTTCGGAAAATATATGGGCGGTTATCCGCAACGTATGGGCATCAGCTGGCAGGATCTGATGGATTTGGGACGTACCAATCCGGGCGATTCGAATGAACGCTTCTGCATGTCTACTTTCGCATGCAACACTTGTCAGGAAGTGAACGGTGTAAGCTGGCTGCACGGGAAAGTTTCACAGGAGATGTTCTCCGGTATCTGGAAAGGATATTTCCCCGAAGAAAACCACGTGGGATATGTTACGAACGGTGTGCATTTCCCGACATGGTGCGCTTCTGAGTGGAAGGCACTCTATGGCAAATACTTCGACAAGAACTTCATGAAGGACCAGTCGAACGCGAAGATTTGGGAACGCATCTATAATGTGCCCGATGAAGAAATCTGGAATACGCGCGTGGCACTGAAGAACAAGCTGATCAACTATATCCGCAACGAGTTCCGCAATTCTTGGCTGAAGAACCAGGGTGATCCTTCGCGCGTGGTGGCTTTGATGGACAAGATCAATCCGAACGCGCTGCTGATCGGTTTCGCCCGCCGTTTTGCAACGTATAAGCGTGCGCACCTGCTGTTCACCGACTTGGACCGTCTGGCCAAGATTGTCAACAATCCGGACTATCCGGTTCAGTTCCTGTTTGCAGGCAAGGCTCATCCGCACGATGGTGCAGGTCAGGGACTGATCAAGAAGATTGTTGAGATTTCCAAGCGTCCGGAATTCCTCGGAAAGATCATTTTCCTGGAAAACTACGACATGAAGCTTGCCCGCCGTCTGGTTTCGGGCGTTGATATTTGGATGAATACGCCGACACGTCCGCTTGAAGCATCCGGAACATCGGGCGAAAAGGCGCTGATGAACGGTGTCATCAACTTCTCCGTACTCGACGGATGGTGGCTCGAGGGTTATCGTGAAGGTGCAGGCTGGGCGTTGACGGAAAAGCGTACTTACCAGAATCAGGAACATCAGGACCAGTTGGATGCTGCAACAATCTACAGCATTCTGGAAACAGAAATTCTTCCGCTGTACTATGCGCGCAACAAGAAGGGATTCTCTGAAGGATGGATCAGAACAATCAAGAATTCTATCGCACAGATTGCTCCGCACTACACAATGAAGCGTCAGCTTGACGACTATTTCTCGAAGTTCTACAACAAGGAGGCTGAACGTTACCGCAAGCTGATTGCCAACGACTTTGCCAAGGCTAAGGAACTGGCTGCATGGAAAGAAGAAGTTGTGGCCAAATGGGATTCTATTCAGGTGGTTTCACTCAGCAAAGATCAGGAACTGCGTCAGGGCAATGTTGAGAGCGGAAAAGACTACACCATCACTTGTGTGGTTGACGAGAAGGGACTGAAGGATGCTGTCGGCATTGAAATGGTGGTTACTTACACTAACGCTGAAGGAAAGGAATATATTTACTCGGTTTCTCCGATGGAAATGGTGAAGAACGAAGGCGACCTGTATACATTCCAGCTGACGGCCAGCCTGTCAAATGCAGGAAGCTTCAAGGTTTCTTACCGTATGTTCCCGAAGAATGCTGACATGCCGCACCGTCAGGACTTCTGCTATGTCCGCTGGTTCAACGAATAATCGGATACTTTATTTATGACACTTGTCCGGAGCGGATGCTCTGGCACCGAAAGAAAGCCGTTGCTTTGCAAAGCAGCGGCTTTCTTGTCAATGGAAAGCAAAAATTTTTTCCATTTGTCTGAAAAGACTATATTTGTAAAATCAAAATTTGACTCAGGCTATGAAAATTCTATTGGTAGAAGACGATGCGGATTTGCGCGAAATCACTACACGTTCACTTGAAAAGGAACGTTATGTCGTTTCGCAGGCACCCGACTATATGACAGCTTTGCGCAAGATTGAGGACTATGATTACGACTGCATCCTGCTGGATATCATGCTGCCCGACGGGTCGGGGCTCGACTTGCTTGACGAGCTTCATGCCATGGGCAAACGCACCAACGTCATTATTCTTTCGGCAAAAGACTCGCTTGAAGACAAGGTGAAGGGACTTGATCTGGGCGCAGACGACTATCTGCCGAAGCCTTATCATCTGGCCGAACTGCATGCACGCCTGAAAAGTCTGTTCCGCCGCAACATGAGGGAGGGAGAAAGAAAGGTGCAGTATGGAAACATCGAAATCATGCCCGATCAGTTCAAGGTGATTATTGGCGGAAAGGAAGTGGAACTGAGCCGTAAGGAGTATGACATCCTGTTCTATTTCATGGCGCGCCCGGGAAGGCTAGTCAACAAGAGCACATTGGCCGAGGCGGTATGGGGCGACCATATAGACCAGGTGGACAATTTCGACTTCATCTATGCCCAGATAAAGAATCTGCGCAAACATCTGAAGGAAAACGGAGCTACGCCTGAGTTGAAGGCTGTGTATGGTATCGGATATAAATTTGTGGTAGAATGAAACTTTTTCATCTCGTGATGTGGCGCATGTCGGCCGCATTGATAGTGATTCTCACTTGCTGGGCCGTGCTGTTTTACCTGGCGGTGATGGAGGAAGTGAACGATGAGGTGGACGACTCGCTGGAAACTTATGCAGAGTCGCTGATTGTGCGTTCGCTGTCGGGAGAAGAAATGCCTGACGCCAGCAACGGATCGAACAACCAGTATTTTCTGTATGAGGTGAGCGAAAGCTATGCGCGCGCTTACCCGCGCATTTCGTATCGTGACGAGATGGTTTATATTACCGAAAAGTCTGAAAAAGAACCTGCGCGTGTGCTGATGACAATCTTCCAGCGTGATGACGGGACTTTCATGGAACTGGTGGTCTATACGCCTACCATCGAGAAGTTCGACTTGCAGCGTGCGATATTGGGATGGATCGTGTTTCTGTATGTCCTGCTTTTCCTGATGATTCTGGCGGTGAACGCATGGGTGTTCCACCGCAACATGAAACCGCTTTATCACTTGCTGAAGTGGCTGGAGGACTATCATTTGGGGGATACGAGCGTGAAGCTGGACGAGAAATTGCCGATTGTGGAATTCCGCAAGCTGAACAAGGCCATCAATTCTGCATCGGAAAGGAGCCACGAATTGTTTGAGCAGCAGAAACTGTTTATCGGCAACGCTTCGCATGAGATGCAGACCCCGCTTGCCATCTGCCGGAACAGACTGGAGATGATGATGGAAGATGATTCTTTAAACGAGAAGCAGCTTTCGGAACTGATGAAGACGCATCAGACGCTTGAGAATCTGACGCGGCTGAACCGTTCGCTGCTTCTGCTCTGCAAGATAGACAACCGCCAGTTCAGCGATGTCCGTACGGTGTGCCTGGATAAGCTGTTTGAGTCGTATCTGGAGGATTATAAGGAAGCGTACTCCTACCGTCGGATTCGGGTGAACGTAGACGAGCAGGGGTGTTTCCGTCTGGAAATGAGCGAATCGCTGGCTACAGTGCTGGTGACTAACCTGCTGAAGAATGCTTTTGTACATGGAAAGGAAGGAGGGGAGATTTCGGTCCGTTTCACGTCTTCATCGTTTGAGATAGCTGATACGGGTGACGCCCCGCTTGACGGAAAGCGGATTTTCGAACGTTTTTATAAAGGAAACTCTGCGAGGGAGGGATCTACAGGACTGGGGCTTGCGCTGGTCAAGTCAATCTGCAATGCATACGACCTGCAAATAACTTACGCCTTTCAGGGCGGCATGCATGTTTTCTCCGTTTCCATGAATTAGAACGCCAGGGTTAATGGCAGGGGAGGGCAGCGAGTTTGTGTTCGCTTGCTCTTTTCTCCAGCTCATCAGTGTGCTGTTCTTATTGGATTATTCCGTCCACTCTGCAGAGCTAAGCAAATTCCTTTCAGGCAGCAAGAAACTTTTTTTAAAATAATTCTGTCAGTAAGTGGCTCATACCCAACAGTCGTTACTTTTAGGTAAGTATCTGACTATCAGGTGACTCCTTGTGAGATCAAGAAACTATCCCTACATTTGCAATGCAAAAGAAACAAAGGCTCTTTTAGTAAGTAATAAGTTTTTTAATATGTAGGATTATGAAAAATGTAACATTGATTGGAGCGAGCGGATTCGTTGGAACCGCCATCCTGAACGAGTTGTTGGCGAGAGGCCACAAAGTAACAGCGGTGGTGCGCAACCCCGAAAAGATTGGCGTATCAAATCCCAATCTGGCAGTTGTAAAGGCCGATGTAACTGATACGGAGGCGTTGTCTGAAACCTGCAAAGGCAGGGATGCCGTTATCAGCGCATACAATCCCGGCTGGACAAATCCGAATATCTACGAAGATACCTTGCGCAATTATCCGCTGATTCTGAAGGCGGCCAAGCAGTCGGGAGTAAAGAGGCTGCTGTGCGTAGGCGGTGCAGGTACGCTGTTCTGCGCTCCAGGACTTCGTGTGGTCGATTCCGGCGCAATTCCCGATGCCATCATGGGCGGTGTGAAATCGCTCGGAGAGTTCTATCTGAACACGCTGATAAACGAGAAAGACATCGACTGGGTGTTCTTCTCACCTGCAGGGACATTGTTGCCGGGACAGCGGACAGGGAAATTCCGTTTGGGCAAGGACGACCTTATCGTAGACGAAAACGGTAACAGCCGCATCTCTGTGGAAGACTATGCGGTGGCAATGGTGGATGAACTGGAAACACCGAAGCACCACTGCGAACGGTTCACTATCGGGTATTGACAAGTAAACTTGGTATCATCATAAAAGGCAGAAAACAATGAAAAAGGCATTATTTATTTTGTTCAATCTTTTGGCAGTTGCAGTTGTGGCACAGGAAAAAGGACGTTTCGAGGTGCATGACTTTGGCAATTTCCAACTGCATGTGTATTACACTAACGATGCGTTGGGTGATGCAAGCTATATCATCGAGGGCAAGGATGCGCTTGTGACAATGGAACAGCCTCTGTTTAAGGAGAATGTGCATGAATTTGACTCTTATTTGTCGAACCTGGGCAAGATGGTTGAGAAACGCATTACGGACTATCACGTGGGAGGGACCGGCAATCATGATGTGGTGATGGCTCAGGGTATGCCCGAATTTACGAAGGGAGAGATTTACAGCGGCATGATGAAAGGCTTTACACAGGCTTTCGGCGATGCACTGACTGATATGCCTACGGGCAAGGCTTCGGAAGTGGCTTTCGGCACGGAGCAGACATGGGCAGGAGTGACTTTTGCGTTCGGGCACGGTGCAGCAACGGATTTTCCCGGCGCAAGTATCCTGATAGGCGGCAAGGCTTATTATACGCACTGGGCTCCGGCAAAGGCGCATGTCAGCCACCTGCAGGTTTCTTCTCCGGCAGCAATCGATGCTGAAATCGCAGAAGCAGAAAAGGCGATGAACTCCGGAGCGGAACTGTTTATTGGCGGACACGGCGGTGCGGCAAAACGTGATGCGGCAGAGTTCAAGATTGCTTATCTGAAGAAAATGAAAGAGGTGTTCGGCGCGAACGGCACTGCACATGACTTTGTGGAGGGTATGAAGAAAGCTTATCCGGGACTGCCGGGAGAAGCCGGACTGGAAGATCTGGGCAAGGCTCTTTACAAATGACAAAGGCACAGCGGATGTGTCAGCATGGCATGGCTTTTTGACAGTCATTTCTTATTCTGACACATCCTCCTCTGGCAGTAGTAACATTGTCCGCGTTATTGAAGAAAGCTTGTGAATCGCTTATTCTTAGAAACTGTTTTGAATTTATCGTGTGCTGATTTGGGATGAGTTTTTGAGGCATTTCCGTTTGTGTGATGAGGAAGATAGCGGGCTATCTGACGAAGAACAGAAGCGGAAAAGACCAAAAAATAGTTCAAAGCACACACGAAAACGAACACATCAAGCCAAGTATTTGCAACCAGTTATTTATCAATAGTTTGTGAGTAATAAGTCAGAAATATGGTCGTAAACTTTAAGGGTACATTCTAAAGGGTGAAGATTTAACGCTTTTATTGTTTCTTAACTCGGTTGGAGTGTCAATTTAGGCGTTTTCTTCTCTTTTCGGTGCAATTTCCTTTCCGTTATTCCACTTCTATTTTGGCTTACTCCTAAGCCTCTGCAAAGGTACGATATTTTTCGGATATTCGTCCGTTCCATTATCATTTGTAGATTCAGTTTACGTGCCGTACTGCAATGTGTCAATAAATCAACTACACATAAAGAGGCAAGGGAATGAGAAAAAGAAATCTATTATTTGGGAGGGAGTGCAGCCTTCCGCTTGACCTATTTGTTTCGACTAAAATTCATCCTCGTGAAATAAAAATAAATGATATGTGTAATAGGTTCTCGAATCAAGAATACTTTTCCTTGATTTCGTCATTGCGTCACCCTAACGCCAAGGTGGTCAAAAAAAACTAAATTCTAATACATTCTGTTTTAACAGCTAAATGACCTCCAAATTAATTTTACCGTCATCCTTAATGTCCTTGACTTTTACTTGTATGCGCTGTTTAGGCTTAAAATCGTAGATTTGCACTCCTTTCTTTTTCAAAACCGATTTGTGAACCAATCCTATGTGGTCGGATAAGAATTTCACAAATAGGCCAAACGGCTTTATGTTTGTAATTACACCATCGTAGATGCCTCCTATTTCAATCTTTTGGGAATCTTGCAACACTTCCCCCGTCAGAGCATTAAGAATTTTTCCTTCTTTAGTTTTTCCTTCGATTATACCGTTTTCCACATCGTAATGGATATGGGTAAATGTTCCTATTTTACGAAATGAACCATCAACAAGCAATCTATCGTTATACGAATGCAAACAATAATACACCTCGTCCTCAAGTTGTGTCACTTTACTTATGTTTGTAGCGTTATACGTTTTCTTAGAAAGTATGTTTGTACAATAACTCTCCCCCTTGTTGCGACATAGAACAATGTTCTCGAATACCATGTCCATATAATTAAATTTCGGGTAGAGCAAACACTCTCCGTCGGGTGTGTAAAGTCCTTGCAATGTAACCGTTTGTGTGTTCCAGCCTCGTCCGTATTCCTTCATGCGTTCCGCAATCACATACCCATCTTTTTCGTAAGCAGCAGAGAGATGGTCAGTCTTTTCCTTTCCGGACAAGTCATATAAAAGGATTTTGTTCTCATTATCGAAACAATGTTCGTCTTTCGATAACAATAAGTAGTCATTGAAGTATGAAACTTCTCCTTTTACGGTTTTGATGAATGCTCCTTCCGCTGAAATAATGTCGTGCCCGTTTCCGATAAAGACCCCGTTGGGCAATCGCTCCAAAGACTCGTATTTGCATGAAATGATTTCCGTCCCATCTGCCGCGTCTATGCCATACAAGCTAAAGCAGGATGTCTTCTTCACCCCGTTGGCATACACCTCCGCCACTTCCTTTACGCGGTTTCCGTTGATGTCTACCTTCCCCGAACGGTTGTATTCTTTCGCTTCAGCCACACCGTCTTCAGAGAAGATACCTATCTCACTGACATCGTTGAACCAAGGTAGAAACAGCGAGAAATCCGGATTCAGCCACACGTGATGTCTATTCCAATAGTCATATCTTTCTTGTTCTAGAAATAATTCTATGATTCCGTCTTGCCGAATATTGATGGATGTTGCGTTCCAAAATAGAGGAATCAACGCCCGTCCTTCAGTGTCGTATAAGGCGAAATAGCTAAGCCCTTTGGTGACGCTGATTTGTTTCTTCTTTTCACAAATGATATACTTTCCCTCTGCATGAATCTCGTGGAACTCAAAGGGTACTACCACATCAATGCTACCGACAGAAGTTTTTCTGTATACTCCTTTTAGTTGATTAGTATTGGATTTGTAAGCATATAGTCCCACAAAGAGATTGTCCATCAAAGCACATTCTTCCGTTATGCTCTTGGAATCTACCGTCGTACCGCCTTCATAGTGAAGTAAGCCTTCTGCATCTACGCACCCCACCTTTCCGTCCAATTCAAACTCCACCGGATAATTCTCAGCTCGTGTCTTGCGCATTTTGTATGAAACAGGAGTCAGCGGACGGTTGTCGTATGTCAGGCATTGCATACCATACCCATAGGGAGATGCAATAATGAAGTTATCGAAAACAGCATCTATGTTGTTGGCTTTAATCTTCATCGGCAGCATCTTACCTTCCTTTATCAAAGTCCAATTCTCCGCCCACTTGTGCGCTATTATTTCCTGCTGCAAATGTTCACAACAAACATACGTTCCGTTAAAGTGATATATGGTCTTGAATTGGTGCTCTTCGCCCAATATGATATTTCCACTATAGTCGATAATACATTTGTATTCATCCCTATATGGTTCCTTGGATGCAGCAATCAACTCACCTTTAGCCCCGGCCTCCAAGTATTTATAACCGGATAGAAGAGGAGCGGTATCATGCAAGTTGTACAAGTTGTACCGCTGTTCTTTTCGGGTGATTATGTAATCGGTCGAGATAGGTACGATGGAATCAAACTGCGGAGTAAGCACTTCATGCCCCTCATTGTCGAATAGTCCGAACACAATGCACTTGGAAATATAATTCGCATACGCGAATCTCTCTTCCGTTGATTGCGTTTTATAGAAACCATAATCTGCAGGTATCACATTGTCAAATGCCAGGGGGACGATGGTCTTGCCCTGAAGAGTCATCACTCCCATGCCCCCTTCGCGCCTTACGAGAATGCAGTCCTCTGATATATATTCTATTTCACTATATTGTGGAGCAAGCATTTCAACACCCGATTTGTGCAGTCCTAAAAGTTTGTCTCCCTGCATCACGAGATTCACCTCACTGTCCATCTTACTATATATGTATCCATCTTGATGCAGCATATAGGCTCGGCCCTTTATGGTAATAGTCCCAGCTGCAATATCTACTTGTTCTATCTCTACGGTTTGTCGGTTTGGGAATACCAAGAACTTCATACATTGTCTATTGTAACCGCCTCTTTTCTTGAAATGAAACGTAAGCAGATAGAATCCCCACCGTATGTTCTCAAGCTGATACTCATCTGTTGTGGACACCGTTTTTAGGATGGAGCTCGAACCCCATATTCGCCATTCCTTTTTAGAGGCAATAAGATAGATGTCATCAGCTAAGTGCTTGATGAAGCTGCAAACGCAAGGGATGACGATACCTCCGGCACGATTGGCCAGTCCCCATCGGCGAGCTTTCTTCACGTCGAACATTCCGAGCTGCATGTTCCATTCTACGTCCGAATATATAGGTGCCGTCAGCGTTTGTGAGTGATACATGAATCCCCATGCACCATTCTTCTCGTACACACTCGCTCGTTCCTGCTTCTCGATGATTTCCTGCTTTATTCTTTCTATGCGCACACACTCAGCTTGTTGCAGCTCCAGTTCCCGTTGCTTCCGGTCCATCAGCCCTTGCAACAGCTCTGCGCGCGAGCGTTCCAGTTCCTCAAGACGAAGTTTTACTGCAGGATTTGCCTTATAGTAAATCTCGTCGGCATCCACATAGTAAGGTTTGAAGTTCTCTGTGTCATATTTCAGTTGCTCAAGCGAAATGTATTCAGCTTCCGAGAAACTACCGTCGGCATCCAGCCATTGACAACACAACACCAGTTCTCCGCGTTCGCGCGATAGCTCCTGTGCTTTTTTGTCCAAGATGAAGACATTGCGCTTGTTGGCGTAATAGATGTCCTTGCACATCATGTTGTGCAAGTTTACATATTCCTTGTTGTCGTCAAAGTTGAACACCCATACGATGAAGTATCCATTCAGTCGGTAGAATATGTCACGGTCTACTACAACGCTCAGGAACGTGGTGGACAGTTGTAGTTCGAACACTATATTCATCCCCTTGTATTGCGCTTGCACGTCCGGTCTGCGCCAGTTCATATAAGGCAACTGGCTGTCAATCCGTTTCTCTATCTGTACCCCGTCGATACCCATTTCCCTGCTTTTCTCGTCTTGCAGCACATCGGCTATCAAGTGCTTCAGTTCTTGATGGCGCTTGCTCTCGTTCACCTTTCCGTATTTTCTGATTTCAATTTCCTCCTTGGTGAGTTGCGTCGTGGTCTTGATGGGGCAGTCTTCGCTGTCATACAGATGCGAGAAATATGAAACCACGCCACGCTGGCACTTCCGTCCGCAGAGCTTAAGCATCTGGTGACAGTAGGGGCAAATCAAACGCGGCTTTCCCATTAGGATAGACTCTTCCAATGCACGTCTCCAGTGCATCAGTTCATGTTCCGACTTACTCAAAAACTCGTTGGCTTGGTATATCTGTTCCTCTTTTATGTCGAAGACTTCATTAATTGTGTATTCCATATTATAAAAGAATAGTAACAAGACTCTTAATCATTAATAAACTCATCTAATCGTGTATAGCTTTGCCATGTAACATTTTTGCAAAGTTTGTCTATATCGATTAAATATGATGAATATGAAGGATCTCTATTCTTTTTCGTTCTATGAAAATCAAGATATGAGCATATTGCTCCTATTGTAAGACTACCTGCAATTGAAGCCGTGTTAAACGGATCTTTAACAAGGGCTGCAAAAGTACCTAAAGCCGTAAGTGAAACTGGAACTCCTGTTGTTATAGCCAAACCTGCTATTTCTCCCCATTTATCCATACTCTTTTTGTATTGCTCTTTCGAGTCTAACAAATCATTTATAAAATCCATTTCTACCTGCCCAGCATATTGAAGATTCGAAATTCTTGCAAGATGACTAGTCAAATCATCAAATTTATCTCTCAATAGATTTCGCTCATCTTTTCTTTTGTTGATAAAAGAGATAAGATTATATGAACTCACTTCACCGATATTCTGCGGCACAACATCCTCTAATGTAATAGAGCAAAAGAACCCTTTTGCCGTAGGGTCTTGAAGGAAATCACCAAAATTCGCATTTTCACAGAAATAAGGATTGATTGACCACGCATCAAAATCATCTGTCCCTCTGTTAAGATTACGTATTCTTGCAACAACTTGCGACAATTTGAACATATACCCTCTTGCTAATTCTTTTGATAAATGAAGCCATTTGTTTTCGTCAATAAAGTGTTTTCCAATTAAATCAAGATACGGATATAGTCTATTGTCGATTTTTCCTGGATGAATTCTATCTTCATCCGAGGGGATAAGACCTGCAGGCATACGATTCTCTATCTTGTCGCAAAGTTTTAGAAATTCATCAAAAGTATCCTCTCTATCCTTGTCATCCAATTTAATATTTCTAACCAAGTCTGCATCAACTAATGCTTTAATTTCATCACTATCATTTGGAGTATAACCTTCAGGAACAATTCTATAAACATGATTCCAAAGTAACAAACAGGATTTTACCCATGCTTCATTTTGGAATTCAATATGAGGATAATACAATATTGAATCTGGTTTCATATTATAACTATATATTTTTTCGTTCTGCTTATTGCCTAGTACAGCTTAGTTATTCTTTGTTTACTCTTCTGTTCCCGTTCGAAGCGGAAGTTCTTTGCCAAACGCTTCCATTTCGTCTGCAACCACTTTCTTTAATTCCTCCTGCGGAACAATCAGTTGATAGTCGGCAACACCGATGGGCTTACCCATATCTTCTAAAGCAAGCTCCACTTCCACACGGTCTTTCTCTGCACACAGAATAATGCCGATAGAACGGTTCTCGTCCTCTCTGCGCTCTAAACGGTCGAGCAATGACAGATAGTAATTCATCTTACCTGCATATTCCGGCTTGAACTCGCCAATCTTCAAATCAATGGCTACAAGACAATGCAGACCACGATGGAAGAAAAGCATATCGACCTTGCTCCGCTTGCCGTTATACTCAAGCACATACTGATTTCCAAGATAGGTGAAACCTTTGCCAAGTTCCAAAAGGAAATGCTTGACTTTTTCCACCAATCGGGTTTCCAGTTCCGTTTCCAAGATAGGGTCTTTTATACCAAGAAAGCCGAGATTATAACCGCTCTTGAACACCTCATTGGCAAACATCGCTTGCGTGGCAGGCAGTGTCTGCTCGAAATTGTTATCCAAAGATTCGCTCTTCCTTGTGTGCATTTTAAGGGAAATGGCACTGGATAACAGGTCACGATTCCAACCTTTTGACAGGGTTTCTTGGGCATAATACGAAATGGCATTATCATCCTCACCGAACTTGCGCATCAATTTCAATGTATGTCCCCACGGCAAAACTGCGACAGCCTGTCGCAGTTTTGGATCGCTCTCACAAAAACGCTCATAAAACTTCTTCATGTCCCACAGATTTCTCGGAGATACTCCCATTTGTGGGTAGCGTTGTTTTAAGTCATAGGACAAGCGGTTTACAACACCACTTCCATGCTTGCTTTCAAGTTTTCGGTCGTGAAGCAATTTTCCGATTTCCCAATGGGCAGAACCGATGGCAGAGCATATTGTTGTAGCTACCATTGTTCTTGTCCTGTCAATAACTGCGACAGCCTGTCGCAGAATTGCCTCATATTCGGATTCTTGTATGTTTGTAATGTTAGCCATATTTTTCTCTATTTCGTTTACAAAGTTACTCTTTTTTATTCGGTTATACGTCAAAGTCTTACGATTATCATCACTGGCATATCATTATCGCTTATCTTCTTATTGAGAAGCCCCTCTTTTGCTGATAGTCATAATGCCCATCCACCACATTATCAACCTCTCGTTTGGCTTTGATTTGCTCCCGACTGTCCAAATCTCCCTTTTGCTTGGCTGTGAGGTACAGGAAATCCCCGGCTGCACGATGCGATTGTCTATCATCCCCGAACAGGTTAAGCGCATCCTTGATGTCCGACACTTGCTCGGTGTCAAAACGGGGTTTGTAATAATCCTTTGCCAAACGGATGATGCCGTTTACCGCCTTGCGGAAGATGTCGCTCGTTTTGAGCAGCAAGAAACTGAGACAACCGATAAGATGATTCTGCCATGCAATCCGATTTTTGAGCCTTGTGGTCTCTTGGGTATGCTCTGCCTCCTTACGGTTTAATTCGGCTTGGTGCTTACCATCCAGCTTCATCAGTTCTCGTTGATGGTCGCTCTGCATAGTCTGAATTTTACCCTGCAACCGCTCAATGGTTTCCTCGTGCGTGGAAATCTCGTCACGCAAATCCTCGATTTCTCCTTTCAGGGCTTTAGACTTACCCGTAGCCCAACCGACAGCGGCACTCAGAAGCTCGCTTCCTTTCTCCTTGTTGAGTTTGGAGCGTTTCTCGCTGATAGCCTTGTCAAGCTCTTCACTTTGTTGCTGCTTTTGATGGGCTTGCTCTATGAAGGAGTTAGTAGCACTTTCTGCCTCCTGCATCTTTTGATTCGCCTGTTCCAACTGGTACTCACGGTATAGCCTTGTGGCATTAAGGCGGTTCATCTCCTTTTTCTGTTTCTCTATGATGAAGTCATTACGCTCCAAATGTTCCTTGCCTGTCTCGGCTTTGGATTTCCCTCGCGTCATAGAGAGCAAATCGGCAGTCAAGGTCTGCATCTCCGTCATATCCTCGTCATTGAGCTTTCGGCTCTTGCCCGTATCGTGGTCCATCCAATCGAATACGATATGAGCATGGTAGTTCGGTTTGAACCACTTGCCATTGATTTGGAAACTCTCTTTGTCCTCGGCTTCGGGCTGTCCGCCCAGCCAATGCCCCTCGTCCTTGTGCAGGAAGATTTGAAGCGGAGTGATACCCCAACGCTGTTGGCATTCCTCGCCAAACTTACGCACATCTGCCAGTGTGGTGTCCGGTCTGATGAGAAGCACTCCCTCACGGATGGGCGAGCACCCTGCCACTTTGGTGATTTTACCGCTCTTGCTTTTGCGCTCACGCTCTTTCTCCTGCATGGCACGACCAGTCTTTTCTTTAACCATCTGCTTGATGTGGTCGTAGTGCGCCTGCAGGTCAGGGTTGCCGAATTCTTGGTTTATCCACTGCTCGTTGTCGGCAGAGAGTTCGGGCACGATGTAGATTTTGGACTCGCCGATGTTACGCATGTACTCGGTAGTTCTTCGGTTATGAGCCCCACTTGATTTGACATTGCAGGACTTGATATGTATGCTTGATTTTGTTGCCATCTTCTTAAAATTTGATTTGGGTTATTTTACTGAATTCATTTGCTCCGCTCATAACCGTACAGGGTTTTTAGGGGTGTAACCCATAAGCGGAGATTGCAAAGAGAGGGGCACTCTTTGCTCGGGGTTCTCAGGGGAGAAACGCCCTGAGTGGGTCAAGGGCAAAGCCTTGTGGGTTATTAGGGCAAAGTCCTAATCCCCTCGAGAGAGCCCACAACTACGGAAGCGAAGCGTGTAGTTATAGTGGGCTATATCAATGGCAAGCCATTGGCCGCTAACCCCAGCCTACGGCTTCCGCTCTCCTGCTGTCAGGGAGGGGTTCCGTCACCGCCGCCGATTGTGGATGCGCCGACCAGCACAAGGTCTAAATCGTCTATCAGCTTTTGCAGGACGGGGTTCTTCTCTATCATCCGCTGGAGGATTTTCTCTGCCTCTACCATGTGATTGGCGGTATTCATGAGCTTGCCATCCCGTATCTGAAAGATGATCCAATCGGCTATGTCGATGTGGTCTGCTTTCTGTTTCGGGGTGGAGTTCCTTTCTATGATGTCAGACACCATCGCCTTGCAAAAGGTCATACTTTCGGCTCGCTGTTTCCATTCGGCATAAGCATCGGCATCGGGAAAAAGGAGAACGGTTCTTCCTGCCAGTACACGGAGTTTCTCTTCTCGCATCTGGCTCTTGCCGCCTGTTGCCAACCATACATAATCAGGGAAGATGGCAGAACCGATAACGGCACTCTTCTCGGATTCCACCAAGACCATCACCTTGTCGGGATGGACTTTCAACAAGTGTTCCCCGAAAAGACATTGGGAGAGTTGCCAATCCTCTGCCAACACACGCTGCCTTTTTAGTATGCTGTGTATCCAGTTCACTGCCGATGTCTGCCCTCCCTTGATACGGTGTCCGTCCTCGGGATTGTACTGCATTACCTTCCCCGTGCGCACCTTGTCCGTCTTGTCTATCTGCCAAAAGATAACAGAACCGTCACGGGTAGCCCCCAAACGGTATTCCTCCAACAGCCGCTTCAACACCTCTTTCGCCTTGCTGCCGTAATAGGAAGTAAGGAGCGTGGAGAGGAAGCGGAAGAAATTGCTGTTCACGCTTTGGGATTTCTCCACATAGTGCTGCGGTATGTAACCGATGGCTACTGACTGGCTATGCAGCCTCACTTTCTTCTGCTCCACTCTTTGCCCGTCAAAAGAGAAACCATTGGCGGTGCTGTGTTCGGGATGGTCTTGGAAATACTCTTTCGGTGTGTAATGATACCCACAACCGCTTTCGTGGTTGCATCTGCCGACCGATGGATGCAACGGCACATTGTTCTCGTCCACATAATAGACGAAAGAATGTCTGTCTCCACATTGGGGACAAGTATGCCGGGTTCCCATCCCCTTGTACTTCTGTAACGAATAATTGCCCATAGCTTAATCCGTTTTTGACAGTTGATTATCGGCTGTCCCATCCTGTCCCATTGTCCCACACTCTAAGGGTTGGGACAGTGGGACACTTGGGACACCTGCGTTTTTACTCTCTTTGCTGCGCTGTATTATCCGGCTAACGGTGGATTTACCGCAATTCACCTGTGAGGCAATCTCCCTGACGGACTTGCCCGATTGGGAGAGTTGCAGGATTTGGCTGTCCCGCTGGCTTGATTCATTGTCACCCAACTTCTTCAGATGTTCCTTTTCCGTTGAGTAACCAATATGCACGAACTGCAGGAAGGCATCCACCTTCTCAATCTCATAGATGATGACATTGTCCGCATCGTAGGAGTATGTGCCATAGCGTACCTTCAACTGTTTCACATAGCGAAGCCCGCTGTCCTGCGCACTCTTGCCGATGGCGAACACGCTGTCAAAGAAATTGTATAGCCGCTTGCTTCCGGCAAGGTCGTTGGACGTGATGGGACAGTCCAAAGAGCGTTTGGGCGTATGTGCCAGGACAAGGATGGAGAGCGCATATCTCTTTTTGAGATTGTTCAGCTGAATCATCAGCCGTCCTGCGGCATCGCCTTTCTCCATAGCGCAACACAAGTAGGTAAGATTGTCAATGATGAAAATCTTGCAGTCGGTCTGCACAGCCATCTGCTCTATGCCGCCTATGATTGCTTCCTCAAAGTCGGCATCCAAAAGCTGGTTGCAGTCAATAGACACCCGATAGAGTTTGTCGGGAAAGGTGTAGAGTTCTCCATGCTCGTTGGTATAGCGGAGTTGGAACTGCTTTTCCGACAGTTCGAAATCAAGGTACAGGACATTGTCGGTTCGGGCGATGCGGTCGGCTATCTGCACGGCAAAGATGGACTTGCCCACATTGGAATCGGCAAACAGGCAGGAGAGTTCCCCCTCGTACCAAAAGCTGTCCCACAGCGCACGGGGTGTAGGCAATAACGATGCTTCAAGAATGGTTTGGTTTGCCGTCTTGATATTCATCATGCCTACGCTGTCGGGCATACCGTTCTGCGCTTGGGATGCTTTTGTGAGGTCGCCACGTATCAGGTTGATATAGTTCTTATCCTCTTCCATATCATTCACCAGTTACGTGGGTTGGGCTTGCGACGGTGGGAAGAGGACAAGGACTTGTTCAGTTCCTCATCGGACAACGGCACGGGATTCTTCCGGGCGGTTTCCAGCCACTTGTCCAGTTCGTCACGGTAAAGGCAATAGCGTTTTCCGGGCTTGGTGGCAGGGATTGTCCCTTCCGACAGTTTCATGTAGAGCGTCCCCTTGGGAATACCTAAATACTCCGCTGCCTCGTCCACCGACATGGGCACGTGGGTGTCCACCGTCTTGGCATTGTTCACACTGCGCTGCTCGGTGAGCAGGCTTTTCAGGCTCATCACTTCGTCTCGAAGCTGAGCGACAACCTCGGGGAGGTCGTTGAAGGTAAGGATTGTTTTTTCCATTCGCGTACTCGTCTCTTTTGTAAGACTTGGCGCAAAGGACTGCAATGATATATCCGTGAGTATCTCCACGATACATCATTGCAAAATAATTCCCGAATAATTAAGCCCAGCCATAAATGACGGGTAAAATTACTCGGGAAGTGATGTAAAACAGGCGGTTATGGATTACCGGATGTTTGTCGTTGGTGTCGTGGCTATCCTAATTCCGCACGTAATCCTCGGGATAGTGGAAATCCAATTTGCCGTTTTCTGGTTCGTCAATGGGAATTTCCGTCTTTAACGGCTCTACCTTGAAGTTCTTGATGGTTGATGTGTCAGTCTCGGCAAACGCTTTCGGGAAAAGGGCCTTGATGAAGCTGGCACGGTTTTCCCCGTTGTAGTATTTCTTATACATGAAACGCTCGGAGATATTCCACACGAAATGCCGGAGCGGAATGTTGTTGATGTCTTTGGTAAGGGGGCTTGGTATGGGCTTGGGGGTATATGTATGAAGATTCATCCATTTATCCACCTCAGTACAGATGTGGTTCACGGTTTCTTGGTCTGCAATACGGGGCAGGTAGTAATGGCAATACTCCATGACCATGCGGAGGCGTTCTTCCTTTTCCCGTTGTTCTCTACTTGCGTAATCGGCACGGTTCTTCTCGTGAAGATCCGGGGCGATGGCAAGCGTTATCGGTTGCGTTTGAATGGGTACCTCTTCTTTTGTCGGGGACGGCTCGGGTACAGGCTCAGGGACTAATGTAGGTGCAGGTACAGACGTAGTTTCTTCAAGCGCATTTTGTGGCAATTCTTCCTGCACCTCTATGGTTTCGGCAACCGTTTCTTTCTTGCCGAACTTGATTTTATAGATTTCGTATGTATCAAAGATAAGTGTCTGAAAGGAGATATAAAGCAACCATCCCAACAGGTTACAGCATACGAAAACTATTCCCCTGACAAAGTTGTCTTGGTTGAAGTTGTCCGCAATCACCAGCGTGGCGAAAGCAGATATTAGGACGATGGCGAAGCCGACAAAGCCCAAGATGATGTATTTGTCCTTGACTGATGATTCCATATTTCGTTGAGAGATTGATTGTTCCTATTTTGTTTTGTGCAAAGTTAATGCTATTTTTCCCAATTACTGCCCGTTATTTGCGATTAGGACGGTCTTTTTCAATGTATTTCACGAAATGTCACCATATCATACTCAGTTTCATACTCTGATGGGCTTATAAATGGGGTGGTATCAAGCTAAAGACAAAGGGGCGGTTATGGCTTTGTGTGCTTTAACCGCCCCTCTGAATACCTGTCAATGGGAGATATTTATGCCTCCTTGCGTTTCAAGGTTATCTTGTCCACCACCTGACACATCTGCTGCGCTGCTATCTTGGAATAGATTTGTGTGGTGGTAATGTTCTTATGACCAAGATAGGCTTGGATTACAGCCATGTCCGTACCCATTTCCACGTGCAGGCTTCCGAAGCTGTGCCGGCTGCAATGGAACGTGATTTTCTTGGTTATCCCTGCTGCGGAGAGCCAGCGTTGGAGTGGTCCTTGCAGCATCTTGTCCTTGAAGCCCCCAAAGATTAGACCCTCTCCACGTTCTCCCAACAGTCTGTAGGCTTCATCACTGATTGGGTTATGCACTATCTCCTTGGTCTTCTGCATACGGGTGGTAACGAACATCCTGCCGTTGGTATATGGCTGTATCTGCTGCCATGTGAGTTGCCTGATGTCGCTCTTCCTCAATCCAGTGAGGCAGGCGAAAAGAAAAGCCTTTTTCAAGACCTCTTCCTCGCAAGGAGTCTCGGCAAGCCGTATCAGTTCTTCTTGGCTCAAATGCTCCCTGATAGTGGGAATGCACTCGATACGGTCTAAGAAGCCGTTTGGGTTCTCCTTTATCTTCCTGTCACGGTATGCGGTATGCAACACGGCACGGAAAGTTGACCAATAACCTGCTGCGGAGTTGATATGCAGCTTTTGGTTGGTGTGGATAGTCTGAGGCGCACATAACAGATACTCCATAAACTTGCGGCACAAGTCCACATCCACCTCCTCAAAGGTGCACTTGCCGTTCACGAACCGCTCGAAGTGCTTGTAAACGTGCTGCCACTTGATGTTTTTACGGTCTGCCAAGCCCTTGAAGTAGGCAAGGAAATCGCCTTTCATCTTGGACTTGTCAAAGAAGCCGTTGTTCTCGTTGAAGATGGCTTCATAACGCTGGTTGCGCAAGATAGCTGCTTTCTTCATCATGCGTGTGTTGAAATCCCGTTCTTGCTGGTTGGCAGGTTTTACGAAGATGTAAATCCCCAAGGCTTCACGTGTAATCACCCTCATGGTGATGTTGTCACGGTAACCGGGATAGTAATCCAAACATAAGGAATACTGTGTCCCGTTCTTAATCTTGCGCTTACGCAAGGTCACTGTCTTACATTTACTCATATAAATATAATTTTTAAGTTAAACATTTTCGGAGGTGTTTCCGAGTTATCTGCCGCAAAGGAACAACGTGAAATATCCGTGAATACCTCCACGATACTCCATTTTGAAATAATTTCTCGATAAAGCAGGTTTTTCACGGTTGTTTGTTCCTTTCCGCCATGACACGCTCCACATCGGAGCGCAAAAGCAGGTTTTTCACACCCACCTTTATCTTCTCAATATGCTTCACCTTGACGATATGGCAGATGTTAGCGGAGGATAGCCCGTAAATCTGCTGCACCTGCTCCACGGTGTAATAGCGTTCATCGTTTACGAGGTCGGTTCTGCGAAGCTCGTCCAAATGGGATTTGGAGTAATAGGTACGTCCGTACTCTCTTTTGGTGGGTATCTTATGGCGGTAGGTGTAAGCACGGAGTGCGGTAGGCTTCATGCCGAACAGTTCCTCCACCTCTTCGGTCAGAAGCCAGTCGGTAATCTCGCTAATATCAACAGCCACACCGAAAAACTCGTCAATATGCTTCTTGCTGTAATAGTTCTTTCCTGCGATACGGCAGATGGGGATATGGTTGCGCTTGGCTGAAGTGTAAAGCCATGACTGCTTTACCTTAAAAAGGGACATCACCTCCTCGCCCGAATAGAAGTCAAGCACTTCATCGCTTTCCTTTTCCCTTATTTCTCTTTTGGCTGGCAGGGATGATGAAGCGGACTTCCTCGGTGCGGAGGTGCTGCCGGGCAGGATGCGGTGATAGGGATTGCCTTCCAACATTTGTTCGATGTCGGCTCTGCGGATGAATGCCATGCGGTTGCTGATGCGTGAGGCTTTCAGTTTGCCGAGGGCTACGAGTTTGTAAATGTACTGACGGGAACAGCCCATGAGGATGGCTGCTTTGGAAAAGGTGAGATACTCCTGATGCTGTATCTCCATCAAAGGCTGGGCGACTTTGAAGAGGTTGTTCTTCTGCATCACTCTGGCTCGTTTGGCTTCCGCCTGACAAGCCTCGCTGCAATACCTTTGCATACCGCTCCGGGTTACAAAGGACTTGCCGCAAAATTGGCATTTCTTGGTTGTCTTCATACTGCTTTATCGTTTACTCGTTCAGTTCTTCAACTATGTATCTCCGAAGTGGTGAACGGATGTAAACGGCAGTCAACCGTTGTCGCCTTTCTGCACGATGTGACTATCGCTGCATATCGGTGCGGATTTTGTCGTCCATCGTAAACGGTTGTAAACCCTTGTCAACTACCTACACGATGTGACAAAAAATAAGCTTCGCAAATTCTCCACGTCAGAAATATGTATCAAAAATATGTGGAAATTTGGGAAGCGACAAAAAGCAGCCGAAAAGTGTTAATTTTTAGAATGTACTGATAATTAAAGGTTTACGCTTGGATGCTTCTGATTGTTTTTGGTTGTTCTACGCTTCTAAATACAGTATCAGAAAAACTTTTTGGAGAAATTCAAAACAGTTTCTTAGTTTATTTTGGTTTTAATGCCAGATTTTTTTCGACAAAATCCGCATTGTTCAGAAAGTTTTCAGATTCTGTCCGCATCTTTGCATTAGAAAAATGCAACAAATGTATAACCCTAAAAGGAATAAGCCTTATGAAAAAGTTAGCATTATTTTTAGTGAGTGTGTTCGTGATGTCCGGAATCGCCTTTGCCGACAATGACAAGCCCATCCAGATCGGTCAGTTGCCTACTAAGGCTCAGACCTTCCTTTCGACTTATTTCAAGAGTTCGAAGGTTGCTTTGGCCAAGCAGGAAACGGATCTGTTCAGCAAGAGTTACGACGTGATCTTCACGACCGGCGAAAAGGTTGAGTTCGACAAGTCTGGCGACTGGACGGAAGTTAGCTGCAAGGTCAACGGAGTTCCTTCAGCGATTGTTCCTCAGGGGATCAAGAGCTACGTGCAGAGCAACTATCCCGACGCCCGGATCCTGTCTATCGAGCGTGACCGCAGCAACTATGAAGTGAAGCTCTCCAACCGCTGGGAAATCACTTTCGACAGCCAGATGCGCGTTATCGACATCGACGACTGACACGTCATTTGTCTGCTGCAGAGGGCACAGCGTATCATGGAAAAAACAACAGCCTCCATGATGCACTGTGCTTTTTATGCCGGAAAAATCTGTATCTCCAGGCTAGAGATGCAAATCTCCAGTCTGGAGATATACATCTTTAATCTGGAGATACAGATCTTCAGGCAGAAGACTGACTCTTTTGCGCGAAGGCTTTGCTTTGCTTTTGCGTTTTTCGTAATGAACCCTTGTCGGTAGTGCGGTTTGCCTGCGGAATGGCCTCCATGCGGCGAGTCGTTCCGCAGGCAACATGCGGCGTGCGGTTTCCGAACGGTTATTTTTCCTTTTCAATCTTCTCCAGTTCCATTTGTATGGCCCAGTCCGGTCCTTTCCGGGGCATCTGCACAGGACGTATCTTCTCTTGCAAGTACTGGAAGACAATAAAAAGCACCGGCACGAACATCAGCAGCGCCAGCGTGCCTGCCAGTATGCCTCCCACTACGCCAGAAGCCAGCGACCGGCAGCCGTTCGCTCCAACTCCGTGTGCTGTCATCAAAGGTAAAAGGCCGAATATCATGGCAAGCACGGTCATCAGTATGGGTCGCAGACGGTCTTTGGCAGCGATATAAGCAGCCTGTACCAGCGTCATTCCGGCCTGACGGCGCTTGACAGCGTATTCCGTTTGCAGGATAGCGGTTTTGGCTAGCAGGCCGATGAGCATGATCAGTCCGGTCTGCATGTAGATATTGTTCTCGAGATCAAGGAGCTGTGCGAACAGGAAGCTGCCCGACAAACCGCATGGTACAGACAGCAGGATGGAGAAGGGGATGAGGAAACTCTCATACAGTGCGCACAGTATCAGATAGATCAGTATCAGGCAGATCGTGAATATGATGGGCACATTGTTCGTTGTCTGGCTTTCTTCACGCGATACTCCGCCGAATTCATAACCGTAATTGGCCGGCAATAGCTGTTCGGCTGTTTCGCGTACTGCCTTTAGCGCATCTCCTGAACTGTATCCGGAAGCCGGCGTTCCGTTGACGGGAATGGAACTGTAAAGGTTGAAGCGCGACATGTCCTGCGGCCCGTATGTCTTGGTCAGTTTGACAAACTGGGACAGCGGCGTCATTTCGTTCCCTGCACGGACATAGATATGGTTCAGCGATTCGGGAGTGACGCGGTAGTTTGGCGCTGCCTGTATCTGCACCCTGTACACCTTTGAGAAGCGGTTGAAGTTAGACACATAGCTTCCGCCATAATATCCCGACAAAGTTTCCAGAATTTCATTGGTCGAAATGCCGGCCCGTTCGCATTTGGCGGCATCGATGTCTACCCAATATTGCGGATAGTTTGTTTCAAAAGAAGAATAGGCCATTTCAATTTCCGGCCGTTGGTTCAAGGCCGCAACGAACCGGTCTGCCACCTGTTTGAAGTTGTCCAGGCTGCCCGACAGCTTGTCTTGCGGGTAAAGTTCAAATCCGCTTCCCATGCCGTAGCCCGGAATCATGGGCGGGGTCATGGCAAAGAGTGATGCGTCAGGCACCTGGGGAGCGAACGCATAGATCTGGTCAATGATTTCGCGTGCCGACTGTCCTTCTTCTTTCCTTTCGTTCCAATGTCTGAGCGAGATAAACCACATGCCCATTGACGGACCGGCTCCGTTGAAAGAATACCCCGCTACGTTGGCATGATAGCTTATGCCCGGAATTTGTGACAGATGGCTGTTTACCTCCTCCATGATGCGCTGGCTTTCTCTCATGGATGTGCCCGGCTTGGCATTCATGCTTATCATCACAGTGCCTGTGTCTTCATCGGGAATCAGCCCTGTCTTTGTGGTCCGCATCAGAAATGCAAGCAGCAGGATGGAGGCGAAGATCGTGCTCCACATCAGCCATTTCCGCTTGACGAAGAAGAGTACAGAGCGCATGTACCGTTCGGTCAGAACCTCGAACGACGTATTGAATGCTTTGCGGAACCGTGCGGCAAAGTTAGTCTTTGTATTTCCTTTTTCGTCCTTATACGGACGGAGCATCAGCGCGCAGAGTGCCGGTGAAAGCGTGAAGGCATTGACGGCCGAAATGCCGACAGCTACCGCCATCGTGATTCCGAATTGCTTGTAAAATTCTCCGGATGTCCCTCCCATCAGAGAAACGGGAATGAAAACGGCCATGAATATCAGCGTTGACGTGAGGATAGCCGACGATACGCCGCGCATGGCATCGTTGGCTGCCATATAGGAAGAATGATAGCCTGCATCGAACCGGGCCTGCACAGCTTCCACTACGATGATGGCATCGTCTACCACCGTGCCGATGGCAAGGACCAGTGCGAACAAGGTCAGCAGATTGACGGAGAATCCGGCGGCCGACATGAAGGCGAACGTGCCGACAATGGAAACCGCGACTCCGATGGTGGGGATAAGTGTGGAGCGGATGTCTTGAAGGAATATGTAGACCACCATTATCACCAGCAGGATTGCCTCGAACAGGGTTTTCAGTACCACCTTGACCGAGGCTTTCAGAAAAAGGTTCGTATCGCTCAGCGTGACAAACTCCATCCCCTGCGGCAAGTCTTTGCCGATTTCTGCCAGTACCGCGTCTATCTCGTTGATGGTTTCCGAAGCGTTTGTTCCGGCTTTCTGGTAAACCATGGCCAAAGCCGCAGGCTTTCCGTTCATTCCGGTCGAATAGTTGTAGGCTTCGTCGCCCAGCCGTATGTCTGCCACTTCTTTCAGGCGGAGCACCTCTCCGTTTGGCAGGGAGCGGATGACCAGTTCGCTGAATTCTTCGGGTGTGGAATAGCGTCCCCTGTATTTCATCGTATACTGGTAGGCGTTGTCATGGTTTTCGCCGAAAGCGCCGGTGGCGGCTTCGATATTCTGCTTCTCCAGCACCGCGGTGATATCGGAGGGGATGAGCTTGTATTGCGCCATCTTGTCCGGCTTCATCCAGATTCGCATGGCATAGTTGCTTCCGAACAGCATCATGTTGCCTACGCCGCCAATGCGCTTGATGCGCGGCTCTACGTTGATCTTCATGTAGTTGTTCAGAAACTGGAGGTCGTATTTGCCGTCGCGTGAATACAGGGCGAAGGTTTTCAGTTCGGCGTTCTGCTGCTTCATGGTGGTCACGCCTATCTTGGTCACTTCGGCTGGCAGCAGGCTCTGTGCAGTGGCAACTCGGTTCTGCACGTTCACGGCAGCCATGTCGGGGCTGCTTCCTTGCTTGAAGTAGATGTTTATCGTGGCATCGCCGTTGTTGGAGGCGGTAGACGTGATGTAGGTCATGTCTTCTACGCCGTTGATGGACTCCTCCAGCGGAATGATGACCGCTTTCTGCACCGTTTCTGCGTTGGCTCCGGGGTAGTTGGTGTATACTTGGATGGTGGGCGGTGCGATGTCGGGGTACTGTTCTACGGGGAGGTTGAAGATGGAGATGACTCCCATCAGCACAATTGCTGCAGAAAGGACGGCTGAGAGCACCGGCCGGTCTATGAAATATCTGAGATTCATATGTTTAATTTTCCGAAAGTCATTCTTCTTTTATGTTTATCTTCATCCCGTCGCGCAGCAGTCCCGCGCCTTCGGTTACAATTACATCTCCAGCCGAAAGTCCTGAACGGACAATGTAGAGTTTGCCGTCGTTCAGTTTCTCTACGGTCAGTTCTACGGACGAAATCGTTTTTTCTTTATGTCCGCTTTCCGACACTTTGTAAACCAGAATCTTGTCCTGCAATTCGGTTGTGGCTGTCTGGGGTATGACGATGACCTCCTCTTCTTTGTGCGGAATGATGACATTGCCGATTCCGCCGCTCAGCAGCAGTTTGCCGGTATTGGGAAAAACGCCGCATACAGACACGGTCCCTGTCTGCTTGTTGATGATGCCGCTGATGCTTCTGATGCGTCCCTTTTCCGGATACAGTGTGCCGTCGTTGAGTTGCAGGCCGATGGCGGGCATCTCGTTTATCGTTTTGTCTAAAGAGCCGTATCGGCGAAGCATGGAGCGCAGGCGGTTTTCGGTGAGCGAGAAATAGACATACGTTTCGCTGTTGTCTGAAACGGTAGTCAGCGGCTGAGGGATGGACGAGCTGACGAGTGCGCCTGTGCGGTAGGGCAATGTGCCCACCATGCCGTCCGACGGGCTTTTCACTTCAGTGTACGACAGGTTGTTGCGTGCGCTCTGTTCCAGTGCCTTCATCTGCTCAAGCATAGCTTCGGCTGCGTCCAGCGCATTTTTTGCGGTAGTCAGTTCGTATTCCGATATCACTTGCTTGTCGAACAGCACCTGTTTGCTCCGATATTCCAGCCGGGCGGTTCTGGCTTGTGCTTCGGCCGCATGTACATCTGCCACGGCTTTGTTCCATGTTGCGCGGTAAGGCACTTGGTCGATGACGAACAGCACTTGTCCTTTCCGCACCTGCTGTCCTTCTTTTACGCAGAGCCGGGTGATTGTGCCCGGCACTTGCGGATAGATGTCGATGTCCTGTCTTCCCTGTATGGAAGCGGAATAAGACTCTTCGATTTCGACAGATGTAGGCGAAAGAGTGGCCACTCTATATGCCGTGTACGTTTCGGCTTTTTTCTTGTCTTTGCAGGAAGCGAGGAGCATCACACATGCAACGGTGAAAACATACGTCGTTTTTCTGTTCATTCTGTAAGATGTATTAATGGTTGCTTTGATTTTGTTCTGTGCGGCTGGCCTTTTTGCCGGTACCGTTCTGTTTTTTTGCAAAGGAAAGGCTGGATGCTTCCTTTTGCAAGACCGGGAGGCTTGAAGCGGCAAAAAGTATTCTTGAGGCGCAGAATATCCTGCTTGGGCTGACAGTCATTTTCTCTTTTGCCGGGAGCGGACTCTTTTTGTCATGCTTTACCTGTCCAGCCACTCCTTCAGGGCCGTTGCCCGTTCGCGGCTTACAACAATTTCTTCGCCGGGATACTTTTTCAGATGCACTTTCAACCGGGAATTGAACCAGTTGTTTACGCTCAGTATGCTGTCTATACGGATGAGATACTGGCGGTTGACGCGGAAGAACTCATCGGGATTGAGCTGGTTTTCCAGTTCGTCCAATGAGTACGGCACGCTTTCTGCCGTGCCGTTTTTCATGTACAGGCGTGTGGCGCGTCCGTCCAGCGCAATGTGACTGATATCTTTCACCTGCACCGACACATAGCCGTCGCGGTATGGCAGCAAAAAACGTTCACGGTAGCGATAGTTGCTTCTCCGCATATATTCCAGCAGTTGGCGCAGCTCTTCTCCGCTGGCAGACGGTGCGGCGCATTGGCGGCGCACTTTATTGATGGCAGCAGCCAGTTCATCACTCCTGACAGGCTTCAGCAGGTAGTCAAAGCTGTTGAACTTGAAAGCCTGTATTGCATATTCGTCGTATGCCGTGGTGAAAATGACGGGGGAAGCTGTGTCTGTCTGGCGCAAGGCATCGAAGCTCAGTCCGTCGGACAGGCGGATGTCTGTCAGTATCAGATCCGGTGCAGGGTGGGTGTGCAGCCATTCTACGGACTCTGCAATGCTTGCCAGCGGCCCTTCTATGCAGCAGGTTGTATCCAGTCTTTCCAGCAGTCTTCTCAGGCGGTTGAAATTCCTTTTTTCATCTTCTATAATCAATATGTTCATGGCGTTTCGTGTATGATGGGAAGTTTGACACAGTAAATGTTTTCTTGTTTTTCTATGAGCGGCTTTTCTTCGCATAGCAGGAAATAGCGTCCCACGATATTTTGCAGTCCTATTCCGGTTGATGCAAATTCGGATGCGATAGGGCGTAAGTCGTTCTCCACTGCGATATAGTTCTTCTCGCGGTAAATGTATATTTTCAGAGGCTGGACAGCCGATAGCCGGTTGTGTTTGATGGCATTCTCCACCAGCAGTTGCAGACATACAGGAGGAATCAGCCCTTCCGACCGGCTTAGCGTTTCATCTAACGCAATGCAGACGGCATCTTCATATCTCATCTTTATCAGATAGATATACGACCGGAGAAAGGTGATCTCTTCTTGAATGCTCACGGTATTCCGTTTCAGATTCTGGACGACATAGCGATAGACATTCGACAGGTGTTCAAGAAACTTGTCGGCAGCCATCGGATTTTCCATGATCAGTTCGGAAAGGATGCTGAAGTTGTTGAACATGAAGTGCGGGTCTATCTGTGACTTCAAAACCTCCAGCTGCATTTGTGCCGCGTGTTCTTTTTCTTTCAGCAGCCTTATTTCAAGTTCTTTTCTCTGCTGTTCCGCCTGTATGACCGATTCCATGTAATGCGCGCCGGTGTAGAGGTATGATATGAAGGTGGCAATGACACTGATAGTGTATAGTCCTTGGTAGAAAAATGAATGGCTTTCTTCGCACAAAATTATTCCCAGCGTTGAAAAGAACCAGGCCATCAGGTTGTTCATCAGAAGCAGAAGTAGGGCTTTGACGAACAGTCCGCAATAGGGCTTGCCTGTAAAGGAGATATACCGGAACAGCCATCTGCTGTAGAAAATGGAGAGTTCCACAAATACGAAGCTTGTCAGCAATGTACCGGCAATGTCAGCGACATAGCTTGCCAAAGACAGTCTGCCGCCCAGAAGCAGTGCTGCATAGTTCCGGTCTGTCAGCATGGACAGGAAATAGGCAAGGAAGAATACGATGCCAGTCAGCGGCAGCCTGTTCTGTATGTTGTCATATTTTATTCCGCTCATCTTTTTTTATCTGCAAGATAAGCGTTTTTGCCGTCCCCGTCAAATGTCTGTTGCGTGAAGCCGCATAAATGGAGGGCGAAGCGCGAAAATCTGATGGCTAAAGGCGACGGGCGCAATCGTTTCAGACGGATGCCGGTACATTTCGGACCTGATTTTTTCTGTTTCGTGCAGAAAGCGTTTGGAGTAGTTTCCGCATTGCGCTAACTTTACAGCCGGATATAGCATATTGGTAACTTAGAGCTTATCGTACAAATGTACGGCGAACTCTTAAAATGAAAGAAATGACGAGTATATTTTTTCAAGCATTGGCAGAACCGGATTTTCATGATTTCCGGAATGAAGTTAAGGAGGTGTTTTCCATAGCAATCGCCGAGCACTTCGGTCTGTCCCGCGACGGGAACTTTTTCGAGGATGATGACATCGATGGAATGCTTCGTGACCCGAAGTCTGCCGTTTACGCCATTTACGTGGACGGCAGAAGAGCGGGAGGCGTTGCATTGCACATAGACCCCGAGAGCTTCCGCAATCGCATGGACTTGTTTTATTTTTATCCCGGCTTTCATAACCAAGGGCTGGGCGGACGTGTGTGGAAGATGATAGAGGAAATGTATCCGGAAACAGTCGTTTGGGAACTTTTTACGCCCTACTTTGAAAAGCGCAACATCCATTTTTATGTGAACAAGTGCGGATTCCGCATTGTTGAGTTCTTTTGCAGACATCACGCAGACCCTGCGGTTAAACAACAGCCTGAGCCTTTTCATAATGAATATTTTAGATTTGAGAAGCAGATGAAGGTGTAAGCTGTTCTCTAGGACTGGCTTTTGAGGATGTTTTTTATTTTTACGGAGATGGTAGCGTGATATTGCCGGAACTTTCAGACGGCCGTTTATTTTCAATCATCCTTCCGTAATCTGCTGAGTATCTCACTTTTTTGTATTATCTTTGCCCGTCAAAATAAAAAAGATTAGCGAATGAAATCAGACATAGAAATAGCTCGTAGCATTGAACTTGTGAAAATCAAGCAGATAGCGAGGGAGTATGGAATCCCGGTAGATGAAATATCAAATTACGGACGTTATATAGCAAAGGTTCCTGAAACGTTGATCGATGAGGAAAGGGTGAAAAACAGCAACCTGATACTTGTTACTGCAATTACGCCCACAAAAGCCGGTATCGGAAAGACGACCGTATCTATCGGCCTGGCTCTGGGGTTGAACAAGATCGGAAAGAAAGCTGTATGTGCGCTTCGTGAACCGTCGCTCGGTCCGTGCTTCGGCATGAAGGGCGGAGCTGCCGGCGGAGGATATGCGCAGGTGCTTCCGATGGATAAGATCAACCTACACTTTACGGGAGATTTTCATGCGATAACATCTGCTCACAACATGATTGCTGCATTGCTTGACAATTACATGTATCAGAACAAGGACAATGGCTTTGCGCTGAAGGATGTGCTGTGGAACCGTGTGCTTGATGTGAACGACCGCGGCCTGCGATACATCGTTACAGGACTGGGAGGCAAGTCGAACGGCATCACGCGCGAGTCGAGCTTCGACATTACTCCTGCATCGGAGATAATGGCTATCTTGTGTCTTGCCAAGGATGAAAACGACCTGCGCCGCCGCATCGAGAATATTCTTTTGGGATTTACCGTTGACAACAAGCCGTTCACGGTGAAAGATCTGGGCGTTGCCGGCGCTATCACCGTGTTGCTGAAGGACGCTCTTTCGCCCAATCTGGTGCAGACAACGGAACATACTCCGGCTTTCGTGCACGGAGGTCCGTTTGCGAACATTGCACATGGCTGCAACTCCGTTCTTGCCACAAAGCTGGCCATGACATTCGGCGATTATGCCGTGACAGAAGCGGGCTTCGGCGCGGATCTGGGTGCCGAGAAGTTTTACAACATCAAATGCCGCAAGGCGGGACTTCAGCCTAAACTGACGGTGATTGTGGCTACAGCTCAAGGACTGAAGATGCATGGCGGAGTAGAGGTTGACAAAATCAAGGAACCGAATATGGATGGCTTGAAGCAGGGAGTCAGAAATCTTGACAAGCACATTGAGAACCTGCGCTCTTTTGGCCAGACGGTGGTTGTCGCATTCAACCGCTATGCAAACGATACGGACGAGGAACTGGATTTTGTCCGCCGCCATTGCGAGGAAATGGGCGTGGGCTTTGCCGTCAACAATGCTTTCCTTGAAGGCGGTGAAGGTGCGGTTGAGCTGGCAAACCTGGTGGTGGATACAATTGAGAACAATCCGTCGAAGCCTCTGGAATATACTTATAATGAGGATGATTCTGTGGAAGAAAAGGTTGAGAAGGTGGCATCCCGGCTTTATGGTGCAAAGCAAGTTCTCTTTGCTCCTGCCGCACAGAAGAAGCTGCGCATGATCAAGGAACTGGGGTATACCCGCTTCCCGATCTGCATAGCCAAAACACAGTATTCGTTCTCGAACGACCCGAAACTTTACGGTGTGGCAAAGGATTTCAATTTCGGCGTGCGTGACATTGTGATCAATGCGGGTGCCGAGATGCTGGTTATCGTTGCAGGTGAAATCATGCGTATGCCGGGTCTTCCCAAAGAACCTCAGGCTTTGCATATTGATATCGTGAACGGAGAAATCGAAGGCTTGTCCTGATTCTGAGGGTGAAGCAGAAAGTCAGGCCGTTAAAGCATAGAAAAGGTTCATGAAATCGCAGTTTCTTTTGAGTCCATTGGTTTCCGACGGCGGCAAAAGTTTGCTGTCGCTGGGACTTATGCGCGCACTCCGACGGCAGGGGATGAAAGTGCAGCCGTTCAGCTGCGGCCCGGATCTGGCAGATAAGGCGGCCCATGAAGTGGCGACCGGTTGTGCTTCCGTTAATCTGGATGCATGGTATGCTTCACACGGACATATCCAGTATTTGTATAACACGTACGGAGAACAGGCCGATGTCTGTGTCGTTGACAACTCGGCAGGACTGTTTGACGGTTTCCGCAAGTGGCAGGGGAGTGGAGCTGATATTGCGCAGGCTCTTTCTGTGCCCGTAATTTTGCTGGCAAACGCCCGGTCATCGACTTATTCGCTGGCTCCTATGTTGTTCGGCTTCAAGCGTTTCAGACAGAATGTCCGTATAGCGGGCGTAATCTTCTACCATGTGTTTTCGCCTGCTCAGTACGGCTTCTTGCGCGAAGTGTGCGCTGATGCGGGGATGGAATGTCTGGGGTATCTTCCGTATGACGAGTCTTTGCGGATGCCTGCCAAATATTCTACCTTGACTTCGGCTGTGAAGGCGGAACTCGACGGGCAGATACAGAAGGCTGCGGACCTGATGAGGGATACACTTGATCTTGACAAGCTTCTGAATCTGACGACACGCATATTTCCCTGTGCCTATAGCTTGCCTTACACTTCTGAAATGGAGCCGAGGCCTCAGACGCTCGAAAGGAAATGGCGCATAGCTGTTGCCTCTGACCCGGCTTTTCATTTTATCTACCAGGAGAATCTGAGCTATCTTAAAGAGGTGGGCAGCGTAAGCTTCTTCAGCCCTGTTTATGGAAACGATATCCCGGAAGCGGACCTGATTTATCTGCCCGGAGGCTTTCCCGAACTGTTCGCCCGCCAGCTTCACCGCTGGAAACGTCAGCTTCAGCAGTTGCGCGAGTTCGGCGAGGATGGGGGCAAGATCCTTGCAGAAGGTGGAGGCATTGCGTTGCTGTCGCGCACCCTGACCGCCCGACCGGGAGGTACTGCCTATCAGATGGCAGGACTGCTTCCCTTTGAGGCGGCTGTAAGGGAACAGCGGCTTTATGCCGGATACCGGAAAGCTGATGTGGACGGCCATTCTCTCAAGGGTTACGAATACCGTTATTTTGATGTGGCGCTGCAGCAGGATCCTCACCTGCGGGTGATTGCGATGGCTAACTTGAAGGGGCAGAACGCTCCTTCCTCTTTTGTCTGCAGATACAAGAATACCATAGCGGTTACTGCTCATTGCTGCTGGGGGCAGTCGGGAATAACAGACTGGTGGTGATGAGTCGAGTGCTTCTTGTCAGAGGAGTTTGTTGACTGCAAAGTATTTCCACAGGGGGGCTGCCATCAGTGACTGTTTGATCTGGTCTGTCAGCAGGAGTGTCCTTACTTCCCCCAAAGTCAGCAGTTCGATGCTGATGTCTTCTGTCGCTTCCGGATGCCGGTCGCCGACAGGTTCCACTTCTGTAGCCAGAAAGCAATGGCAGATGTTACTTGTCGTGCTGGTATTTGCTGAAATGCTCATCCAGAAGGTCCAGTTTCCTCCGCCATATCCCGTTTCTTCGTGCAATTCACGCTTAATGGATTCTAAAGGAGTTTCGTTGGCTTCACATACTCCCGCACAGATTTCATAGCAGGTCAGTTGAATGCCATGGCGGTACTGCCGTTCCATGAGGAAACGCCCGTCTTTTGTTATTGCGATTACATTCACCCAGTCTGGGTATTCCAGTATATAGTATTCTTTGTTTTCCACTCCCGTAGGCAGCAGTACGTGATCTTTCCGTGCAGTCAGCCACGGCCGTTTGATCAGATATTCACTTTCAAGTATAGTCCATTTTCTGTCCTGATTGTTTTCCTTTAGCATAGAATATAGTTTTAAGCGTTTCTTTTTTTTGAGGAAATGGGATTTCCTTCTCCAAAAATAGGATTTTCTTTGCCTGCTCGATTTTTTTAAGACTAAAAATTGTTTATTTCTAAAATTAGGCTTACATTTGCACTACCAAAAAATGCGGCAGTAGCTCAGTTGGTAGAGCATCAGCTTCCCAAGCTGAGGGTCACGGGTTCGAGTCCCGCTTGCCGCTCTTAGGCAGGGAGGGATTTCAGCAATGATTTCCCTCCTTATTGCTTAGGTGACTATATACGATAATGGATCAACGTAAGAACTTGAGGGATTCTCAAATTACGCATAAATTTCGATGCAATAATTGCAAGTTTTTGATTATCAAATATTTGGAGCTCTAAAAGGTACAGAAGTCTAATTTTTTGTCATTTTTAGTCATTGTAACTCATTGATTATTAACGAGTTATATATTGTCATATTCTTTTTGTAAGACAAAGATAATTGTATTTTGTTGAATTTCAAAGTTTTCCAGCAAATAAGTTACAAGAACGAGGTGTTTTTTATCCTTTTTTTAGTGATATGCCATTTTTATCAATGGCGTGCAATATCATGCAAATAGAATAAGTATTTTGGGGTTGTATTTAAATCTTTGTGAAGTAAGATAATATGAAGACTGATGTTGATTTGTATCGATTTTTTATATTAATGGATGGACTGATGTTTTGATTTAATGATTATATTGACTACGGGCGCAATAAATTGATAAAAGAGTATCAGTTTTTGATTTTTGCATGAATGATGTAAATATTGAAATCTAATTTGCAAATATAGATATTTAGTTATATATTTGTGGAAAAACAGATTATATGATAGCAGAAATTAGATTTAAGAATATGTTCTCATTCAGAGACGAGGCTATATTAAGTTTTGAAGCTGATAGAAGTAAGGATATGGAGTCATATCATGTTGTCGAATTGGGGGGGGGTGTGAGACTATTGAAAGTGGCTGTCATTTATGGAGCAAATGCTTCGGGTAAGACTAATATTATTAAAGTTTGTGATTTTATCAAGTCATTCATTACTTATACCCCACTTAATAAGGCAGAACAAATTCAAATAGTCCCGTTTCTCCTGAATAAAACAAGTTCGAGGCAGTTATCTGAATATTCGATTTCATTCTACTTGAAGAATGAGGAAAAAGCAGTTCGTTATGTCTATTCTGTAGCTTTAGACAGGTGGCACGTAGCAAAGGAAAGTCTGATCTATTATCCAAGTCAACAGCCTGCTACTATATTTGAAAGAAATACAGAGAATAACGTATCAGTTATTAAATTTGGACAGAAGGTCAAAATGTCGCAATCTGTCAAAGAGGAAATAACATTGAAGTGTTTGCATAACATGTCAGTTTTTGCTGCTTATATGCAGGTAAATACACATATTGTAGAATTAGAGGCAGTTCTTCAGTATCTAATCAATCAGGTTATGCCAGCAATTGTGCCTGCATCATCTTTAAGTCGTTATGCCGAAGAATCAATCAAGAATGAGTCTGCAAAAGATTATATTTTGAGATATCTACAGGAAGCTGATTTCAATATTTCAAATATTACTTCCAAAGAACAGGAAACACATAAGGGTTTGATTAATTATACTATGTATCAGCATAAAGTTTCATCTGATGATGGTAACAATGATTATTATGAGTTCCCGGAACTGTTTGAATCGGACGGTACTATCCGTACGTTTGGCTTGGCCGCTCAAGTGCAAAAGATTCTTGAAAGAGATGCTTTTCTTGCAGTTGACGAGATTGAATCCTCTCTTCATCCGAAATTGATAGAATACATCATTGAACGTTTTCTAAAAGAATCAGAGCAAGCCCAGTTGTTGCTCACTACACATTATGATGGACTATTAGGAGAAGAAGATTTGCTTAGGAAAGATAATGTTTGGTTTACTGAAAAGAATCCGGACGGATCAAGTGTGCTGTATCCTCTAACAGATTTCAAAGGGTTGAATAGGATTAGTTCTCTCCAAAAGGCATATAAATTTGGTAAATTCGGTGCAGTTCCTAATCTATAATCATGTACTTTTATGAGAAAAGCAAGAAAAAATACAGCGACCAGACAGGTTATTCATATCGTTGGTGAGGGTTTGACTGAATTATTCTATTTCAGTCATTTGAAAAAAATACTTGGTTATAGATATTCTATTTCTCCTCGTTTATTTGAAAACAATAGTATTGAGAAAATAGATAAGAAGATAAAGGAACTTCTAGATGAAGATGTCTTTGTAATATGTGTTTTTGATGCAGATGTTAGCAGGCGTTCTGATGCGGAAAATAAAAAAATGGTGTCGCTCAAAAAGAAATATGAAAATAATCCCAATGTGATTCTCTGTGATAGCTTACAGTCAATAGAATATTGGTTTTTACTACATTTTGAAGATACGTGTCGACATTTTCAAGATTCAGCAGCTACAGAAAGAGCATTAAAGCAATATCTGCCAACATACGATAAAACTCGAAAATACCTTGAGAAGGATAAATGGGTTAAAGAAATGCTTGCTGATTCAAAAATGGATAGGGCATGTGAACTAGCCGAAAAATATAAAGGCAGAGATTCTTATAGTGAGATTTATAAGGCGATTAAAAAAGTTAGTGAATCGTTGTAATAAATATGGATTGATGAAAAAAAAGATTTATATGCTGTTTGGGGAATCATAGTTAGTGGAATTACTATTGCATTTATTATTAATATGTTGTTGACATATGGTAATATTATCAAAACAAATCTTTCAAATGACTCGTGGTTAAATTTTGGGGGAAGTTATAGTAGTGGAATTTTTGCTGTTGTAGTAGGTTATCTTGCTATTATTTATAGTAATAGAAATAATGAGAAAGCTATTCTGCAACAGGAAAAGCTGTTAATTCGTCAACAAAATATTAAAAAGTTGGATGAGTATAATAACTGTCTAAAAAATAATTTGACTTTACTTAATATAGTAGATGTTATGGGAATTACTGTTGGTATTGATCATCAGAATTTATCATTATCCAAATCGGCTATATGTCAAATGAAAGGTCGAATTTATACAATAGATTTACAATATAGATATGTATTTGAAGTAGATGTACAACGCCAGAAAACAAATTTAGAAAAGGCTTATGAAGAATGCTGGATTAAAGCACGTATGGGACTATCTGATTTATTAGATCAAGAACTCTCTTTTATAGAACGTATTAATCAAAATAGATATGATATTCAAATAAAAGAGAATAATATGCATCGAAAAAATATCTTATTGGATTTAAGTAAACAAACGCCAGACGTAGAAAGAAGAAAGTCACTTCAGCAAGAGATTCAGGAAGTAAACATTGAACTGGAACGATTAGATAGAAAAATTATTTCATACTATGATGATGTTGATAAGATGACCACTTCGATTAAAGATTTTTCTCTTGAATTGAATAATACTATAAAGGTCTTGTTTGATATATCTTTATTGCTTATTAAAGAGAAAGAGGCCCAATTTAAATTAGAAAAATAATAGGGTGGTATATATTTTGCCCATGTTTTTGGATGTCTTATAAAAGCTATTACAAGGAATATAATGAATAGGATTATACTTATAGGAAATGGTTTTGATTTAGCCCATGGGCTTTCTACCAAATACGAGGATTTTATAAATTGGTATTGGGAACAATGGGGACTTCGTTTACTTAGCAGTTCGAAAAAAGAAGAAGAGGATGGCCTTTGTTCTTTTAGACTTAAGGATGAAGTAGGACTTGCTGGTTGGTATTTAGTTTGGGCATGGCATTATCAAATTATTACGAAATCTCTCTCTCTGCGAGATATCGTAGATTTGGTTTGTAATGATGAACAGGTTTGTGAGTTTCATTGTCATAGTATTCTTTTTCAGCGTATATGTAAATCTATTGAGTCTAAGGGATGGGTAGATATTGAAGTTGAATATTATGAGATATTAAAATCATGTGCTTTATATCCAGAAAACAATGAATGTACTTGTTCTGAGTTGAATAGACAGATGAATTTCTTAAAAATAAAACTTATAGAATATCTTAGTAGTTTAAACATAGATGAGGCAATAATCAATTATAAAATAAAAGAAATAATATATGCACCTTTTAATCCTGATGATATTTCTATAAAAGGAATGATACATCTTGTTGATCATTTTAAATCGTGGATTAATAATGGAGAGAAGGAGTGGGGATATCGTTTTTCACAATACAATCTCCTGAAAAATGATTTATTAATCAAGGATAATATTGAATTTTGCAATAAGTTCTCTGAAGATTCTTTTAATGGGGAAATCCTGGAATTTATTTTAAGAGGTCAGTACCCTAAAGAAATATTATTACCAGACAATATAATGTTGTTGGACTTTAATTATACTCCAACATCTAAATTTTATTTAACTTCTAATATGGGTTTCTGTCACAATCAGATTCATGGTGCTCTTGATAGCACTGAAAGTGTCATATTTGGTTATGGTGATGAATTGGAAGATCATTATAATGAAATTGTAAAATTGAATGATAATAAGTGCTTACAAAATATTAAATCTATAAAGTACTTGGAATCTAATAAATATCGTAAAATGTTATCATTTATAGAATCTTCTCCATTTCAAATATTAGTTATGGGACATTCTTGTGGAAACTCAGATCGGACTTTACTTAACACTTTGTTTGAACATAAAAATTGTGTATCAATAAAACCTTATTATTACCAAAAAGAAGATGGTTCCGATAATTATTTGGACATTATTCAAAACGTGTCAAGGAGTTTTACTGATATGAAACTTATGAGGGATCGTGTCGTTAATAAAACATTTTGTGAACCGCTTCCGCAAAATTAAAAATAACAATAAATAAAATGTCAATTGAATTATATCGCAATTAATGTGTTCTAAATGGATGTTAAAATATTTTGTGTTAAATGCCACAAATTAACATGTAGAAGAAAAATCAGATTTGTGAATACTATTTTTTATTACTTATGAAAGATGAAAAATGATATGCTTTTTCAGAACTGATGGTTTAAATTAAGTTGAAAATAGAATCCAGATGTAAGAGAAGAACTTATAACTGAATTCTATTTTCATTTGTACAAAATTTTGGACAGTGTCTTGTGTTCTCATCTAAATA
>SDWH01000039.1 GCA_019550975.1 Bacteroidales bacterium SW299 | reverse complement strand
GAAAATACGGAACTCAGAAATAAGTTCCGTATTTTTTTATTCTGTCATCTATACAATTCAAGAAGAGGAGAATCGCATTACACACGATTGCAAGGTCTGCCCTTAAAACGGATATGTAAACTTACGTGACACAAATGGAACGGACATAGCCAAGAGCTGACCGGACGGAAACACCCATACAGGAGAAATCCCCAAAAGTCGCATCCATTATCTGGAAGATTTTCCACAGTTGTGGAAACAAGTGCAAAAGAACCTGATAATAGAATATTACTTTATCGGAAAATTTAAACAGGTTCTAAGAAACAATTAGGAGAAAACTTTTGTTTTTAGAAACAGGATTACCTTAAACATTAAATCATGAAAAATACATTCGCATTGCTTGTCACCCTCATTCTGTGGCTAGAGTGTCATGCACAAAATGCAACAAAAAACTATTGGGAGTTCGGCTACCAAGTTTATGGCTTGCCTGTTCCAGATATGGATACCCCGTTGGGAATCATATTAAAGGCAGGTTATGACATTGTGCCTTACAAGAAGAAACTGATTGTCAGTGTTCAGCCCTACATAGGGGGCGGTCTTTTTGCTCAGACAAATTCTCAAGGCATCACCGATTATGACTTTAATTACAAATATAACATTCTGGCAAGAACAAGAAAGAGCTAAAACATGGTTCTAAAAACAGAAAGAAACGAGATATACAAATTGTGTGGAACTCGTCTTGGAGAGAATATGCATCCGAGAAACGGAAATAATTTACCAATGACTGAAAAACTTGCAGCTTATGCCATTGAACTTGACAGAAGAACAGATATTGCAGCTCGCTCCCGACGACTCGTCGGTAAAGGCAGGCAAGGGACTTGCGACCTTAAGCAAATGGGTGCTCAGGGAATGCAACGAACGTGCGGTCTGGGGGCATTGCCAGGGAAGCGGAAAAAATCCCTACCAGACGGTGATTGACTTGAATGACATTGCGTTCAAGTGTTCCTGCCCGAGCCGCAAGTTCCCGTGCAAGCACGGGCTTGGCCTGCTGTTGCTATACACCCGTCAGCAGGGGCAGTTCAAGCAGACGGAAGAACCGGAATGGGTGACAGCGTGGCTTGCCAAAAGAACGGAGAAAGCCGAAAAGAAGGAGCAGAAAGCTCAAAACGAAGCCCCGGTAGATGAAGCGGCTCAAGCCAAAAGACAGGAGAAACGGCACCAAAAGGTATTAGGAGGGATATCCGACCTTGAGGTATGGATGAAAGACCTGGTGCGCAACGGATTCCTGAGTGTTCCGGAACGTGCCTATACCCTATTTGACAACATGTCCCGAAGGATGGTTGATGCCCAGGCACCGGGACTTGCGGGAAAACTGAGAGCCATGGAGGATATAGACTTCGACTCGGAAAGCTGGAAATCCGACCTGACGGAAAGCATGAGCAGGCTGTACCTGCTCATGCAGAGCTACAGGAACATGGACAGCCTTCCCGAAGAATGGAAGGACGAGATACGCACGCAGATCGGATATCCCCAGTCCAAAGAGCACGTCCTTGCCGGAGAGCCGGTGGCAGACAGCTGGCTCGTGCTTCATAAACAGTCTCGTAAAGTCAACGATGTCAATACCGACATCTACTGGTTTTACGGAAAGGAAAGCGGGCTTTTCGCCAAATACCTGAGTTTCGCCGTTGCCGGTACCTTTTCCACCGAGAACTGGATTCCGGGAAGTGTCTATAAAGGGACACTATGCTTTTACAACGGCACGGGTACATGCCGGCGTGCATTGTTCAGGGAATCCGTACTCGCAGAAGAAAGCTTTGTGCCAACATGCAGCCCGGATTTGAAGCAGGCTGCCGCGGTGTACCGCACGGCCATGCTGACGAATCCTTTTGCTGAGTACATCCCCCTGCTTGTAGATGGTGTGACGATTGCCCGCAACGGGAAAGACTACACGCTGCTGGACTACGCGGGCAATGCCGTCCGTGTGGCGATGCCCGAGGAAACCTTCATCGACATCCTAGCCATTACCGGCGGCAATCCGTTCGCGTCGCTGGTCATTATAAACGGGGATATATGGGAACTGAAATCCATCTGGTACAACAAAGAATATCATACTTGGAGAGATGAACGTAACTGAACCTATCATACAGGCTGCACTGCTCGGAACAGCCAACCGTGAATTCGCTCCCGAAGCCTTTCCTGAGTCCCTTCAGACTCTGGTAGACAGGATCCGCGAGAAAGCTGAAGACACGGAATCGTTCCTGTACATGACAGCCGCATCCGTCTTCGCCTACAGGCGTGCCGGATGGGAACCAGCCGAAGCGGAAGGCATTGTCCCCGTGGGAACAGCCCCGGAAGAGGAACTGCCGTATTTCGGCAAAGACCAGAGCCAACTCTTTTCCAGACTCCACGGCACACGCTATATGCTGGCCTACGCATACCGTCTTGTGCAGGGGGCAGGAAAAATCATTTCGCCCGAATACCTCCAGCCGCTTATCCGGCGTGCCTATGATCGTAACAACCCGCTGCGGTTTGAAGAACGCAGACTGCTGAAAGGTCTTGCCGGGAACAGAGGCTTATGGCTGACCAGGCAGATGGGCCTTGCCGGAGAGGAATGCGGCAACACCGATTCCTGGAATACGGCTACCCACGGTGAGCGCAAAGAGATGCTTGCCCGATTCAGGCAACAGAACCCAACCGAAGCCCTTGAACTGCTGCAAAAAGATTGGAAAAGCGAACCGGCTAACCAGCGCAACGAACTGCTTGAATGCCTCCGGACAAATATCAGCAAGGCCGACGAGCCTTTCATACAGGAAGTGATGGAATCAGACCGCAGCTCCATTGTCAAGGAAACGGCACGGAAACTTCTGTGCATGATTCCCGATTCAGCCATGGTGACACGCTGCTGCGAACTCCTGCGGGGACATATCAGGCACAATATGTTTACCGGATGGTCATACGATGAAATCGGATACACTCAGGAGATGAAGGCCATGGGGCTATCCGAGGTAAGCTCCAACAAAAAAGAGAGCGATTCCGAATTCATCCTGAGGCAACTCGCCGAACGGGTGCCTCTGAGTTTTTGGTGCGAGGTATATGGCTGCGACAAGGAAAAGGCGGCGAGAAAATTCGCCAAACATCCGCCTTTCAGGAAGTTCCTGACTCTGGAAGAACCGATACTCAACTTCTCGGACAGGCTGTGGGCTTTCCACACCCTGAAGGAAGACTCTTCCTATCTGCGCAAGCCGGAACTCGTGGCAACGCTCACCCCCTCCCAGCGGGAGGAGATCAGCTGGCCGGACACACTCCAGGATTTCGGATTCATACCCGACTCATGGTACGGCAACAACTATGAGGCATGGGGCCCGAAATTCTCTTCCCGCGTCCTGTCATGGATTCTGAAAAAGGATTACCTGTATTATGCCGCAGACATGGCGGAACGGCTTGCCATGCATATCCCGTCGCATCTAAGGAACCTGATCGAGGCCAAGGCCGCCTCTTCGGCGGAGGCTTCGCCGTCCATGAACGAGTTCTGCTCGAAGATGCTGGAATTCATGGATCTTAAATCTGAAACAGACACTTTGTTAAATGAAAAATAAATATTGATATTCATATGAGCACTTTACTGAGACAACATGCCGAGCAACAGTTTGCAGAGGAACTTCATGAACTGAAAAAGAACGAGACCAACCCGATTCCCGAAAACTGGGAGATGTCACCCCAATCCGTTGTCACCTACCTCATGGGCGGGACACTGAAGAACGGTTTCGAGGTTTCACCGAAATACATAGGCAACCGCCGCCTGATGGAGATTGCCGTGGCCACCCTTGTCACCGACCGGGCGCTGCTTCTGTACGGTCTTCCCGGTACGGCCAAGAGCTGGGTCAGCGAGCACATGGCGGCAGCCATATCCGGCGATTCGACGCTGATAGTACAGGGTACCGCCGGAACGGGAGAAGAGGCCATCCGCTATGGTTGGAACTATGCCCGTCTTCTCGCCGAGGGACCGAGTGAGGGTGCCCTGGTGCAGACCCCGGTGATGAAGGCCATGCAGGAAGGCAAGATCGGCCGTATCGAGGAACTTACACGCATCGGTTCAGACGTGCAGGATACACTCATCACCATCCTTTCGGAGAAGACTCTGCCCATCCCCGAGCTGAACAAGGAGGTGCAGGCCATCCGCGGATTCAACATCATAGCCACGGCCAACAACAGGGACAAGGGTGTGAATGACCTTTCAAGTGCGCTGAAACGCCGTTTCAACACGGTCATCCTCCCATTGCCTGACACGCTTGAGGAAGAAGTTGACATTGTACGCCGCCGCGTGGAGAGCTTCGAGAAAGTGATGCAGCTGCCGGCAGAGAAACCGGCTCTTGATGAAATCCGCCGTGTCGTCACCATTTTCCGTGAGTTGCGTCAGGGAGCCACCAATGACGGCAAGACGAAGCTCAAGAGCCCGAGCGGCACACTGAGTACGGCCGAAGCCATATCCGTGATGAACAACGGGCTTGCCATGGCCGGCTATTTCGGTGACGGCCAGATTCATGCGGAGGACCTCGTTTCAGGTATCCTTGGTGCCGTGGTGAAAGACCCTGTGCAGGACAAAGTGGTATGGCAGGAATACATGGAAACGGTGGTCAAGAACCGTGACGGCTGGAAAGACATCTACAGGGCTTCAAGAGATATGATTTGATTGGCGTATTTTGTATGTGACAAGTAATATGACAGACATCCATCTATTGGGAATACGTCATCACGGGCCGGGCTCCTGCCGGAACATCCTGCAGGAACTTGAGCGTATCCGCCCCGACCTCATACTGCTTGAGGGACCGGCGGAGGCGGAAGCCCTCATGCCGTTCATCACCGACGGGCAGATGAAGCCTCCGGTAGCCCTGCTCGGCTATCAGCCCGATGCGCCGCAGAATGCCGTATTCTATCCGTTTGCCGACTTCTCGCCGGAATGGCAGGTTTTGCACTATGCTCTCCGGAAGAATGTCACTTTACGCTTCTTCGATCTCCCGCTTGCCCATTCCCTTGCCTTCGAAGCGGAAAAGAAGGATGGCAGCGAGCCTGTTGAAACAAATGATGAAGCCATTGAACACCCGGGCGATCCGTTTGACCTGCTGGCAGAAGCTGCCGGCTATCCCGACGGTGAATCGTGGTGGAACACGAACATAGAACAGCGCAGGGATGGCAGCGGTATCTTCGAGGCCGTCAAGGAAGCTGTGACCGCACTCAGGGAAGCCCTCCCGGAACATACCTCCCGCAGGGACCTTGTCCGTGAAGCGTGGATGCGCCGCATGATACGGGCGGCCCAGAAGGAGCCTTTCGAACGCATAGTCGTAATCTGCGGGGCATGGCATGTCCCGGCACTGGAGAACATGCCGAAGGTGAAAGACGACAACGAGCTGCTGAAAGGGCTCCCGAAGGTAAAGGCGGAATGCACGTGGATTCCGTGGACGTATGACAGGCTCACCTTCCGCAGCGGTTACGGGGCCGGCATAGATTCTCCGGGATGGTACCATTACCTGTGGCATCATCCGGATGATGACGGCACCTGGTGGGTCAGCCGTATAGCGGCCCTTCTGAGGAAGAAGGACATGGACATCTCGGTTGCCCACGTAATCGAGACAGTCCGTCTGGCGCAGACGACAGCGGCGTTGCGTGGTCTGCCCGCCCCGACGCTTGAGGAATACAACGAGGCGGTGACCACCGTAATGGGCTTCGGGGACGACATGCTGCTGCAGCTCGTCAGGGAATCGCTCATCGTGGGCAACCGGCTGGGCAAAGTCCCGGAAGCGGTACCGAAAGTCCCTCTTCTGATTGACGTGGAACGGCTGCAGAAACGCCTGCGTGTCCCTTTCACTGCAGAAATTAAGGAGATGACACTTGACCTGCGCAAGGAGACCGACCTGGAACGCAGCCTGTTCTTCCACCGCCTGGCCTTGCTTGACATAGACTGGGCCAAGCCTGAAACCGCAGGCGGCAAGGGTACATTCAAGGAAAAATGGAGTCTTTACCACAGGCCGGAACAGATTGTCTGCATCATAGAACGGGCAGTCTGGGGCAATACCGTGGAGGAAGCCGTGCAGAAGTACGTCTCCGACCGCATGACCGGAATCACCAGAATCCCTGAACTGACGGGACTTCTTGACCGGGTCATTCCGGCCAACCTTCCGGAGCTTGTTGAGGCAATGACCATCCGTCTTGACCGTCTGTCGGCGGCATCCACAGACATTGTGGAGATGATGGAAGCGGTTCCCGACCTGGTGAACATCGTCCGTTACGGCGATGTCCGCAATCTGGATTTCAGCAAGGTGAGCAACATGCTCCGGGCCATGATAGCACGTATCCTTGCAGGAGGTCTGCTCGTCTGCATCAACATCGACGAAGAGGCAGCCGGAGAACTTCTTGAACACCTGTCGGCTACCGACTATGCCGTCTCCACGTTTGATGACGAAGAGCTGAACGGCATGTGGTACGGATTCGTGCAGCAGATCCGCAATTCATCGGGAGCGCATCCGCTGCTCTCCGGGTACGCGGCACGCATACTCTACGACAAGGGCAGGATATCGCGTGAAGAGATGCGTGACACCTTGAGTTTCTATTCATCGGTGGGCAATGCACCTTCCGACATCGCATACTGGTTCGAGGGATTCCTGCGTGCATCAGGTTCGGTACTGCTGCTGGACGACAACCTGTGGCAGCTCGTGAACGGCTGGCTCTGCGGCCTGAGCGACACGAATTTCATAGAACTGCTGCCAGTGATCAGACGTACATTCAGCAATTTCACCACGGCAGAGCGCCGCAAGCTAGGTGAAAAGGCCAAAGGATTCGAATTGAACGGAACCGATACCGGAATTGCTTCCAAGGAACATTTCTGCAATGACGGGGACGCATCCAAAGTGATACCCCTGCTCGGCAGACTTTTGGGAATTCGGATAAAAAAGGAACAGAAACATGGAAACAGAATATTTGAAAAGATGGCGCATGGCTCTCGGCGGAAACGCCGCTGACGGGACAGGTGTAACGCTTACGGTAGAGGAACAGCGCCTTGACAGTTCGCTGGAAGCCGTCTATGACAGTGACCGCTGCGGTGGACTCGGTTCATCGGCCCCGAAGGTAAGCCGCTGGCTTGGTGACATCAGGGAGTTTTTCCCGCAGACCGTCGTGCAGATCATCCAAAGGGATGCCATCAAGCGTCTGCATATCGATTCACTACTTACAGAAAAGGAGATGCTGGCAACGGTTGTCCCCGACGTGCATCTGGTGGCCACACTGATGTCACTCGGCAGGGCCATTCCCGAAAAGAACAAGGACATGGCCCGTCAGGTTGTACGCAAGGTCGTGGATGACCTGCTGCGCAAACTCTCTTCCCCGACCCAGCAGGCCGTCACCGGTGCTTTGAACCGTTCGGCAAGAAGGCGCAATCCCCGTTACAACGAGATAGACTGGAAGACGACCATCATAAAGAACCTGAAGAACTACCATCCGCAGTATAAGACCGTCATTCCGGAAGTCAGGATAGGCTATGGCAGAAAATGCAAGGCTCTGAAGGACATCATTCTCTGTCTCGACCAGAGCGTTTCGATGGGAACCTCTGTCGTCTATTCCGGCATCTTCGGTTCTGTACTGGCCTCCCTGCCGTCCGTGAGTACGCGTATGGTGGTGTTCGACACTTCGGTCGTTGACCTTACCGATGACCTGCAGGATCCGGTTGACCTGCTGTTCGGTGTCCAGCTCGGCGGAGGAACCGGCATTGCCAGGGCTTTGACCTACTGCCAGAGTGTGATCACACGACCGCAGGACACCGTTCTGGTGCTAGTGACTGACCTGTATGAAGGCGGCGACGCAAAAGAAATGCGCAAGCGGTTCGCCTCCATCGTGGCCAGCGGCGTGCAGCTGATTGTGCTCCCTGCACTGAACGATGACGGGGCACCTTGCTATGACAAGCATCATGCCGAGTATCTTGCCAGTTTGGGTGTTCCCACGTTTGCCTGTACGCCCGACAAGTTCCCCGACCTGATGGCAGCGGCATTGAGCAAGCAGGATATCGGGATGTGGGTATCCAAGAATATCAAAGAAAACGACTGAAGCATTTTTTATGCTCACTAAGCCTAACTCACCATAGGTACGTTTCCCTTAGGAAAATGGTGAAATGGATAACTGAAATACTCAAATGACAAATAATAGAAACTTTTTTAGCCGATTTTTCCGCGTTTTGGTGATGCTGCATAAAATTTTCCCTATGCGCAAGAACAATAAAAGGAAGCGAAAGGCGTTAGCTGCCGGAATCTACTACCTGAACATCCTCCCGGAATTTGTCCTGTTGGCCGGCACGTTCCTGGCGGCAAGGGGACAAGACGGGTATGTATATCTGGTAAACGTGTCGCAAAAAAAGATTCTGGAGTTGGCGCGGATTATAGTTTCGGACTAATCCCTAAAATCTAAAGAACATAAAAATACCCGACTTTACATCCTTGGGCGTAAAATCGGGTACTAATCCTACAAGTCATTGATTTTCAATGTTTATTGCGGAGAAACAGGGATTCGAACCCTGGGAACAGTTACCCGTTCACCGCATTTCGAGTGCGGCCCGATCGACCACTCCGGCATCTCTCCAGTTCCATGCTTTCATTAAAGCGGTGCAAATATGCTGCATTTTTCCCAATCAGTCAAGTATTGGAGCACTTTTTTTCATGCCGAAAACAATTTTTTACCAATAATTGACACAACCAGCCATTTTCCAACGAACTACATCCCATCTTCTCAAATCTTCATATCAAACTTCTTCCTTAAACCCAAATCGGTCATTAGGATTTCCCAGTGTTGTATGGCAATGAGAAGTCCTTTAATTTCTCCCAGATGGACAGGAAAGACTGCCTTGTTTTTAAAGACCTTGCCAGATAGAGGATATGCTTGTCCTTTGTTTTGCCCAAATAAGCCGGCGTTGAGATTAACTCGTATCGGATAGTTTTGAGGAACTTCTTTTTGTCGGAGTTGATAAGTGCATGACGGAACAGCGACATGAAGTTATATGCCATGACAATAAAGCCCCCACATGCTTCAGTCGCCCAGAAGTTGTTCGTAGCAAAGTCATCAATGGAGAAGTCATGCTTTAATTCCTTGATTCTGTTTTCGGAATCCGCTCTTCCGCGATACGAATCGTACACAATCCTGGCGGGCAGTCCGAGATTGGTGACAAAGCAACTGTAACGGTATCTGCCAAAATCGTTCCCGTCCTCGAAAAGTTCCAGTTGCCTGACCCGTTTGCCGGCAACTTGCGGACGTTTTTCAATTTCCTGTCTTACCATTACTATACGTCGTGGCTTGTCCCGGCAGTCCGCCTTATATGTCGTTTCGGATATTTCCAGACCTTCCGCCACTTCCACCCATGCGTGTTCATGGGTGAGGCTGCATTTGATACGGTTGTTGAACCGGCAGGCTATAATGTAGTTTAAATGCTTGTCCTCCAGATGGTCAAGTATCTCCTTCGTAAAGAACCCGCTGGCCATGCGGATCAGTCCAGCTGTCTTGTTACGGAGTCTTGAGAGGGTGTCCTCAAGAAAGGAAAGGCAATTGCTGCTTGATGCCGTGTTTCCAGGGCGTAGCCAGTAGTTCGCTATCATTCTTATATCCGAGACGAAGGCGAGAAGAGGATGGTGTGACGGGCGGCCGGGACGCTTGGGGTTGTACCCTTTGACAGTCCCCTCCTGATTGCCCTCACGGACCATTACCGTAGAGTCAAAGTCCAATGTGCAATTGTCAAACAACAGTTCCGAGAAGAACCGGCTGAACAGTTCGCCGAACACACGCTGATTGACGGCCTGTGAGAACTTGTTGAAATAACGCTGGTAAGCCCTATGATCCGCTCCGCGCTCCCATCCAAGCAACTTGCAGAGCGCCGTGTCATAACGCACCACGTCAAGATGCCCGAAACAGCTTGCACCACACCATACACCCGCAAACAGCCCTAATATGAGCTGAAACGGTTTATAACCCCCGTTGGAACCTTGAACCGGAATGCCGCTTTGTTCAAGATGCTCATCGAAATGGCATCTCTCAAGCATCTTGAAGAACAGGGAAAGACCGCCAAAAGGGGGTATCTCCTTGTTTACGAACTTTATGTCACAATCTCCCATCAAATTTTATAGGCTTTTAATCGTGGTAAAGGTAGCAAATAACTATGAACCAACTATATACAACCACATCTTTCTAATGGCGGTCATTAGAAATAGTGCTAACTCCGGCTCTAATGACCGATTTGGGTTGAACGAATACTTACATAAACAAGTTGAAAGAAAAAGGCAAGTTCAGTCTGTCAAAGAGACACGCAGCCAGTCACCGAAAAAGAAGAATGGCTTTCGGTTATAGCCCACTATAACTACACGCTTCGCTTCCGTAGTTGTGGGCTCTCCCGAGGGGATTAGGGTTTTACCCTAATAACCCACTCAGGGCGTTTCACCCCTGAGAACCCCAAGCAAAGAGTGACCCTCTCTTTGCAATCACCGCTTATGGGTTGCACCCCCAAGAACCCCACTACGGAAGCGGACAAAGTATAATTTATTGCAAACAATAAAATCAAAATAGCTATGGCAACAAAATCAAGCATACATATCAAGCCTTGCAACATCGCATCGAGCGAGGTGCACAACCAAAGGACTGCCGAGTACATGCGCAACATCGGAGAGTCCAGAATCTATGTCGTTCCCAAACTTTCCACCGATAATGAGCAGTGGGTAAATCCTGACTTCGGCACTACCGAATTGCGGACACATTACGACAACATCAAACGGATGGTCAAGGAAAAGACCGGACGTGCCATGCAGGAGAAAGAACGTGAACGCAAAGGCAAGAACGGAAAAATCATCAAGGTGGCAGGGTGTTCACCTATCCGTGAGGGGGTGTTGCTCATCAGAGCGGACACCACACTGGCAGAGGTGCGTAAATTTGGCGAGGAGTGCAAACAACGCTGGGGCATCACACCGCTTCAAATCTTTCTGCACAAGGACGAGGGGCATTGGCTGAACGGACAACCGGATGCGGCAGACAAGGAGAGTTTTCAAGTCGGAGACAGATGGTTCAAACCGAATTATCACGCCCATATTGTTTTCGACTGGATGAACCATGACACAGGAAAGAGCCAAAAACTCAATGACGAGGATATGACCGAAATGCAGAGCTTGGCATCCGGCATTCTCCTGATGGAACGTGGACAGTCGAAAGCTGTTACAGGCAAGGGGCATTTGAAACGAAACGATTTCATTATTGAGAAACAGAAAGCCGAACTGCAACGCATAGATGCGGAAAAGCGGCATAAGGAGCAACAAGTAAACCTTGCCGAACTGGAACTTAAACAGGTGAAATCTGAAATATGTACCGACAAGCTCAGAAGCGTAGCCACCGATGCTGCCACTGCCATAGCAAGCAGTGTCGGTTCTCTTTTTGGCAGCGGAAAACTGAAAGAACTGGAACATGGCAATGTGAAACTGCATCAGGAGATTGCCAGACGGGACAAAAGCATTTATGATTTAAAAGTTCAGATGCAACATATGCAGGAGCAGCACGGCAAACAAATGCGTAATCTTCAAGGAATACACAATCAAGAGCTTGAAGCCAAAGACAAGGAAATATCCCGACTGAACATATTGCTTGAAAAAGCCCATAAATGGTTTCCTATGTTCAAAGAGATGTTGAGAATGGAAAAGCTGTGCTATGCTATCGGATTTACCAAAGATATGGTAAGCAGTCTTTTGATGAAGAAAGAGGCTATCAGGTGCAATGGGAAAATCTATTCCGAAGAGCATAGGCGAAGATTTGAAATTAAAAATGATATTTTCAAAGTTGAGAAAAGCTCGGTTGATAATAATAAACTGGTGCTGACCATAAACAGGCAACCAATAGGCGAATGGTTCAAAGAACAATGGGAAAAATTAAGGCAAGGCTTACGACAGTCAGCGGAAGAGCCAAGAAAAAGTAGAGGATTCAAGCTATAATTCTGTGCTATATAATGCAAAACATCAATAAAATAACTAATTTTGCATTCGGATAGGGGCAACTCTTTCCAAAATATATTAGAATTAGAAGAAGCGTTATGCTTATCTTGCAGAACGGAAACCTGAGAAATTTCTGAATTGTGTACAAGGGTAGCATAGTGGTTCTCACGCTATAGCGTGGGCTGCTATTGTTTACCAATTAAGAATTTAACTTGACTATATAAAACGCAACTATAAAAAATGAACCTATTATTACGTCCATATCAGCCTTCGGATGCTGCGGTAATTACATCGTGGCTTAAAAGCGAATACCTAATGCGCCAATGGTGTGCAGATAGATATGAGCATTTTCCTGTCACGCCGGAAGATATGAACAGACACTATGCGAGGTATATTGACGGACAACGCTCACACGCTTTAACAATGGTTGATGGCAATGATATTGCCGGGTACATCACCCTGCGCGTTCCGGCAGATAATCCGATGGAACAACGGTTGGGATTTGTCTTAGTTGATGATTCAAAACGTGGCTGCGGTTTAGGAAAAGCCCTTGTTTCAATGGCTGTTAAATATGCTTTTGAAACACTGGGAGCTACGAAAGTGTCTCTCGGTGTCTTTGAAAATAATCCGTCGGCAATACATTGCTATGAATCCGTCGGATTTATGCGAGTGATTGCTCCAACAACAGAAAGCTATTCTTGTTTGGGCGAAATTTGGAATTGCATTGAGATGGAATTGTGTAAAGGGGCTATGAATGTATCATAAATCATCCAAACATACTGACCGTCTGCAACATCGCCAACCTCATTGAGTGTGTGGCGATGTTTGATTTAATAGCAAGTGTTCCGCATAGTTTCTT
>SDWH01000038.1 GCA_019550975.1 Bacteroidales bacterium SW299 | reverse complement strand
TCTGGATATAAGATGCCCTGAGCAAAATCTCATATTATGAGAGGGACAAGAAGAATATGGAAGAACTTCTACCACGTAATTGGGCAAATTCCAATCAAACTTGTTCCGAATAAATACTATTAGTTTCGAATCGACTACGAATAGCACGATTCGGAACTAATTTCTCAAATTTGCAACGTGGTTTACCAAATGCTTACGAAGATGACGACTACAAGTATTATCAGACCCTTGGTCTGAAACTTATCCACAGAGGATTTTTCAGACAATATAACTATAGGTTGGTGTTGAAGGAGTTGGAGGTATAATACCTTTTTTATTGAGTTTATAGGGGAGAGATTCTTTTCTTCCCTATAAACTTCAAATAATATTTCGCTATCTTTTCGGATAAATTCTAATGCCATCCTTATCCTCTTTTGCAGAAGATATGAACCTTTTATGTTTAAGGACTCCAGCTAATTTGATATTCCATTTTGTCTTCTCCAAAACTGGATGTTTAGATCGTTCAGCTATGTCTATATATTTACCTCCCAATAAGCTCAATAATTCAGCTATTTTATTGTCATCATAATCGTACTCAAGTATAAGCAATGAAATAATATATACCCTATAAGACTCGTTCGAAGCATTTTCTAAAACTTCAATTATTGTCTCTTCTTCTATATTTTTTAAATCAGTATTGATTATTATATCCAAAACCTGATTTGCTAATTTATCAAGCTCAATAAGTATGTTTTTAGGGGTAATAGTAATTATTCTCTTCTTTTGCTCATTAGTGAATACTTCTGAAGATAGAAGTTTGTATGCAACTTCACCGTCAGATATATATGAAGCTGATAAATTTTCTAATAGTTGTTTGTTGTATTTTATTAAGTAATCAGCATAAATATCTGTTTCCTTCAAAAGGTTAGAGTTCTCTTCACAGAATGGTAACATATTATGAGACAATAATAACAGTAATCTATCTCGATCTAATTTTCTCAGTCCATCGTATCCTTTAAATTCAATCCGGAAGGATTTTATGATGGAAGAGTACGTACTGATAGTCAGTTTGATTGTTCCCAATAAATAAGTTTCCAATAACAAAGACTCATTGTCTTCTTCTGCAACTATTTGTTTTCCTAGTTTATCAGAGAAATGTTCAATGTATTTTATCAGAATGTTTTCGTCTTTATTTCCATTATTATAGTATGAAACAACATTTTTCCATGTAGGATCGATCAGGAACAAATCGTATGCAAGTGACTTCATTTCATCTGTATCAATATTATTGTCATCATCCAACCAATTCTTTTGTCCTGCTAAATAGTTTGCTTTATCAGCATTCTCTAAAATCTTATTATTTAAAAAGAACAGAATTGAATCTTTCGTTTCATCTTTACAATCTTTCGAAAAGTGCATTATAGCTTTATCTATATTGTTTTCAATATGGTCTATAAAAATGCCGTATTTTGTATCTCTAATTCTGCTTAGATTCAAAGTATCTTCCTTTACTTGTGAATCATTACATAAATAATTTGTTATAAGGCATAAATTAGAACTATTAATCTCGTATGCTAGATTATCTATCGAGTGTATAAGAAGTTCCGGATTTTTATCATTAAGCTTCTTAAACTCAGAGTTTATTACTAAATCCAAACACCGTTCTTTGCCTATATTCTCGAATCTATCAGTTAGAAACTCATAATGACAATTTAACCAGGTTCTGGCTTCTTTACAAATCTTCTTACTGTATTTAAGCCAACCTTCTATTAATGTATTTTTTTCATCATCATTGTTCCATGCTTTTACATTTATCCATGACTGTATTTCATCCCATTTTATATAATGTTCATAAACTTGCTTCTGAGCATTGCCATAAAGATAATATTGAGCAAGGAAATCCAAAGGAGCTTGATCTGTTTCTAGTATGTACATCATCAGGTTAAAATAATCTTTATGATATAATGATACATAATCCAACAAATCATTGTTTAAAATAGCCTTTGTGTCAAACATATAAGGAAGAAGCTCTTTAACGAAGTTTTCTACCTTATCAATGTGATAAGAATACTCCTTAGGTATATCCCTCTTGATAGATAGCAACAATTCTCTGTCCGCTAAAGAAACCATTCCCTCATAAAAGAATGAAATATAGTCATAATATTCCTTATCAATAAATCCTCGACGAATAAATACGTCCATCATCTCAGATAGTTCTATTTTTTTATATGCTTCACTATTTCCCTGCTTATAGAAACCTACAAGCGTACTTAATTTATATTTATGTACATTAAGTTTGGCTCTATGGAGTCTTGCTCTTTTAATTTCAAAATAATCCTCTGATTTTTTTAATTCATTCAACCTTTGGGTATAGTTCATAGATTTATCTATACTCTTACAATCCACATTTACTTGAGCTCTTGCTATGGAACCCCAGTAATCTTTAATCCTATAGCTGATTTTGCTTTCTGATATCAATTTATCAAAAAGTTTATCATCTTTTGATATTTGCTCGATTGTGTAATATTTGTCGTCTATGATAAAATCTATAAATTGACCATTACAAACATTCCTAATTCTATTCAAAAATAACAGGCGTAAATCTTCTTCCTTTAAATGCCTTGTTTTAAGATATTCTTGATATTCTTCCTCTAAATCTTTTTCTTTTAATTCAATTTCATCCAAAGCACCTTTAGCGAAGTTCGGTTTTTCCTTTATACAGTTATAAACCTTTCCATCTCGTCTATGAAGCATTGCAAAATCTTTAGGATAATAGTTCTTATAAACTATCATGGCCAATAATTTTGTCAGATTCAATTTTTGATTATTTCCAGTACATAGTTTTTCCCTGTATTGCTGAAATTCGTTGGCAATATTGGTCAAGATGCGCATATCCTGAATAAAGAAGGCCATATCTCTTAAGTCACCATCCTTAATCACATAATCCTCCAAACCTCTGTCCCTTAATGCAGCTTTTAGTATATCCTTAGAATTTGACGGATTGATAACAGGTATTACAGTCGTAATATAGTCAAAAAACTTGGTACGTTCTTCGTTAAGGAAAATATCATCCTTTACAGCATATACAAAAACTATGTTTCTACCAACTATTTTAGATTCATTGAGTAATTGGTTTAACTCTCTTAGCTTTAGAAATATATCTGGGCTGCCGAACCTATCCAAATCCTCTATAATGACCACATTATATTTAGTTACTTGAAAGAAATATAAGATTTCATCCAAATGATTATTAAAGATTGAAGTTTCTTCTTTAATTTCAATAACTCCATCTTTAAGATTCAACTTATTGAGTTTTGAATTACCATATGATTGTACAAAATATTTCACAACAAAATAAAGGATTGTCAGCATATATAATATCGCTATGCTGTCAAATATGATATTATAATCCCCCAAATTAAGTGCATTACATATACTTTCAACTCTCAACCATTTTGGTTCAAAAGCTATTAAGAACGATATAAAAAACAGGATTGCATTTAATGAGATTTTTCTTAATGTCCCCTCATCAATGTGTATAATTCGTTTAAATCTTGAATTCTGGACTGTTGAAGTTTTTTCCCGGTATATAAGTTGCTGTAATATACTATATTCAATTCTTCTGTTCAACTTTTCAATTTCTTCATCAGTCTTTTGAGGAGGATTTTCCTCCTCATCTGCCTTTAAAGTTGCTAATGAAATAGGGAGATATTCATAATTACCAAAATTCTTCCTGAGAGTCAATAGAATTGAACTCTTACCGGAGCCAAATGGTCCAGTAAGAGCTATATTTTTTATTTCTCCTTTTTCCAAGGCTTCTTCAATTACTTCATTTAATTCCTTAACCGTTTTATAAGAGGAATCTTCAGAAGTCAGAATTTTTGGATTTAATGTCCTAATCATATTTTATCCAATATATAATATCTCGTTTTTAAATCAATCTAATCTTCTCGGTCAGCAACTGCTGCATCATACCCTACTTTATCTGCTCATACTTAGCCTTTTTACCTTCAAGAGCGTCTATTTCTCTGTCCATGCTTGAAAAATAGCTTTTTGCTCTTGTAACTCTTTTGGGCAACCAACCTTTAAGTCTAAACATCATTGGATGAAATTCTTTTTTGACTATTGGATGTTCCTTTAGATATGCCAATGAAATAAGGTGATTATTTACGACATTACCCTAAAATAACCCCTACCCTATAAAAAGCAGCTTATGTATTACTTCCCAATTATATCTGTTACAGGTAAACAGACTGGAATTGAGAATTTCACTCTATTTTCATTTGATGTACTTTTACCTTCTTGAGATTTTCCACCAACTCCTATAAATGATACTCCTAATTTACCTTCAATCTTTCCTTCTTCTGACTCAATAACAGTAACAGCAATATCCATATCTATCAATTGTACTCGTCTTTGGATATTAACGTGTTCAGGTTGTTTGGGAATACAAAAATCTCCTTGTTCCCCAATTGTAATATTTGGGTTTACAATAACGCCATATTGATTACATTTTTCAGATGCCTCTAATATACCTAATGAAATTTGTTCAATGGTATTGCTTATAAAATCTTTCAGTTCCATATATTTATATGTTAATTCAGAATACAAAGGTAATGAATATCAGAGATAAACTGTCCAAAATTATTAGTTATAAAATAGCAAAATTGTAGATTTGAACAATTGAAGTACAAGACCGCGGTGGTAAAGAGACTAATATTTACCATCAGAGGGAGCGGAACAATCAAATTATATTTAAAGAACAGTTTGATTATAAGGACTAAGACAAGCAGTCTTTGCGTATTTCCTTTCTGAAAGGACGTTTCATGGAGAAGTTTCCGAAACTTGGTGATTGTTAAACGATTCCATGATATTACAATACGGAGTAAAATGAAAGCTAATCCTGATTATAGAGACAAAAAGGACTATAAAAAATCAATACAAATCCATTACAATGAAATAGCAAATTTATTCAAAGAAGAATTTACAGGGAAAGAAGTGCCCAATAAATGTATCACTCAACTTTTTCAAAATCCTGAACTCAATGATACTCCTATTTCTTTCTTAAGGTATAAAAAATAGTTTATACTCTTCCTTCCTTCTTCTTTCTATTGACGGAATTTTCTTTCCCTTATAGTGACAGTATCGTATGAAATCCGCATAAATGTCTCGGTTACCGGCTTCCAGTTTCCTTATTAACGTGCTTTTGGGCATCCTGCCATAACCGAGCAACCTATATGGGCCCACCTGATAAGCAAGACAGGCTATCAGTAGCGAATCCTTTCCCAGATGACGGAACAATGCACACATTTCCTTCAGATCCTTTCTCAGAATACTGTCTCCCTCACTTTCTGTCAGTCTGGCGGGAAACTTTTCCCCTTTTCTGATACGGTGACCGTATGCAACATACGGATGATGTTCCGGACCATGCCATCCTTCATATTTCTTGATACACCTGACAGCCGTTTCCCAACGTGAGTCTTCCACATTCCCCTGTGCACGCAAAGAAGTTACCGTCATGGCCAGTACCACCAATGGCAGTACTGACCTTAGAAGTCTTACGGTTATTATAAGGCACCTCCTTCCTGAACTGACAATGAATCTTCCACGGCATCCGTCTCTTCATCACCTGCATTGTTGAAGTCAAATTCCATTTCCGTCATGTTTCCCCAGTTGTCCTCGACAACGACAATGAAGTTCTGCGTCTCGTCACATAGTGAAGTATAATACAGCCTGAACTTCCGGTTCTCCAGCAGATAACGGTCATTCGGCTTGAATCCAAGACCGTTGTCCAGTTTCAGGGAACCCTCCCCGTCATACTGGAAATAACGGATTGTATAAACCGTACCGTCAAAATCGCCCTCACTTTTGAGTTCACACCGTATTTCCGCCGTCTCATTCCTGTTCAGTTCCTTTGGAACCGGCATTGTTTCCACGGTAAACGGATAACTCTGCTGGATTTCCAGCTCGGATTCGCACGAGGTCAGTATAAAACTGACCAGACCTATGCAGAACATGGCAATCTTACCTGCCAGCCCAAATCCTTTTCTCATATTCTTTTCTGTCTTCATTTGTTTTCCTTTGTTTTTGTCAGATATTCATTCAAGTCCTTAAATCCATCATACAGACCGGAACAGTCCATAACCTTATTCCCGAAATGTATGTTCAAAGTCTCCAGTGCGGTAATCCCGGCCCGATCACGGTCAAGAAAGCACCGGATTTTGCCGTAACCCTCCAGTACGGCATACGACCGTTCCAGATTGGATACAGAGTTCAGCACCTGGCAATCCTCGTCTGTCACAGTCCGCAATACCAATGCCGAAAGGAAATCCACAAATCCCTCAAATACGCAGCACGTATCCTGTTTCTTTCCGGACAGGGACACACAGGAAATGTCCTTGGGAGAGATGCATCCCTTGAACATCGGGTTACGGAGTTCATAACCGCCGCTCCGGTTCATGAAGCCTATGGCAAAATACCGTTTGCCCCGTATTCCGTATTTCACTTCCTTGCAGAATCTCCCGGCTATGGCCGGATCAATACCTCTCTCTTTCAGATAAGCTTTCAAAGCCTCATGACTCAGTCCCGTCACTTTCACGTCCTCGAATCCGGAAACGCGGGGTATCTTCTTACGTTCCTGTAAAGGCCGGAGGGGAAGGATGCCGGATTTCCCTGAAAGGAACTCCAGCTGTTCCATGAAACCGGTACTTCCGGTCAGTTCTCCGGCAAGATGGAAGATGTCACCTCCCTTTCCGAGGCCAAAATCAAACCAGACATTCCGCTGTGTATCCACCTTGAAGGATGCGGTTCTCTCATTTCTGAAAGGGGATCTGAACCAAACACCATTTCCTTTACGGGATACAGGCATATGCCCCAGATTTTCAAGAAAACCGACAAGGGAAATCTGTCTAATCTGTTCCAGTTCCATAACCCGCTAATTTATCATAAAACGGATGCCGATTCCATACTGGGGATGGCAATGTCCGAGACTTCCGCCCCACAGGAAACGCTCACGCAAGGAAGCCGTCAATGCCACACGGTCGGCAAGGTACAGTTCCATCTCCAGCGTCAGGGCACAGCCGTACACAAAGGCATCGCCGTTTTTCAGGGTGGCTCCGTCATAGAGTTTTTTATCGGACCAGTTTACCGTCTCATATCCGGCCAGTGCCGATCCTCCCAGATTGAGGAAGAACACTTTTCCCGCATCGGAAAGGAAATTCAGGTAATATCCGCCTTCTACCGTAAACTGCGCAGAAGGGATGGTCACATGACGGTAACCGTGTTTCATATGCAGGTATTCCGCTCCATATACCCATTTGTTCCCGCCTTTGGCATAGCTTGAAAGTGTCATTCCCATATAGTATCCGTTATCGGAAGCCATACCTCCACGCATTTCCACACCCTGCATCCTTGGCAGAATCCGCTGGGCGTCTGCCTGTCCCACGGAAAGGACAAGCAGCAATGCCAGCATATACAATACTTTCGTTCTCATCGCACCTTCAGTTCGTTAATGGTTTCCGCACGCACCAGGTCTTCGTTGACCACCTCAAAACTCTGGTGACGGCCGCCCTGTTTCTCATACATCTCCACAACCAGTTTCTTGTCGTCCGGTATCGTAAACTTGGGAAGGGCGAATACCGTACATTCCGAATCCCTGCCGTTTACACGTGTCACATAATTATAGGCACGCAGCGGATAAATCACCTGCTCCTGCATGGCCGTACGCTTCATCACCTTTTTGTCCACCACCTTGAACGTAATGAAATCTACGTCAAAGGGCACATTCGAGGAGTTCCTTACCTGGGTATGGAAATAAAGCAGGTCATTATGGGTGTATAACCCTTTGAGCAGATACTGGATACCAAAACGCTTGCAGCCGATATGACGGATACGGCGTTTGTCATTCTCATACACGGATTTCATGATAAGACGTACCAGACGGGGGGATTCGTTATCCAGCTCGGTCAGATATATTTCCATGGCATTGTTGGGACGGTTCACCGATTCTCCGTCATGGATGAAATCACACATCTCCACATTCAGCAGCAGCGGCTCGTCGGCATACTTCACGTTGAAGGAATAGAAGTTCCCGTCTTCGGTTATTACAGACATATTGGTCTCCTCCCTGAAATTGCGTGTCGTGGCCTTTATTCGGATTACATTCTCGGCTCCGTCGGCCTTGCCGGCTATCAGGTTTGTAGAACCGAGATCCACATACTTGACCGGAGCCGGGAAAATGACATGGACAGTCTTGTCATACGTTATTTCCAGTCCGTGCGGCGGAATCATCTGGCTGAAACCGATCTTGCGGGTCAGCCCCTCATAATAATCACCGCTACTCTGCTGCGCCCAAGCAGCCGATACGCCCAGTAAAAGGGCAAACATCATCAGAATCTTCTTCATGTGCTTTTGTTTAATGGTTGTCTTTTCTTTCATAGTTTTCCTGTATTTCATTTCTCCGGTGAATGGAGCAGTACCCGGTGTCCGGCCTTCAAAGTTATCTTTACCGTACGCATCCGTTTGGATATGTACTGGGAAACGCCCTGTATTACACCTTTTCCCAGATCGGAGGCAATCTGCGCCCCGGCATCGGTGGAAATGTTGATGCTGCTGTTCATCGAGGTTCCCATATTGGCGGCAATCTCTCTGGCAGCGTCATATTCCAGTGAACCCGGCACCAGGATTCCCTGCTGTCCGTCCAGATCATAGACTTCCAACTCCACCGGCAGGATAGTTCCCTTGTATTTCACGGCATTGACCATGATTTCCAGCCGTTCACCCTGTATGCGTGTGCCACCTACCAGTACGGTCCCTTTCGGTATGAAACGTCCGGCAACGGACATGGGCTCGGTAAGCCGCAGGCGCAAGGCCTGTCCGTCGGATACGGTCTGCGTACCGTGTACACAGGCAGCAATGGTATTGCCTTCCGTTACGGTCTTCCGGCCGACAGCCGTATTGAAACCGGCATTGCGTTCTCCCGAAAAGGCGGATATGAACTCTTCGTCGCTCATGGGTCTGGAAAGCGAGGATACCACCTCATTGTAGACCTGTTTCACCGGCATGGCTTTTTTGTCCTCCGCTTTTCTGACGGGAGAAGGAGTCTCCACTGCCTGACGGTTATTGTATTTGGCGGCCAGTTCGTAGGATTTTTCCATCAGGGCCATCTTTTCCTCCATGCCTGACAGTGGCTCCTGTTTCTGCTGCTGTTGTTGCATACGCTCCAGTTCCTCAATCCTTTCCAGAAGCCTTTCCTTTTCCGGATCGGTCCGCGGTTCATAGATGCTTCCCAGCGTACGGTTCATCTCACGGTAGGCTCCGGCCGAGGAACTGACCGGTCCGGCATTGCCTTTTTCTGTTTCCGTTTCCGTGTCCGTTTGCCTCTCCGGTGGAATGTTATCGGGAAGACGGGCACTGTCTTTCCGTTCCTCTTTGGCAAACATGGACTCCGCAGCTTCAAAGAATGTCTTCCTTTTCCTGCTTTCCTGTTCCATCAGGGCCTTTTCATAGGCATCCTTCTTGTTTCCTTCCAGACGGCTGTCCTCGGGAGAAGGGATTTCCGTATTGAATCCCTGTCCTTTATCCTGCCGCTCCCGTTCCTGACCGGAAGGTGAGAATATCAGATAGAAACTTCCCAGACACAGCAGGAACATCAGCGGATACACCACAAATCTGGCGCGTTTGCGTTTCTGTTCCTCACTCAGCGGCTTCCTGTCCTTTGAGGACCGGAGCCTGAATGGTTTCATCAGCCGTTCCATTACTTTCTTGACTTTTTCTTTCTCCATTTCTTACAATAGATTGAATGAACTCCATACGGAGTGAATCCTTTTCCATAAATTCCATTCCGGACTCCTGGTTCTTACTGCCTATAAACGGTCTGCATGCCGTATAGACACATGCGGCGGCAAACGGGACAAACAGTATCCAGAGAACGGCCTTGCGCTGTTTAACGGTAAGTCTGTGGCAAAACCTCCTGAGTTGAAGGTCCGCCTGTCTCGTCAGGTTCCTTTTCATCGCTCTACGCTCCTTATGTCCTTGTTTTCCAGTATGGTCAGATGTTCGATGATAAAGCCGTTGGGGTTGTCATCGGAACGGGACGTATTCTGAAGCTGGCAGTCAGTCACCAGCGAACGTTCCGTCACATTACTCTCACGGATAATCATCTGGCGGGCATACGTCCTGGCCCTGTAGGGGTAGCCGGAAAAGTCGCAAACCACGCTGTCCACCCGTACCACCTGATTGATGTTGCCGGAAATGAGACGGTTATAATATCCTTTCTCGGCAAAATCCACATAGTAATGATAGGCACTTTTGTCCGCCAGCTGTAAGGCACGGTTGATATTGTGCTCAATGGCATCCTTCTGTGGCGACAGCCCGAAAAAGAGCTCATGGAACCTTCTTACATGCTCCCTGGCTTCAGCCGGACGGTTCTGTGAAAGATCCTGCGAAAGGGCAAGCATCAGTGACTTGCCGCCATCGAGTACATAAATTTTCTCACGCTGTTTCTCCGCAAAGCGGTATGAGTTCCACAGGGCAAAGACGGTCACAAGCGTGCAGCATCCGACAAAGACCGCAAGCATCAGGCGTATCCGTCTGAAACTGCTTTCAATATTGATCAGTGATTTGAATTCCATCTGTTTTCATGATTTTTATGTTCCAGTTCTGTTTATTTTCCACGCAGACGCCCTCCGATATTTCCCAGTCCGGAACCTGCGGCGCCGGCTGCAAAGCCTCCGGCCTTGGTCGCGGTACGGTTGATGTTGCGGTTATAGTTTCCAGCACCACCTGCCTGCACAATCCATCCGGCCACAGTCGGCACAGTAAAATATCCGATGATACCTATCAGCATGAAGATCACATATACTGAATTGGAGTTGTCCAGCGAATAATTCGGATTGTTCTGGAGCTCCAGGATGTCGTTCTGCAGCATAAGTACCTGAATCTTGGCCAGCATACAGCTGAAAAGGTCACTCACGGGAAGCCACAGATAGACGGAAATGTAACGTGTGAACCACTGGCTGAGCGTGGACTGGAAACCGTCCCACACACTGAAGGCAAAGGCAATGGGACCAAGGATGGACAATACAACCAGAAAAAAGGTCCTTACCGTATCTATAAGTAGGGATGCCGCGGCAAAAAGCAGTTCCAGCAGACTGCGGAAGGCGTCCCGGATATTCTTTTCCAGATTGTACATGCCCACTTCCATATACATGCCCATGCGGGTTGCCATGGCATCGGGCGACCATCCGAGCTCGTCCAGCTGACGGTCAAACTCCTCGTCGCTGACCAGATAGGCCGTTTCCGGATTACGGAGCATGGCTTCACGTTCCAGCCTGTCCTTCTGCTCACGGTACTGCTGCATGTCCATCGTCTGCCCCTCAAGCATCTTGTGGGTTCCCTGCACAATCGGACTCAACACCGTATTCATCGTTCCGAGTACCAGGGTCGGGAAAAGCATGATGCAGATGCCTATCGCAAACGGACGCAGAAGCGGATACACGTCTATCGGTTCGGCACGGGCAAGCGACTGCCAGACACGGACGGCCACATAGAACAGGGCACCGAGTCCGGCAAGTCCCTTGGCCACATCCAGCATATCCTCACAAAGGGGCATCATTTCATTGTAAAGGCTCTCCAGAATGGTATGGAGATTCGAGAAATCCACGGATAACAATACCATAGGCTACCAGTATTTGGAGGTGTCATTGCCATAGAGTTTCAAGACACGGTCAAGATCATTCTTCTTGCGGGCACGCAGGAAACTCACGGCTATATTCCTGTTCGTATAGTAATTCACGAGATTGCGGTAACGGCGCATACTGGCATAACAGTCATCCACCACGTCCATACGGTCCTTGTCGGTCATGGAAAGGGTACTGACGTTAATTACCTGCTTGAGGTCCTGCAACACCCCGTTGCTCTCTTCCAGAAGTTTGGTATAACCGAAAGCGATGGCATCCAGCTCTTCGGGAGAAAAGTTTTCGTCACCCAGCATCTTTTGGAAATTGGTCACGTAGATTTCCGACACGTCACCGACCATCAGGATGATCTCACTGACCTTACGGGCATCTTTCACCAGATTGTTGACGGACTTCAGGGCATCATAGTATTTCTTGTACTGCTGGTATATCTTCACCGTCTCCGCAAAATTCTGAGCGGTACTTGTCGCAGTTGAAGAGGTATGCACGATATTGTCCGACATGTTGATGATACTCTGGGCAAGGTTTCCCGGATCGGTCACCACCCACTGTGCCCGTATCTGTCCAGCAAGAAAAAAGGTTCCTGCACAAAGCAGCAGCAGTCTTTTTCTCATGGACGTACCTCCTTCCTTACATAGTCACCGTTCGGAGAAAAGGTCAATACGTCAGCCGCCTCATTGTAGGCGATGTCTATGCGGTAGCCGGTATTGATGAACAGGTTACCGTTTTCTTCCACCAGCAGATAGGTTTCCGGCTTCAGCTTCCGTGTCTTTCCGCTGCGGGCGAAGACCGTCACCTTGTAGGCGTCCCCTTCCTTATATATAAGGACATCGGGCTTGCCTTCCACACTGCTCCATGAACCGCACAGGCGGTCACAGTCCTTGAACCTGCTCTCACTGCAGCTCTGCAGAAGCAGTGATGCCGCCCCGATCAGGCAGGCGGCCAGTCTGTACAACTGTCTGTTTTTCATGTCTTGTCTTTTTTAATGATGTTGTTCTTGTTTTACTGAATCTTTCAAAGTCCCATCTTGCGTCTCTTTGGCTTCGGACTGACCGGGATGCTGCCTCTTCCGACCAGCCTGTCTTTGCAGACTGGCTTCCGGCATTCCTTGCGGATAGCATTGTCGTCCTTTTTGTTTGGGGACTTCAGGCCAACCATGGTTTCAAACCTGGCATAAAGTTCCTTATAGGCCTTTTCTGCCTGTTGCCGTCTGATTTCATCCGGGGAATTCCGGTCAATGCCGTATTTCATGAGAAAACCGGAATTAATGAAAGGGCTGTCAATATTCTTCGGGTTGGCGATGAAACCTCCCAGCTTTTCCAGTTCCCCGTACAGCTTGTCGAGATACTGTACGGGAGGAGGGGAACAAAGCCGCTCGAAGACCTTCTCCACAGCATGTGTCAGTCTTACATCGACCTCTACGGCATCAGGTATCTCGCCTCTGAGCCTTTTTTCCCTGTAATCTTCCGGTTCCATACTTTCAAGCCGGTGATACAGCTCATAATCTTCTGAAAATCCGTAATATTCACGGATCTCCTTCGGTATGTCCCATCCGTTCATCAGGGACCAGTAGAGACATTCGATTGTCTCCTTACGCTTTCTTTCATCCGATTCAAAACTGTCATTCATAACCGTCATGCTTTACCGTTTGACCTTTTCCTTTCCCTTCTCATTTCCGCAATGCGTTTCACGGCCAGTTCCAGATTTCTGCCCAGTTCCTTGGCCAGCTTCTGCAATTCCAGCTTTTCCGACTCTTCCGTGGTATATACGGCATATTCCTCATCGCTGACTTCCGTGGATACGGCAATACCTTCTGCATATCTTCCTGAAATGGAAACATTGAGGGAAGAAAATCACGGTTTTGATGATTTGCATATCCATCTGAATGGTGCTGTAGAAACAGATTTGGCATGGCATGACTTTTTACGCTATCCTGAAGTAGTATATCAAGATATAAATAAGGCTTATCGCAATGACAAGGTGAAAGAACAACTTGAACAATTGACAGATATATCCACCCCGATTGAGTTCTATCATTTTTTTAATATAGCAGGTAGGATTAGAGAATGGCTATTCCAAAAGGTAACAAATGGAAAGGATATTTTTAATTCTGAATCTTTTGACAATCTCCTATCTAAACTTGTTGAAATGAGAGATACCTATAAAGAACATCCAATAAAATCAATTTTAGGGTATGATGCTTCTCCATTGATACTAGAAGGACTACTCTATATAAAGATTTTAGATTACCTAGCCATGCACTCACACGATAAGGCTGTTGCCGGATTGTTTCATTACTATTTACTCATTTTAGGTGTTTGCAACAAGCTATTGGTACAGCAAACTGATGCTTTTGGTTTTGAGCAATTCCAAAAATACACCTCTAACAATTTCAGAGAGTTCAGTGAACAGACTTATCCTCAACGCTTTCTGCAACTAGCAGGGAATGATTTGCGAAACGTCCGTCATATTGAAGGCCGATTCTCTCCTAAGACTTCTATAAATGATAATGCCACTATTATTAATAAAATAGTAGAAGGTCATAATCGTTTAAGGCAAAGTCAAAATACTGTTGGAATTTCCCATACTACTTCATTATCGTTAATTGCACATTTTATAAAAAAAAGTGAACAATCTAAAGGTAATATTAGATTTTCGGAATTACGTAAAGATCTTGACCAGCGAACTGAAGCACTAATCGCTCTGATGAATACAAATAGTTCTTATGCAAAATTTGTAACAGGTGCTGATGCAGCTGCCAGTGAGTTTGATACTCCTCCAGAAGTATTTGCGCCATCATTCCGCAGGCTAAGAAAAAATGGTATACGGCATTTTACTTATCATGCAGGAGAAGATTTCTTTCACATATTGAGTGGACTAAGGGCTATATACGAAGCCATAGAATTTCTAGGGTTACAAGCCGGGGATAGAATAGGTCATGCGACAGCAGCCGGAGTAGATGTGAGAATCTGGAAACAAAATATAGGCGACCGTATATGGATGCATATTGAAGATTATTTGGATGATCTTGTTTTTGCTTATCATCTGATTGCTGTGATGAAAGAAAATGACTTACTACCTTTACTTCCCAAGATAGCCCTGCGAATTGAAGAATTGTCATCTAAGATTTATCCAAGTAAATACAGTGTAAGTGAATTAATAGAAGCTTGGAGTTTAAGAAAGGAAAACCCAATATTATTAAACTCTGAGAATCCAAGTTCCTCCAAACAAATTTGCCTCTATTATCATTCAGAAGAAGGACGAAAAAAGGGAAAAGAAATATGTATTGTTGATGCTTACGAGATTTTTGGAGAAAAAGAACTAGACTGTTTGCAAAAAATCATATTAAAAATGATGCATCAAAAACAAATTGTCATTGAGACATTGCCGACAAGCAATGTCATCATAGGTCATCATCATGATTTCTCCACTTATCATCTTTATAATTGGTATAAGTGGAGCAAAGAAGGAATAATGATACCATCAATAGTTGTAGGTACTGATGATGCTGGTATCTTTGCTACTAATATCTATAATGAATATTGCCACATTTACTGTATGCTTGTTTTTAATAAGGGGTTAAGCCCATATGAGGCAATGGAATATATTGAGCGTTTAGTTCATAATGCGAAAGTCTATGTATTTAGGGATATTCAGTAAATATAAC
>SDWH01000037.1 GCA_019550975.1 Bacteroidales bacterium SW299 | reverse complement strand
AAAAACACGTACATCCCGGTTCAACAGGGCAATGAAACCGTATGCTGCGAAACAAAGCCAACTTTGCCGTACTTGAAGGGCTGCCAACCGTATTGCTCAACGACAAGACAAAAATGATCAAGATTTTGGGAAGCGCTTCCAGTGATGGCATCGATGATTTATAACATCCGATCCAAAGCAGGCAAGAGAATAGCTTTAAGGTTGCACACAGAAAACACTGGCAACAGAAGATGTTATGTTTCTGTGCTCTATTTTTAAACGATCAAATGGCGGATCATATCTTTTCGACATATCCGACAGGTATTTCTACTGTAGCAGCCCCCAGCTGTTCGATTCTTACCATAATTTGCGACTTCCCTTCCAACTGCGACATTTCTCCTTCCAACCCGGCCAAAGGACCTTTGATTACACGTATTTTATCTCCTGGATTTAAATGTGCATTGATAAATCTGACAGATTCTTCAGAAAAGTCAAGCATGAACCTGAACTTATCCATTTCGTCATCTGGAATTATGGCAGGCCTTCGCCTGCATCTGTCGAACAAACACCCTGTTACAGCCGGGACATTCCGGATAATTTCCAGTCTGTTGTGCTCACTTGTCCGGACGAAAATTATCATCGGAATAATTACTGTTTTCAGTCTTTTTTTTCTGTCGCTCCATTGTTTCACGACCTCCTGTACCGGCAGATAGTTGGTAATCCCCATTTCATCCAGCCTTTCTGCGGTTTTCTTTTCGTGATGCATTTTCACATACAGCGCATACCAGTGTTCTTCTTTATCCATTATGCTCAGAATTTCTTGAATTTCAATATGGCATAGTCAGATTCCAAAGTCATAGAATGGCTGTCAACACTGATTACATTGAATGTAGTGTTTACGCTGTTTAATCCGTAAGGCTCCAATTGCCACACCTCTGCCGGGACAGAGTTTTCAGGTGAATACGTACTCATGTCTGTCATAGTTATTGTATTTGAAGCCTCGTCATAGTTATATCTCCCCCGAAACGGAGTCAATTCGAATGGCCCTTGTTTCTCTGCGACTTCTACTACCCACAGTTGGATGCTGTAATAAATTCTCTCACATTTGTGAACCTGATTATCCGCTTTGGTTGTAAACTCCAGCAGCTGCCAATGGCCTTCTATGTCCGGATTAATAGGCTCTTTTTGGCATCCGACTAAAACAAGTACACTCGTCAGCAGACAGATAATAGAATAAATTATATGCTTCATGATTGCCTTCTGTAAAAATTAAAAAATAGTTCCGGTTTTCTTTATAGTCAGCATACCTCCGGTTGAGTTTCCCAAATAGTTTCCGCGGTCTAATCCGAGAGCCAGCGATGCACTCCATCCTTTTGCCCATTGGGGCGAATAAGTGGCCTCGTAAAGCGAACTGAACTGTTTGCGCTGCTTGTCGAGCGGATAGTCATAAGTTCCCCAGTGCCTTGCAAAAGAAATCAACATCCGGTAGCTCCATTCGTCTGACGGATTACCGGAAATGCCCAAATGATGCGCTCTGATCCGGTTGCTCCGGAAAGAAATCGAATGGTCGGCATTGTAGAGCGGCCCGGATATTAGCGGATTGCCCATCCCCATTCCCATATATTGCCATCCGCCATAAATATAATGGTTATAATAGTTGTCATTGGCACTTATCTGATATTCCGGAAATTGTCCCCAGAATCCGTCATATAACAAAGGGCCGGTCTGGTCTTTGGTTGCAATCCCCTCCCATACGGCAGAAGTGACCCATTTATTTTTAGGGAAAGTAATTTCCAGTCCCAATTGTCCGTCCTTCCATCTTCCATACTCCCAGAACATTTGGGATGTATCCTCGAAATAATGCTCCAGATAGGCACGGAATTTCCAATTTCCGACGTAATAGTTCAATGCAAAGTTCCAGCTTCCCACATGGTTCCCTTCCACGTTCACCTGTTCTCCTCCTGGTGTATCACTTCCTCCCGTCTGCGGGAAGAAGGCTTTCCAATACGCTTTCAGGTTATGCGGCATTTCAGTGTCCAAAGTTACACTCCCGTCAGCTTCTTTGTAATACCTGCTTCCTCCGAACTGTGCCGCCATCAGAATACCCGCCTCGAATTCCAGCGGAAACCTGTCTTTATTACCGAAACGGAGCATCAATGACTTGCTGTGGTAGAGTACGTTCTCAGTGAAGTATTGCCCCAGATTCACGTAATCCCGCTGCCAGTCGTACTCAGCAAAAGATCCGTAAGCAATATGTCCCTTAAATGCCAGCCAGCCTTTAGTTCCCGGGACATTCCAGAATTCAGGCATTTCAACTCGAATCTGAGGCAATGGGTGTGCGTTAGGGCCTTCTACCATCATGCCGCTGCTCAGAGCCGTATTCTTCTCTAAAGGAAATCCGTCGCGTTCTTTAATGCCTACGCTCAGCGTCAGAACCTTCCATGAGAAATCGGCGTACAACTGCTGTATATTGAATGCTTTTTCGTGATTCACGGTTCCGGCCAAATCTATGCCCGCAGCAATTTTCCAGTTACGCCTCATTTCTTTCTCATAAGCAATCCCGGCACGCATGTAACCAGAGTTCGGCTCAACGCTAGACAGTCCGTAGCGGTTGGCAGTAAACCATAAAGGAGCATACGTTCCTCCTCCGGCAGTAGCTCTCAATTCTACTCTATATTTCAAGTCTGTGTCTAATTGAGCATATACAGCGGTTATAAGAAACGCAAATGTAGCCGTTAATGTCAGTCTTTTCATCTGGTAATATGCTTGTGTATTTGAATAAGTGAGTAAAAAAACATGGCTGTTGTTTTTATAATATTCAGTATTACTTTCACTGATTTTCATCTTTTTCCGTCCCTGCTTTCGGATTTTTCATTTCCGCTTTGAATGAATTCCAAAAATCTTCTCCAAAAAGAATCCACACTGATTCACAAATGAAAGCGAGAAATACGAATCCAATTAAAAGGATCATCTTTTTGGGTGAAGAGGGATGCAAAGGGACAGTCGATGGCTCAACAACTGCAAATACAGGTTTAGCCTCCTGTACTTTAGCCCTTGCCAATTGCAGTTGGGTTTCCATCTGGCTGTAAACTTCGTAAGCAGCGCTTGCCGCTTTTTGCAGCCGTTCACTTTCTGCTTTGACCGATTGTAGTATTATATTTTTGTTAGCGTCCGCAAAATGTGCATATTCTTTTTGTGCTTTTATATAGATAGCTTCCCTTTCTTGAGTTATTTTTTCCAGATAAATGCAATCCTGTTGTGCTTTACGTGTACGATAATCTGTAATATACCGTTGAAGCTTAGTTATCGCACTGTCTGCAACTAACGCTGTGGCTAAAGGATCTTGCAGCCTTATGCTGACAGTCGTCATACTTGTCTTTTTATCAGTTTCAGCGTCCAATACTTTTCTCAACATTCTAATGCGTCCGCTTTGCTCCCGCGTCAATTTGAACGGATTGATAGGTTGATTTACCTTTTCTTCGGGTTTGTCTTTAAACAATGAAACAACTCCACCGATAGCTTTTCCAGGTAATCCTATCATATAACCCCACCATGGTTTCTTTTGTATATCCAGATAATCATAAAGACTCATAGAAACGCTATCTTTTGTCATAACTGGCGTTTCCAGCATTTCCAATAAGAAAGGAGTAGTTTTTACTATTTCAGGAAACATATTAAAGCTAAGAGCATCTTCTCCCAAGCTGGCAGAGCCATTACTTAAACCGAACATGGAAGCGATACTGGCCAGTCCTCCTGTGTTGTTTAATCCTGACTCCGGTGAAAGCGAAACTTTCACTTCATATTCTTTCGGAAGACTGAAGCCTATGATTAAACCGATAAGTGCACCTATTCCAATTGCTTTATAAATCTTTTTTCTATTGTCCACTAATTTTTTGAACAAAGCTATAAAATCGATTTCCATTATTTCCTGCTGTTTCTTTTCCGTTGTATCGTTTTTCTGTTCCGTCATTTTGATAAATCAATTATTGTTGGGCAAAGATATGATTATTTTTTTATTAGTCAAAGATTGTTACGATATGTACCGCCAGTTCTATTTTATTGAATTCTATTTTTTAAGAGCGTTTAAATTTTGTTCCGCCTCGGTTTGAGAATCGTATGCGAAGATGTTTTTCTGTTTTTACGAGGATGATAGCGGGGAAACAGACCGGAAACAAGCTCAAAAAGGGGCGGATAAAAATACTGAATCGGAAAATTGAAACAGGCTCTTAGATTTCCCATTTTTATTTAAATATTATCTTTTTGATCAAGTTGCTTGTTAGTGATTAGGATTTCATAGACCTTATAAAAATACCGGAGTGATAGTAAAAACACATTGGTATATATATGGTTGTTGTTGCATGATTTAAGATGTTCTTTCATGATAATCCATCTGCTTCTTAGGTTTGCAGTGCTGGCACCTCCTGTTCTCATTGTAACAAAATCCTTCTCAATATATTTTGCAGAAATCTTGTGTATACAGAAAGCCCTAAGCAAAAAATCAAAATCTGCTGCAATTTTAAAAGAGGTGTCATAAAAGCCAATTTTATTTATAGCATTTTTTTTAAGGTAAAGTGAAGGGTGTGCAGGCATTAGCCCGAATCTCATTAATGAGGGGCGAAAAATCTTGGACGAATAGTATCTTACACATTTCTTTAAATTATTGTCATTGACAAAATGTATGTCACCATATACAGCATCGACATCATACTTCTTAAAAGTTTTGGCCACTGTTTCTAAAACGTCATCAGATGTAAAGAAATCGTCCGAATTTAAAATGCCAATAATATCACCGGTTGCAAGTGAAATACCTTTATTCATAGCATCATAGATTCCATAGTCTTTCTCTGAAATCCATTTCATTCGCCCATGGAAGTTCCTTTCATATTCTTTTATGATCTCTATAGTTTCATCTTTTGACTTTCCATCAATAATAATATATTCATAATCAGCGTATGTTTGCTGAAACACTGACATGATAGTGCTTCTTAAAGTGGACGCACTATTATATGTTGCCGTAATAATAGATATTTTCATTTCCTCGATTCCCAAGCTATTTTGTAGATATTCATGATTTCATTATACATTTTTTCCCATGAGAATCGTCCTGCATTCTTAAGCCCGTTCTCAATTATTTGTTTTCTTCTCTCATTATCTGATAAGATTGAAAGGCAACGGATAATTTCATTTGTTGTAGTTTCCTTCATCAGCAATGGTGTATCACCGATTACTTCTGGAATAGAAGAGCCGTTGTATGCAATGACAGGGCATCCTGCTTTCTGAGCCTCCAAAATTGGAATGCCAAATCCTTCATATATAGATGGATAAATTAAAGCCAAAGCATAGTTGTAAAGAACATTCAGTTTTGCGTTATTGATATGTCCGGTGCAAAAAACGCGTGATGTATTTTTAAAGTATCTTTTGATAATTTTCTTCTCCTCTTCGTTCAAATGCGCCCCAACGACTACAAGATTTAGTTCACTTCTTGAGATAGCTTGTAATGTAAGTTCAAAGTTTTTGTATTTAGCTCTAGAACCTACAAATAGCACATATTCATGAGATTTATAGGGAAGCGATACATTCTCCTGTTCCGTAGAAGTTAAAATGTGATAGTCTGTAGAAACTCCATTATAAACGACAAATATTCTTTGGGGGTCAATGTTTGGGAAAAATCTTCTCAAATCCTTTTTAGTATTTTCAGAAATGCAGATAATATAGCTTGAATGCAATATTGCATTTCTTTTCTGCCACGAATGGATAATTCTTTTTATACCGTGATTAAATAATTCATATGTAAAATCATGTACGGTTGTAATATTAATGGCATGAGGATTGTTACAAATCCTATAGTAGGAAGAATGAAATATGAATGGTGAATCATTTTTTATGGTTATTGGAGAATACCTTGAGAAAGGAGTCTTAAGTTTTTTATATAAAACTTGATTACTTGCATTAAAATCCAGATTACTATAAATATTATTATTGGGATAGTTTATACAAGTTATGTGCATTTGTTTTGTGTGTTTAAAACACCGAATAAGAAATTCTTTCCAAACTGTTGATATGCCCCCCGAGCGTTGTAAGGAGAAAATAATGTTGTCAAATACTATATTCATTATGCTTAGGATATTTATTCGAGATGAATTTTTCAATGCAAAAAATAATTAAAGGAACGATTAGAAAGTTGTAAAACAACATTTTATTGACTATTGCAATATTATCTCTGAATAATTGGAATGGGATCATTCCGCAAACGCAATAGTAATAAGTTTTTGCAAATGCTGTTTTGCCGTTTATTCTAATGGATGTAAGAATGAAACCTAATAAAAACAAAGCAGTACAACTGCCTAGAATGCCAAAATTAGAGATCAATGAAACTAATATATTTGTCGCACCAAATGGACTATCATAGGATATGTTGATTGGCTGTATTAATTCAGCTTTGTCTGGCAGTAAAAAAGACGGTACAAAGTTAATAAAGGAAGTTAAGAAATTAGAGGGAAAAGCTATATAAGGTAAGTCTCCTTTATCAAACATAGATTCAGCACTGATCCATGTCAGTGTCGGTTCAGCAACTCCGATGTACATGATGGCATCTATCGTATAATCACTATCTCCCAATCTCCAAATTCCTATTCCGAGGAGAAAGATTATAGCAATACTTATTTGCAAAAAGAGTTTTCGGAGTTTGATTTTTTTCTGATCGAGTAAGTAAATGATGTATGCTATTAAAGGAATCATAATATACATTCTGGATCCGAATCCTAACAATATACTTGAAAATTCAAAAATAGAGAATGTAATAAAGAAATTACTCCACTTTGACTGCTTATTTTTAGGTATATTCCGACTATACAAAAAGAAAAATAGAAAAATGGTATTTATTGTTGCTATAGCCCCTATTAATTCTGTGTCATAATCAATTTGATAACCTTGGAATAAGTTTTGCCGATTAGTTATGATCATATATTGTCCTGCTACCCAGAATGGAGATGCAAATAAAAATAAATCTTTGTTGGATATATAATGTATGTCTGAAGCAATGTTTTTTTTCCGCATATATTTAAATGGAAGTATTGCTCCAATAATGAATGAGATGCAAAATATGGTTATTATGATGGCGTAAGTTGGAATGAAATGCGGGCTAAAATATTGGTAGAGAAAACTCATTCCAGGAAATGTTGCAAATAATTGCATTGATACCACACAAGGTGGAAGTACCAAATAATACAAAAAGCCGAAAAGGAATAAAGGTATATGATATAATGGTTTATAACTCATATTTTCCGTATAATAGTTATTTTATTTTTCTGAATAAAGCCAATGTGGCTTCAAATGAATATTCGGATAAAAACAACTCTCTCGAAGACTTGTTGAATGAAGGTGTTTTTTCATATAAAGAAGAAATTGTTTTAATGAACTCTTCGTTGGTTTGACATAAATAGAAAATCGGGGCATTCAGTTTATAGCCTTCGAACGCCTCTTTCGTTCCAATAATTGTTTTGCCATACATAAGTGCTTCAGCTGTTTTCACCTTCATTCCTCCTCCTGTGAATATAGGCATGACTACCAATTGCGCATTTTGGTAATAAGGTGAAAGGTCTTCAGCATTGCTTATAATTTCCACCTTTTCTTTAACGCCAGCAGGCACTTGAAGCAAATTCATATTTCGCCCAACTATTTTAAGTTTGACAGATATTGCAGGAAGAACTTCTTTCATGAACCACTGTATCCCTACGATATTGGGTTGAAAATAACTACCAACAAATAAAATATATTTATCACCATTTTGACCGTATAACCGCGTTGTTTTATCTTCAATGCTGATAGGAATGCACAACTCTGGTTTCCGTTGGTAGAGATTGGTTATAAGTTGCGAATCCCTTTCATTTAACGCGATGAGTGTATCTGCATATTTGCATGCCTGCCGTTCACATTTGAAAGCCCATTTCGAATATAAACTACGTTTAATCCCTTTATATATAGAGTTAATGTACATGTATTCGCAATTATGAAAGAAGCAAATGATCTTAATCTTTGGTGAAACTTGTCTAAGAATTTTAGCAAAGCTTCCCAATAAAGATGAGTCAATAAATGCGTAATTGCAGTTTTTATTGAGAATTATATGTTTGACGCGCTGAATATCTATGCAATCAATACCGCCCATATATCCAAAACATAACTGTTCGGCTCTGGAAAGGAGCAATCTTCCCCTTTTTTTATCTATGATTTTATATTCAAACAGATTGTCAAAGATTTGTTCTAGAGACTTTCGGTTTCTTTGGGAACACACTGTACCCCCTAGCATTTCGCCATAATATCTTGTGATAAAAATAATGTTGTTCATCGATATTGTTTGATGATTGATTTATGTTGTGGGCAAGAGCATTAGATTTTCTTCATGAAAATGATTATCTCGTAATAATATATACTTATCGGCTTTGTCTATTTTTATCTTTACGAATTATATATTTCAAAAACACCCTTATCTTTTGCCTCCAGTAGTTGGTTTTTATCTCGTCATTATGAATGTGAAATAAAAGGAGTCTAGTTAAGCATGTAATAAAATAAATGATATTGCATATCTCATAATAAATAAATCCGTATCTTTTCGTCAGATAAAGTTTTCTTCCCTGCAGATAAAGCATCTCTCTTTTCTCTTTTAAAGAGAAACTTTGTCCTTCCAAGTGTATAATATGCGCTTGCGGAACATTTATTACAAGACTGTTTTCTTGTTTTGCAATAAAACACAGGTAACTTTCCTCAAAGTACATGAAAAAATCTTTGTCGAAACCATTGATGGATTCAAAAAGTTCTTTTCTTATAAAAAGGTCGGCTCCTGTTATATATTCTACGCTTATGGGATTCTCTGAATAATTAAAATATGAAACATCCTTAAACAAAAAGGTTTTTCCACTAAAAAGGTTATACAATTCAAATTTTATCCCAGGAGCGATAGTAAAATGGGAATGTGTGGGTTTGAGGTCTTTGGTATAAAGATTTCCTCCGCAAATTCCGACGTCATGATTATTTTCTATAAACTGGAACAGAATAAAAATTGCGTTATTAATTAAAAATGTATCCGGATTCAAGAAGAAAAGGTACTTACCTTTTGCATGTTTTGCTCCTAGATTATTAGCTTTTCCGAAACCAAGATTAGTTTCAGATTGTATATACCTTATTCTGCTATCTGTTTTTAATATTGCATGATCATTGGATGATGCATTATCAACCACTATGATCTCAAACGATATATATTGAGTCTTCTCATATATACTTTTTATGCAATCAAGAATCAATAATTCTGTATTGTAGTTAACAATAATGATAGAAACATCCATGAATTTTATTATTTAGAGATGTGGCCTTTGTCAAAAGGGATATGTTTGATTATATATTCCCAAGACAACTGATGAGAATCATAATTGTCATATACGTTGATGTTGGCATTGCCATATATAATTTGCTGAAGCTTATCTGCCAGTTCTTTATGATCATTAATACCAACCGTAGTGCCATATTTGTTATTTTCAATGAGGTCAAGACAAGCACCTACAGGTGTTGAAATAATATAATTTTTAAATCGTTTTGCCTCATTGAGCACTAAAGCATAACTCTCAAAGTCAGATGTCAGGACAAAAACTTTAGCTTGATTATAATATTCCCAAAGAGTTTTTTTGTCATATATTGCCCCTGTAAACAGAATATTCTTTCTTTTATGCGGATACTTTTCAAAAAATTGATCAATATATAGTTGAAAATGATTTTCTATAGGACCTATCATACACACTGTCCAATCTTTTAAATCTGTTTTCTCGAGAGCTTTAAGAAACATTTCTGTGTTCTTTTGGGCGGTTCCTAATCGCCCAACTGTAATTATCATGTTCTTTTTTTCTGAAAATGAAAGCTCTTTTATGTTGAGTTCTTTCAATGATTGTTCGTCAAAGCCATTAGGCATTAAAATAAGCTTATCTTTGAAATTAAAGAAAAAGGATTGGCTTTTTTGTAGTTTTTGAAATGCTTCTGTCGTTTCACAAGAAACTAAGTCCAATCTTTGTATATACTTGGAATATAAGCATCTATAGAGTTTGTCATGTTTGGTCGTACTATTTTCGATTTCGTAAGGATTAATGTCCATCTTTACATAAGCATACCCTTTAGGGTTTAGTAATTTGTATAATATAACAATTAGAGCAGTCATGGGAGTATTATGAAACCTCATGAGGCAATCTATTTCTTTCGCATGTTTTAACAAATATATTGCTAAGTTTAAGTCCTTTATATTGATATTGTTTTTATCGCCATAACATTTGACAGGCAGCAGCCTTACATTCTTATAAAAGGCAGGAAACACTTGGTCGGGATTTTTTTGAGGATAAACAATTGTAACAGAATAGTCATATAATATACCGAGATAATATGGGACTAAAAAAACATCTTTCCCAAAATGAAATTCTTCGAAATCGTAAAAAAGTAGAGTAAGATTTTTTTTCATTTCTTTGTTCCTTTGAAAATAGGTTTGATATTAAACTTCATCAGCTTTAGAACGAGAGGGAGTATAAGTAGCAATAAAATTCCATTAAACAAAAGTTGCAGAAATGTCGAATGGAGTTTTATGCTGTAGTTGAAAAAGCATATCAGTGCTGTTGTCGCGGTCAATATGCATAGGTAGCAACCTATTTTTTTTATAGTTTCATTCATAGATATCGGCATGAATCTGCACATTATTACTGCCGCAGATAAATGCCCGAGAAAGAGAGAAACTGGAAATATATAGTACGTCAATGATCTATATAGGCAAAGATTGAGCATGAGTACAATAATTTGCGTTGTTATCCCTAAGAAGGCGTATACTTTTCCCTTTGCTGCAGACAACAAGGACATACCGAATATCAGATATAAAATAACTCCGATAAAAGCCATCCCAAATAGTTGTGTAAGTGTTATTATAACTGATAACTCATTCAGTGACATGTTTCCTCTCAGAAAGAAAAACTTACATAATGGGGCCGCCCCGCCTATTAACATGGGAATGGTTAAGATGAGGATTAAAAAACACGTTTTTATGAAGTCATTTAATGAAGATTGATAGGTCCTAAAATCGTTCTTTGAAAAATATTTTGCTAAAGTTGGCACCATAATTGTGGTCAACACACTGCTTAATACATTTTGAAGTACTATTGTAAATTGCCTAGAATAATCAAGTGAAGAAATTATGCCCGGTCCTAATTTTCCGGCCAACCATTTTTCCCCTAATGTGTTGCATTGGCCTATAAAATAGGGGAAAAAGAAAGGCAATGAGTAAATTATAAAGTCCCTTATCAAACTCCATTTTATTGGCAAAATATGTGTCTTGATTTGTGGGCATGTTTTATTGACGAAATAAAAGCAAGTAATGAATAAACAAATATAAGATATGTATTGAGATACAGCTAATGAATAGATACCAATGCTTGGTGCTAAAAAAGCGATTATCCCTAAGCTAGCCAAACCTGTGATGGCACCCACAATTTCTGGTAAATAATAAACCTCAAAAGAATTTAGCAAACTAATTCCCAAAGTTGTCATTTGATTTATGAAGAATGTCGGTAGCATTATGAGGAATAAACAGCAGAAGAGAGATGTTTCTTTTTCTGTCGGAGAAGTGAGTATGTTTTGTGCAACATGAGTTGTTAATAAAGCAGTAAAAACAGAAACGACAATTGTGACAACTATAACAAATCCTACCAACGATCCTGTTTTTGAGAGTGCTGCTTCTTCTCCGTTTTTTTCTTTGATGAAGACAAATTTGGCCCTAAAAGTTTCGTTTATTGGCCCCCATATTGCAGCTCCGAGTGATGCTAAAAAAGTTGTAACTAGTATCCACACATCTCTTTCTACAGTTACTCCAAAGAACTTGGCCGATAGAGTCAATGTAAGAATAGAAATAAATATTCTAATGACACGCAGAATAAACAGAATGAAAGTGGTTTTGGAAGTACTTGCCATTTATGTGTTCTGGAAATAACTATTAAAATTAGGCATGAGATTTGTTTAAAGATATCGTTGAATCTTGTAAAGCTTCGGAGTCTTGGATCATAAATACTTTATTCGCAATATAAACTGATCTTTAATTGAGGGAATTAAAAGTCTTATAGATATATGTTAAGAATCGATTACTTCTGGCAATGCTTCGCCGTTACCTGTCCCATATCCGCATCAAGAGATAACTCTCGAAGGCAGGACATGCAAGGTAAGCGGTTCTCTCCTAAAATAGTACAAAGTTAGGCTTTTCCCGTGAAAAGCGCAAAAGCGGATGACGGAATTTGAGCGTCACTCCATCTTTTCTTGTTAAAATGAGCGGAATATACAAATACTGCATGGAGCTTAGGAGGAATTGAACACGAATGCGAAGCAACAGGACTATCTGCGTGGCGTTTTTCGTCAGCACATAACGGATTCCAATATACGCGCCGCGGAATCTCCCAAAGAAACAAATCATCTGATCGAAACGAAAATGGCGGTACGGCAAAAAGCCCTACCGCCATTCCTGTATTTGGGTTTTATAGAAAAAAATTCAAGCTGTCTAAACCTCCGGCTATTGGAAGAAGATGTCGTCAAGGCGGCTGTTATGCTCCTCTTCTATTTCTGTCAGACGGTCTTTGCATGGGTCGAAATCGCCGGGGATGTCAAACGTTTCATCCTCCGAGTAGCCCAGCGTCTTGTCGGCAAACACCTTCTGCATGTAAATGCCCCACACAGGCAACGCCATAGAAGCTCCCTGACCGTCACGCATCCAGTCGAAATGAATGTCACGCTCTTCGCCTCCAACCCAACAGCCGGACACGAGCGACGGCGTGAAGCCCATAAACCATCCGTCTGAGTTGCGGTTTGTGGTTCCGGTCTTGCCGCCCATATCCGCCTTAATGCCATAGAGCCGGCGCACGCGGCCTCCTGTTCCTTCATTTATCACGGCACGGAGCATCACAAGCATCTTGTAGGAGGTTGACTCGCTGATCACTTCATTTATCTGAGGCGTGAACGTAGAGATTACATTCCCGTCATTGTCTTCAATACGCGTAACAAACAGCGGAGCGGTGCGGATGCCTTTGTTCACGAATGCCGTATAAGCGCTCACCATCTCTCCTACGGAAATCTCGCAAGGACCCAGACAAAGCGAAACGGTCGGCTGGACATCCTTGTTCAGCACGCCGAACGAATGGATCAGACGGGCAAGGTCATACGGGCTGAGCTTGCTCATCAGGTAGGCGGAAATCCAGTTGTTCGAGTTGGCAAGCCCCCACTTCAGGGTCACCATCTCTCCGTAGTGCTTCTTCGAACTGTTGCGCGGCGACCAGGCACGGCCGTTCTCGTCAAACAATGTCTGCTCTACGTTGCGCACTTCGTCACAGGGAGAGAAACCGTTTTCCATTGCCAGCGAATAGACGAAAGGCTTCACGGTAGACCCGATCTGACGTCTTCCGACCATCGCCATGTCATACTGGAAATAGTTGTAGTTAGGTCCGCCCACGTATGCCTTTACATGGCCGGTCAGCGGATCCATCGACATAAATCCGGTACGCAGGAAATGTTTGTAATACTTGATAGAGTCCAGCGGAGTCATGGTGGTATCCCTGTCGCCGTCCCATGAGAACACGGTCATCTCGTGAGGAGTGTTGAAAGCCTTCGTGATTTCAGCCTCGCTGTATCCGGCAGCTTTCATGGTTCGGTAACGGTCGCTCTGACGCACAGAACGCATCAAGATCTGCTCCACCTCGGCCGGCGTCAGCTCATTGGTGTAGGGAGCTGTCTTGCGGCCTTTCTTCTCCTTGAAGAACCTTGGCTGGAGGTATTTCGCCACATGCTCATACACGGCCTCTTCGGCATAGCGCTGCATACGGGAATTGATGGTGGTATATATCTTCAGCCCGTCTACATAGATATTGTAGTTCGTTCCGTCCTTCTTCTTGTTCTTCGCGCACCAGCCGTAAAGCGGGTTGGTTTCCCAGGCGATGGAGTCCTCATAATAAGCCTGCATCTGCCAGCCGCGGTATTTGCTGCGGTCGGGCTTCTTGGCGGTCATTATGCCGCGCAGGTACTCGCGGAAATAAGTGGCCAGCCCGTCCTTATGGTCAACCGGCTGGAACTTCAACACCAGCGGCAATGCCTGAAGCGAATCGCACTCGGCCGCGGAGAGATAGCCAGCCTTGCGCATCTGGTCGAGCACTACATTGCGGCGTCCGCGCGCACGTTCGTTGAAACGGCGCGGATTGTAGAGCGAGGGATTCTTGCACATTCCTATCAGCGTAGCGGCCTCCTCAATCTTCAGGCTCTTCGGATCTTTTCCGAAATACGTCTTCGCCGCAGTCTTGATGCCTACGGCGTTGTTGAGAAAGTCAAACTTGTTGAGATACATGGTGAGAATTTCCTCCTTCGTGTAATAGCGTTCCAGCTTCACGGCAATCACCCATTCGATCGGCTTCTGCAGCAGACGCTCCATCACGTTGTCGGCCGTGGGCGAATAAAACTGCTTGGCGAGCTGCTGGGTGATCGTACTTCCTCCGCCGGCGTGCTTCTGCATGAGGATGCCCCGCTTCACCACCGCACGCAGAAAGGCGCGGGCGTCAATTCCCGAATGCTGGTCGAAACGGACATCTTCCGTAGCGATGAGCGCATGCACCAGATGGGGAGAAAGATCGTTATAGCCCACATACACACGGTTTTCCTTGCTGAGCGACCACGTTCCGAGCAACTGCCCGTCTTCCGACAGGATCTGTGTGGCGAATTTCAGGTTCGGGTTCTCCAGCTCCTCGACAGGAGGGACATATCCGATCTTCCCTTTTGAGATGGCTGTAAAGACAATGGCCACCGCAGCGATTACGAGCGCAAGAACCGCCCAAAGTATAATGATAAAAGTCTTTCTCATATTCTGATTAAAAACAAATTCTTTTTTATAAACTGCAAATTTAGGGAAAATCATCGGATTTTTCCAAGAATCCTTTTCAAAAATTGAAGCGGGACACAAAAGGGACGTTCAACGCACTGCACAACAGCCTCTTGCAGCCCTATACAGGACATATACGGGACACGAAAGGCAATTTACACATTAGATCTTATTATCGAATAATTGATTAAAGCGTTCTTTGACTTATCTTTGTGGTCTAAAAAGTTCAATTGATGTATTACGACAAGATTCGCCACCGTCATAGCCAGGTGCTTGCAGCGACAGGATTAACTCCTGTTGAGTTTGACGCCTTGCTAATAACTTTCAAGTACCATTGGGATGAAAATATTACAGCCATTTTACCTTGGAAGGCAAAGTGCGCCAGCGTATATCTTACAACAGGAAGACCAGTGTGTTGCCTCTGATTCAGGACAAAATGTTCTTCATACTGGTATATCTGAAGGCCAATCCCCTTCAGGAACT
>SDWH01000036.1 GCA_019550975.1 Bacteroidales bacterium SW299 | reverse complement strand
ATATTGAAAAGAATAGCAAATTTGTTGAAACATCTATAATATTGTTTCGGATAAGGACTTGTCGGCTTGTAAAACCTGATGGAGGTGGCTTTGCATGGCTGTCTGAAAAGGAAATCCACCCATCTTGCCGTCCTGACGGCGACATGGGTGGATTTCTTTTCAGCATATTATTCCAGTCATTCGACAAGGTGATTGTATACTTTCAGGTTGGTGATTCGGCTCTTGAAATTGCCGGCCTTCTCCAGCGGAAAGACCAGCGTGCGCAGATAGTTCATGGAGTCTTTTCCAGCATTGAAATAAAGTTTCTGCACATCCATCTTTTCAATCAGCTTTCCATTTATATACAGAGAAGTTGACCTGTTGTCTCCCGTAATCTTTACGGTCACTCTCTCATTCGGATACGGACGGAAACCGAACGTGTTCAGATAGCCGTCGCGCGAGAATCCCAGCATGCCGTTTACAGGGTCAGACAAATAGAACACTGCGTTCGGCGAACGGAAAAGTTCTGTTCCCGGCTCCTCGGATGCAGCCTGCAAATCAAACGACACGGTATAGTCATATCCTATTTCCGGATATTCCAGTGTCATGCCCGGGCGTACCTCGCCAACCTGATAAACCAGTCCCGGCGCTTTCCCGATTCTGGCCAGCTGGTTTACGCCGGGAGCCTCGCTTAGCTGTCCGCGTGCAGCATCGAAGGCGTCAAACGTCCGGGACGGAGCAATATTCCATGTCTTTGTAGCCACCGTCTGCAAGGCTGGGAATACACGATGGTGAATGTCTTTCACCGAAACGCCATTGCCAACATGGTCATTCCACACGGCAAACATGCCTCCAAGAAGTGTGGGGTCGTATTCCTCAAACACCACATTGCCGATGTGTGCAGGTGTCCATGAGTCATAGAGGTATTTGATGTTGAGATAATCGTAATAATATCCGGCCATCGGCACGATATACATCATTCCGTCAGGGATACATACCTGCTTGTAGCCCAGTTTAGCCATCTCTTTCGGGTCGGCATAACCGTTATACCACGTATACATGTCCACATTTTCCACTTTTACCGGCGTTTCTCCTTTGGCATGTGTCAAGGCTCCCCATATGCAGGCCTTCTTCCCGTAGCTTTCCACCAGTCGGATATAATGATCCGTGAAGGCACGGAACTGTTCTACGACTTTCTGGTCTTTGTTTGAATATTCATCGGTGCCGATATGCACGCGCGGTCCTGCAAACACAGGATTCTCTCCTTCCAGATATTCCTTGAAAAGCGCATCCATGAACTTATAGGTTTCGGGATTGGACAGATCAAGATGATCCATGCCGTATTTCTTGCTCCCCAGTTCCGGCTTGTAGTGGCTGAAAGCCAATGTATGCGCCGGAGCGTCGATTTCGGGAATAATTTCAACAAACATATCCGAAGCCTCTTGCTGGAAATCAGCGAATTCCTTCTTCGTATAATATCCGTCGCGGGCTGTCAGACCGGGAAATGTTTCGCATTCCAGACGGAAAGCGGCGTATGTCTTGCTCCAGTCGTGATTGAAGAACTGCTTGAAACCGTTGTCATTCAGATGCACGTGCAGCACGTTCATCTTGTAGTAGGACAATATTTTCGCCAGATCGCGCAAGTAAGGCATGGGGATAAATTTCCGTCCGCAGTCGATCATGAAACCCCGCATGCCATAATCCGGGTAATCGCGGATTGTTCCTTTGGGCAACTGGCGGTTCTCAGACTGCTCGCTGATCTGGAGAAGGGTTCGCGTAGCCCAGTATGCGCCCACCGGTTCTGGTGCCGTGACTTTCACCGTCTTCGCCACAGCCACCGTATATCCTTCTTTTCCCAGTTTCTTGTCTTTCTTGACAGTCAGGAAAATGTCGCCTTCCGAAGGCTTGCCGGAAACAACTTCCGGGCGCACTCCGAACATCTCTTTATAATCATCCGCAAAAAGCGTTGCCACTTTTTCCAGTGCGGGCGCATCATATACAATCCGCATATTCTCACCCGGGACGAAGAAGCCGTCCTGTCCTTTCCATTCCTTCAGCTCCGGAATGACGTTTGGTTTCACATTCGTGGCATTCGCCCCCAGACAGCCGCATAATAGCAGCGCACAGAAAATTCTCAAAATGTTTTTCATGAATATCAGTTTTATTACGTGAAAAGTTAAAGTATTATTTAGAGCGTTTATTCTTTAAGTTAAGAACCTGATATCATATTGCTTTATTGGAAAGTCTAAACAGGCTCTAAAACTGAAAGCGTGCTTTTTCTTTCCGCGAAAACGAGTATTTCTTAAGCTTCTGCGCTTGAAAGATAATGATGTATTCGGCGGATCCGGAAAAACACTGTGGCAATTTACGGGGAAATTTTTGAACCTGCAAGAAAGAACGCGAAAATATGATTCTTGGATGCAATTAGTGCGGGATGCTTGTTGTTTTCAAAAACAAGGCCGGACTTCTTGCCTGGAGTCCGACCTTGGGTTGAGGTGTGCATTGTTTTTTTCACATTAGAACAGATCCCATGTACGGATCTGGTCTTTCCATGCGTGGTCTTTCGGGAACGGCTTCTCGTTCCAAGCCTTTACGCTGGTCCATTCTTGTGCTGCATCTGTCCAGAAGGGGTGCGAAGCCGGCAAACCGAGCGGAAGGAAAGAGAGGGTGGTCATGTAAAGACTTCCGTTGTTCGTGTACCAGTCGGCAATGTTCGGCTGTTTTCCTGTAAATCCGATGGTCAGGAAGCCTCCTTCGTTGAAATTGTGGCCGGTTGCGAACATGCGTTTCATTACGGCAGTCAGTGCGCAACGGACTTGTGCGTTGCTTACGCCTGCCGGGAGTTTCTGATACCATGCCATGAGTGCAAGCGGCTGCATGGTTGCCATGCGGTAAGGGATGGAGCGTCCGAATACGGGGAACGTCCCTTCGGGCGAGATGAAGCGTTCCAGAATCAGACTGTATTTCTGTGCGCGTACCAGTGCGCGGTCGTAATATTTGGCATAATCTATGCGTGAGCGCACTTTGGCATCTTTCATGGCCTGAAGCGTTTCCAGATACATCGGGTGGAACACATAGCTGCTGTAATAGTCGAATGCGAAAGTCGGTCCGTCAGAATACCATCCGTCGCCGGTATACCATTCTTCAACTTTACGGATAGTCGAGTTGATGCGGTATTCGTCAAATTGCGCTCCAGCCTTTGCCAAAAAGCTTTCGATGGTTGATGAGAACAGCAGCCAGTTGGTGTAAGGCGGGTCTATGCGGCGCAACTGCTGGAACTCTTCAACATACCTTTTCTTTGTGGTTTCATCCAGCGGCATCCAGAGCGCATCGTAAGCACGGAGGAAACTTTCTGCCACGTATGCGGCGTCCACAAGCGTCTGTCCTTCCTTTCTCCAAAGCAGGTAGTCGGGATTTTGCGGGTCTACGGCATTTTTATAGCTTGCCAGCGCCCATTCGCGCAGTTGTTTGCGCATCTTTCCTTCTTCGCTGTCATCGTCGGGAAGTGTCAGCCACGGTGCGATTCCGGCCATCAGCCTTCCGAAAGTTTCCATATAAGCCACTTTTTTGTTGCGTCCGTCCCATGTAGGGCTTACTTCCAGTATCATGTTCTTCTGCAGTTCACCCTTTGCCATGTTGCTCAGCACGGGTGCCGCCATGTCGTAAGCCAATTTGCACCAGTATGAACGGTCGGCAAGTGCGGCTGCGTCAGAGCTTTCCAGATACCGTACATATTCGCAGGCAGCCAGCAGGAATGCGCCGACACCGAAATTGGCGGTAGATTCTGCGTTGATGACTTGTCCCGGGATGGCTTTTTCGCCGATCGGTTGCACATAGCCTACCGTCCCGTCTTTTTGAACGGCTGTTTCCGAAAGGTATTTCCATGCCTTTTCAATGACTGGCATATAGGTCGGCTTGTCAAGATAGCCGTTGTTTATTCCCCACATGATGCCGTACATGAAAAGAGCCGTACCGCTCGTTTCGGGCCCTGGAGCAAATTCCGGATCTATCATGCTTCGTGTCCAGTATCCTTCCGGCTGCTGGATGGCGGCTACAGCCTTTGCCATCTGGCGGAACTTGTTTACGAAAAATTCGTGATGCCTGTATTCTGCCGGCATATCTTGCAGCACTTTTGCCAGTCCGGCTACGACCCAGGCATCTCCTCGCGCCCAGAAGTCCTTCTTTCCGTTGACAGTTTTATGTTTGGGATAAATATATTTTGCATCGCGGTAGTACAAGTTTTCTTCCTTGTCGAACATGATGCTGTCTGAATAGGTGATGTATTCATAAAGCTTGTCAAGATATTTCAGATTGCCGGTTATTTTATACATCTTCGTCATCACCGGCATGGCCATATACAGTGCGTCGCTCCACCACCAGTAGTCGTTGTTGGGCGTGCTCATCTGATATTCCATCACTTCTTTAGCCCTTCTGATTTTGTAGTCATCCGGTGCAATCTGATACAGGTCGGCATACGTCTGGAAACAAATCTGATAGTCGCCGAAGAGCACGTATTCGTCTGTTTCTCCGTATGAATATTTCCATTCAGCTTTGTTGTCGCTTTTAGCTCCTTTCCATTGATTGTGCTCGGCCCACGTGGTTGTATAGTTCAGATAATCTTGGTTCCCGGTCAGGAAATAGGCTTCCATGTTTCCTGTGTGGTATACTGCATTGTCCCAGAAAGAGCGCACTTCCGCCTTGTTTTCCGCCTGCCAGTGCTGGTTTACTTTGTCGATCATCTTTCTTGCCTGAACAGCTTCCGATGTTTTCGCTGTGGCCAGTGCTGGCAGGATTCCGGCCGCACACACGAATAGAAGTTTGTTGAACTGTTTCATTATGTCCTCTAATTAAGTTTGTTATATAATTCTTTGAATATCTTCTTTGTCCGCTGCCATGGACGGAGGGGGTGTGTTTAACGGATGTCTGCTTCCAGAACGTAGACAGGAGTCGGTTCGGCTTCTACAGTCTTTTCTCCGTCGCCTTGAAATGTCTTCTGTACGAAGATATGCAGCTGTTTCCGGCTTTTCCATAATTCCGAATCTATTCCCGGCTCCCAGGCTTCCACCGGGAAGTCTGTCAGATCGCTCACTGTCCATTCTCCCGATGCGATATTGTCGGTATAGGCCATCGAAACTCTGCTTCCCCGTTCCGCATCACGGAAGACAAACCATGCCTTTCCGTTGTCGACAACGATTTTGGGGCGTGCGATGGGTATCATTTTCGTTCCTCCTCCTTTCAGAGAGAACGGGAGGGTGCGGTTCATTATCTGGCGGCTGTGCCATTCTTTTCCGTCATTCCATACCAGTCTGTATTGCGGAATTTTGCTGTTGCCGTCGCGCCAGTAGGTCACGATATAGGGATGGCCCGCCTTGTCTGCGCTCATGCTTGTCTGGTTGATGAGCTCGCTGTTTTGCGGAATGCGCCAGGCATATTCTGCGTTGTCTTTGCGGATCGGCAGATTGTATTTTTCTCCGTTCGACTTATACCATGTGTTCCCTTCGTCGGGAGAATAGGCGTAACACAAGTCGTGGTTTGTTTCTACCATCCATGTTTCCCGCCATACCCACGACAGGTGAATCCCGTCTTTTTCGTCCACGTATAGTTGCCAGTAGGCGTTTCGCTGGTTTTCACCGTCAATCAGAATATCCTGTATGCGATGCCATGCGCGTTTCTTCAGATCGTATTTGTTCAGAATCAGATTGCCTCTTCCGGAAGCTCCCGACCGGTAGGCAAACAGCAGGTTTCCGTCGGTCAGGCGGTAGAATTCCGGATAGGTCACGTCCTCTTCGTCTTTTCCTGTCATGGAAATCTTTTCTCCTAAGGCCAGCGATCCGGGAGCGGTGCTCCGGGCGTAATTGAGTTTTTGTCCGTGATGGTCGAATGCTACATGGATGTATCCGTCGCCGTCGGTCATGATGCTGATAACGTTGTGCGCGTCTGTCACGTTTCCTTTATATTGCGTCCGTCTGATGGTCCATTCCGCAGAACCGAGCTTGCGCTTTCCCAGCGTGACATATCCTTCCGGATCGTAATAGGAAATATATTGGGTGTTTCCGTCCGTAACAATGGATGAACTCCGGAAAACTGCGGTATTGACCGATGTGTTGCTGTAGCCCATTCCGGCTTTTACCAGCCGTTGGCTTATTGCCGGAACAATGAATCCCGAAAGCAGCAGCAAAGTGAAGAAACGTATGTATTTCATAGCTTGATGTTTTTATTGTTCGTTTTTCACAAAGATACGGCTAAACTTGCTCATATGTCATGAAAAATTCGTCATCGGTGGCATAGAAACTCGGCTTTTAGTCTATATCTTCTTTCTCAGATACTCCGAAGGAGCCATTCCGTATTCATCCTTGAAGCATTGACGGAAATAGGCCACACTGCTGAATCCTGTCAGGTCGGAGATTTCGGCGATTGAATGTTCGCCGTCAGCGAGCAGCTCCACGCTTTTGCGCATTTTTATTTTGCGGATGAATTCGTTGACAGACATGTCTGTGAGTCCTTTGATTTTTCTGTAGAGCGTGGAGTGGCTCATGCACATCTTGTCGGCTATGAATGCCACGTCCATTTTGTCCATGCTCAGGTTTTCTTCAACGATATCCGTCACTTTCTTCAGGAACTCCTTGTCGAGCTTGTTCAGGTTGTTTTCCTGACTCTCCATTGCCTGGCTTGCTTCTTTTTCCGCTTCGGGAGTGGAAGGCACGAGGCTTGCCGCGATTTTCCGCCGGTTGTTCAGAATGTTGTTTATGCGGCTTGCCAGCAGACGCGCGCTGAAGGGTTTTGTTATGAACGAGTCTGCTCCGGCCGCATATCCTTCTTCTTTGTCCTGCAATGTGTCTTTTGCCGTGAGCAGAATAACCGGAATATGGCTGGTCCGCATGTCCTCCTTTATCATTTTGCACAGTTCGATTCCGTCCATTACGGGCATCATGATGTCAGAAACAACGATGTTCGGAATACGGGTCGATGCGATTTCCCATCCTTCTTTCCCGTCGTTGGCTATCAGCACATCGTATATGCTTTCGAACGAACTTCGGATATATTCGCTGATGTCGCGGTTGTCTTCCACGACAAGAATGAGCGGCTTGTTTTCGTCTGTTTCGATGTTCGCGCTTTCAGGTTTCTGCTCTTCCGGCCTGTCCGGTTGTGCGACTATCTTGCGTTCTGCGTTCGGGTAGGTGTTTTCCGTGAGCAGGCGGAGGATGAATTCGCTTCCTTTTTCCGGTTCGCTGTTCACTTTGATAGTGGCCTGGTGTATGTCGGCAAGCGATTTCACGAGCGCGAGTCCGATGCCTGAGCCTGATGCCTGGTATTTGCTGTCGCCTTGATAATACCTTTCAAAGATGTGGTTGAGCGATTCTTTCGATATTCCGTGTCCCGTATCCTTGACCGATATCTCCGTGTAGGCCACCCCATTTTCTTCGCACGAACTGAGCTGAAGTATTATTTCTCCTTTCGGGGTGTATTTCAGTGCGTTCGACATCAGGTTGTCGAGAATAATGGTGATTATCTCCCGGTCAAAGCAGATGGAAGTGCTTTCTGTCTTTATTTCTGTACTTATATTCACATTCGGATTCTGATTCAGTTCCTTGTATTTGAGTCCGATTTCCTGAATCAGCTTGCCCAGGTCGTCTTGCGCTACTTTCAGCTTTCTGTTTTCGGTTTCGGTTTTGCGGAACTCCAGAATTTGGTTGATCAGGTTCAGCAGCCTGTTCGCGCTGTCCCTGATGATGCTGATTTTGTTCAGATGTTTGGGCGAAAGCGTCCTGTCTGCAAGCAAATCCTCCAGCGGGCCAAGTATCAGCGTGAGGGGAGTGCGCAGTTCATGCGTGATGTTCGTATAAAAACGAAGCCGTTCGTTGTTCAGCTTCTTGTCTATTTCGTGCTGGTGGTGTTCCAGGCTGAGGCGGCTTTCCAGCGCGAGCTTGCGTTTGTAGAAGCGCACAATGAGGTACAGTATTCCTGCGCAGATAATCACGTAAAGCAGTTTTGCATACCATGTGAGCCAGAGCGGAGGACTGACGGTGATTTTCATCGAGGCGAAATCTTCTCCCCATTCCTGATTGAGAAGCCGGGCCTTTACTTTGAACTTGTATGTTCCGGGCGAAAGGTTGCGGAAAATCATCTCGTTTTCTTCTCCCGTTTCAAACCACGTTTTGGTGAGTCCTTCCATCATATAGGCATATTCAGCCTCAGAACTCAACGTATAGTCCATTACATTGAATGTCACGGCAATGGTGTTGTTGTGGTGCGAAACTTTCACGCTTTCGTTGTCGGTCCGTTCAAGGACGGCCTCTTCCAGGCTTTTCGATTTGTTTCCGTAGCTTTTGATTCCGGTAATCTTGATTTTGATGCGGCTGTTGTTGTCGGTCAGCTGTTCGGGAGTGAAGTAGCATACCCCGTTTTGCGATCCGAAGTAAATCGTGCCGTCTTTGTCTTTGCATACAGAACCGTCCATGAAATCTGTCTGAGGCACTCCCTGCTGGTGTCCGTAGTTGTAGAAACGCTGCTTGTCGGGCCTCCATAGCGAGATGCCTCCGTTTGTGCTGAGCCAGATCTGGCCTTTGTTGTCTTCAATGACGGCTCTTACATTTTCTGTCCTGAGCCCCTGCTTGTTTCCGTATATGTGGAGTGTGTAGTTCTTCGTATCGCTTATGTGCGCGACACCGGCTCTTGTCGCCACCCAAAGTTCATTCTTGCTGTCCTTGTATATGGCGTTGACGGCATTCGATGCCAGTCCGTCGGATGTTTCAATCCGTTTCACCAGTTTCTGGTTTTTATCGAACACGAACAGTCCTTTCCCGAAGGTGCCTACCCAGAGTTTCCCTTCTTTATCTCTTGTAATCCCGTGTATCATGTGGTCCGGCATTTGCCGGGTGATGTTTTCTTCTCTCTTTACGGCTCCGTTTCTTAACGTATACAATCCTTCCTGTGTGCCGATCCACAGGATTCCTTCCTCTTCAAAAAAGCAGCACACTTCGGCGTCCGGTTCGTCCGGAATCGCTATCCTTGTCACTTCCGTTGTTTTGGGGTTGCATTTGAGCAGGCCGTTGCAGTACATCCCGAGCCAGAGCATTCCGTTTGTGCCGGTGTGTATATGGGATACGTGTGTGAACGGAATCGTTTTGTCCTTCAGCGAAATGACTTTTTTGATGTCTTTTCCGTCGAACATCACTATTTCGTTTTCTCCTCCTGCCCACAGATGTCCCTCGTTGTCCAGCGCAAGCCCCCACACCTGTTTGCCAATAAGCTGCCCGTCCATCATCCTCAGAAAGTCGAGCGTCTGGAAGTCCGGCTTTTTATAGCTGAGAAAATCTACGCCTCCCCGGTAGTTGCCCAGCCAGATGTTCCCGAAACAGTCTTGCATGAAGCAGCGTGCGTTGGGGGACGAAAGCCCGTGCTTGTTGCCTGTAAACGTGATGTTTTTGAAATGCGTGTCTTCGGGGCGCGTAAATGAATTGGCATGCAGGTCAAGGATGCTCGCTCCTCCCATATAGGTGCAGATCCATATTTTGCCTTCTTTGTCTTGTCCGATGTCGTTTACCTGGTTTGATATGAGCGAGTATTTGTTTTCGGGGTTGTGTCTGAAAACCGTGAATGTTCCTTCTTCAAGGTTGAACAGTGCCAGTCCGTTTGACGTCCCCACCCATATATTCCCCGTGTTGTCGATGAATATTGATTTCACGCAGTTCCCCGGAAGGCTGTTCGGGTCATTGGGGACATGCATGAAGTTTTTGCATTGATGCGTTTTCAGGTCGACGACACTCAGTCCGTTCGTGTTTTTCCCGACCAGCAGGTGGCCTTTCCCGTCGTCTGCCGCACACCAGTAGTTGCCTTCCAGTCCTTTGATGTCGCTTGCCTTGTAGCTGGTAAACTTCTTTTCCTTGTTGCTGTAATAGTCGATTCCCAGGTGGTAATGCACGATCCACAGCCCTCCGTCTGCCGCGGGCACAATGTTTGTAACGTCGTCGGTTATGAGTTCTCCCGAGCGGAAAAAGCGGGTGAAGCGTTGCTGCTTGCAGTCGTAGAGGCAGATTCCGTTTCGCTGTGTTCCTATCCACACAGCATCGTCATAGCTGTTGTAGAACAGCACATTAAGTTCATTGCTGCTGATGTTTGAGTTGGAAATGTTGTATGTGGTGAACCGTTTTCCGTCGAACCGGCTCAAGCCGGATTCTGACGCAATCCAAATGTATTCTTGTTCGTCTTGCGTGATGTCTACGACATAGTTGCTTGCCATTCCGTCGGTAACGTCCAGACGCTTGAATGTGAATTCACTTTGTGCGCGGACCTCCCCGTTTCCTATTGCCAGCAGAAGCAGTGCGGCAAATCCTGTCATTATTTTGATGTATGTTCTTCGTATCATGCGAACAAATATAGTGAAAAGAGATTAAGGTTCTGGTTTTGTCGGGATGTTTTTTCTCCCTTTCAGGCGATTAGACGAATTTTTCTCTGCTCGTGAACGGTTTGTGATTGCTTGAAAGACAGTTTGTCTGCCCGTTATGGATGAAAGCCTTGCTTTATACTTGTCTCTTTTACGGTCCGGCACTTGGACCGTATGGATCACGCGGTGAACCGTATGGTTCACATATGTGATCCGTACGGTTCACGTGCTGGACTATAGAATATGTGAGCGTATATGCAGTTTTCGGGTGTGGCAGAAAGGCAGACTGGTGAAGATGCACGGATTTTATCTGTGTTCCGCCTTTTGGCATTTGTTCGTGTCTTGTGTGGAAATTCCGGGCTATCTGCTTATTTTTTCTATTGTTGCGCTTATTTTTTCTATGTTTTTGCGGTTTTTAATGTTGTCTGTTGATTTGGGAAATGGGGGGAAGAAGTTGATTTTGATTGACGGCATGGAGGGCGACCTGACCACAATCACCCCGCAGGATATTGAAAGCATCTCTGTGCTGAAGGATGCTGCCGCATCTTCCATCTACGGATCCCGCGCTCCGTTCGGCGTTATTCTGGTGACGACGAAAAGCGGCAAGACAGGGCGCGCGCAAGTGAACTATAACATGAACGTGCGTTTCCAGACTCCGCTGAACATGCCGGAGATGGCGAACTCGTGGGAGTTTGTAAACTTGTTTGATGAGGCGGAGTTCAACAACTCCGGCAACCACTTGTATGAAACCGACTATATGCAGCAGGTGAAGGATTATATGGAGGGAAAGACCGATGATGTAGTATGGGGGGAAGGATCCGGAGGCAAATGGAACTATGATTACACCACCGCCAACGTCGACTGGCTGGAGGAATATTACAAAAGCATGGCTCCTTCACAAGAACACAACATCAGCGTCAGCGGAGGAACGGACAAGCTGACTTATTATGTTTCCGGAAACTACATGGGGCAAAAGGGGTTCATGCGTTACGGCCAGGACACCTATAACCGCTATACCTTTACAGGCAAGTTCAGTGCTCAGGTGAACAAATGGTTGAAAGTGGATTACTCCAGCCGCTATGTACGTACTGATTATGGAAGGCCTACCACGATGGATGACGGCTTTTATGATAATATCCTTCGTCGTGCTCGTCCCGTCCGTGCCAAATATGATCCGAACGGTTATCTGATGGCCGATATCAACTATATTTCTGCATTGCAAGACGGTGGGCGGCATAAGGAACAGAATGACATTCTTTCTCAGCAGTTCCGGTTCACGATTACTCCGTTAGAGAATTGGAATATTATCGGTGAAATGAACATCAAGACTGACAATGATTGGACACATGAGGAGCAGCTGGTGACTTATGCGCATTATGCCGACAATCCGGAAGAAACGTATATCCCAAGTACGACAAGCGCAACTAAACCTTCAGTTTCGGAATATTCATTGAAACAAACTTATTTGAATCCGACTTTATACACGAATTATAATTTTTCGTTAAATGACCTGCATAACTTTACAGTGATGGCTGGTTTTCAGGCCGAAATGATGAATTATCGGGATGTGACCGCAGAACGTGCCGGACTGACCACCTCTGACCTTCCGGTGCTCTCACAAACCACTGATGTGGATGATTACACTATCGACGGAATCTATAAGAACTGGAAGACCGCCGGATTTTTTGGGAGAATCAATTATGACTATAACGGAAAATATTTGGCTGAATTCAATCTGCGATATGATGGTTCTTCACGTTACCGCAAAGAAAACCGTTGGATCTGGACGCCGTCTTTCTCTTTGGGATGGAATATGGCACGCGAAGCTTTTTGGGGCGATTTGGCCAATTACATCGGCACATTCAAATTGAGAGGCTCCTATGGTGAACTTGCCAATCAGAACACAACTAACTGGTATCCTACTTATCAAATTATGACGGTTACCGCCAGTAACGGTAAATGGCTGCAGGACGGTGCATTCCCCAATACAGCAACCGTTCCTGGATTGGTTTCTACGGCTCTGACCTGGGAGAAAATTAGAAATACCAATCTCGGTCTTGATTTCGGTGCGTTCAACAACCGTTTGACCGGATCATTCGATTACTTCTGGCGCAAGACGAGAAACATGGTTGGCCCTGGTGTTGAGCTTCCTGCTATACTGGGAACTGATGTGCCAGTGACTAATAACTGCGACTTGACAACATTCGGTTGGGAACTCTCGCTGGGCTGGAGAGACAAAATCGGTGATTTCAGCTACGGAGTGAAAGTGAATGTTTCCGACAGCCAGACTCGCATTGACCGCTATGCAAATCCGACAAATTCATTGGATACATACATTGCAGGAGAATTGGTGGGTGAGATTTGGGGATATGAAACGATCGGCATCGCAAAGACGCAGGAGGAAATGGACGCTCATTTAGCTTCTTTGCCGAACGGCGGACAGACTGCTATTGGCACGAAATGGGAGGCCGGCGACATTATGTATGCCGACTTGAACGGCGACGGTAAAGTTGATAACGGAAGTAACACCTTGGACGATCATGGTGACTTGAAGAAGATTGGTAACGAAACGCCGCGTTTCCGCACGGGCATTACATTGGATTTCCAATGGAAAGGCTTGGATTTCTCCATGTTCTGGCAGGGAGTGCTGAAGCGTGATTATGCTCCGGGAGAGAACAGCTTGGTGTTTTGGGGCGTGACCGGAAGCGGGCAGTGGTGGTCTACTGCATTCAAAGAGCATATGGATTATTTCCGTGCGGAGGACACATCGTCTAATTTGGGAGCGAATGTTGACGGATATTATCCTCGTCCTTTGTTCAGCAACAAAAATCATCAGACGCAGACCCGTTATTTGCAGAATGCCGCCTACATGCGGCTGAAAAATCTGCAGCTGGGATATACCTTCCCGAAGCATATCATTCAGAAAATCGGTCTGCAGAATGTAAGGGTATATGTTTCGGGTGAGAACTTGTGGACAATCACAGGGCTGAGCAAGACAATGGATCCCGAAACTGTCGGAATAGGCAAGCAGGGAGGTACTGTGTATCCGTTGTCGCGTACTTATTCATTTGGCTTGAGTGTTAACTTTTAATTAGAATGTACATTATGAAAAAATATGACTTTATGAAAGTTGCAGGTAGACTGTTTATGGGCGTTTCGTTGTTTGCCTTGGCTGCATGTAATGATTTTCTGGACGAGGAGCCCCAGTCTGACGTGTCACCCGAACAGTACCTGTGGAGTGAAGACCAGTTGAAGGCTTATGTGGACAATTATTATGCGGATTATGACAATTATGACGGGGACAGCGATGACAAGGGAGGCATGCTTCCGAGCCATTATGGCAGTGAGAACGGTTCGCCATATTATGATGACGATGCGACAGATAACCAGCAGGGAACAAACGGGCGCTATTTGCAGGATACATGGACTGTCGGGCAGACAGGCGGAAAGTGGAACTTTACTAATATCTATGCGCTGAATTATTTCATTGAAACCGTCACTCCCCGTTATGAGGAGGGCTCTATTTCAGGATCGGCTGAAAACATTGAACAGTATTTGGGGGAGGCGCATTTCCTCCGCGCATTGGAATATTTTTATCGCTTGCGCACTTTGGGTGATTTCCCGATCGTGGAGAATACGCTGTCTGATAATATGGAGGAGCTGACGGAAGCTTCTGTCCGCAAGCCGAGAAATGAGGTGGCGCGTTTTATCTTGGAAGACCTGGATAAGGCTATTGAATTGACAACGAACAGTCCGACCAAAACCCGTATCACCAGAAATGCGGCTTTGGTGTTGAAGTCACGTGTCGCCTTGTTTGAAGCCACTTGGGAAAAATATCATGCCGGAACAGCTCTGGTTCCGAACGGATCCGGATGGCCGGGTGCAGAAAAGGAGTATGGACAGAATTACCAGTTTCCGAATGATGAAGGCACTGCAGAAGGTGAAATCAATTTCTTTCTGGATGAAGCGATGGATGCGGCTTCACAAGTGGCGGATGCTGTAGAGTTGACTTCAAATAATAAGACGATGCCGGATGATGGGAGTGCAAATGATTACTATGACATGTTTGCTTCTCATGACCCGAGCGAATACTCGGAAGTGATTATGTACCGTGAGTATAGCTTGTCATTGAATGCTACGCATCATTTTAATCATTATATGTACCATGGCGGAAATACCGGTTATACAGCGCAGTTTGAAAAAGCTTTTTTGATGGAGAATGGTTTGCCTTGGTATGATGCAAATAGCGGATATGCTGGTGATGATTACATAAGTGATACAAAAACTGGCCGTGACTGGCGTTGGCAGTTGTTTATGAAAGCACCCGGAGATGTGAAAGCGACAGAAAATATTACTACTCCTGAAACGTTTCCGACGGCTCCCCGTGTTTATATATCAGACTCCAGAAATGCCACATCTACTGGTTATATTCAGGGAAAAGGGCATTCGATGGATTATAATGATCAAGTGCTGGGGCAGGATCAGACAGCATTTGTCGTTTATCGTGCGGCTGAAGCTTACTTGAATTATATAGAGGCTTCTTATTTGAGATACGGAAACTTGAATGATACGAAACTTGATACATATTGGAGAAAGCTACGCCAGCGTGCGGGGGTTGATGAGGACTATAATAGTACAATTGCAGCCACTGATATGGCACAGGAGGCCGAAAATGACTGGGGAGCATATTCTCACGGGCAAATTGTGGACGCTACTTTATATAATATCCGCCGTGAACGTCGTTGTGAATTCATAGGTGAGGGATTCCGTTATATGGATTTGATTCGTTGGAGGGCAATGGATCAATTAAATGGTTATCAATTGAAAGGAGCAAAGATATTTGGTCCGATGGAAGATTTGTTCGTTGATAGCGAAACAGGTGAATCTCTTCTGAAATATGATCAGGCAGACGAGGCAGACAATAATGTATCTTCTCCTTCTGATGGGGATTATTTACTGCCGAACAGAAAAACTTCAACAAATGAATACTATAATGGTTTTTATTTCTTTGAAGCGCATTATCTGTATCCAATTGCTGTTCAGCACTTTTTGATTACTTCCTCAGATGGAGCAAGTGTGGATGATTCTCCGATTTATCAGAATCCAGGTTGGCCGATTGTTTCGGGAGCAACTTGTGAATAAGATGATATAGCATTAAGTGGGATAAAGCCGACCGTATAAAAAATGATGGTCGGCTTTTTAGGTTTGCCCAGCACGAACATGCTGGTATTTTGCTTGGCAAGCTTTCTTTTCATGGCGATATTCTCTATTGTGCTTTTCCGTTTTGCGCTGGTTGGGCAGACGACGGAGTAGACCCTTTCCAGCCAAAGTTTTGATGGTTGTTACGTTATTTTATATTTGGCAATAGCGTTTTTCCTTCTTTCTGCGCTCTCGGCATGCCTTTCTCGCGCGCATATATTATATATAATGTACAGGCCTTTCCTTCTCCTTGATCCTTCTTTCATTTTTTTTCGTCCTCATTCCGCTGTATTCCAGCCGGTTGCGCTCCGGTGTCCAAAAAACTTC
>SDWH01000035.1 GCA_019550975.1 Bacteroidales bacterium SW299 | reverse complement strand
AAAAATAAAGCTTTTTTAGGATGAATATAATTTATATTTATAATATCAGAAAATTGAAATTTATTAGGAAAATAGTCAAACCAAGTAAAAAAATCACTTGATTTAAGAAAATAAAAATAAGCTTGTCCACTTTTTGTTTTTTGAGAATTACCACAAATACTTTCACTTAATGGTAAAATAGTTATTTTATCATATCTATTATATATATCCTCACTAATATTAAAAAACACGCTCTGAATATTTTCATAAACATTAACCATTTCTACACATAAAAAATCACGTGATAATTCAATAATAAACTTTTGATCTTCTAAATTAGGAATAATCTCTAATCTCTTACAAAAGTTGTCAAACAATTTTCCTTCCCCATTACTTAAATCCCAATGCTTATACTTAAAAAGTCCACGAACATTATTTATAATATCTATTGTTAGTGCCATATTTTTAGTAACTTCATACTTGTAGATAGTAAAAATTCTATAAATTTGAAATACAAATATCGTCCATCATCATATTCTGGATTAAGTTCATTCCAATAAATTGGCAATAAATATAATAATAAAAAATAATAAAGTATATACTATTCCCATTTTTATTTTAGAAATAATTATCTATCAAATCTGGAAAGAAAACTGATGTACAAACTATACTTATTATATTAACTATAAAACAGGTTATATTTGATAAATCTATCAGATATGGCCTGTTTTATAGTTAATAAAGAATTTGCTTCATCTGACAGAATCACTATCTTTGATGAAAATTGAGTCTTTAAATGAATAACTACAGATATGATAAAAATATATGGAATGGAAACTTGTCCGGATTGTACGTATGTAGAGAAGCAAGTAAAAGGTAACAACCAATATAAAGTTATTGACATTGGCCAAAACGTAAGAGATTTGAAAGCATTCTTGAAACTGCGGGATTATCATCCAGCCTTTAATGAAGCCAAAAGTGTTGGAGCTGTTGGAATTCCTTGCTTTGTACTGGAAGACGGTACGGTTACTTTGAATCCAGAAGATGCCGGATTACGTTCACGTCCTATCAATGAAGGAGCAACATATAATATTGACGGAAGCGGTTGTTGATTATGGCACAGAAAATTCTTTTCCTTCATGGTTTTTTTGCATCAGGTACATGTATCCCAGCTCTTGCCTTGAAAGAATATTTCAGCGGTAAGGCAACAGTCTTGAGTCCAGACTTACCCCTGCATCCACAGGAAGCTATCGACTTTATCCAAAGATTGTGCAACCAAGAACAACCTGATATATTGGTAGGAAACAGTAATGGCTCGTTTTTGGCACAGATAGTAGCATCTAAAAACAATATCCCTGCTTTACTCGGAAATCCTCATTTCGAAATGACACGCTTCCTGATGGAACGTATTGGTCCGCATGAATACAAATCACCACGAGCTAACGGAAATCAGCAGCTTATCATTAACCAAGCATTGATTGATGAATTCGCATAACTTCAACAGCATCAATGGGACAATTGTCAGGTTGCTAACCAAGAAAATATATGGGGGATATTTGGTGAGAATGACCATCTAGCACACTATGAGCCTTTATTTTTAATGCATTATAAATATTCATACCACTTTCCTGGCGGTCATACTCCAACAGTTGAAGAAGTACAAAAATATTATGTACCATTGGCGGAACGATTATTGGAATTATAGCGTAACCTATCATATAATATAGAAAAAATACCACTTTTGTTTATTATATGATAAGTTATAAATTCATATCTTATATTCAATCCCATAAATTAATCCGCCCCTATTCCATCTGAACACTTCTTACTTTCCAATAATAATCAAACTATTTATGACAATTAGTGACGTTTGATGAAGTCTGATGTCACTCTTGTCATTTTCTGATAATACATAATCAGTAAACATTACCTTTGCTTACGAACAGTTAAACATATGGCTTATGTATTTGAAGAAATTTGAATATTTTATTTTAGATTCTAGTGTAGCTGGAACATTACTTCTTATGGCACTTGCTATACGCATTGAAGCAATCAATGCAGGCTTTGATCAGTTCAGCTCAAATATTATTTTTATATCGGTCTTTATAATATCTACAGGATTATATATATCAATGCAAATTGCATTATACGAGATAATTATATATTTATGTCATCATAGCAAATCTTTGTCTATCCATGAACATCTTAATGATTCTGTGATTGCACCAGAAGAAGCATTTATGGAATATGAAAAACTCCGTTCGAATACTATTACAGAACAAAAACGTACGAACGATAAAAAGCTAGAGTTAGTACATATATACATCCATCAAACGATGGCTGCTTATACAAGCCAAGAAAATCTGCAGCGCCTCTGTGCTTATATTTCAGATTTCTTTCAGGATAAAACTGCTATCGATATTATTCCTATAAAAGTAGATTCAAAATTGAAAGCTATAGATATTATGCATTTGGGTTGGAACATAGGTAAAGCATTAGGTAAACGACGTTCATATACAGCAGAATTCATTAAAAAAGTATTTGCTGATACCATGAAAGAAAATGAAATCAACACGATAATCAAAAAGATGTCCCACTCAGAAACAGAATGCCTGATTAAATTAAATCCAGATATAATTCAATAAATCAAACATTATATTCATAAATATTGCATCAACAAATATTAATCCTCAAAAGCAAAAACAGATAGTATGACAAAAGAACCTATCACATTCGACAAGCTTCCGCTGGCTGTAAGCTATTTAATGGAACAAGTAAATAAAATTTACCAACTAGTTGAAACCCTACAACCACAGAAAATTGACCATCAGCACCAACTAATTGACATAGATAAGGCTAGCATACTTATCCAAAAATCAAAACCGACAATCTACAGACTTGCTCGTACGGGTCTCATCCCAGCCTATAAACGTGGTAAAAAATTATATTTCTATGAGGACGAACTCCTTAAATGGATAGAGGCTGGCAAAAAACAAAGCCAACCTCTATCCTATCAGGAACAATCCGCACAAATACTTAAGGGGATGAAACGCAAACCTAGAAATGGGGTTAATATATGATGTGAGCCTTTATCTAATAATATAGTTTGAGACAATTCTTTTTCTTTTCGTCATCATATCCTTGTTCAATAATGGCTGACGGATTTAAAATCTTAATTTCAAAATCTGTTCCTATTTTTAAAACATTTGCTTTTGTAATTTTTTTTTGTTTTGTAGCACTTTGAATACATCTGAATGTCTCGGGCATTTTACCAATTCTGTCTTCATATTCTTTCTGATATGATAATAATATGGATGTAATTTCATCATCAATCATTAATGATGAAATTAGTTTATTCGTATTAATTTCAATACCATTTTGTAACATCTGTGTGATTCTTCGGGAAGCTTTTGCCATTTCCAAAGATTTTTCAGGATTTTCTTTGTTTATCCTTTGCACAACAGACGAACAAAAGTTCACGATATTCTCAGTATATTGAAAATCAGTAATTATATCTTTGACATATAGAAAATTGTTTGACCAATATCTACCGTCTTGCCGTACGGTTGATGTTTCTACTATTGAAATTAAGTATCCTTCATCTGGTTGAGTATTAAAAATTAAACATCCTTTATCTAAGTGTTTTGTGCTTAAACCCAAATGCGGCCTAATGAAGTATTCTCCATTTTCATAGGACACTGTTAAAAAACTGTCTTTAGCTTCTGTTTTAAGGAGTAAAAGCGCATCGATATTTTTATGCTCAAGAATGCAGTCTTTAATATAAATTACGTAGAACTCACCATTACTGATATTAGGGTGTATGCTTTGATCATAAAGATGTCTAGCAAGATTATTTGACTGTTTAACAATATCATCTTTATTATTAAATATATTTCGCACAAATCTATAAGAAAGATTCAGATCTAGAGACTCAATAGAATCAAATTGACAAAATACATCAAACTTAAATGTATTTTTTATCAATGATGATATAAATTCTGATGCAAAAGAAACGTCATCTGCTCTAGTAGTAAATGTTATACCTTCCTCCTTAGTCTTATTACCAACTTTTTGTACTGTGGCAATAGTTGGAGTTCCTATTTTAATATCTGCTATCATTCGTAAATATATTTAGGTATTAATCCACCATCTTTAAATTTGTCAAATTTTTTAGCTGTATAAAAATACTCTAAATCATTCCAATATGTTTCATCAGCATGCTCTATTAATATAATCTGAAAATGATTTCCTTCATCACCAATAGTTTCTTTCATAAAATCATTAAGTAATTTAAAAGCTTTGATTAATTGCTTTTTATCATCACTATCAAGCGTATTTTTATCTGCATAATAAGGTATACTTGGCTGGTCAATAAATAGGAATGATCCCACTTGTTTAGATTGGTGCATTATTATTGACCAATGAAGACCTAGAAAAAAACATAAGTGCAAGAACATATAATTTGATTTGCTACCTACATTTCTAATAGAATACTCTTCTCCATTTTTTAATAATGAAACTCTGCGATCCTCATCATCATAACGCATAGTAGAATCTGGATAAGAATCCACCATACCATTTGTTGATTGAAAATATTTATTTATATATGCGTTCAATACTTCTTTTACATCATGAGGTAATAGGTTTATTTGCTTCAATTGATTTCTCAATGATTCAATCTCAGACAATTTATCTTGTTCCACACTTGGTTGATAGATGTCTATTTGTGGTTTTTTTAATTCTTTAATCCGATATTTAAGACTTATTGCAAGATTAAGCCATCTAGGATTCACAATAGTTTTACGAAGAACCGTTAACTTTTTTAGTTCATCCTCACAAGCTTTAAGCTCTTTCTTTAATTCTTCGTACCTTGTAGTAAAGTCAAAAGACAATTTAAGTTCTTCCTTTTCAGAAACTTTAATAGCCATAAGCTGCTTCTCTAATAAATCAAGAAGCTCAATTGTTTCAGGCGAGTTTATAACCTCATCAATATGTTTTCTTATATAGGAAATAGGGCGCAAGCTATCTTGAACTTTCCCCCCTACATCCTTCTGCTTTTTCATTTCTACAAGTAAAGAATTATAAATGCTAAGTTTAGAATTAATATCATCTCTTTTCTTCTTTAATCTAGCCAACTTATTTGTATCTTCATCATTTTTAATAAGTTTATCATACTCTGATATAGCAAGTTGAATATATCGTTGTAGTTTATTAGCATCTTCACGAAGGAATAAATCATTAGCAGAGACCAGATTAAGACGTAATGCATCATCATAAATAGAAATGAGACTTTCTCTATATTTTATCTCATCAGCCTGCGCTTTTTGATGCTTCTGCTGATATTGGAGTAAATCTTTTTCCGCTTTTTGAATTACAAGTTCCAAATCTTTCACATTATGACATCTAATACCATTGACATACTCTAATGCATAATCAAGAAAAGCATCGTAGCTCCTACTTATAAAAAAAGTCGTATCAAAATAAGTATTAGCAGATGAAATAATATCTTCTGTGAGATAATTAAATGGTAAAAAATGCCTAAATGTCATAGGATACTTTTTATGTCCAACTTTTGTTTCATGTTTAGGTACATTAAACATTGTTGTAAGCAAAGTTCTCATTTCACCTATTGTATGAGTTGGAGTATATGGTATTGGATACTCTTTTTGGTTGCTCCAATATACATCTTGCGTTCCATTGCCTAAATATGGAGCTTTTCTGATTATAATATAACTTACTCCATCAAGATATAAATTCATACCATAGTATGCAATATTTTCATTTATAATATTCTCAACAATTGTTGGATTATCTGAGAGAAGAAGATAATCAATAATCCCAAGTATAGATGATTTACCAGTAGAGGAATCACCTGTAATAACATTAATTTTATTTGGTTCAAACGTATATGTTATTGTTCTTTTTACATCTTCATGAAAACCTTTGAACCACAATTTTATACTCGCAATATATAGATTCATAACTGAATATTTAATTTATTATACATCTCTTTAGTAGATAAATACTTACACATTTCAAATAGTATATCTGCATTTTTAAGAATGCGACCTAACCTTTTAGAGCCTAATCCATCGTCAGGAAAGGTTTGATCTATTAAACGCAACACCCCATCAGAGAAAGTAATTATGTTACTTTGTTTCAATATAACCACTGCATTCATGAAATATGGGCCAAAAGAAATTAGTTTACGAGATAATAATCCGCTTCCTTGATTCTTTATAGAATTAGATAATTTTTCAAAATCTGCGGACATCTGTATAATTTTACCTAGCTGCCCATCAATAAGAAGAGTACTTAAAAGATATGATAGAGCAATACTCATCTCCTTTTTTTTGAGAAGATGAACTATACATACCATAATTATAGCTTCATTATTATAAACTCTGTTCATCATTTCTTAAATTTATCTTTCCAATCACGATGCCAGCCTATTAAAGGTAATTCGGGAATTATACTTGTAGCGGAATTTGAATAATAATATATACATCCTTCACTTAAAAATTCTTCTAACTGATTACCCGCCAGCGAGAATTCTTTATTTCGCATTTCATCAACTGTATTACACCCTGCATCACATAATTCTTCATTAGTTGATTCTAATGTGATTTTACGATGTTTAGAACGATAACAACTACTCCAAGCCGAACAAACATTCTGTGTCAACTTGTTTACATCATCAGGAATAAAAATATCATTATTGTAATATTCATGAAGATTATTGTTGAAACATAACCATTTTGTAGTTAATTCCGCTATCCTGTCCAACTCATTTTCTTTAGTATCACCAATTAAAAAAAGTTGTTTCATAAACAGTAAATCACGAGGTTCCCCATTAAAATCTTGAAAACTATAGTCTGTCCGAAAATGAATCTTCTGACGGCCAATATCAAGTATACTTTGATATCGCTCTGTGAAAATCTCTCCAGTATATGAAACCGCTTGTCCGCTCTCTATATATTCTATAGAATCATCCCTTAATTTTGTCATTAATTGATCATAAACCCAATCAACACGATTACAGTTCAACCCAAAACGATTACTCATTATTTTCTTTATTTTCTCTTTCAACTGACCTGGAGTTTCTGATACAAAAATTTGATTACAAAAATCTGTAAAATAGGTTTTATCAAGTAGTTCTTCAATTACTTTTGAAACGTCTAATCCCTTCTTTTTTTGTTGAGAATCAGAGTTAACTATATCAGATTTCTCTCTTTCAGATTCTTTAATAGCTATAATAGCCGATTTTAAATTCTCAACAGATTTGGTCTCTTTATAAGACTCAATTGCCTTAACAAAAGTATTTTTAGAAATAGCTTTATTTGTCACCAAATGAAATTCTGAATCTGTCAAAAAAGTTGGTTGATCATCAATAATTTTCATCCAAATAGAGATGGTTTTCCACAAATCTACATCGCGGTCGCTTAGATTAATAGTTTCCTTTTTTTTGTTTTTACGAATGCTGTGTTTTATTTGGTATAATTTTATCTTATCTTCTGACTGAACATCAACGTCATCATGATATTCAAAGCTAATAGTTACTTCTTCATCGACTTCTTTTAACAGCATTAGTATAAAATAATTCCATTGATATTCAAAAGCTGCAAAAATATCTGCAGCAGAACGCTTACTTTGCTCTTTAGAAGGTGCAACAATACTCATGATATTTTATTATTAACAATATTATGGTTCTACAACTATCAATGAGTTGTATAAATAGGAATTTCATAAGATATAATCAATATTATTTTTTACATTAATTTTTCATTTGCTTTGATATTAATTATAACACTTTGACTAACAGTGCAAATATATAAAAAACTTTATAATTTATGACTTTAATCTGCAAATCCTATATATACAAAAATTAAAGAGAATAACTTTATAAAATCATACCATTATTTCATTTCTTACAGCAAATATCGCCCTTTGCCACTGACTGAGCAAGGCGGCCCTGTCGGGCTGGTTGGCTGGAAAAAAATCATCCTCGCTTCGCTCCGGTATTTTTTTCCGCCAAGCCTTGCACCGGTCATTGGCAAAGAACAGCCGGGCCAGTAAGAAATTGAAATACTGGCTCCACGGAGCCGGTCATGTCTAATTTAAATAAAAGAATATGACTGAAGAAGTTGAAAAGAAGGTATGTGAAGGTACAGTAGCAGACCTCATGAAAGACAAGACCGGAAAACAGACGGTTGTCACGTTGACAAGAAAGAATGCTTACCGAGTGAAGAAAATCAGAGAACAAGGGACGGATAACGAAGCCGTCCTTTTTCATTTCCGTAAACGCTGTACGGGAATGGGCTCCTATGTACACACCATCGAAACGGCAGACGGGGAAACAGAACTGCATCCAAATGAATTTGAAAAATGGGAAGCTGTGGAATTCCTGTATCCCGGCTATCTGGAAGACCTGCTTGATGCTGCATACAACGCATACAGATGGAGTTCCTTCGAACCTGAAGCAAGGGCGGAAACAGACATCATGCAATATGAAAAACAACTTGTAGAGGATCTGAAACTGATTCCGGAAGAAAAGCAGAACGAGTATGTCAGTGCATACCATAGCAAGTTCTCTGCCTTGCTGGGCAGTCTCTCACGATGTGCCAGTCCGATGGTGACAGGGCCTGCCAAATTCAACTGTCAGCGCAACAACAAGGCCTTGGACGCATACCAGAACAGATTTGATGAATTTCATGACTGGCGTAACCGCTTCAAGGCTGCCATGGAAAGGATGAAAGAGGCTGCCAAACCGGAAGAACAGAAGCAGGAAGAGGCATGGAACCGTCTGAAGCGTGACATTGCAAGCAGCGCACAGACCATTCATGATATTGATACCGGTAAAGCAAGAGGATACAGCCGTGCCTTGTTTGTCAGCAGTATCCTTAATAAAGTAAGCACCTATGCGGGAAAAGGAGAAGTGGAAATCGTACAGAAAGCGGTGGACTTCATTACAGACTTCAATGCACAATGCAAAAAACCGATTATCACTCCACGAAACCGTTTCTTCCAACTGCCGGAAATGGCACGCCAGGCCAGACTGAAACTTCAGGAAATCAGAGAACGGGAAAACCGTGAACTGAAATTTGAAGGTGGAACGCTGGTATGGAACTATGAGGCAGACCGCCTGCAAATCCTGTTTGACAGTATTCCGGACGACCAGAAGCGAAAGGAACTGAAATCATACGGTTTCAAATGGTCGCCAAAATATAAGGCATGGCAACGGCAGCTTACACAGAATGCCGTATATGCAGTCAAAAGAGTGTTGAACCTTCAAAACCTATAAGCCATGAAAGACCGATTGAGATATGTAATCGATTCACGATACTACAACGGAACATGCCTGACTTGTATGACCGATGGAGTCCGAAGTGACCATGGGGGAGAGACTCTTGAAGAACTGCGCACACAGGAGAATAACCCGTATCTGACAGTCGTCACTTCCAAAAGGATTGACAAGATGAACCGCCTGTATCTCCAATCATTATGTGCACCGTTCAAAGAAATTACAGAAGGTGAATATTATGACCTGTTACACGTAGGACGTCCACTCCGTATGAAACAGGATTCATTCTTTGCCGGAGATTACAATTACAACAGTGTATATATTTTCTGTTTCACCAGAGAAAGCCGTTACTTTAAAGGCATGAGACCGGCATACACACCGCAAATTCAACTGGATAACGAAATAGACATGTACATGACAATCATCAACCGGAAAGCCGTAATCTCAAAAGAGGAAACAAGCAAAACGGTCACAACCGGAACCAGATTCATTCCCTATTATTTTTCAGTGGACGGGAAACAGCCTGTATTCATCTGCAACCTTGTCATCCAATCAGATTCCAGACAAGCAAGGACGGACATGGCGAATACCCTGAAAAGTCTTCGCCGGAACCATTATCAGTTCTATAAAGGAAAAGGACATTACGCAACTCCGGACGAACTGATAGACCATGTATCAGGAAAGAAGCTCACTCTTGTTTCCGACGGACATTTCTTTCAATATCCTCCCGGCAGGGAATCCGCAACTTTCATCGGACACATCAAGGAAACATCAGAGGAATTTCTTTTTCGGATCTATGACCGTGAATATTTCCTGTATCTCCTAAAAAGATTGAGGACCGTGAAAAAGGAATCGGCACAGGAACAAATAAATATCAAATCATAACATTCGGGGGAATGCGGTAGAATAACTGCCGTATTCCCTCATAAAAACAATACAAGTATGAACAAATCGAACACTCTATACTGGAAAACAGCCACAGATCCGGCTGAACGCATTGAGGTCAGACTCGTCCTGAACAGTTATATCGACAATGACAATCTGTATGTAGGACTTGAATCCCGGTCTAAAGAGAATCCGGAATGCTGGGAATCCTACACGGACATCACCGTCAACCTCAATTCCTTTCCCCCGTTCCATGCCTATGTGGACAACCGGGACTGCAACAGACATGTGCATGATTTCCTGACCATTAACAGAATAGCAGAACCTGCCGGATTTGAATATCAGGGATTCAGAATGTTCCGCTTCAATCCTGACAGGTTGAAGGAACTCGCACCCGAACAGTTCAAGACAATCAGCGCCAAACTGCCACCACAGGATGACATGATAAAGGACATCATCTATCAGGAAAGACGTTTCCCTTTGAGAACTGTTCAAGACATTCACGGAATATATCTTGTTTCAAGCAAGGAACTGGAAGAATCTCTGATCGAAGGAGTACGGAACCTGGATGCTGCGGCAAATGAACTGCTGGATGGCATCTGCCTGTTCTGCTCCACACAGGAACTGCGCTATCTTACGGATGCAGAACTGATAGAAACAATCTACGCACAATAAAAAGGAGGAACAAATATGAAAACTGGAGACATTGTATTTCTGAAACGTCCCTATAAGGGATACCGTGCCGTCGAACTGATGGAAAGACTGGAATGCCGCTGGCTGGTCAGGATTGTCGAGAGCGGTCTTGAACTGGAGGTATATGAAGATGAACTTATATCAGAATTTTAATACGGACAAAGTGTTATGGAAAAATATCAGTTTGCATTCCATTCGGAAATAATCGGCTATACCTCTCCTCATATCGGCGAGGTCAGAAAAGCCATACACAGAAAAGTAGAAAAGGAAAAGTCCGCCGCCATAAAGAATGATATTGAGCTGCACATGTACAAGGTGCATGACGGCATACCGGTTCTCCTTAACACCTGCTACCTGTATGATGAAAAAGGATGTATGGTACACGGAAGTATCAAGGGAACCAAGGATTATCTGCTTGAGACATGGAGATACCATACAAACAGACATTCCAAAGGTTTCAGTTCCACAAGAATCAGGCCCTGCACGACAAGCAGGGCTTTTTCGTTTGTATAACTCTTAAAATCAGGAATCATGAACCAGACATTACAACTTACAGACTATATTCCACAGTATGTAAGCCTCTACTACGTGGACTACCGGGATGACCTTGATGAGCATGAAGACATCCAGGAGGAATGCATCCGTTCCAACAATATGGAAAAACTCTATGAAAAGGCATACGAATGGTATGAGGAACAGGAAAGCTCAAACATGCACGACTATCTGGAGGAGACAAGAAAGAACATGGAAGCGGACAATTTAGCCGGAGAGTTTGAAGAGCATGAAGATGAAATCAGGGAACTTATCTACGACCGGAACGATTCCGACCCGGTAAAGGACCTGATACGCAACTCATCCGTCACTAATTTCTTCTATTCGCTTGGAGTGGAAATCAGCGGATATCTGACCGGTTGTTCACTGCGGGGAGAATCAGTCGCCATGGCCTGCCATAAGGTACGTCGCGCACTGCATCTGAAAAAGGGGCAGTTTGACGAGAAGATTGAAGAACTGGTAGAGAATGCCACATACGGCGGAGAACTGCGCATCTACTTCAACGCCATGTTTGACAGGCTCATCAGCAAAGACCCTGAGAACGATTTCAAAAGCATCCGTTTCCACGGGAATGTAGTGGTGGCCATTGCCGACAGCCGGAACGGTTCCGGACATCATGTACGGATTCCGCTGGACATCACTTTCCCTTTCCGAAGGGAGAACCTGTTTGTCGATTCACAGGTACACTATTCCTATGCCAATGAAGTCTGCGGCATGACCAATGACTGGTGTGATTCCACAAAATGGGAAACGGGCATGATACCTTTTACCGGATCTGTCCGAAAAAGCCGGATGGCTGAATACAAGAAACAGGAAGCCGCTTATGAGCAGACATTCCGAGACGGGAAATGCACCTTCGGTGACATGAACTACAAACGCCACCGTGACGTGCGGTATTCGAATGAATATCCTGCCGGATGCAGGTGCCCTCATTGCGGTACTTTCTGGATTGACTGAAAAAACATTTACCAACCAATAAATTCAAACGATATGAAAATCTGCTGTTCACAAGAACATTACGACAAGGTCGTACAGTATGCAAAATCAATCAATGACAAGACACTGGAAAACTGTCTTGAACGTCTAAAACAATGGGAGAAGAACGAGAACCGTCCATGCGAAATCGAACTCTATTACGACCATGCGCCGTATTCGTTCGGATTTTGCGAACGTTATCCGGACGGGAATACAGGCATTGTCGGAGGACTGCTGTATCATGGAAATCCGGACGAGTCCTTTGCCGTCACCATGGAACGTTTCCACGGATGGAGCATACATACCTGACATATATGCGACAGTCTGTATTGGGGAGACTCATGCAATATGGGGTTCCCTTTTTTTATGCCGCAGACATGATGACAGCATCCTCATTTCTTGCTGCAAAAATAGCTGTTTGCCGCGCAACTCCCGCAAGGCGGCCCTGCCGGGCTGGTTGTCTGGAAAAAAATCATCCTCGCTTCGCTCCGGTATTTTTTTCCGCCAAGCCTTGCAGGGATGCGGGCAAACAGACAACAGGGACAACAAGAAATAAGAATGCCTGTACCTTACAGGCAGACAATGTATAAAAATAAATATCAGAAGTCATGATTACGAACCAGAAGACACAGAACAGGCTTCACGCGGATACCGGAACAGAACTGTTCTCCATCAGACAAAGGAAGGAAGCCGTCACAAGGATGCTGGACATTCTGAAAGAAACTCCGGAATACCTGCAGGTTATGAACCATATACCGGCTTATGCCATGGATGACGATACGTCAGAATGGTGGAATTCGGAAGAATCGGAAAATTTCATGAACTCACTCCTGGAAGTGATGGAAAGCTATACTCCGGACGGATACAGATTCGGACCGAAATCCGGCACGGCCGACCTTTACGGCTACTGGGAAAGCAAGACCGGGCGGACACCCCTCTTCCATCTGCTTTTCAGTCTGGAAAGCGGATATGAATGGGGAAAAGGTCTTTCCCATGAGAAAACGGACGCATTCTACAAGGAAATAAAAGAGAAGTTCCATGAAGAAGGATTCGACACGGACAGAACAGGCTGTACATCACAGGCCATGTATCTTGTAAAAGAAAAGACACGCCTGTACGTGCATCCGATGGAAATAAGCGGCTACTGTGAAACACTGCATATTCCACAGATTACAGCCATACTGAAAAAAGGAGGCCGTACATTCCGTCTTGTAAAGGATACGATAGCGGAAGAGGTGTATTCCTTCACCGATGAAGAAGAAATGGAATATTACCGTGCCAGATACGGAACGTGCATCCACAGGAATATACTGGATGCCTTCAGCAACCGCCGGGCAGGAAAAGAGGACATACTTTCCATGATGGCATCACGGATAAATGTGGCGACGACATCACATCTGCACGGTATCGGATATGATTCGCCTGCATACAGGTTTGTGCATGAGGCATACGACAGACTGGTAAACAACGGAAAGCTGAAGGAGAATGTCCGGGAAATCGGTTGCTGCAACATCATAATGGCTATTTCAAATACCAACGCAATATGAGACTGAATTACAATGACATGCTGCTTCTGGCAATATGGGAATACAACAGGAGACAGGACGAGGATCTGACCCTGGAACTGTTTCAGGAAACATTCGGACAGGTTCCCGGCGCACATTTCCATGACAAATGGGTGCATTATTACAACAGGAACCTGCTGATGATGGCCGCCTATTTCAGGGGTGAGGAAGAAAACGGCCAGAAATTCTGTGATATGATCACCCGACAGGTTGAACGCTATACACAAAACAGGAGGAGAACAGGATGAATACAAAGATACGATATGACCATGACAGCCTTGAACTGGCAAACGGTGACTTCGGGTATCCCATTACAGAAAAGGAAGTACGGAAAGTGAACCGTATGCTGGAACTGATGGAGAATGTCCGAAGCAGACAGATGTGCCCGACAGAAGGAGACTGCGTGGAATTTGTCTCACGTTCTGGTGACTATTTCGGAAAAGCTCATATAGAACGGATAACAGGAAAATATGCGGATATATGCCTGATACCGGAAACGGTATTCTGTTTCGATGATATGGGAAAAGCCGCCTATGATACCACCGGAAGTCCATGGACGCAGGTCAATATCCGGAACATGAAACCCGCAGGTACTGAAATCCGCATATTCAGGACATGGGGGTTCGGGAAACGCAGCAATACGGGCAGCCTCAGATTCGACGCTCCGGTCAGGAAATGGGAATACAGAGATCCGAATCCGTTGTATGACGGTTACACTACCCGTAACTGGTGCCGCTATCATATCATGAAACACCGGGACAGGGAAAGGACAGGCGAATATACCTTCCGCAGCGATTCATTCACGCTGTACAGCCGGAGCGAGCTGGACGAGCTGGCCGCAATCCTGAAAGGCAGACTCTACAAGGGAATCCTGCCTGACTCTCTTGTACTTTGGGGATACCGCATGGATATTAAGGAAATATCACGTGAGCAGTGGAACGGTATGGGACAGCACGGACAAATCCGCATGAAATTCATGGGATACGGTCCGGTCAGAATCCACACGGACAATGAAAACCATACCGTAACAGTATACAGAATCAACGACAGTCTATAACCAATTATAAAATAAAGGGATATGGCACGATATGAAATCTCCAACGAAGTCAGGCCGCTCGACAGGCTCATCACAGGCTTTGCCTCCTCATGCGGCTATGAAATACAGACCGTATTCAACGACCTGCTGCGTTTCATCATCCACGGCTTCTCTCCTGGAGCACCGCCAATAAGCAACTGGAAATACAAGCGTCAGCAAAACGCCTCGTTCATGGAAATGACAGCCGAATGGACACGTATCATGCAGAAACAAATCGGCAGGTCGGGCTGGTTCGACGCTTTCGGTGAACTCCACATGGCTTACTGCTCAAAACCGGGACAGCAGGCAAACGGACAGTTCTTCACGCCGTCACATATCTGTGAACTCATGGTCATGTGCGCGGCAGGTAAAAAAGAGACCGGACAGAGGATGGGAGACCCCACATGCGGCAGCGGAAGACTCCTGCTGGCATACCATGCGCACAATCCGGGAAACTATCTGGTCGGAGAAGACATCAGCCGGACCTGCTGCATGATGACCGTATGCAACATGCTCGTCCACGGATGTCTCGGGGAAGTGATCTGTCATGACAGCCTCCAGCCGAAGGCATTCACCGACGGATGGAAGGTCAATCAGGCACTGCCCTTGACGGGAATACCTTCTATAAGACGCATGAAAGAAGAGGAATACAGGAATCCTCTTCCGGAAAATATCGGACGCTTCAAAGAGGCAGTCCGTATCATCAACCTATTGGACAAATAATTACCAACCATTTAAAAAATATAATTATGGAAGCTTTAGCAACATTGAACAATCAGAGACAGTTTGATTTCCAGAACAACGGAATCGAAGTAATGGACCTTGAAACACTACAGCGTACTTACAAGGAGAACGACATCTACGGCAATCCGGTCAGGGGAATCTACCACTACCAGGTCATCCAGCGCATGACAGACATCTGCCGCCGTCACAACCTGAACTACGAGGTGGAGGAAATCTTCGCCGCCCAGAACAAGAACCGGACACAGCCCGGAGTGGTCATCCTGCCACAGGTGGAACAGACCTATGGAGAGAAGGCGGTAGAGGCACATGTACTGCGCAGAATATTCACCACCATCCGTATTCTGAACGGGGATACCGACGAACTGACAACCACACTCGTGGTAGCCTACCATCAGGACGGTATCCAGGCGGCAATAGGTCCCTGCGTACGTATCTGCCACAATCAATGTATCCTTTCACCCGAACGAAGCGTTGCCAACTACGGTAAGGACAAGGTGACTACCGAGGAACTGTTCGGGAAGGTAGATGACTGGATGCGCAATTTTGAGCGTGACATGGATGCGGACAGAAGCCGAATCCAAAGGCTCAAGGAAAAGGTGTTGACACCCGGTGAATTGTACATGATCATCGGTATGCTGACGGCTCTGCGTGTATCCCATGACAGTGCAGACAAAAGACTGGCATCACAGGTGGACACCTATCCACTTAACCAGGGACAGATTTCCGTGTTTACGGAAGAACTGCTCAAACTCTCACTTGAACAGCCACGCATTACAGCGTGGGATGTCTACAATGTAGCGACAGAAATCTATAAACCGGGAAAGACTGATTTTCCTGCCATGATTCCACAGAACGGAGCAATGGCCGATTTCCTGCTTTCATATAACCAGAATTAAAACCTAAAACCGAATACAACAGGCCTGATTCCGTCACCTGCGGAATCGGGTTTTGTCATTTATCAACCCGAATAATCAGATAAGATATGGCAGCAAGTAACAGAATAAAGGCTGAAATGTATATCCTTTTCAGCTGCAACGCATGGCACGAATACAGTTCATTCGAGCCAAAGGCGGTCTTCTCTTCCATAGAAAAGGCAGCAGACTTTCTGCAAAAGAACAGAAGAAAACTGAAACTGGAGGAGGGTATACAGAGCTGCCACCGTGTACTCACTGATAACTATCTGCAAATCAGTAGAAGTAGGCCCTAAAATCTGGATAGTAAGCATTCGGCCAACTACAGGTCTTAAACCTTTATATACAACAATAGCGACTGTCACTATGAACTTAATAGTATCAGCCGCTATTGTTTTGTTGAACCTATATATTACAGTTTGTATTATTTACTAGATTCCTCCTTTTGCTTTGTCAGTACACATTCCGGATGTTTCAACTTCCATTTGTGTGGAAGTAGATTCAAAAGTTCTTCTTGAGTTGCCTTTTTGTGATAAGGCATTTGTGCGATGACATCGTTCAGGTAATACTCTGGGTTTACATCGTGTGCCTTACATGTGGCCAGCAGAGAACAGATGACCGACATATTAACCGCTGCTTCGTGATTACCACAGAAGAGAAAATTTTTTCTGCTCAGAGTGATGGGCCGTTGGACATTTTCCGCCAGATTGTTATCCC
>SDWH01000034.1 GCA_019550975.1 Bacteroidales bacterium SW299 | reverse complement strand
TTCAGCAAATATAATGAATTTTTCGCGCGAAGTCAAGTGCTTTGCTCCCTGCCGCTGCAATTTTCTGCTTTCTCCGTTTTTGAAATCCTAACTTTTTCTTTAAATTTGTCCCTGCAAACTTGAAACCAATTATAAAGACAATAATCATGGAAAACGAAAACAAGAACCAGCTTCAGATTGAGCTGAAGGAAGAAGTTGCAAAGGGAACCTATGCAAACCTTGCTATACTGACACATTCTACATCAGAGTTCATCATTGATTTTGTGGCCATTATGCCCGGTCTGCCTAAAGCCAGCGTGCAGTCGCGAATCGTCATGACGCCCGAACATGCCAAGCGCCTTCTCTTTGCCTTGCAGGACAATGTGGCGAAATATGAAAAGACTTTCGGAACGATCCGCATGCCCGAACAGCAGCAGGGCGGCAAAACTTTTGTTCCGCCGTTGAGCGATTTCAAGGGAGAGGCTTAAAAAAGTATAAAATAATCAGCTTGAGGTCCGATTGCCGTCTTTTTTCGGCGGGTCGGACCTTTTTTATTATAAAACAGTTTGTCTATTAAAAAGTTATTTGTAATTTTGCAGCCCGAAATGCGTAGTTTCGCTTGGATTGGAAAAACAATAAACAAAATATATAACAATTAAAAATCAAACAAAATGCCTACTATTCAACAGTTAGTAAGAAAAGGAAGAAAGGTTTTGGTTGAGAAGAGTAAATCGCCGGCACTCGATTCATGTCCGCAAAGACGTGGCGTTTGCGTGCGTGTTTACACTACAACTCCGAAGAAACCGAATTCAGCAATGCGTAAAGTTGCCCGTGTGCGTCTGACAAACTCTAAGGAAGTGAACTCTTACATCCCGGGTGAAGGACACAACCTGCAGGAACACTCAATCGTATTGGTTCGCGGCGGTCGTGTGAAAGACCTTCCGGGTGTGCGCTATCACATTGTTCGCGGTACATTGGACACAGCGGGTGTGGCCGGCCGTACACAAAGACGTTCCAAATACGGCGCTAAGCGTCCGAAACCAGGACAGGCTCCGGCAGGAAAAGGCAAGAAGTAATTGTTTGCTGAGTACAATCCTAGACAAAACTTTTTATTAATCCGTTTTGGTTTGTTGGAAAAAGCTTTAAGGTTGAGTAAATGTCTCGGAGGAGATGTTGAAGTAAACATGATGCAGCCCCAAACTGAACATTATTATCAAACAAAATGAGAAAAGCAAAACCAAAGAAACGCGTGATCCTTCCGGATCCGGTTTACAGTGACGTAAGAGTTTCCAAGTTCGTTAACCATCTGATGTATGATGGAAAGAAGAACAAGTCGTATGAAATCTTTTACGGAGCGATGAAAACGATTGAGAACAAGCTTCCGGGTGAAGAAAAATCAGCATTGGAAGTGTGGAAAAAGGCTTTGGAAAACGTAACTCCGCAAATCGAAGTTAAGTCCCGCCGCATCGGTGGAGCGACTTTCCAGGTTCCTACTGAAATCCGTCCCGAACGTAAAGAGTCAATCTCCATGAAGAACTTGATTTCTTTCGCGCGCAAGCGTGGAGGCAAGTCGATGGCTGACAAGCTGGCAGCAGAAATCCTTGACGCTTACAATGAACAGGGAGGTGCTTTCAAACGTAAAGAGGATATGCACCGTATGGCCGAAGCTAACCGTGCATTCGCTCATTTCAGATTCTAATTAACACTTTAATAAGGATTTAAGATGGCTAAACATGATTTGCATTTGACCCGTAATATCGGTATCATGGCTCACATCGATGCCGGTAAGACGACAACTTCAGAACGTATTCTGTTCTACACCGGTTTGACCCACAAGATTGGTGAAGTTCACGACGGTGCGGCTACTATGGACTGGATGGAGCAGGAGCAGGAACGTGGTATCACTATCACTTCTGCAGCTACTACTACGTACTGGACTTATGCGGGCAACAAATATAAAATTAACTTGATTGACACTCCGGGACACGTTGACTTTACTGCTGAGGTTGAACGTTCTCTGCGTGTGCTTGACGGTGCGGTGGCTACTTATTGTGCTGTCGGTGGCGTTGAGCCGCAGTCGGAAACTGTATGGCGCCAGGCTGACAAGTACAATGTTCCGCGTATCGGTTATGTCAATAAGATGGACCGTTCGGGTGCCGACTTCTTTGAAGTTGTCCGCCAGATGAAGGACATTCTGGGTGCTAACCCGTGTCCGGTGGTAATTCCTATCGGTGCTGAGGAAAACTTCAAGGGTCTTGTCGATCTGATTAAGATGAAGGCGATTTATTGGCACGATGAAACCATGGGCGCTGACTATGAGGTTGATGACATCCCGGCTAACTTGATTGACGAAGCTCAGGAATGGAGAGACAAGATGCTGGAAAAGGTTGCTGAATTTGATGAAGCGCTGATGGAGAAGTATTTTGACGATCCTTCCACAATCACTGAAGAAGAAATCCTCCGTGCCTTGCGTGCCGGAACCTTGAAGATGGAAATCGTGCCGATGCTGTGCGGTTCTTCATTCAAGAACAAGGGTGTGCAGACTTTGCTTGACTATGTGTGCGCATTCCTGCCATCTCCGCTGGACACTCCGAACATTGTAGGTACCAACCCGGCTACCGGTGCTGAAGAAGACCGCAAGCCGGATGAAAACGAAAAGACTTCGGCTTTGGCATTCAAGATTGCCACTGACCCGTATGTAGGACGTCTGACTTTCTTCCGTGTTTACTCAGGTAAGGTTGAAGCAGGTTCTTATATCTACAACTCTCGTTCGGGCAAGAAGGAACGTGTTTCCCGTCTGTTCCAGATGCACTCTAACAAGCAGAATCCGGTTGACGTGATCAGCGCAGGTGATATCGGTGCAGGTGTAGGTTTCAAGGATATCCGTACGGGTGATACGCTGTGCGACGAAACAGCTCCGATTGTACTGGAGTCTATGGACTTCCCGGAACCGGTTATCGGTATCGCAGTAGAGCCGAAGACTCAGAAAGACTTGGACAAGCTGTCTAACGGTTTGGCTAAGCTGGCTGAAGAAGACCCGACATTTACTGTACGTACAGACGAGCAGACCGGCCAGACTATCATCTCTGGTATGGGCGAGCTTCACCTGGATATCATTATCGACCGTCTGAAACGCGAGTTCAAGGTTGAATGTAACCAAGGCCGTCCGCAGGTTAACTATAAGGAAGCCATCACCAAGACAGTTGAACTTCGTGAGGTTTACAAGAAGCAGTCGGGTGGTCGCGGTAAGTTTGCCGACATCATTGTATCGGTAGGCCCGGTTGACGAAGACTGGAAGCAGGGCGGTCTGCAGTTCGTTGATGAAGTGAAGGGCGGTAACGTGCCTAAGGAATTCATTCCTTCTGTACAGAAAGGATTCCAGACAGCCATGAAGAACGGTGTGTTGGCCGGCTTCCCGCTTGATTCGCTGAAAGTCGTTCTGAAAGACGGTTCGTTCCACCCGGTTGACTCTGACCAGCTCTCGTTCGAAATCTGTGCCATCCAGGCCTACAAGAACGCTTGCGTTAAGGCAGGTCCGGTGCTGATGGAGCCGATCATGAAGCTGGAAGTTGTAACTCCGGAAGAAAACATGGGTGACGTGATCGGTGACTTGAACAAGCGCCGCGGTCAGGTTGAAGGTATGGAAACCAGCCGTTCGGGTGCCCGCATCGTGAAGGCTATGGTTCCGCTGGCAGAAATGTTCGGATACGTGACGGCGTTGCGTACCATCACTTCAGGCCGTGCAACCTCTTCAATGACTTACGATCATCATGCGCAGGTTTCTTCTTCAATTGCCAAGGCAGTGCTCGAGGAAGTTAAGGGACGTGCGGATCTGGTGTAATATCTGAAAAATAAATTGAAGCTGATGAGGGTTAGCGAATGACTCTTAACCCTCAAGCTTCATTTTCTTGTTATATTAATTTTAAATGTTGGAAAACAAATGAGTCAAAAAATCAGAATCAAATTGAAATCTTACGATCACAATCTGGTTGACAAGTCAGCAGAAAAGATCGTAAAGACAGTAAAGGCTACGGGTGCTATCGTAAGCGGTCCGATTCCATTGCCTACACACAAGCGTATCTTTACAGTTAACCGTTCAACTTTCGTGAACAAGAAATCTCGCGAACAGTTTGAGCTGAGCTCTTACAAACGTCTGATTGACATTTATAGCTCAACGGCAAAAACGGTAGACGCTTTGATGAAGCTGGAATTGCCGAGCGGAGTAGAAGTAGAAATTAAAGTTTAATGTATTAAAAATTAACTGAAATGCCAGGATTATTAGGAAAGAAAATCGGAATGACATCCGTTTTCAGTGCTGATGGTAAAAATGTACCATGCACTGTTATCGAAGCTGGTCCTTGTGTGGTTACTCAGATTAAAAATGTAGAAAAAGATGGCTATGCAGCTGTTCAGTTGGGCTTCCAGGACAAGAAGGATAAGCACACAACCAAGCCGCTGATGGGTCACTTTAAGAAAGCCGGAGTAACGCCCAAGAGACACTTGGCCGAGTTCAAAGATTTCTCAGAAGAATTGAATTTGGGTGACACAATTACCGTAGAACTGTTCAACGACTCAGCTTATGTTGACGTTATCGGTACTTCTAAAGGTAAAGGTTTCCAGGGTGTTGTAAAACGCCACGGATTTGGTGGTGTAGGTCAGAGCACACACGGTCAGCACAACCGCGCCCGCAAGCCGGGTTCTATCGGTGCTTGTTCGTATCCTGCAAAAGTATTTAAGGGAATGCGCATGGCCGGCCGTATGGGTGGTGACAGAGTGACTACTCACAACTTGCAAGTATTAAAAGTTATACCCGAGCACAACCTGCTGTTGATCAAGGGTTCAGTTCCGGGTTACAAAGGTTCAATCGTAATAATTGAGAAATAATGGAAGTTAATGTATTAAATATTAAGGGTGAGGATACCGGAAGAAAGGCTGTCTTGAATGATGCTGTTTTCGGGATTACACCGAATGATCACGCTATCTATCTGGACGTGAAGCAGTACTTGGCTAACCAGCGTCAGGGTACTCACAAGTCAAAAGAAAGAAGCGAAGTCAGTGGTTCTACCAGAAAGTTGGGTCGTCAGAAAGGTGGAGGCGGTGCTCGCCGCGGTGATATCAATTCTCCGCTTTTGGTAGGTGGCGGACGCGTGTTCGGTCCGAAGCCTCGTGACTATTCTTTCAAGCTGAACAAGAAGCTGAAAGTTCTTGCTCGCAAGTCAGCTCTGTCATATAAGGCACAGAACAACAGCATTATAGTTGTAGAAGACTTCTCTTTTGAAGCTCCTAAGACTAAAGAATTTATAAATGTTGTGAATAATCTGAAAGTGACTGGCAAGAAACTTCTTATGGTTTTGCCGGAAGCGAATAAAAACGTATATTTGTCCGCTCGTAACTTAGAGCGTACTAATATGGCAATTGCTTCTGCGCTGAATACATACACTGTATTGAACGCGGAAACTATTGTTGTGACTGAGAATGCGTTGAAAGCTATCGAGGAAACGTTGGTTAAATAATAAAAGAGGCTGAAGAATTATGAGAATAATCATTAAACCGCTAGTTACAGAAAAGATGACGCGCCTTACTGACAAGCTGAATCATTTCGGCTTTGTGGTGCGTCCGGACGCTAACAAGCTTGAGATCAAGCGTGAAATCGAGGCTTTATATAACGTGACAGTTGTGTCTGTAAATACAATGCGCTATATGGGCAAGAACAAGACACGCTATACCAAATCCGGCCTTATCAAGGGCCGCGCAAACGCTTACAAGAAAGCGATTGTAACCTTGAAGGAAGGCGACACTATTGATTTTTACAGCAATATTTAAATAGAAGATGGCAGTACGTAAATTTAAGCCCACAACACCGGGGCAAAGACACAAGATTATTGGTACTTTTGAAGAGATTACTGCATCGGTACCAGAAAAATCTCTTGTACGCGGGATGCGTTCTACAGGTGGTCGTAACAACGACGGAAAGATGACAATGCGCTATATCGGCGGCGGTCACAAGAGAAAATATCGTTTGATTGACTTCAAGAGAAACAAAGACGGTGTTCCAGCAGTCGTGAAGACAATTGAATACGATCCGAACCGTTCGGCTCGTATCGCTTTGCTGTTTTATGCTGATGGTGAAAAGAGATACATCATTGCTCCTAATGGATTGCAAGTCGGCACTACTTTGATGTCAGGACCGGACGCAGCGCCTGAGATTGGTAATACGCTTCCGCTCGAAAACATCCCGGTGGGTACGGTGATTCATAACATTGAGTTGCACCCCGGTCAAGGAGCTGTGCTTGTAAGATCGGCTGGTAATTTTGCTCAGTTGACTTCCCGCGAAGGCAAGTATTGCGTTATCAAATTGCCTTCAGGTGAGTTGAGAAAGATTTTATGTACTTGTAGAGCTACTGTCGGTAGCGTCGGGAATTCAGACCATGCGCTGGAGTCTTCGGGTAAGGCCGGACGTTCACGTTGGCTGGGACGTCGCCCGCACAACCGTGGTGTGGTAATGAACCCTGTTGATCACCCGATGGGTGGTGGTGAAGGTCGTCAGTCCGGAGGTCATCCGAGATCTCGTAAGGGATTGTATGCTAAGGGCTTGAAGACTAGATCACCGAAGAAGCAGTCGTCTAAGTATATAATCGAGAGAAGAAAGTAAAAACAACTGATTAATTGAGTAATTTATGAGTCGTTCATTAAAAAAAGGTCCGTATATTGACGTAAAACTGGAAAAGAAAGTGCTTGCGATGAATGAAAGCGGCAAGAAGTCAGTTGTTAAGACATGGGCCAGAGCTTCAATGATTTCGCCTGATTTTGTCGGGCATACAATTGCAGTTCATAACGGTAACAAATTTATTCCTGTTTATGTTACTGAAAACATGGTTGGACACAAGTTGGGAGAGTTCGCTCCGACACGTACATTCCGTGGTCATGCAGGTAACAAGAAAAAATAATGACAGGATTGCTTGTTGAAACAAAAAAGTAATAAAAATAATGGGAGCAAGAAAAAGAATATCGGCTGAAAAAATTAAGGAAGCCCGTAAAACCATGTATTTTGCAAAATTGCGGAATGTGCCTACTTCTCCTCGGAAAATGCGCCTTGTGGCTGACATGATTCGTGGTATGGAGGTGAACAGAGCGCTGGGTGTGCTGAAGTTCTCTACAAAAGAGGCTTCTATCAGACTTGAAAAGCTGTTGCGCTCTGCAATCGCAAACTGGGAACAGAAAAACGAACGTAAGGCCGAAGACGGCGAATTGTTTGTGACTACGATTTTTGTTGACGAAGGAGTGACTCTGAAAAGAATGAGACCGGCTCCGCAGGGTAGAGGTTACAGAATTCGCAAACGTTCTAATCACGTGACTTTGTTCGTGGGATCAAAGAATACTAATGATAAAAATTGAGATCTAGATGGGACAGAAAGTTAATCCGATAAGCAACCGTTTAGGAATTATCAGAGGATGGGATTCTAATTGGTACGGTGGCAAGAACTATGGTGATGCTTTGTTGGAAGACAGCAAAATCCGTAAATACCTGAATGCCAGACTTGCAAAAGCCAGCGTTTCAAGAATTGTAATAGAACGTACTCTCAAGCTTGTGACTATCACAGTTTGCACTGCTCGTCCGGGTCTTATCATTGGTAAAGGTGGTCAGGAAGTTGATAAGTTGAAAGAGGAGTTGAAGAAGATTACCGACAAGGATATCCAGATCAATATCTTCGAAGTGAAGAAACCTGAACTTGACGCTGTGATCGTAGCTAACAACATCGCCCGCCAGGTTGAAGGCAAAATCGCTTACCGCCGTGCCATCAAGATGGCTATCGCTAACACGATGCGTATGGGTGCCGAAGGTATCAAGGTTTTGATTTCCGGTCGTTTGAACGGCGCTGAAATGGCTCGTTCTGAAATGTATAAGGAAGGACGCACGCCGTTGCATACTTTCCGTGCAGACATCGATTATTGTCACGCTGAAGCCTTGACAAAAGTTGGTCTGCTGGGTATCAAGGTATGGATTTGCCGCGGTGAGGTTTATGGCAAGCGTGAGCTTGCGCCGAACTTCGTTCAGACAAAAGAGAACAACGGACGTGGCGGCAACAACAATGGTGGAAAGAATTTCCGCAGAAAGAAAAACAACAATCGCTAACGAATTTGAATTTTAGGAATTATGTTACAACCGAAAAAGACAAAATTCAGAAGACAGCAGAAAGGCAGCGCAAAGGGTATCGCCCAGAGAGGCCATCAGTTGGCTTTCGGAAGCTTTGGTATCAAGTCTTTGGAAACAAGATGGATTACCGGTCGTCAGATTGAAGCTGCCCGTATTGCTGTGACAAGATATATGCAACGTCAAGGTCAGATATGGATTCGCATCTTCCCTGACAAGCCTATTACTCGCAAGCCTGCAGATGTGCGTATGGGTAAAGGAAAAGGTAACCCCGAAGGATTTGTGGCTCCTGTTACTCCTGGACGCATTCTCATTGAGGTGGAAGGTGTTTCCTTTGATGTGGCGAAAGAAGCTTTGCGTCTTGCCGCTCAGAAACTTCCAGTTACTACTAAGTTTATTGTAAGACGTGATTACGACGCAAGTCAAAATGTTTAATGAGTTATGAAGATTGCAGAAATTAGACAGTTGCCGACTAACGAATTGGCTGAACGTGTGCAGACAGAGGAGATGAACTACAAGCAGATGCTGCTGAATCATGCGATTTCTCCGCTTGAAAATCCTGCTCAGATTAAAACTTTGCGCAGAACTATTGCGCGCATGAAGACAGTATTGCGTCAGAGAGAACTTAATAAATAAAATTGGTCTCATGGAAGGTAGAAATTTAAGAAAAGAAAGAACGGGTGTTGTAGTGAGCAACAAGATGGACAAGACTATTGTCGTTGCTACCAGATTTAAGGAGAAACACCCTATTTATGGCAAATTCGTCGCTAAGACGAAGAAATATCATGCTCACGATGAGAAGAATGACTGCCAGATCGGCGATACTGTCCGTATTATGGAAACTCGTCCTTTGAGCAAGACTAAGAGATGGAGATTGGTTGAAATTATTGAAAGAGCTAAATAATTATGATACAGGCAGAATCCAGACTTACAGTATGTGACAACAGTGGCGCAAAGGAAGCTCTCTGCATCCGCGTACTCGGCGGAACAGGGCGACGTTACGCTTCTGTAGGGGATGTGATTGTCGTTTCTGTAAAGAGCGTCATCCCCTCAAGTGATATTAAAAAAGGTGCAGTATCAAAGGCTTTGATTGTACGTACAAAGAAAGAAATTCGTCGTGCTGACGGTTCTTACATTCGTTTTGATGACAATGCTTGCGTTCTGCTGAACAATGCAGGCGAAATTCGTGGAAGCCGTATCTTCGGCCCCGTTGCCCGTGAGTTGCGTGCAGTAAACATGAAAGTCGTTTCTTTGGCACCTGAAGTACTTTAATTTTGTAAAAGATTCAAAAGTAATGAGTAAGTTACATATTAAAAAAGGCGATATAGTTTACGTGAACTCCGGTGATGACAAAGGCAAAACTGGACGTGTGTTGAAAGTTCTCGTTAAGGAACAGCGCGCTGTGGTTGAAGGTATCAATATGGTATCTAAGAGAACTAAGCCGAGTGCTAAGAATCCTCAGGGTGGTTTGGTGAAGATGGAGGCCCCTGTGCACATCTCTAATCTGAACCCGTTGGATCCTAAGACAGGAAAGCCGACTCGTATCGGGAGAAGAGAAAGTTCTGACGGAAGAACATTTGTTCGTTACGCTAAAAAATCAGGAGAGGAGATTAAATGATGAGTAATACTGCAAGCCTTAAGAAAGAATATGCAGAGCGCATTGCTCCTGCGTTGAAGAATAAATTCCAGTATTCTTCGCCCATGCAAATTCCCGTACTCAAGAAGATTGTGATTAATCAGGGCTTGGGTATGGCTGTTAATGACAAGAAGATTATTGATGTCGCTATTAACGAGCTGACTGCCATCACTGGACAGAAAGCTGTGGCTACCGTTTCACGCAAGGATATCGCTAACTTCAAGTTGCGTAAGCAGATGCCGATCGGTGTTATGGTGACTTTGCGCCGTGACAGAATGTATGAATTCCTTGAAAGACTGGTTCGCGTCGCTTTGCCGCGTATCCGCGACTTCAAAGGCATTCAGAGTAAGTTTGACGGTAAAGGTAATTATACCCTCGGTATTGAGGAACAGATTATTTTCCCGGAAATAAACATCGACAATATCACTAAGATTCTTGGTATGAACATAACTTTTGTTACTTCTGCCAAAACAGATGAAGAGGGTTATGAGCTGCTGAAGGAATTCGGTTTACCGTTTAAAAACGCACAAAAAGATTGATAGATTATGGCAAAAGAATCAATGAAGGCTCGTGAGGTTAAAAGAGCCAAGCTTGTTGCAAAGTATGCTGAGAAGCGTGCTGCGTTGAAGAAGATTGTGAATTCAGGCGACCCTGTTGCTGCTTTTGAAGCTGCTCAGAAACTTCAGAAACTGCCTAGAAATTCCAACCCGATTCGTTTGCACAACCGTTGCAAACTGACAGGTCGTCCCAGAGGATATATGCGTCAGTTTGGCATTTCACGTATTCAGTTCCGTGAAATGGCTTCTAACGGTTTGATTCCAGGCGTTAAGAAAGCTAGCTGGTAATTTTTTTATTAAATATTGTCAGGGTAGTCCTGATTAATTTAACAATTTATTTTATGACAACAGATCCAATCGCAGATTATCTCACAAGATTGAGAAATGCAATCAGTGCTAAGCACAGAGTTGTGGAAGTACCTGCTTCAAATTTGAAAAAGGAAATAACCAAGATCCTTTTTGACCAGGGGTACATTCTGAACTATAAGTTTATTGAAGATGGTCCTCAGGGTACTATCAAGGTAGCTTTGAAGTATGATGCAGTTAGTAAGGAAAATGCAATCAAGAAGCTGCTGAGAGTATCTACTCCGGGTATGCGTAAGTATACTGGCTATAAAAACATGCCGAGAGTAATTAATGGATTAGGTATTGCTATTTTATCTACATCCAAAGGTGTCATGACAAACAAGGAAGCCGCAAAGCTGAAAATTGGCGGCGAAGTTCTTTGCTTTGTATATTAATGTAGGAGGATAAACGATGTCAAGAATAGGTAAATTACCCGTTGTTATTCCTGCCGGAGTTACTGTTACTCTTAAGGATAACGTAGTGAATGTTAAAGGCCCGAAAGGTGAGTTGAGCCAGTTTGTGGATCCTTCGATCAGCGTTGAAATTGTTGACGGCCATGTTATTCTGAAAGAAAGAGAAGACGCTCTGGTGGATAATCCTAAGCAGCGTCATGCTTTCCACGGCCTGTATCGTGCGTTGGTTCATAATATGGTTGAAGGTGTGTCCAAAGGCTATAGAAAAGAACTGGAACTCGTAGGTGTCGGTTATCGCGCATCAAATAACGGCAACGTTATTGATTTCGCTCTGGGCTATACGCATAACATCTTTATGCAGTTGCCTCCTGAAGTTAAAGTTGAAACTAAGTCTGAAAGAAATAAGAATCCTCTTATTATATTGGAATCTTGTGACAAGCAGCTGCTTGGTCAGGTTTGTGCAAAAATTCGTTCTTTCCGTAAGCCTGAACCTTATAAAGGTAAAGGTATCAAGTTTGTTGGCGAAGAAATTCGGAGAAAGTCTGGTAAATCAGCTGGCGCTAAGTAATTCACATAAAATTGCATTATTATGACAACAAAAATGAATAGACGGATTAGAATCAAATATAGAATTCGTAAGAAAATATCAGGTACACCTGAACGTCCGCGAATGAGTGTTTTTAGAAGCAATAAGCAGATTTATGTTCAAGTCATCGATGACTTGAGCGGAACGACACTGGCTGCAGCTTCTTCTTTGGGCATGGATAAAATGCCGAAGAAGGAACAGGCTGCCAAAGTGGGTGCATTGATTGCCCAGAAAGCTCAGGAAGCTGGTATTACGACTGTCGTATTCGACCGTAATGGTTACTTGTATCATGGGAGAGTAAAAGAGGTTGCAGATGCTGCACGTAACGGTGGACTTAAATTTTAATTGATTATGGCAGTTTATAATAGAGTTAAGATAACTAACGATATTGAGTTAAAAGACAGATTGGTTGCCATCAACCGTGTGACCAAGGTGACTAAAGGTGGTAGAACTTTCAGCTTTTCTGCTATTGTAGTCGTTGGAAACGAAGACGGTATCATTGGTTGGGGACTTGGAAAGGCAGGTGAAGTTACTGCGGCTATCGCTAAAGGAGTAGAAGCTGCCAAGAAGAATCTTACTCGTGTTCCTATCATCAAAGGTACTGTGCCTCATGAACAAACCGCAAAGTTTGGCGGTGCTAATGTATTCATCAAGCCGGCATCTACCGGTACCGGTGTTGTTGCCGGAGGTGCGATGCGTGCAGTTTTGGAGAGTGTAGGCGTTACGGATGTCCTTGCTAAGTCAAAAGGTTCTTCCAACCCTCATAATCTGGTTAAAGCTACAATTCTGGCTTTGAATGAAATGAGAGATGCCCGCACAATCGCGCAGGTTCGTGGTATCAGTTTGGACAAAGTTTTTAGAGGATAAGGAGGTATTCATGGCAACTATTAAGGTTAAGCAGATTAAGAGTAGAATTGGTTCTCCCATCGATCAGAAGAGAACTTTGGATTCACTTGGACTTAAGAAGATGAATCATGTAGTTGAAGTGGAAGATACACCTTCTATTTTGGGAATGATTCGTAAAGTGCGTCATTTGGTTCAAGTGGTTAAGTAATATATTGTTAATAGATAAAGATTTTACAATATGAATTTAAGTAGTTTACGTCCTGCTCAAGGTTCCAATAAAGCCAGAAAACGTATCGGTCGTGGTCCGGGTTCAGGCATGGGTGGAACTTCTACTAGAGGACATAAAGGAGCTAAATCAAGATCAGGTTATTCAAAGAAGATTGGTTTTGAAGGAGGTCAGATGCCTCTCCAGCGTCGCGTTCCGAAATTTGGTTTCAAGAATATCAACCGTGTTGAATACAAAGCTGTTAACCTCGATGCTCTTCAGAAACTTGCAGAAGCTAAGAATCTGACAAAAGTAGGTGTTAATGACTTTATTGAAGCAGGTATTATTTCTTCTAATCAGTTAGTGAAAGTTCTTGGTAACGGTAGTTTAACTATCAAGCTTGATGTTGAAGCTAATGCTTTTTCAAAAAGTGCGGTAGCTGCAATCGAAGCCGTAGGTGGTAATGCAGTAAAACTCTGATTCAATGATACGATCTATTGAAACATTAAAAAATATATGGAAAATTGAGGATCTAAGAAAACGGATCCTCATTACTATATTGTTTGTTGCAATTTACAGGTTCGGTTCATTCGTGGTTCTTCCGGGAATAAATCCTGACATGTTGTCCAAATTGCACGAACAGACGAGCGAAGGTCTTCTTGCCTTGTTGAATATGTTTTCCGGAGGTGCCTTTTCTAATGCTTCAGTTTTTGCACTGGGTATTATGCCGTACATCTCGGCTTCAATTGTCATTCAGTTGCTGGCCATAGCTGTACCATACTTCCAGAAGCTTCAGCGTGAAGGTGAAAGCGGCCGTAGAAAAATAAATCAGTATACTCGTATTCTGACTATCATTATTCTCGTATTCCAAGCTCCTTCATACCTGATTAATTTAAAGATGCAAGCAGGTCCGGCTCTTAATGCTTCATTAGATTGGACTTTCTTTATTATAACTTCAACTTTAATCCTTGCAGGTGGCAGCATGTTCATACTGTGGCTGGGTGAACGAATTACAGACAAGGGTATAGGCAATGGTATTTCTTTGATCATTATGGTTGGTATCATTGCTCGTCTGCCTCAGTCTTTTTCGGGTGAGTTCGTTTCACGGCTTGCTTCGCCGGGTGCCGGTGGTATCATCATGTTCCTTATCGAGCTGGTATGCCTTCTGCTTGTGATTGCGGCTGCCATTATGTTGGTTCAGGGGGTTCGGAAGGTTCCTGTTCAATACGCCAAACGTATCGTCGGCAATAAGCAGTACGGCGGAGCCAGACAGTATATTCCTCTGAAGGTGAATGCAGCAAATGTGATGCCTATTATTTTTGCGCAGGCAATCATGTTTATACCTATTACTATCGTAGGTTTCTCGAACGTTGAAAATGCCAGCGGGATAGCCAGAGCGTTGATTGATCATACCAGTTTCTGGTACAATCTGGTATTTGCAGCATTGATTATTGTATTTACCTATTTTTATACGGCGATTACAATCAACTCAAATCAGATGGCAGAGGATATGAAGCGTAATAATGGCTTTATTCCTGGAATCAAACCAGGCAAAAATACAGCGGAGTATCTTGATACCATTATGTCAAGAATCACGCTGCCTGGTTCTATATTCTTGGCTATCATTGCAATCTTGCCTGCATTTGCCGGCCTCTTTGGCGTTCAGGCTGAGTTTTCACAGTTCTTTGGCGGAACTTCACTGCTTATTCTTGTCGGAGTTGTGCTTGACACGCTGCAGCAGGTTGAAAGTCATTTGTTGATGCGCCATTATGATGGTCTTCTCAGTTCAGGAAGAATCAAGGGACGTGCGAATGTCGGTGCTTACTAATTTAATGCTGTGATGATTTATCTCAAAACAGATGATGAAATAGAGCTTCTTCGTCAGAGTAATCTGCTTGTCGGCAGAACTCTGGCTGAAGTGGCAAAAAACATAAAGCCGGGCGTTACCACTAAGCAACTGGATAAGATTGCTGAAGAATTTATTCGCGATAATGGAGCCGTTCCTACCTTTAAGGGGGTTACAAGTCCTTATGGGCCTCCCTTTCCAGGTTCAATTTGTGCTTCCGTTAATGATGTGGTTGTTCATGGGATTCCTAATGACATACCATTGAAGGAGGGAGATATAGTTTCTATTGATTGCGGTACTTCTTTGAATGGGTTTTGCGGTGATTCAGCTTATACGTTTTGTGTAGGTGAGGTTGATGAGGAAGTGATGAAGCTGTTGAGAACTACAAAAGAGGCGCTCTATCTCGGGATTCAAAAAGCGGTTCATGGCAACAGAGTCGGTGATATAGGATGTGCTGTCCAAGATTGTTGCGAGGCACACAACTATGGAGTTGTCCGCGAATTGGTAGGACATGGTATCGGAAAGGAAATGCATGAAGATCCTCCGGTGCCAAACTACGGAAGAAAAGGTACGGGTCCTCTCTTGAAGCGGGGGATGTGTATCGCTATCGAACCGATGGTTTGTCAGGGTGAGCGTAATATCTATATGATGAATGACGGCTGGACCATCAGGACGCAAGATAAGAAAATGGCGGCTCATTTCGAACATACAGTTGCTGTAGGTTTGGGTAAGGCTGAGATTTTATCATCTTTTGAGTATATAGAACAAGTATTAGGAGATAAAGCAATTTAAATATGGCAAAGCAATCAGCTATTGAACAAGATGGAGTTATTGTTGAAGCATTGTCTAACGCAATGTTTCGAGTTGAACTGGAAAACGGACACGAGATCACTGCCCATATTTCTGGTAAAATGAGAATGCATTACATTAAAATACTTCCTGGAGATAAAGTAAAGGTAGAGATGTCACCTTATGATTTGTCGAAAGGAAGAATCGTTTTTAGATACAAATAAAAGAATAGAAAGATATGAAAGTAAGAGCATCATTAAAGAAACGTACGCCGGAATGCAAAATTGTTAGACGTAAGGGCCGTTTGTATGTTATTAACAAGAAAAATCCTAAGTATAAACAACGTCAAGGATAATTTATTATTTTTGCAAAAAAAATAATTTGTAGTATATGGCTATAAGAATAGTTGGTGTAGATTTGCCTCAGAACAAAAGAGGTGAGATTGCGTTAACATACATTTATGGTATCGGACGCAGCAGTTCAGCAAAAATTTTGGATAAGGCCGGCATTGACCGTGACCTGAAAGTTAAGGATTGGACCGATGAGCAGGCGGCTAAAATTCGTGAGATTATAGGCGCTGAGTACAAAGTTGAGGGTGATTTACGTTCCGAAGTCCAGTTGAACATCAAACGTTTGATGGATATTGGTTGCTATCGTGGCATACGTCACCGTCTTGGCCTTCCCGTGAGAGGACAGAGCACAAAAAACAATGCGCGTACGCGTAAGGGAAGAAAGAAAACAGTTGCAAATAAGAAAAAAGCTACTAAATAATAATTGTTGATATGGCAAAAAAAACAGTCGCAGCTAAAAAAAGAAATGTCAAGGTTGATGCAAATGGACAGTTGCATGTTCATTCTTCATTCAACAACATCATTATTTCTTTAGCAAACAATGAAGGTCAGGTGATTTCTTGGTCTTCAGCAGGAAAGATGGGATTTAGAGGTTCCAAGAAGAACACTCCTTATGCAGCGCAGATGGCTGCTCAGGATTGCGCAAAGGTGGCGTATGATTTGGGCCTGAGAAAGGTTAAAGCTTATGTGAAAGGTCCTGGAAACGGACGTGAGTCTGCTATCAGAACTGTTCATGGTGCGGGTATTGAAGTTACTGAAATTGTTGACGTTACTCCATTGCCACACAATGGTTGTCGTCCTCCGAAAAGAAGAAGAGTGTAATTAAGATAACCTGTTTTCAGATGTAACTTGATTTTGTTTAATGGATTGCATTTCCTTTCTGTAATCGCGGCTGCAACAAATTGAGTTCATTTTAACAATTAAATTAGAAGAAAAATGGCTAGATATACTGGACCAAAATCAAAAATTGCCCGTAGATTCGGTGAGGCAATTTTCGGAGCTGATAAAGTTTTGTCAAAGAAAAACTATCCTCCCGGTCAGCATGGAAATTCTCGTCGCAGAAAGACCTCTGAATACGGTATCATGTTGGCTGAAAAGCAAAAAGCTAAATATACTTACGGTGTTCTCGAAAGACAATTCCGTAATCTGTTTGAAAAGGCAGCCCGTAAAAACGGTATTACCGGTGAGCTGTTGCTTCAAAGCCTTGAATGTCGTTTGGACAACGTTGTGTTCCGTTTGGGTATTGCGCCTACTCGTGCTGCAGCGCGTCAGCTGGTTAACCACAGACACATTACTGTGGATGGAAAGGTAGTTGGTATTCCTTCATTTGCAGTTAAGCCGGGTCAGGTGATAGGTGTTCGTGAAAAATCCAAGTCGCTTGAAGTGATTGCAGATTCTTTGGCTGGATTCAATCATAGCAAATACCCTTGGTTGGAATGGGATGATAACTCAAAGACAGGTAAGCTGTTGCATATTCCTGAAAGAGCAGACATTCCTGAAAACATTAAAGAACACTTGATCGTTGAATTGTACTCTAAATAATAATTAATTTCATGGCGATATTAGCATTTCAAAAACCTGATAAAGTATTAATGTTGGAAGCGGATTCAAAATTCGGAAAATTTGAATTTCGTCCGCTTGAGCCCGGTTTCGGTATTACCGTAGGTAATGCTTTACGCCGTATTCTCCTTTCTTCTCTGGAGGGATATGCCATCAATACGATACACATTGATGGCGTTGAGCATGAATTTGCTACCATACCAGGCGTTAAGGAAGATGTAACTAACATTATCTTGAATCTGAAGCAAGTCAGATTCAAGCAGATAGTTGAGGAATTCGAAAATGAGAAGGTGAGCATTACCGTTGAGAATTCTACTGAGTTTAAGGCAGGTGATATAGGTAAGTATTTGACCGGATTTGAAGTGTTAAATCCTGAATTAGTTATTTGCCATTTAGATTCAAAAGCAACTATTCAGATGGATGTTACCATTAACAAAGGCCGCGGATATGTGCCCGCTGATGAAAATCGCGAATTCTGCACCGATGTTAATGTAATACCTATCGATTCAATCTATACTCCTATTCGTAATGTAAAGTATTCAGTTGAAAATTATCGTGTTGAACAGAAGACCGATTATGAAAAGCTGATCCTTGAAATTACAACAGATGGTTCCATTCATCCGAAGGAGGCGTTGAAAGAGGCTGCTAAGATTCTGATTTATCACTTCATGTTGTTCTCGGATGAGAAGATTACTCTTGAAACATCTGATGCAGACGGCAATGAGGAATTTGATGAAGAAGTTTTGCATATGCGCCAATTGTTAAAAACTAAGTTGGTTGATATGGACTTGTCAGTTCGTGCTTTGAATTGTTTGAAGGCTGCCGATGTGGAAACGCTTGGCGACTTGGTACAGTTCAATAAAACCGATCTGTTGAAGTTCCGTAACTTCGGTAAGAAATCGCTCACTGAGCTTGATGATTTGCTTGAGAGTCTGAATCTTTCGTTTGGAACAGATATTTCTAAGTATAAATTAGATAAAGAATAAAAAATGAGACACAATAAAAAATTCAATCATTTAGGTCGTACCGCTTCTCATAGACATGCAATGTTGGCTAATATGGCATGTTCTTTGATTAAGCATAAAAGAATTACTACGACTGTCGCAAAGGCGAAGGCTCTGAGAAAGTATGTTGAGCCGCTGATTACGAAATCAAAGGAGGATACTACTCATTCGCGTCGCGTTGTATTCAGCTATTTGCAGGACAAATATGCTGTTACAGAACTTTTCAAAGAAATTTCAGTAAAGATCGGTGATCGTCCGGGCGGTTATACTCGTATTATCAAAACCGGCCATCGTTTGGGTGATGCTGCTGAAATGTGTTTTATCGAGTTGGTAGATTTCGATGAAAATATGGCTAAGGCAGCAGTTAAGAAAACGACACGTACTCGTCGTTCGAAAAAATCTTCTGCAGCTGTTGAAGCTAAAGCGGCTGAAGAAACTTCGGCTGCTGAAGCTTCAGAAGAGGTTTCTGCTGTTCCTGCACAGGAAGAAGCACCTAAGGCTGAATAATGGATTCGTTTTATACACGATAAAAGAGGGTGTGTCAAAAAGCACACCTTCTTTTTTTACGCACAAAGCCCCGACTTTCACAAGCCGGGGCTTTGTTAT
>SDWH01000033.1 GCA_019550975.1 Bacteroidales bacterium SW299 | reverse complement strand
AATGGCTGACATTGCAGTTCATGTTATCCTTAATTAAGGGGATTCGTGATTATGTTTTGAACAACAAATTGCAGAATATAACAAAGAAAAAACTTGGGGAACTTTGTACCATTACAACAGGCAAATTAGATGCAAATGCAATGAAATCAGAAGGTCTATACCCTTTCTTTACTTGTGCAGAAGAGGTGTATAGAATTGACAGCTTCGCTTTTGACACAGAAGCATTGTTAGTATCAGGGAATGGCGCAAATTTAGGCTACATTCATTATTACAAGGGAAAGTTTAATGCCTATCAAAGAACATACGTTTTAAGTAATTTCATTGAAGATATACACTATATTCAGATTTATCTTGAAGCCTATCTCCATAAACGCATAGCTCTTGAGAAAAGCACAAGCAATACGCCTTATATTGTATTGGCAACATTGGCAGAAATGCCTATTATAATTCCAAACATCAAAATACAAAAGGACATATCCAATAAAATCCTCATACTAAAATCTAAACTAATAACTGAAATCCATATTCGCAATTGTTATAAAGATATGCGACAATTCTTGTTGTCACAGATGTTTTATATAAACATTTGTGACAACAAACATGATTTCTGTATCTGAAGTATTTGCAAGAAAGACTGTTCATTCTTCATTTTGGCAAACATGGCATCTAAACATTCCGCAATACGATTTTGGATTATTAGTACTGGAAGAATGAGTTTAAGTTTAGCCAGTGGTTGACGAACAATCTGTGGCTGTCCAGACCCAGATATAATACTATTAAAATTTATGGACGAAAGATAGTGGAACAAATATCGCTTATTTACATTTTTAGCATAATTATCTGTATTTATAACCATAGCATTTCCCGTTATCCATGATTTTGGCTCTGTAAAGTTTACCGTACCACAAGTATTACCACGGCACGTGATACAGATTTGTTCTTTTTCATGATTGAATGAACGGTATTTGCCTATAATTCCATTTGCACCATATACAAGATACCCATCTTCAGTTAAGTCCGTTGAAGCAATTGTTTGTGGCTGATAAATATCTGCAATATCTTGTAAAGTAATACAATCTCCTTTGATTTTGGATATTATATTATTGCGAATCCCCTTAATTAAGGTTTCCAGTTTCTCAATGATTTTGTTTTGTAATCTTATACGCTCATCTAACATTGATAGAAACATTGCGATTTTCTTTTGTTCTACATTTGTGGGGATAAAGAATGTGAACTTTTCCATTTGGCTTTTGTCACCACGAGGCATCTTTACTCCTTTTGCGCCACTCATGACAAAATTGATAAATCTATCTGAAGCAATGACATAATATAAGAATCGCCGTTCACATTGATTCCCTCTTAAAACAAAAACATCAGCACTGCATCCACCATGCCTGTCAGACAACCAAACCTTTTTTAGATACGGCCGTATATTCGATAATAATACATCCCCCCTTTGATATTCTATTACATTGGTATTCGCTGGTATTGAGATTGAATTTTGCACACCACCAAAATTCTGCAATATATTTTCAGTCGAGATATAATTGCTATTGTTCAGCAAATCTGATGAAATTCTCTTTTTCTGAAACTCTGCCACATCTTCTAAAAGGACAGATTCCCATTCTTCCGTAAATTCCGGAAATCTCAAAGCCGGAACATTAAGGACTTTCTTATCTTTATTATCTGCATTATCTGCCATAGTCATTACTCTTTAATTTTGTTGATAAGTTCAGTTGCCGTGATGTCACGCATCAAGGTGAAGCCAAACCATTTCTTACCTAAATCTTTGATGGATGCTCCTATGTGGTACACTTCATCGTCAATAAGCAAGAAACGGTCGTGTGCTTTGTTGAATTGCTTTATTTCAATGGGCGAATATTGTGCGTTATGGCGGTCAACATCCAATTGGAACAGGTTACTAATTCGCTGTGTGTAGATTGTTGCTGTAACCCCGTTTCCCCTTTTATCAAGCAATGTAAGTACAGTGTCATCCACATAGTTATCAATCAATATAATTGAACGCTTTGCTTTTCGCATCAAATCGGACACGAAACGGTAAGCATCAAACACCTGCCCGTCATAGAAAATACCTTGCATGGGTGGAATATTCGCGTCCAACCGTCTGAACACTTCATCAATGCGTTTGTCCGTCACCTCTTGATGCTGCTTCATTTCAAGCTGATGATATTCTATCGTTTCAAGCCGTTGGAACAGTTGAGCATTGGTAGCGATGAAGCGGCGCATAGACACAAAGGCTCGCATGATGCGGATGTTCACTTCCACCGCTGTTTGTGATTTCAAGACAGAACTAAGCATGGCGATACCTTGTTCAGTGAAAGCATAAGGCAATCTTCTGTCGCCGCCCCAACTTGAGGTCGCATTTTGCGACTTCAAGATTTCTACTTCCTCCTTATTCAGTTGAAACATGAAGTCATCGGGAAACCGCTCTATATTGCGTTTCACCTGCTCATTAAGACGCTTTGTTTCTACGCCATAGAGCAGAGCTAAATCCCTGTCAATAATAACTTGCTGGCCTCTGATTACACGAATCATTGGTTGTATGTCAATAGCTTTGGGCAACTGGTCGCAATTCGCGACCGGTTCATTCACCTTGCCCTCTATCTTTTCCATTTCTTTAGTCATGCCTATACATCTTGATGTCACAAATTGCGAATTCAAATGTTACAATCAAAATTATATAATTCCCAACTCTTTCAAATACACATCAATCTCCTTATCCAACTCGGCACGTTTAGCTTCCAGTTCCTTGATTTCAGACATTACCGCTTTGATGTCAATCGGTTCTTCTTCCTCAAAGGTGTCCACATAGCGAGGGATATTCAGGTTATAATCATTGTCGGCTACCTCTTGCAGCGTGGCAAGGTGACTGTATTTTTCTATTTCCTTGCGGTCACGGTAGGTTTCGACTATCTTTTGAATGTGTTGCAGACGGAGCTTGTTTTGGGTCTTGACCTTTTCAAACTCCTTGCTTGCATCAATAAACAGAATGTTGTCATCCTCCTTACGGCATTTCTTCATCACAAGGATGCAAGTCGGTATGCTCGTACCATAAAAGATGTTGGCAGGTAAACCGATAATAGCATCAATATAATTTTTCTTTTCGATAAGGAAGCGACGGATTACCCCCTCGGCATTGCCACGGAACAATACACCATGAGGTGCAACGCAAGCCATTGTACCACCCTCGTTCAAGTGGTAAATCATGTGGAGAATGAAAGCGTAATCGGCGGTTTTCTTCGGTGCAAGTCGTCCGGCCTTGCTGAAACGGTCATCGTTGTTGAACTTGTCGGCAGCACTCCATTCTGCGGAGAACGGAGGATTTGCCACTACCGCATCAAACTGTGTATCGCCAAAGGCATCCCATTCCAGCGTATCACCGTTCTCTATCTTGAAATTGCTGAACTTGATACCGTGCAAAAGCATATTCATTCGGGCAAGATTGTAAGTTGTCGGGTTCTTTTCCTGTCCGTAAATATCTACCGCATGACCCACCTTTGCCGCACGGAGAAGCAGCGAACCACTACCGCAAGTCGGGTCATATACATTGCGAAGGCGTGCATGACCGATAGACACTATTTCTGCCAATATCTGACTGACTTCTTGCGGTGTGTAGAACTCCCCGGCTTTCTTTCCGGCTCCTGCGGCAAATTGCCCAATCATATACTCATAGGCATCACCAAGAATATCTATTTCTTCCGATGCCTCCACACCAAACTTAATGTCATCCAAAGCCAACAGCACATTGCTGACAAGCGTATTCTTATCCTCTGCCGTCTTGCCAAGTTTAGGAGAAGCAAGGTCTATATCAGAGAACAGGCCGCCAAAATCTTCCTCGCTGTCATGTCCCAACGTGCTATCCTCAATGCGTTTCAACGACCGTTCAAGGATTGGCAATATATTCTCTTTCTTTTTGATTCGGTTAATCACGGATGAAAAGAGGTAGGTCGGTTCTATGAAGTAGCCGACCCCTTCCATACATTGCTTTTTCAGTTCCTCTTTCAGTTCAACGGCATCTTCATCCTCCATATTCCACAAGTCTTTGAACGATACGCCGTCATCCACCAAAGCGTTGTTGGCGTATGCCTCTATCTTTTCAGATAGGTATTTGTAGAAGATGAAGCCCAAAGTGAAATACATGAAATCACTGGCTGACATATTGCCGCGCAGCTTGTTGGCGACTTCCCAAAGCTGGTCGCGGAGTTTCTGTTGTAATTCTTCGCTCATATAATGTTCCTATTCTATGTTATCAATTTCGTTTCTTTCTAATTCCGTTTCTTCGTTTTCCATCGCGCTACGCAAATCATCCAATACTTTCCCTTTATACGAAAAGTATTTTGCACCTTGATAAGCTCCCGATGTATTCCTCTTATCTTCAGGCATAAAAGTGCCGACAAAAGGAGAAAGCTTGTAAATACGACCTTCGTATTCAATGGAATCATCACTGGCAACTTTTACCTCTGTATTTGAGGGTATAAAAGTTATGCTTTCCCCTATTTTTATGCCTACCATGCTGAATTTAAAGCGGCCTCGCCTGACTATGCGCTTGTGGTCATCGCCATACTCGTCCAGCTTTTCATTATTTGTAACAGGCTTGTTGTCTTTATAAACTGTAACAACGGCATCCTCTATCATTTTTGCAATGTCATAAAAAATGTCCAGTGCTATTTGCGGAGCGACATTGAAAAATTCCCGGTTCTGTCTGATGCGTAAATCGGTCAAACGGTCAATGGTTTTATGGACGTGTTTTTCGACCTCATTGTATTTTACGGTCTTGATAGTTGCATATATCTCAAATGGCAAAGGCACGGCGGTATTGTCAAGTTCCTTTGAACGCACATCAACTGGACGTGAACTTTTACCAATCTTTACCCAATCCTCACGAAAACTGGGATTGGTCAAGATATACACATATCCCGGTTCTTTTGTCTTATCCATATCCTTTAGTCCCAACTAAATGTTCTTATTATGTTCCCCAATCTATCCATAATTCTCGTAAGAGCCTTTCGGGTCTTAATCAGTCCGAGGTGTTTCTCCTTGAGTGCCTGTTGTATGATTTCCGGCTGCTCTTTCTGGAGGTAGTCATACTCTTTCAGATAATGGTCGAGCACTTCCGAAGAAAGTCCTTCGTCTTGTGCCAAAGAGTTCACAGCCTTTTCACGTTCGGTCGATATATAACGGTTAAGGCGTTCTTCCAGTTCACTTGTGCCGTCTGCCTTTTGCCGCTGTATCATGAAGTTCTCTTTGTCTTCGTCCACATTCTTTTGGATGAAGCCGTCGATGAGCTTTGCCTTGCTACGCATTTCGGCATCCTTAATCATCGTATCAATAATGTTCTTACGACGCTCAAGATAGTCGTTGCTGTATGGATCAAGGTTGGCAATCAATTCAAGGATGTAGGCAACATTGATAATGTCGCTATGCAGGAGTTCAAGGCAAAAATCAATATCTTCCAATCCTTGGCTATTCCCGTATGGAACAGGATCTTCAGCAACAACCGAAGGTGTGACTGGAGGCTCGATAAATCCGACAGTAATGTCGAGGTACTTGCTCTTATAATCGTTGAATTGCTGTTCGGTCATGCCAAGGTCGTCTGCTTCATCACTGTAATCTTCGTATATCTGAATCTCTGCGTGCTTGCGGATGATTTCACGGAAAGCCAGTACAAAGTCTTTCTTGTCCTTTTCGCTCTGTAGCAGGTCAATGCTACTTGGCTCTGGATATTTCTGCAAGAAGTCTGTTGCCAACTGCTGATATTCCTTTTTCACATCTTCAAACGGAGGTCTTACTATTTCCTCTGGATTGTTGGAGTTGCTGAACAGCCTGATAGCCGTATCTACATTGCTTTTCAAATCACGGAAACATACAATTTTGCCGAAACGCTTTTTCTCGTTCAGCACACGGTTCGTGCGACTGAACGCTTGCAGCAATCCGTGATACTCCAAATTCTTATCCACATAGAGTGTATTGAGTTTCTTGCTGTCAAATCCGGTAAGGAACATACCTACGACAAGACAAAGGTCAAGCGGTTTCATATCCGCACGTTTCTTTTTCATGCGTAGGTTGATATCATCGTAATAGGCACGGAAATTCTCGGTTGTGAACGCTGTGCCGAACATTTCATTGTAGTCATTCATGATGGCTTGCAGTTCGTCCGCCTCACCAGTGCTTTGATTCGCAAATTGCCCCGTATTCATCCCGGTCTGTTCATCGTCCTGACTGATGTTGGCGGCATAAGTGAATACAGCACCTATACGGATATCCGGTTTGAGAGACTTGAAAATCTTATAGTAACTGATAAGCATCGGTACGGACTGCACGGCAAACAGTGCATCAAACTCACCATCAAATGTTGACTTATTGAAATTATTGAGGATGAATTTGGCTATTTCCTCCATGCGGTGCGTATCGTCATTTCTCACTTCTTCGTTTCCGTGATAATACTCCACCAGGAACCCCAGCACATTTTCATCGGCAATCGCATCCTTGATAAGATACTGATGCAGACAGTTGCCGAATATCTCTTTGGTCGTATGCCCGTCCACGGCATTCTCCGTGAAGATAGGCGTACCCGTGAAGCCGAATACCTGAGCGTTGTCGAAGAATTTCATTATCTTCTTGTGACTTTCCCCGAAATGGCTTCTGTGACACTCGTCAAAAATCATCACGATACGGGAGTGTCGTATGTCCTCTATCCGATTACTATACCATGTCTTGCTGACTGCTGCATTGAGTTTCTGGATAGTTGTAATGATTATCTTGGAGTTGCTCTGTAACCTTTTTACCAGTTCGTCCGTATTGTCCGTACCATCCACAGCGCCCGGCTCAAATGCTTCATATTCCGATTGGGTCTGTGTGTCAAGGTCATGGCGGTCTACAACAAACATCACCTTGTCCACATCATTCAGTTCAGAAACGAGTTGCGCAGCCTTGAATGAGGTCAATGTCTTTCCTGCTCCCGTGGTGTGCCAGATATAGCCGTTGTCGTTGGAATTTTTCACCTTGTCCAATATCTTTTCCACGGCATAGAACTGATACGGACGAAGCACCATCAGACATTTGTCACCCTCATGAAGCACAATATACTTGCCGATAATTTTTCCGAGAGTGCATTTCTCCAGAAAGAACGAGGCAAACATATTCAATTCATTGAACGGATGATTGGCTGCATCCGTCCAATTGAAGGTAAACTTGTAACCGCTATTCGGATTGTTGGCGAAGTAACGGGTATTTACACCATTGGATATGACAAACAGCTGGACATAGTCGAATAGCCCGTGAAACGAAGTCTTATGGTAACGTTGTATCTGGTTGTATGCCTGCTTGAGTTCCACGCCACGACGTTTCAACTCAATCTGCACCAATGGCAGGCCGTTTATAAGAATAGTCACATCATAGCGGCATTTCTTTCGTCCCTCCACCGTGATTTGACTGGATACCTGGAATTCATTCTGACACCATTGCTGAAAGTCAAGAAACTCTACCCATATTCGTTTGCCGTCCGCTGTGTCAAGCGGATAAAGGTCTCGGAGTTTCTTTGCCTTCTCAAAACGTGTGCCCCCTTCAAGGTAGATGAGTATCTTGTCAAATTCTTCATCCGTAAACTCGGTGCGACCGTGCTCTGTCAGCCGCTTACGGTTATGTATCTCCAACTGCCGTTTGAAATTGGCTTGAAGATTTTTCTCCTCCGCTATTTGGACAAACTCATAGTCCATTTGCTGAAGCGTAGCGATTAAGCCGTTTTCCAATGCGGCTTCACTTTGTATTGCCATATTCTTGAAGATTATCAGGATTAGCGCGTTTTTCTACATAAATCAACTCTCTTACATCCACATTCAAAACTTCAGCGATACGAAACAATGTTTCGAGATCGGGCTGTGATGTATTTGTACACCAACGGGACACAGAACAGGTATTCTTACCAATCTGCTCAGACAGCCATTTTGCCGTCCTGTTTTGCTCAACAAGTACTACCTTTATTCTATTTAGTTGCTTCATACAGAAAAAACTTATAGTTTGATGCAAAAGTACAAATTTGATTGCAATAAGGAATATAAAAGCAGAAATATTTATCATTGTTCATAATAATTCGTCAGCGCTAAAATAGACGATATAGTCATTTGATTTCTTGTTGTATTTGATGAATCAGAAAAGGTATTGTATATAAGTATAGTATTTTTTTACAGAGACCAAAGCTAAATCATGCCGTCAAGCACATTCCACCGATTGAAATATAGCATACTTAATTATCAGTAAGAATAATCGATCCACCGTTATAATGTTTGATTTCAAGGCACTGGACATAACCTCTTCTTTTCCCCTGTATTCAAGATCATACCCTCGGCTATCGTCCCCACCATTAGTTTATGAAAGGTGAGATGAGAATGATGCTGTTATTTTATATTCATCACTTTGCATAAACGTCTTATGAACTTTGTCTTTCACCTCATACCCTAATTTAACCCTTAGCCGATCTGATATCGCATGTGTTTTTCCTCCTTTTCATGTATATTTTGTAAAGAACACATCACTCTCTTCAAATAGCCATTATAAGGCTACAATTCATTGATAATAAGATAAAGAATTCGTCAAACTCCTAAAATTCTATGAGATTTGGCAAATCGCAACTTATTTTTGAGTCGGGAATAGTTCGTTTTAGAAATTCTACCGATTATCATTGCTCATCATCGACTAAAATAAATACCTTTGTACAAGAAATTATTTGGACTGTAAATCATGGTAAGAATACTATTAGCAACTACACCAAATTAGTCTTTACCTATTACATTCTTCGTCTAATACTGAAAATGATTAATAGTTTTTGACTAAGCTAAATGATTTAAGTTAAGATAAAGATAACATTTATTCAAAAATGTCAAAGAAAATAGGTCGTAATGAGCCTTGCCCTTGTGGCAGCGGCAAGAAATATAAGCATTGTTGTATGCAAAAGGAACAGGCAATAGGAATATTGCCAGTAGCAAATCATGCTTTGTGGCCATCTTCTTGGCTTGATGTACCAAAAACGATAGCGTATTTAAGTAATCATGCAGTCCCTCCCATATTGGACTATTTGATAGCAATGCAACTTAATCCACAAAATCGAGGGAAGAATATCCGAATTGAGCACCTTTTGCAAATAGCAGTTGCGAATCTCGGAAAGAGTAGCCAGATTCCTGACATCAGTGAGTTCAAGAGTATAATTGACCAAGAGTTCTCATTTGATCTTATGGAAGACATGCCGATTAACATGTTTGCCGAACCTGTAGTGTTTTATGGAGGCAATTACACATTCTTTCCTGGCATCTCGACACATGCGACAGAAATTTTCCGTTCAATGACAGAAGCCATATTCAATAAAAGAAATATATTTACGAAAGTTTTCCGTAATGAAATTTATGATGGAGTACTCTTCATGCTTGAACTGAGCAAGCTTTTGTCAACCCAAGCAGGGATAAGTGGCTTAGTACGCGGAAATGAGACCCCTCGCGAGACGCTTAACGAACCAAATACTAGCCAATCTTTTGTCATTAATTTGCCGACAATGACAGAACTCATTCATCGGAATAGGCTGAATCCAAATGTTTTGAAATCATTTTTGTTAGAAGTTAATGCTACTGATATACTAACCCAAGATGCAGAAAAGAATCCGTTGTTATACAGACCAATCGTTGAGTTTGACAATAACTTCTACTTTGCCGGAATTTCCAGTCAAGGCTGTGCCATTAACAACTTTATCTTAAAAACAGCTCTAAAACATCGTTGTCTTGAAGAACTAGTAAAACAGACCCATTATGGTGTCTGGATGCGCATCGGGCGTTCCTGTATAGAACAACTGCGCTGGGTACAAAATTCAATGGATGAAATACTTGCTCCTGTTGAAGGCTATTACGAAGATGTATTCCGCATTGATGTCAATTGGCTTGCATACGTGTGCTATGCTCATGATTTAGCCCGTAATGTAGCCATAGATGGCAATGAGAGTTTCAACAATCGAGATCTCAGCCAACATTTACAAAAACGTATTGATACCATCAGAAATGATAAAAGGTCGAAAGATGACCATATCCTGACGCTTGTTCTGTATTCTACAATGGGGGAGACATACGGATTTGCCATGAAAAAGCAAAATGGAACTGACTATTTTCTTCAATTCTCTGCTTATGATTTCTTACAACTGATACAGACTGAGAAATGGGACAGCTTGAGTCTTGTTCGTTATGCTCGGTCCAAAGAGAATGTATCATCTCTCGAGACTCCTCTGAATCAATCTCTCGATGTATATGCTATATATAAGCATTATGGTGAAAGTTTCTATATGACAGACAACACACCATCAGACATGCTTTATATTGAGCCAAATGATGGATGTGATCTCATATTCAAAAGTAAAGATCAACTGTATTTCCACGGAACGCTGAAGAGATTAAATGGACAGTATGCTTATATACCAGTGATACGTGATCTCGACTATGCGGCAATTTTTAAGCCTGTCCATTCAGTTTTCAATGCCAAGAGTTGTGAATCTTATAGTATTCCTGTGTGGGTAAGTTGTTATCAAGAAGAAAAACAGGGAATAAATCCATCCTCTATTTCCGATACTGTAATAACAGCTGTTGCATACTGGATGGATACTTTACAACCAGCCATAGCCGATATGATCAGCCAACGCTATGAGCACTCCGTAGAAATAGAACTTGTCTTCAGTGAAAAGGTCTTGGCCGATAAAGGAATACACTATGATGACGACATAAAGCCTACGCAAGGAGGAAATCTTAACGTATCCAAGACAGAAGGCGGAGTTTCCGTTACATTTAATGATGATTATATCCATTCTTTTATGGGAGCTGGCAATGAGAGTGAGCGCAACATGATGCGTTGTATCATAAAAAAACTCCTGGAAATAGACGAAGAGACTGCATGCCAAATTATTGATACTCGCATCCCCTTTGGTCAAGCAAAGATGATTCTGATGATGGAGCAGTCACTCAACCCCCTGTTAATACCCTTGTGGCTTTATACTCCTATCTATATTCATGCCGCCACCAGACAACTACTACAAGACAAATTCCCACAGTGGATGAAGGAGAATGGTCATGATATAGCAGGTAAACTCAATACAAAAACTGAAAAAGAAGACTTCCTCCACAAAGGAGTAGATGTGCTCCTTAATGAACTTGATAGACGCCTATCATCATTTGATACATTGTGGTTGCTGCGTATGCTCATGCAGAATCACGAGACATTGGTTTATCAGCGAGAGCATAACAGAGTCTTACAACCCGCACAGATTCTTTGTTTTGGAGAAAATGAGTCAAAACGGAAAGAATTCTTCGACACAGAAAACCGACTTGCTGATGCTGGAATATCTACTCGTGCTTTAATAGAATATCTAGCTGCAACACAGTATCGTGGCGGTGGTGTCAAACCAGGCAATGATGATGTAGAAAGCCTGTTAGCTATCATGAACAAGGTGATATCTATTGGTGGTATATGTGACGCCATACATTTAGATATGGCTAATCATACCATTGAGAAATTAGGCTCAGGACGTTATGGCATCTATGATGATGTTTTTTCCGACAATGTAGGAGAGTTTGCAGCAACGCGCACTATTGAAAGTGTAAATGGGCAAATCGAAGAATTCGAGAGCAAAATGGCTAAGATGGCAGTTCGTCCAGATACAAAAGGAAAAAACAAGGATGCAGAACTTGAGGAGATAGATGTGGCATTTTTAGAGGATTGGGGAGTTTCATATTCCAACATCTTGCAGTTCCTTTATATCTGTTACATCATAGCCATGGAACAGCAGAAGTCTGTCATAGAGATGGAAGAGTCTCAACTCATCAAGACTATGCAAGAGCATTGTATAGAACTAACTGAAGATTTAGCAAAAAAATGTATCATTCGTCTCTCTTTGGATAAACGGGGAAATTACCTCACTCCGCCAGAAGGATTAGCGGGCAAGGATATCTTCCCTTGGTCATACAATAGAGAATTAAGTTATCTGCGTCGCCCAGTGATTCGTTATCAATATGATGACGGCACTGTCATGTGCATGTTTGGGTTCCGATCCTGTATTCAAGCCGGCATTCAGCTATCAGATTTACTTTATTCTGGCCGCTTACGTTATGTGGGAAGGAAGATAAAAACCTTGCTTGGAAAATTTGAGGCCATAAAAGGGTCTGTGTTCAACGATGAGGTGCGCTCTTTTTTGGAAAAGATACCAATGATGCGAGTATGGAAACATGATGTCACTATCAAATCTGGAGGCTATTTTGCAGCAGATAAAGATTATGGCGATATAGATGTGATGGCTTATGATATATCACATAATATACTCTACTTGATAGAATGTAAGAACACCAATCCAGCCAAGAATGTTAAGGAGATGAAAACCGAGATGGATGAATATCTTGGTCGTGGTGATAATCCCGAGAGAGACAAGAAGAAAGCACTCGTTCTTAAACACTTGCGTCGTCATCGCTGGGTAACGGAGCATATTGATGACGTTGCGAAACGCATAGGTGTAGCAGATACACCACGAGTAAAATCAATGATGCTGACAGCTACAGTAATACCAACATCCTATCTCAAGAGAGAGAAAAGCCCAATGTCAATACTAAATTATCCTGAGTTAAAGATAAAAGGCATGGATTATCTAGATTCATGCAAAGAACCAGATTTAAGTGTACTTGAAATATGAGACTATCAGATGTGGCGCATCTTCCTTATAATTTTCACCTACATTAAAGGCAGTATGGAGCAATCGCTGACGGTTTATCATCTCTGCAATCTGTTCAGCTCTCAGCCCCCTATTCTGATTTGCCAAGCAATGAGTATAGCCTCTTCAATTTTCATGTTCTCAATAATTGTAAAGTGTACAATTAAAAGTACGGAGAAATACGGTAATGGAGGCTCTGAATGAAAAAGGAAAGCATAAATTTACAGGGGGCTGAATAATTTCTTTAGAAGAAAACTGTGAACAAAGCACATAGGCTTTTACCAACAAATTCTACACAAAGCTTAATAAAACTTCATTTGTGAACTCATATTACTCAGTCTATGGCTCAATTATTACATAGTCTATGTAACAGGCCTTGATTTTACGGTCTATTTTAGCGTCCCCGAACAAACCCTATCACCTGAAAGGGCTGTTTTACCTCTATCTCACTGGTTAGGAAAAGATCAAATCTCTATTTTCGTTGCTTTAATTATATATAACGAATTTAAGCACAAAAGTTATGGCTCGATCATCTTAACTTTTGTTTGATTATTTGTATACGTTGATGTTAGATTTTTAATCCCGGGATATATAACTTCAAGACTGTAATATCTGCCCTTATCATCCCCCATTATACTTAATTTTTTACAGAACATAAACCCAAATTTACTTCTATAGAAATAGAAATTCTCGGAATATAAAGATATAGGGACAATATTACCACCCGTCTTTAGAAAGTTTTGATACTTTTTGAAAGCATTATCAATAGCCTCTATTGTTTGGTCTTTCATTAGACTCTTATATTCATTTGAAAGCCTTGTGAAGTCTGTATAACAATTTGTAAGTTTTTCTATATCGGTTCCATAAGTCTCAAATAAATTTAAAGTCCACACTTCAATACTATCTTTATTCATATTGCTGGTAGACAATATCAATAGAGAATATACAAGGAAGTTTCGATGCATCTCTTCCAGTTTAGTATATGTGAAATCATTAGTATTCGGATAGCCTGCCCTATATATCATCATGAAACGACCAACCAATTCAGCGAAATAATGCCTATACTGATAACCATTATTATCTCCTTTGATTGGATATGCAATCCTTTGGAAGATCAGCATTAAAGCAATGAGAATATAAGAATAATCGTTGCAAGTAATATCGTTTTCAAAATGCACACCCTGCGATTGCAATCTGTAAAATGGATCCTGATTGTCAAAGTCCTTAGCAATAGTATCATAGTGACGCTTCAATCTTCTTAGATAACTCAAAATCTCATTCTTACTAGAGTGTGATTTAAGTATTCTTCTTTCCTGACTATCATCCTGAGCATTACCTGTCACCAAGTCTTCCATACTAGCATACTCATCAATCTCATCATCATTCTCTTGCTTGTTAGAATTGAAAAATTGAATCTGATCCAGAATACGCATATTCAGAGAGTATAGGTTTGCATCAACACTTTTGCTGAACCTTGTATTGTCAAATTGCTCCTTGCTAATTACTGTTTCACTTTTAGCGGATGTGTCAGATAATCCTTTTGAAACGCCTGAGGTACGGCTTTTATCCTTAACATCAAAGTTTACATATGAGAGAACTTTAGCAATATTATCATCCCAGTCTCCATTATTTGTATGGAAAAGACTCTCAATCTTCGAATATTTCGAGTCTGGATTACGTTTTACTAAATCTGCAAAATCTAAGACAAGTGCTTTGTTTGAGATTTCTTTATCACCCAATATTGCGACTGCATATTGAATCTTTCCTAATCCACCTATGTCAATTCCATCTTTATTGAAATCAAAATCTCTATAACCATCATCTAGGCATAATCTAATTTTTACATCTGCGACAATCTTGTCAAATGATATATAAAGTTTATCATGCAGATGTCTTTCGCATAATGTTATATGGGTTATGAGCGCTTCGTTGGCTGACCTGATACTATATTTTGCAACAAAATGAAAATCATTAATACTCTTTACACACTGTTTCCCAAAATCAATTCCAAGCTTTTTAAAGAAATCTTCCTTATCGGAATGGATGATAATGTTTGCCTCATCATTAAAGCTATGTGAATTCAAACCAAATGCTGCACTGGTAGCATTAGCGCTTCCAAGCACAAAGAAAGTTCCCTCTGATGTTTCAAATTGAATGGCCTTTGCATGGAGTTTCTTAGCTAACTCAAATTTATTATCCGATCCAAATATTTCATGCCAGTGGAAGAACTGAATATCACTTGAATCTTTAATCTTTTGAGGAATATAGCCATAGCTCGCATCTATAGCACATTTTATCATCTTAGGTTTAAAGGAACTTTTTAATGTGTTAATCAAACTGCCCTCCATATCATAGAAAGGAGCTATTACCTTAATTGCATTAACCTCCCCTTTCAAAATCTCTCTAATCTGGCTAAATATTGATACCTCAGGCTTTGCATATAAAAACTTAAAATCATTTTGTTGTGGTGATTCTATTGATTCGAAGTTTCTGATTGCTGCAGAATATATCTTGCACCATTCTAATTGTTGAATGGCAACTTCTGAAGAAGATGATCTGATTCTTCCTGACAGATAATCCCATATATCTTTTATAATGACAGCCTCATCAGATTCCTTATCATCAGCACAAAAAGCACCCCACAACTCTTTATTGTGCGATATTCCGCTATATGTCAGATTTCCTGAACCGACAAGAGCCAATGCTTGGTTGTTTCCCAAGAACAGGGACACCTTGGGATGAAACACTCCGTTTGTCTTGTTTTTTACACGGATCAAGGCGAAGTCATGACGGAAGTTTTTGAATGTTTCTGTATCTTCCAATATGGCATCATACTGGGTAGAATCAATTAGGACAACAACATTCTTTATGCCCCTGCTTCTCATTTGAGGCATATAATAATTTGAGAAATAGTAAGGGTCAAAGGTAAATGATGTAAGAATAGCAGAATGATATACAGTGCTACCTTTACCAAGCAAATCAAAGATGTTCTCCTCTAGTGTTATCATGCTTCTGCCTCCTCTAATTTATTCAATAGTAGAATACCTTTATCAGTAATTCCCTTGTTATCAACAAGCTCAAGATCTGAAACAAAATCATAAAGCGTATCAGTTCTTGGAACTGTATGTGTAGCCTCACTTCCATTTAAGAATCTTATCATACCATTCTCATATATGAACTTCTGTGAAGCAATACCTGTTTGAAGATACTTTCTCAAAGCGACTTGGTAATGGCAGAAAATAATCTTCTTAAGAATATAATCCTTTAACCACTCATAGAAATTTGTTTCAAGACTCTTGTCAATCTCATCCATAAATGAGTAAAAATCAGAGTTCACTGCACTTGGGAATGCTTCTCTATAATCTGGCCTTTTACTCCTAACATCCTTATTTGTGTTGTACACCATTAGCAAATTGACAAGTGCTGGAGCGGCTTCGGTATCAAAGTTTCCACGCTGTGGCTTGGACGTAATATCATTTTTCTCAATACAAGCACAGATTTCTTTTAATGTTCCCTCCTTATACTTAGCACCTATATCATTTATTATTGATAAAGCCAATTCTTCCGCAACACTAGAAACTTCTTGCCAATCAGCCTTATTTGATAACTGATTCAATAGAGCAACAAAAATTACTGATGTCTGATATTGCCAATTATCATTCAGATAATACCTGTACCAGCCCAATACACAATCATCATCTGAATGACCGTTTAAGAATTTATCATACATATATTTAGTAAAACTCTCTTTTGTTCCATTCTGAGAGAAATGCTTTAAGTAATGATGAATAGTCGACTTTCTATAACAGAATTTTGATTCTGATGCTGGATAATCTTTCTGTAATAAAAGTTCTATAATCAATTCTTTCTCATTAGACTTTTGAGGGAACTTCCTCATATTGAATGAAGATTCCAACGAATTCAATTCTTCTGCTGAAACATTACCTCGCTGAACTATCTTTAAGAATTTTGGTCCATCCTCACCGACATTTTTTGCAAATACTTCGGCAAGCATACTTCCACTAACCAAACCATCTTCTTTCGAGATATTAAGAATTGAGTTTTTTTCATTATTCTCTTTTAGAATAGCAATGTCTTTAAGTGATGAAGAATAATACTGTCTTAACACACCACCGGCATTCGCCCAGTATGTTTCACTTTTTGTATTACCTTGTGAATTATATGTTCCTGACTGCAAATCAAAGTTAGAACCTCCTTGAGAACGAGTACTCAATGCGTATGTAATACCTGGAATACCATCAACGCCTTGTCCTCTGGAATGAATAAGAGCCAATAGGTACTCAGAATAGCGGATATATTTATAGAATTCCTTATCAGTAAAACTTTCCCTATTTTTATAAAATTCACCAATAAGCCAACAATAAAATGAATAATATCGTATTCTGTTTGAAACATTATTTAATCCTGGCAATAACGATGTAAACAATGCTTCAGAAGCATTTCTAAGACCCAATTGATTCAGACCAACTTTAAGATCTGCTGTCTTATTAAAGAATGGGACAATATGAGTATTAGTTTTCATATATAATATACACTTTAAATTAATTGTTCTTCATAAGTGGACATTTGGTCATTTTCTATTTCATGCTAAAGAATTTTACAATCTGATTTGTCGTTCAAAAATTGTATAGAACATGTTTTGTTCCGTTTTTATTATCCCTAATCGGTTTGCCAGTGACTGCCAATATTTAACCGTATTTAGTACTTTACTAATGATTTGCTGAGCAATCTGCTTCGGGAGCATATATTCCTCGCAAGAATTCAGCAACTCATTCAAATCCGATTTATTGGTATAGCTGTTGATTAACAGACTCTGATACTCATTCAGCGTTGGATTCATATCGTAAGCCGGAGCCAAAGTCCATCCCTTAGATGTCAGAAGGAAACCATGATTGCGGAAATGATCATCGCTATTCCCAATGCAGATATTGAATGCGACTCTGCGATACAGTTCTTGCAGATTATCCTCCACGTTGGTACAGTTCTGAAGTATGAAATCGACAATATCCAGATATCCATGACCGGTATTGGCATTATCACCATCATTCAAGCCCAAAAGAGTCATAGCTGAAGCAAAGTGTATGCGCCTACCGTCTTCCTTCCTGTCAAATCGTCGGGAAAGCAATGTATGGTATTTGTCGTTTGTGAAGATTACTCTTGTCTCTGCTGCGTGTATGCCGGCCTTCTTTGCCAATAGGTGTGAGAAATGTTCCCAAAGCCCAGTATCATAATCATCTTTGCGGGACGGAAACTTTGCTATATGCAGGATCTTGTTCTCGTCAATTACGCTTGCCTTTGGACGCGCCCCGCCAAGGGACGAACCCGGTTGTACAAGCTGCTCGATCCAGCGTCTTTCAGGCAGGTGGTTCTCCTCTTCACTTTTTTCGATCTCAGAACTGGCAGCAATTAGTTCTCGGATATCGGTTATTGGTGGAATCCTCAGAACTTCACTTGCATTGATATATTCTCCGTCCAAGGAGTCCTTAAAACGGAGACCACCCATGCGGGAGTAGTCTTCGATCCCGACAAGATAGTCAAAGGATGAAAGACGGCGGACAGGACGCTTCTCCTCTCTCGCCAGAATCTGTTCCCTGCGATTTATCAATGTGCGTCCCCATCTGTCTGGGAGGGCATCCGAAAAACATCCGAAAATATCCTTGCCAGGAGCTGTATATTGCTGCCCTGGATAGTTGTTCAAGTCATCACTCAGAAACAAGTTGCCATAGTCCCTTAGCCAGTCATCACTATAGCAAAATCCATAACTGTCTGAGCCACGAAGTGATTCATAGCTCAGTTCTCCGATCAGCCTTGGTTCTTTAAGCCAATCAAAGTCAGCAAAGACATATAGTCGTTTCATGGCTTATTCTTTTTTAGATGCTCTCTCTCGCTTTTTCAAACTCAAATCCTGTAAAGCCTTTCCCATCGCGTCTTCTTTGGCAAGCAGAAGTATATCATCATCCAGTTGAAGCGCATAGAGAACTCTGAGATAAATGCCGATAGCCACTGTAGGTGCTCCCTTTTCAATCCGGCCAACCGTAAGCGGTGAGCAGGTTGCGCGTTCGGCAACCTGAGCTATGCTGAGATTCCTGCGCAGCCTAGCCAGTTTGATCTGCTCACCCACTATCTGCATCTTCTGCTCTAGTTTTCTTGGCAACTTGGTGCCCATTGTATTTTTTGCCATATTCAATATATCATATAATATGCAAATATACCACTTTTTATCTATTTAATGATGTATTATAGGTGAAAAATCGCAAGAATAGAAGATATGGTATTTAAACGGTTCTACACTTTTCCATAAAATCAACAACTTTACTTTATCCCCGTATTCATATATACGCCAATTAAAGTAAAGTCAGAACTAAGGGAAGAAAAGAGATGGCTCCGCCAAACAGACCAGCCGATTTGCCGAAGTCCACCAATGACACTACCTATTTTTCTTTTGGCTGTAAAATCTTCGTGAGTGCATCTTGCTTTTAGTTGACATCAGTTGGTGAAAATCCCACTTATTTTCGTACCTTCGCAACGGATAGAAAACAGGTGGACTTCGGACGTGAAAAGGGAGTTTTCCCATTGGTTCTGATTCAAGTGAAAAGTGCAGCAAAACGGACGTTTTTTGGCCTGAAAAACAAGCGAGAAAAGGCTTTTCTACCGTTTAAAACGCAACTCTCTCATATTCAAGTTGTTCGGTATGCTGCATCGGCAAGTAACTATCTGATTATCAATGAGTTAAATTGATTATAATCGATTGATATGGCGCTCTTTACGGGGCGCCTTTTTTGTTGCTCTACTGTCAATATTAGTCATTTATAGGCTTTGTACATCATCTTTTTGTACCGTTTTTGTACCACGAAGCAAAATTCCGGCATTTTACGCTGGACAGATTGTGGAGAAAGTTGACTATGGTTTACTAAGATTTACGATAGTTGACACATAACGGGAGAAATAAAGCGAAATAAACATTTAAAATTTGAGTAATATGCCAGCAAGTAACACTAAAATTAAAAAGATTTGCGAATGGTGTGGAACACGATTCGAAGCACAAAAAATAAGTACAAAGTACTGCTCTCACAGGTGTGCAAATTTAGCTTACAAAAAAAGAGAAAGAGAGAAAAACATTAAGGCTACTGAAGAGAATACTCAAAATAGGATTGAGGAACTACCTATCATCACAATTAAGGATAAAGAGTTTCTATCTTTCTCAGAGGTTGGAATTCTTTTAGGTATTACCAGACAAGCAGTCTATAAGATGGTCTATAAAGGATACCTTCAAGCTTCAAAGATTAGCAGCAGATTATCTTTCGTCAAACGCTCTGATATAGATGAGATGTTAAAACGTCATCCTTATGAATTTAGGATGCCCAAGGACACTCTACCTATCAAAGAATTTTATACTACAGCCGAAATAATAAAAAAATTCAATGTAAGTGAATCATGGATTTTTGTTATGTCTAAGAAGAATAAAATTCCAAAGACATTCAACCGTGGTAAGACTTACTGGAGTAAAAAGCATGTTGATGCTTATTTTTCCTCGAAGGCTCCAGATGCAGACATTACAGAATGGTATAGTGTGCAAGAAGTACAGGACAAATTTCAAATGAGCCTTAACGCTATTTACTCTTTTGTTTATAAAAATGCCATTCCGAAAAAGAAGGTTGGTATTACAGTATATTATTCAAAAAAGCACTTCGATATAGCAAAAGGAATACGTCAGGCTGAAGAGCCCAAATACTACACAGTTCAAGAAGCGATGGAAAAATTCAAAATAACAAGAGACCAGCTATACCATTATACCAAGTATCATCAAATTCCTAAGATTAAGAAGGGAAAGTATACTCTTATATCCAAAGCTGAGCTCGATAATTTGTTCGAAGATCCTATCATTGAATAATCCCGGTATAAGTTATTTCCCGGTGTGAGTATTCACCAAGAAAACACCAGTTTAATTTGTACCGATAATAATAATTTATCAACCAAAAACATTAATCTTATGGCACTTACATGTACTAACGTAACATTGAGACAAAGAGTTATCAGTAACGGCAGAATTTCTCTCTACCTGGACTATTATCCGGCAATTCGCAATCCGTACACAATGAAAATGAGTCGCAGGGAATATCTTGGCATTTATATCTATGCCCGTCCTAAAAATGAGATTGAACGTGATTTCAACAATGAAATGCTGAGTAAGGCTGAAGCCATTCGTTGTATCAGAGTACAGGCAATCGTCAATGAAGAATTTGGATTTCTTGACAAGCACAAAATGAAAGCTGACTTCCTTGCCTATTTTCGTGAAAAAGCAAAACTGAAGTATCACAAATGGGACTGCGTTTACCAGCATTTTGAAAAGTTTGTAAACGGCTATTGCACTTTCGGAGATGTAACGGTGGAGCTTTGCCAGAAGTTCAGGCAGTATCTACTGAACTGTAAACAGATCCGTCATCCTAATATCAATGTTTCGAGGAATTCGGCAGCTGGCTATTTTTCAACTTTCCGTGCATTACTGAAAATAGCTTATCAAGAGAAGATGCTACGTGAAAATCTGAATGACTTCATAGACAAGATTGAATGGAAAGAAGTCAAAAAGCAGTATCTCACTTTAGCAGAAGTTAAGAAACTGGCCGCTACACCATGCAAGATTCCTGTACTGAAACAAGCTTCATTATTCTCCTGTATGACCGGTCTTCGTATCAGCGATATTTTACAGCTTACATGGGATAATATTGAAGTCGGTCCTGACAATGGCTATTACATCAGAATTTGTACGGAAAAGACAGAGACGGAAGCCACTCTCCCCATCAGTAACGAAGCATTGGAACTATGTGGTATCCCTAGTTCTGGTCGTGTATTTAAAGGACTGACCAGAGCTATGACGAATCAGCCTCTCAAGCAATGGATTTCGGAAGCCGGAATCAAAAAACACATAACCTTCCACGTAAGCATTCGAAGAAATGCACCTTTTACACTTTGAGGTTTGGTTGTAGCTTTGCGGCAGTGAATACAG
>SDWH01000032.1 GCA_019550975.1 Bacteroidales bacterium SW299 | reverse complement strand
GATTTTTTTCCACTTCGTCATACCATCTGGCAAGCCTTGTCAAGGCTGCATCCTTATGTCTGTACTGATGATAAATCAATCCTAGCCTCATGGAAAGACAGTACGCTTTCTTTATATCCGGATACTCCCTGAACAGGATACCGGCACGTATACGCTGTGATTCGGTCCATAATGATTCTTTCTTATACAGAAGGTATATGCTTCTGGCTAGCAACTGTTTCCTTGAATCTCCGTTCTCAAATACCGGAGCATGATATGCCTTTCCGCATGCCTTTGCATGTGCCAGCTGTATCGATTCTTCATCAAGTGCTTCTCAGCGGGCTTTAACCCTCATGTTCTGAACGGCTTCATAAGCAAGCTTCTGTACATGGAAACGGTCTGTAACTTGTAAGGAAGTAGGCAATCATCCAGGCAATTGCCAGATAAAGAAGTGTTTTTCGTTCCATTTCAGAATCGCTTAGTCAGGTGCTGATCAGTGCCGGACATTTATGCAGCTAAAGATACGGAGATTCCTTTAAAAAAAGAAAGGCACGAAAGATGACTTCTGCCATTTCCGTGCCTTTGTAGATTTATCCGGCATTCAGACCGTTCAATGAATCATTGTATTCGTTCCTTCTACGACATTTCCGTATGAGAATACGCACCGCACGTTCACGTCCTTGTCGAGGATGACGATATCGGCATCCTTGCCCTTCTGGAGCGTTCCTTTACGGTCGGACACACCGATAATCTGCGACGGAGTTTCGGATGCCATGCGGATAGCGTCGGCCAGTGGGATGCCGGCTTTCTTTACCATTGTCTGCACGAGGCGGTCCATCGTGGCGATGCTTCCTGCCAGCGACTGGTGATCGGCCAGCTTGCAAACACCGTCTTCAATTACGTAGCGGGGATCGTCGATCGGTTCACCTTCGTAAGCGGCATATTTCAGCGCGTCTGTTACCAGGCATGTCTTCTCCACGCCTTTCAGCTTGTAGACGAGCTTCAGGATTGTGGCAGGCAGATGCACTCCGTCGGCAATCACTTCTACGGTCATTCCGTCCATCAGGTAGACACTTTCAACCGTACCTTCGTATTTGTATTCGCGGCGTTTGTGGAATCCCGGCATGGCATTGTAGAAGTGGGCGGCATGAGTGAATCCGGCTTCGAATGCAGCCTTGATTTCAGGATATTCTGCTTCGGTGTGAGTGATGGCCGTCAGTATGCCGTGTCCGGAGGTATAGCGTGCGAAGTCGTGCGCTCCCGGAAGTTCCGGGCTGATGTCCCAGCGTTTGATGCAGCCTGTGCTCTCGAGCAGCGGGATGTATTCGTTCGGGTCCGGATCTTTCAGGAAGTCGCCCCATTGCGCGCCTGCCATTTTCCGGTTCAGGTAAGGGCCTTCGATGTGCAGTCCTAGAATTGTGCTTTCGGGCCGCTGCATCATTTCCTCGCAAGTTGCTACAGCTTGGCGGACCACGTCGAAGCTTGTTGACGACAAGGTGGGGAAGATGGATGTGGCACCATGTTTCAGATGTGCGTTGACGATGGTTCCGAACGCTTCGGGAGTTGCTTCCGTAAAGTCTTTTCCTCCTCCTCCGTGGCTGTGCATTGATACGAATCCGGGCACGATGAACATTCCCTTCGCATCGATGACCTTTGCGCCGATTACGGCAAGGTCGCTGTTGGTCACTTCCAGTATTTTCCCATCGTTGATGAGTACAGAGCCGTCCTTCAGCCAGCCCTGCGGCGTAAGTATATGGCCGTTTATGATTTGTGTCAGCATAATGTTCTTGTATTTATCGGTTTAGAATAACGTGTTGGTTCCTTCCACGATCTTGCCCATCGCCCATACGGCACGGATGTTCAGGTCGTTGTCGAGAGCCAGGATGTCGGCATCCTTTCCTTTTTCGAGGGTTCCCTTCCGGTCGGCTACTCCCATGATGCGCGCCGGAGTTTCTGAAGCCATGCGGATTGCATCTTCCAGCGGGATTTCGGCCTTCTGCACCATCGTGCGGATCAGGCGGTCCATTGTGGCGATGCTTCCGGCAAGTGCCGAACGGTCGGCCAGCTTGCACACCCCGTCTTCGATGATGACACGCGGGTCGAACGCCTCTTTGCTGTCGCTTGCAGCGCAGGCGAGCGCATCGGTTATCAGCGCGGTTTTTTCAACTCCTTTTATCTTGTAGACAAGGCGGAGAATGGTGGGCGGCACGTGGATTCCGTCGGCCACTACCTCTACGGTCATGTCGTCCATCAGGTAGATGCTTTCTACCGTGCCTTCGTACTTGTATCCGCTGCGTTTGTGGAATCCCGGCATGGCGTTATAGAAGTGGGTTGCGTGTGTATATCCCGCTTCGTATGCCGTATAGATGTCTTCGAATTCGGCCTGCGTATGTCCTACTGCTGCCAGCACGCCTTTTGACGTGATGTATTTTCCGAACTGCATGGCTCCCGGAAGTTCGGGAGCTGCATCCCAGCGTTTGATGCAGTGCGTTTCCTCAAGCAGAGGGATGTATTCTTCGGGGTCGGGATTCTTGATGTTTTCCGGCATTTGTCCTCCTGCCATTTTCATGTTGAAGTAATGCCCTTCCAGATGAAGTCCCAGTACGGGTGAGTCGGGTTCGGCCATCAGCTTTTCGGTTGTAGCCGCCGCTGCCCGTATCATCGGTATGGTTGATGAAGAAAGAGTTGGGAAAATGCTTGTCGTACCGTGTTGCATGTGCGCCTTGATAGCTGCGCGGAACGCGTCTTCGCTTCCCTCCATGAAGTCGCGGCCGCCCCCGCCGTGTACATGGATTTCAACTCCGCCGGGAACGATGTATGTTCCTTTTGCGTCAATCAGTGTTGCTCCCACGATGGGAAGGTCACAGTTCGTCACTTCCAGAATCTTGTTGTCTCTGATGAGTACCGATCCGTCTTTCAGCCAGCCTTGAGGGGTAAGGATGCGGGCATTAATAATTTGTGTTAGCATATTAGATGTGATTGATATTTGTTTCTTTATCTGCTGCAAATTTAATTAATATGCTCATTAATTGTGTGGGTTATATTATATTTATTTAATATGAAAGGGTTAATTAATTTAAATTTGATGGCGTATGATGCACCGGTCCGGATGTCTTTTCCGGCCGTCCTGTGGGCGTCTGTGGCGATATCGTATTGTTTTTATCTCTTCACTGGAGTGATACGAATGCATCACTTAAGTGAAGAGATCGAATCACTGGAGTGAAGAGAACGTATCACAGAAGTGAACAGGGCTGACGCATTAAAAAGAATATTGATTATTAAGTACTTATTATTCAGCATATACTGATTCTATAGGTAAAAAAACAGCCTTTTTATCAGGCTTTAGTATATCTCTAAATATCAGATACTCTGAATATCAATGACTTTAGTAATGCGTCAGCCCTGCAGAAGTGAAGAGGTTGTGATAATAGGCTGTTTGCATCACGTTTTCGTGGGATGCGGGCAAGTGTGCCGTGCTGGCGGGTAAATTGTGCCTCTATAAATTGTAAAAAATAAACAATTTCCTAAGGAAATTTGTTTGGGAAGAAATAATGCTTTATCTTTGGCTTTTGAACAAAGGATGTAGAACCTAACTTGAAGAAAGAAATGAAGAAACTGTTAAGTCTTGCATTGTGCGTGTTGCTTGTCAATGCGGCATGCGGAAGTGAGGTGAAAAAGAGTAATAATTTAGAAAGGAATGAAAATATGGAAGCTACTCAGAACGCTCAGGTGATTCACCTGAACAAGGCGGAATTTTTGGAGAAAGTGTATAATTACGAAAAGAATCCGGACAAGTGGACGTACGAAGGCGACAAGCCGGCGATTGTGGATTTCTATGCCGACTGGTGCGGTCCCTGCAAGATGATTGCTCCGATTCTTGAAGAGCTGGCGGCTGAATATGCCGGACAGATCGTTGTGTATAAGATCAATACGGACAAGGAGCAGGAGCTGTCGGCCGCTTTCGGCATCCGAAGCATCCCCACCCTGCTTTTTATTCCGAAAGAAGGCACTCCGCAGATGGCTCAGGGAGCCATGCCTAAGGCTGAGCTGAAACGTGCGGTGAACGAGGTGCTGCTGGGGCAGAAGTGATTTGTCTTTTGGCTTTTACCGCAGATTCACTTGGATTGGCTCAGATTGTGACTGGATAATCAGGACTGTATCGCCCCGCGTAACTGGCATTGCGGAAAAGTAAAGTCGCCAGAAGTTTTTTCTTTATACGTCAAGAGGCTGTCTCAGAATGAAAACTGAGGCAGCCTCTTGTGTGATTCTCCGTTTCTAGGTAACGGCCTTATTGTTTTGTGACGGTCACTTTCTGTTCCGCTTTGTTGAAGTACCATTTGATTTCATACTGTCCGGTTCCTTCGGTCAGCTTGAAATTGTTGCTGGAGCCGTCTTTAGCCACATCTCCTTCATAGCTTATATTATCAGCGTTGATTTCACCGTCCCAGTCATGGTCGGGGCGGATTTTAAACGTGTCGTGAGTACTTCCGTCAGTTGATGCCTGTACTTCTACCGTGGCACTCAGATAGTATTGTGTTTGTCCGCTCGCATCGGTTTCTTGTCCGAATGCCAAGTCGATGTCATCGCTTTCTCCCCATTTGTTGTTGATTCCGATGACTCCCCAGTAATCGCGTGCCTGCGACATTTCCAGTACAAGCGTTGACCTGTTGAATGTGACGTAATAGCTCTTATGGCTGTATGCCGTGATGTTACCTCCGCCGGCGGTCAGCGTTGCCGTGGAAGCCTCGGCTTCTACATCGCCTCCCCAGTTCTTGTCGCTATCCCAACTGCTTGCGGCCAGTTTCCAGCCGCCATCGGGCAAACTGTTGAAATAAACCATTCCGCTGTAGGTGTCGTTGCTCTCAAGCGAATAAATTTTCTGGCTCGTTGCAAAGTCCCAGTTGCCGTCTATGCCCACTACATCAAGCGACGGATAAATCGCTTCTCCTTCGTACGGCAATACTTTCACATTAAGCACTTCGGAGAAAAGCGAGTCGGATGCGCTGCCGGTGATGAAACTGGCAAGGCGGAAGTTCAGGGTTACGGCTTCTTCGGGTGTAGTAGGGGTTTCCATGCCGTATGCGTTCAGCAAGGTTTGGATGTTTGCATTCAAATTGCTTGCGATGACAGCATAAGAGGTGATTTTGACATCAGTTTCGGTGGTCAGAACCTGTGCTTTGGAGAAATTCTTGCCGTCGATATCCATTTGCAGAACGTTGGTGACGGGCACCTGCAAGCCGAAGTCCGGTTTGCTCCAGTCGATAGTAAACACGTTGACGGAAGCGTTGCTGGCATCAAGTGTGTAGAGGTCTTGTGCTGTTCCATTGATGGAGAGCGTGGCGGGAGTAGCTGTGGCGCTATCAAATGTCGCCATCTCTCTGTCGGTTTCGCATGCCGTTAGGGCAAGGAGCGGCAGGCAGAGAGCTGCCATATATTTTGTCATTTTCATACGTTATTGTTCTTTTGTTGTTAGCATATGTTGGTTAATATCCGGAATTTTGTTGCAGACCGCCATTGGCTTGTATATCTGACACCGGGATAGGATATAAGTTATAGCGTTCATTGGTTGAGGAGCCGTTTTCTGCTCCGTTTTTCCATTCCCACAGATAACTGTTGCCTGTGAAAAGCCCGAAGCGGATAAGGTCTGTACGGCGTTGTCCTTCCCAGTACATTTCCCGGCAGCGCTCATTCAGAATGTTTCCGAACTGTACTGTCGGACCTTCGTAACCTACTTGTGCATTTGCGGTTAGCCAGCTTGCCGTGATGGTGTAGTTGCCTTGTCCCTGGTAAGCGCGGGCACGCAGCTGGTTCACGTAGTTTACAGCCGTTTCAAGGTTCTGGCCGGTGCGTGCGGCAGCTTCGGCATACATCAGATAGACGTCGCCCAAACGGAGCAGAGGGAAGTCTGTGCTGACGAAGGCAACCGTAGAAGCAACGCTTGCATCGTACAGCGGCTGGCCGTTGTGGGCAAGGTTTGTCCATTTGTACACCCACCATCCATTGGTGTGGAACGTTCCCGTAACGGTGCTTCCTATGCGTATAGAAAGTTCTTCGTCATCGTAGTTGCTGTCCCGGAAGATTCCCCGTTTGTCCAAAATTTCGCTGGCTTTCGGATTGTTGTTGTCCGTATATTCGAAGGTGCGTATCAAATCACTTGTTCCGCGGTATCCGGCCCAACCTTCACGCGTTCCCCAGTTATTGAGGCAGAACTGGAATTTGGTATCTCCGGCAACCTCTTCAACTGCAGCGCTGACAGTGTTCGGGCGTGAAGCCGAAACCAGGTTCGCATAAGTTTGTGTGGCATCGCCGTCGAGCATGATGGGGAAGATGATTTCTTGTGTAGCGTCGGGGTTTTCGCCGTTGTCTCCACAGAACAGGGCACTATATTGATCTGCCAGTCCATAGCCCAATTTGATGACTTCCTGACAGGCGTTCATGCAGTCTGCATAGCGTGCGGTTCCGGTGTAAACTTCAGCGTTCAGGTACATGCGTGCAAGCAATGCCCATGCAGATCCCTGGTCTGCTCGGCCGTAATCGTTGCCGGTAGCACGTTGAGGCAAAGCGCCGCTTTCTATGATGGCTTTCAGTTCGGTTTCGATGAAATTGAAGATTTCTGTGCGTCCGATCTGAGACGGAGTGATTGAATAATTGTTCTCCGTTATATAAGGCGGATTGCCAAATGTGTCCATCAGCGTGTAGTAGGCTAAGGCACGGCAGAAACGTGCCTGAGCACGCAGACTTTCCTGGTTGATTTCTTCCGGTGCGTTGGGCAGATTTTTCAGAAAGTCGTTTGCCAGCGCTACGATGTACATGCATCGCTGGTATACGGCTTCGATCGGTTCGATTTCGGCTGTACCCCAGTTCATGTAGTTCAGGTTGGGCACCCAAGCGTCATTGTTTGCATTCTTCAGCTCATCAGTCGGATGGGTCTGGAGGATGAACCATGACCGCAGCAAAGTAGTGTTACCTGCATCGCCTAAGCTGATATCGCTTGTTCCGGCTCCGTCCTGTCCTGACATTGCCCAAATTGCATATACTTTGGCTAATGCGTTTTCATAATCTTCTGCATCTTGATAGGCACGGTCGGCCGTGTTGATTGTCGGGTCAAGAGGGACGACATCAAGATCGTTTACACAGCTTGTAAAGCTTAATGCCAAAATGGCTGTATATAATAGTTTCTTCGTTTTCATAAATTGTTTCCTTTCTGTTAGAAGTTAAGGGTCAGGCCTAATGTGAAAGTACGGGGACGCGGCCATGATGAACCGTCGATGGCACTGCATTCCGGGTCGAGTCCGCTATACTTGGTGATAGTAAATACATTTTGTACAGAAGCACTGATGCGTCCGGACAGTTTCGCTGGAGTGAAGTTGTTGAATGAATATCCCAGCGTGATGTTGTCCATCTTCAGGTAGGAAGCGTTTTCCAGGAAATAGTCCGAACGTTTCTGCTCATTGCTGGAGATGGCTGTCCACCCGGTTTTAAGACAGTCTGCATACAAGTTCGACAAGAATCCCTGGTCGCTGTAGTTCATCAATGTCGCGTTGTCGGCAAAGGTTCCGTTGTATACATAATTGCCCAGGCTTGCGCGGAGGTTGAATCCCAAGTCCCAATTCTTGTAAATGAACTGAGAGCTAAGTCCCATATAGACTTTTGCTACAGGACTCTTGTCGCTGATGTAACGGTCGTCTTCCGTGATGCTTCCGTCGTTGTTGCGATCTACCAGAGCGTTCTGTATAGGATTGCCGTTCTGGTCATATACCTGCTGGTAAACGTAGAAGGCGTTAGGAATATAGCCTACCTGATTGCGTTGTCTGTCACCTACAGCCATGCCATAATCCGGATTTGGAGTAGCTGTCAGCTGTGTTATCTTGCTGTCATTCCACGTAATGTTATAGTTCAGTTCCCAAGAGAAGTCTTTGGTTTGAATAGCCATGGCATTAACGTTGAATTCCACACCTTTGTTTTCCATTGAACCGACGTTGGCTGTCAGCTCGGTATTGAAATTGGTTCCGGCGGCAGAGGCAACGGTGTTCAGCAAATCTTTGGTGTCCTTTTTGTAGAACTCGATGCTACCGTTGATGCGATTGTTCAAGAATCCGTAGTCAATGGCCACGTTGTAAGTGGTAGTCGTTTCCCATTTCAGATTAGGATTGTAGCCGTCGGGCTTCATCAGTTGGTGGCCGAAGTAAGTAGAGTGAGGATCTGTATTGGTCGTATACGTTCCCAGATAACCGTAGTAAGAGCTGATTTCCTGCTGTCCTGTTTTACCGTAGCCCAGACGGAGCTTCAAGTTTGAAAGCCAGTTATGGGTTTTTTCCATGAACGGTTCGTTGATGATGCTCCACGCAACGGCAGCAGACGGGAAGATACCCCAGCGGTTGTCTTCGCTGAAACGTGAGGAACCGTCACGGCGTACGGTTGCTGTCAGCAGATAGCGGTCCATCAGGTTGTAGTTCAAACGCGCGAAGAATGAAATCAGATAATATTCGTAAGGTTTCCGATAGTCGGTGGTTGAATAGTAGCGCTGTTCTTCTTCGTTATATTCATATCCGCTTACGGCAGTATCCCGTTCAGGCATGACATTTGAGCGGTTCGTGTTCAGATCGGCAAAATAGAAATGCTGGTAAGAGTAGCCGGCCGTTACGTCTACATGGCTCTTGATAGCATCAATCTGCTTTTGATAGTTCAGATAAAAATCCAGAAGCTGGTTGCGGCGCAAGTTGTGCCATGTTGCACCGCCGCCGTAATTGGGGAAGTTGGTGTTGGTGGATGTGCGGTATGAATTAGGAACGTCATAATTGTCGCCGTCTGTCATTGCCACGTCATAGCCCAGATTCAAGTTGACGCGCAGGTCCTCCAGACCATGAATCTTATAGTCCAGCTGGATGTTTCCAAGGCTGCGTTTTGTTGTTCCTGCATTGTTAACGTCGTATAATAAAGAGAGCGGGTTGTGTCCGGCCAGCGTTGTACCTGTCCACTGCCACCAGCCGTTATATGAGCCGTCTGTGCTGTTTACCGGCTTGGTAGGGTCGAAATAAGCTGCTCCGCCCACAGCACCCGAGTCGGCGAAGGTGTTGTTGTTTATAGTTCCCTTTACGTTGATGTCAACGCTCAGATGTTCATCAAAGAATTTCGGACTCAAGCTGATGGAGCCGGTGTAACGTTCGTAGTCTGAGGTTTTCAGCGTACCACGTTCTTTGTTGTATCCGAAAGAAACGCGGAAAGGAAGGAATCCTGCTTTTCCCGACACGCTGATGTTCTGGTCGGTAGCTAAACCGTTCTGAAATATTTCGTCCTGCCAGTCGGTAGCTTGGTCAGGATATTGATTCAGCAAGTTATATACTGATGATTCGGTTCCCCAGAAGTTGGTCATTACTTCACGGTATGTGGCGGCATCCATCGTGTTCATTCTGTTATAGGGATTACGCAAGGTGTAAGTGCTTGAGTAAGTCACTTTCAGCTTGTCTTGCGTGCCTTTTTTGGTTGTAATGATGATGACGCCGTTGGATGCGCGCGAACCGTAGATAGCTGTGGCGGAGGCATCTTTTAACACGGTGAAGGTTTCAATGTCATTCGGGTTGATGGTACCTAATGCCGAAGGAGTTCCTGGGGCTGCATCATTGGCTACGGGAATACCGTCGATTACAATCAGCGGGTCGTTGCTGGCATTCAGTGAAGAGCCTTGGCGGATACGGATGGTAGAACCGCCGCCCGGCTGGCCGTCTGGTTGCGAAATGGAGAGGCCCGGTACTTTTCCCATAAGCAATTCCTGAGGAGAAGTAACCGCACCGCGGTTCATTTCTTCTGCTTTGATGGCCACGACGGAACCGCTCAGGTCACTCTTTTTAACAGAACCGTAACCGATAACCACTACGTCATCCAGCAGCTGGCTGTCGTCTTGCAGAACCACGCTCATATTGGCAGCAGCAGGAAGTTCCTGTGTCTTGTAGCCGATGAACGAGATTACAATGATGTCGCCTTTCTTTGCTTTGAGAGAGAAGTTTCCGTCGAAGTCGGTGATTGTGCCGTTGGTAGTGCCTTTTATCACTACGCTGGCTCCGATGACGGTTTCGCCAAGATTGTCTTTCACATTACCGTTTACGGTAATCTCTTGTGCAAAAGCCTGCACTGTCAGCAGCATTCCTGCAAGCCATAGCAGGAAGAATCTGCCTGATTGTTTGATTGCTTTTGTTTTCATGTTATTAAATTAAGTTAGAGTTAATGTTTTATACCTCCTGAAGAGAAAAAATGTTCAGCCTATTGAAAATTTTCGTGCTGCCGGTGAAAAAGGATTCTACTTCCAGCCAGAAGCGATGCATCCGCCTTCTGACCGGAAGTAATGGCATTTCCTGAGAATCAATCTTTACCCTAAATCAGTAATTGTATCTGTTTTTATTTGATTTCTTTGATAGAGATGGCATATCCGCCTCCAACCGCAGCTTTCAGTGTCAGCTTGGTCTTGCTGGTCACTTTCTTCTTTGTGATGGTGTAGGCTTGGGGATTTTTGTCCCAGCTTGCATCTTTTGCATCAGCATAGATGGTTGCTTCATATTTCTTGTCCGGATCAAGGAAGTCGAAGGACAGTTTGGACGTATGTCCGTTATAGCCTGCTGAGCATCCAACGAACCAGTCGCCTGAATTTTTCGCGTGCCGTGCGATGGTGATGTATTCACCCGGTTCGGCTTCCAGGTATTTCGTTTCCTGCCAGTCAACGGCCACATCCTTGATGAACTGGAAGGCATCCATGAAGCGTTCGTAATTCTCCGGAATATCGGCTGCCATCTGTAACGGACTGTACATTGTCACGTACAGTGCAAGCTGGCGTGCCAGTGTGGAGCGTACGCGTGAATGGTTGGTCGGATTCATTTTGCTGCAGTCTGTTTCGAAAATTCCCGGTGTATAGTCCATCGGGCCTCCGATCAGCCGGGTGAACGGAAGGATGGTGGTATGGTTCACATTGTTTCCTCCGAACGACTCGTATTCAGTTCCCCTTGCCGATTCGTTGCCGATGAGGTTGGGATACGTGCGGCATAGTCCGGTAGGACGTACAGCTTCGTGTGCATTTACCATAATCTTGTAGTCGGCTGCCTTCTTTACGGCATACATGTAATGGTTTACCATCCATTGTCCGTAGTGGTGTTCTCCTCGCGGGATGATGTCGCCCACATAGCCGCTCTTTACAGAGCTGTATCCATTGTCTGCCATAAACTGATATGCTTTGTCCATGTGGCGTTCGTAATTGCGTACGGAAGAAGAAGTTTCATGGTGCATCATCATCTCGATGCCCTTGCCTGCCGCATAGCGGTGGATTTCTTGTACGTCAAAGTCAGGGTAAGGTGTTACGAAGTCGAACACATAATCTTTGCTCTTTCCGAACCAGTCTTCCCAGCCTTGGTTCCATCCTTCAACCAGCACGGCATCAAATCCATGTTTGGCGGCAAAATCGATGTAGCGTTTTACGTTAGCCGTGTTGGCCGAATGCTTTCCGTTCGGCTTGGCCTGCGAATAGTCGGTCTGCCCCAGTTTCACGCTGTATACGTCATCCGTATAGGCCCACGAACCTTTTCCGGTGATCATGTCCCACCATATGCCTACATACTTTACCGGATGAATCCACGATGTGTCTTCTATTTTGCACGGCTCGTTCAAGTTCAGTGTGATGCGTGAAGCCAAAATGTCGCGTGCGTCGTCGCTGACGATTATTGTGCGCCACGGTGAGTTGCATGGTGTCTGCATATATCCTTTGTCGCCTTTTGCGTCAGGAGTAAGCCATGATTCGAAGATCATGTTCTTGTCATCCAGGTTGAGGCTCATGCAAGCGTAGTCAACCAATGCGGCTTCGTGCAGGTTTATATAAAGTCCGTCGTCTGTCTTCATCATTAAGGCCGTCTGCACGCCGGTCGGAGAGAAAACGTATTGAGAAGAATTTTCAGTGACGGCTGTTTTCATTTTTCCTCTGATTTCAGACAGGCGGGAAGTGGTGTAATCGTATTCCTGAGTGTCATAGTCGCCCGGAATCCAGAAAGCAGTATGGTCGCCGGCCATGGCAAACTGCGAGTGTTCTTCCTTGATGACGAAATAGTTCAGATTTTTCTGCTGCGGAAATTCATAGCGGAAGCCTAGGCCGTCGTTGAACAGGCGGAAGCGGATGATTATGTAGCGGTCGTTTTCCGGCTGGTCCAGTGTAACTTCCAGTTCGTTGTAATGGTTGCGTATAACACTTTCTTCTCCCCATACCGGACGCCACGTTTCATCAGTGCTGGAAATGCGGGTATTCCGAATTTTGAATCCGTTCATCAGATTGGCCTTTTTGTCAAGCTGATCCTTGTCTTTTCTTTCTGTCCACTCAAAGTCGGTTTTTTTGTTCGCGTCTTCCTTTTTCAGCTCCAGTCCGAGCGTGCTTGGCTTGATAACCGTTTTATCTTTAAAAGTAAGGTCGTAAGTCGGGCATCCCTTTTCGTTAAGACTGAAGTTCATGACCAGGCTTCCGTCGGGTGATGTCAGTTTTTGCGCGTTTGCAAAGAAGATGTATCCGCAGAGCGCAACAAAAGTAAAAGTTCTTTTAAGGTTCATAGTTCTTTCTGGTATTAGCGTAAAAAACAATTTCTGAAAGCAAAATTATATCTTACATAAGACATCTGTCGGAATAATGATGAAAATATAAATGAGATTAAATGATATATTATTGTTAATCAGTGTTTTGACGCTTTTCTGACAGGCTGTAAATATAAATGATTTATAACTTTATACCCCGGGAAATAGGGGTATTTTTATTGTGCCATGAACAAGTAATGAAAAAAGTTTTCTATCTTTAGAGCCGGAATTCAGTTCTTTTATGCGATGCCGGTCTGTTCGTCCTGAAAATGTCAGCATTGTTTTCAGCGACCGTTTCCGAACCGCATGACAGAAGAGTGTGATAGATACCTTAAAATCCTTGATTATTCGATGAAACGGGTGAATGTATTAATTTTATTATTGCTTTTGTGCGGCGGAATTTCCAGAATGCAGGCCGATGCGCCAACGCATGGAGCATTGAACAGACTTGATGAGGTAATGGCGGGGAAGACCTTCTGTCAGGAACGAAGAGAGGATTCTATCCGTGTGCTGAAATTGCGTCTGACGCGTGCCGAAGATGACATGGAACGTTATGAACTGTGCAATTCTCTTTTTGAGATCTATCTGCATTACCAGGCAGACTCTGCCCTTCAATACATACAGAAGAAACTCAGCTTTATAAAGCCTGCCGACCATCCCTCGCTGAAAAATGAGATTCTGGTGAACCGTGCGGAAGTGATGGGAGTGATGGGTATGTACATCGAAGCCTTGGAAGCTTTGCAGCGGGTGGATTCCAGAACCTTTGATGCCAGACAGCTGATTTACTTTTACAGCACATACCGGGCTTGTTACGGATGGCTGGCAGACTATACGGTGAACTCCGACGAAAAGCAGAAATACTTTGAGCGGGCTGATATCTATCGGGATTCTGCGATTTCCGTCCTGCCCGTGAGCCCCGAACGCAGGCTGATGGAGGTTGAAGTGATGTTGAGGAAGGATGAGCCTGGAAAGGCGTTGAAAGTGCTTGACAGCCTGGAAAGCTATTGTCCGGACGATAAATACCGGGCTTATCTGTTTTTTACGGAATCGTTGGCTTGGGAGCAATTGGGCAACCGCGACAAAGTTATCGACTGCTTGGTTCGTACTGCTGCCGTTGACTTGAAGATGGGCGTGCGTGAGTATGCCGCTTTGCCTAAGCTGGCGCGGCTGATTTATGAAGCGGGCGATCTGGAGAGGGCTTATCGCTATCTGAAATGCTCGATGGAAGATGCCGTTGACTGTAATGCCCGGCTGCGTTTTATGGAAGTAACGGAGGTCTATCCGATTATAGATAAGGCATATGTGGAGAAAGAAGGGCAGGAACGGCGAATGAGCCGGATTCTGTTCTGGTGCATTACTTCGCTGGCTTGTCTTCTTGTAGTGCTGGCGGTGTATCTTTATTATGGCATGAAAAAACTGTCGACGATGAGGCGGCATCTTTCGAAAGCAAACGATGAGCTGCATGAAGTGAATGAAGAACTGGTGCAGACAGGAAAGATAAAGGAAGTGTATATTGCGCGTTATCTTGACCGGTGTGTCGAGTATCTTGACAAGATGGCTCAGTACCGCCGTTCGCTTGAAAAGCTTGCCATGGCATCCAGGCTGGAAGAACTGTTCAAGGCAATACGTTCGGAACAGTTCTTGAAAGATGAAAGGAAGCGTTTCTATAACGAATTTGACCGTTCGTTCCTTGATCTTTTCCCTGACTTTATAGAGGATTTCAACGGCCTGCTTGTTGAGGAAGGGCGCATTTATCCGAAGTCGGGCGAAATATTGAATACGGAACTTCGCATTTTCGCCCTGATTCGTCTGGGCGTGACTGATACTGCCCGGATTGCACACTTCTTGGGCTATTCGTTGGCTACTGTATACAATTATCGCAGCAAGATCCGTAACAAGGCTGCAGGCGACAAAGACCGCTTTGAGCAGGAGGTTATGAATCTGTAAGGGTTGACACTAAGATAATCAAATAAAATAAAAGACGATGAAAATTCCTGATTTAAGTTTCTGGAAGCTGTGGAACATCAGCTTCGGATTTTTCGGTGTGCAGATTGCTTACGCCTTGCAGAGTGCGAACATTAGCCGTATTTTTTCAACGTTGGGTGCAGATCCCCACAGTCTGAGTTATTTTTGGATTCTTCCGCCGCTTGCGGGCATCGTGGTTCAGCCTATTATCGGAGCATTGAGCGACCGGACGTGGTGCCGTTTCGGGCGGCGCATTCCTTATCTTTTTGTAGGGGCGCTGATAGCCGTTCTGGTGATGTGTCTGCTGCCTAATGCCGGAAGCTTCGGCATGTCGGTTTCCGCGGCCATGGTTTTCGGCCTGTTTTCTCTGATGTTTCTCGACACCTCCATCAACATTGCGATGCAGCCTTTCAAGATGATGGTTGGAGATATGGTGAACGAGAAGCAGAAAGGATTGGCCTATTCCATCCAGAGCTTTTTATGCAATGCCGGAAGTCTGGCCGGATACCTCTTCCCGTTTATCTTTGCGGCCATAGGAATCAGCAATGTAGCTCCGAAAGGCATAATTCCTGATTCGGTTATCTTTTCGTTTTATATCGGTGCCGTAATCCTTATTCTTTGCGTTATCTATACAACCGTGAAAGTAAAGGAATATCCTCCTGAACTGTATGCGGCCTATCACGGCATCAAGGAGAAGGAGAAGGCGGAAAAGACGAATGTGTTCAAACTGCTGGCCCATGCGCCCAAAGCATTCTGGACGGTAGGGCTGGTGCAGTTCTTCTGCTGGTCGGCTTTTATGTTTATGTGGACTTATACCAACGGAACGGTTGCTGCAAATGTCTTTGACACTCCGGTAGTGGAGCAGATCAAGGACGGGGTGACTCATCTGGTTCTTGACACGCAGTCGGTGCAGTATCAGACCGCAGGCGATTGGGTCGGCATCCTGTTTGCGGTGCAAGCTGTCGGTTCGGTGATTTGGGCGGCCGTGATTCCTTCCATCGCAAACAGAAAGTTTGCCTATTCGTTGAGTCTGGTGTTGGGCGGCATCGGCTTTATTTCTGTTTTCTTTATGCACAACCAGTATGCGCTGTTTCTCTCTTTTCTGCTGATAGGCTGTGCATGGGCTGCCATGTTGGCTCTGCCTTTTACCATTCTGACCAATGCGCTGACAGGAGGTCACATGGGTACCTATCTCGGATTGTTTAACGGTACTATCTGTGTGCCTCAGATTGTGGCAGCCATAGCCGGCGGCTGGGTGCTGGGCATGTTTACTGATGAAGGGGCTATTGCTCCGGAAGTGAATATGCTGGTTCTTGCCGGTGTGCTGCTGATTGTCGGAGCCTGCTGTGTCGGGATTATCCGGGAGTCGGATCATGCGGAGGCTTGAATGAGATGAAATAGATGTGGATGTGTTTCTGCTTTTGCCTGTGCGCTTGTTCAGGCAAAAGCAGACATCAAGCTACACCGCACCTGTTATCGGGCAGTATGGCTTTCCTGTGAAAGTGGAGTGGCATGTGGATGACCGTACGCTGGATGGAATGCCGGCCGACACGTTAAAAACCGATCTTGTATTTTCAAACATGTCTTCAGGGAGTAATGTTCCGTATCGGTTGTATTATTTGAAGCATAAAAGAATGCCCCAAAAGCCTGTTCTGTGGATGGCTTTTGGGGCATCGTTCTTTATCCTCGGTGGCTTTCAAGAATCATTTCCTTGATTTCTTCATTGAAGAGCTTCTGTTCCATCAGGTCTTCCAGCGTGATGTGCATCCGCCACCTCCAGTAATGATGCGGGTTTGCCGGAACATTGATGCGTTCTGCCTGGACATCCGGATTCCGCAGTTCCTCGCTGATGCTTGTCCAGTCTTGCCAGGTGAGAATGCACAGCATGGAAGGACTGTACAGGTGTTCATACACAATGTCCTTGCATAGCCAGCCCGGAGCATGTTCCGGAACTTCTCCCCAGCGGCGCATTTCGTGGTGATAGAAACGTTCTGTCACTTCAGGCGATTCTTCCCACCATCCTCTCAACGTCGACATGTCGTGCGTGCCTATGGTGCATACGGAGCAGTACGGATATTCATACACATGTCCGAATTCGTGCTGCGGATTCTTGGGCATCCGCTGAATCTCCAGTGAGAGAATCTGAAGCTGTTTCATGACCCATGGCACACAGTCGGGCACCATTCCCAGGTCTTCTCCGCAGGTCAGCATCGGCGTCGATTGGGTGAGGATCGGGAGTTTCTTCATCGCTTCATTATACCAGAATTCATTGTGGCGCTGGTAGAAGTAGTGATTATACAAATGGTTGAATGCGTCTTGCGCCTGTCCGTCCAGTTGCCTGTAGACAAAATCATTCTGTACGGCTATTCTGGGGTGATACATCTCTGCATTTTTCCGGTCGGGCACGAACAGCACATCACTGATAAGCGAATAGAGCTTTTCTTTGAGCGCGATGCTTTCCTCATCGGTTTTGTCCTTGAAGTAGGCCTCCACTTTCCGTTGTGTGTCGAACTTCGGGCGCATGGTGTAGATGTCATGATGAAGATGCTGTACGAATGTATTGCGCACCATGTCGCTCTGTTCGCCGAACACCGTGTTCAGTATGTAGTCATTGATGAAAGGTTTCGTCATGAATTCCTTGTCAAAATTCAGTCCGAAACTTCTTATTTCGTCCGCACTCATGGGAAGGGCAGGCGAGAACTGTCCCAGGAGCCCATGCACCGAGTGGACAGGTATTTCCCAGATACGGAAGAAGCCGAGGATATGGTCGATGCGGTAAGCGGTGAAATATTCCGCCATTTTAGAGAAGCGTTTTCTCCACCACAGATAGTTGTCTTTTTCCATGTCGTCCCAGTTGTAAGTGGGGAAGCCCCAGTTCTGTCCGTTTACGGAGAAAGCGTCAGGCGGTGCTCCGGCCTGTCCGTTCATGTTGAAATAGTGCGGCTCCGTCCATGCTTCTACGCTTGTGCGGCTTATGCCGATGGGAATGTCCCCCTTCAGAATGACTCCGTTCTTCCGGGCGTGTACGGCGGCAGCCAGCAGTTGCCTGTGAAGCTGGTACTGGATGTAATAATGGAACGCTATTTGCGTATAGGCCTCGCTTTCGGGGGCGCACAGTCTGGCAATATCCTCCTTGCTGTAAGAAGCGTGTTCCGGCCACTCTGTAAAATCTGCTGTCCCGAATGTATCTCTCAAATAACAGAAAGCGGCATAGGGCATCAGCCATTCTTCATTTTGCTTGAAGAACTCCTTGAAATCTGCGGAGGCCAATACTTTGTCTTTTTCCTGCCCGTACACAATGCTCAGGTATTCGCGCTTCAGTTTGTTTACGGCCTCGTAGTCTACCTGCGGAAGGGCGTTCAGCAGCTTGCGCTCTTTTTCCATCCGTTCGGCCGTTTCGGGGTCTTCAATCGGGCTGAGCTGGCGCAGGTCGGTATACATCGGGTGGAAAGCATAGATGGAAATGCTTTTGTACGGATAGGAGTCGAGCCATGTTCCGGTCATCGTCGTGTCATTGATAGGCAGAATCTGCACGGCTTTCTGTCCTGTACTTTCCGCCCATGTAATCAGGGTCTTGAGGTCGCCGAAATCTCCCACGCCGAAGCTTCCTTCCGAGCGGAGGGAGAAAACCGGGATGGCACATCCTGCGATGCGTGGAGCCGGCAGAGCGAAAAAGACTTCTGCTTCGGGCACGATATAGGTTTCGCCCCGTTGCAGAGGGCGGGTGTGGAATATCCGGTTGGGGCGTGCCTCCCATTCAACCACTGCACCTGTCTTGATGCTGACAGCCACGAACTTGTATTCGAAGGGTGTCTGCAAGGTTGAGGCATCGAGCGTGATCTGCCAAACGTTCGGCTGGATTTCGGTCATCCTCAGCGGACGGCAATACTCCCAGTTGCCCAGGGCGCTGCAGCTTCCGATAAGCCCGAGTGCCTGCTCTTTCGGAGTCAGTCCGGGGCAGAGCGCACGGAAGGTGATGCAGTTGCCCACCTTGTCGGGAAGCACGTTGGGGCGGCACGGGGTTGGCTGCATGCTGTTGAAAGCCGAGCTGTAGCGGAAAGCGTCGCCTGGCAGATCTCTCCAGCAGTCGTCGACTGCGTAATGAGTCTGCTGTGCGTTTCCTGAGTAAAACGAGTGGGGGATCATTCCCAGTTCTTTCCGTATGATTTTACCGTCGCGCACCACGCAGTAGCGGTAAGTGATGAGTTGTCCTTCAGTCGGATTCGTGTAATAGCATTCGCCCCGCCATTCTATTCCGTCGCGTGTAGAAAGCTCTATAATGTTGAGTCTGTCGTCGTTCAGTATAACGCTTAGACTTTCTCCCCATAGAGTCCGGTACTGGATGTGGAAAGTTAGTTTCATATTTTTCTGAGGTATTGAAGGTTTGTTTTATATGTGATTGTTCAAAAATAATGAATTTAGTTGACAATTCTTTTTTATGGGGCGTAAAATATAAAACGAAAATCTTGCAAATCCGCTTTGTGGACGGCTGTACGGCCTTTCTGCCGGAATTAAAATATAAAGGGAAAAGTGTGCGTATAAAAAAATCCGGAAGCAGGCTTCCGGATTTTTGCTCTCTTTTGCAAGATGCGAGAGGCTTTACGTGTAAGTATTAAGTGAGTATTAAAAGTCGCTTTTATGCGTCGATGTTCGCATAAGTAGCGTTCTTTTCGATAAATTCCCGGCGGGGAGCCACATCGTCACCCATCAGCATCGAGAAGATGTAGTCGGCATCAGCCGCATTTTCGATGTGCACCTGTTTCAGGATGCGTGTTTCCGGATTCATGGTCGTTTCCCACAGCTGTTCCGGATTCATTTCACCCAAACCTTTGTACCGCTGGGTGCGGATGCCTTGTTCGTTTCCTTCGCCGTATTTCTGGATGAATGCCTGGCGGGCTTCGTCCGTATAGCAGTATTCGCTGATTTTTCCCTTGGTGCATTTATACAGGGGAGGAGTTGCGATATACAGATGTCCTTCCTGGATCACTTCGGGCATATAGCGGTAGAACAGCGTCATGATCAGCGTATCGATGTGCGAGCCGTCGACATCGGCATCGGTCATGATGATCACCTTGTTGTAGCGTAATTTTTCGATATTCGCCTTCTTGCTGTCTTCTTCTCCGTCTACGCCGAAGCGGACTCCCAGCGCCTGAATGATGTTGTTCACCTCGTCGCTTTCGAATGCCTTGTGCCACATCGCTTTTTCTACGTTGAGGATTTTTCCTCTCAGCGGGAGGATGGCCTGGAACTGACGGCTGCGTCCCTGTTTTGCCGAGCCGCCTGCCGAGTCACCTTCGACAAGGAACAGTTCGCATTCTTCGGGGTTTCGGCTGGAGCAGTCGGCCAGTTTTCCCGGCAAGCCGCCTCCGCCCATCGGGCTTTTGCGCTGCACCGACTCGCGTGCCTTGCGTGCCGCGATGCGTGCCGTTGCCGCAAGAATCACCTTGTCGACAATCGTCTTGGCCTCTTTCGGATGCTCCTCCAGGTAGTTTGTCAGCGCTTCGCCTACCGCTTGGTTCACGGCTCCGCTCACTTCGTTGTTGCCGAGCTTCGTCTTGGTCTGCCCCTCGAACTGAGGTTCTGCCACCTTTACCGAGATTACGGCAATCAGCCCTTCGCGGAAGTCTTCGCCCGAAATCTCCACCTTTGCTTTTTCCAGAGCCTTGCTCTCTTCGGCATATTTCTTCAGTACGCGGGTCAGCGCCGTGCGGAAACCGGCCTCATGCGTGCCGCCTTCGATGGTGTTGATGTTGTTTACGTATGAATGGAGGTTCTCGCGGAATCCCGTATTGTACATGATGGCGCATTCGATGGGCACGCCCTGCTTTTCGGTGTTCAGGTAAATCACGTCGTCGATGAGCGGCGTATTGTTCGAGTTCAGGTAGCGCACGAACTCCTTCACTCCTTCCTCAGAGTGGAACACGTCGTGCTTGAACGAGCCGTCCTCTTCCTTCACGCGCTTGTCGGTGAGCGTGATGGTGATGCCCTTGTTCAGGTATGCCAGCTCGCGCATGCGGGCTTCGAGTATGTTGTACTTATATTCTGTGGTGGTGAAGATGCTTCCGTCCGGCCAGAAAGTCTGCCGGGTGCCCGTGATGTCGGTCGTTCCCACTTCCTTTACTGCGTAGAGCGGTTTTCCGCATTCGTATTCCTGCTGGTATATCTTTCCGTTGCGGAACACGTTTGTGGTCATGTGGGTTGAGAGCGCGTTCACGCACGACACGCCCACACCGTGCAGACCTCCCGACACCTTATAGGAGCCTTTGTCGAACTTTCCTCCGGCATGAAGCACGGTCATGACAACTTCGAGCGCCGACTTCTTTTCCTTCTGGTGGAAGTCGACAGGTATGCCTCGTCCGTTGTCCTGAACGGTGATTGAGTTGTCTTCGTTGATGGTTACTTCTATATGGGTACAATATCCGGCGAGGGCTTCGTCGATCGAGTTGTCCACCACCTCGTAAACCAGGTGGTGCAAACCTTTTTCACTGATATCTCCGATATACATTGCGGGGCGTTTCCGGACGGCTTCCAGCCCTTCCAGCACCTGGATGCTGCTGGCCGAATAATTGTTTCCTCCGCTCTTCATCTGTTCTTCACTCATTGTTAATTAGGTCTATGTTTTTAAGCGTTCAAAGTTACGAAAAATATTGGAGAAAACCGCAGGCTGAAGGTTTTAAAAAACACGAAAAGCCCTTGTGCTCTTAGCGGTTCTGCAAACGCAAAAAGGCCGGATTGATAAATCCAGCCTAGATATCTTTGTAGTAATGGTGTGTTAAGCCAGCTTGCTGATGTGCTTAGCCAATTTTGACTTCAAGTTGGCCGCCTTGTTCTTGTGGATGATGTGGCGGTTAGCCAGCTTGTCCAGGATCTTCTGTACACTCGGATACATTGCTACAGCTTCTGTCTTGTCTGTAGTGGCGCGAAGTTTTCTTACAGCATTACGCATTGTCTTGGCATAATATCTGTTGTGCAGTCTTCTCTTCTCAGCTTGTCTGATTCTTTTGATAGATGATTTGTGATTTGCCATCTCGACTAATCTTTAAATATGTTCTTGATTTTGTTTGTTTATGTAGCCCGTGGGGGAATCGAACCCCCCTTTCAAGAATGAAAATCTTGCGTCCTAACCGATAGACGAACGGGCCATCCTAGCCTTTCGGGAAGACTCCCGGAAGTAGCGAGGGTATATGCCTCTCGTTTGCGGATGCAAAGGTAGGAAGTTTTTTCTTTCCTCCAAAATATTTGAGGATTTTTTTTATCCGTTTGTATGTTGGCGGCCTATAAATCTGTGCCGTATGCCTGCCAGGCATGTTTTTTCTTGTGGGGCAGGACATTGTTTATCGGGCGATTGTTCGTATATTTGCGGGTGCGTATGGGGCGGATGAGCGGCCGCTTGCGGTGCCTTTCCGGCAGAGCCGAAGATTCCGGCGGCA
>SDWH01000031.1 GCA_019550975.1 Bacteroidales bacterium SW299 | reverse complement strand
ATAAAAATTAGTGTTATGGAAACAGGTTGTCCTTCTTCTGATTTTGTCCGTTAACGGATTGACAAAAATGCAAAGAAACGTTTCCAAACTCATAAGATAGCTATCGAAAACGCCGCAAAAATATAAGTGTGTTAAAACATAGATATTGCGAAGATATTACGTTTATGTTTCTTCACACAAGGATTTACGGCCTGGACAGGAGTTTGAAAACACACAATGAATCTGTCAAACGACTCTTTTTACACGCAAAAATGCTGTGCATAGCCGCCTCCACCGGAAGCGGACATGCAACAGCATTCAACACAGGTCCCGACATGTCTGGAGCCTGAACAAAATTTAAACGACGGCAGGCTCCTGCATTCTCCGCCGAAATAACAGCAGACGTTCAATTATAAATGGAAGTGGCATCCGTCTGTTGGACTTCCTCCTTCCCCTGAGGCAGCAACAAGGAGCGGAGTTCCTCTGCCGTAACCGGCTTGCCGGCAGGATGAAACTCAGACGAATTCATGTAACGCAGCAAACTGTACAGAAGCTGCTTCACTTCCGGCTTGTCTGCAATGTCATCCGACAAAAGGTCCATGGTGCTTACCATCAGACTCCCTTTGCCGCACCGCGCCTCAAAGACAGACGCCAGACGCCGGTTGTTGGTGAAATTGTCCACCGATTCTATGATTGGAGTGACAGAGCGCAATGAATCCAGAACAACGACACGCGAGTTCTTCACCAGCCTCCACCACTGCCAGTCGGTGTGCATGTCGGTAGGGAAGAAACGCAGAGCAGGATGTGACGGGTCGCAAAGCAGCCCCATCGTGCCGGCCTGTTTCGGGAAATGTACCGGACTCCAGAATACCGGAACAAACTTTCCTTCCAGTCCCTTTACGCATTTGTATGAAGGAGAAAACAAAACCTTGCACCCCTCTTCCAACGATGCCAAGGCTTTGTCCACATCTTGAGTGACAACCACTTCGCCAGAATCCAGGGAATCAAGTTCCGGATATACCCAAATGTTCCAAGAGTTCTTCCATTCAGTTCCCTCCATCTCCACTTCAAAAGTCAGCCTGGAGGCTTCGCTCACCTTGTTCAGGGCAACACAGACAGAACCGGCGGAAGTGACCGTCCCTTTTGAGGCGGTCACAGCAGGCAACTTTCCTTCAAACAAAGCCACTCCGTTCTTGTCCTTCAGACTCCAGCTTACCGACTTCCGGACTCCTGCATTTGAGTAATTGGCAATTTCGACCCAAGCAGAAAAAGACTCGCTGCCTGAATAAACCGCCTTTTCAAAACGGGACAAAAGGACGAGAGGTGCGCAGAACTGCCGGAAAGTACGCGAGTCGGTCAGGCCTTTTGACTCCCAGAACGAGTTCAGCAGACCGACAAGAGCCGTGCCCTGCCCGGAGAAATCGCTCAGTCCGAGCAACTGGAATCCGCTGAACTGAGGGGTCTTCATCGCACGTTCAATCTCTTCCTTATACAGTTTCACCGCCAGTTTTCCCGAAGCCTCCAGATACTGTCCGGCTTTTTCAAACAGCCCCTTCTTCTCCAGATCTTTCTTCACGGCCTTGAAGTTCAAAGGATCCAACACGCCCGTATATCTGGCGATTTCTTTCATGTCAGGATAAACCGCATACTGTCCTATCTCATGAGAAATCAGCGGAACGCGGATGTCTTTTGCTGCCTGACGATAATCCTTGTCGAAACAAGGGAAATCCTGATCAAAGACCCCCTGCCCTCTCACCCATCCTCTGTCAGTCCACTGGGTGATAAAGAACTGATCCTGCGGTTCCGGACGGGCACCATGCCCTTTCTCGAAAGTAAACGACGTTATCGCATACAGGTGGCGGCTGTCCTTTGCCTTCATATACGCAACCATCTCATTGAGCAGATCAAAGTCCGGCTGAAGCTCATTTCCAGCCGTCAGCAGACAGAACGAAGGATGGTTGCCGTATGACCGGACAATACGGTCGAACTCGCTGTACAGGAAACGGACTGTTTCCTTATCCTTTCCAACCGACAACGACCAGTTCGGCAGTTCCACCTGAAGATAAAGCCCCATCTTGTCCGCCGCCCTGAACGCAGCCTCCGGAGGACACCACGAATGGAAGCGCAAATGATTCAGCCCCCAGTCTTTAGCCGCAGCGAACTCTTTCATCCATCCTTCTTCCGTCACAGGAGGTGTGCCTGTCAGCGGAAAGACACAGCATTCAAGCGTCCCCCGGAGAAAGACACGGTTGCCATTCACCGTAAGATGATTTCCGTCCGCACTCACTTCCCTCATCCCGAAAGACACTTCATTTTCCTGCACCGCTTTCTGCCCATACGTCCGAACGCCGGCAATCAACGCGTATACAACGGGAGAGAATTCATCCCACAATGCAACATCCTCCCCCATCGCATATTCCGCTTCAATCTGTTTCCGTCCATCCGGAACGAGTACGCTCATTTCCGGCATCCTCTTTTCCGCGCCCGACACGTTATCCTTGATTCTGAAAACGAGTTTTGCCCTTTTCTGCTTTCCGCTCGTGTTTTCCAGTCCGGCCACAACCCGTATCCGCTTCCGCTCCACATCCGGATAAACATCCACCTGCTTTACATATACTTCGGGAAGCGCCTTCAAGATCATCTTTCCCAGCACGCCGTTCCACATAATCTGCGTATCATTTGTATACGCATGCGCCAGATTGTTTTCCGATATGTCATACAGCTTGCGGTTGTCGATCCGCAGGACAAGCGAATGCTTCCCCGCAGACAGTCCCTCCGGCATCTCAAAACAGTGAGGAGTGGTCAGGCTCTCCTCCACCTGCGGGCTTTTCACTCCGTCTACCCACAACTCGCTCCGCCACATGACACGCTCAAAAGAAAACACCAAAGGCTTGCCTGCCATAGACTCCGGTATCTCCACCTCACGTGCATACCATGCGGCGCCAATATAAGCGTGCTTGCGTGTAAGGCGGAGAAGCTGAGGCTTCTCCAATGCCGGCGCCAGCGAATTGGGAGTTCCCAACCCCGCACCATCTGTCGTCCCGGGAAGGCTGACAGTCTGAGCGAACTCTTTCTTATACCATTCTTCCCGCTCTCCTCTGTCCGTACTGTCCAGCGCTATTTTCCATTCGCCGCTCAAATCAATGGTCTGAGCCTGAACAGATGCACCCAGAACAAACAGTATGATTCCCAAATAATATTTAACTTTTTCCATCCGTTGTCTGTTTATAACTATTCAACATAAATTTCCGTTCCTCATACGGGAACACCCTCTCCATTCATAAAGACATCAGGTTTATCAGGCTCCGGAAAGCCTGAATGCCCTGATGGTTGTTATCCAATCTTTCTACCTCACTTAAAAAACGGAGTGATTTTTCTTTCTTTCCCAGCCCGTAATAGCCTAAGGCAAGCATGTACTTGCAATGGATTTCATTGCGCAGGTCCAGACTGTCTTCCCATATCAGCAAGTCTGGGAGCGACACTGCAAAATAATCCATCTTCACCTTATCAAACAAATGTTTTTCGCCATAGTTGGTCAGTTTGTAGAAGCGTCCGTTTGCCTCGTCCTTCCGTCCAAGCTTCAGCAGAGCAAGTCCCTGATAAAAGATCTTGTCCGGCTTCGCATCGTTGTAATAGAGTGCAGCGGCAGGTTCAGTCGGTCCGGCCGTCGCCTTTTCCCAACACTCCTTCGCTTTTCCGGCATCCCCCATTCCTTCGTATGCACATCCAAGGAAATAATAGAAATCATTTTCCTGAGCACCATAAAGTTTTCCTTCACCCAGATGATGCGGATATACCAGGCATTCGTCCAGCAGCGACACGGCATCCTGCCACCTGTGTTCGGCCAGCGCATTCTTCGCCAGTTCTACGCGGGCAAACTGATATTGTGCCGACACCTTGCCTTCGCCTCCTTCCCATGGGTGGAAGATATGTCCGTCCAGCAGCTCTTTGGCTTGAGTGTAATCGCCGGTCTGATTCAGCAGGGTGATCTCTTCCAGCAACAAGTCATCCCGGCCGGCTATCAGTTGCGGATATTGCTGCAAGAACGCCAAACGTTCGGCGTGCGGACGCTGCATCCGTTTATAGAGCTGGTCAAGCTCCATGAGAATACGGGCATCGGTTGTGTCAAGGGCGAAAGCACGCTCCATACATTCCACGGCAAGCCGTTTGTCATCTTTCTTGTTGAAGTAAGCCAGCGCCAGGTTGCGCCATACGGTGGGGAAATTTCCGTCCAGTCTGGCGGATGCCTCCCAGCCGCTGATTGCCAGATCGTATTGCCGCTTGTCGTAATACAGGTTGCCTAAATAATAAGGCGCCTTCGCATCGCCGGGATTTTCTCCGATGGCGCATTGCAGGGCAAGGACAGCCTCCAGACGGTTCGGGAAACAATAGTCCGGACAGCAGGCGGCAGCCTCAGCAAAGGCTTGCTCCGATCCGTCCAGCCCGCCCTGCTTCAGACACCAGCCCAAGTAATAATAAGTCATCGGCGTTACAGCCTGTTCGCCGACAGCGATGCGCCACAAGCAAGCGGCTTCTTCCCAACATCCGGCTCCGCAATAGTCAAGCGCTATCTCATCGTAGTTGTTGGCGTCACGGCGCATCAGCTCTTTCAACACATTCAAATCTTCTTCCGCACCCGTCAGCAAGTATTTCTCAAAACGGCATCCGAAATTGAATTTGTCAATGGCAAGCGATTCATCTATCAGACGCAAGGCTTCTTCCTTGCGTCCCGTGCGGCGCAAAACGGTCGTTTTCAAGGCACGCGCCTTGTGGTTGTGCCAGTTGCGTATCAGTGAGCGGTCCGTTTCGTATAGCGCGTCTTCCCAGCGTCTTTGCATGACTGAAATCTGTGCGCAGGCAAAATATCCCGCATCCTGCCAGGCTCCGTTCCATGTCGACTTATAGAACCGGCCATAGGCTTCTCCGATGCGTCCCTGATACTTCAATGCCAGTCCGAGATTGTAAATCGGCTCTCCGTCATACGGATTTGGATTGCGCTTCTGCAGCACCTTCACGGCAGTGCGGAGGTATTGTTCCGCTTTGTCGAAACGTCCTTTGCGGATATACCACAAGCCGAGGGCATTGTTGTTGCGTACATCCATCGGGTCGCGCCGCAAGGCCTCTTCGTAGTAATCCACCGGATTGTAGGTGGCGTGGCGGTATTGTTCCAAGTGCAGTCCGGTCAGGTAGAGCTGTTCGGTCGTTTTAATGTCTTCGGGAAGCAAGGCGGCCTCGGCAGCATCAGGAACAGGTTTCACCTCGTCCGGTTCGGCGTGCCAATACAGCACCTCACGCCCCTTTGAAGTGACGCTCAGGCAAAGACGGCCGAAGCTTTCCCCTTCCGTATCTGCCGTTTCGTCAAGCAACTGTTCAGGCGTAACGGTCACCTCCCGGTCATAGTACACTTTTCCGTCCTCTCCTTTCAACGTCACGCGCACCTCCTGCCTGGAAGTGGCGAAAATCCTGAAATGCACCTTGCCGTTGCCTTCGGGATCGATGTTCATCAGCAAGTCCTTGGTAGCGTTCTTCACAATGCCCAGCTCACGGTAAGGAAGAAAATACTGCGTGAAACTCTTTTCTTCATACGGCTGAAGCCACGTAAAGTCGGGCTGGTTTTCAGTATATACACCGGCCATCAGTTCAATGTAAGGGCCGTCCTCATCAGTCAGGTTACGGTCCCATGCCCGTCCGAAGTCACCGTTTCCCCAAGTCCACTGCTTCTTTCCCGGAGAAACATGGTGGTTTGCCACATGAAGCATTCCTGCATGTGTATCGTTCTCATAGCCTCCTTCAAAATCAAACCGCGAGTTTACAGCCATGTAAGAAGTCGGGACCTTGATGTTCTTGTAGTTCGAAATATCCACCCCTGCCGAATAGTCCATCTTGTAGTATGTTCCCGTAGCTATCGGAAAACTGCTTACGGCACGTTTTCCATGGTCAAACACGGCATTGATGTCGGGCGGAAACACGCTCTGGTAATGATCGTTCACCGCTACGGCAGGGTTGGCCCACCAAAGAAATGTCTGCGGCACATCGGTACGGTTGTAGAGCACGCCCTTTATTTCCAGGTAAGCGTGCCCCGGACGCAAAGTGAAGCCTGCCATACCCTTCTGGTGGAACATCCGTTCCATTTCGCTTACCCACACGGTCACACTTCCGTCAGCATTCTCTTCAATGGTGCAGTCGACCGGCATAAAGGTGCTCGGACGGTGGTGCTGCGGCCAGTTGAATTCAATTCCGCCGGAAATCCACGGACCGGCCAGTCCTACGAGAGCGGGTTTGATGACATGGTTGTAGTAGATGAAATGGCGGTTCTTGATTTTGTCGTATGCCATCTGCACGCGTCCTCCCAGTTCCGGAAGAATCATGACCTTTATATACTCGTTCTCTATGAAAACCGCATTGTATGCCTTGTCCTTCTTCTCGTCCGAGATAGACTCTATCACCGGATAAGGATAAACCACACCGCTGCTTCCCTGATACACTCTCTTTTCCAGAAATATCGGATTCTTTTCAGGCTTCCCCACTTCGTATGTCGGGATTACAACCTGCTCTTTCCATGCTTTTACCATTTTGCAAATAAAGATTTATGACTATGATTCATTTAAGTTATTTGATTCGCCGGCCATTCTCGTCCGGCAGGTACCTTGGCGGACGAGAAAACGGGCAACTCATTCTGACAACACTTTTTCCAGTTCCTCCAGCGACTTGCCTTTTGTTTCCGGCAGCCTGAAGAAAAAGAAGACGAAGCCTGCGATACAGATGCATGAATAAATCCAGAAAGTGCCGCTCGTCCCGAGAAACGTGTTCAGAAACGGGAAAGTGTAAGTCAGTATGCAGCTCGCCATCCACAAGGCAAACGTAGCCACAGACATGGCAACAGCACGTATTCTGTTGGGAAATATCTCAGACAGCAGGACCCAGGTAACCGGACCGAGCGACATGGCATAGCATGCTATGGCAAGCACGACCAGCACCACCATCATCACCCCGTTTACCTCCATATAATAGCAGGTGCCCAGAATGGCGTAAATTCCGGCAAGCCCTCCTGCCCCGACAAGCATCAGCACACGCCTCCCGAGGCGGTCGACCGTATAGATTGCAACAAACGTAAACACCAGGTTGGCTATACCCGTGACTACAATGTTGATGAATGTATTGTCGACATCATAGCCTGCCGACTGGAAAATTTCCTGTGCATAATTGAAGATTACATTCGTACCGCACCACTGCTGAAACATGGCAACAATGATTCCAAGCACCAGCATCAAGCGGCAGGATTTGCTGAAAAGCTGCTTCAGACCGCCCTGACTCTTCTTCTGCATCTCCGCTTCTTCAAACGTACGGAGCTCGCGCTGCGCATATTCCCTGCCTCCGATCTTAGACAGAGTGAACAAAGCCATGTCTTTTTTTCCGCTCATCGCCAGCCACCGGGGACTTTCAGGGATGAACAGTGCCATAAACAGGAACACAAAGGCCGGAAAGGCGGCTGCCCAGAACATCCACCGCCAGGCCATCTCCCTGTTCCACACGTCACTGTCACTGACAAGAAGCCAGTTGACAACCTGCGCCGCAAGTATGCCCACCACAATCGTCAACTGGTTGAGCGAGACAAGCCGCCCGCGTATCGAAGCCGGCGCCACCTCCGCTATATACATCGGCGAAAGTCCTGACGCAATGCCAATGGCGATGCCGCCGAAAAAACGGACAACCAGAAACAAAGCAAACGAATTGAAGGCCCCTGTACCGTAAGCCGTAACCATAAACATGAAGGCCGAAACCAGCAAGAGCAGCTTGCGCCCCAGCTTGTCGGCGAGCAAACCGGCCGTCAAAGCCCCGATCAGACAGCCGGCAAGCGCTATGCTCATCGCCAGTCCCTGCATCGAAGGATTTCCGACAATGCCGAAATATTGCTCGTAAAAAATTTTCGCTCCTCCGATTACCACCCAGTCGTAGCCGAAGAGAAGACCTCCCATCGCAGAAACAATGCAGATGAAATAAACAAAACCTTTGTTGTAGTTTTCCATATTCAGTCAGATTTCAATTATATTATTCAGATATTGCAAAGGTAGCGTTAATCAAAGTCCCGGGAAATGGAATATTTTATTTTGAGGATGGACTTTCTTACGTTTTTTTGGTATTTTTGTGTCCATACACACCAAGCCTCGACCATGATAAGACAAAAAGACGGATTTAACGGAGAAAGGGCGCTCGTTGTGCCTCAACTGGTATTGAAGATGATGGGAAACGATCCGCTGGTATCTATGCTGCACATCACAGACATAGGCTATTACCCGAAGGCACGCCATCATTTCAGGGAAAGGAAAACGCCCATCGACCAGTATGTACTGATCTATTGCCTGGACGGAGCCGGACGCTACCGGATAGGAAGCCGTGAGTTTCAGGTATCGGCAAACCAGTACTTTATCCTGCCTGCCGGCATCCCGCATCTCTATGCGGCGGACGACAATGACCCATGGACAATCTACTGGATTCATTTCAAGGGGCCGCTTGCTCCATACTATGCGGAAGGAGCGACGAAGCCTTTGGATATTCTGCCGGAAAAACACTCGCGGATCAACAACCGCCTGAACATTTTCGAAGAGATCTTCAACACATTAAAGTCCGGATACAGCAACGAAAACCTCCGCTATGTTTCTTCACTGTTCCATTATTACCTCGGATCCCTGCGCTACATACAGCAATACCGGAACGCAAGCAGCGAACCGGGCAATGAGGGTGATGCCATAAAAGAGGCCATCCATTTCATGCAGGAAAACATAGAGAAACATGTCACCCTTCATGACATGGCCGCTCAGACTGGATACTCCCCTTCCCATTTCTCGGCGCTATTCAAAAAACAGACCGGACACGCTCCGCTTGCCTACTTCAACCTGCTCAAAGTACAGCAGGCTTGTTTCATGCTCGACTCGACAGACATGAAAATCAATCAGATATGCTATAAAGTGGGAATAGAAGACACTTATTATTTCTCGCGTCTGTTCAGCAAAATAATGGGAATGTCACCCAGCGAATACAAAAAGACGAAAAAAGGCTAGTCCAGACAACGGCTGAGGCAGAAAAGTTCATCTCCAGACTGGAGATGCATATCTTCAAGCTGGAGATGTATGTCTTTAGCCTGGAGATTTATATCTTCAGGCTGGAGATACAGATTTTTCCTTGTCCGGATTGGCGGAGTGCCTTGCCTGCGGCCATATGCCAGTATGAAATCTTTCCCTGCCACAGCAGATACGGCATCCGGACTCTTCCATACTCCATATAAGTCTGAAACACCCTATATCTTTCTTAAAGCTCTGCGGCAGGAACGGAGTTTCCTTTCGGTGACCGGACGCTTCTTCGTCCCGCCCTGCTGCACTGCAGCCACCACCTTGAATCCGCTCCACTTCAGAATCTCTTTCAAGGCCCTGACCACTCCCTGGGATTGGCCGAACAGAATGTTGAACGGAAAGGGAGTCGTGCAGGCAGCCACAAGAATCGCTTTCTTGCCTTTGTGCAGCGGCTTCGGAATGCCGCTTGCGCTCTCTCCCATCATGCCATAGACAATCCGGTCGAACAGCACTTTCAACTGCCCGGGCATATTTCCCCAATAACAGGGAGCGCCAACCACAAGGACATCGCAAGCCTCTATCAGCCCAAGCACCCGCTGCGCGTCATCCTCAGGCAAGACACAGCTCAGACGGCTGCGGCACACCATGCACCCCGTGCATGGAGCCACCTTCAGATCAGACACAGAAAGGCAGGTCACGTCGAACCCCCTTTCTTCCGCCTCTTCCCTGACGGCAGCCAGCATCCGGGCCACATTTCCCTTTTTCCGCGGACTTCCGTTGATAACCAATACTTTCATTAAAAAACAGATTCTGTCAGTTCTGATAATCAAAATACCACCAGTAAGTATTTCCGTAATGCCTGCGCAGCCAGTTCTCGCGCTCCTTGGCCGAAACATACTCCTTTCCCTTCTCTTTATACTCCATAAACCGGCGCACGCACGACGAATCCCTCGCCGCTAAAGCGACGGAGTCGGAACGCTGTGAATGGTAGAGCACCATCGCCTCACGATAGAAGCGGGGCAGCGTATCTTCGGGTTCAAAGAAGTCGTTTACCGCCGTTGCAAACTCCTCCAGATTCTTGTCAAGAAGCAGCGCCGACAGATAGTAGTCGAGCGAAGTATATTTTCCGGTTCCCTTATAACAGATGTTGCGGAGAAAGACATTCCGGTCCTCCCCCTTATACGGCCTTGCCCCCAAAAGGTAATAGATGGAATCGTTTGTATACCGGAGCGTCTGCAATGAATCATCGGGGAAGAAAAGCCCGTCCGAACGATAATACTGCGGATAGTCAAACAAACGGTCGCCCATCGAACCTGTCCGCGCCATAGCCATGCCGCGCAAGGCAGTGAATGTCCGGCTGGCTTCGAGCGACTTCTCGCCCACCTGCATCGCCCGTCCGTAGTCGCGGTTGCGGAGATAATATTCGGCCTGCAATTCATGATGGAATGACCTGTCTGAATTGCCGCAAAGAACAGTCATTACGCACAAGACAAGCAGGATGAACAGATTGCCGTTGACAATCCCCATCGTATTGTCTTCCTGGTTCAAACGGATTCTGAACACTCCCCTCAACCAGTATGTCACGCCTATAAAGACAATGACCAGAAGCGGAAGAAGCCACACCCAGCATGAGTGGTACGACGAGGTATAGACATCGCGCCCAACGTCCGTCAAAGCGCACAGCACCAGGAAGGAAGGGACATACGACAAGGCGCGCACATATCCCTTGAGCCCCAGCAGGCTGTTCACCCCCCATCTGAGCAGCAGCAGAATCAGCGTGATGACAATGGCACTCACCGCCGGAGCAAAATGCGTCTTCCCATGCGCCAGCGAATAGTGCAGAGCTTCAAGCATCTCGCGCTGGAACACATACAGATAAACAAAACTGAAAACAGAAAAAAGAAGACCGCAAACCACGATCATGATGCGTGCGGCCTTCTTATGAAATGAATTGGCGTAATAACTCATAAACAAAAACTAAGCTTTCACCCGTTTCAAGACTACGGCGGAACGGGCAGGTACGTACAATTTCAGCCATTCTTTCTTGTCCTTCGCATAGAGCGGGTCAGCGCAAGTAAAGTGGCGGAGCGAATCGTCAGAGAATCCGAAGCCGCCGAAAGCCTTGTTGTCCGTATTCAGCACCACATCGTATGCTCCGCGCGGAACCAGGAAACCATAGTCGGTGAATGAACGGGTCGGGTTGAAGTTGAACACAAATACCAGGTCTTTTCTGCGGTAAGCAAGAATCTGATCTCCGTCGTTATGCCAGACTTCGATCACATCCGATTTCTGGATGTTCTTCACATCGGTGAGCAGATGCACCATCGCCTTGTCAAAATCACCCAGATAATGATAGCACAGGCTCTTGTCGTCAACCAGATGCCATTGGCGGCGGGCATATTTGTAAGACCATCCGTTGCCTTCGCGCGGGAAGTCGATCCATTCGGGATGCCCGAACTCGTTTCCCATAAAGTTCAGGTAACCGCCGTTGATGGTAGAGGCCGTGAGCAGACGGATCATCTTGTGCAGAGCGATGCCTCTCTCCACCACGCCGTTCTCATCACCCTTCCTGAAGTGCCAGTACATGTCAGCGTCAATCAGACGGAAGATAATGGTTTTGTCGCCCACCAAAGCCTGGTCATGGCTTTCACAGTAGGAAACGGTCTTCTCATCCTTACGCCTGTTTGTCACTTCCCAGAACAGGCTCGACGGCTTCCAGTCCTCATCACGCCGTTCCTTGATTATCTTGATCCAGTAGTCGGGGATATTCATCGCCATACGGTAGTCAAAACCGTATCCGCCATCTTCTATCGGCGCGGCAAGTCCCGGCATGCCCGACACCTCTTCTGCAATGGTGATTGCCTTCGGGTTGACTTCATGAATCAGCTTGTTGGCCAAGGTCAGGTAACAGATTGCATTGTCGTCCTGATGTCCGTTGAAATAGTCCCCGTAGTTGCAGAAAGCCTCGCCCAGACCGTGGCTGTAATAGAGCATCGAAGTCACTCCATCAAAACGGAATCCGTCGAAGCGGAACTCTTCAAGCCAGTACTTGCAGTTTGACAAGAGGAAATGCAGCACCTCGTTCTTGCCATAGTCAAAGCAAAGGGAATCCCAAGCCGGATGTTCCCGGCGGTCGCCCTGATAGAAATACTGGCACGGATCGCCGGCAAAATTGCCCAGTCCCTCCACTTCGTTCTTCACCGCATGCGAATGCACGATATCCATAATTACGGCGATGCCCATCTGATGAGCCGCATCAATCAGCTGCTTCAGTTCGTCAGGCGTTCCGAAACGTGAGGAAGGAGCAAAGAAACTTGAAACATGATAGCCGAAGCTGCCGTAATAAGGATGCTCCTGGATGGCCATGATCTGGATGCAGTTGTAGCCGTCCTCCTTCACGCGCGGAAGAACATTTTCGCGGAACTCATTGTAAGTGCCCACACGCTCTGCATCCTGCGCCATTCCTACGTGGCATTCATAAATCATGAGCGGGCCCACGTTCGGCGTGAAGGCCTTTTTCTTGAACTTGTACGGCTTTTCAGGATTCCACACCTGCGCGCTGAATATTTTTGTGACATCGTCCTGCACAACCCTTCTTGCCCATGCCGGGATACGCTCTCCGCAGCCTCCCTCCCAGTGAACTTTCAGCTTGTAAAGGTCGCCATGCTTCATCGCTTTCTCCGGAAGCTTGATTTCCCAGTTGCCGCTATTGCGCAGACGCTTCATCTTATAGGCCGGCATTTCTTTCCACCCGTTGAAATCGCCGATCAGATAAATCTCTGTAGCATTCGGCGCCCATTCGCGGAACACCCATCCTTTGTCGGTGTGGTGCAGTCCGAAATAAAGGTGCCCGTCGGCAAAGTCCGACAATTTCTTTTTCCCCGTCAATTCTTTTTCCTTGGCAACAGCGTGTTGGTGACGTCCGTTGATGGCATCAGCATACGGCTCCAGCCACGGATCATTTTTGATGATATTCAAAACCTCATCCATAGTATCAGTTATTTTGTTTGACAATTATTTCGCGCGAACTTTCACAATCACTTTCTTTACTCCATCCGGAGTTACCCCCGGCGCATGAGCGTCTTCAGGAAAGAATATGGCAAACATCCCCGGCTTGACAGTCAGATAGTCGGTGGCCAGACCTTCATAGAAAGTTATATCCTTTTCCGGATTATAAGAAGCTTCCGGAAGATCTGTGCGAGGCATATAGCCCATCAGCTCCACTCCCGACAGCGGAATCTGGATATCGATGAAATTGTCATGCGTTTCAATCCTGGCCTCTTCTTTCGTTTTCGGGCGGGTCTGCGAGAAATTGACGGTCAGTTCGCCTTCCTTCAAGACCACCTTCCCTATTTCATGCGCATTCAGGTCAGTGGATTTCAGAAACTCCACAGCCTGTACGAACAAAGGATTCAAAGCTACGTACTTTTCCAGATTTTCTAATTTGTCGATAACCATAATGCAATGTTTTAATATTAATAATCCGATTCAGCCCATACCTGTGCGGCTTGAGCTACACAAACTTACGAAATATATTCTGATAATCCGAAAAAAAAGGGCGTTTTTTAAGAGCCTGCCAGGATTTTCAACAGAAAATCATGTATTTTCCCGTTTGACGCCACGACCTGGCTGCCTTGCTCATAACTGTCCCCTCCGCAGAAGTCGGTAACACGCCCTCCCGCATTCTGCACAATCAGAATGCCGGCAGCAATGTCCCACGGACCGAGAAGAGCCTCTACCCTTGCATCAAAACGCCCGCATGCCACATAGCACATTTCGGCTGCGGCAGCGCCTACGACTCTCGTCCCCGCCACCTTCCCGTAAACGCCGTCCACCAGCTTCCGGAACACCGGCCTGTAGGCATCCGCATCGTACGGCAGGCCCAAAGCCAGAAAAGCATTGTCCGCGCAATCCACGTCCGAAACGTGAACCGGCTCGCCGTTCCGGTACGAAGAATCGCCTTTGCAGGTCCAGAAACATTCATCCCTGCAAATTTCATACACAACTCCTATCAGGATTTCCTCGCGGTCACGCAAAGCGATGCTGACGCAGTAAGGAGCATTGTCGTGAATGAAATTGGTTGTGCCGTCCAGGGGATCGACCACCCAGCAATAAGGCTCTCCGGAAAATCCGGCACTGCCCTCCTCAACAATAAAACCTGCCTCGGGAAGCAACTCCCTCAAGCAGGCTACAATTCTTCTTTCCGACTCTTTGTCTACATAAGAAACATAATCGTGCGCATGTTTCTTCTCCACCCGTTCGCGGGAGAACCGGCTTCTTTCCTGACGGATGAAGCTTCCTGTTTCCACAGCCAGCGCACGCACCTTCTCCGTCAGTTCCTGTAAATTCAGTTTCATTTCTTTTCCTCCAGCAAACGTCCATACTTGAATGTGCCTTTCCGGATCACCTTGCCGTCCGCATCGGTTTCCACAAAAGGCCCGTCCTTCTTTCCCTGCTTGAAAAAGCCTTCAAAACGGATTCCGTCTTTGCTCACGAGTGTGCCTTTGCCGTCTTCCTTGCCTCTCACGAAACCGCCTGCATATACAGAGCCGTCGGCCGTACGCAATGTGCCTTCGCCTTCAGCCATGTTGTTCTTCCACTGCCCTTCGTACACGTCGCCGTTCGCCCACTTGTAGGTTCCCGTTCCCGAACGCTGGTTTCTCAGCCACTGGCCTTCATAAACCGCTCCGTTCGCCCACGTGAACGTGCCTTTGCCGTTCTGCCAACCGTTGGAGAACTGTCCGACATACCTGTCGCCGTTGGGGTAAGTATAAATGCCCTCTCCCGTGCGTTCTCCGTTGACATAATCGCCTTCGTATTTTTCTCCGTTCTGAAAATAATAGATTCCCTTTCCTTCCTGCACGTCGTTCTTCCAGTCGCCCACATACTTGTCACCGTTGGTATAGTAGAAAGTGCCTTTTCCATCACGCATTCCGTCTTTCCATTCGCCTTCATATTTCGAATTGTCTTCCCACGTCATGGTACCCTGTCCGTTCTTCAAGTCATTTTTCCACTCTCCGCTATAGGTAGCTCCTCCCTTCCATATATAGGTTCCCTTTCCGTCACGCTTGTCCTGATGCCATGTTCCGTCATAGAAGTCGCCGTTATAATAAGTCATGGTGCCTTTCCCTTCCTGAAAGTCCTGAAACCAGAACCCGTCGTAACGGTTATTGTTCATAAAATAGAAAGTTCCTTTTCCATGCTGCTGGTCCTGATACCATTCGCCCACATACTTCTCCCCGTCGCTGAAAGTATAGGTACCCTGCCCCTGGCGTTTCCCCTTCACATATTCACCCTCATACACGTCGCCGTTCTTAAACACAGTACGCCCTTTTCCGTTCGGCCGCCGCCCTTTCAGTTCTCCGGTATATTCGGCCCCATCCTTGAATTTATAATATCCCAAAGACATCTGAGCCGAAACGGAATTCGTCCCCACAGCCAGAAGGGCAAACAACAAAATGCTATATTTATTCATTAGATTATTCTTCTTGTTAATTATAGAGTTCAAAATTAATTTTTTTGGTCAGTAATCGGATTCCGGATTCATACTTTTTTACCAGCCACCACCTCTATTAAATTTTCTTTGCAGAAGTACTTCCGCGAAAGCGACAGAATATCTTCGGAGGAAATGTCGCGCACGGCGGCAAGCGAGCGGTCATAAAAGTCATAATCCAGTCCCGATGCTTCGATAAAGATCCATGCGTCAGAAAGCGAAAAGGGGCTTTCGTATGAACGGCATATATCACCAAGCATATAGTTGCGCACCATGTCCAGTTCTTCGTCCGACACGCGCTCCTCCCTCAGCCTGTCCATTTCATGATAGACCTCTTTTATCACTTGCTCCACGTATTCGTTTCCGGTTTCCGTGCTGATCATCAGCAGTCCGGTTCCCGGATAAACGACCAGCCCAGCTCCGATTCCGTAGGTATAACCTTTGTCTTCGCGTATGTTCGACATAAGCCGGCTGCCAAAATAGCCGCCGAAGAGGGTTACCAGTACACGCAGCTTCAGGTAGTCCGGATGCTTCCGGTCGAGCGTAAATCCGCCCATCTTCACCGAACTCTGCATCGCATCCTCTTTCTCCACGAACACGCGCTTGCGGGTATCCGTAATTATAACCGGCTGGGGAAGGACAAAATCGGACGAGCGTTCGCCCCACTCCACATCCCCGAACAGCCTTTCCACGCAACGGACCGTGTCTGGAGTAACACGTCCGGACAGATAAGCCGAACAATTGCCCGAACGATAGAACCTGCGGTAATATTCCTTCAGGCTTTCCACGCCGATACGGTCATAGTCATCCAGTTCGGCATACCTGCCTAACGGATGCCTCTCTCCGAAGAGCGAACGGCAGAGCTGCTTGCGCGAAAGCACGTCCACCCGCTGGTTGTTCACCATAAACTGATGCTTGTGGATATCACGGATCACAGCAAATTCTTTTTCCGGAAACACCGATTCCATAACCATTGAGGCCACCACTTCAAGCGTCTTGCTGAAATAGCGCGACAGCGAATAGAGTGTCACATAACTGCAATCCACCGACACTGAAAGATCAAGCCACGCTCCATAATAGTCCAGCGTTTCAGCGATCTCAGCCGACGAAAGGTTGCGTGTCCCTTCCCTGAGCATCCGGTTTGTAAACACAGCCTGCAAGGGCTGTTCCTGCTGGAGCTGTCCGCTTTTAATCACCAGGTCAAAACGCACGACATCTTCACTTCCTGCTTCTATGGTAAAGAGCGGCATGCCGTTCCGCATCACGCGCCTTTCCGGACCGACAATCGAAAAATCGTCCAACTGGCGGATTTCGGGAGCCACGGTTCTGTCAAGCGTACTCATCTCAATTCCGGGTGTTGGTTTAAAAATGCTTCTGCCCGCTCCAGATCCTGCGGCGTATCAATGCCGATCGTTTCCACATCGCTGATGCCCACCTTGACGGTATAGCCGTTTTCAAGCCAGCGCAACTGCTCGAGCGACTCTGCCAGCTCAAGCGGCGACTGGGGCAATGCGGTGATTTCCTTCAAGACCGAAGCCCTGTATGCGTAAAGCCCGATGTGCTTGTAGTATACATGATTTGCCAGCCACTCTTTCCGGTCGCGGCTGCGCTGGAACGGAATGATGGAGCGGCTGAAATAAAGGGCCTGCATCTGCCTGTTCACCACCACTTTCGGCGAATTTACATTTTCAAGCGCATCGAATCCGTCTTCCGGACGGAAAGGTTTCACCAACGTAGCTATTTGAGTCGCCTCATCATCAAAACAAGCCTTCACCGCCTCCAATTGAGAGCGTTGAATGAAAGGTTCGTCGCCCTGAATATTCACCACCACATCATAGCCCTGCCCCACTTTGCAATAGGCCTCATAGCAACGGTCGGTTCCACTTTTATGATTGACCGATGTCATGACAACCTTGCCGCCGAAAGCTTCTACAGCCTTTTCAATCCGTTCGTCGTCGGTTGCCACACAGACATCGTCCAAAACGCCTGCCACCTGTTCATACACTCTCTGAATCACAGGCTTTCCTCCCAACATAGCCAAAGGCTTTGCAGGAAAACGTGTGGATGCATATCTTGCCGGAATTATTCCTATAAACTTCATAACTGGATAACTTTTAGAATCGGTTGACAAAGTTAAGAAAATTCTGTGGAAAAACCGCCGGATTCCGGCAGATTAGCAAAAGATATTTCTGTTCCTTTTGCGTAACTTGCCCGTCAAAATCATTGTCCATACAGTTCTGTCGGAAGTTCAAAGTGCAGCTGTCGTTTGCGGTTTATTTCCTCTGGAAAATCCTTGAAGGCCTGATATATTTTCGCAAGCCTGCCACACCATCGCCATGCAAAACGGATTTCCTGGTGAACTTCCACCATCTTTCAATAATGTTCATCGGTTACGGGATCGCCGCATCTGATCCCGCCTGCAAAAATAATTTCAGATGAACAACATCACACGCTATCTTGAAATCTTTCTCCTTGTCGAGAGAGTGCCCTATTTGCAAGCCATCAGTGTGTTTTGGTTCCGAGTCTTTTCGACAAAAGCAATTCATTTCTTTGACACGAACCATTGTTGCTTTGGGAAAGAGCATATTTCACAACAATTTAAGGAACTGCCATCTGGCAAATTGGACAAACGACACCTGATTTCTACATAGTTCCTTGAATGGAAGTTTATCTGCACCAAGAGCCCCCTCTAACATAAAGCTATTATTCCGACAGCTTTTTACCGCAAAAACAGCATATCCTCCCGAATTTTATGTAAGTCCGTTTACACGGGCATCACCTACCTTTGCATCAATCACAGAAGACATCAAGAGTGGGAAATAAAAAGAGCGGCAGTAATACCAGCCGATGCAGTATGCTGAAACTGACGGAAGCCACTGTTGTGAACGGTGTCATTGCCACCTCCGCCTTATTGCAAACAGACAATTATTCAGTTTATAAAAAAGAGTATGGAATCACTAAAAAAACTTCTGCTGTCCGCCTTGATACTATGTGGCGGCGTATGTGCTACCTATGCACAAGAGAAAACAACGACGGCCGGTGTGCCGATGGTCAAGTTGAACAACGGCGTGGAGATGCCCCGCTTCGGCATCGGCACATTCCTCCAGCCCAGTGACGAAGTGTGCGAACAGTCGTGCCTCACTGCCTTGAAAGCCGGATATCGGCACATCGACACGGCCCATGCCTATCAGGACGAAGCGGGCGTAGGGCGTGCCGTCAAGGAAAGCGGTATACCTCGCGAGGAAATCTGGATTACCAGCAAACTCTGGCCCACGGAATACGGCGAAGGCAAGACGCTGAAAGCCATCGACGAAATGCTGAAACGAATGCAACTGGATTACATCGACCTGCTCTATGTTCACCAGCCTGTGGGCGACTTCGTAGGCGCATGGAAAGACATGGAGAAGGCGGTGAAGATGGGCAAAGTACGTGCTCTCGGCATCAGCAATTTCGACGCCAATGAGGAAGTGTGGAATACGATTATGAAAGCAGCGACTATCAAGCCCCAAGTGCTCCAGATAGAGTGCCACCCTTACGCCCAGCGGTTGGAGATGCGCAAGAAAGCCGCAAAAGAAGGGATACAGATGGAATGCTGGTTCCCGTTGGGAGGTGCCATGTCGGGCGGTGCCCTGTTCAAAGACCCTGCAATAAAGAAGATAGCCGAAGCCCACGGCAAAACTCCGGCACAGGTCATCCTGCGCTGGCACATCCAGGAAGGCTTCTCCGTCATCCCCGGTGCATCGAATCCCGACTATATCAAGGAGAACATCCAAATCTTCGACTTCGCCCTGACCGACAAGGAGATGCAGCAGATGCGCTCGCTCAACAAGGAGAAGCGTTTCTTCAACGCCACACTGGAAGATGTAGAAAAGATGGTGTGAGGAGCAAGGCTGTAAATCATGACGCTTTCGTTACCCAGCCGTCGCTACTTACAAGTTTCAACTGACGTTCTTATTTTCTTCTACCATTTACATTGAAATACTTGCGTGGTACACGGTAAGCGTATAAAAGACAAGTGATTAAAACAACAACGGGAAACATGCTGTTGCAATGTTTCCCGTCGTTGTTTAATGTATAGCTCTACCTTATTTTACCCGTATGTCTCAATCAGGAACTTCACAAACTGCGGGTCGCCGAAATTCACCGTTCCCGCATCGTGACAGTTGAGTGTGGCGATACGTTTCATTTCCTCATCGGTCAGCGTAAAGTCGAAGATGTCCAGATTCTGCCGCATACGCTCCACATGCGTGCTCTTGGGGATGGCGACGATGCCCCGCTGCGTGAGCCAGCGCAATGCCACCTGTGCGGCGGTCTTCCCGTAGCCTTCGCCAATGGAAGCAAGCAGTTCGTTCTTTACCACATCTTCAGCACCCTCACCGCCAAGCGGCCCCCATGCCATCATCTTCGTGTCGTGTTCTGCGAGAAGCAGCTTGATACCTTGTTGCTGGACGAGCGGATTGCATTGCAACTGGTTCACCATCGGCTTGATATCCGCGTAGTGGGCGAAGTCGTAGAAACGTCCCGCCTGAAAATTGCTTACACCGATGGCACGCACCTTGCCTGCCCGGTAGGCTTTCTCCATCGCCCTCCACGAGCCGAACACGTCGCCGTATGCCTGATGGATAAGCAGCAGGTCGATATAATCAGTCTTCAGCTTGCGCAGGCTCTCGTCGATGCTTGCCGCCGCCTTCTCCTCGCCGGCATTCGAAATCCATACTTTCGTCACCAGAAAAACGTCCTGCCGGACAATACCGCTCTTGCTTATGGCATTTCCTACACCTTCCTCGTTAAAGTAAGCCTGCGCCGTATCAATCAGGCGATAACCCACATTCAGCGCATCGCTTACGCACCGTTCACATTCCTGCGGAGCTACCTTGAACACTCCGTAGCCCAATAGCGGCATTTCCACGCCGTTGCTCAGTTTGATTGTTTCCATATTGTCTTTGTTTAATCAGTTCCCTATACATACAAAGGTACGGCATAATGTTGCATCCTTCCATACACGGATTACAGACGGTCGTACCTTTTTTACGGATTGTCCGGAATGAGGCAGTTTTAATATGCTCCATCGATTATCGGTTTTCTTCCCAAAAACGGACAGCATCCGTCAGCCAGCCTTCAGCCACCGTCCCCGTGCCAAGTCCGAAACCGTGAGGAAGCCCGTCGTAAGCATGAAATTCGGTCGGGATACCGAGGGAGGAAAGACCTTGCAGCCGCCGTTGCATGGTGCGCCATGAAGCAATGCCGTCGCTGGTACCGACACAGGCGTATGTCGCTGCGTCTTGCGAACTAACCATGCTATAACCCGTATATTGCATGATGACAGCCGAGGCTTGCAGAATATCCGTGCGTCCGGTGAGTTCTTGCAAGTAGTCCCCATTGCCGAGCACAGCCGCCATGCGTGCTCCTGCCGAACCGCCCCAAAGGGAATAGCCGGAAGCGCTTACGCCCAGTTCATCGGCATGGTCATAAATATAAGTGATGGCGCGAGCAAGGTCTTCGTAGGCATCGTCCGGACGGTAAATGAGCGCAAAAGCATTGTACCCAAGTTTGGACAGTTCGAGCGCATGGGGAAAGCTGTCGTGCATGGCTCCGACATACGCAAATGCACCACCGGCATTGCAGACGGCAAAGAGCGCACCCGGATTTCCCCGGAAAAAGAACAGTCCCGTATTGCGCTTCTGCGGGTCGTCCTGCTTTTCGGCCTCCGTATAAATGTCGAGAAATACGCTGCCGGCATGTGCCTTCAGGTAATTGCAGATTTCAACGGTCTTGTCCGGGTCTATGTAGTTATACCACACCAAGCGCAACTGTTCCAAAGTCTCGCCGCTCCAATAGCCCTCGTCTACGGGGAAAATCAGCCGTCCCCAATTACCGAAAGCCGGGTCATTCATAACATCACTGATACGGCTTGTGCGGGTGAAAGATTGCCCCGTTTCAGGCGGAAAGAAAAACGGCAGGGCATTATATACAAACTCCACGACGGAATTGTAATCATGTTGCCCTCCCTCTCGCTGGTGGTAAGAAAAGTTATGGGGAGTAAACACATCGGTCAGCTGCATACAAGCCATCGCCTGATTGTGGGTTTGATAAAAGCGCGCATCCTGTGTCCCCACAGCGTGCCATACGTGAAAGCCGTTATCCGTTCCGTAAGGCGATGCCTGAACTACCGAAGCAAGAAACTGAGCCGTCTGCTCCGGCACCGTCTGTCCGCCAAAAATCGAAACGTGCCAACTGTCACCACTCATCGGCAGGAAAAAGCGTTGCAAGTCGAAACAATGTTCAAAGATATACCATGTCGTCACACTGCCCAACGAGAAGCCGCCGAAAGCCCGGTGGTCACGCGATGCCACGATACCTGCCCGGTCAGTCGTTTCAGCGTATGTCGAGAAGCGGCTTTCAACGGCAGGAATCAGGTCATTCTCATATTCATTATGGAACACAGCGATTTCCTCGCACGATTCACCCCAATCTTTTGCCCGGTTGTCTTTGTCCCACGTGGGCGACACCACGATGACAGGCTTGCAATCTCCTTGCTGAATCATCCAGTCCAAAATGTTCTTCTGTGCGCCGCCCAATGTTTCAAATGTTTCTTCTGCCGTTCCCGTCCATCCGTGCATCAGGTAGACCACATCATACTGCCGGCTCTCGTCATATCCGTAAGGCAGATAGACATAGGCAGGCTTCCGCGCGGCAGGACGGTCATCGCGGGTATAATCTTTCGATTCATATTCGATTCTTACTACCTGCCCCTGCTCTGTTGCCTCCGAAAAGTATTGATTGGGAACAGGATGGGTCATCTGAATCTGAAAACTGTCAGTATTGGTTGTTCCGTTTCCATTCATATCAGTAGGGATTTCTGTTTTTTCCGTACAAGACCATAGTCCTGTCATCATAGCAGCCATTATGATTGCAATGTAGGTCATTCTTCTCATCATTTCATTACTTTACGGCTGCAAAGTTCAGCATAATTCTTGTGCCGACTATTACACTAATTACTGCAAGTACCTACATTTTTGCGGTTTGTTATACAAAACGGATGCGCTTTACATACCCACAGATTCTTGTCTTATGTTATTTGAATATCCATTGTTTCAAGATATCCCACACAAAGAGCAAGTGGAAATAGGGGCCTGCGATACGGCTATCAGAAAGAGAAAGATGCGATCATAGACAAACAGCGGAAACTGATAGACCGGCTCGACCGGATGGCAAACCCTTAGCGTTACAGTCTGTTATCCGGCGCCGAACTTGTCCGCATCAACGTGTCTAACTACCGGAATCCGTCACTCCATATCTGGACACGGGGCGGCGAGGAACTTTTTGAGAACACGAAATGCCCAATAGACTATGATGTGGCCCAAAAGTATCTCAATGATCAGATTACTGACGAGGAATTTGTCAACGCCGTATTTGAGCCGCAGGAAAAAGAAAAAACTAACTCAAAGTATGTTACGGAAAAACTTTAGCACATTATATCTTAATCATCGCTTACTATACATACGCCCCATTATGGGAATGTACCGTTTGAAGTGCCTGATAATTGGGTGTGGACGGATATAGAACATATTTGTTCAAAAATAGGTTCTGGAAGTACCCCGCGAGGCAGTAACTATTCCTCTAAGGGCATTCCATTTTTCCGGTCTCAAAATATTTATAACGGTGGATTAGTTTACGAAGATATCAAATTTATATCAGAAGAGGTACATCAAACTATGATTGGTACTGAAGTTTTGCCTAATGATTTACTCTTAAACATAACAGGTGGGTCTTTGGGACGTTGTGCAATTGTACCTGAAAACTTCCAACGGGGAAATGTAAGTCAACATGTTTGCATTATGCGTCCAATATTTGTTGTATCTGAATATTTCCATGCGTTTGTTCTATCCTCCATATTCTCTAAATCAATGAAGATAACAGGTAGTGGTCGTGAGGGATTACCTAAATATAATTTGGAACGAATGTTTTTCCCTCTTCCCCCTCTTTCAGAACAGCACCGAATAGTATCAGAGATAGAGAATTGGTTTGCTTTAATTGACCAAATTGAGAAAGGCAAATTGGATTTACAGAAAGTTATCAAAAAAGCTAAGAACAAAATCCTCGACCTCGCCATTCACGGCAAGCTCGTGCCGCAAAACCCGAATGACGAGCCGGCATCGAAACTGCTAAAACGCATCAACCCGAAGGCGGAAATCACTTGTGATAACGGGCATAGTGGGAAGTTGCCGCAAGGTTGGGTATGGACTACATTGGGCAAATTATATAATATAATTTCAGCAAAAAGGGTTCTAAAATCAGAATGGCGAAATGAGGGAATACCTTTTTATCGGGCACGTGAAATAGTTAAATTATCCACTACTGGATTCGTGGATAATGAATTATTTATATCCCAAGAACATTATAGCGATTTGAAAATGAAATATGGAGTACCACAGTCATCAGATATTATGATGTCTGCTGTGGGGTCTATTGGAAAAACTTATATTGTAAAATCATCTGATTTATTTTACTACAAAGATGCAAGTGTTATTTGCCTGCAAAATGTTCACGGTTTATATTCCGTATTTATAGATTATGTATTAAGAACTTCATTTCTGCAAAAACAAATGTACACTAATTCAAAGGGTACAACAGTAGATACTATTACAATAGAAAAAGCAAAGGAATATAATATTCCTTTACCTCCCCTTGCCGAGCAACAACGCATTGTAGCAAAAATCGAAGAGCTGTTTTCTGTTCTCGATAATATTCAAAATGCCTTAGAAGCGTGATAAGATGCGCTTCTAAGGCTACGTTATTACCAATTTACTACCTTATCGACAATTTTCTGCTGTTCGTTGGCGGTACGGCGCAGATAGATGCGAGTGGTTTCTATGCTTTCATGCCCCATAAGGTCAGCCAATAAAGCAAGGTCGTTGAAACGGTCAAGAAAATTCTTGGCGAAAAGATGGCGAAAAGAATGAGGATAAACAACATCACGGTTCAGTCCATACTTATCGGCAAAATGCTTTAGCTGTTGGGCTATGCCACGTGTAGTTATGCGCTGCCCAAAACGGTTTAGAAAGAGATAACCGCTCGTAACGCCTTTCATTTTCAACCATTGTAAAGCCTCATTTCGCAAGTTTTTAGGGATGTATAAACGGCGCACCTTACCGCCTTTGCTGTAAAGGTCGAGATAACCAACTTTCACATGCTCAACCTTTATGTGAAGCAACTCACTTACCCGTGCGCCTGTCGCCGCCATAAACCATACTACAAAATACCAATCTTCGTAACCGTCAGCCTTTAACTGCGCTTTCAGAAACTTGTAGTCGGCATCGCTGATGACATTCTCCAAGAAGTTCTTTTGCTGCACTTTGACAAACTTCACTTTCAGTCTGTCGTGCTTGGTAAACTCCAAATACTTGTTGATACCTTGCAAACGGAGATTTACGGTCTGCGGTTTGAAGTTCTCCACCAAATAACCTTTGTATGCCAGCAGGTTTTTCTTGTTCACTTCCCCATAATGGCTGAGAAAATAGTTCACCGTCCACACATACGATGTCACGGTGTTCTTTGCCAAATTCGTTTTGGCAAGATAATCTTTGAATCTTGTTATCATAT
>SDWH01000030.1 GCA_019550975.1 Bacteroidales bacterium SW299 | reverse complement strand
ATACTGGTATATTGGCTGTTGTAAAATCTTTTGCGTTTCTAGTTATTATGACTTGACAACCGGCTGCCGTTGCTGAGTAATATTGTACTGCATCTTCAAAATCTGTGAAATCTGATTCTATTGCGGATTGTATGATTTCAGCATTTACCGGAAGAACATCAGACAAAGATTGTAGCTTTTCTAACAGCCCCATGAGTTTATCATGCTCGCATATTTTTTTCAGTACGTAAAAAATAGTAGTGAAAGATAGAGAAGATATGCATAGCTCATATTTGCCGGATTTTCCTTTTGAGAAAAGTTGGTATGCATCTTCAGCAAAAGGCTCTCGTTTTGCCAGATAGTCAATGACAATATTGGTGTCAAGAAATATCCGTTTCATAAATATTTTTTCTTAAGTTCTTCTTCCAACTCTTTTTTGTAGTCAAAATCTTTGGGCAATTGGACGCAGCCGTAAAGTTCGTCCACGCTCTTGTCTGTTGTGGAAATTGTTGCTGGCTTCTGAAAATGCAGCTTCCAACCCATTTTTTTGACAAGCTCCTTTAAAAAAGCAATGTCATTTTGCGGAATATCCAAATATACAGTTTCTTTTGTCATCGTTTGGCGTTTTTATTTTTTTACCGCGGATTTACGCAAATTTTCGCGGATTATTCTCTAACTCCTCTAACTCCTCTAACTTCTTTAACTCCTTTAATAATGATTTGATTCCTCTATGCGCCCCAACATCTGACATATTCGTTGTTCTATGTTCATACGAGAATGAGATCTTTGAGGATTGCTTGTCCGAATGGAGTGTTTTCTGTTTGCTTTCGGAAGCGTATCAAATCAACTTTACAGCCTAACAGGTTTTCAAGTTCTGTACGGATACGGGAGCGAAGCAAGATATTTGCTTCACCTTCATAAACGATGTCAATATCGCTGTCCTCAGTCTGTTCGTTTCGGGCTACAGAGCCAAATATGCCTAACATCTTTATTCCATATGCTATGGCTTTTGCTTTTTTATATTGTCGCAATAATGCCAGATATTCAGCTGTTGACTTCATGTTATAATCGTTTTTTTTATATATTTCGGACTTGCTGTCGTTTTGTATATTTTCTTTAACTCCTTGTTACCACAGAGGGCACGGAGTATCACAGGGGTTTATTTTTTTACCGCAGATTTACGCGGATTATTCTCTAACTTCTCTAACTCCTCTAACTTCTCTAACTTCTCAACTCCTTTAACTCCTTTAACTCCTTTAACTTCTTTAACTTCTTTAATTTAACTCCAACTCTACTTCCCATATCCGTAGCCATATCCGTAACCGTACTTCTTGCCATAGCCGTACTTGCCGTATTTGCCATACTTGCCATAGCCGTAGTAGTAGCCGTTCTGGCGTTTGTTCATGTCTATGTCGTTGAGCAGGATGCACATGTTCGGGAGCTTCTTCTCGGCGCGGAGGGCGTTGACTATCTCGAAGTCTGCCTTCTGGGTATAGTCGGCGCGGCAGACGTAGATGCTCATGTCCGCCTGGCGGGCGATGATCTGCGTATCCGTCACCATGCCGATGGGGGCGGTGTCGAGGATTACATAGTCGAAGCGTTCGCGGAGCGTGTCGATGGCTTTCTTCAGCGCGTCGCGTTCCACCAGCTCGGTCGGATTGGGCGGCACCTGTCCGCCGGGGAGAATGTAGAGGTTGGGCGAAACCTCCGACTGCTGCCAGAGGCTTTCCAGCGGCAGGGTGGGATCGGCAAGATACTGGGTGATGCCCCGCTCCTTGCGCGACAGCCTGAACACCTTGTTCAGTCCCGGCTTGCGGATGTCCATTCCGACAATGATCACCTTCTTGCCCATGTAGGCGAGACTGACGGCGAGGTTGCCTGCGTTGAAGCTCTTGCCCTCGCCCGAAGTGGTGGAGGTGAAAAGGATGACCTTTTCGCCCGGGCGCAGCATATACTGCACGTTGGTGCGGACGGAGCGGTAAATCTCTTCCATCAGGTCGTTCTTGTTCTCCCGGATCACGATGGGGTTTTCCTTGGAAAGGTCGGTATGGGGCACGTCGCCGATTACCGGGATGCTGGTTATCTTCTCGATATCGGTCCGGGTTTCAATCCTGAACTTGAGGAGGTTGCGCAGGTAGAGGAATCCCACCGGAGCCGCAATGCCCAGTATCAGGGCAATCAGGTAGAACATTTTGCCGTTGGGCGACACCGGAGCGCTGCTTGCCATCGGCGTATTGATGATGCGTCCGTTGTTGGCGGTAGCGGCAAGGGTGATGGCGTTTTCCTCACGCTTCTGCAGCAGCATCAGGTAGAGGTTCGCCTTGATTTCCTGCTGGCGCGCGATGCTCACCAGTTCGCGTTCCTGTTGGGGGGCGCTGCTGATGCGCGATTCGTAGCGTTCCGCCTGACGGTTGAGGTCAGACTGGGTGATGAGGAGCCCTTTCTTCACGCTCTCTACCGTGGTCTGCACATTGACGCGCATGGCACGGATGCCGGCATCCAGTGTCTTCACCGCAGGGTTATTTTCGGAAGAAGTGTGGAGCAGGCGCTTGCGCTCGATCAGCATCTGGTTGTAGTTGTCGATGGCGCTGCTCAATCCCTGGTCGCTTAATCCCACATTGGCGGGTATCACCTCCCATTCGTTTTCGGGGTTGTTGATGTATCCCTGCAGGAACTCGACCAGCCGGAGCTGGGTGCTGTTTTCCGCACGCTTCTGCGTGTATTGTGAGTTTTCCTGCAAGGCGAGCTGGGCGTCGCTGGTCAGGTCGGTCAGCCCTGCCTGCTGCTTGTAGCTGGCAAGTTCAGCCTCGGTCGTTCCCAGTTCCTTGTTGATGATCTGGATACGCCCGTCGATGAATTCAGCGGTTTTGCTTGCCACCTCGTTCTTGTCGTTGTTGGCATCTTCGTTATAGAGTGCCACGAGGGTATTGATGAAATCGGCAGCCCGCGCGGTGTTCGTTTCGTTCAGATTCAGTGCCACGATGCTGGTGGTTTTGCTGGTGGGTTCGGCCGACAGTCTGGCTTTATAGCCTGCGGCTACAGAAACGGGCGACTGGATGGTCGCTTCCACCGCAAGCGCTTCCTTGATTTCGGGAGCCTTTGCCAGCGTGTCTTTGGGCAGGGTATTGTCGGCGAGCGTTACGACACCCACCGGAAGGTTGAGCACGGCGGGCAGCTTGTCGAAATGCTGGGTTGTTTCCTGCTCGTCGCCCTCCCGTTCGCTTACGTAGCGTGCGGTAACGTCGGCTGATCCGTCCGGCTGCCGGGTGATTTCCATTTTCAGGGGAGCGTAGAGCTTCTGCGCTTCCTGCGGAGTCATCCATACGCTGACAGGGCTGTTCTTATACGGTTCGGTCGGATAGCCGAAACTGCGTTTCTGTGCATAATGGATGTACAGGTTCTGCTTCTCGACAACCTTCTGCACCAGGTTGCGCGACTGGATGATTTCTACCTCGTTGTCGAATTTGCTCGCCATGGAAATCATGCCGAGCGACTGCATGTCTTCGATCATGCCGCTGCCGAAACCGCCCTGTTTGGGGTCACTCTCTTTGATAAGCACCGTGGCGTTGACGTTATAGACAGGCGTCTGGAAGCGGAGGTATATAAAGCAGATAATCAGTGCCGCTGCTGCGCACCCCACAATCCAGGGCCAGTACATCAGGTATTCCATCAGGATGGCCTTGTAGTCTACGGGCTTTTCTTCTTCATTTTCGAACGAGTCGGTATAGAGTTCTTCTTTCATTGCAGTTTGGTTGTTGAATTTTGGTAATTAATGATTGACGGTTTATTAAAGCAGGTGAAAATATAAATCAGCTTTCATTCTGTCATCCTGATCAAAATGCTTCGTTCAACATGACATTATTTTTGATGGAGCTAAATTCTGTTTTGACACACCCTCCTGAAAGAGCCGCTTTTAATTGGTCAGCGTCACGATCAGCGTGGCGAGAGAAATGAGTATCGATACGCCGGAGAACCAGAAAGAGGTCTGTGTGCCGACATCGGAGTTCTTGGCTTTCTTCTGGTTCGGCGTGACATAAACCACGTCGTTCTGCTGGAGGTAGAAATAGGGCGAGCCGACTACATTGGCATCATTCAGGTCCAGTTCCACGATTTTCCGTTCACCCTGACTGTCTTCACGCATCAGCTTCACGTTGTCGCGCTGTCCCCAGATGGTCATGTCGCCTGCAAGGGCAAGAGCCTCAAAAATATTTACCTTTTCGTTCGAAACGGTGAAGGTGCCGGGGCGTGTTACTTCGCCCAATACGGAAATCTTGTAGTTGACCATACGCACATTTACGATAGGCGTTTCTTTCAGGTAAGGCTGCAGCTTCTGCTGGATCATCTTTTCCACGTCGGTCTTGGTCATGTCGCCGATGTGGAGCTTTCCCAAAACGGGGAAGTCAATGTTGCCATCGTTGTCTACCAGGTATTGCTGGAGTACAGGCTGGGATGTCAGATTGTTGCTTTGTGAGAGGCTTATGGCATTCGGAATCGTCAGGTTAAACGGCACTGCCGCCTGCGGATCCGTGGTACTTACCGTGATGGTGAGCAAATCCTTCGGCATGATCTTCGCGTCATAAAGTGATTTGGGCAGTTGGGATAAGTCGACTGTTTCCGAGTTTTGGAGATACGGAACTTTTTTGTAGGAAGTGCATGCGCCCGTCAGCGCTGTGAGGACAATCATGCAGAGCAGTTTGAATACTTTCATGAATGCTTGTAGAGTTTTTGATTTGTGGCAGTTTTTTCTGCTGTTACAAATCGGTTACAAATTCTATCTTAATAAGTTGCGGTATAAGTAGGCTTCGCCGTTACCTGTCCCATTTGGGGCGGGTAAAATGGTTTATTGTTCCACACGGGTGCAAAAATAGGTCATTTTATCTATTGTTCAAAGTGATGGGGTATTTTTTTTTATTTTTCCCATCATTTAACTCGAAATAACCCGTTAAGTGATGTTGTTTTACCCGTTATGTTTGGGGGCACCACAGAGGCCACAGAGTATCACGGGGTTATTTTTTACCGCAGATTGACGCAGATTATCCTCTAACTTCTCTAACTTCTCTAACTTCTCTACCTCCTCTAACTCCTCTAACTCCTCTAACTTCTCTAACTCCTCTAACTCCTCTAACTTCTCTAACTTCTCTAACTTCTCTAACTCCTCTACCTCCTCTAACTCCTCTAACTTCTCTAACTTCTCTAACTTCTCTAACTTCTCTAACTTCTCTAACTTCTCTAACTTCTCTAACTTCTCTAACTTCTCTAACTCCTCTAACTCCTTTAACTTCTCTACCTCCTCTAACTCCTCTAACTTCTCTAACTCCTTTAACTCCTCTAACTCCTTCCCCAACTTCTTTCCCCAATTCCTTGCATAATTCACAGAAAATCAGTATATTTATGGTGGATTAAACGGAAAATTCATGTGACTATGGAAAGAATCAGCTATTTGAAAAGAATGGCGGAAGAGCCGGACGAACGACCCTTCCGCATGAGAGTGTACAGAAAAAGTGAGCTTGCACAGCTTTACTTCCCGTACGCGGCGAAAAAACAGGCACTAAACAATCTCAACCGCTGGATCAGGCGCTGCGAGGCACTGCACGCTGCCCTGACGGAAGCCGGGTATGTGAAAAACCGGTGGTTCTTCCTCCGGCCGGAGGTGGAACTGATTGTCAGATACCTGGGCGAGCCGTAACCTTGCGGCCCGCTCAGCCCCGTTTCCTGCGCCTCTTTGCCGGACCGATAAGCACGTGCTCCCCTTGCCGGAGCGTGTCGGTGTCGTCAGCCAGCCGGATAACCAGCGATTGCCTCGTGTGGATTGCCGTCCGTGCCAGCGCAAGGAGCCTTGTTATCCTGATCGACCGTTCCGATACTTCCATCATCCCGAGCGACAGCAGTGCCAGGGTCTTCACGCTGAAGTTGCGGGAAAGGTCGGTGAACGCATGGCTGGTCAGCCCCGTGATGATCGTCAGTTCGGTGATGGTGACGGACAGCCGCTTGAATGTGGAGCGGAAAAAGCTGCATACCAGGATGGCGTGTTCCATTTTTTCTTCTTCGGTCAGACTGACGCTTTTGTAGATGCCTTTTTTCATAAGTCTAAAGTTTAAATTACATTAAATTTCACTTTGGCGAAAAAAATCGCCTTTCTCCCGTTTCTCGAAGAAGCAAAATTCAAAGGGGTAGGGGTTTCTTTCTTTATTTTTTCTTTATTAATAAGGTGTGTTTGAGGTTTCGTGGTGTCGTTCGTGGTTCCCTCGTGCTTGTAACCTATTAATAAACAGTGATTTAAGTGTGACTTTCGTGGTACCCTCCCTTGACGTCCTGAGGCGGTTGCAACAAAAACAGAACTTAACCTTCTGTAAAACAGAAATATAACCGCTCCCGAAAGAATTCTCTCTCCGAAAAGCTTAACATATTTAGTTTAAAGTTTTGATTAAATCAAATAAAAAATGCGGCATAGCCATCCATGGCTATATTTTTAATTTTATAATGCTGATATTTGTGCCGTGATTCGGAATGGAGTCGCATTTCTGATTTTAAAATTTTACTGACTATGAAACATTTGATGGCTGTTTTGGAAAATCCGAGAAGAGGGGGACAGATTGTGCTGCCTCGCAGGCTGCTGGAACTGATGTTCGACAGCACGCCTGTGAAAAACGATGCGCAGGCTTGCGTGATGATTCTGCTGCGCTGCTGCTACGACGACGAGGGTGGAGAAGGGGGACTGAAAATGGGAGAGATGTACGCCACGGTAAGCGGGCTTTCGGAAGAGCTGCACTGGTCGAAGAAGCGGACGCTGCGCCTGCTGGGGCAACTGAAGCGGGCGCTGCTGCTGAAGATGAGTTACCGCAACCGCGAATCGTCGCTGTTTACGTGGATGAACTATGAGGAAACGTGCCGGCTGCGGCGCAGGGAAATTTCGCCGAAATCGGTGGGCGAGGCGCTCATGAGCGAGAAGGAGAAGGCGGACTTCGACGAGTTCTGGAGGCTTTACCACCAGCGTGCGCGCCTGACACCGCACGACCGGTTTCTTGCCATGCATGCCTGGACCGCACTGACACCGGAGGAGCGTGTGCTGGCGGTGGAGCGGATGGAGGACTATTTCTATTCGCTGGCAAGCATGGAGCATGTGCGGACGGGACTGAATTACCTGAAGTACAGGAGCTTCATGAGGTAGCTTGTTGGTTTGCGGTTAAAGAAGGAGTTAGAGGAGTTAAAGGAGTTAGAGAAGTTAAAGAAGGAGTTAGAGGAGTTAGAGAAGTTAAAGAAGAAGTTAGAGGAGTTAGAGGATAATCTGCGTCAATCTGCGGTAAAAATAATTCTGTGCCCTCTGTGGTACAAACAAAAAAGTTGACTTTAAATTTTGAAAAAATGATCTACAACGAAGAAATTGAAGAGGCTGTGCTGGGCGCGCTGCTCATTGACACGGCGGTTGCCGGAGAAGTCCTGGGAGGCTTGAATCCGGATATGTTTTACATCGAGAAACACCGGCTGATTTATGAAGCCGTCGTGTCGGCATTCAACGCAAACAAACCCATCGACATTCTGGTAGTGACGGAAGAGCTCAGGCAACTGGGGACGCTCGAGCGGGCGGGAGGTCCGCTGGGAGTGGTCACCGTGACGCGGACGATGCTTTCGTCGGCGCACATCCAGCGCCACTGCCTGATTCTGTATGAGTATTACGTGCGCAGGGAGCTGTGGAAGATCCTTTCGGCCGAGATTGCCGGGTGCGAGGATATGACCGTCGACGTGCTGGAGCAGGTGATCCGCCTGCAGAAGGAGCTGGACTTGCTGCTCAACCGCTCGCCGCTGGAGAGTCACCTCAAGCGGGTGGACGAGGTGATGGAGCTGACGATGGAGCGCATACGCAGGCGTGTGTCGGGCAGCAGGCAGGGAGTGACCGGCATTCCGACGGGCATCCCGAAGCTGGACGAGATCACCGGAGGGTGGCAGCCGGGAAACCTGATTCTGACAGCCGCGCGTCCGGGCATGGGAAAAACGCAGCTTGACCTGCGCTTCGCTACGACGGCGGCAAAGGAGGGATACACTGTGCTGTTCTTCACGCTGGAGATGATGAACGTGGAGGTGGGCGAGCGGATGCTGCTCGTTGACAGCGGGATTGACTACAGGCCGGTGAAGCGCGGAATCGTTTCGGAGAGTGACATGGCTTGTCTGGATCTGGCGCTGAAGCGGGTGGGAGGCCTGCCGCTGTATATCGACGACACGCCGTACATCAGCATCGACCAGCTGTGCTGCATCGCGAAGGGGATGAAGGCGAAGCGGGGAGTGGATCTGGTGATTGTGGACTATCTTCAGCTGCTGGGGGTGGTTGCGAAGCACGGGAGGACGCGCGAGCAGGAGGTGTCGGAGTGTACCCGCAAGCTGAAGTCGCTGGCCCGTATGCTGGACTGCCCGGTAATCGTGTCGAGCCAGCTGAACCGTCAGGTCGAGTCGTCGTATGACCACCGTCCGGAGCTCCGGCACCTGCGCGAGAGCGGCGCGATCGAGCAGGATGCCGACCTGGTGCTGATGCTGTGGTGTCCGGATAACGGCGGCTCGCCGAGGCGTGAGCTGATCGTGGCGAAGAACAGGCACGGGGAAATCACGCAGGGAAAAGAAGGGATTGAGTTCGGGTGAGTGCCTTTTTACCGCAGATTTACGCGGATTATAAGAAACTGTTTTGAATTTCTCCAAAAAGTTTTTCTTGGCTTGATGTGTTCGTTTTCGTGTGTGCTTTGGGCTATTTTTTGGTCTTTTCCGCTTCTGTTTTCGTCAGATAGCCCGCTATCTTCCTCATCACACAAACGGAAATGCCTCAAAAACTCATCCCAAATCAGCACACGATAAATTCAAAACAGTTTCTTAAAGATTCTGATGCAAAATTAGCTTTATTGATACAGAATGCTTGTATCCGGATTACGGAGGGTTGTACCTCTTTTACGGAAAATAAAAAAACGGGAGCTCCGTCTGATGGAGTCCCGTTTTTCCGCCGCCGCACAACGGCTGTCATCTCATTTGTATCCGGGTGATTTCACCGATATACATCTTGTATGATTTTGATGTGTCTATCGACTGGCTGAGCGTCTTTAGTTCATCGGCGCTCATGTCTTTCGACATGGATTTCTTGCACGTGATGATGACACTGGGCTGTGCAGCCCCCGGCATATAGAACGAAACCGTATAAGTGTCGGCATGTTCCGCCATTGCGCTTACGGCAATCCGGCTCTGGTCGATCAGCGTATAGGCCACATCCTTGTTGAAGAGTTTTCCGAAGCCTCCCCAGTTTTCGGCCTTGATTTCCACTTCCTCTTCGTTTGCAGTGAGCGTAATCTTGCCGTTTGCAGCTATCTCGTTCAAGTTGGCCGGAAGCTGTTCCAGCTTCACGTCTTTGAGTTCGCCCGTAATGTTTGGAGCGGCAGCCGGCTGTTGCATCGCAACCGCTGCCTGTGCAGCATTGGCCAGCGTATGTTCGCCGACGGCATCCGTTGCGCTCTTGAACAGGTCGTCTTTCAGGTCAATCGTTTCCCGTCTGAATTTTCCGCAGATGGGGGCGAGTTTGGTTTTCTTCTTGTTCAGCGCCATGTCGTCTGTGATCCATTCTTCTGCGCTGTATTTCTGTCCTCCGTCGCGGTTTTCGTCATACCAGTAACGGATGCGCGTCATGGTGAGTTTGCATGCGCCTTCATTCACGTTGATGAAAAACTGGTAATAGATGCGTGTCCGGTCGAGCGAAAGTGCGGATGATGAGAATATGATATACTCTTCAGCGGTAGCCGCGATATCTCCTTTTTCCTCGTTTGTATAGACCACCCGGCTTATCAGGTCGCCGTTCTGCTTGAAGCGGTTGTTTGCCCAGCTGAGCATGATGTCGAACAGTTTGGCTTTCGACAATGACGGAACGCTGATTTCTTTGGTGAAGCAGACTTTGCCTTCATCGTCTGTCGTAACAGCCCCGGCCAGGTATTTCGGGTCTGAGTTGTCTTTCTTGTCTTTGGCCGATCCCAGCAGCGGGAGCAGAGCCAGCAAGATGAATAGGTATTTTTTCATGGTTGCATAAATTTGTTTACAAACATAGTAAAAGAGATGGTATCAAAAAAAACAGATTAACGCAATTTAAAAATATCTGTTCCTGTTTACGTCAATCTGCTTTGAGTATAGTAGAGGGAAGGCGGTTTTTGTCCGCCGTTCCCCTTGCGTCCGTTCAACGGTTGTCCGGTGTCATTTTACGGGAATTTTGTCGATGCGTGCCTTATGCCGTCCTCCTTCGAAAGAAGTGCTGAAGAATTCGGTCATGATTTTGTCGGCCATATCCGTATCGATAAATCGTCCCGGCATAACCAATATGTTGGCGTCGTTGTGCAGGCGTGCCAGATGGGCTATCTCAGGAATCCAGCACAGAGCGGCGCGAATACCCTGGTGTTTGTTGAGGGTGATGCTGATTCCTTCGCCGCTTCCGCAGATGGCTATCCCGGGATAGCATTCGCCTTTTTCCACAGCCGCAGCCAGCGGATGCGCATAGTCGGGATAGTCGCAGCTGTCGGCAGTATACGTACCAAAGTCCTTGTATTCCCATCCTTTTGCTTCCAGCCATTTCTTTACATACTGCTTCAGTTCAAATCCCGCATGGTCGGAAGCCAGTCCTATCACTTTCATCAGAGCATTGACTTTACTTGGTTATATACATTCTCTGCCGTGAAGCCGAGCTTTTCGTCAAGCACCTTGTAGGGAGCGGAGAAACCGAATGATTCCAGTCCCCAGATTTTGCCGTTTGCTCCCACCAGTCCCAACAGATTGACGGGCAGGCCGGCGGTAAGTCCGAACACTTTGGCTCCTGTCGGGATGATGCTTTCCTGGTATTCCTTGCTTTGGCTGCGGAACAGTCCTTCAGACGGAACGGAAACAACGCGTGTCTTTATGCCGTCCTTGTGCAGAAGCTCTGCGCCGGCAACCAGTGTGGAAACCTCGGATCCGGATGCAACCATAATCACGTCCGGGTTTTCGTCAGAGCCTGCAACGATGTATGCTCCCTTGGCAGCCTGGCTGTAGTCGGTTCCTTCCGGAAGCATGTTGATGTTCTGGCGCGAGAGAATCAGCGCTGTCGGGGTGTCTGTGTTCTCCATTGCCATTTTCCAGCATACGGTGGTTTCTTCAGCGTCGGCGGGACGGAGAACCAGCATGGAGTTCTTTCCGTGGTGGTTTTTCAGTTTTTCCATCAGGCGGATCTGAGCTTCCTGTTCAACCGGTTCGTGAGTCGGTCCGTCTTCACCCACGCGGAATGCGTCGTGTGTCCAGATGAACTTCACGGGCAGCTGCATCAGTGCAGCCATGCGGACTGCCGGTTTCATATAGTCGGAGAATACGAAGAATGTTCCGCAGGCAGCGATTACGCCTCCGTGGAGTGCCATTCCGATGCAGCAGCAGGCCATTGTCAGCTCGGCCACGCCGGCCTGGAAGAATGCGCCGCTGAAATCTCCGCGGACAAACGAGTGCGTCTGCTTCAGGAAGCCGTCGGTCTTGTCGGAATTGGAGAGGTCGGCCGATGCGCAGATCATGTTGGGCACCTGCTGGGCCAATGCGCCCAACACTGTTGCCGAAGCGTTGCGTGTTGCATCGTTCGCCTTCTGCTGGATATGCTCCCAGTCAACTTTGGGTGCTGCTCCGCTGAACCACTCTTTCTGTTGTGCGGCTTTCTCCGGATTAGCTGCCGCCCATGCGTTTTCTTCCTCGTGGCGTGCTGCTACTGCGTTTTTCAGTTCCTCTGCGCGGTTTGCATACATTTCTTTCACGTCATCGAAAATCACGAACGGATCGTCCGGGTTTCCTCCCAGGTTGACGATCGTGTTTCTGTAAGCGTCGCCTCCCAGCGGAGCGCCGTGAGTCTTGCAGTTGTGTTCGTATGAAGTGTTGTCTGCCTTGCGTGCGCCCTTGCCCATGACGCAGTGTCCGATGATCAAGGTCGGACGCTTGTCTTCAGCTTTGGCGGCGGTGAGAGCCTTGCGGATCTCGTCGCAGTCGTTTCCGTCGATTTCGAGAACGTTCCATCCCCATGCACGGTATTTCATCGCCGTGTCTTCGGTTGTGACGGCGTTTGTTTCGGTTGAAAGCTGGATTTCGTTCGCGTCATAGAACATGATCAGGTTGTCCAGTCCGAGATGTCCGGCGATACGGCCGCTTCCCTGAGAGATTTCCTCCTGGATGCCGCCGTCAGAAATATATGCGTAGATTGTTTCTTTTGCGAAAGTCGGGTTTCCCGTGCGTGCTGCAAGGAATTTTGCGGCAATGGCTGCACCTACGGCAAACACGTGTCCCTGTCCCAGCGGTCCGGATGTGTTTTCTATACCGCGTTCCACGTCAGCTTCGGGGTGTCCCGGAGTGGGAGAGCCCCATTGGCGCAACTGCTGCAGTTCGTCCAGCGTGAATTTCCCGATTAGTGCCAGTTGCGCGTACAGCATGGGCGCCATGTGTCCGGGGTCAAGGAAGAAACGGTCGCGGCCTTCCCATTTCGGGTTCTGGGGATCGTATTGCAAAAACTCGGAGTAGAGCACATTGATGAAGTCGGCTCCGCCCATTGCTCCTCCCGGATGGCCGGATTTTGCTTTTTCAACCATTGATGCGGCCAGAATGCGGATGTTGTTTGCCGCATGGTCCATTACTCGTTTGTTGTTCATGTTTGATAAGTTGGTTAAATAATTACACAATGGATACGAGATATCCTTCTTGTTAAATTTTAGTATTGGCAAAGATAATCCTTATGTAGAAATAAAGCAAAGGTGCTGTATGGTTTTTCTTGTTTTTCACAGATATTTCCGCCGTTTTCCTGTTTCTTTCCGGCAGAAGCATGGCTTTGGTCCGTCATTCGGCTTGGTTCGGGCGGAGATATTTCCCGCATCTGTCGCTGGAAAAGCGAAAAATGTCCCGGTCGGTTTTTTTCTCCATAAGCCGTGCTTGCCGGAAGCCTGCCCGAATCCTGTTCTATCCGGTTTGGTGATTGCCTTGGCGGAGATTCAAGGCAGGCTCTTGGCTTTGCACTTATCTTTTGCTTCTGACGGCTGCTTCTTCAATCGGCAGCCCCGCCTTGTAGTTCTCGATGTATGCGTTGAATCCTGCGACGTCTTCCGGAGTGGGGGCTATTTCCACACCGGTGTTGCCTGCAAATACGCATTCGTCCAGATAGTCGGCGAGATTCAGTTTCTTCGCGTTGTTGACGAGATAGGCGGCTAAAAGCGCGATTCCCCACGCGCCTCCTTCGCCGGCTGTTTCCATCACCGAAATCGGCGAATTGAGTGCTGCTGCCAGAATGCGCTGGGCCACTCCCTTGGTCTTGAACAATCCGCCGTGTCCCGTAATCCGGTCGACCTTGATTTTCTCTTCATTGAAGAGGATGTCGTTTCCGATTTTCAGAACGCCTACCGAAGCATAGAGGTTGGCCCGCATGAAGTTGGCGAGGTTGAACTTGTCGTTGGCCGAGCGCACGAACAGGGGCCTTCCTTCTGCAAGTCCCGTAACGGGTTCGCCGGATATGTAGTTGTAGGCAATCAGTCCTCCGCAGTCGGCATCGCCTTCGAGGGCATGGTTGTAGAGCTTGCCGAACACTTCGTTCATGTCAACCGGAACGCCCAGAAGCTCCTGGTATTCTTTGAACAGGCTGATCCACGCATTGAGGTCGGACGTACAGTTGTTGCAGTGTACCATTGCTACGGGACTTCCGTCGGGGGTAGTCACCATGTCAATCATTTCGTAAGGCTTCGAAAGGTCTTTTTCGAGCACAATCATTGAGAATGAGGAAGTTCCCGCCGAAACATTGCCTGTGCGCTGCTTTACGGCGTTGGTCGCTACCATTCCGGTTCCTGCGTCGCCTTCCGGCGGACAGAGCGGAACGCCCGGCTTCAGGTGTCCGGACACATCAAGCTTCTTCGCGCCTTCGGGGGTAAGGAAACCGGCATTTTCGCCGGCCAGAAGCACTTTGGGGAGGATGTCTGCCAGGTGCCACTTCAGTTTTTTGGGCGCGATCAGGTTTTCAAACTTGTCGACCATTTCCGCCGAATAGTTCTTTGTTGCCTGGTCGATGGGAAGCATTCCCGAGGCGTCGCCGATGCCGAGCACTCTTTCGCCGGTGAGCTGCCAGTGGGCATAGCCCGCAAGTGTGGTCAGATAAGTGATATCGTTGATGTGGGGTTCGTCGTTCAGAATGGCCTGATACAGATGGGAGATGCTCCATCTGAGCGGAATGTTGAAGACGAAGGCTTCGGAAAGAGCGGCTGCAGCCATTCCTGTATTGGTGTTTCTCCATGTGCGGAACGGCACGAGAATCTCATCGTTGGCATTGAAGGCCATATAGCCGTGCATCATGGCGCTGATGCCGATGGCTCCCAGCGTTTCTATTTCCGTTCCGTATTGTTCCTTTACGTTTGCACGGAGATCTGAATAACAGTCCTGGAGCCCGTTCCAGATCGCTTCGATGCCGTAAGTCCAGAGTCCGTCAACCAGTTGGTTCTCCCAAATGTGGCTTCCCTGTGCGATGGGTTTGTTTTCCGGATCGATCAGGACAGCCTTGATGCGGGTCGATCCGAACTCGATGCCCAGTATCGCTTTCCCGGACTCGATTATTGATTTTGTGTCTGATTTCATGATATTCAGTTTGAAGAATGAAAAATGAACACAGAAACCCGACGGTGCAGGGCCTCTTTTCCGCTCCCTTTGTCCTCGCGTTTCTGTGTTCCTGTATTTATCAGCAGAGAGCCTTGTTCAGCATATAGTAGACTTCGTTCATGCGAAGTTCTTTCTTGAATTCGCTGATGTTGGTGTCTTTATTGATATGCACCATTTCGATTCCTGCGATTTCAGCATAGTCTTCCCAGTATTCTGCAGTCAGGTCGTATGAGAAGCACGAATGGTGAGTTCCGCCTGCCAGGATCCATGCGCCTGCACCCACTTCGAAGTTCGGCTGCGGAATCCAGAGTGCAGAGGCAACGGGAAGTTTGGGCAGCGGTTTCGGCTCGATGCATTCCACGTCGTTGACAATCAGACGGAAGCGGTTGCCAAGGTCGACAACGGTAGCTGTGCATCCCGCGCCGGTCTTTGACGTGAACACAAGGCGCGCTGTCTGGCTCTTGCGTACGCCGATGCCGAGGAAATGAACCTCCAGGCGCGGCTTCTTTGCGGCGATGAGCGGACATACTTCCAGCATGTGCGCCTGCAGGATGGCGCTTTTCTCTCCGTCGAAGTTCAGCGTATAATCTTCAAGGAACGAGCATCCGTTGGGAAGCCCCTGGTTCATCACCCATACGGTGCGGTAGAGCGCTGCCGATTTCCAGTCGCCTTCCGCTCCAAATCCATAGCCGTCAGCCATGAGGCGCTGGGAAGCAAGTCCCGGAATCTGGTCGAAGTGGCTTCCGTCTGTCTGGCCGAGGTCGTCAAAGTTGGTTGTAAATCCTTTCGCTCCCTTTGCTTTCAGTATGGCGCGCAGGGCGAGTTCGGCTTTGGCAGAGTTCCATACCTTCTGGTAAGCCTCGGTTGATTTGTCCTCGAGTGCGGCGTCATGGTCGTATTCGTTGAAGTAAGTCCGGACGAGCGCTTCTACTTCTTCATCCTTGATCTGGCTGTGATATTCCATCAGTTCGCTTACCGGGCAATAGTCTACATGGTATCCCATGCGCACTTCAGCCTCTACCTTGTCGCCGTCTGTTACAGCCACATTGTTCATCTGGTCGCCAAAACGGATGATCAGCATGTCTTGAGCGTCTGCCCACGCGGCGCACACGCGCATCCACACAGCAATCTTGCGTTGGGTTTCTTCGTCTTTCCAGTAGCCTACAACCACTTTGCGGCGGATACGCATCCGTGTGCAGATATGTCCGAACTCGCGGTCGCCGTGAGCCGACTGGTTAAGGTTCATGAAATCCATGTCCATCGTATCCCATGGAATCTCCTTGTTGAACTGGGTATGCAGGTGGAGCAGCGGCTTTTTCAGTTGCTGCAGGCCGTGTATCCACATTTTTGCGGGAGAGAACGTGTGCATCCATGTGATGATGCCGATGCACTTGTCATCGTTGTTGGCAGCCTTCATTACGGCTTCCACTTCTTTTGATGAGTTTGCTGTTCCTTTGTATACAACCTTTACAGGCAGTTTGCCGCTGTCGTTGAGTCCGGCTACCATTTCATTGCTGTGTGCGTCTACTGCGATGACTGCATCGCCTCCGTACAGAAGCTGAGCTCCTGTCACGAACCATACTTCATACTGGTCAAATGTATTCATAGTTTATTTGTTTTTGGTAAGTTATTTTTTCTGTCCGTAATAAGCGTTGGGACCATGCTTGCGGCTGAAATGCTTTTCTATCAGGAGCGGATTCATGGTGAGGTTCGGGTTGATGGCATAAGCGATGCTGGCCATTTTGGCTACCTGTTCCATGACCACTGCGTTATGCACGGCGTCGTGGGCATCCTTTCCCCATGCAAAGGGACCGTGGTTCTTGACCAGCACTCCCGGTGTGTGGACCGGATTCAAGCCCTCGAAACGCTTTACGATAACGTTGCCTGTTTCCAGCTCGTAGGCACCTTTCACTTCCTCTTCGGTCATGTCGGCGGTGCATGGAATCGCTTCGTGGAAATAGTCGGCGTGCGTAGTGCCAATGTTCGGTATGTCGCATCCGGCTTGTGCCCATGCTGTAGCATAAGTTGAATGCGTGTGAACCACACCGCCGATTTCCGGAAACGCTTTGTAGAGTACGAGATGGGTCGGCGTGTCGCTTGAAGGACGGAGGTCGCCTTCCACCACTTTGCCGTCGAGGTCAACGACTACCATGTCGTCGGCCTTCATTTCGTCGTAAGAAACTCCGCTCGGCTTGATCACCACCAGCCCGCTTTCACGGTCAATGCCCGAAACATTGCCCCAGGTGAAGATGACCAGTCCATGTTTCACCAGTTCAAGGTTTGCATGGAATACTTTTTCTTTTAAACTTTCTAGCATGATATTTAAAGTTTGAATTTAGGGTCTTTCTGGTAAGCCTTGTCGTTGAACTTGTACAGATAGGCTCCTCTTTTTGATCCTGTTTTGTCTATTTTGTCTGTTTTCTCGATAAACCCCATGTCTGCAATCCGCTTCCTGAAGTTCCGTTTGTCCATCGGTTCGCCGTAGATTGCCTCGTAGAGGTTCTGCAGCTGGGTCAGCGTAAAGAGCTCGGGCAGCAGGTTGAATCCGATGGGTGCGCGCGACGCTTTCTGTTTCATCACGTTCCTTGCTTTTTCGACCATCTGGTTGTGGTCGAAGATCAGGTCGGGCAGCTCGTTGATATTCATCCAATGGGCGTTGTGAAGGCTTACAAGCTCACGGTCGTATTCGTTGATGTTGATCAGCGCATAGTATGCCAGCGAGATAACCCTTTCGCCCGGATCGCGGTGTATCTCACCGAAGGCTCCGATCTGTTCCATGTAGACATCCTTCAGTCCGGTCAGTTCAAACAGAACGCGTTTCGCCGCATCATCCGCACTTTCATTTTCTTGGACAAACCCTCCCATCAGGGACCATTGTCCTTTGGCCGGCTCAAAGTTTCTTTGCAGGAGCAGCAGGCTCAGCTGGTTTTTCTCGAATCCGAAAATTATGCAGTCGATGCCAACATAAAATCTGGGGTTTTTGCTGTAATAATCCGTCATATCTTTAGTGTGTTGAAGAGTGATTGTTGGCATGTAAAGGGGTACGCCCTTTATTTCTCCACGCCAAACTTGAATATGCAATGGCTGTGATAGGTTTCTCCCGGTTTCAGCAGCACAGACGGCCATTGGGGCTTGTTGGGACTGTCGGGATAGTGCTGGGTTTCCAGGCATACGGATGCACGTTGCGGATAGACGATCCCTTTCTTTCCCTTGACGGTTCCGTCGAGGAAGTTGCCCGTGTATACCTGTATTCCCGGCTCGTCGGTGTAGACGGTGAGGCTGATTCCGGTGGCAGGGCTGGTCAGCTTGGCGGCAGGTTTGGTGATGTCGCCTTTTGTGGACAATACCCAGTTGTGGTCGAAGCCGTTTCCGAACTTCACTTGTTCGTTGTCGAATCCTGTTACTGACGGAGCGATGGGCTTCGGCGTGTTGAAGTCGAACGGAGTGCCTTTTACCGCCATCATCGTTCCGTTGGTCATGAATGTGCTGTCGACGGGAGTGATGCTGTCTGAAGCAATGTACAGGATGTTGTCGGTGGCGGGCTTCGACGGGTCACCGTTCAGGTTGAAATAAGAGTGGTTTGTCATGTTGATGACCGTGGTCTTGTCGGTAGTGGCGTCATAACTGATGTCGACGGCATTGTCGGCGGTGAGCGAGTAGGTGACGTGTGCCGTTACGTTTCCCGGGAAGTTGTTGTCGCCGTCGGCAGAGTTGATGGTCAGCACGATGGTGCTGTCGTTGCTTTGGCTGGCTTCGTACACTTGATACTGCCATCCCGTGGGACCTCCGTGCAGGCAGTGTCCGAAGTTGTTCGTCGGCAGTTGGATAAGCGTGCCGTCGATTGTTATCTGTCCCTTGTTGATGCGGTTGGCGTAGCGTCCGATGGATGCCCCGAAGTCGCTTGGAATGTTCTGGTAGTCTGCGATGCTGTCGAATCCCAGCACCACGTCGGTCATTGTGCCGTTCTTGTCGGGAACCATAATCGAAACGATGCGGCCTCCGAAATTGGTGACGCACACTTCCATGCCGTTATGGTTTTTCAGTGTATAGAGTCTGACAGGCTTTGTCCCGTCGACGGTTGTTTCAAACTTGGCGGGGTCCAGTCCTGAAAGGGTGAGCTCGGTTTTCTTTTCTTGCGTTCCGCAGCTTGCAAGGAGAGCCAGTGAGGCACCCATTGCAAAAATGTTTGTTTTGATGCTTTTCATGATTGAATGTTTTAGAATGGTGTAAAAGTAACACTTATATGGGAAAGTTGTTCAAGTAACCGCTATGTTATGCAACATATACTGCTTGTTTTTCTTGCATGTGCCTGCTCCGGCTGGCTGCCCGGGCAGGACGGAGAAACGCTTTATGGGGCGTTTGTCCTGCGTCAAAACAAAGAAGTGTGTAAGAACAAATGCCGCATTCATTCTTGCACACCTCCTTGCGTATCGGATTTATGTTACCAGAAGTACCAGTAGAATGCCACGCAGCAGGCGATTACGCCCAGAGTTGCGATGACGTCCCATTTGTTCCAGCTCTCACGGATAGCCTTCTTGTAGTCGCTGGTGAAGGTGATGGCTTCTATCTGTTCTTTCGAAGGAGCCGGGGTGAAGCAGGATACGACAACCATCAGGATGATGATGAATACCAGCAGCCATACTTCGAAGACGAGCCAGTTGGTTTGCCAGAACCAGCGTGTGCATTCCCAGAATGCGCCGTCCATCATTTTTGTGCCGGATTCTGTGACGACATTGGTAAACAGGCGCACCATGCCTATCAGAAAGCCGCCGATCAGGCCCCATTCGCCGGCTTTCGGCGTTATCTTCTTCGAGAAGATGCCAAGAGCGAATACGGCAACCATGGCCGGAGCGATCAGTGACTGGATGTCCTGAAGATAAGAATACAGGTTGCCCATGTTCATCATGATCGGCATCCATGCCAGGCCGAGCAATACCACTACCACTGTAGCCAGACGTCCGATGAACACATAATGGCTTTCGCTTTTGCCTTTTCTCATCGGCTTGTAGAAGTCTTCTGTAAACAAGGTGGCGCAGCTGTTGAAGAAGGCGGCGAGCGAAGCCACCAGTGCGCATACGAAGCCGATGGTCACGATGCCTTTCACGCCGGCGGGGAGGATATTCTTCACCATCATGGCGAAGGCTCCGTCTGTATCGTGCGGGTCAGTGATGTCCATTACGATGCCGCTTCCTGCTTTCAGCGAGAGGGCGTAAGCAACCATTCCGGGAATCAGAAACATGAAAATAGGCAGCAGCTTGAAGTATCCTGCTGCAATCGTGCCGCGGCGGGCGCGGGCCATTACGGCAGCGTTGCTTTCGCCCTTGGTCTGTCCGAGCACACGCTGTACGATGTGCTGGTCGGTACACCAGTACCAGAAGCCGATGATTGAGGCGCCGATAAACACCACATATCCGGGGAACTTCGGATACATCGGGTCGGCAGGATCTGTATGGAACATGTGTGTGGTTCCGAAACCGTCGTGTGCCGCGTTGCATGCCGCCATCATCTGCGACCATCCTTCGGCGATGCTGCCGTCGCCCAGCAGGTGCAGGCCGAGGAAGAGCACCAGGAACGAGCCGATAATCAGAATCGGAGTCTGGATGGCGGATAAGGTCATCACGCCCTTCATGCCGCCGAATACGGTAAACACCGCTGTGATTGCGATGAGTCCGATTGCGCCATACCAGAACGGGATGTTCAGCAGGTATTCAAAGAAAATGCCTCCGGTGAAAGCCGTTACGGATACTTTTGTCAGGACGTAGGCGATCAGCGTGATGATGGAAAGCCATGATCCGGTGCGTTTGGTGTAGCGGAACTTCAGAAAGTCGGGCATGGTGATGATTTTGCCCAGCTTGTTGTTGAGAAGCTGGTAGAACGGAACGAAAAGCCATCCCAAAATCAATATCATCCATCCCTGCATCTCCCAGTGCGCCATGCCTACACCGTCTTTTGCTCCGGTGCCTGCCAGACCTACCAGGTGTTCCGAACCGATGTTGGCCGCAAAGATGGCGGCGCCGATGACATACCAGGGTTCTCCCTTGCCGAAAAGGTAATCTTCGCTGTCTGCTCCTTGTTGCATGCGTTTGTCCTTTTGTACGGCGCGATAGACAGCCCATGCCACTAAGGCGACTCCGGCTACGATAATGGCCCAGTCGAGCCAAACGAATTGTTGTGAATTCCAGTCCATAATTTTTTATTGTTTATAAATTATACGTATTGATTTCTCAGGTTGATGAACGGTTGTCTTTTCGGTTTGAGGCTTATCGTTCTGATTACCGGGTGCAATATTACGAATAAGTGTAAAATTACACTAATTATGGCGCATGTTCTTGAACATGTTTTATGAAAAGTTTTGTCATTCTTCATCCTTATTTCCGGAAGTCGGGTATGGGGAGCGTGCAGGCAACCGGATTTTGAGAGGATGAGAAGATGGTGCCGGCGGACTGGCTGACTCTTTGGTGCAGGCTCGTGCCGTTTGCCGTTCACGCAGCAGTCATATACGCGGCAGCACTCGTCGCCCGTGTATTCACTTCTGCACTTTGGATTCCTGCAAAGCGTCATAGCGGCTGCCGATAACCGGAATGGCGGACACCGCGTCTTCCAGTTCTTTCATTTCGTTTGCGGTGAATGTGATGTCGCAGGCACGGAGGTTCTCTTCAAGATGCGACAGCTTTGTCGTGCCGGGGATGGGAACAATGAAAGGCTTTTTGTTCATCAGCCAGGCCAGGGCTGTCTGGGAGGGTGTGATTCCCCTTGTGCGGCCGAAAGCGTTAAGCGCTTCTACAATCCGGGTATTGGCGCGGATGGCATCAGGCTGGAAGCGTAGCAGGGTCTGGCGGTTGCCGTTGTATGCCGCGTTCGGCAGCAATGCCGGCCGGAATGTTTTGGAAGAAGATCGCTTGACTTTTGCGCAGAAATGATAAATTTGCGGGCAAAAGGAGGCAACGGACGGGGTGCCCACCGTGCCGTATTGTGCGGACAGGCTTTGTCTGTCGGCCAAACCCGCAGCACTTTATCCGGTGGTTTAAGCGGCTGGAAGGGTGTACGCCCAACAGATACCGGAAACTTCTGCCGGAGCGGCGAATCAGACGGTCTGTTTAAGAGCCTGTCGTTTAAATTTTGCTCTGCCTCGGTTTGAGAATTGTTTTCGGGGTGATAGCGGGCTGTCTGGCGAATGAAAGCGGGGAGACAGACCGGAAACAAACTCAAAAAAGGGCGGATAAAAATACTTGACCGGAAAATTGAAACAGGCTCTAAGAAACTGTTTTGAATCTATCGTGTGCTGATTTGGGATGAGTTTTTGAGGCATTTCCGTTTGTGTGATGAGGAAGATAGCGGGCTATCTGACGAAGAACAGAAGCGGAAAAGACCCAAAAATAGCCCAAAGCACACACGAAAACGAACACATCAAGCCAAGAAAAACTTTTTGGAGAAATTCAAAACAGTTTCTAAGTAAATGGATTCTTTTATTCGTAGTATATAGAAACAACGAAAATCATATGAGAAGAATAGCATGGATGGTCAGCATGTTTCTGACCTTGGCGCTCAATGCGCAGACTGACTTGTCTTTCTCCTTGCCTCAGGGACATCCCCGTTACCTGACCACGCAAGAGGGAAAGAAAGAAACGGAGAAACTGATAGAGAAGGAAGAATGGGCGGAGCAGGTGTTTGTCCGTCTGAAAGAGCGTACCGACAGGTATGTTGACAAGGGCAGCGACTGGCTCTCGTCGCGCTTGCAGATGTACTGGAACACGCATGCCACGGATGTATATATAAGAGGGGAGTTCTATGACCATGCGGGAGGGGACAGGGCGCCTGTGCCGACGGTTGTCTTTACCGGCGCGCGCGGACATGGAACAAACTATCGCCGCCCGAAGCTGGAAGAGCTTGCGCCTTATCAGGAGGACGCCAGGGGAATGTATCTCGAAAACACATCTCTTAAAGCATACGAGTGGGTGAATATCGGCAAGACGGGAAGAATCATCGAGAGTATAAACAATGAAATCATCGGCATTGCCCGGGATGCGGCTTTCCTTTGGTGGATGACGGGAGAGAAAAAGTATGCCGAGGCTGCGGATGCGGTTTTTGACACGTATGCTTCGGGACTTTATTACAGAAACGTGCCGGTGGATCTGAACCACGGACATCAGCAGACGCTGGTGGGGATGACTTCGTTTGAGGTGATTCACGAGGATGCGCTCAACAATCTGGTTCCGCTTTATGATTTTCTGTATGATTACCTGGCAGAGAAACATCCGGAGAGAATGGACATTTATGCGTCTGCATTCAAGAAATGTGCCGACAACATCATAGCGAAAGGAGTTCCTCATAACAACTGGAACCTGTTGCAGGCGCATTATGTGATGAATATTGCGCTGATACTTGAGGATGATTCGGCTTATGCCGACAGAAAAGGCCGCCAGTATTACATTGACTACCTGCTTAACAAGTCGTCGATCCGCCAATGGTCGCTGAAAAAACTGGCGGACTACGGGTTTGATTCTTCCACAGGCATTTGGGCCGAATGCCCGGGCTACAGCAGCGTGGTAGTGGGCGATTATGCCAGCTTCGTGAATCTTTTCGACCGCAACCTGAAGATGGATCTCGCGGAAGAAATTCCCGTGCTTCCGAAAGCGGTTGAGGCGATGCCTCAGTATCTTTTCCCAAACCGGATGGTATGCGGGTTCGGTGACACGCACCCGGGACCTCTCCGTACGGATATATTCCGGCATATGATTGCCAATGCGCGCCAGCACGGAAAGAAGGAGGAAGAACGCAAGTTTACTGCCATGCTGAAACTTTTCGATCCTTCTGCGTCCGAACCGGCGGAAGTGCGGAAGAATATGCCTGTGGCGGTGACTTCTTTCTTCGCTGGAAAGCCGCTGGAGATTGACGGATCCGTTGAGGCGGGCAAGATTGACGATTATGTAACGCCTGCTTTTTATGCGCCTAACGTGAGCTGGCTGGTGCAGCGCAACGGAATGCATCCGCGCAACAGTCTGATGTTGTCGCTCAATGCAAGCGAGGGCAACCACATGCACGCCAACGGCATCAGCATGGAGCTTTATGGCAAGGGTTACGTGCTCGGTCCGGATGCCGGCATTGGCAAGACGCTGTATCAGGGACTTGATTATCTGGAGTATTATAGCCAGTTTCCTTCGCATAACACTGTTTGCGTTGACGGCGTTTCGTCATATCCGGTTATGAAAAGCTGCCATTCGTTCAAATTGCGCCGCATGTATCCTCAGCCGGGCGCAAAGGTGGATTATCAGCCGATATCCTATAGCGAGGTGTATTTCCGCGAACCTGAAACCTACGCCGACCAGACGCGGATGAATGGCATTGTCAATACGTCTGACTCGACGGGGTATTATATCGATGTGTTCCGAAGCCGTAAAGTGGAAGGAGGGGACCGGATGCATGATTATTTCTACCACAATCTGGGGCAGGTGATGACGCTGAATGCTGCCGACGGAAGCCCGCTCGATCTTCGGCCTACTGAAGAACTGGCTTTTGCAGGAGGGCATCTGTATGCCTATTCATACATTTATGATAAGAAAAGTGCAAAGACGGACAAAGACGTGAGGGCTGACTTTACCATCAATATGCCCGACAAAGATAATATCACGATGTCGATGTGGATGAAGGGAGAGAAAGATCGTGAGGTATTTGCTGCATTGAGCCCGATGACAGAAGGGCTGAGCCGGATCAAGGACATGCCGTACGTGCTGGCCGACCAGCCGACCCTTACTTTTGTTGCGCGCCAGAACGGTGAAGCCTGGAGTCGTCCGTTTGTAGCCGTTTATGAGCCTCACACGCAAAGTGCGCCGTCGCGTATCAGGTCTGTGTCTTTCCCGGAAACGGGGAAAAAGGGAAAGGTAGCTGTGAAGGTGTGCCTTGTTGATGGAAGTACAGATTTGGTCTTGTCTTCGGACGACTCGCATGAAATTGTCGCTTCGGGAGATACGGAGGCCCGTTCTGTCTGTTCGCTGGTGCGTACGGATGAAGGCGGATCGCTTCGGCTTTGTTTTATGGGAGGGGGGACCCTGCTGCGCTCGGGCGCCTTCAGTGTAAAGGCTGAAACACCTTCCGATGTCGTTCTTCAGAAGAAGGGAAACCGTTGGATGTATGCGTCTTCATCAGACATATCTGTCGTTTTGGATGGACGTGCGTATAAATTGGCGGCTTCTAAAGAATTTAGGGCTGTAGATTGACGGGATTAAAACGGGCTCTGCATCGCTCTATATATTATATGTAGGGACTGGAATTGCATAATATTTTGTTTCTGGATGCCTGGTTGTTTTAACAGTTTGTATTACAATGCGTTTTATGTTGCACAGCATTTTTTTTTTGAAAAAAGTCTTTCAAATGTTTGCAGATGTCAAAAAGACCGTCTATCTTTGCACTCGCTTTCGAAAAGGAAGAGCGGTTAATGAATGACTGAAAAGTATGTAGCGATATTTTTTTTCTGAGTTTTTTGAAAAAAAACGAGAAAAAATTTGGAAGATTGAAAATGTTGCCGTACATTTGTAGTCGCTCTCTCTTCCTAAAGAGAGCTGAAAGAGATCATTGAAATTGTGAGGACAGACAACAAGGATAGTGCGGTTCCGCAGTTTTGCTTCGGCATTCGGCGGTACCGCGGACGAGCGAGGGAATAACAAATCAATAG